>NGUZ01000249.1 GCA_002154655.1 Corynebacterium kefirresidentii
CTAGAATTGTATCGTTCAAAAACATTCAGATTATATTGCAATTTGTTATTTACTTGGTCGTTTGCAAGTTGCGCAACTTTAACATCATCTGAGTTAGATTTCCACTCTGTATTTGCATTGTTTTTGACAGTTCGAGAATATACAATACCCGAATTATTTAAATCATATAATTCTTGAATATAATGATATTGACTAAAAGGTTTAACAACTAAAAAACCACTAAATCCATAACCACTATCAGTTAATTGTGATGGAAGTC
>NGUZ01000250.1 GCA_002154655.1 Corynebacterium kefirresidentii
TGAAATGTTAGCCCCTACTTCTTCAATTGTAGGTAGAGGTTTAGGTAAAGATGTCGCATTAATAACTGATGGTAGATTCTCTGGTGCAACGAGAGGTATCGCTGTCGGCCACATTTCACCAGAAGCAGCTTCAGATGGACCTATTGGACTCATTAAAGACGGCGATGAAGTTACTATTGATTTAATCAATCGAACTTTAAATGTTAATCAAACTAAAGAAGAACTTAATCATCGTAAAGAAGCATTACAACCTTTTAAG
>NGUZ01000251.1 GCA_002154655.1 Corynebacterium kefirresidentii
TTCGCATACCACCATAGTTAATTTGATAGGAGGAAAAGAGCGTAATGTCGAAGCATAAATTCATGATTTACTTTTTAACAACAACGCTAGTATTGCCAACATTTACGACTAGCATTGCACATGCTGAAGACACAAACGAAGATGCTAAGATGAAATCATCTAGCACACAAGAAGAACAGACTGATCATAATGAATATGTAAATGACAATAATATTAATGAAGCATCTCAACCAGACGATACTCAGTCCGATAACACA
>NGUZ01000252.1 GCA_002154655.1 Corynebacterium kefirresidentii
AAAGCCAATACGGACTATATGATTCAAGTATCGTCTCCTCAAGACGTTAACTTTTCTAAAACAGAATCAGCTCAAAAGTATGAAAAACTATTAAAACAAAATCATATTCAATATGACACGAAAACATTTGAAGGTAGTAATACGAAATTGTTTAAAAATGATGCCTTAAAAAGTAAAACAAACGAAGGTATGCAAAATACTGGTATCGTTGTGATGCCAGATAAAAATAATAAAGGTAACCATGCTACAATTACTAA
>NGUZ01000253.1 GCA_002154655.1 Corynebacterium kefirresidentii
ATGAGAAAATAATGTGAGTATAACTCCTACTACGATAGGAGCTATAATAGTTACAAATAGTGTACTGAACATGATGTCACCTCCTTCCATGCTAAATACAGCACAGAAGTGAACGACGACCTTTGTATTATACCATTTCTAATAATTGAGTTACAGATGACTTCCGATAAGTGAACTTATGTCAAAAGTATTATCTATTAAAAAACAAATTACCTTTATTATTAAGTCTACTTAGTCATAATCAAAGTCATATTAG
>NGUZ01000254.1 GCA_002154655.1 Corynebacterium kefirresidentii
TATTTGTTATATATTGTTGACAAGGAAACAAAAAGAGAGTTTATTTTGTTGACGTGGAAACAATATATAGGAGGCACATATGTCAAAATTAAATGATAGTCAAGTATCTAGAGAAATTATGATAGCTGCTTGGGCAATAGCATTGGGAGCTATAGCACCTATGTTAGATTTAACAATGATTAACATTGCAATCAAACAGCTTAACAACACATTTAATACAACAATTGAAATCACTCAGTGGGGGATAACAGGATA
>NGUZ01000255.1 GCA_002154655.1 Corynebacterium kefirresidentii
TAAGCTCTTTAACTTACAATGATTAGTTGAGTTTTAGAAGTACATCATAAGTTGATTATGCAAGGGGTGCTATAATAGATTCTAAATGTCTTGTAGCACTCCCTTTTAAATTCTTGCTATATTTTAAAAGTATATAGGTGATGATTAAGGGAGAGACAGTATGTCTAGAAAATCTATAGCAATAGATATGGATGAAGTATTAGCAGACACGTTAGGTGCAATTATTGAAGCGGTTAACGTAAAAACGGAATTAGG
>NGUZ01000256.1 GCA_002154655.1 Corynebacterium kefirresidentii
AACGTTTGAAACAAACGTATATCCAGTATTCTGGACAATTCAAAAAGCATTGGACTATTTACAACCTGGTGCATCAATCACTACAACATCATCCGTTCAAGGTTATAATCCAAATCCATTGATTCATGATTATGCAGCATCAAAAGCAGCGATTATTTCATTAACAAAAAGTTTCTCTGAGCAATTAGGGGAACAGGGTATTCGCGTTAATTGTGTTGCACCTGGTCCATTTTGGTCTCCACTTCAAATAACAG
>NGUZ01000257.1 GCA_002154655.1 Corynebacterium kefirresidentii
GCCATTAATAATGCACCAATAGTAGAGATTACGTTTAATAACCACCAACCATCAGAAGGCATATAAGTGTATAAACGACGAGGCATTCCGTCTAATCCAAGAATGAATTGTGGTAAGAAACATACGTTAAATCCAATCATGAATAACCAGAAGCACCATGCGTTTAATTTTTCGTTTAATTTGTAACCCATCATCTTAGGATACCAGAAGATTAAACCAGCTAGGCAGGCAAATACAACACCAGTAACCAATG
>NGUZ01000258.1 GCA_002154655.1 Corynebacterium kefirresidentii
GACTTCAAAATTGGATTCCACCTATGCAATAAAATTATAGAATTTCATGTTTTTCTTTTTCATAAGTTTTTTTCAAATATTTATAAGGTGATCCGTCTATATCCACAACGTATTTTAGTTTCATTAATTTATGAACAATAGCATCTGCGTCATTCTCATTAACGTATAATACAACATATTTACGTTGCTTATTCGTATAAATAATATGCCCATACTTTCTAATTTGACGCTCATGCTTAATATGTTTTAAAT
>NGUZ01000025.1 GCA_002154655.1 Corynebacterium kefirresidentii
AGCCGCGCCCGGGGGAGACGGTGGTGGCGAGGGCGGATCAGTGAGCCTGCGTGCCGGGGCTTGTTCCGCGGCGGGGTGGTCGTTGACCTCTATTGTGGGCGATAGCCCGCTCGCGTGGGCGGCCCGGTAGCCCACCCGGCCGGTGCCAGGGTCCCGTTCGGCGTGACCCATTCCGTTGCGGCCATCGCGGTAGTCGTTATTGTCTACGTGGTGGCGACGGCACAGCAGCGTGAGGTTCTTGAGGTCGGTAGCGCCGCCGTGAGACCAAGCCTGCAGATGGTGGACATCGCAGTCCTGCCAGGGGCGGTGGCACTCGGGGTGGGTGCAGACAAGCTCGGAGGCCGCGAGGGCGAGCTTCTGCCAGAGGGAAGCGGTGCGCTTGGTGCGGCCAAGTTCGAGGGGAAAGCCCTTCTCATCCACCGCACAGAAGAAATCATGCTGCGCGGCACCCAAGCGGAGGAGATCGAGCGGAGAAAGCTCGATGCCGGTGCTGGTGGCGAAGCGGGTATCGCCGCCCATCGCCTCCAGTTCTTCCAAGGTGGTGGCGACGAAGAAAGAGCCAAGGCCCGCTGAGTTCTTTTGGGTGGCAGAAAGGTAGCTCGACAAGGCAGCGGTCAATTGGTCCGCCATGCGCTGGGCATAAGTGCGGGTATCATCCTCGGCGCTGAGATCGGCGCTGCCCTTATTCTTAGCGGGCGCAAAGGCGCTGGCAAGGATGGCGGCCGCGGAGGCGTCGAGGTATCCGGAGATATGCACACCGCCGTCAGCATCTTGGCGGGAGATGCTAAAGCGCCGCTTGCGGGTAGCGGCGTGCGGATCGGGCTCGCCGGCAGGATTGAGGGCGTGCTTATTCGCCTTGCGAACTGCCTTACGCAGCCACTCGCGTAGGGAATCGAAGGAGCGGCGCTTGGCCTGTTCGAGGGCCTGGTTGCGCAGTTCGCTTGGGCCAGGGATGGCGTACTTGCTGAGGCTACGTAGTTCATTCTCGATGAGGTTAAGGATGCGCTCAGGGATAGGCTCTTCTTCGAAAAGCTTTTTGCGGCGCTTTTCTTCCTCGCGGCGCTCGCGGTCGGCGCGGCGGCGGGCTTCTTCCTCGGCCTGTGCGCGTGCGGCGTCGTCAGCATTGGGATCAGCAGGTGGGGGAGTGGGCTCCGGTTCGGGGATAGGGGCAAAAAGGTTGCGCCCGTTGCGCAGGCGGGCGGCGGCTTCGGACTCGCTAAGACCTAGGCGGGCGGTCAGGTAGTCCTTGGCCTTGGAGGAGCCTACGCGGCGGCCGGCGTCATCGCGCTCCGCGATGAAGGCGAAGGCAGCGTCAATAGCGGCCTTGTTGCCCAGGGCCCTTTCCAGGTGCTCGAAATGAGGGTGAAGAAGCTCGAAAGAGAGGTCGGAGGGATCCTGCATGAGGCCGCGCAGTTGGGTTAACCCGGCGGCAACTCGGGCGATGGCGGAGTCTATCTCCGCGTGTTTGGTGGTCTGCATAATCCCTCCCTTCCCGTTCGTTTACATGTTCTATTCTACCTGGATAAAACACCCCGTCAACAGGAAAGAAGGGATTGGTCAATAGATTGGACAATCCCCAAACAAACGCAGGGCCAAAACCACTAACTCGGGAATGAGGGAAGGGCCGTGTGGTTGAGCCAGGCGTCTACGGTGGCGTCGAAAAGCGCGGCATCGGGAGCGGCGGCGCGGAAGGAATCTAGCAACATGGAAGGCTCCACCACCGAATGCTGGTGCTCGGTGAGGTAGCTGCGGAGGATGCTAAAGAAGGCGTCGCCAAGCAGGCGGTGAATGGCGTGCACAGTCAAAGCGCCGCGCTTATACACGCGGTCATCGAACATATCGCGCGCACCCGGATCGGAAACGGTGAGGTTCTGCGCCTTGCGGCCCAGTACGTTGTAGTGGGACCGTGCCGCCTCGCGCGCGGTGGTCTCGCCCTTGTGCTCGGCCCATAGCCACTCGCTGTAGCAGGCAAAGCCCTCGTTGAGCCAGATATCCTTCCACTCGCTCAGGCCTACGGAATTGCCAAACCACTGGTGGGAAAGCTCATGCGCGATAAGGCGCTCGAAGGCGTGGTCTCCCTTCACATGGTTGGAACCAAAGATAGAAAGCCCCTGCGCTTCGAGCGGAATCTCCAACTCATCTTCCGTGATGACCACCTGGTAATCCGCAAACGGGTAGGGGCCATAAATGGAGGTAAAGAAGTCCACCATCTCCTGCTGCTGGGCAAATTCATTCAGTACCCGCTCGCGCAGCGCGGCCGGAGCCCAAGCCCGAGTGGAAGGGCCCAAGGCAAAGCTGGAAAACTCGCCTACCTGCACCGTAGCCAGGTAGGTAGCCATGGGCTGGCGGGTGCGATAATGCCAGCGCGTGGTGGAGCCGCCGGCCCGACGGGAAATCAGTTCTCCATTAGACACCACGATGAAGGGATCATCGGCCGTAATGATGATGTCATAGAGCGCCTTTTCAGACGGCGTATCGTCGCAGGGGAACCAGCTGGGCGCGCCATTGGGCTGGCTAGCCACCAGCGAGCCGGACTCGGTTTCCTCCCAACCAATCTCGCCCCAGGTGGTGCGGATGGGGCGAGGGCTACCGCCGTAGCGAATGACCAGCTCGAACTCCGTCCCGGCGGCGATAGTATCGGCAAAGCGCAGGCGCAGCTTACCCGAAGACTGGCGGAACTTTGCCACCCGCGGTGCGCCCTTCGCGGTCACGCGCCGGGCTACCATCGCCCCGCCCAGATCCAAGGTCAAAGACGTTAAATCATCAATCGCCCGGATGGCCAGAATAGCCTCGCCGTGGAGCAAGTTGGGCTCCACGCGGTAGGTCAGATCCAGCGTGTAGTGGGACACCTCAAATCCGAGGTTAAAATCCACGCCGGTATAAGGGTCAGTGTGGGTACGCGAAAGGGCGGTAGGAAGCAACTTCATAATGCTGCAAGCCTACCGCCCTTTTAGCCGCGGAAAGAAACGAGCTTATTTATTGAAAGCGCGCTCGAAGACCGGCCAAGAATCCTTGAGGTCCGCAATCCAGTGCGGCCAAGAGTGGGTGCCGGTATTGCGGAAGTTGTAGGTTGCCGGGATACCAGCCTGGTCCAGCTTGGCCTTGAAGCTGTGGGTGCAGTAGTTCACGCCAGCCTCGATGGCGCCGCCCTCACCCTGCAGGACAGCGGAGCCTGCCGCGGCCGCCGCAGGGTTCGTGCCCTGAGCGACGTGATAGGAGAAGGTATCCTCCTTGCCGGCCAGACCGGAACCGGAGGAGATGTACAGCTCCGTGCCGCGCAGCTTCTCGTGGTTCATCATCGCATCGTTATAGCGGTTGGTGGGGGAACCGAAGGGTCCCCACATCTGCTCCGCGGTAGCGCCACCGCGGTTAACGGTGAGCTCAACGGCCTTGTGCTCTACCGGATAGGCGGTAGCCGCACAGCCGGCGTAGGAACCAACGGCGTCATAGAAGCCTTGGTTGTGCTCCGCCAGCAGCAGGGAGGAGGTAGCGGACATAGACATACCCGCGATGGCGCGGTGGTTATCGGCCTTGATGTGTCCCTCGATAGCGCCCGGCAGTTCCTTGGTGAGGAAGGTTTCCCACTTCTGCGGGCCCTTCAGATACTGGGAGTTCGGCTCGGATACCCAGTCGGTGTAGTAGGAGAAAGCGCCAGCCTGCGGGATAACCACGTTGACATTCTTGGAGTGGTAGAAATCCACGGCATCGGAAAGCTTCAGCCAGTCCATGTCCTGCTCCGCGCCGCCTGCGCCATTGAGCAGGTAGATGGTCGGGCGATTTTCGTCCGACGCGCGAATGACAGCCAACGGAATCTTGCGGCCGTTCATGGCCGGGGAGGTGGCCTGCAGCTTATCGACGCGCGGATCGTCCTTGTACTTCTGGTACCAGGTCTGCTGCTCCAATTCCGGGGTGACCTCCAGTGGGGCCAGGGTGGACTGGGCGGCGTTGCCTGCTACCTGCTGCGGGGTGAGCTGTGCGGCGTTCGCCAGCGGGGCGCTAGCCAAGCCTGCGCACACTGCGGTGGCGGCAAGGATGGAGCTAAGACGCTTCATTGTGCTTCTTTCCTGTAGTTAATGAACTCGCTGATTATACTTCTGCGCTACTTATTCCGCAGCGCCGGCAGCCTCTGGAGCTTCGGCTTCCTTGCCCTCGACGAAGTCCTTATCAGGGGACTGGTCAGCGGCGCTCGGGGCGTCCTTGATCTGCGCATCTTCCTGAGCCTGCGGCGCATCGATGGAAAGCTCGTTGGGCTTTACTTCCGGCTCGGCCGGAGCTTCTGCGGCGTCCTTGTTAAAGCCACGCTCGAAGGTCTTCCACGAGGAGAAGATGTCATCGCGCCAGCCCGGCCAAGAGTGGGTGCCGGTATTGCGGAAGTTCCAATCCGCCTTCATGCCCTGGGAATCCATCTTGGCCTTGAGGTCGTGGGTGCAGGAGCTCATAGCAGCCTCGATGACGCCGCCCTCCACGATGAGGGTGGACGAGCCCTTAGCGCCCCAGTCATTGGCACCGCCCAAACCGCTATTCACGGAGACGTAGGTCTCGGATGGGCCCAAATTCTTCGGAGTGGCATTGACCAATGCGTCGTTGTACACGTTGTACTCGCTGCCCATCGCGCCCCACATCTGATCGGCCGAGCCGCCGCCGCGGTTGACGGTCAGCTGGGTGTACAGGCGCGGCAGCGGGCGAGAGGTAGCCGCGCAGCCGGAGAAGGAGCCCACCGCGTTGTAGAAGCCCGGGTTGTGCTCCGCCAGCAGCAGGGAGGAGGTAGCGGCCATGGACATGCCGGCGATGCCGCGCTTGCCATTGCCTCCGATATGATCCTCTAGAGCGCCTGGAAGCTCCTTGGTCAGGAAGGTCTCCCACTTCTGTGGGCCCTTGAGGTAGCCGGCATCCGGCGAAGAAACCCAGTCAGTGTAGTAGGAGAAGGCACCGGCCTGTGGGATGACCACATTGACGTCCTTGGACGTGTAGAAATCCACCATGTCCTGCACGCCCTCTTGCTCTGGGTTGACGTCGCGCTTCGCGGTGGCGGTGATCCAGTCCATGCCTTGCTCTGCGCCGCCGGCGCCGTTGAGCAGGTACAGGGTGGGGCGCTTCTTATCAAAGTTGCCGTCCGGGGTGATGACTGCAAGCGGGACCTCGCGGCCACCCATGGCGGCGGAGGTAGCCGTCATGACCTTGACGTGGTTGCCGTAGTGGTTGCCCTGGGCGCTCTTGTGGCCGAAGGCATAACCCTTCCACTTGTCCTTGTCCTTCAGCCCGGCAATATCTACCACGCGGTTTTCGCCCTCGGTGGTGATGGCGTAGTTGATATTTTCCGGATCTGCCGGGTCAGTGAGGTTTACCTCGCGGATGGTGGATGGGGTGGCGTCACCCTGAATCTCGTCCGGCTCGACGGCGGAGGCAATAGGGGCGGAGAGGACTCCGGCCGCAATGGCGATGCCTGCGACGCTGGAGCCGATAGAGCGCAAAGTATGCATATTTTTAACTTCCTCGAGTTAAGAGAATCTTCTCAGTAGGTATCGTTCCGTAAAGCGTGAGTGTTAGCAAGACTCAGTGTTCAAATAACTCCTTAAATTTAGCAAAGCCTGTGATGTATGTGGTCTGTGTGTCATAATTCTGAACGCAGCGCTAACCCAGCGCTCATGTAACGGCGGCGCTACAATTCCCGTTAGTTCTAAACGTGTGAATAGTGCGGTCCCATCCGCGGGCCCATCCCTCGCTCTAGGCAAAAACAGAAAGAAGAAAAATGAACGTTTTCGATTCCATCCTCGTATCCATCAACGAAGTTCTGGGCCAGTTCCTGCACATGGGCTCCTCCATGTCCTCCGCCGCCGCACTGGCTCTCGGCCTGTTCTAAAATACCGAACCCATAGCCCTGCACGGCGTCGCGCGCTTGCCGACGTCACCGTGCAGGGCCTTTGTGCGTTTTACCCCCGAAGCGTGGGGTACACGGGCAAAAGAGTGTGACCCAATGCGCGACATGGAGGGGAAAGTTACGTATCCTGTAGGGCGTGACTAATGAACATTATGACGTAGTAGTACTCGGCGCGGGCCCTGGCGGCTACGTGGCCGCCATCCGTGCAGCTCAGCTTGGTAAGAAAGTTGCCGTAATCGAGAAGCAGTACTGGGGTGGTGTCTGCCTCAACGTAGGCTGCATCCCTTCCAAGGCACTGCTGAAGAACGCTGAGGTTGCCCACACCTTCAACCATGAAGCAAAGGACTTCGGCATCTCCGGCGATGTTTCCTTCGACTTCGGTGTAGCCCACAAGCGTTCCCGCAAGGTTTCCGCGGGCATCGTCAAGGGCGTTCATTACCTGATGAAGAAGAACAAGATCACCGAGATCAACGGCCTTGGCTCCTTCAAGGATGAGAAGACCATTGAAATCACTGACGGCGATGACAAGGGCAAGACCGTCACCTTCGATGACTGCATCATCGCCACCGGCTCCGTGGTCAAGTCCCTGCCGGGCGTAGAGCTCGGGGGCAATATCGTCTCCTATGAGGAGCAGATCCTCAACGATGAGGCCCCGAAGTCCATGGTCATCGTCGGTGCCGGCGCCATCGGCATGGAATTTGCTTATGTTCTGTCCAACTACGGCGTGGACGTCACCATCGTGGAGTTCATGGACCGCGTTCTGCCGAACGAAGACAAGGACGTCTCCAAGGCCATTGCTAAGGAGTACAAGAAGCTTGGCGTTAAGCTGCTGACCGGCTACAAGACCACCTCCGTCAAGGACAACGGCGATAATGTCACCGTTGAGGTCGAGTCCAAGGATGGCTCCAAGCAGGACACCCTCACCGTGGACCGCGCCATGATTTCCATCGGCTTCGCCCCACGTACCGAGGGCTTCGGCCTGGAAAACACCGGCGTTGAGCTCACCGAGCGCGGCGCTATTGCCATCGATGACACCATGCGCACCAACGTGGACCACATCTACGCCATCGGTGACGTCACCGCGAAGCTGCAGCTGGCCCACGTTGCTGAGGCACAGGGCGTTGTCGCCGCAGAGACCATCGCCGGCGTGGAGACCCAGCTTTTGGGTGACTACATGAACATGCCGCGCGCTACCTTCTGCAACCCGCAGGTCGCTTCCTTCGGCTACACCGAAGAGGCCGCAAAGGAGAAGTTCGCGGACCGCGATATCAAGGTCGCTACCTTCCCATTCTCCGCCAACGGCAAGGCTGCCGGCCTCAACGAGACCGCGGGCTTTGTCAAGCTCATTGCGGATGGCGAGTATGGCGAGCTCATCGGCGGCCACATGGTGGGCTCCAATGTCTCCGAGCTGCTGCCGGAGCTGACCTTGGCGCAGCGCTTTGACCTCACCGCTGAGGAAATCGGCCGCAACGTCCACACCCACCCGACCCTCTCTGAGGCCATGAAGGAAGCTGCCGAGGGCATCGGCGGCCACATGATTAACCTCTAAGCAGGGGCGCTTGGCGACGTCGCCTTGAGCGCAACACCCACGGCACCGCGCCGTCCCCCGCCCACCGGGCAAGGGGACCGCGGTGCCTTTTTGTATGTCTACGCCCCCGAAAAGGCTCGTCGTGGTGATGCGTAACTAGTACGGTGCCACTGCTGAGCGGTGGGCATCGATGCTGATGACCTCGTTAATAGGTGGGAAGGCGCGCTGCGCACAATTCTCACGCGGGCAGGTGCGGCAACCAGAGCCGATGGGGGTAGCAGAAGAAAGGTCTTTGAGGTCAAGACCTTCGGCATAGACGGTGCGGTCGGCGTGGCGAGCCTCGCAGCCCAGACCGATGGCGAAAAGCTTATTGGTATCGCCAAAGCGGCCTTGATGGTGCTGTACCGCGCGGGAGATCCACAGGTAATTGCGGCCATCGGGCATCTGGGCCAACTGGCGGGAAATAATGCCCGGCTGGGTGAAGGTCTCGTAGACATTCCACAGCGGGCAGGTGCCGCCATTATTGGAAAAGTGCACGCCGGTGGCGGATTGGCGCTTGGACATGTTTCCGGCGCGGTCGACGCGGACAAAAGTAAAAGGAATGCCGCGGAGGTTATCGCGCTGCAGGGTGGACAGCCGAGAGGCGACGGATTCATAGCCCACTCCGAAGACCTGGCAGAGGTATTCCACGTCGTAGCCGGAGCGCTCGGCCTCAGAATGTAGCAGGGTATAAGGCATCACGGTGGCGGCGGCGAAGTAGCTGGCCAATCCGCGTTGCGCTAGGTTACGCGAGGCATCCGAGGTAAACGGCTCATTTTTTACCAAAGATGCGATCTCCTCGCCAGCCTCGAGGAAGCTCAGCTCCGCAGCCATGCGGAAGGCGCGTTGCCCTTCGCTTAAGCGCGAGGCGAGCCGAAATTCGCCGGTCTCGCGGTCGAAGCTGTGCAGTGTGCCATCCATCTGTGAGGTGATGTGAATATCTACGTTGTGGCGATCGCGCAGGCGCTGGGCTAGGGCATGTTCGGTGTCGCGGATGCCGAATTGGGTGACCGAGAGGGCGTCGGCAAGCTGCTCCGCATGGTGATCCAGGCCGTCCAGGTAGTTCTGGCGGGCATAGAAGAAATCGCGCACCTCATCGTGCGGCATGGACAGTGCCTGGGTGGCCTCGGTGGTGCGGCGGGTATCGGTGGCGAGTGAGAGCTTATCGCGCACATTGCGATAGCGGCGGTGGACATCCACCAGCGTGCGGGCGACGGTGGGGTGGTTATAGACCAGCTCGGAGAGCTCCTGCAGCTCGACGGGGGAGGGGCACAGCTCCTTGTCCTGGATGACGTCCTGGATCTCCGCGAGGAGGCGCGAGTCATCGTCGCGGGAGAAGAAGGTGGCGTCAACTCCGAAGACCTCGGTGATGCGAAGGAGGACCGGAACGGTCAGCGGCCGAACGTCGTGCTCGATCTGGTTGACGTAGCTGGCCGAAAGTCCCAGCGTGGCAGCTAAGGAAGCCTGGCTGAGATCGCGCTCACGGCGAAGTTGGCGAAGGCGGGATCCCACATACGTCTTACTCATGCCGGAAAGGTTACTGGGTGGCCTGCGGGTGTGCACCTTAATCGCAAAGATCTTGCGAAGAATATTCACCCTCCTGTGGGGAATATGTGGGTTTCATGCGAAAGTTTGACACATAAAGGGGTAAGGGGGTCACTCCCGTAACACTGGGTGACCAAGTTCACAACTGGTGGAAGATTTACGCAACGTCAATATTGCGAAATTGCGAGCAGCCAAGGTAGTGACGTTTTGAATCCGGCCATCTAAGGCAACCCTTACCTAAAAGAATTCTGAGTTTAACCGTACCGCCGTACCGTTAGATGAAACGCCGCCAGAATTGACTGGTAACCAGCGGTTAAGCCCGGTTAAGGTGAGGACGACAATGGAGGTGTCATGACTTTAAGAAATCCCGACCGTGAGGCAGTAGCTCACGGCCACATTACTAACGAACCAATCCGTCAGAAGCCGGGAGTGCCCTCCTGGGTTCTGAAGCTCATCATGGCCGTCACCGGCCTGCTATTTGCACTTTTCGTCGTCGGTCACATGGCTGGCAACCTGAAGCTGTACTTGCCGGCTGAGGATGGCGACGAGGCTCTTGATAAATATGGTGCATTCCTGCGCTCCATGGGCGAGCCACTGTTCCCGCATGAGGGTGCGTTGTGGATCATCCGCGCAGTCCTGCTGGTTGCCATCATCGCCCACATCTATGGTGCGATCGCTTTGACCGCACGTTCCAAGGCGTCCCGCGGCAAGTTCCGCCGTAGCAACCTGATGGGCGGCCTTGATTCCTTCGCTACCAAGTCCATGCTGGTTACCGGCATCGTCTTGCTGCTGTTCATCATCTTCCACCTGCTGGACCTGACCTTAGGCGTACAGCCCATCGCCCCAGGTGACTTTGTGGAGGGTGCGGTGAAGGCCAATATGATCGCAACCTTTAGCCGCTGGCCGGTCACCATCGTGTATGTGATCGCCATGTGCTTCCTGTTCCTGCACCTCACCCACGGCATTCGCCTCGCCGCTTCTGACCTGGGTATCACCGGTGCGAAGTGGCGTCAGACCTTCCTGATCCTGGCGTACGTCATCCCGGCCGTTGTCTGCATCGGCAACATCGTTATGCCTTTGTCCGTTGCCCTGGGCTTGGTCAGCTAAAGGAGTTAGAAACCCATGACTAATACTGAACTCAAGCGCGAGCACCCCAAGTTCTCGCATCCGCAGTCCATCGTTCCGGGCGTATCCGCCGGCAACATCCTGGAATCCCACGAGCCGCACGGCGTGCCAATGAAGGATATGTGGTCCCACCAAAAGGACCACATGCAGCTGGTTTCCCCGCTGAACCGCCGCAAGTTTGAGGTCCTCGTTGTCGGTACCGGCCTGTCCGCCGGCGCCGCTGCGGCCGCACTGGGCGAGCTGGGCTACAAGGTAAAGGTATTTACCTACCACGACTCCCCGCGCCGCGCGCACTCCATCGCCGCGCAGGGTGGCGTCAACGCTTCCCGTGCCAAGAAGGTGGACAATGACTCCGCCTACCGCCACACCAAGGACACCGTCAAGGGTGGCGACTACCGCTGCCGCGAGTCTGACTGCTGGCGCTTGGCCAACGAATCCGTTCGCGTTATTGACCACATGAATGCCATCGGTGCACCATTCGCTCGCGAGTACGGCGGCACCCTGGCTACCCGTTCCTTCGGTGGTGTGCAGGTCTCCCGTACCTACTACACCCGTGGCCAAACAGGTCAGCAGCTGCAGCTGTCTACCACCTCTGCGCTCTACCGCCAGATCGGCCTAGGCAACGTAGAACTCTTTGCCCACAATGATCTGCAGGACATCATCGTCTACAACGACAATGGCAAGAAGCGCGCTGGCGGCATCGTTACCCGCAACCTGATCACCGGTGAGCTCAAGGCCTTCACCGGCCACGCAGTCGTGCTGGGTACCGGCGGCTACGGCAACGTCTACCACATGTCCACCCTGGCTAAGAACTCCAATGCCAGCGCCATGATGCGTGCGTACGACAGCGGTGCCTACCTGGCTTCCCCAGCCTTCGTGCAGTTCCACCCGACGGGCCTGCCAGTCAACTCCGATTGGCAGTCCAAGACCATCCTGATGTCGGAGTCCCTGCGTAACGACGGCCGCATTTGGTCCCCGAAGAAGGAGGGCGACGACCGCGACCCGAATACCATTCCGGAAGAAGAGCGCGACTACTTCCTGGAGCGCCGCTACCCGGCATTCGGCAACCTGGTTCCGCGTGACGTTGCTTCCCGTGCCATCTCCCAGCAGATTAACGCTGGCTTGGGCGTTGGCCCGCTGCACAACTCGGTGTACCTGGACTTCCGCGACGCCATCGAGCGCCTGGGTAAGGATAAGATCCGCGAGCGCTACTCCAACCTCATCGAGATGTACGAAGAGGCCATTGGCGAGTCCGCCTACGAGACTCCGATGCGTATCGCTCCCACCTGCCACTTCACCATGGGTGGCCTGTGGACCGACTTCAACGAGATGACCTCCATCGACGGCCTCTTTGCCGCCGGTGAGTGCTCTTGGACCTACCACGGCGCTAACCGCCTGGGTGCTAACTCCCTGCTTTCGGCTTCCGTTGACGGCTGGTTCACCTTGCCGTTTACCATCCCGAACTACTTGGCCGACCACCTCAACGAGGAGAAGCTGGCGGAGGATTCCCCAGAGGCACAGGCAACCCTGGCCCAGTCCCAAGAGCGCATCGACCGCCTCATGGGCGTGCGCGGCGAGAACCCGCACGGTCCTTCCTACTACCACCGCCAGCTGGGTGACATCCTGTACCACGGCTGCGGTGTGTCCCGTAACGTGGAAGACCTCAAGGAAGCCATCACCAAGATCCGTGAGCTGCGCGAGGACTTCTGGGCTAATGTCCGCATCCCGGGCGAGGCCAACGACATGAACCAGGTGCTGGAATACGGCCTGCGCGTTGCCGACTACTTGGACCTGGGCGAGCTCATGTGTGTTGACGCTCTGGACCGCGACGAGTCCTGTGGCGCTCACTTCCGCGAGGACCACCTCACCGAGGACGGCGAGGCAGAACGCGACGACGAGAACTGGTGCTTCGTTTCCGCCTGGGAGCCGGGCGCTAATAAGAACGAGTTCATCCGCCACGCCGAGCCGCTGTACTTTGATTCGATCCCGCTGATGACAAGGAACTACAAGTAATGAAACTGACACTTGAGATCTGGCGTCAAGCCGGACCGACCCAAGAAGGCCACTTCGAGACCGTCCAGGTAGACGATGCCTCTGAGCAGATGTCCATCCTGGAGCTGCTGGACCACGTCAACGAAGGCTACATTGAGCGCGGCGAGGAGCCCTTCGCCTTCGCCTCTGACTGCCGTGAGGGCATCTGCGGTACCTGTGGTCTGACCGTCAACGGCCGTCCACACGGCCCTGGCCAGAACACCCCGGCCTGCCAGCAGCGCCTGTTCAACTTCACCGATGGACAGACCGTCAAGCTGGAGCCATTCCGTTCCGCTGCCTACCCGGTTATCAAGGACATGATCGTCGACCGTGCGGCACTGGATCACGTGATGGAGCAGGGTGGCTACGTCTCCATGGACGCTGGTACCGCTCCGGATGCGGATACCCTGCACGTCAACCACGAGACTTCCGAGTACTCGCTGGACCACGCTGCCTGCATCGGCTGCGGCGCCTGCGTTGCCGCCTGCCCGAATGGTGCTGCACACCTGTTTACCGGTGCGAAGCTGGTACACCTCTCCCTCATGCCGCTGGGCAAGGAAGAGCGTGGCCGCCGTGCCCGCAACATGGTCGATGACCTAGAAGCCAACTTCGGCCACTGCTCCCTCTACGGTGAGTGCGCTGATGTTTGCCCGGCCGGCGTTCCGCTGACCGCAGTTTCCGCGGTTACCCGCGAACGCGCACGTGCTGCTTTCCGTGGCAAGGACGACTAAGCTAAGGTTATTCCGTAGGAATACAAGGAACGAGAGAAAGACAGAAAGACTCCGCCATGAGCGATAACACCCACGCAGTCGCTGACTACACCAGCGAGACCTACCCGGAGTTCTCCGGAAAGATTCAGGACACCTACATTGAGGGCTACGACCCAGTTTCCTTCGGTGCTCCTCATTCTTCCCTCATTCGCACCTCCACCTGGGTGGGCATGGGTCTGATCCTGTCTTGCCTCCCGGCTGCCGGCATCCTCATCTGGGGCCTCGGCGTGTGGGATACCCCGCTGGGCACCGCCGGCGAGGGTGACTACACCCTGACCACCATCATCGGCATTATCGCCCTAGTAATTGTGGCTATCGCTGCGGTAGGCACCGTCCACTACGGCCGCCGCTACTACCGCAAGTACCGCAAGGAAACCGGCCGAGCTAACTAAATCGTTTCTTTAGCACGCAACCCCCGCTCCCACCGGCATTTATGACATGCAGGGAGGCGGGGGTTGTTGCATGTCTGCCGCCAGAGACTCAAGACGGCGCCGACATTGCGTTGCTTTTAGCAGCGCTTGCCGACGCCTCCCTCCTCACCATTGCTCTGATTGCTGCTCCTGCGGGCATGCAAATGTGGGTGGGAAAGCAGGACACCAGGCGAAATAGCAGGGTGAATGCCCTGTGTACTGCATCTTCCGAAGGCTATTTACAGCCCCTGTGGTAGGGAAGTGGTCCAAAGCGCCTGCCTTGGCGGGCACTAGATGCGTGGGCTTATATGCTTAGTGGTTATGGCCCCTACGACTGTTTTGACCGCGTAACCATTCTCCACAATCTCACCGAATTCAAGCCTCGATGGCTTGCCCACATTGAGCAGTGGAAGGCGGAAAACCGGCCTGCGACCGAGTCGAGTCACGACCAACAGTTCTGGGGCGACCTGTACTTGTACCAATGCAGTGCAAAACGCGCTTCGACGGGGCGCACCGGCAAGATTGACATGTTTATGCCCGGCAAAGTCATAGGCGAGGCTAAGTCCTTCGGCGGCCCGCTCGATGACGCCCACGCCCCATGTCGTTGACAAGCCTAGAGCACACCAAGGCGTTGAGCACAGCCAATGTCATCGACGCCGACACCACCACCCCGGCGGGCAAGGAGACTGCAGCCTAATGACCAACGACACCCAGGCTCGTGCCGGACCCGATCCCTGCTCACAGATCACCGACGATTCGAAAGAACTCATACACCACCTACGCGGACTTGACCGAGACTGCCTACTGGAACGCAATCTCCACCACGAACGTAGCCGCCTGACCCAACCCAAAAACCAGAAAAACTACCCTCTAGAAAACCCGGGGCTTGACACTAACCGTGGATATGAAAAATGCTCACACAGGATGACCAGACGAGCATTAATCCACTCGTTTTATGAAAATTGAAACCAAAATGCTCTCAGCCCGACCTCGTCTTATGGAGTCCACGGTATTGTCCCAACTACCCGATTATCCATCCGCGCTCAATCGCCAGGTTAACAGCCGCAGCGCGAGTATCGGTCCCCGTTTTAGCTATAATGTGCGAGAAATAGTTACGGGCTGTGCCTTCTGACAAGTGCACGCGTTTAGCAATTTCACTGACGGTCGCTCCGTCCGTTGCTGCTTGAAGCACTTCGGTTTCGCGCGGTGTCAGCGGGGATTCGCCAAAGACCAAAGAGTCAGCCGCCAGTATCGGATCCACGACACGCAGGCCTGAGTGGACACGGCGCACGGCATCAGCAAGCTCCGCCGAAGGTGCATCCTTAACCATGAAGCCATGTGCTCCTGACGTCACTGCACGCCTCAGGAAACCCGGTCGGCCATACGTCGTAACGATGAGGATTTTGACTTGGGGTAGGGACTCGCGCAACCAAGCCGTTGCTTCCAGCCCGTCCAACTCCGGCATATCAACATCCATCACTACGACATCGGGAAGGCAACGTGGAGCCTCCTTTAGAACTGCGCGTCCATCACCCACTTCGGCCACGACCTCAATATCCTTCTCGAGGCTAAGTAGAGCCCCGAGTGCGCCTCGGACCATAGCTTGATCGTCGGCCAACATAACTCTAATCATCATTCTTCCTTGTCTTGCGAAGGAGACCACGCAATAAGTTTGAGCCCGCCTAGGTCGGACTCTGCCAGAGTGATGTGGACTCCGCTTGCCAAGCAGCGATCACGTAGCCCCTGCAAGCCCTCTCCTTCACTCACCTCGGAAACACCCACCCCGTCATCCTCAATGATCACGGATTCAGGTAATAGACGCACCCGGCAACGCTTCCCGTGTGAATGCCGAGCAACATTGGTCGTACCCTCGCGAACCGCCCACGCAAAGAGATTTCGCAGTTCCGGATCCACATCGTCGATGCTGGTGGGTAGCTCTGTTCTGATACCGGCGCTATGCAGGAGGTTGGCCGCTCGCGCAAGTTCACCAGACAGACTGAGCTCACGATACCCATTGATGGTAGCGCGCACTTCTGCTAAAGCCGAACGGGAAATCTGCTCTATTTCCTTAATTTGAGTCCTTGCAGCCACAGGTTCGATGTCGATCAGCTTTTCAGCAAGCTCCGCTTTCAACGTCACCGATGTCAACGAATGACCCAAGATGTCATGCATATCGCGGGCCATACGATTGCGCTCCTCGTTGACCTCAAGTTCTTGCGCTTGCTTTTCCAGAATCTTCTTTTTCGCTTGGTTAATGATCGCAATTCGACTAGCAAGACACGCACCACCTGTAGCGGCAACGCCGACAAAACCATACGGCCATTCCGAATGCGGGAGAAGCAACGTTGCCGCCGCGATGAGAGGCAGCGAAACCTGCCACGGAAATACGAAAGCAACCGAAGAGACAACGAAATAGAGGAGTTGAACGCAATCCTCGCCCATGAGACCGAGGGCCACCAGCGCCGCACCTGCCCCTGCCCCAAAAAGGACAACAGCAGTTGAAGATGTCTTGAATAGGTTGGTTCTAAGACGATCAATGGCAATAAGCCAAGAGCCGATAAGGCACGCCACGCTCAATACAACAAAGACCGTGCACCAGACAGGATGAGCGTGATCAGAAACCGACTGCAAGATAGGGACAGTCAGCGCCAACCAGAAGATCGTCCAAAAGACGTTCGCCCACCTTAGAAACCTCACAATCAAGACATTATCCCAACTAGACTCGGCCGGTGTCACCGCGCATCTTCCACGCCGCTGCCCCCGAAAAAAGAACCAGCCATGCGACAACATTGCCGATAGCAACCCAAGAAAAGTTACTGGCATCCATCGGTGATAGCGCCAGCTTGTGTAGGCCGTAGAGCGGGGTAAAGCTGCCAATCTTATCCAAAGTTGAACCAGGTTCAAGCGGCATAAACACTCCCCCAAGAAAAGCCAGCAAGGCCAGCAGCGGACCGACTACCTGCATGGTTGTTTCCGCGGGGAGAAGATACCCCATAAAAAGACCGAAAGACATAAAAATCAACGAACCCAGCCAGGAAATAAGAAACGACACTATCCACGCAGAGGGCGCCATCACGGCGTGTACCGCCGGCCCGAAAACATAAACGGCTGCAAGAGCGATGGTGCTAAGCGCCAAGCCGGCCGCAGACTTCGCCCCAACATAGGTTAGCGGTTTAAGGGGCGTCAGCCGCAGCTGCCGGCTCCATCCGCTAGAGCGCTCAATGCCGACGGCGGCACCAGCCCCGGCAGTAGCCATGAGACCAGCGTAGAGCCCCATTCCGATGAGGATGCTTCCTGCCCAATTCCCGTTACCGTAAGGCTCACGACCATAGGACGGGGTCGCGAACATAAAAAGAAAAGCGACCGGCATGATAACCGTAAAAACAAGACCGCGAGTATTACGCAGTACACGCTTTATTTCAAGTTTAAACAAATACATGGCTAGTTCTCCTGTTGAGCGAAAGCGACGAATGCGTCATCAAGGCTGCGGGTGGCGATTGTGAGGTCGCGAGCGAGGCCTCGTGAGATCAGAGATGCCGCAATCTCGTCCGTATCCTCTGCGACTAGGGTGAAATCGTTGGCTCGCATATCAAGCGACGTCAGCGGGAAAGCATGCAGAGCGTCCTCCACGTCAGATGGTTGCGCCGTTAGCGTGGCGCAAAGTGTCCGCCCTGACCCGGCGGCACGAAGCTCACGCGGCGTACCATCGGCCACAATCTCGCCGCGATTCATCATGACGATCCGATCCGCAAAGTCGTCGGCTTCTTCGAGATAGTGCGTAGCGAAGATGATGGTGCGGCCTTGACTAGCGTCTGCCCTCATCGCAGCCCAGAAGTCACGCCGCGCCTCCACATCCACGCCGGCAGTCGGTTCGTCCAAAATAATGAGTTCAGGATTGTTTATTAATGCCATCGCAAAGCGTAGCTTTTGCTGCTGTCCACCTGAGCACTTCTTCACCATTCGGTCGGCGAAATTCGTCGCACCCGCTCTCTCCAGAGCTTCCTGGGGGCTAAGGGCATTCGGATAGAAGCTAGCTATGAGCTTTACGGTCTCCCTAACAGTAATGTTGGGCAACAAACCTCCAGTCTGCATCATCGCGGAGACTTTCCCGTGCTCGATCGCTCGTCGAGGAGTCATCCCGCAAACCTCGATGCTGCCCGCATCTGGCGAGCCCAAGCCCAGAATCATATCAATGGTTGTTGTCTTGCCTGCCCCATTAGGCCCCAGCAACGCGACGACCTCACCACGCTTAATAGAAAGACTGAGATTGTGGACTGCACGGACCTGTTTAAACGACTTGCTCAAAGCTTCGGTGCGAAGCGCGTATTCGTAAGTTGCCATGACTTAATTCTTCGTCACGACGCTGAGGACAACAGATACCATTTCTCATCAATGACCAATGACATTTGTCATGCCTCGGATGGCTTTGTCTGGTTCCATAAGAAGCTCATCCCGCTATGTCGTTCTGCAAGTTCTTTAGCTAAATCAGCAACGATTTTTACCGCCTCCGGCGGATCAGTAATCCAAATGTTGTCCCCAAACTGAAGCAATTGCCTAACACCCTGAATATCCGCATATCCCACCACTATCCGAACCCAGTCATCGTCCACACGTTCTTGTTGGATAAGGCGTGAGCCCAAAATCCGGAATGCCATATCAACCCTGCTTGCTCGCAGGAGCGCGGTAATATGGACTGGCATATCTGCTTCCAACTGCTCAACGAGCTGCTCCCACACACTAGGTAAGCTGTGCCCTGCACGCAGCTGAGCACCCTGACCTAAAATACGAAAGTTTTCTAAGCGCGAGACTGCCAACATCCTTGGTTTCCCGCTGATATCGACGACCAAGTACCAACTTCTGCCCTTATGCACAAGCCCATAAGGATCAACGACGTCCCAGTGCGACGTCTTTTCTCCACTTCGTCGATACAACACCTTAATGCGGGCTTCTTTTCGAACGGCCTGCAGCAACTCTTCTAAGTCACTGTGTGTTTCGCTGCTAAACCAGCTACTGGAATCAAGAAGAACCTTCTCGTCCAAACTATGAACATCGGATACTGGCGGGCGCGAGACAGCATTCACCTTCTTCTGTAATTGGGCAATATCCTTGGCAAAGCCCAAGTGTTCGAGTACATCTGCTCCAACACCAAGAATCTTCATCAACTGAATCTCCGTCGGGTCCAATCGAGAAGCATTCAGCCTAGAACGCCTATCGAGCACGATCCCGCCATGGGGACCTTGCTCCGTGTATACGGGTACCCCAGCAGCCGAGAGCGCATCCACGTCACGCAATATCGTGCGTTGCGAAACCTCGAAGTGCGCCGCCAGTTCCGCAGACCTGATACGTCCTCGTGTTTGCAGCAACAAAAGCATTGACAACAGGCGAGCTGATCTCATGCTGCAATTATCGCTGGCACAAAAATTTTCTGGAACATGACACTCCTTGTCATGTTTGCCTGTTCCTATGAGAAGCGCCCACATCAACGCCACGACTCACAGAATGGAGAACGGCAATGCCAACCCCCAATCTTTTCCTGACCTATGTCTCCGATGCAGAAGTCTCGGCTGCTTTCTACAGCGACTTATTCGACATGCAGCCATCTTTTGTCAGCCCTCGATATGTGGCATTCGAAATTTCGCCTGATGTCCTCTTCGCTGTGTGGACCGGACATACAGCACTCCTGGACGGACAAGCGCCGCGAACCAGCGAACTCGGCCTAATGCTGGACGGAGCCGCAAACCGCATTGATGAGACATACCAATTGTGGAGTTCAAAAGGAATCGACATCGTCGAACCACCTTACGATGACGTCTTTGGCCGAACCTTTGTAGCCGCCGACCCTGATGGAAACCTTATCCGCGTCAGCCCAGTCGATTAATCCCTAACCAAAAGCAAAGCCACGAGGAAATCCTCCAGCGCCCGAGACGAACATCTCCAGCTGGAGGACTCCAACTTCCCAGCAAAGATAGTTCCCTCAGATCGGTTAAGTTCATTAACTTCGCACAAACTACTAACGGCAAGATTCGGCTGTCCTGAAATGCCTATGGGATACATTGAGGTAAAAGCATCCGAGGCCCCAGAACGAAAATCGCGTTCATGAAACGGCCTGCCCTCTAGACGATGCCGACCAAGCTACGGCAATCATCAGACCTAAAATTGACCGTCTGCACAGCACGTCAAAGACTCGAAGCAAGGACGCCAGCTCACGGCGCGAACGAGGATTTCTTGCTGACGGTATCGAAAACAAGACTTTCACAAAGCACTCCGCAACACGAAACGAGATTCGCGCCCTAGATCCACACGTGTGCAATCCTCAAAGATCAAAAGGTTGCGTCCGTTAGCGTGGTGTACGAGTTAGTTCCTGTGATGGGCCCCTGAAGTGCCCCGGGTTTTGTTCTTAGGCATGTGTCTTGATTTCCATTATTTCTTGACTGGGGTGATGTTCCCAAAATTCGGCTTCGACTTCAGCCGGCGTGCGGTAGCCCAGGCTCTGGTGGAGCCGTGATTCGTTCCACCGGGTGACCCACTTGAACGTCGCGATTTCCACGTCGACCATGTCGGCTCACGAGCGCCTATGGATCAGTTCGTTCTTGTAGGAGCCGTTGACATTCTCAGCCAAAGCATTGTTGTAGGAATCACCAACAGTCCCGGTGGACGCAGTAATTCTATGCTCAGCCAAGCGCTCGTTGTAGACGATGCTCACATATCGTCAGCCGTGGTCTAAATGATAAATCATGCCCATTGTTTCCTTGGCGCACACGATCGCCTGGTTGAGCACCTGCAGCGGCAAGGCTTCGGTGCGCATCGACTCCGACATCGCCCACCCGACAATCCTCCGGGATACACATCAATGACAAAAGCTGTCTACACGAACCCTTTCCTGGTGCGCACGTAGGTAATGCCAGACACCCACTACCGGTGAGGGCCACAGGCTTTGAATTCACGATTGACTAAGTCTGGGCGAAGATCCGGGCCCTTGGGTTTGCGCGTCGTGAGTGGTGCTCCACCTTTGCCCTTGCCGGTCAGACCAGCGCTGCGCATCAGACAGGCTGTGTGCTCGCGGCCACTGTCAATGCCCTGGCGGACCAGCACGCGCCATATCTTCCACACGCCGTAGACGCCGTAATTGTCAGCATGAACATCGCGACTATGCTCCACGAGAGCAGCGTTGCGAAGACTGCGGGCGCTTAAGCCCGGTCTTTAGACTGGCGGTACCTACGCGAAGTAAAAAGCCGCCTTCACGGTGGATGTTTAACGTCTGGCAGATAAACTCGACAGAAAAATACTCCGGTACTCACCGATAAACCGGATCATTTCCGACGTTTCGGGCCTGGTTCGGATGCGAAAAAGCTGAGGCGGCCTTCAACAACTCATTGACGTCCCGCAGCTGATGATTCTCTCGACGCAACCGTGCGTTTTCTGCAGCAAGGTCCTCAGGCAACCGTTCAGTAACGCCTCCCTCACCTCGAGCGGGCTTGCGTCCATTGCCTCGCCGTATGCCACGAAACACCCAGCTTTGGGCGCCACGATCCTGCACGCTGCCTGCCTCGAAATACTCTCCGCCACAATGCGATCCTCAACAAGGCGGACCACACGGTCCTTCGCATCCTGATCAAACTTCTTCGGCATGTTCGAAGATTTTCCCATCTACTCAAACGGAACAAAACCTGGGGCACTTCATTTGGCGCTCCTCGCAAGCTCACTACCGAGCGTCAGCGCCAAGAGCTGTTGTTTGCCAACTACGAAAAGCTCATCTCACACCAGCTTTAAAACACAGGATATGGTTTGCCATTTGGCAAGCCATATATTTCGCCCTGTGCTTTAAGATAAGGCCGCCGGCTTGGACTGTCGAAGTTAGTGTTTGTGCTGGTGGGTGTCTATCTTTTCCAACAGAACAGAACCTGGGTCCCTTCAGTTCAGATTCTTTGGCGTCCATAAACTTAATTGTTGAAGGCAGAGGTCGAGTGCTTTTAAGTACACACTAGTGTTAATGGCCGAAGCCCGAATACATCTTCACAATCCCAAGGAGAACTCATGACGCACCGCGCGGACGAAGGCCTCGAATCGGCAACCGCATCGGCATCGGCACCGGAGTCGGTACCGGAGCAGGCATCGGCGTCGGGTGCTGCTCCCGTGCCGCAGGCCGGCAACCAGGAGGCCCGGCGGGCGGACCTGCGGCGGTGGAAGGCGATTGCGCTGTCGTTCCTGATTGGTGCGGCGGTAATCTTTTTGGGGTGTTCGTGGTGGCAGGCGTCGGAAAGCGGGGCACCTGTGTGGGTGGGCTACGTGCGGGCCGCGGCAGAAGCCGGCATGGTGGGTGGCCTGGCGGACTGGTTTGCGGTGACCGCGCTTTTCCGCCGGCCCTTGGGACTGCCCATTCCCCACACCGCGCTGATTCCGAATAATAAGGACCGCGTGGGCGATGCCCTGAGTGACTTTGTGGAGGAAAACTTCCTCACCGCGGATGCGCTGAGCGCCAAGGTGCGGGAGGCAGAGCTGCCCTTGTGGCTGGCACGCCAGGGGGTAGAGCCCGGCAAGGCGGAGGAGGTCTCCGCGTGGATTGGTGAGCGTGCGGCCAGCGTGGTGTCGGATTTGGATCCCGCGGAGGCAGAGCACTTCATCCGCACCCAAGTCATGGACCGCCTAGCCGAACCGGAATGGGGCCCGCCGCTGGGCAGGCTGCTGGAGGGCTATATTGCAGATGGCAAGGCCCGTCCGCTGGAAGACGACCTCATCGACTGGGCACACGGCAAGATTCTCAGCATGGAGTCCACCGTGGTCACCGCCATCGATGAGCGCATGCCCGGCTGGGCGCCGCGCTTTGCCCGCGAGATGGTGGGGGAGAAGGTCTATACCGAGCTCGTAGAATTCGCCGATGAGGTCCGCCGCAACGGCAACCACGAGGCCCGCCTAGCCATTCGCCGCAACCTGTCCAAGCTCGCCTCCGATCTGCAGTGGGATGAGGACATGCGCGGGCGCATCGAGGGCATCAAGCAAGAGATGCTCGCCTCTGAGCAAGCACAGCAGGCACCCGCGGCCATGTGGCGCACGGTCTCCACCACGCTCATTGACCAGCTCAATGATTCGGAGTCCTTCCTGCGCCAAAAAATTACGGCCAAGGTCAAGGAGCTGGCGCACCGCCTGCTCGAGGACTCCGAATTTTTAGCCCAGGCCAATGCGCTCGTGGACAAAGCCGCGCGCTATGCCGTGGAGAAATTCGCCCCGGAAATCATCGCGATTATCCCCGAGACCATCAAGCGCTGGGATGCGGAGGAAGCCTCCCAGAATATCGAGCTCATGGTGGGTAAGGACCTGCAATTTATTCGTTTGAACGGCACCGTCGTCGGTTCCCTGGCAGGATTGGTGATATTCGCAGTCAATCACCTTATCTTTGGCGCTTAGACAAAAGGAGTAATGAACAATGCGCGATAATAAGAAGATTTTTGATTCCCTCAAGGATGCGGGCAGCGCTGCCTTTGACGTAGCCAAGGACTTCGGCGGACGCCTGCAGGAAGAGCGCGCCCAGCACGCTCATGGCGCCGAGGCCAAAAGCCCCTATGGCGCCTCCGGCAAGGAGGGCCTGGTGGATAAGGCCACTGCCACCGCGAAGGAGTTCGGTGCCACTGTGAAGAAGGCCGCCGATGGCACCCGTGAGTCCGCTGCTTTCGACGTCGCTAAGGGCAAGTTCTCCACCGCCTATAACGAGACCCGCGAGGGCGTCATGGACGCCTATAATTCCGCCCAGGCCCGCCGCGCGGAAAAGAAGAATGCGGCGCGCCCTGGCCAGGATTCGGCTCCTTCGCAGGGCGATAATATTATCGATGGCGAAGTAATCGACACCGACGACCCACAGAATTAACCTGCATGTATTTACTTTTGGAAATTGCGTACTCCTTGGATGCCTATATTTTGCGCATCCTCGCCCTGACCGCCATCATCGGCGCGGTCCTCGCCGCCACCACGCGCGAGGATGCCTTCCGAGCCGGCGACCGTCAAGGTAAGTGGGTGTGGGTAGGCCTGCTGGCCGGCTCCGCGGTGGCGATGGCCACCGGCTTGGCTTTTCTGTCTTGGATCGGCGCGGTCATTACCGGCGTGTACTGGTTTGATGTGCGCCCGCAGCTCAAGGCCATTATCAACGGCGACTACAGCTACTAATGCTTAATTTGCTTGACGCCCCGGCCGCGACGGTCAAGGAGCGCGCCGCCGATAACACCGTCCTCGTCTCCCCGCACCATGTTTCCCTCGCTGCAGGCGCGGGCGCGGCCGATATTATTTCTGTCGCGGGGTATCCCACCGGCCGCCACCACACTCTTATCAAGGCCTCCGAGGCGCGCCTGGCCATCCAATCGGGCGCCAGCGAGGTATGGGTCAGCCTCGATGCGAGCGTAGCGGATGCCAATGCCGTGCTCTCCGAGCTCATTGCCATCCGCGAGGCCTGCCCCGATCCGGCCCGCTTGGGCCTCATCGTGCCAGACGCCCCGCCTGCCGGCGCACCGCTTGCCGACGCCACCCTTAAAGCCGCCCACCAAGCCGGCTACCAGCGCCTCATTGTGCGCAGCCGCAAGGCCGCGGATTACGCGGAATCCGCGGCCGGTGAAGAAGCCAAGAAAAAAGGACCGGAGTTGGCCGCTGCCACACTTCCGGTCCTCGAGTTTCCCGCTCCCGCGGTTTAGGCGGCTTTCTCCTGCGCGTCCTGCTGCGGCGCGCCATTGCCGCTGGCCCCGCCCTGGCCCGCGGAGTCACCGCCGCCGGCGAACTTATCCATGTCCTTCATCGGAACATCGGTGCCGGTGATGGTGAGCTTGAGCTCGCCATCGAGCACCTCTACGGAATCGACGTTCATGTCAGAACCCACGAACTGATCCGACATGCCATTTTGCAGGGCGGAAGAGATGGCTTCGGTGGCCTGATCCGGCAGCTCGAGGCCGAAGATGGAGGCCTCGGTGGCGCGGATATCGAGCTTTCCATCGTGGGCGGTGGGCTCCAGCGAGAGGTTGGCAAGGCCACCAGCAAACTTCACGTCCAGCACATGGTCTTGCTCATTGGCGTTAATCTCCGTGACCACCATATTGCCCACCTTCTCACTGCCGGCCTGCTCGGAAATGCCTTTCTGGAAGGAAGCCAGCAGGTAGTCATCCGGCACGGTGGTGGAAGCGCGCAGCTTGCCGGCCACCGGATTCTCTTGGTCGGTGCTCATATCTTCTACGTGGATCTCGGAGGCAGGTTGGCCCTTGATATCAGTGCCATCGATTTGCAGGGTGGACGGCGTGGTCATATCCATCTGGGAAATGGAGCCCTTAAACAGCCCTACGAGCAGCGGGCTGCCGCCAAAGCTGACGGAGGGATCTTCTTTGACCTGGATACCTTCTTCCTCGGCAGCCTGGTTAAATTGCGAGGTCATCTGGTGACCGATGAACCAGCGCAGACCGAATTCGGCCAAGAGGATGAGCACGAGTAGTGCCACGAGGATGCCAATGATGATTTTCCAGGCGAGTGAACCTGCCGATTTCTTCGAAGCCATGCGTACCAGTGTGGCGCATGAGACGGCGCGGGGCAAAGTTTGCGGGAATTCTCGGGCACATTGCTAGGCACTTCACAGCTGCCGCAGCTGTCATCATCGCGCGGCGCGTTTATTCCCGTGGCGCGACGGACTCCCAGTCCACGGTCAGCACATTATCGCGCAGGCGCCGGCGGATGGGGTGGATAGTAAAGGGGGCGTCGGCAAGCGCGGCTCGTGCCATGCGCCAACGCACGCGCGGGCCATAAGGCGCCCACCCCGCCGCGTGGTCCCAGGCCTCGTCGGCGGCCTTAAGCAGCTCGTGGATGGGCTCGCCGGGAACGTTGCGGTGAATGAGGACTTTGGGCAGGCGCTCGGCGATGTCTGAGGGGCGCGCCACA
>NGUZ01000259.1 GCA_002154655.1 Corynebacterium kefirresidentii
ACAATAGATGTAATTAAAGCTCGATTTAAGAATTGATAATCGAATAAATGTTGAATGAAATCAGTCATTAGATATGTCACTCCCTTCTTTTAGAGTAGAAGTCACATTAAATAGAAATGTCCGGTTTAAATTTTGTGGCTGCATCGCTTGATGGCTAGGACCGAAAAATCTAACTGTACGATTAAGTAAAAGAATTCGATCAAAATATTGTTCAGCTTTCGACAAATCATGATGCACAATGAGAATAAGTTT
>NGUZ01000260.1 GCA_002154655.1 Corynebacterium kefirresidentii
AGCGCCTAAAGGTGCACACATAGAAAATGTGAAGTGGACAAGTATGGTCAATCACTATCAGCAGTGGGATGAAACTGATAAAGACACGAGACATGATTTTGAAGTGTACAACTTAGATGATTATAATGAGGATTTAGCACAACAACATGGATTAAGAAACGATAAGAAAAGTCAATGGGATATAAAACATCTACAAGATATCACGAAAGATGTTATTGATTCTGAATACTTGGATGAAAAGAGTATATAAA
>NGUZ01000261.1 GCA_002154655.1 Corynebacterium kefirresidentii
AAAGTCTAAATGTTCAATATGATGAGCATCTGTATTAATTGTTAATGTTACATTAGGATATTTTTTAACTGTTTCAGCATTTAAGTCTAATCGCTTAGGATTTGCGTTAATTTCCATTATTGTATTTGTTTCTTCTGCTAACTTCATTAATCGATCGATATTCGGTTTGTACCCTTCTCTTCGACCGATAATACGTCCTGTTGGATGAGCGATGTGTCGTACATATTGATTTCGACATGCATTTTCCAAAC
>NGUZ01000262.1 GCA_002154655.1 Corynebacterium kefirresidentii
TATAAGTATTGTTGATTTTGCGAAAAGTAAAAATGTTTCATTTACTAATCCACAAAACGTTAATAATATTCCAGGTGTCGGATTAGAAGGTCTAATTGATGATAAAACATATAAAATAACAAATGTCTCTTATCTTGATAAACATAAACTTAATTATGACAATGACTTGTTTACTAAATTAGCTCAACAAGGTAATTCAATCAGCTATTTAATTGAGGATCAACAAGTCATTGGTATGATTGCTCAAGGAG
>NGUZ01000263.1 GCA_002154655.1 Corynebacterium kefirresidentii
AATTATAATTATACTAAAGCAATGATGTATGGGGATGAGGCAACATGGTTTGCTTTAATGAATCATCTCGTACAAGTATCAATTGACTATGTGGTTGCTCAGGTGGAAGCGGGCGCAGAGCTGATTCAAATTTTCGACTCATGGGTTGGAGCTTTAAATGTTCAAGATTATCGCTATTATATTAAACCCTCAATGGATAAATTAATTAACGGAATTAAAGCTAAATATGATGTTCCTGTCATAATGTTTGG
>NGUZ01000264.1 GCA_002154655.1 Corynebacterium kefirresidentii
CTTCGGGTATTGCTGCACCAGCTTATGCAGGCATTCCTGTCACGCACAGAGATTATAGTTCGTCAGTTGCTTTTGTGACAGCAGTTAATAAACCTGGTATGTCTAAAGATGATTATTGGGCACATTTAGCGCATGGTCCAGAAACACTTTGTGTTTATATGGGTGTTAAACGGTTACCAGAAATTTGTGACCTACTTATTGAACATGGTAAATCAATAGACACGCCTGTCGCACTTGTTCATTTAGGAACG
>NGUZ01000265.1 GCA_002154655.1 Corynebacterium kefirresidentii
CGTATTTTTTTAGCATAAATATTACCAAGTTGTGCATATTGCAATAAATGTTCAGGTTTCGCATCTGCATTGGCACCCACATCTAAAAATACAAATCCTTTTCCATCAATTGTTGGTAAAGTGACTACAAGTGCTGGTCTTGCCACACCTTTAATACGACCAACAATGAATAAACCTGCTGACATAAGCGCACCGGTATTACCTGCAGACACACATCCATCCGCTTCACCATTTTTCACTGCTTCTGCCA
>NGUZ01000266.1 GCA_002154655.1 Corynebacterium kefirresidentii
CCAATTTCATCTGCTTGAATAACATTAAATAGTTCACGACAACTTGCCCATAATAATTTAACGCCTTCTTTACTATGCGCCACATCTACTGATTCTTTCATCAAAGGTAATGGGTCAACACCAGTATCAGCTATTCTACCTGCAAATACTGAAATATATGTAGGTACTCCTTCAGTTACCGCTTCAGTAATTTCTTTTACTTGCTCAATAGTGTAAACTGCAGTAACATTTAAACGCACATTGTCCGCTG
>NGUZ01000267.1 GCA_002154655.1 Corynebacterium kefirresidentii
TTGGTATGTTTGAGCGTTTATATCAGTCTTATCTGCTTGATAAGTGGGGTTATTCTTAGTAACAACACGATAATAGGTCGTTTCAGGAACAATGTGGGGCACATAATATTGTGGATCTGTAATGGTTGTTCCTTCATTCGCCTGGTTAAATAAATCGTAAATTTGTATGCCGCTTCGTCTATCTTCTAAGCTACCATTATCATCTATTTCAAAACGTGCTCTAATAGTTGAAACTGTGTTTTTGAATGA
>NGUZ01000268.1 GCA_002154655.1 Corynebacterium kefirresidentii
GACTTACAGAAGAAAGTAGAATCTTTATTAGAAAATCAAATCAAGACGTTACGCAGTCAAGGTGCTAAAGATATGGATAACGCGCTTATTGTAGTGCAAAATCCTAAAAATGGCGATATTTTAGCTATGGCAGGAAAACAAATCGATAAAAATGGTAAGCTAACAGATTATGATTTAGGGAACTTTACTGGTCAATTTGCAGTTGGTTCTTCAGTAAAAGGTGGAACCCTATTAGCTGGATATCAAAAT
>NGUZ01000026.1 GCA_002154655.1 Corynebacterium kefirresidentii
CTGCCATTTCCATGCGCGGTGGAGACGGTGAGGCCGAAGGAGACGGCGAGGTCGAGGGATCAGAGCAGGCTTCCGTGGCGTTCGCAGAGGGGCGACTGACGGTGGTGCACTGTTCAGCCGCATGGGCAGATGCTCTGGTGGATGCGTTGGTCGCGGGGGAGTCGATGGAGCTTGGCTCCCTGACTAGGCCACAAACTCAACAACTGTGGATCCGGGGGCGCGATATTTGCGAGATCTCGGTAGACGATGTGCGTTCCGCTGTGCTTGCCGAGCCTCGGAAGCCGGCATTGTTTGGGGACACAGTGGGGCAGGCGGTGCTGCGGAGCTCTGGAGAGGGCAGGGCGGAGGATGCAGTAGACATTCTTAACGCCTTAGGGCTCGATGAACTGGCGCCGGGGGCGGCTCATTCAGCCGGGGTATTGGATCACGAGCTGACCGAAGGTGCGCGCAATCTTTCCGGTGGTCAGCGGCAGCGGCTGGGATTGGCACGAGCGCTACTGGCTGAGCCGGAGATGTTGGTGATGGTTGATCCGGTCTCGTCAGTGGATTCAATGACGGGCATGAAAGTGGCGCGTGCGGTGAGAGATATTCGCCGCGGGCGTACCACGGTGGTCCTGTGTGTGGGGAGGGCCTTCCAGTCGGTAGCCGAGGACGTAGTTGATGTGAAGCCTCTAGCTGGGAGTTTGCGGACGCGGGGTGAGCAATTCCCGCTAGGGGGTTGTTGAGCAATAGAAGATAGGTTAGCCTACCCTTTGCATTGCCTACCCTAAGAAGTTGGTTGGCGCATCCTACAGAGAGGCCATAGTGACCATCATCGATCGTCAAGCTCAGACATCCGCAGAGCGCAGTACCCACGAAAATTCCGTCCGCGACATCGTCGGGATCGGCATCGGCCCCGGAAACCTCGGGCTCGCGGTAGCTATCGAAGAGCAAGCTCCAGAACTCGATGCACTCTTTGTGGAAGCCCGCCCGGAATTCAACTGGCACCCAGGCATGCTCCTCGAAGGATCCAACATGCAGATCAGCTTCCTTAAAGACCTGGTTACGGTGCGCAATCCGCAGAGCCGCTTCAGCTTCATCAACTACTTGCATCACAGCGACCGCTTGATTGATTTCATTAACCGCCAAACCTTCACCCCGGAACGCGTGGAATTCGCCGATTACCTCCGATGGATCGCGGATCACATCACCGTGGACACGCAGTACAACACCACCGTGACGTCCATCGAGACGCTTCCGGAACTGGCCGCAGACGGAGCTCGTTTTGTGGTGCACGTCCGCAGGAAGTTAGGAAGCGGTGAGTCCGAAGGGCAGCGAGCTCAGCAGTCGGAGTCCATTCGCTGCCGCAACGTGGTGGTTGCCCGCGGGCTGGAAGCCAAGATGCCTGCGTGGGCAGAGGACAGCTCCTTGGACACCTCGCGCATCTTCCACAACATCGATTTGCTCCCGCGCACCAAGAAGCTGCTGAACAGTGGGTGGGATATCCGCCGAGCTTTGGTGATCGGCGCGGGCCAGTCCGCAGCCGAGGCCATCCGGTACTTCCACGATTGCCCGCATATCGATACCGTCACGGGCAGCTTGAACAGCTACGGCTTCATCCCCGCCGATGACAGCCCCTTCGCCAATCGGGTGTTCGACCCGGAGGCCGTTGATGACTTCTTCCATGCGCCCGATGCGATCCGCAACGAGCTGTTGATCCGCCACCGGTACACCAATTACGCCTGCGTGGAATCTGAGCTCCTCGATGAGCTCCACGACCGTCAGTATCGGGAAAGCGTCACCGGGCGTCAGCGGCTCGATATTCGCCGGACCACGGAGGTGCTCGGTGCGCGTAATTGTTCCGACGGCAGCGTCGACGTGGACATTCGCCACCGAGTAACCGGAGACGTGGTGACAGAAAACTTTGACGTGGTGGTGTGCGCCACGGGCTTCCGATCTCGCGGTCTTGCGGGGATTCACGCTGATAGTCACGGCAGTGAAGAATTCACCGTCACTAGGGATTACGGCGCCGTGCTCAATGGCGAGCGCGTGCCAGGACTCTTCGTGCAGGGAGCAACTGAGGCCACGCATGGACTCGGTTCCACGTTGCTCTCCAACATCGCGACCCGCTCCGGGGAACTGGTGGAGGCCATCACGGGTCAGCAACGCACGCATCGTGCGCCGGCGGATGAAGATCTCCGCTCCGAGCAACATCGGGATTCTTCGCACCTGATCGCAGGCTGATTTTCCCGAGCCGTGCTCCGCTTGAGGTTGGCTGACACCTAGCCCGACGTCCGCCATCCGCGTCTGATTCCCTGTTTCCCCATCAACCGAAAGGCTCTTTGTGCCCACCCGATCGTCTGCTCACACTCCGTTTTCCTCTGGCGATACGCTTGCTTCTCGAGATGGCGGCGCCGTCATCGGTCATGGCCGCAGTGAACAGGATCGGATCGCCCAGCAGCGCATATGGAATGACACGGATCAGGATCGCGATCGCCCGGACCTGATTAGCCTGCTCCTGCAGCATGCGCAGGAGACCCCGGATGCGCTCGCAGTGGTGGATGACCGGCACAGACTGACCTATGCGCAGCTCGTCGCCCATGCAACTGCTGTAGCGCGAAATTTGCGGGAACACGGTATTGACGCTGGTCAGAGTGTGGGAATCTCCCTGCCGCGCAGCGCGGAGATGGTGGTGGGTATCGTCGCCACGTTGCTCGCCGGTGGCAGTTTTGTCCCGCTAGACCCCTCGTGGCCGCAGGCGCGCCGGGAATCCGTCACCCACGATGCCAGCCTGAGCTTCGTACTCACGCCGGACAACTGCGCGCTCACCGAAGACGCGCTATTCGACCTCGATGCCACCCGCGAGCTGTTCACCCCGCCGTCCACGGACAGCGTTGCGTACGTCATCTTTACCTCTGGCAGCACCGGCCGCCCAAAGGGCGCAATGATCCGCCACGGTGCGATCGTGGAGCGCTTGCTCTGGCAGCGCGATCAGATCCTGTTCTTCGGCCGCGATGATGCCTCCCTGTTCAAGGCACCGCTGGCCTTTGATATCTCCATCAATGAGATCTTCCTGCCGCTGGTTTGCGGGGGCCGCGTGGTGGTGGCCGCGCCGGGCGTGGAGCAAGACCCCCAACGCTTGGCCCGCCTCATCCATCGCGAGGGCGTGACGTTTGCGTATCTGGTTTCGAGTGTTCTCGACGTCATGCTCAAACAGGCCGAAGGCACGAATCTATTAGACAGCTTGCGGCATGTCTGGTGTGGCGGAGAGATGCTCACCCAGGCGCTGTTCCGTCGCTTTCGCCAGCAGCTGGCCATCCCGCTGTACCACGGGTACGGGCCAGCGGAAGCTACCATCGGTGTCTCCCACGTCATCTACCGTGACGACGAGGATCGCCTCAACACGAGCATCGGTGTGGCCAATCCCAACTGTCGGCTCTATGTGCTCGATGAGCACCTGCGGGTGGTTCCAGACCAAGAAATTGGTGAACTCTATGTGGCCGGATTCCTGCTGGCCAAGGGGTATATCAATGCCCCAGGACTCACGGCCAGCCGCTTTGTTGCGGATGTGTTTGCGTCGGACGGAACCCGGATGTACCGCACGGGAGACCTGGTGCGCCGGCACAACGACGGCTCGCTGGAATTCGTGGGGCGGGCCGATAATCAGGTGAAAATCCGTGGCATGCGTCTGGAGTTGGAGGACGTGGAATCTGCGCTGGTGGGACACCCAGATGTGGAGGCGGCGAGCGTGATTGCTCGGGAGGGGCGACTGCTGGGCTACGTGACGGTGACTGCGGGCCTCGTGGGTGCTGCGATCCGTAGTTGGTGTGCCGAGGTACTGCCCGAATACATGGTGCCCGCGATTATCACCGTCATGGATGAGTTGCCGCGGACGGCCAACGGAAAAGTGGATCGGAAGGCACTGCCGGAACCTGATTGGAGCTCGCTCACTGATGCCCCGGCCGATGCTGAACGTGACGGGGAAACCGTTGCTCTGCTCGCGGAGGCAATGGCTGAAGCATTGGGGGTTAGCGCGGTGGGTGCGGAGACGGACTTCTTCGATATCGGTGGCGATAGCCTGCGGGCCATCACCCTGGTCTCGGCTCTGGGACGGCGCGGGGTGGAGGTGAGTGTGGGAGATATTTTCTCTGCGCGCACTCCACAGCAACTGGCTCGGTGCGCCGAAGAGCGCGGAACCTTCGTGCAGGATCCAGACGATGAACCAACCGGTGAGGTGCAGTCGCTGCCGATTCTGCGCTGGTTCGATTCCATTACTGATCACGTGGACGGCTTCATTCAGTCCGTGGAGTTTTCAGTTCCAGAAGATGTGGATGCGCAGCTGGCCGGGCGAATGGTGGCTGACGTGCTGCAGGCGCACCCTGCACTGCGGGCCCGTGTGCAGCGGAATCCCTTGCGGCTGGAACTCCCGGAGGAATCTGCCGAAGAAGCGGTGGCGATCCACCCCACCACGGACATCGCTGCGCTTTCTGAACTGCTGGATCCGGCAGTCGGAGTGGTGGTAGCGGCTGGGCTGGTGCCCGGAAGATTGCGCCTTGTGGTGCATCACCTGGTGGTCGATGGCGTGTCATGGAACATTATCGGCGAGGACCTCGCCGCGGCGTATCGCGGGGAACAGCTCGCGCCGGAGCGGACGTCCCTGCGCCGATGGACGCAGCTGCTGCAACAGGCCGTTGATACTGGCGAATTCGCGGAGGATGCCAATAGTTCCCTGCCCCCATTGCCGAGTGCAGATGAACCTCTGCGGGACCCGCAGGTGCCAGCGCTTGCTGATAGTCCCGAGAAAGCGCCCACAGTCCGTGAGGAGCGCAGCGTGGTACATGAGGCATCAGTGCAGATCACGGACGAATTACTGGGTGCGGTGCCCCACGCTTTCCGCACGGGGGCGAATTCCGTATTGCTTACGGCATTGAGCGTGGCGTTGGCGCGTTGGCGTCGAAACAAACAAACATGGACCCTGGTGGAGATGGAGGGGCACGGCCGCGAAACCCGATTCGTACCCGGGCCACAGGGCAGGGAAGCAGACCTTTCACGCACGGTGGGCTGGTTCACCTGCCTATATCCCATGCTGATCGACCCCACCCGGGCGGCAGTGCAGGAGGCCTCCACAGAGGTCGAGGGCAGCATCGCCCCGCTAGCGCTGGCACTCAACGCAGTGAAAGACCAGCTCGCGGCCATCCCCGGCAACGGCGTTCCTTACCAGGCCCACACCTGGTTGCATCAGTCCGCGAAGACCCCTCCGCAGGCACAGGTGCTGTTCAACTACTTGGGGCGCGTATCCGCAGGAGCACAAGATTTCGCTCCCGCGGGTTCCACCGGCCAACTCGGCGAGCAACGCGACCCGGACCAGCCGTTGGTCCGCGAGCTGGAGTTCAACGCGATCGCCGAAGACACCGGCGAGGGATACGTCCTGCGCACCACGATCTCCTGGGCGCGCGGCAGGATCTCCCCCGAACGGATCGACGAATTGGTCGCGCACTGGGATGTGGCATTGCGCGAGGTGGCAGCGCTTGCCGATCACGGCGTGTTGTCCGTGGGCGACGTTGCCCCCGCACCCGTGAACTCTGCGGACCTGGCACGAATCACTGCGCAGAGCTCCGCGGAGCTGCAGGACGTGCTGCCGCTGACCCCGCTGCAGCACGGCATGTACTTCCACTCGCTATTCGAGGAATCGGCCAGCTCGTATGTGGAGCAACAGGTCTTGCGGGTGGAATGCAGCGAACCGTTTGACCGGGAGCGATTCGCCCGCGCTGCGCGTAATTTGATCCGACGCCACCCCGCACTGAGCACCCGCCCTTGGGAAACTGACGGTGGCGATGTGGTTGCCGTGATTGATCCGGGGATTGCCGAGCATTTGCGGGTGGACTTTCGGGACGTGACGGTGCCTGCCGAGTTGGCTGGGCCTGGATTAGACGGGTGGCTCGTGCAGCGTACGGAAGAGATTGCCGCTGATGACCTCTCGCGGGGAATCTCCTTGCAGCCGCCCGGTGATGCCGCGCCCGAGCCGCTCATGCGATGGACCGTTGTGCTCCCGACCAGTGTCGATGGTGCGGTGTGTGGCCAGGACATCGCCGTGATCCAGACGGTGCATCACCTGATCGCCGACGGATGGTCCGTGCCCATCATGCTGCGGGATCTCCTGGAGATCTACCGGGATGACGATGCCCGAATCCCGCGCTACGACCCGGACGCCGGAATGGCCGGCAGCGTGCGATGGGTGGCGCGCAGAGACGCGGAAGCCGATATGTCCGTCTGGCGCGAGGAAATGCGCGAGGTACGCCCCACGGTGCTGTGCCCTAATCCTTCGAGTTCGCTCGAGCGCCGGGAGTTGCTGGTAGACGATCCGCGGACTGTTGGCTTGTCTGAGCGTGCTCGGGCAGCGGGTGTGGGCCTGCCGGATGTGGTGCACGCGGCGTGGGGGCTGGTCCTTCGCACCTTGGTGGGCTGCGAACCTGGGGCTGACGTGGTGTTTGCCACTTCCGTTTCCGGCCGTGACATTCCCGTTCTTGGCGTGGCCGATGCCGTGGGCATGCAGCTCAACACCATCCCGGTGGTCGCGCCGGGGCAATCTGATCCCACCCTGCCGGTGACCAGCATGCTGCACGCCATGGTCCATCACAACAATCAGGTCCGCGATGTGCAGCACGTCAGCCTGGCTGATATTGCCCGCGACCTGGGAACCAACGCCAGCGAACTGCTGGATACGTTGATGGTGGTGGAGGTGCCGCTATCTCCACAGGACGTGGGCTGCCCCGGCTCGCCACTACAGGTTGCTGACGTGCGCAACAATGGCGCGCCGCACTTTCCCCTGTCCGTCGTGGTCAACCCTTCCGCTGAGCACCCACTGCGCCTGATCTACGATCCGCAGCGAATCACCGAGGTACGTGCCGAAAGGATCGCGCAGATGCTCGCGGTGAGTGTGGATTCTTTGCTGTCTGAATCCGGTGCGGTGGCGACCGTGGGTGAGGTTGCAGAGGCGTTGGGTGCGGTATCTGGTGTGGACACGCTTCCTTCTTTGTGGCGACGCAGCTTCGAGCACTCCCGCGACCGGCCCGCCCTGACCAGCATCGGAGAAGACGGTGCTGCGGAGCATTGGACCTACGAAGAACTAGACGACGCCGCTCAGCGTATACGCGCTGTGCTGGACCGGAAGGTTGCCATCCACACCCCGAGAGTAGCCCTGCTCATGGAGCGCGATGCGTGGCAGGTTGCGGCCATTCTGGCGACCACGATGTCCGCCGGCACCTACGTTCCCGTGGATCCGTTGTCCCCGCAAGCGCGGGTGGAATTGATCCTGGAGGATTGCCAGCCCGATGCCGTGCTGGTGTCTCCCAGCGCGGAAAAAATGGTCTCTGAGCTGGTAGATTGTCCCGTCCTCGTGGTCAGTGAACAGACGATGAGCGGGGAAGCGAAGCCGCCTGCGGGCCGGTCGGCAAGCGTGGCCCGTGCCAATGACATCGCCTACGTGATCTACACCTCCGGCTCCACAGGGCGGCCGAAGGGCGTGGCCGTCACACACGCCAACGTGACCGCGATGCTGGGCAATGCTCGCAGCCACGTGGAGTTTTCGCAGGAGGACGTGTGGTCGATCAGCCACAGCTTCGCCTTTGACTTTTCGGTGTGGGAGATGTGGGCAGCGCTGAGCTCCGGCGGGCGTGCCGTGGTGATGCCGTATGCGCTGATGCGCTCGCCCGAGGATGCCGCAGAGGTGTTGCGTGCCGAAGCCATCACGGTGCTGAGCCAGACCCCAACCGCCTTTGCCGCGTTGGAGCCGCACCTCGGGCAGGACTCTGCGGTGCGCACGGTGATCTTCGGCGGCGAGGCCTTGGCGGCCCGCGCGGAGGCTGCCTACTGCAGTGCTCATCCGAATGTTCGGTTTATCAACATGTATGGCATCACGGAGACGACAGTGCACGTCACAGCACACGAATGCTCCGAGAATGCAGGGGAGGCCCGCAGCCCGATCGGCCGCCCGATGGACGGGTTGCGTACCTATGTTCTGGACGCGCAATTACAGCCGGTGCAGCCTGGAGAGACCGGCATGATGTACGTTGCCGGGCCGCAGGTCACCGCGGGTTATTGGGGGCTTGCTTCTACCACGGCCTCCCGCTTCGTGGCCGATCCTTTCGTTGGCGGCGGCGCGCGGATGTACTGCAGCAATGACATGGCAAAGGTGCTGAACAACGGTCATCTGGATTACGTGGGCCGCGCCGATAGGCAGGTGCAGCTGCGCGGTTATCGCGTGGAGCTGGGGGAGATCGAGAGCGCGCTGGAGAAGGTCAGCGGTGTGCGGGAGGCCACCGTGGTGGTCGTCGATCTGCCCGAAGGCCAGGTGCCGGGTGCGTTGTTGATTACGGATTCTCGTGCCGACGCAAAGGCGATCACCTCCCGAGCTGCCGCAGCGGCCCGAGACGCGCTCCCTGCCTACATGGTTCCGCAGCTATTCGCGGTGAGTACGCAGGTGCCGCAGACCATCAATGGCAAGCGGGATGAGCGCGCGATCCTGGACCTTCTGGGTGAGATTCCTGCTGCTCAGCAGGCTTCGGGCACCTCGGATCTGGTGGAGGCGATCTCGCAGGCAATTGCTGATGCACTTCGCTTGGACCGCGCCGAGGTGGAGCCGGACTCGGACTTCTTCCGCTTAGGTGGAGACAGTATTCTTGCCATCCGCGTTACTCACGCGCTGGCGCGCGCTGATCTCAACGTGACTCCGCGGGACTTCTTCTTGGGCCGCACGCCACGCAAGATTGCCGAGCGGGTCACGCCGCAGGCCACCCAGCAGAAAATCCAGGAAACAAGGCAGAGCCAGGAAGAAGCCCTGCCCAAGGACGGGCACCAGGAGATCTCGGGGGCTTTCCCCATCCCGGCGATGCTGCGCAGGCAGATGGAAAGAGGCATGAGCGACCGCTTTGTGCAGGCGCGCCGCTTGGATCTGGGGCCAGTCGCTGTGGAGGACTTGGAACAGGCCCTGCAGCAGGTAGCGCAGGCACATCCGATGCTTCGTACGCGCGTGGACACCAGTTCTGCGTTCGCGCACTTTGTTGGTGCCGAGGGAGACGGCCCTATGGTTGTGCGGGCTTTGGACGTGGATGCATTGATCGATCACATCGATATTGCTGCTGGTCGTAGCGTGGTGCTCGGGTGTGTGGATGGGTACGTCAAGGCCGTTGCTCATCACGCGGTGATCGATAGCGCCAGTTGGATGATTCTGGAAGACGATCTGCGCGATGCGCTCGCAGGGCGCAGGATTCTCTCCGGGCAGGCGAGCTACAAGGATCTTTGCCTGCAAGAACTGCACGATGCTCACACCGCAGCAGCTCAGGATGCCCTGCACTGGAGTGAACTGGCTACGCTGCCACGGCCCGTCGAGGACTCGAACCAGTGGAGTACGGATCATGTGAGCACGCTCGAAGTGAACATTGACGGACAGACCGCGCAGGTCCTGCAGAGCGTTGCACCCGACGTGATGGGTGTGGACGTTCAGGACCTCGTGGCAGGACTGGTGACCGTCGCGGTGGCTCGAACAATGGGCACGGACGCGCGGAGCTGGGCCGTGGACGTAGAAGGCCACGGACGTCCGGCTGATCATTCCTATGGTCGAACCCTCGGATGGTTTACCACCATCGCGCCGGTGGAAATCCCGTTGGCTGATCCAGCGGATGCAGCACGTGCCGCAGCGGAAATGCGCGCGCTCCACGAGGACGGCACAGCCCCGGACCGCCGCACTTATCAGGCACTGCGATACACACACCCGCAAGGGCAGCGAACCCTGGCCCATGGGGCACAGATCCTGGTCAACTACCTCGGACGGGGAGAGACTGGCGCTGTCCTCCACGCGCCGGGCGATGCCGCCTGCCAGTGGACGGATTACCTGGTGGAGGCCGATGTGTGGTCTAGCGAGCGGGCCGTAAGCATGGAGCTGTCCGTGGTGAATGCGGTGATTTCCGCCGAGCGTTTGCGCAGCGCCATCGGCGAGGTTGCTCGCGAGTTGCAGGAGCACGTCAGCCGCGAGCAATCCTCAGGACGCCGCGCTCCGCTGAGCGTGCTGCAGCGCGGAATCTGGTTCCAGTCACAGGTGGCAGCACCGGGTGCCTACGTTGCACAGACTGCGTTGACGTTTGACCGGAGACTGGATGCCGAGGCCGTGGTGGAAGCCTTCCGGGACACAGTGACCGTGCATCCAGCCATGGGCGCGGAGTTCCACACCGATGCTTCCGGCCAACCCGTGCAGAACTTGCCGTGGAGTGGACAGGGCATTGACCTCCCCGTCGAGACCACCGAAGGGGATCTCGAGGCGATCATGCACGCTGATCGCAGCGCGGGCATCGATCTCGCATCCGTGCCGCTGGCGAAGGCAACCATCGTCACCGGCCGAAGTGACGGACAGCCTGGCGACACGCTGCTTCTTACCTACCACCTGGTTCTGGTCGATGGTTGGTCGCGTGCAGTGATGCTGCAAACCTTCCTCGAGAGGCTGACGTTGAGGTCCGGCCAGGCCCGCACGCAGGGTGCGGGAGAGTTGGTTCCTCGCGGTTGTTCTATTGCTGACGCCCTGCTCGAGTCCGTTGACACTCGCAAAGAGCAGGCAGATAGCGACTATTGGGTACATCGCCTAGAGACGTTGTCTCAGCCCACGCTCGTTGCCCCGCAGGCCGCGGATATCTCTTCAGAGCACGCTGGTAGCGAGTTGCCTCGCCAGGTGTTTGCCGAGGTCAGCGAGCAGCTGACCGGCGCACTGCAGGAAAAGATCCGGGCGCAGGCCGTGACGTTGACCTCCGTGGTCAACGCAGCCGTGGCCGTGGCCTTGGGTGCTGTCACAGGGGATTCGGATGTGGTGTTTGGTCAGTCTGTCAGTGGCCGCGATGCCTTGAGCGACCCCGCCATGTCTGATGTGGTGGGAGTGCTGCTCAACACAGTGCCAGTGCGAGTGACAGCTCGGCCCGGCCAGAGCATAGAAGAACTGGTCCAGGATGTTTATCGCCAGCGCATCGAGGATATGGACCACGATTCCGCGGACCTCGGCGCCATCCAGCGGCAGCTGGGGGTAGGCACGCTGTTCGATTCCATGGTGGTGGTGCAGAACTTCCTCGATCCGCAGGCAGCAGCGGAACTTCGGGAACGCCACGGGGTTGTGGAGGAGCGCGCGGAAGATTCCACGCACTTCCCTCTGACCTGGGTATTCACTCCGGGGCCGAAGCTGGGCATCAAGCTGGAATTCCGCCACGACGTGGTGGACGAGTCCCTCGCACATTCCGTGCTCAAGGCCGCGACCGAAGTCCTGACCGCGTTTGTGGACACACCAGAGGTCCCGCTCGCTCAGCTGGCCCAGTTGGCGCCAGCCCGAGCGGAGGATTCTTCCCCGCAAAGCACGACGGAGCAGATGGCTTCCTGGCAGAAGGCCGAAGGCATTGACCGCACCATTGCGGATGAGCTCAAGGACACCGCCCAGCGCTTCCCAGATCGCATCGCGCTAGCGGATGACGCACAGCAGTGGACGTTCGGTGAGCTGATTGCTCGCTGTTCCGACATTGCGGAAAAGATCAAGAATTGCGGCGTGACCAGCGGCGATACTGTCGCCATTGCGGTGGAGCGCTCCGCGCATTCGGTGGTGGCTCTGCTGGGAGCCCTGTGGGCAGGGGTGCGCTACGCGCCGCTTGATCTGACGCACCCCGATGGGCGGCTCCGGGTCCTCGTGGAGGACAGCCAGCCCGCAGCCGCGCTGGTGGACTCGAGTTCTCGGGAGCGCATGGAGCGGATCGGTGCGCTTCCTTGCGTCGACGTCACCACTGCCGATTCCCACGCCACCACCCACACGCCTGCGGCGGTGCCCGGGGACGATGCCTACCTGATGTACACCTCCGGATCGACCGGCAAGCCCAAGGGCGTGGTGATCAAGCATCGCGGGCTGCACAACATGCTGGACAATCACCGGCGCAAGATCTTCGCCCCAGCTGCTGCCGATGGGCGGACGTTGCGGATCGCGCATGCCATCAGCTTCGCCTTCGATATGTCGTGGGAAGAGCTGTTTTGGCTGGTGGAAGGCCACGAGGTGCGGATCTTCTCCGAGGATTTGCGACGCGATGCTGCGGCCATGGTTGAGGCCATTCGCGCGCATCAGGTGGATGTCATCAACGTCACCCCGACCGTTGCCGAGCAGCTGCTCGCGGAGGGGATGCTGGAATCCGGCGCGCATCGCCCGCGGCTGGTGCTCTTGGGCGGCGAGGCTGTCTCGCACGGCGTGTGGGAGACCTTGCGAAAGGCCGATGACGTGCGCGGATACAACCTCTATGGACCCACCGAGTACACCATCAACGCCCTGGGTGCTGGCACGGATGAGAGCGCCACGCCCGTGATCGGAATGCCGGTGGATCGCACGGCGGCGTTCGTTTTGGACCCGTGGTTGCGCCCCGTTCCTACAGGAGCGCCGGGTGAGCTCTACCTCGCGGGCAGCGGCTTAGCGCAGGAGTATCATGGGCTCGCGGCGCGCACCGCCAGCTCCATGGTCGCCTGCCCGTGGGGCGCCCCGGGTGAGCGGATGTATCGCACGGGAGACATCGTCCGCGTGCGTGCGGATGGCATGTTCGAGTACCTCGGACGCAGCGACGATCAGGTGAAAATTCGTGGTCACCGCGTGGATCCCGGCGACGTCTCGGCCGCCGTGTCCCGCGGCGTTGATCCCCGCATCCTCCACTGCGTGACCGTTCCTGTTCGTATATCCGACGCCACACTCCTGGCCTGTCACCTCGTGGCCCCACAACTGCGCGATGCGGACCAGGGGGAGCGGCAGAGTTTCCTGACTGGCGTGCGTAATGCATTGCGCGAGGAACTGCCCAGCTACATGATCCCGGATCGATGGTCGATCGTGGATGAGTTGCCGGTGACGTCGAATGGAAAGACCGACCTTGCTGCACTGGGTGAGGGAGAAAGGATCACGGAGAAGGGCCGCGAACCGGCGAACGAAACCGAGGAGATCACGGCGGAGCTGTTTGCCGAATCGCTAGATATTGAGCCCGAGGACGTGCCGGTGGATGCTGATTACTTTGACATGGGTGGGCACTCCATGGCGGTCATCAAGCTCTGCGCACTGCTGCGTGGAGAGCTGGGAGTGGAGGTTGGCGTGCGCGAATTCTACGGTCTGCGGACAGTCGAGCGCGTGGCGGAGTTTGTGGAGGCGCGCTCGTAGATTCAGCCCAGCAATTCGGCGAGTGCCGGGATGATCCCGTGGCGCCACATCGCAGGGTCGTGGCCACCGGGCGTGCGGTGATTGGTGGTGGGAAAGCCGCGGCGTGTCAGGGCATCGGCCACTGCATCCACGTGTCGTTGCATGGGCGGCTCTTCTGCACCGCACGTCAGTACGATGCGTGCCAGACCGGAGCCACTGTGAGCCGCAGGATTTTCGAGTGAGGGGCCAGTGAGCTGTGCGGCAATGTCGCCTCCTGCGGGCCCGTCCGAGAGCGTGTCCGCGAGCTCTGCAGAACGGTCAGCGGACCACCAGACGGCAGGGGACTGGGCGATGGCTCCTTTGATTGCAGGCGTGGTTTCGGTGGAAGCCGTAAGAGCTGCGCGCAGGGCGGAGAGACCGCCGAAGCTTTGCCCCACCAGGACTATGTGGCTGCTGTTGATGATCGGCGGAAGCTCGGTGGCCAGTGCGCTGGCGAATGTTTGGGAGGTGTACTCCTCGCTGCGGTCTTTGGCTGCCGGCAGGAAGACGCGGTTGATCTGGGGGATAAGCCCTGCCGTGACTGCCCGGTCCAGTGCGCCCGTGAGGTCATGCAGATGGATCCAGTCATCGCCATCCAAAAACACCACGGTGGTATCCGCACCGCGGTCATCGAGGCGCGCGGTGCAGCGCCTGCCGAATACCTTCCGGTCGATGGACAGGCGTGCGCCGGGCAAGTCCGCGATGACTTCTGGGGAGCGAGGCGGCCAGAGTGTCTGGTCCACAGAATCGCCGCTCAATAGGCTCGCCTGTGGGCCTGCGCCGTGTGCGTTATGTGGATCGGGATATTTCAGCTCGCCGGATTGAAAGCTATAGGTCACTGCTGAGTGCGCCGGGATGCGCACATCGACGGTGGACATCGATTCGGTGAGCTCGACGTTCGAGCGGTAGGGGTCCGGGAAAACGAGGGCTTCCGCATCCGCGGGCACCGAGATTCGGTGAAGGGTGGTCACGTCCGGGGAGTCTGGCATGAAAATTGCGCCACTTTCATCATTGACTACATAGGTAAACCTAAGCTAACATCCCCTGCATGCGAGTTGCTGTTTTCGGCTATCAGTCGTGGGGACACCGGACGTTGTCTGCGGTCATCAATGCTGGTCATGAAGTAGTTTTGGTAGTTACGCACCCTGCCAGCGATCACCCTTATGAGCAAATGTGGGCAGACTCCGTTGAGGAGCTCGCCAGCGAACATGAGCTCCAGGTGTGTGTCACTGAGCGCGTGGGTCAAGACGTCATTGAGGCGTTGCGCGATGCTGCACCAGACATCATCGTGGCCAACAATTGGCGAACCTGGCTTCCTCCCGAGGTTTTCAGCCTGGCCAAGCACGGCGCATTGAATGTCCACGATGGTCTCCTGCCCGAGTACGCCGGATTTTCGCCCATCCTGTGGGCGCTGTTGAACCGGGAAACTCACGTGGGCGTCACTGTGCACGAGATGGATGAAGTGCTGGACGGCGGACCCATCGTTGCCCAGCGCGCGATCCCCGTGGGTCCGCAGGACACCACCACGGATCTCGTGGCCAAGACCATCGACCTCATCGAGCCCCTCGTGGAACGCGCATTGAGTGACGTCGCCCAAGGCACCGCCACTGCGCAACCTCAAGATCCCACCCGCGCTACGTACTTCCACAAGCGCGGCGAGCAGGAATCTCGCATAGATTTCACCCAACCTGCGGAAGATATCGCCTTGCTGGTCAGGGCGCAGTCCGACCCGTACCCCAATGCTTACTTTGAATTCCGAGGCCAGCGCGTCCGCGTGCTTTCCGCGCACGTCTCGCAGGGCCGCTTCGGCGGAACCCCCGGCCGAGTCACCATCCCTCACGAGGGAGGAATCGCGGTGGTCTGTGGATCGCCCCGTGCCAACGTGCCGGCGCCGGCGATTGTTCTGGATCGTGTTCGTCTCGACGACAACTCGGAACTGACCGCCACCGAATTCTTTGGACATAGGGCTGGATATATCCAACCAAAGGTTTGACCTTTCCCTTTTGTGTACGGGCCACGCCTCGCGCGGAAATCCGTCACCAGTAACAACGGAGAAAAATGACACTCAAGAAGATTCTCGTTAGCACCGCTGCTGTGCTGACCTTGGGCGCGGCACTGACCGCTTGCTCGACTGATGACCAGTCCGGAAATTCCGGGGACTCCCAGGCAGTCAACGCCGAGCAGGGCGCATTCCCCACCACCATCGAGCACCGCTACGGCTCCACCGAAATCAAGGAAGCCCCGCAGCGCGTGGTCTCCTTGGGCTACACGGATCAGGACGCACTGCTGGCGCTGGGAGTTACTCCTGTCTCCGTGAAGTACTGGGACGGAATGACCCCGGATGGTCAGGCTGCGGGCAACTGGTCCAATGACAAGATCGAGGGCGACACTCCTCGGATCGACAAGGACACAGAAGTCAACGCGGAAGCCATCGCCAAGGACAATCCAGACCTCATCGTGGCCGTGTACTCGGACATCGATGAAGACACGTACAAGAAGCTGTCTGAGATCGCCCCTGTCGTCGTACAAAAGGGCGAATACGAAGAACTACAGCAACCATGGGACGTGACCACGGAAGAGATCGGGCAGGCCGTGGGCAAGCCTGAAGAGGCAAAGCGCCAGGTGGAGCAGGTCAAGGAGAAGTTCGCAGAGCTCAAGGGCCGCCACCCAGAATGGGCCGAAAAGGAACTCGGCGTGGCCACTGTCTCCGACGAGAGCCTGGCTGTCTTTGCCGAGGGCGATCCGCGTAGCCGCTTCTTCACCGAGCTGGGATTCAAGATCAACCCGGCCTACGCGGGCATCACCAAGGACAAGTTCTACGGTGAGGTCTCCAAGGAAAACGCAGACCAGATCAACTCTGACGTGCTGGTGTGGGATCAACTGTCTTACTCTCCGAAGCAGAGCAAGGCTTCTGTGACCGAGGATCCGATCGTGGGCAAGCTGCCCGCCGTGAAGGACGGACACAGTGTCTACCTGGAAGGCGACCTGGAAAAGGCCTTCGGATGGCAGACCGTGCTGAGCCTGAACTACCTGCTGGACAAGATCGAGCAGCCGTTGGCAGACGCCACGAAGTAGTCTGAATCAACTGCCGAACCGCCCCGCATGAACGTGCTGGGGCGGTTTTGCTGTTGCTGGCTAGGGGACGGGCACTCATGGGGATAACGGATGCACGCTAGGGGCGAGCTGCCTGTATTCCGGTCAGAAACCGGGGTAAGAATAGACCAGTTGTTTTCTAGAAGGGATTCCCTGTGCACTTAAGCGACCTCATGGACGCCACCACCCTGCTCCAGAACTTTGGCGGCTGGGCGCTCGGCGGCATTGCGCTGATTATCTTTATTGAATCCGGCGTGCTCTTCCCGTTCCTCCCCGGCGATTCCATGCTGGTCACCGCGGCAATCTTGCGCGATCAGCTGGGCTTGAACGTTCCGATTCTGGTGGGCGTGGCCATCGTCGCGGCGTTCTTGGGCGACCAGGTAGGTTTCTGGCTCGGCCACCGCTTTGGCCGCAAGTTGTTTAAGCCCGACGCCAAGATCCTCATAACCGAGCACCTCGAACAAGCCGAGGCTTTCTTCCTGAAGTACGGGCCGTTGGCTCTGGTACTGGGGCGCTTCATCCCGATCGTGCGTACCTACATTCCCGTGGCCGCTGGTACCGCGGAGATGCCGTACAAGAAGTTCGTGGGATGGAACGTCACGGGTGCAGTGCTGTGGATTGTCAGCATGGTCGGCATTGGCGTGCTGCTGGGGGATATCCCGGGCATTGCGGATCGCATCGACATGATCGCCATCGTCATCGTGCTGGTGTCTGTGACTCCGGTGGTGATTTCCGCGATGATCAACTGGCGGAAGTCCAAGAAGACTCCCGCCCAGGAGCTGATGGAGGACTAAGCCCTGATCGTCACTTGGGGACGATCAGCGGACCGCCGGTGACAGGATCCTCGATGACTAGCGCGTTGAGGGCAAACGCCTCGAGCAGTAGCTCTGGGGTAATGACCTCGCTGGGACGCCCGGTGGCGAGGACCTGTCCATCCTTCATCACCACGAGATTATCGCTGTAGCGTACAGCCAAGTTGAGATCGTGCAGCACCATCACCACAGTCCGATCCAGCTCTCGGCGTAGACGCTGCACCAGCTCCAAAATCTCTACCGACGTGGCCAGATCCAGGTAGGTGGTGGGCTCGTCCAGGAACAGGATGTCCGTGTTCTGCGCAAGAACCATGGAGATCCACACACGCTGCCGCTGCCCTCCGGACAGAGAATCCAGGGTGCGCTCCGCCAGCCCCATCGAGCCAGTCATTTCCAGCGCCTTGTGCACCTCGGCTTCGTCCGTGGACGACCACTGACGGATCCACGATTGGTGTGGGTGCCGACCGCGCGAGACGAGATCAGCCACGTTGAGTCCCTCCGGGGCGGTAGGGGTTTGTGGCAGCACGCTGATGGTCCGTGCGAGGTCCTTGCGCCTGATGGATGAGATATCGGCGCCGTCTAACAGCACTTCGCCCTCATTCGCCGGAAGGAGACGAGACATGGCTCGCAACAACGTGGATTTGCCGCAGCCATTGGGGCCGATGATTGTGGTGATCTGCCCGCGAGGAAAGTCCACGTCCAAGCCTTCGATGACCGTCCGGTCGCCGTAGCCCACGGCGAGGCCGCGTGCGCTCATGCTGTGCTTCTGAGTCATGTGTCCTTCTTTGTTCGCGGCACTGCTAACTTCCAGGGTGGGATCTTTTCTCATGCCGTGGTTGACCTATTCCGTTGGACCAGCAAATAAATAAGGAACGCACCGCCGATTGCCGAGGTGAGAATGCCCACCGGCAGCTCTACGGGCAGAAGAGTTTGGGTGCTGATATCTGCCAGCAGGAGTAGCGCAGCGCCGGTCAGCGCAGAGGCCAGAAGCGGTGGTGCAGAGCAGTTGCACAAGCGCAGCGCCACCTGTGGGGCCACGAAGGCGACGAACCCGATGGGGCCAGCGGCCGAGACCGCCACTGCTGCCAAAGCCACGGCAGCGGCGAGCAGAAGCACCTGCACACCCTGGACGTTTTGTCCCAAAGCCCGTGCAGTATCCGAGCCCAGCAAGGTGGCTAAAAGTTGGTGACCAATCCAGGTCAGCAGCGGTGTAAACACCAACACAACAATGGCGATGGGCCACATCTTGGACCAGTCCGCAGTGCTCAGGGAGCCAGTAAGCCAGAACTGCGCGGCCGCGGCATCGCGCAACTCCGTGCGGATCATCAGGAAGTTGATATACGAGGTCAACAGAGCAGAGATGATGATGCCGAACAGCACTAGCCGGAAGGAATCAGTCGATCTCCTCCACGCCAGAGCCCACATCACCGTTGCGGTGACAGCCGCACCAAGCACCGCGGCCAAGGGAATGCCGATGCTGCTGAGCCAGCCGAGGAAACCACCAGCGCCACCACCCAGAGTGATGACGGTGACCGCGGCCGCGGACGCGCCCGTAGTGAAGCCCAAGATATCCGGGCTGGCCAGCGCATTGCGAGTCACGGACTGAGTGAGGGCTCCGGATAATCCCAGCGCACAGCCCACCAGAATGGCCGTCAGCGCACGAGGCATGCGCCAATCCAAAACCACCAGACGCTCAATGCGGGTGCCCTGGCCGGTGAACAGCACCTCCAGCACACGAGCCGGGGACACAGGATAGTCACCCAGGCCGATGGAGACCGCCGCTAGCAAGACGATCGCCACGAGCAGCAATAGAGACACCGTCAACGCGCGAGGGCGCCAGACCACAGAAAATGAGCCCACGCGGAATGGCGGGCGCCCAGGGATAGTGGAAGAGGTAGGGCGGGCAAGGAGGGAACTCATTAAATGGCCACCACCCGGCGTCGATAAATAAGGGCGATGAAGAACGGCGCGCCCACGAACGCGAGGATGATGCCTACTTGCAACTCGCCCGGACGAGCGATCAGACGGCCCACCACGTCTGCGAACAGCATCATCACCGCACCCGTCAGGGCAGAGTAAGGGAGGATCCAGCGGTAATCAGGGCCCGTGATGGCGCGCACGAGGTGCGGGACCACCAGGCCGATGAAGGTGATGGGGCCGGCGGCAGCTGTCGCGGCACCGGCCAGCAGTGCGATCAGAGCCATGCCAATCAGGCGGGCGCGCTGGGTGTTGATGCCCAGTCCGGAGGCGATGTCATCGCCCAGATTCAGGAGGTTTAGCTGCGGTGCCGTGATGAACGCCAGCAGGAGGCCCACCAGGATAAACGGCAGCACGCCGTAGAACACGGTGAGATCCCGGCCCGCGATGGAGCCGACGGTCCAGAAGCGCATGCGATCCAGATTGGCATCGTCAGTGAGGATAAAACCGCTGATGATGGCGCTGAGGACCGCGGACAAAGCCGCGCCGCCGAGGACCAGCGTCATTGGATTGGCCTGTCCTCCTCCTATGGACGCCAAACTAAACACCAACGCAGTAGCAGCGATGGCCCCACCGAACGCCCACATGCTGGTAGCCCACACGGACGTCACACCCAGCAAGGAGAAGCTGGCAACCACGGCCAGGGACGCACCGTAGTTGATGCCGAGAATGCCCGTGTCCGCGAGAGGGTTGCGCGTGTGCCCTTGGATCAATGCACCGGAGGCGCCAAGGGCAGCACCGGCGACTAGGCCCAACAGGGTGCGGGGAATGCGGAGCTCGACGATCACGCGCTGATCCACATTCAGCCCCTCCGCGTGGCCGAACGCCGTGCCGAGATCGCGGAACACGGCGGACACTTCTCCAAAAGGGATCTGCCGTGATCCAAACACGATGCTGGCAACGATGCTGGCGAGCAATAGGAGGAAAAGGACGCCGAGGCCGACGAGGCGACGCGGGATTTTACCTGATGGAGCGCTGGCAGAAGCGTCCGCAGTAGCGTCCGCGCGAGACCCCAGGTGTGATTGAGAAGGGGATTGCGCATGCGGGGTAGAGATAGCCATGCATCCCTCCTTGACGCGTGAAAGTCCATGATCGTAACGGGAGCAAGCTTATATGAACAAGGTAAGCCTAATCAAAGTACTACAAGGAGGGATTGTGGAGCTGTGCAGGTGAGTGTGTGAGCCAGCAGGTGCGGCTAGTGAGGTCGGTCGGCCCTGAATGGCGCCGACCCTACACCTCAGCTCTATGCTTCTGAGCAGGGATTTGGACATGTTTTAGCTGGTTGCTAGGCTAGTCAGGTCTTGCCGTAGGTAGGTACCCCCATGTTCTTTTTTTCGACGCTAACGCGTCAAAATCCCGGGAATGCCACATGACCTGCGGAAAGAGTCTCCCGCTACAAGGGAGAAAAACTGTACATCCACTTTGTTACAGGCCCCTCGCCCGAAGCGGCCGCACGGATAAAGGCAGCGAGCACCCCTAACTACTGAGTTAGGCGGAGCGTGAGTAGCCAGCGATCGTGCGGTACACGCGATTCATCAAGGGTGAGCACGGGAACCGTAACGAAAAAGGCAACAGGTCACTTCACATGACCATGACTGATCCGATTGCGGACATGTTGTCACGAGTGCGCAACGCAAACAATGCGTTCCACGACACCGTGTCTATGCCATCCTCCAAGATCAAGGCCAACATCGCCGAAATCTTGAAGCAGGAAGGCTACATCGCCGACTACTCCGTTAACGACGAGACCGTCGGCAAGACCCTGGAGCTTAACCTGAAGTACGGCCCATCTCGCGAGCGTTCCATCGCTGGCGTGCGTCGTGTTTCCAAGCCGGGTCTGCGCGTTTACGCAAAGTCCACTAATCTGCCAAAGGTTCTCGGTGGCCTGGGCGTGGCTATTATCTCCACGTCCCAGGGTCTGCTGACTGACCGTGAGGCCAACAACAAGGGCGTGGGCGGAGAAGTCCTCGCCTACGTCTGGTAAGAGGAGGTTTAACCATGTCTCGTATTGGCAAGGCACCGGTGACCGTCCCCTCTGGCGTCACCGTCACCATCAACGGCCAGAACGTTGAAGTCAAGGGTCCTAAGGGCACCCTGGCTGAAGAGATTCCGGCACCAATCACCGTGGCTCAGGAAGGCGAAGAACTCGTCGTCTCCCGCCCCGATGACCGCCGCAAGAACCGTTCCCTGCACGGCCTGTCCCGCTCCCTGATCAACAACATGGTCGTGGGCGTTACTACTGGCTACACCATCAAGATGGAAATCTTCGGTGTACTCCATAAAACATATGCGCACTCGAGGAACGGAACCTCTGCCTGTCACATTAAGTGAGCCGAAACCAGTTAGGTGTACTGACCGGAGACGTTGGTCAACCGTGAGAACTGCCGCTGGTTCCCGCAGGCCGTGTGAGGACGGTGCTGGTTATAATAGTGCAGCCAGTCCTCGAGCTCGCCCCGACGCTCCGCCTCGGAGGTGTAGCAGCGGGCGTAGGCCCAGCCATCAGCCAGGGTTCGGTGGAATCTCTCGATCTTGCCGTTGGTCTGCGGGCGATACGGCCTGGACTGTTTGTGCCTGATTCCCAGCTCGGCACAGGTGTCTCGCCACAGGTGTGAGCGGTAGGCGCCACCGTTGTCAGACAGGACCCGCTCGACGGTGACGCCGCGGGCGTTGAACCACTCAACAGCCCTAATGAGGACCGCCGTGGCAGTGAGGGCGGTTTCGTCATCGTGGATCTCGGCGTAGGCGACGCGGGAGTGGTCGTCGATGACAGCGTGGACAAAGGCCTTACCCATCAACGGGTCCCGGTACTTGCTCCTGGGCTTGCCCGGGGTCGCGGCGCGGTTCCTCTCGCCTTGTCGTCGGCCGACGTAGCGCCAGCCTCCGCCATCGGGGATGTTGGCCCAGCTTCTTCACGTCGACATGCAGCATCGCGCCAGGATGGTCATGCTCATAGCGGCGAACAGGCTCACCCGTGGCGCGGTCAACATGGGACAGCCGGTTCAGGTGAGCGTCGGTCAGGATTCGATGGACCGTCGACGGCGCGATCCCCAGCCGACATGCCAACTGCACGGGACCTTCCCTCAGTCGGAGCCGCAGCTGGATGCAGCGCTTGGCCGTCTTCGCATCGGTCTTGTTCGGAGAGCGGTGCGGTCGCGAGGAACGGTCCGGCATGGACTGGCCAGCGCGGTAGCGGTCGGCCCAGCGCTTCACGGTCGGCCAGGAGACCTGGAACCGGGCGGCGACCTCGCTGATCGGCCAGCCCTCGTCCACGACGAGGCGGCCGACAATCAGCCGGTGGCGGGGTGTGAGAGCGGCATTGGGGTGCGACATGAAGGCCGGGTTGCCCCCCGTGGGGCGGCTGATGTGTGGTGGGTCAGGCAGTAGTGGAGACGTGGAGCACCTCGTAGGCGGTGACACCTGTTGAACTCTGGTCGGCTTCGTGGGTGCTGAGTTCGACGAGGATGGCGTTCCAGGTGGTGACGTCGACGGCGGTGACGCGGGCCACGGTGGAGTCTGTGGTCGTAGCGAGGAACTCAGCGGTGATGTCGTCGATGCACTGGGACGGTGCAGCGTTGGTTGGCAGGTGCGCGGTCTTGACGGTCAAGCTGCGGGCAGCGGAGTAGTCCGCGGGCCCGTCGACGAGCTGGTGGACGGTCCAGTCCTGGATCGAGTGGCGGCCGAAGTCGCGCACGATGGCCGAGTAGCCGGGCTCGCCCCAACAGAACTGCCGCATCCCATCGATGTCGCGCCAGATATAGAAGGGGGCGTAGGCGTTGCGCGGTGCGCCCTTGGTCTTCTCCTGGGTGAGGTAGGCCTTGAACTGCAGCCCGGGGTAGCCGTCCATGAAGTGCCCGGTCTGGGTGACGCGGTCGCGAATGATCTGCATGCTGTAGTCGGTGGGCAGGGTGATCTGATACTGCATGGCGTACATCAGTGGTTCTCCTTGGTTGCCTGGGCGTAGGTCGTGGGGGTGACGGGTTTGTGCCAATCGATGGTCGACAGGTCGTCGGCGGCTTGCTGGTAGGCGACGTGGGTCATCGGCTGCCCAGGTGCAGCGCCATGCCAGTGCCGCCGGCCGGCGTCGATCCAGATGGATTCCCCCTTGGTCAGGTGCTTGGCCGTCTGTCCTTCGATGTGCACCAGGGCAACGCCGTCCGTGACGTAGAGGCCTTGTCCCTTGGGATGGGTGTGCCAGTGGGTGTGCGCGCCAGCGGTGAACGTGACGGCGTAGACAGCCAGAGGAGACTGGGGCGTGGGTGTCGCCAACGTCGTGGCGTTGACGGTGCCTGTGAAGTGCACAGGCACCGTGCTCATCGTTGACTCCACGCACACAAGAGCACGGTCGCACCCTGAACGGCGGCGTCGAACTCGGCAGGATCCTGCTGCGCACGCGCCAGGACATAGCCGCCCTGAACAGTGGCTACTACCATGGAGGCGAGCCGGTGGGCATCGGTGTGGCGCGGGAACTCACCGTTGACGATCCCCTCGTCGATGACCAACTTGATCGTCTGGACAAGCCAGGCGAGGGTCTCGGAGACCGGCGTGAGCAGCTTAGGCGTCGCGAGCACGTCCGCGTCGTAGGTCATGCGCCCCATGCGGCACCCCATGAGGGAGTCGCGCTGACGTCCCAGGTAGGCGACGAGCCGCTCCGTGGCCGTTCCGTCTCCATGGAGCAGCGCTTCAGCATCCTGCCGCATGGCTGTCGCGCTGGCCTCCAGCGCCGCTACCGCAAGGTCCTGCTTGCCGGAGAAGTGGTGGTACATGCTGCCCTGCCCGGCGTTGGCCCGGCTCAGGATGTCCTTCGGGCTGGTCGCGGCGTAACCCCGCTCCCACAGCAGTTCCTGGGTGGCATCTAAGAGTCGACTTCTTGTGTCCATGACTCGATTGTACATACCAGTAGTTACAGGCTGTCAATCTGATCCCTGCTGTGAGCCGTCTCAATCAACGTCTCCGGTCAGTACAGCTAGGGGGACCGAGTGAACATTCATGTCGCGAACAGCTAGACAATGAGGTTAACTAATCCGACAAGGTTTTGACATATTTTTCCATCGTTGATGACAGAAGGGCGCGTTTCATGAGCGGAAACGAATTTTCCCAAAACTTGCCTGATGATACAGATGCGTTAAAAGCTCTCTTCTACTTATGCGCTGACCAGTTCGGCCAAGACCCAAACAAGCGCAAGCAAGCAAAACAAATACTAAAAGCGATATCCGAAAAAATCATCCACCAAACAGATTTAGAAAAATACCGGGGCAGCTCAGAAATGCTGAACGACCAGAATTTACGCCAAATTGGCCTAGTGATCTCTCAGGCAGCTGCGACAGAACACGTCGCGGGGCAGATCATTGCAGTCTCAAAGTCTGGCCCATTTGATTCGCCAATTGATAAAGCATGGACACGCTCAGGAACTCAACTGCAGGAGAGCCTGAAGCCCCATGTTCCCGAGTCCCTCTTGGATCGGCTGAAAACTGCAATTGATCTCCGCAATGAAGTAGCACATGGCTTCCACAGCGAGATAACGGATACCGAAGCATATGAGTTACTTGGGTCGCCTGTGGATGCCATCCAGTCCGGTGATCGCATTACCGTGAAAAGGGAACCCAAGAAGGACGCCGCCCCTTTTAAGACTCTTACCTGGAGAGGCGATGCCCTTAAGGAACTCCACAAAGAGCTCATCGCTATTGAGGGTGAACTCGAAAAGACCCTGTGGGAGAAGATCAACTCCCTCCTTTAGCGTAGGGTCCACATCCTCTCGGGATGGTTGAAATCTGTTAGCCCAGGGTCAGTTTCACCGCCATTCCAATTATGGATATTTTCCGGCAGTTCGGGAACATTTTCCCCTCTCCACCCGTAATCGTCTTTTAGTTCGAAAGCTGCCACGCCATGTCCTATACGTCAGGCAAAGTAGAGGACAAAGAGGTGTTGTTGCAAAGTTGGGCGGAGAGCAGCGAAGACTCAGTTTCTCATTCCCTGATGGCCGCTGCGTGTGGGCGTTGTTAGGCCCTCTTGAAGACCTGGTTGACGATCACC
>NGUZ01000269.1 GCA_002154655.1 Corynebacterium kefirresidentii
ATAAAAATCTTTTAACCGAGTCAAAAATGTCTACAAAAGATGCGACTTGGAAAAATCAAAATCATCTTAAAGTACACAAGGATAATGGTGGAGTTACATTAAAATTACCTGAATCTGTCGCGAATCAATATAAAGATATGTACGTAGAAATGGATGTTGAACTACTTTCTCCTGACAAAGCGCATTCTGTAAGTGTTAATGAATATTCGCAAAATCGAAATGAACTGAGCTACAAATATCGTCGTTTA
>NGUZ01000270.1 GCA_002154655.1 Corynebacterium kefirresidentii
AAACATTTTGACGTCATTGTTAAAAAGATATTGAGATTGAAAAAACCGTAAAATGAACTTAAAACTACGTTCATTTCACGGTCTCAAAGTTTAAAAAGAATATTGACTATGATTTAGGACCTTTAGATTCATTTGCATAATGTGTAATATCAATTTCTTCATAAGCTGAGTTGTTTTCCTCAACTTCGTCGTGTGAAGAGTTATCTTTGTTGGCAATTACTAAAAATTTACCATCTAAAATATCTTTT
>NGUZ01000271.1 GCA_002154655.1 Corynebacterium kefirresidentii
AATGTTAAAATGCTAGGTGGTAAAAGTTTTATTGATGATATCTTCGCAGCGATTAACCAAGATCCTAACGATGGTTTCACTTTGTTAGATGGTACGGCATTGACCGAACAGTTATTAAATGTGCGTACACATACACTTATTACTCAGGTATATAGTGCTATGGTTGCAGCAGATATTAAAATTACTTTGATGGAACATTATCCAGATGATTTTCCAGTCAAAATAGTGACTGGCGCACATAGCACTGG
>NGUZ01000272.1 GCA_002154655.1 Corynebacterium kefirresidentii
TGGATGATTCAGTTGCGACAGAATCTGCTAAAGATGATTCAGAAAGCGATGAAAATGATAGTAGTGACTCAAATCAATCATCAGATAGTGATACATACAAACAGTCTAAGAGCCAAAGTACCACTGAAAATAGCACGTCAAGTAATGAAAAGAATATTTCTGAGACAAATGGTGGTAGTGATTCACAGCAATCTAACCAATCTAGTAATACTCAAGAGGGTCAATCAAATAGCGGTGAAAGTGATACA
>NGUZ01000273.1 GCA_002154655.1 Corynebacterium kefirresidentii
GTTGATATCATATTAAGCACAAGCTTTTGAGCAGTACCTGACTTTAAGCGAGTAGACCCTGCTAATACTTCTGGACCAACATTGACTTCAAGTGCATGGGAAGCGACAGTACTAATGTCACTATTCGTATTGCAAGAGAGGGCAACAGTCAGTGCACTTATTTCATTGGCATATGTCAATGCCCCTTTAACATAAGGCGTGCGACCACTTGCCGAAATACCAATAACTACATCCTTTTCATTCAAAT
>NGUZ01000274.1 GCA_002154655.1 Corynebacterium kefirresidentii
GAAACATTAAAAACACAACTGTTCGCTATGCTAAATCATTATGGACAGGTGTTCGTAACACGTTTAACAACCTTTATAGAGGTACTCGTAATATCTTTAATCGCGTCAAAAGCTTCATGTCTAACACTTGGCGTAGTATTAAGAATACAACGGTAAATATGGCTAAAGGTTTATGGAATAGTGTTCGAAGAACATTCAATAATATGAATAGTGGACTTAAAAATATTATTGGGCGTATCAAAGGCC
>NGUZ01000275.1 GCA_002154655.1 Corynebacterium kefirresidentii
TCAATCTCAAAAGAAACACGCGCACCTTCTGAACGTCCAATCCAATTACGTTGCATGTCTTTAATAGATTCTGGCCAGTCAAGTTCATCTAAATCTTCTAATAATCGGTCAGCATATTCAGTAATTTTTAATACCCATTGCTTCATAGGTCGTCTATATACTGGGTGTCCTCCTCGTTCAGATACGCCATCAACGACCTCTTCGTTTGATAGAACAGTTCCCAATGCTGGACACCAGTTTACAGCA
>NGUZ01000276.1 GCA_002154655.1 Corynebacterium kefirresidentii
AGCTGCACCAGGTTGGCAAAAATGGGTATGGAGTCCTTTCTTATCAATTATGGGTTCAGGCGCAACAGCATTTGTTTATAATGGTAAATTCAACCCTTCTCGTTATCTTGAATTATTACAAGGCTTTGAAATCAATGTCTTATGTTGTACACCAACAGAATATCGTATGATGGCGAAATTAGACAATTTACAAGAATATAACTTAGAACACCTTCACAGTGCTGTATCAGCAGGCGAGCCATTAAA
>NGUZ01000277.1 GCA_002154655.1 Corynebacterium kefirresidentii
ATTAAAGGTGCAGTAGGGAAAGGCACTAAATGGCTATCGGATAAAGTTGGAGACATAGCTGATTGGGTTGGTAAACCTGGCAAATTACTTAATAAAGTGCTTGAAGCGTTTGGAGTAAATATGGACGCATTCGGAATTGCTAAAAGCGCAGAAATACCATACAACTTAATGAAAGCTATGTTTGGAAAATTAAAAGAAGCTGCTAAAAACTTGATTGATGGTTGGTTAGAAGATGAATTTAGTGG
>NGUZ01000278.1 GCA_002154655.1 Corynebacterium kefirresidentii
AGAATTGATTATGAACACGATACAGTGTTCTATATCGAGGAGGTTAAGTAATGCGTTTCGGTGGTGGCGATTTAGACGACTTAATCAGAGATTTTGACCGAATGAACAATACTATTGATGATGATGTAGACGAAGTGCTGCAAGATAATGCAAAAAAATTCAGAAACGATACAGTTAAAACTGCTAAAGAAGTAATGAACAAAGGTTATTGGACTGGTAACTTAGCTAGAATGGTTGAACAAGCT
>NGUZ01000027.1 GCA_002154655.1 Corynebacterium kefirresidentii
TACTCCCCACTAATCGGAAACTGATTTCTCAGTCCAACTAATGGGGAGCAGTTCACCAGCTCGCGGGGGCTTTGTTCATATCTAAAGGCGTTAACGATGATCACGACCAGTATTAGAGCAATCCAAGGAGCACATTAACCGTGGTTACGACAACTTCGCCCACGCCCGCTTCGGTGGCTGCAGCCTCACGCGCCCACGCTCCGGAGCGGATGAGTGGTGCCCACGCCATTGTCCGCACTCTTGAAGATTTGGGAACCGATCTTGTCTTCGGCATTCCCGGCGGTGCCGTGCTTCCGCTCTACGATGCTTTGCATACCTCGACCAAGCTGCGGCATGTGCTCACCCGTCATGAACAGGGAGCCGGACACGCTGCGGAAGGCTATGCGCAGGCTTCTGGCAAGGTCGGGGTGTGCATTGCCACCTCGGGGCCGGGTGCGACTAACTTGGTGACAGCGCTTGCCGACGCCAACCTGGACTCCGTCCCCATCGTCGCTATCACCGGCCAAGTGGGAAGCAATCTTTTGGGAACCGATGCCTTCCAGGAGGCCGATATCCGTGGTGTGACAATGCCGATCACCAAGCACAACTACATCGTGACGGAGCCTAGGCAGATTCCCGCTGCTATTGCTGCAGCATTCCATTTGGCTTCTACAGGGCGCCCAGGACCGGTCCTAGTGGATATTCCGAAAGACGTTCAAAATGGCCACTTGGACTACTCTTTCCCAACCGAATTCGATTTGCCCGGATATAAGCCAACGACCAAGCCACACCACCGTCAAATCGCGCAAGCGGTTGAACTCATCGCGCAAGCAGAAAAGCCGGTTATTTATGCCGGAGGCGGTGTCATCAAGGCGGAGGCGGCACGGGAGCTGCGTGCGTTTGCGGAATTTACTGGAATTCCAGTCGTGACCACACTTACGGCCTTGGGGTCCTTTCCGGAGTCTCATTCGCTGCATATGGGCATGCCGGGCATGCATGGCACCGTTCCGGCGGTCGCGGCGATGCAACGTGCGGATCTGCTCATTGCCATTGGCACACGCTTCGATGATCGAGTAACTGGGGATACCTCAACCTTTGCCCCTGAGGCCCAGGTGATTCATGCGGATATCGATCCTGCTGAAATCGGCAAAATCCGCGAGGTGGACGTGCCTATCGTGGGTGATGCGCAAAAAGTACTAGCGGGACTTTTAAAGGAATACCGTAAAAACTCCTCTCTGGATCTGCCGCAGACAGGTCCATGGCGGGACTACCTTGACGGACTCAAAGAGCGGTTTCCCCGTGGTTATGATCCCACCCCGGATGGGCAGCTAAATCCTCAGTTTGTCTTGGAAAAGCTCAGCGAAACCGTAGGCCCCGAGGCAATTTATTGCGCCGGAGTGGGGCAGCACCAGATGTGGTCGGCACAGTTTATTGACTTTGAACAGCCGCGTTCCTGGATTAACTCCGGCGGAGCTGGAACCATGGGCTACGCGGTACCAGCAGCCCTTGGCGCCAAAGCAGCATGCCCAGATAAAGAGGTATGGGCGATTGACGGTGATGGCTGCTTCCAGATGACCAACCAGGAGCTAACCACCGCAGCTTTGGAGGGCTTTCCATTCAAGGTTGCCGTTATTAATAACGGCAACCTAGGCATGGTCCGCCAGTGGCAAAACTTGTTCTTTAATGAGAACTACTCCCATACAAAGCTGCGAGAGCGTGATGTCTATACCCCGGACTTTGTCCGCTTGGCAGAAGCGCTGGGGTGTGAAGCCATCCGGGTCCCCTGCGAGGAAGAAGTGGTGCCAGCGATTGAACGGGCCCGCGCAATCAACGACCGCCCTGTGGTTATTGACTTCATCGTTGGAGAAGATGCCCAGGTGTGGCCGATGATTGGCGGTGGGGCGTCCAACGAAGAGATTCAATACGCCCGCGGTTTGCGCCCGCTATTCGATGAAACTGAATCGGCAGCAGAAAGTCCTGCCGATATCGACGAGACCATCCAGGAGGTATAGGCATGGCACCCACTGACGTTTCCCGGCATACCTTGTCGGTCCTGGTGGAAGACGTAGAGGGAATCCTGTCGCGGGTGACCGGAATGTTTTCGCGGCGCGGTTATAGCATCATTTCCTTAGTTTCCGCCCAAACGGAAAATCCGGGTATCAACCGGCTGACTATCGTGGTTGATGCATCCGAGACAATTATGGAGCAGGTAACTAAGCAGCTCAATAAAATTGTTCCGGTCATCAAGATAGTTGAGCTTGAGGCTGACGCAACCGTGGCGCGAGCTCTGATGATGGTCAAGGTGGCTGCAAATAATACCAACCGGCCCCAGGTTGTCGATGCCGTCAATATCTTCCGCGCTCGCGTGGTAGATGTGGCGCAAGAATCCGTGGTAGTAGAAGCGACTGGTACCCCGGGAAAGCTGGCGGCGCTACTGGATGTATTAGAACCTTTTGGTGTACTCGAGCTAGTGCAGTCGGGTGACGTGGCCTTAGGGCGTGGGCCCAAAGCATTGGCTCCGCCCCGAAATTAATGTCTCACTAGATGGGCATTAAATCCCACACGCTGATACAATGGTGGGTGGGACGTTGATTCATTGAACTATCAATCACTACAGAATTGAGGATTAGGACATGGCAATTGAGACCTTTTATGACGATGATGCGGATCTGTCCATCATTCAAAACCGCAAGGTAGCCGTCATCGGCTACGGTTCCCAAGGTCATGCACACTCGCAAAACCTGCGTGACTCCGGCGTTGAGGTTGTTATCGGCCTGCGCGAGGGGTCCAAGTCGGCGGACAAGGCTGAGGAAGCAGGCTTTGAGGTTAAGACCGTGGCAGAGGCTGCTAAGTGGGCAGACGTCATTATGCTGCTGGCGCCAGATACCTCTCAGAAGCAGATCTTTGAAGAGGAAATCGCCCCTAACCTGGAAGATGGCAATGCACTGCTGTTTGGTCACGGTTTGAATATTCACTTCAAGCTGATTGAGCCGCAGGCCAATGTCACCGTCGGAATGGTTGCTCCTAAGGGACCTGGTCACTTGGTTCGCCGACAGTTTGTAGATGGCAAGGGAGTTCCGTGCCTCATCGCTACTGAGCAGGATCCGAAGGGTGAAGGCCATGATTTGACCTTGTCCTATGCCGCAGCCATCGGTGGTGCGCGTGCCGGCGTTATCCCGACTACCTTCGAAGCAGAGACGGTTACGGACCTCTTCGGTGAGCAGGCCGTCTTGTGCGGCGGTGTCGAATACCTGATTCGTACCGGCTTTGAAGTTCTGACTGAGGCTGGATACGAGCCAGAAATGGCCTACTTTGAGGTTCTGCATGAGATGAAGCTGATTGTGGACCTGATGTTTGAAGGCGGCGTCGCCAACATGAACTACTCGGTATCTGATACCGCAGAGTTTGGCGGCTACATTTCCGGTCCCCGCGTTATCAATGCCGATACCAAGCAGCGCATGAAAGACATCTTGTCCGATATCCAGGACGGCACCTTCACCAAGCGCCTGCTGGCCAATATTGAGGGCGGCAACAAGGAGCTGGAGAGTCTGCGTGAGGAATTTGCGCAGCACGAAATTGAAAAGACCGGCGCTAAGCTGCGCGATTTGATGAGCTGGGTCAAGAACCCACTGGATGCTACGGCCTAGCACATAAGGCCGCGCGAATAGCGCCAAACCCACGGTGAATTAGGGGTGTTCACCGTGGGTTTTCCTGAATTATCGGCAGGAAAGAATTAATCCTTGGGGGTAGGATGTCGGGCATGGGCTTTACGACGCCAAGTTATGATCTCAAAGACCTTTTTGCACGGATTAATCGCGGGGACATCCAGCTACCTGATTTCCAACGCAGCTATGCCTGGGACGAAGATCGCATCCGTTCACTCATTGTTTCTGTGCTGCGCGGCTATCCCATCGGGGCGCTTATGGCACTTGATACTCGAAACGAAAAGATGCGTTTTCGCCCCCGCGCCCTCGCCGGCGCGCCGGATACCGGCGTCGACCCCGGCTTACTCCTTTTGGACGGACAGCAGCGTTTGACCACGCTGTATCACTGCTTCAACGGCGAGGGCTTTGTAGACACAACTGACTTCCGTAAGAAGAAAATTCATCGCCGTTTCTTCATTGATATTCGAGCTGCAGTGCGGGGCGAGATTATGCCGGATGACGCCATCTTTGCAGTCGATCACAAAGGAAAAATTCGATCGCACTTTGCACCGACGATTGAGGGGGACATTCTTTCGCGGGAAGACGCCCTAGAGAATATGTGCATTCCCGTTGCTTCACTATTGAGTGAAGATGGCGTTGGCATGCTCTTTGAGCTTGCAGCGACCAAGCAGGAATACAGCGCGGAGCTAGCAGCGTTTAATAACCGCATCGTTAGACCATTGTCCGGCTATGACCTGCCGATGATTCGGCTTTCCCGAGAAACAGAGCGAGCCGGCATCGGGTCGATTTTCTCGCAGGCAAATTCGGCAGGCCTGCAAATGGACGTATTCGATCTACTCACCGCAGTATTTGCTTCCGAGGATCCCACGTTCCACCTGGCCACTGATTGGCAAGAAGTGGAAAAGGATCTGCGTAAGTCCCCAGCTTTGGACGGAATTGGGCGCACAGAATTTCTTTCTGCAGTATCGCTTTTAGTCTCCGGAGAAAAGGGCCGTGCTGGTTGGCAGCGCGAGGACATCTTAAAGCTGTCTCTAACGGAGTATAAGGCGGCGGCCAATGATTTACGCATTACTTTCCGTGAGGTATCTGAGTTTTTGGCGGAACGATGCATCCTTAATACGGATCAGGTTCCGTTTAATGAACAGATTGTTCCTCTAGCCGTCATCATTGCCCGCCTGGCTAAACGCGGGGGAGCGCTGTCTACCCAGCAATCGTGGGACCGCATGAACCAATGGTTCTGGTGCGGCGTCTTCGGCGAGCTTTATGGCTCGTCTGCAGTGCAGCTGCGCGCCGCTCGCGACGTGGATGAGGTCACCGAGTGGGTAGCGGGCGCAACGGATGAGGCCCCGAAGACTGTCACCGATGCCACCTTCCGGGAATCCCGTTTGCTCTCTGTAGATGATAAGGACGGTGTATGGCATGGTCTCTATGCCCTCCTCATGGCGCGCGGCGCAAAGGATTGGCGCACAGGAAAGGCGTTTAATAGGCGCACATTTGAAGAGCTTAAGCCGGGCTTTTTCCCGGTGTTCCCGCTGAATTGGTGCAAGCGCCACGGAGTGGACCCCGTTTTGGCGGAGTCCGTAATGAACTACACCCCAATGGGCAAGCGAACTGAGGTAGTACTCGATGGCTTCGCTCCCGACCGCTACCTGCCGCGCGTTCAGTCCAAGTCCATCATGGAAGACAGGCAATTTGATGAGGTACTAGCGTCCCACGATATGAATTTGGATTATCTGCGGGCTTCACAGCCGCGAGAATTCCTAGCAGACCGTCGTCAACGGTTGCTTGACATCGTGGAATATGCTTTAGGTAAACCTGTCATCCGTGATGTGGATGAAGCAAACCTGTTTGGTGGAGAGGAAGGCCCGCAAGCTTTTGATCGCTAATTCTGTGCGCCTGACTGCCACAGTGCTTGTCGCATCGCTCGCATTAGCTGCCTGTGGCACACCAGTTACTGAAACCAAACTGGTCAGGCGGGGATTGTCTGATTTGGATGAGTCTGAAATTGACCTCAACAAGGCCAAAGCGGAGAACCAAAACCGGCTGATTGACCCGAAATTTGACGGCAGGTTTGTCATTGTCAATGACCCTATAGGCATCGAGGCTAGCCGCCTATTTTTTGAAGATTCCGATTCGCTCGTCCTCTTTACCGCAGATGATAAATCTATTCTGCGCGCAGCAACGTTGGCGGTAAACCAGCATTTGCCTGCGGTGCAGTATGACGACGCTAGGCGTTTGGAAATCCTTAAGCTGCTCACGGACCTGGGAGTACGACGCTTGGTGATTGTCGGCGATGTGCCGTGGACACAAACATCTGGGGACTTTGAGGTGATCAAGGATCCAGGTACGCACAAAGCGCTGGGAGAGTTTACGGCATTCCAATACGGCTCCAAGGTGGTAGCTTCCCCTGAGCAAATGGTCAAAGATATTGCGCGATTGGACAAGACTCCCCAAGTGGAGCTGCGGCCCGCATGGGTGCCGTATGAAGGCGAACCTGAGGCTGATGGGAAAAAGAAGAAACCTGTCCCAGCACAGTCCCGCAGGGATGCCCAGATGGCGCCGAATATCATCGCGACAAAAGACAGCCCCATCGCGAACGTCATTACGGCGGCAGCCTATGGCGGCAAGGTGTTGGTGGTGCCAACTGCTGATCCTTTGAAGGATAAGCACAGCATGGCCGCTGTTGCTGGCCTTGAAGACGGTGCCTTGGTAGCCCTTGGTCCGGAATTCGGTCGAGTGAAAGAATTTAAGGCAAAAATCAAGCAGGGCACTCCTTCCTGAACTACACTTCCTTGACACGCGGAAATTCCGCGTGCACCGCATCACACTTAAGCGAAGGAAGATATGTCGAAGCCGGTAGTCCTTATTGCCGATAAATTAGCTCAATCCACTGTTGCGGCCTTGGGGGATTCAGTTGAGGTTCGTTGGGTGGACGGTCCAAACCGTGCGGAGTTGCTCGCCGCAGTTCCGGATGCAGAGGCTTTGCTGGTGCGTTCTGCAACTACTGTTGATGCAGAGGTTTTAGAAGCAGCTCCAAAGCTAAAAATTGTGGGCCGTGCAGGAGTAGGCCTAGATAACGTTGATATTCCGGCGGCAACGGACAAGGGTGTCATGGTGGTAAATGCACCTACGTCTAATATTCACTCGGCGTGCGAACAGGCCATTGCATTGCTCTTGGCGACGGCGCGCCAGGTACCAGCAGCCGACCAGTCGCTGCGCGAGGGGGAATGGAAGCGTTCTTCTTTCAAGGGCGTGGAGGTATATGGAAAGACCATCGGTATTGTTGGTTTTGGACACATTGGTCAGCTCTTCGCACAGCGTCTGAAGTCTTTTGAAACGACCATCATTGCCCACGACCCCTATGCCAACCCGGCTCGTGCGGCGGCACTGGGCGTGGAATTGGTCGAATTGGAAGAGCTGATGTCTCGTTCTGATTTTGTGACCATTCACCTACCAAAGACCCCAGAGACTGCCGGAATGTTTGATAAGGAGCTTTTGGCTAAGGCGAAGAAGGGGCAGATTCTCATTAACGCGGCTCGCGGCGGTTTGGTGGATGAGGGGGCCTTGGCTGAGTCTATCGAACAGGGCCATCACCGGGGCGCGGGTTTCGATGTCTACGCTACGGAACCATGTACTGATTCTCCGCTCTTTAAGCTGCCGCAGGTCACCGTTTCTCCGCACTTGGGAGCTTCCACTGTAGAGGCCCAGGACCGAGCAGGAACCGATGTGGCGGCTTCGGTGCTCAAAGCTCTCGCCGGTGAGTTTGTCCCAGATGCGGTAAACGTCTCCGGTGGTGCTGTAGGAGAAGAAGTTGCTGGCTGGCTGGATCTCGCACGCAAGCTAGGACTTACGGCTGGACGTCTGCTGGGGCAGGCACCCGTTGCCGTTGAAGTAGAAGCTTGCGGTGAGCTGTCTACCGAGGATGTAGAAGTTTTAGGTCTTTCTGCTGTTCGGGGTCTGTTTGGCGGCGTGACTTCGGAACCGGTGACATTTGTCAATGCTATGCAGATTGCGCAGAGCCGTGGGGTAGAGGTGGAGGTATCTACCAACGCGGAATCCAAGGGGCACCGCTCCTCCTTGCAGGTGAAAGTTATCGGTGCTGATGGAGAAACTTCCTCGCTGACCGGTGCGCTTATCGGCATCGATGGAACCGAAAAGTTTATCCGCATCAACGGCCGTGGTGTCGATATGCGCGCTACTGGCCGCAATCTCTTCTTCCGTTATGCGGATGCTCCGGGCGCGTTGGGAACGGTGGGCACCAAGCTAGGTGCTGCTGGAATTAATATCGTGGCGGCGGCGCTTACTCACGCTAAGCAAGAGTCTGACGCTGTCCTTATTTTGCGCGTGGATACCGAGGTGCCTGAGTCGGTCATTGCTGAGATTAATGCGGCATTGGGTGCAGAGTGCGAACAGTTAGATATGGACGCATAAAGCTGCTGGTGCAGAATCCGTGGAGCATATCCCGCGCAGTGTCAGGTAACTTCCTGCGCTGCGCGGGTCCTTTTTGATAGAGTTGGTTAAATCCACTCTATGAGAAGGGAATCCTACATAATGAAACTTGCGGTAATTGGTGGGGATGGTATTGGGCCCGAGGTAACGGCTGAGGCTCTCAAGGTGTTGCATGCCGTTCGCTCCGATATTGACACCACCGAGTATGACCTAGGTGCCCGGCGCTACCTGCGCAACGGGGAGCTTCTCACGGATGTGGATTTAGCTAGCCTGCGCGAACATGATGCGATCTTGTTAGGGGCAATTGGTGCCCCAGGTGAAGTGCCCCCGGGCGTATTGGAGCGAGGGCTGTTGCTCAAGATGCGATTTGCGCTGGATCACTACGTCAACCTCCGTCCTTCCAAGCTTTATCCCACTGCATCTTCGCCGTTGGCCGATCCTGGAGACATTGATTTTGTGGTGGTGCGCGAGGGCACCGAGGGGCTGTACTGCGGAAACGGTGGTACCTTGCGCGAGGGCACTGAGCATGAGGTGGCCAGCGAGGTATCGCAAAACACCCGTTTCGGTGTGGAGCGCGTAGTGCGCGATGCCTTTGTGCGGGCTGAGCAGCGCCGCAAGCACCTGACCTTGGTGCACAAAACCAATGTATTGGTCAATGCTGGTGGGCTGTGGCAGCGTACTGTCGATGACGTCGCCGCTGAGTTTCCAGAGGTTCAGGTGGACTACCAACATATCGATGCTGCGACCATTTATATGGTTACGGATCCAGCACGATATGACGTAATTGTTACCGATAACCTTTTTGGAGATATCCTCACCGATCTTGCCGGTGCCGTAGTGGGTGGCATTGGCCTTGCTGCCTCCGGAAATATTGATGCTTCAGGAGCGAATCCCTCGATGTTCGAGCCGGTCCATGGTTCTGCGCCGGATATCGCTGGGAAGGGGATTGCGGATCCGACGGCCGCTATTTTGTCGGCGGCCATGCTCCTTCGACACGTAGGCGATGAAGCCAATGCGCAAAGGATAGAGGATGCGGTAGCGCAAGACGTTGCCCAACGCGGCGATGGGCCGGTGAAGACCACTGACGTCGGCGACCGAATTTCGCGCGCCCTAGCGATATAGGAGCTAACCTGCCCTGCACGATGCGCTTGCCGACGCCCCCGGATCCGAACGGTTGCTTTCGTCCCCTCTTCCAGGGGCTTGCAATGGCGTTTGAAAGAACACCGCAATTTACTCAAATTAACTAATTAACACCGTAACCTTTGCATACATGTAAAGGGGACGATTGAGTAGGATTACCGCTATGCGTTTAGGACGAATTGCACACCCAGAAGGAATCTGTTTCGCCATTATCGATGGGCCGAAAGACGCCCCGATGCAAGAGTTAGTAGCAAAAGAAATTGCTGGCACGCCTTTCACGCCGCCGGAGCCAACCGGACGCGAGTGGAAGCTTAACGAGGTTCGCCTCTTGGCACCGACCCTGCCTACCAAGGTTGTGGCGCTGGGCCGCAACTATGCGGATCACGTGGCCGAGGTTTTCAAAAAGTCTGCCGATAGCCTGCCGCCCACTATCTTTATCAAGCCGTCCACCGCGGTCATCGGCCCGGATGCCGCGATCAAGATCCCAGACTATGCCACCAATGTAGAGTTTGAGGGCGAGCTTGCCGTAGTCATTTCCAAACCGTCGAAGAATATCAAGGCCGAGAACTGGCAAGACCACGTACTGGGCTACACCATTTGCAATGATGTTTCCTCCCGTGACCTGCAGTTCAAGGACGGACAATGGGCTCGTGCCAAGGGGATCGACACTTTCTGCCCGCTCGGCCCATGGATTGAGACGGATCTGGACAGCTTGAATCTGGATGACCAGAAGATTAATGCCTACCTGACACACGAGGGCTCTCGTGAGCAAAAGCAGGATTCCAATACGGACCAGATGATTGTGAAGATGGGCGGCATCTTGGAAGAGATTTCCGCCGCCTATACCTTGCTTCCCGGCGATGTCATTACTACTGGTTCACCGGCTGGCACCGCTCCGATGGTGCCGGGGGATACCATCGAAATCGAGATCCCAGGCCTAGGAACCCTACGCAATTCCATCGACCGTGCATAACTCCCACCAGAGCGAGCATCGCCCCTACGCTCCCACTCCCGCGGAAATGGAGGAGCGGTACCGCAGCACTGATCGCGTGTGGTCAGGAAAGCCGAACTCCACCCTTGTCGATTATGCTGCGGAGCTCGCGCCTGGCACGGCCCTCGATGTTGGGTGTGGAGAAGGTGCGGACGCGCTCTGGCTTAAAAACCACGGCTGGGATGTGTTGGGCATTGACTTCGCCCCGACGGCCGTAGCCCGCACTCGCGCCCTCGGCGTTGCCGCACAGGTTGCTACGTTTAGTGGCTTTAGCCATGAGCCCTTTGACTTGGTCAGCGTTCATTACGGTGGGGTACGTGCAACGCCGGAAGAGGTCGAAAAGCTTGAGCACTTGGTAGCTCCAGGGGGAACCCTACTTTTTGTTCACCACGATATGGAGTCTACAGAACTGGCGATGCCGGAATGGTTGGCGCACAACCTGCGCGAATTGGAAACTGTCACCCTAGCCCGCCGGGAGCGCCACCTGGCTGAAGGCGCAGGTGCGCACCACCGCACCGACGTCGTGCTCGTCGCCAAGCGCGTGGGCTAGAGGCTTAGCGCCTTCAAAATGGTGCGCAGCTTAGCGGTGGTTTCTTCCAACTCCGCTTGAGCATCAGAATCGCCGACGATTCCTCCACCAGCCCAGGCGCGTGCGGAGAGTCCATCGCCGGCAACCTCTGCGCAGCGAATGGCTACCATAAATTCGCCGTCACCTGAACTATCGCACCAGCCGACCGCGCCGGCATAGAAACCACGGTCAGTCTCCGCAGTCTCAATAAGGGCTTGGGCGGCTTCGGCCGGGGTGCCACAGATAGCCGGTGTGGGATGGACCGCTAGGGCAAGCTCGAGCGCAGTCAAGTCTTTATCCTTGAGCGTTCCGGAAATCGGCGTGCCAAGGTGCCACATTTCATTGGTGCTTATCAGTTGCGGGACGTCCGGAATATCTAGTCGCTCGCACAATGGGGTGAGCGCCCAGCGCAGGTGGTCGACCACAAAAGCGTGCTCGTGGAGATCCTTGGAAGAATGCAAGAGGTCCTGTCCTGCGAGGTGATCCTCGGCCGCCGAGGCTCGGCGCGGAGACGAACCCGCCAAGGGAAAGGCTGACACAGTCGATCCTTGACGCTTGACCAGAACCTCCGGGGAGGAGCCGACAAGCATCGCGCCCGGCCTGCCAGCAGGCGAGAGATCAGCAATGAACCCGTCACGGTTGGCGGAGAGATCGATAAGGCGCGCCGCCACGAGGCGCGGATCGATGGCTTCAGGGAATTCGATGTCTACCGCGCGGGCCAGAACTACCTTTTCTAGTTTGGAGGTTTCAATCGTGCCGATGGCTGCCTCCACGCGGCGAAGGTGCTCCTCAGGCTCCGGATCGACACCAACTACGCGGGAGCTTAAGCTCTGGTTGCGATAATAAGCGTGCGGTTCCAGCGGGCCCTCTTCGCGGATGATGGTCTCCGGTACGGTTAGTGCCGCGGGGGTGTCCGAATCGAAGGGGATCGCACCGACGACCATCTCTACATCCTTGCTGCGGAGAGCGGAAATTGCCGCATCGGCGTCATTAAAAGTGTGGCGCGCACCTTGGGTACGGACAGACCCCGTTGCTCGTGAGAGCAAAAAATCGGGGGCGGTGCTTGGTCTGTCTTCGTGCATGAAAATCTAGCTTAATGCCTTGGGCTTTTCTTACAGAATTGAGTGTGCACTGGGCGTGTAAACAGTGTCTCTAGTGAAAAATGTGGTTAATTTTAACCTTGTGGCTAATGTTACTAAGTTTCTTCGCTATTCCCTTTACCTGATCGTTGTTGGCGTGCTGGCTAGCGGGGCGCTGCTGAGTGTGTCTCCTGCCCACGCGCAAGAAGCGCCTGCACCTGCACCTGCGCCGGCCCCAGCAAACGCACCACAGCCAGCACCGGCACCAGCACCGGCACCGGGCCCGGCACCCGAAAACGCGAAGCCGGTTATTCCGCAGCCAGATGGATCCCACCTCGTTCCAGAAGGCGTGAAAGAATCCACCCCGGCACCAGCAGATAAAGGTGCTGACCAAAACAACCCGGCACCTGCTCCTGAGGGATCATCGCTTCCGGAGCCGGCACCGCGGCCAGCGATGGTAGATACCAGCATCAACCTCAACCCGCCATTTAAGCCGGGCTCCATACAGTCGCTCACTATGGAGCACGAGGGAAAGACCCGCAGGTATCTATTGCGCATTCCCAATAACTATTCGCCGGAAAAGGCTGCGCCTGTTCTTTTCGGCTTCGGTGGATGGGGAGATTCCCCGGAGAACTACTCCAGCTACGCACGTATGCAGACTACTGAAGCTAATAATGAGGCAATCATCGTCTACCCGGAGGGGTTTGAGCGCGCCTGGGAGGCAGCACCTTATGCCAAGACGCACGATGGTGAGGACATCCGCTTCATCAAACGCATTCTTGACTCGGTAGACGTGGACTACCACGTTGACCGCAACCGCGTCTATGCCATGGGTATGTCCAATGGCGGCGGCTTTACCTCGGTGCTGGGCTGCCACGCGCAGGACACCTTTGCCGCTGTAGCCATGGTCTCGGGTGCTTTTTATAACCCGGTCGAGGTCAACTGTTCCGATGAGCCGATGAATACCCTCATCATGCATGGCGTCAATGACAAGATGATGACCTATGAAGGCGGTGACCGGCACGAGGCTGGCTACTTGCCGGTGCGCACCGTGCTTGGCGGCTACCTGAAACGCAATCGATGCGATATGACCTTCCAGGCGACTCCAGAGGCTGGCGGTTCCGAACGCCTGAACTTCAACGGTTGCCAGAAGGACGTGCAGCTGGTCAAGGTTCCACAAGACCACACCTGGTTCTGGCAGCCAGATACTCCAAAGGTGGTCTGGGACTTCCTCTCGTCCAAGACCAGGGTATAAAAACAGCGGCGCTTAGCCACGGATGAGGCCCAGAGGAGAGATCCTCTGGGCCTCGTTCTATTGTTGGCCGATAATCAGCACTGCGCTAGTCGACGCGCGGCAAGTGAGCCGTGGCATCATCGGCCGGCTGCTGCGCTGGGGCCTTCTTCTTGCGGAAGAACTGGACATAGACCAACAGGCCGATTCCGAGCACCAGGGCGAATGCGCCTAATCCGGCTAAAAGACCCGCCCAGAAACTACTTTTTGCCAGGGTGGCGGTATACGCAGCGGCATTAGTCAGTACATTTTCAGTGTCTTTGCCTTCCGCAGCGCCGGCATCCGGCACCCTCTGTGCACCAGCGGTGCCTGCGGCCTTGCCCTTGGTACGCTTTGCGGATTTTGCGTCCCGAGAGCCGGTGGACTTTTTGGCCGTCGAGTGGGAAGAACCGCTGGTGGAAGCAGAACGGTGAGAGCCCGTGCCAGCGCCTCCGCTTTTTCCGGATTTCGCAGTGGAGGCAGAATCATTAACACGGCTGGCCGAATGGTGGGTCGTAGCCCCAAAACCAGCACCAGACTTTCGCGTAGTACCAGAGGCGTGAGCCGAAGCCGTGGACGGCGTCTTATGTGGCGCTCCATCCTTCCCAGCGTCTTTTTCCTTGGTGCGGGAGGGCTGCTTGCGCTTGCCCGCGCTGTCCTCGTCAGAACCCTTCTTGTCTTCTTGTGGCTTGCCACCTTCTAGGAATTTCTGGCCCTCCTGCAGGGTATTGTCGAGTTCTTTGTCTAGCCCGGCGATGGCTTTGTCTACGTCTTTGACGTCTTTTTCCAGTTGCTTGGGGCGGCTATTTGAGTCGCCACCGTTGCCGGTAGCAGCGTCCGCATCGGTATAGTCCACGCCGCATAGATCTTTCGCATCTGCCTGCTCTCCGACGAGGAAGCCAGCATGCAAGTGGTGTCGGGTGCCGTCGGGAAGCTCGAAGGTAAAACTCACCGCGTAAGTACCCGGCTCGGTAAACGCAAAGGCCGGGTGGGAATGGGAGTTGCCGGGGTAGTCCCAGGCAGAGCCATCGGCAGTGTCCATAAGCACCTTGGGGTCACCAAGATTCACCTGGTAGGCCAGGATGCGGCCATCCTCGGGGCCCTGTGCGATAGCCATGCTCAAGGTAGCGGTGTCTCCAGCAGCGAGGAGATCCTGAGACAGCTCTTGGGTATTAAAACCCAACCAGGGGGCGTTGGGGTCTTGCGTTTGCGGCAGAATCCAACCTTCATCGGGCAGGGAAGAATCACCGAGCTCCGATAGCGGTTGTTTAAGGTCATCAGATACCTCAATGGCGAAGGACTCAGAGTCATGCTTGATGCCCTTGTCATCATCTTTCACCGTGAAGCTGAGATCACCGGAATCGCCGCTGAGCGCCATGTCCTGGTGGCCCTTGGTGATGAGGTCGAAGTCGCTGGAAGAGCATTCCTCGGTGGATTCTTCGGCATATGCGGTGGCGGGCTCGAAGGGTTCTACTCCCGCTCCCGGAAGGGCGCCGAGGCTAATAAGTCCGGCGGCGCCAAGGGCCACCGCGGTGCGGCAGACAGGTTTCATGAGGAGACGGATTCCTTTCGTGGGGTGGGGTGTGGGGCGTCGGAAAGCGAGGCACCTGCGTGCTTGCGGGCGCCGAGCAGTGGGTGGATAGCCCAAACGCCCAAGAAAATGACGGTGAGGGTGAGCACGATGGTGGCACCGGCCGGTAAATCAATGGCCCATGCTAGGTAGATACCGAGGAAGCTAGATAGCGCGCCAATGAGGGCGGATAGCCACATCATGGTCGTGAGGTTTGCGCTAAGTAGGCGTGCCGTCGCGGCCGGAGTGATAAGCAGTGCGAGGACCAAGATATTGCCGATCGTGCTTACGGAAATGACCACTGCGGCCGTGACGCACAGGTACAAAATGATATCCAGTACAAAGACGGGCAAGCCCATTGCGCGGGCAGTTTCCCGGTCCAAGCATGTGGCGTTGAGTTGGGGGCCAAAGGCTATAACGATGGCGATAACCACGGCACATACGCAGGCCGCGATGATGATATCGGTGCGGGATACGCCGGTGAGTGAGCCGAAGAGGAAGCTTGTCAACGAGGCACTATAACCATCGGTGCGCGAGATGATCACCATGCCCAAGGCGAAGGCCGCGGCGAAGAAGATACCGATGATGGAATCCGCTCGTACGTGGCGACGCTGCGAAAAGGCGGCGATGAGCAAGGCCACAACCGCACCGGCGACTGCGCCACCCACAAGCACCGAGGCTTGCAGGGCGAAGGCAATGGCTAGGCCAGGAAATACCGCGTGGGAGACGGCATCGCCAATAAAGGCCATGCCGCGCAGCACGACATAGCAGCCGATGACGCCGCATACGATGGCCGCCAGCAAGGAGATGCCTACCGCGCGGGCGAGGAAGTCAAGGTGGGGATTGACCAGGTCGCGCAGGAAATCGAGGAAGGAAATTTCTATCATGCGGTGACTCCAATGGCAGAAAGCAAAGGCGAACCGGCACGCACGCCAAAGGTGTGCGTCCACGGATCCGTCTGGCGAAGAAGGCGCGAAGCGGAATCATCGGCTACCACGGTGCCGTTAAAAAGAATGAGGCGGTGGCAGGAATGTGCGGCTTCAGAAAGGTTATGAGTGGACATAATGATGGAGGTGCCGCGGTGGGAAAGCTCTTCAAAAAGCTCGAGGAGCGATTCGGTATTGGGCGCATCTAGCCCGGTAAAGGGCTCATCGAGCAGCAGCACGTGTGGTTGTGTGGCGAGTGCCCGGGCGATGAGCACGCGCTGGCGTTGACCACCGGAGAGTTCTTCGATGGGGCGGGTAGAAAATTCTTCCATGTGAACCAAACGAAGCGCCTCTGCCGCCGCGGCGTGGTCCGTGGCGCGCGGTCGCTTGAGCCAGCCGATCAGGCCAGTGCGGCCGCTGAGAACGGTGCGATAGACATTGATGGGAAAGCCCCATTCCACCTCGTGGCGCTGGGGAACATACCCCACAGTGCCGGAGATGCTGCGAGTTCCGGAGGAAGGAATAAGCCCTAAAATCGCGCGCATGAGGGTGGTCTTACCAGCACCATTGGGCCCGAGGAGCCCGATGAATTCGCCCGGGCAGACAGTAAGGTTGGCATCGGTGATAACGCTGCGGTGCGAGAGCGAGACGTTGAGATCAGCAACGGAAATAAGCGGTTTAGCCACGGTTATCGCCCCGCTTGGCTGAACGCAGGGCGAGTCCCAGGGCCAGTAGCAGTACTACGGCGCCGACACCGGCAAGGACAAAGACCCAGGTGGGAATAGAGGAGCCCGCGGTCTGGGCATCGTCTGGATTCCAGGTAGTGTCTTGAGCCGCTTGGACGTCGGCATCATCGCCCACGGCGAAGGTGAGTACGCCATCGGTGCTGAAATCGGCACCGTCTTTGGTCTTGCCCTTTACCCTGATGCCTACCTGATGGGTGCCTGGCTCCGTAAACGTCCAGTTGGCGTGGGTGTGGGTATTGAGGTCTACCCAGAAGTCCTCGTCGCTCTTCTGCGCGGTGGACCACAAGAGCTGTGGCGCTTCGAAGCCGCCGTTTTGCAGGAAGAGGGAGAAATCGCCTGGCCCGGAATGGCCGAGGAACTCCATGGTGACTCCACGATCGGCGGCGTCGACAAGTGAGGGCGCCTGGGTATTCCACCCCAGCCAGGGAACACCGACTTGTTCGGTTTGGGGAACTACCCAGACCTTATCGCCGGATTGCGCGCCAACGAAGCCAAAGTCATCTGTATCGGGAAGGGTTTGTTGTGCCTTATCGCCCACGGAAAACACGAGGTCATCCAGGTGACGCCAGACTGGCTTATCGCCGGCATCATCGCGGGCCATAAGCTCAGAATCCGTGCCATCAAGCAGGGCACCAACGTCTACGTGACCGGTATCGATGACCTTTTCCTCGCCCTGTGGGGCAACGTGTTCATCGGCGCCGACCACCTGGGCGAGGTCGCCCGCCCAAGCAGGACTGGTAGAAAATGCCAGGCCTGCAGTAAGGACGCAGGCGGCGGTGCGGGTGGCGGTACGAGTAGCGAATTTAAGCATTTTTATCTCCATCGGTGGGGTTGGGGGTGAGGCAGCGCTGAAGGGAATCAGCGTTAAATTTCATAAGGTCGATGTAGGAGCTGACGGTGTCATCGAACGTGTCGCCGTAGATGGGGCACAGCTCCACGCCTTGCTCCGCGGCAGCCTGCTTCAATGTCTCGGCGCTTGCTTGCTGCACAGGTTCTACAAACACAGCTGGCAGATGTAGGTTCTCCAGCGTGCGACGCAAGGAAATGACCTCGCGCGGGGAAGGTTCGATGGCCGGATTGGGAGTGACGAAGCCGGCCACCGACATGTCATATCCTTGCTCCAGATAGGCGTAGCCGTGGTGGGTGGTCACGAGGTGCCGGTTTTCTTTAGGGATAGAAGAAATGGCGCGGTCAACATAGGTATCCGTATTCCGCAGGCGCTGGGTGTAGGCCTCCGCCCGTTGGCGGTAGGACGCCCCGTGGGAAGGATCTGCTTGCGCCATTTCCTCGGCAATGACATCGACGTAGGCGATGGCGTTGTCCACGTTGTGCCATAGGTGCGGGTCCACCTCGCCGTGGATGTGCTTTCCTAGGACCGCCTGCGGCAATAGGTAGGTATCCGCGCCCGGCCGGCCCAGGAAGCGGTAGGCCGGATCCGGCGGAATGGGCTGCAACACCGAAGAGGGGATGGACACCACGGTGGTGGCAGGGTCGAAACGCTTGTCCTGATCGCGCAAGTCAATACTGTGCTTGGCTAGGTCACCTGCAATATCCAGGTGCCCGGAATCTATCACTTGCATGCCTTTAGGAGGGTTTACTCCCACGGCCACAGTGAGGTGTTGGACGTCGGTGCCCTCTGCTTGGAACCCGAGGTGGTAGATCCCTGGCTGGGAAAACCCCCAAGAGACGTGCGTGTGGGCGTTGGCCGGCAGGGTCACTGAGTCTTCTTTTTCATCGATGCCATCGGCCGAGTCAAAAAGGACCTCCGGGGTGCCGAAGGTAGAGACCACATAGGCCGCGACGTTACCTGGTCCGTCGGCAGAGACCATGCGGAAATCCACTCCAGAAGAGCGCTGTTGTGCGCCGCTGATACGCAGGCCCAGCCAAATTGCCTCGAGCGAGACATCTTCTACCAGCGGCACGAGAGTGGCACCGCGAGTGGAGGCAGCATCGGCGACTTCCACCACGGGGGCATCGGTGGATTCGTGCAGTGTATCGATGAGAGACTGCGGCTCCAGCAAGTAGCCATTGCTCAGCGCCAAATCGGCATTGGCAACATCGCGCACCGTGCGCAGCGTTGGCTCAAAGGTATGCGGATCTTTTCCACTGGGGATAAGGCCTTGTACGCGGGCATCTTCTCCCGCAATGTTGCGCGCGAGATCCGCGAGGATCGGGGTGGTGGCCACCACGGTGAATTTCTCTCCGTCTCCAGCATCCAACGCGGCCGAGGGGGCACAACCAGTGGCCAGAAGGCAGGAGCCCAGCAGCGCGCCTATGGTCCGAAGCCTGCGTCTATGGGAAAGCGCACGCGCCATTAGTCCGCTGCCTTAGCTACAGCTAGGCGGGCAATGCCCAGGCCGAGGAAAAGCATGCCCAAGCCCAGTGCTCCGATGCCAAAGGGAACAATGGGAGTCCCCGTATTGGCTAAAGAACCGCCCTTGCTGGGGGCCTGAGCGGCCTGGCCAGTGCTTGTTCCGGTACTTGTGGAAGAGCCACCAGCGCTTGCCGACGCCCCACCTGCCGCAGCACCATCCCCGCAGTCTCCGCCCTCCGGATTTACCGCAGCGCCTAGGTCGAAGTGCCCGTTGTCAAAGGCTTCCGCCGGCTTGTCGCCACCGACCACGAAGTGAAGTGTCGCTTCGCCGGCGACTTGCTTGCCCTCACCGGTCTTGGCCACCTGGCGGATGGTGACGTCATAGGTGCCCTGCGCACCAAAGACCCAGTTGGGGTGCACGTGGGTATTGGGTGCAATCGAATAGGTGCCCTCCGCCGCATCGGCATTGCCTCGGAACCACTCATCGCCCACAATCTTTCCCAATCCGCCTTGGGAGTAGACCATCATCGGGCCAGGGCCCTTGAAGCCTGCTAACTCCCAGGTGACATCGCCAGGGATATTCTCGCGCATGGTCGGACTTTGGGTATTAGCACCGAGCCACGGCACGCCATCGACTTGGGTAGAACCAATCATCCACGCCTGACCAGCTGGCACTGGGCCTACCTCTTGGGGCAGATCGACGCTGGATTTATCGGAAAGATAAAAGGTAGCGCCATCAGCATCGCGCCACTGGGAAGGAGAGACCGTATCGTCCTTGATTTGCGGAGTCATGCCCGGGGTGCACTCTTTATCCGTAGCTGCACCGGACTTATCTGCGGCTGCAGCGCCGCCCTTGCCTGCTGATCGTGGGGTCCTCGCAGTTTCCTCGTCATTGCTCACCTCGCCGGTATCAGCCGATCGATCGGCTGCGGATGCATCGCCGCCGTCGCCCACCTCCCAGGTGTAGGTCACAGCATTGCTGGATTCGCCGTTGGAATGGGCTTGCACCGTCATGGTGTACGTGCCGGCCTCGCTAAAGGCCCAGTTGACGTGCCGGTGAGCAGGATTGGGCTGGTTGATGACCTCGCCACTGGTGAGCTCCATTGAGCCGGAATCGGTCACCGTCTTCACATCGCCAAAGCCGCTCGTTTCAAAAACATACACTGAACCAGGTCCAGAGACTTCGGCGAATTCTAGGTCAACGTTGTCAAAGCCGCCATCGCGTGCAGGCTGGGTATCCCAGCCCGGCCAAATGATGCGTTGATCCTGGGTCTGCGGCAGGAAATAGGTGGGCTGGCCGATCTCCGGCACGGCCTCGGTGGCATCGGACCAAGCGTCCTCCACAACCTTGAGCACCACATCATCGCCGGAGCGTGGAACGCTCGATCCAGTGATGTCTTCCTTCATCGAAAGGTGTAGCTGACCGTCTGGGGCCGTGACATAGAAGGCGTCTACGTGGCCAGAGTCGAAGACCTCATCAAAGGCAAGTGCCGCGGCAGGGGAGAAGAAGGCCAATGCTGTGGCAAAGACGGCGGCGAATACGTGAATAAATCGGCGCCTCAGCGGGACGCGCCGAGGGGCAAAGGATGGTGAATGATGCATTGTGGTTTCCCGTCTAGTTGGTGGGGTAGAAGAGGCTTAGAAGTTGAGGCCGAAGCGTTTGCGGATGAGGTCCTCGTTATCGCGGAAGAAGTTATAAAAGGCCTTGAAAACCACCACGAGAACCGCTGGGAGGACCAGACTCCACGGGCTAAACGAGGACCCTGTGGGCTCTTCTGGCCTACCGGGGTGAGCTGGCTTGTCCGGCGTATCTGGGGCGGATGGTTGGGTGGAAGGCTCCTGGGAAGGCTCCGCGGAAGGCTTATCCGTTGGACTTTCGCTGGGCTCTCCGCTCCCAGACGTGCCCGGCGCGCGGAAGGAACAGGAATCCAACGTCTTATCGCCCACGGCAAAGGTGAGGGTTTGGGGCGCGGACTTTAGCTCCTTGCCGTCTGTGCCCGTGGCCGTATAGGTGGCCTCAAAGGTGTACAAGCCAGGCTTGGAAAAGGCCCAGTGCGTATGGGTATGGGCCGGAAAGTTGGTTTCGATGTTGTAGTCTTTAGCCGCAGAATTGGCGAGGACCGAAAAGCCCTTGCCATGGGTGCCATCGATGAATGCGCCCCATTCGGCACCGTCCGGCGTGGAGGTGGGCTTCAAGTTGAGGTTGACGGCATTGTCCTTGGTTAAGGAATAGTCCAGATCCTGGGTGTTATAGCCGGGCCAGATGATGTTTTGGTCCTGGGTTTGCGGCAGGTGATAGAAGCGCTCACCGGGCTTTCCTAGGAAATCGAACTCCTTGCCCGCGAGCTTCTTATTGCGTGGGGTGAGCGCATTATCGTGTACGCCGAGTACAACGTCATCGAGTTTGCGGTCAACAGACTTCTTGTCCACCTGTGCCGTGTCATCGCGCAGAACCGTTGCGAAGCCTCCCTCGGCAGGCTGGGCCTTGATGTCAACATGACCACGGTCTAGTAGGTACTTTTCGCTGCATTGTGCATTGCCGGCTTGCGGTTCTTCGGTGCCTGGCTGCGGCGCGGAAGACGGAGTGTCTTCCTTGCCTGGGGTAGCCTCCGGTTCCTCATTGGAAGTGGAGAACTTCCCACTGACTTCATAGTTTTCACCAAAAGCAAAAGACTCGGTAATAACGCTGCTAGCGTGTCCAGCCTTAACGGTGGAATGGGGGAAGAGGTTAACCTTGGCAAAATAGCCGTCGAAGTACTCGCCCTCATCAAAGGCGACCTCGCCGTGGCCGTTAGTAATAGGGGTTTCCAGATCCACGGTGGGGTATTTAGCCCCCTTCGTGTCATAGAGCCCGCCGGTGAGAAGGCCGTTGAAGTTTTTATCCTCAGTATCCACCACGATCTTGGTGCCACCATTGCCCTGCTTGCGCATGCGGATGGTGTAGCCGAGCTCCTTTAGCTCGGTTTCCTCGGTGGGGGCAAGCTGGCGCGGCTGGGAGGTTTCCTGCCACGTATCAGCGGCGGTAGAAGAATCGGTGTGGCTGGATTTGCCGGGTTGGAAGTCAAGGGGTTGGGATATCCAGCGTGGGGCATCGCCCTCTGGGGTAAATACGGCCTGTACTTGGGAAGGGTCGGGGCCCATGTATTCGTCCCACTGAGCATGCCCATCCTTGACGGGAAGGTCGGTGAGGAAGTAGCCGTCGATAAGCAGCGTGAGGGTGCCTTGCGCCTTGTTCTTGGCATCGAAGGAAATGGTGGTGAGCTTGTCGTCACCGTCTTTTTCGGGGTTGGACTTGGGCGCCATGCGCAGGCTGTAGCCTGCAGCAGCGGCGTTACCGGCTGCGGACTGTGCGAAGCGTTCCTTGAGGCTCGGCGTCTTTTCTTCTTTGGGTTTCTGCCCGCCCACTTGGATGGTGGTGGTCTGTGGCTCATTGGCTATGAGCTGGCCGTCCTTTCCGCGCGCACTGGTGCGGTAGGTCAGGCGGTATCGTCCGGGCTTGGTAAACAGCGTGGAGTTGTGCGTATGCGTGCCGGCAACAAGGTAAGCAGAGTGCGGCGAATCAGGGAAGGAACCGAGCATGCGGTGCAGCTGGGTGCCGGCCTCATCATCTTTATTGGTAAAAAGCTCCACCTCGCCGGGGCCATCGACGCTGAGCAAATCAAGGAACGCGACCCCGTCACGGAATTTGTCCGTGGGCAAGGAGGTATCGGCGCCAAAGCCCAGCCAAATGGGTGAAGTATTGCCGGATACTTGGTGCGGCGCTGTGTAGTAGGTCGTACCAGGTGCCCCAATGTAGTCTTGGGTCCCGTTTGCCGGAAGCGTATAGAGATACTGGTTGCTGTTATCTGTGGCGCTGTAGCCCTTGCCCACCCAGGCAACGGTGTCGGCTATCGGGGGCTCTTGACCGCCAAACTCGGACTTTAGGACGAAATCGTTGTTCTCCCAGAAAGACTTGGGGGAGTCAACGTGGGTATTGGTAGCGATGTGCTTGCCATCATCGGGGCCCGCGACAGCCGTAGCAGGAGTGATAAGCGCCAATGTGCTCAGCGTGGCAAGGAAACGGGTGCGTGGGGAAGCCACAGTTGGGAAGGCCTTTCTACAGTTCTCACAAGTTCACCAGAAACTATAGAAAATGATTCCCATAACCTGGTAGCTGTAATGGAAACCAGTTTCATCGACCTGTGGTTTTGTAGTGAATCTCGTTTTCGGTTACCCCAATTTGCGTGTAGGAATGGTGTGTAAACGGCCGCGCGCCGGGCAGAGCCCAAGGCCACTTTGGGCTGGTGCGGACTGGAATCGGCGGCTCCACTACGATGGTGGGCATGACTGAAGTACGCGTTAGATTTTGTCCATCCCCAACCGGCACACCGCACGTAGGCATGGTGCGCACCGCACTATTCAACTGGGCCTACGCCCGTCATACCGGCGGAAAGCTGGTATTTCGCATCGAGGACACCGATGCCGCCCGCGACTCTGAAGAGTCCTACCAGGCCATCATTGATTCCCTGACCTGGCTCGGGCTGGGCTGGGATGAGGGCATCAATGTCGGTGGCCCGCACGAGCCTTACCGTCAGTCCCAGCGCATGGACATCTACAAGGAAGTCCTGGACAAGCTCATCGAAGGTGGCTTTGTCTACCCGGCATATTCCACCGCCCAAGAGGTAGAGGAGCGCCACAAGGCGGCTGGCCGTGACCCGAAGTTGGGCTATGACAACTTTGACCGTGATCTCACCCAGGAGCAGATCGACGCTTTTGAGGCCGAAGGTCGCAAGCCGGTGTGGCGCCTACGCATGCCGGATCAGGACTGGACCTGGACTGACTTGGTCCGCGGGGAAATGACCTTCAAGTCTGAAACCCAGCCGGATTATGTGGTTGCTCGTTCCAACGGTGCGCCCCTCTACACCCTGGTTAACCCGGTCGATGACGCCCTGATGCGCATCACTCACGTGTTGCGTGGTGAGGACCTGCTGTCTTCTACTCCGCGGCAGCTCGCGCTTTACGACGCCCTGCAGAAGATTGGCATCGCCGAGTTCACCCCAGAGTTTGGCCACCTGCCCTTCGTGATGGGCGAGGGCAATAAGAAGCTCTCTAAGCGCGATCCGCAGTCCAACCTGTTCAACCATCGTGATAATGGCATCATCCCGGAGGGTATGCTCAACTACCTGTCCCTGCTGGGCTGGTCCCTGTCCGCGGACCAGGATATTTTCAGCATGGATGACTTGGTAGAAAACTTCGACGTCCACGATGTGCTGGGTAATCCCGCACGCTTTGACCAGAAAAAGCTCGAGGCCATCAACGCGGATCACATCCGCCAGCTAGACCCAGAAGAGTTTGCCTTCCGTCTGCGCAATTACCTGACCGAATACACGGACTTTCCGGCCGACTATGACGGCGAGAAATTTGCCTTTGCAGCAGATCTGGTACAGACCCGTATCAAGACGCTTTCCGATGCTTATGGCCTCATGAGCTTCTTGGTTACCCCAGATGCCGATCTAAAGCTCGATGAGAAGGCAGCGAAGAAGAACCTCAAGGAAGAGGCCATTCAGCCGCTCGAGGTGGGCATCGAGATCCTCGAGGGCGTTGCGGAGTGGAAGACCGAGAATATCGAGGCGGCCCTTTCCAAGGCGCTTATTGAAGACCTAGAGCTGAAGCCTCGCAAGGCTTATGGCGCGCTGCGCGTAGCTATTTCTGGTGCCCAGGTTTCCCCACCGCTCTTTGAGTCCATGGAGCTGCTGGGTAAGGAATCTACCTTGGCCCGCCTGCGTGCCGCACGCGAGGTGACTCCCTACGTCCCGGCGGCGCAGTAGGTAGCGCTGCGGCAAGCGCTGCAGTCAACGCTGGGATTAAGAACTCCTCTCGCGTTAGCGCGGTGGATGACGGCTGAACTACAGCACGGCTGAACTACAGCACGGCTGAACTACAGCACTGTCATTCACCGCTTTTTTAATGCCGCCTTTATGGGCTGAAAAAGCGTTATGCGCTGGCGATTTGGCAGTTTACGCGAAGATCATTATAGTTATTACACGTTGCAGCGAGCAAGGGAGAACGGCTGAAAGGCAGTTAACTTCCCTAGCGAGTCAGCGAATGGCCTATGGTGTAATTGGCAACACAGCGGTTTCTGGTACCGCCATTCTAGGTTCGAGTCCTGGTAGGCCAGCAGTGAAAATGCTTTAATGGCAGGCTCACTAGTTCTATGCCCCGTTCGTCTAGCGGCCTAGGACGCCGGCCTCTCACGCCGGTAACACGGGTT
>NGUZ01000279.1 GCA_002154655.1 Corynebacterium kefirresidentii
TAATGTGCCGTTGCTAAACTAATAATCTCATCATCTTGTATGCCCACAAGAAATGCGTAATCATTTTCGGTCTTATTATTTTTTAAGGATCTTTCAATAATATAGCTATCTTCATAGAAATTCACATCTGATTGTTGATTATAAAAAGTGATTGCCTTGTCATAATATTCATCTTTTATGGATTGAATTACGTGAAAATTCATTATGTCACCCCCACGATAGTTTGTTTAAGTATAGCATATT
>NGUZ01000280.1 GCA_002154655.1 Corynebacterium kefirresidentii
AATCTTTGCCCTATTCTTTTATAATTCCTTTCGCTTTACGTTAATCCTCTCTATTACTATAATGTACTTGAAAAGTATCATTTTACAACTATGGTATGCACGCTTAAATAAAGGAGAGACATTAGTATGAATAATAGAGAGTTTTTTGAACAATCCATTTTCAAGAATAATCCAAAAGACGTATTTCGTGATTTAGGTGAACAAGTTTTTAATCAATTTTCATCAAAAAGTTTCCCGACAAAT
>NGUZ01000281.1 GCA_002154655.1 Corynebacterium kefirresidentii
TAATAAACGCAATAAATCCCATTGCTTCTCAGTTGAAGGTGTAGTTGAAGATTCCGGATTAGATTGTGTATCGATTTTTACGTAACGTGATAATCTATCTATAAGCTGTGCTTTCATAGCAAGACATCCCCTTAGACTCTATTATTCATATTATAAGATTTTCTATATGTTTTACCTTTAATTTTATCATAATACTGCTTTATACGTGTGTAAATATAGTAGAGGATTTCTGCTACTAAAATG
>NGUZ01000282.1 GCA_002154655.1 Corynebacterium kefirresidentii
ATAAATTGTTCTTTCTTACGTTTACGTAATTCCATTACGTTTGTCATATCTACTTCATTGAATGTAGTTAACATTGCTGTATTATTAGAAACTTCTAATAATTTTTTAGCAGCTGTTTTCTTTCTACGAGACATTTTTTCTCTAATTACAGGTTTATTAGGTGCACCTGAAGATTTTTTAGGTTCTTCTTTTTTGCTTGTTTCTTGAGAAGATTGAGATTGAGCTGCTTTTTGACTATTTTCA
>NGUZ01000283.1 GCA_002154655.1 Corynebacterium kefirresidentii
AGTTTCTACTTCTGAAATTGAAGCTGCACTATTATGTGGCGTATTACTATCTTGATTTCTAGTATAAATAGTCCGTTTCCTTAAGTATATTTTACTGTGCCCTTTTTCTTTTATGTCTTCAGCAAGTGTAAAAGGAACATAGTCAGATTTTGATATAATAATAACATCCACTTCCGTATCATTTATTACAATTGTTTTCACTTTAATATCGGGCGCGCCATATCCTTCCCATTTCTTATTGCG
>NGUZ01000284.1 GCA_002154655.1 Corynebacterium kefirresidentii
TTAACTGGTTTTTCAGCAGTTCCTTCATCATAGACAGGAATTTCAAGCTGTTCACCTAAGGTTTTTAATTGGTCAATCGCTGCTGGACGATAAACGTCGGCTGCAATCATTAAAGGGCGAGCATTTTGCTCTTCTTTGAGTTTTTTGGCAAGTTTACCAGCAAAAGTTGTTTTACCTGCCCCTTGCAACCCAACCATCATGATAATTGTTGGAATTTTAGGAGATTTAAGTAATTCAGCTT
>NGUZ01000285.1 GCA_002154655.1 Corynebacterium kefirresidentii
CTTTTTAGATTTGTTATTAATAACAACAAAAACCATAGCCAATTCATTTTCCCAGCCATCCGCTTCAACACGGTGTGCAAAGGAAGTTTCATCGTCATTTCCTTTTTCCCATTCAGCAAATCCACCATAAATACTGCGAGATGCTGAACCAGACCCACGACGCGCTAATCGTGAAAGATCTTTATCAGACAAACCTAATTGTAGAGCTTCATTACACGCACCGGCTAATGCAGCATATGC
>NGUZ01000286.1 GCA_002154655.1 Corynebacterium kefirresidentii
GAATTAACTGTTGTTGAAAAGCATCCATTAGGTCTTTCTTTTGAGGATTCATGATTTGATTATCAAAATGTTCCACATTGTAACGAGCTTTTTTCGACAAGCTTTTTAAAATTTGTTCGTGATAGGCTGTTAATGAATCTAATTCTAATTTTATCTGGAAAATTAAATTGTAATTTAGATTGTGAAGATCATTCTGATATCTAGCCATACGATTTAGTACTTCATAAGCTTGTCTTGTA
>NGUZ01000287.1 GCA_002154655.1 Corynebacterium kefirresidentii
GAAGAAATCAAGTTTTCACTCGCGACTGAACGGATGCTTTTAGGTGAACCTATACAATATATTGTTGGTTTTCAATCTTTCTATGGCTATCAATTTCAAGTTAATGAACATTGTTTAATTCCACGTCCTGAAACGGAGGAAGTGATGTTGCATTTTCTTGAAAATTGTAAATCAAGTGCTACAATCGCTGATATTGGAACTGGCAGTGGTGTTTTAGCTGTTACTTTAAAAAAGTTGAA
>NGUZ01000288.1 GCA_002154655.1 Corynebacterium kefirresidentii
AGACTTACCGCTTCCAAAAAAAGTGTTTGCACATGGTTGGATTCTGATGAAAGACGGTAAAATGAGTAAATCTAAAGGTAATGTGGTAGATCCTAACGTATTAATTGACCGCTATGGTCTTGATGCAACACGCTATTATTTAATGCGCGAACTACCATTTGGCTCTGATGGAGTATTCACTCCTGAAGCTTTTGTAGAGCGTACTAACTATGATTTAGCAAATGACTTAGGCAACTTAG
>NGUZ01000028.1 GCA_002154655.1 Corynebacterium kefirresidentii
GCCCTGAGCTGCGCCACCCACGGTAGAAATGGCCTCCCGGACGAGGCGGTAGGCGTCGTTGGTATAGGCGTCGGCAGTAATGCCATCGAAGTACGAACCTGCCACCTGCGGCATCTGCAAGGCCAGCTTGAGGGCCTCGCGCTGGGGCCACAGGTGGGTCTCCTTCGGGCTCGGCGGATGGATCATCGGCACGTCTTGTTGTGCCGGCTGTTGCTTCGCATTGTCGAAACGACGAATGGTGGGCTTTTCGGCCTTTTTGGGTTTGCGCGCTTCCGCGCGGACCTGTCGGAGAACCTCTTCCGGATCGGGCCAGCCCACCCAACCTGCTAGGCGGCGGGCATATTCACGCTGCAAAGGTTGATCACGGATCTGTGCGACCACGGGTACCGCGCGGCGCAGGGCCTGCAAACGCCCCTCGGCGCTGTCAATGCTGTATTCCGCAATGACGGACTGGATAACGAACTCGAACATGGGGATGCGGTCCGCGATGAGCTCGCGCACGGCGGCATCGCCTTTGTGCAGACGCAGATCACAGGGATCCATGCCATCGGGGGCCACAGCGACGAAGGATTGACCGGTGAACTTTTGCTCGCCGTCAAAGGCGCGCATCGCGGCCTTCTGCCCTGCCTCGTCGCCGTCGAAGGTATAGATGAGCTCGCCATTGAAGTAGGAATCATCCAGCATGAGTCGGCGCAGGACCTGCAGGTGTTCCCCGCCGAAGGCAGTACCACAGGAAGCAACGGCGGTCTTGACGCCTGCGGCATACATGGCCATGACATCCGTGTAGCCCTCTACCACCACGGCTTGGTGGTTTTCGGCAATATTGCGTTTGGCCAAATCGAGGCCAAAAAGCACCTTGGACTTGCGGTAGAGCATGGTCTCAGAGGTGTTCATGTACTTGCCGAGCTTGTCGTCGTCGAAAAGCTTGCGGGCGCCAAAACCAATGACGTTGCCGGAAAGGTCCTTAATCGGCCACAGCAAACGACGATGGAAGCGGTCAATGGGACCACGCTTGCCCATCTTGGAAATGCCAGCTGCTTCCAGCTCTTCAAAGGAAAAGCCTAGGCGCAGCAGGTGTTTGGTAGCCGTATCCCACCCCTCTGGGGCATAGCCGCACTCGAAGTCATAGATGACCTCGCGGGAAAAGCCGCGATCCAGCAGGAAATCGCGAGCTGTAGCCGCTTGTGGGGTCTCCAACTGCTGGCGGTAAAACTCGTGGGCGGCCTTATTGGCAGCGATGAGGCGCTGCCGCGTGCCCGGCTTCTCATTGCGCGCGCCCGTAGAACCGCCCTGGTAGTTGATGTGATAGCCGATCTTCTGCGCTACCGCTTCAACCGCTTCTGGGAAGGAGACCTGCTCCATTTCCATCAAGAAGCTGAATACATCGCCACCCTTGCCGGTGGAAAAGCAGTGGTAGTAGCCGCGCTGCGGGCGCACGTGAAAAGACGGGGTCTTTTCATCCTTGAAAGGGCTAAGGCCCTTGAGGGAATCGTGCCCGGCGGGCTTGAGCTGCACGTACTCGCCGACGATCTCTTCTAAAGGCGCGCGTTCACGGATAGCTTGGATATCGCTGTCCGGAATTCTGCCTTTTGCCATGCGTACAGACTACCCCGCGCGCGGTGGGAACGCTTAACTGCCTAGGGCAGGATGGTGACGTTGAACAGGGTTCACAGTTTGGACGCAAATTACCCTCTGTTGGGGTGCTTTCCACATACTGTTACCTACCCCCGTGACGGGGCAATTTTTGACCTCGCCATTGTCTCGGGCCGATTTCCACTTTTAGCGCCGCACCTGCAACAATGAAGGTATGCCCAAGTCCAAAGCGTCCAAGAAATCGCTCCCTGTTGCCCTCGGTGGCCTTGCGCTTGTCGTCGTAGCAAGCTATTTCGGTTTCGACCTCGGCGGCGATGGTGATTCCGCTGCCTCCTCCACTTCTGAGACGACACAAGCGGCCGCAACTGGCGACGCCGGTACTTGCGCGATGTCTTCCCTACCCGCCGAGGCCAAGGACACCGCGGACGATATCTTGGCCGGTGGCCCCTACGACTACCCGGATAATGACAACGCCCGCTTTGGTAACTATGAGGGCCGGCTGCCCCAGCAGGACAAGAATTACTACCGCGAATACACGGTAGAAACCCCCGGCAGTCACAACCGCGGTGCCCGCCGCATCATCACCGGTGGCGGCAGCGAGACCGACCCAGACGTGTGGTACTACACCGATGACCACTATGAAAGCTTCTGTTCTATCCCGGACGCAGAGGAGTAATCATGCGACGCATCCTCATCACTGAACACATCCGCACTCGCGCGGACTTCTTTAACGCGCTCGGCCGCACCCGCGGCTGCGAAGACTGCGGACCGCGCAACCTCGATGATCTCGCGGATTTCCTACGCGAACAACGCACCGCCGTCATCGTCGCCTCCAATATGGATATCGAAGACGAGGACCTAGCGGCGGTAGCTAGCGTGCTCGAGGACCAAGGTGTCGCGTTGGTGCGCTAGCTACTCGGGCCCTGGGGCTGGAGCGGGAGCTGAGGCGTTAGGTCCATAGATATGAGGCCGAATTGAGGGTTTTGAGCTCTCAATTCGGCCTTTTCGCGCTCAGATCGGCCTGATGAGTCTCGACCTAACTCTAGCGCGGTGGTGGGAAAGCCAGGTTTAGCTGAGGAACCCAGACAGCTCCGCGCTGCGGCGGGCCAAGCGCTCGAGGCGAGACTCGGTCATAGACGCAATTTGGTCGATGATGGCGCGGTCGCGGGCGGCGTCGGTTTCGGCTTGCTCCCACCACAGCCGGAAGGTGGCATCGAGGGAGCCGGGGGCGCCGGCGACGAGGTAATCGTAGACGCGGTAGATGCGCTCGCGTTGACGGTCCTGGCGGGCAAGGTGGGCGGGCTCGTCCATGACGTAGAGGACCGCGATGGTTTTAAGCAGCTTGACCTCGGCTTCGGCTTGCTTGGGCACAACGAGGTCGCCATGCATGCGGCCAAGGGTATTGGAGGCGATGAGCTCGGCATTGGCCTCGCTGGTGGCGCCGATGGTCGCGCCGACATAACGGCCCACGAGCTCAGAGGTCATCTTCTTCAGGTTGGCATAGTCGCGCAAGGAGTAATCAAAATCGCCGACGGCATTGATGACGCTTAAGTTGCGCAGGCTATCAGCCGCCTCCAAAAGCTCGTCGGCCGTGCCGCCAAAGGCCTTAGCGCCCTTTTCTGCCAGCTGGGCTAGCTCAACTAGATCCCAGAGCACATTAAGGGAGATGCGCCGGGAAATAATGCCGTCTTCCACGTCATGCACGGAGTAAGCGATGTCATCGGACCAGTCCATGACCTGGGCTTCGATGCATTTGCGATTATCGCTATGGCCCTCGCGCAGCCACTCGAGCAGATCCGCGTCCTCGTCATAGGCACCGTATTTGCGGTTGGTGCTGCCATCGGGATTGGTCTTGGTCCAGGGGTATTTGCAGGCACCGTCGAGGGCGGCGCGGGTGAGGTTGAGGCCGAAGCTTTGCGGTACGCCGCTGGCATCGTCCACGATGACCTTGGGCTCTAGGCGGGTGAGGATGCGCAGGGTCTGCGCATTGCCTTCAAAGCCGTTGAGGGCGACCTCGTTGAGCGCGTTTTCGCCATTGTGCCCATAGGGTGGGTGGCCGATGTCATGGGTAAGGCCGGCCATATCGCATAGATCAGGATCGAGTCCGAGTCCAGCACCGATGCTCCGCGCAATTTGGCCTACCTCCAGCGAGTGGGTCAGGCGGGTGCGTGGAGTATCGCCATCGCGCGGACCGACGACCTGAGTTTTATCGGCCAAGCGCCGCAGGGCTGCCGAGTGCAGCACGCGGGCGCGGTCACGGGCAAAGACGCCGCGATGTTCTTCCACGCTATGGAAGGCTGAGCCCTTCGGCTTTTCATCGGCCAGGCGGGCGAAGTCGGCGGCGGAATAAGAATAGGACACGCCCCAAGTTTATTCCGTGAACTGGTCTTTTGGGTGAGCAACGTGGCCGCCTAGTTTTTAGCAGGCCGCGGGCCTTTCACAAAGTTGCTGCCCACCGCTGCCAGGCCCACAACCACCACCAGGAAAAGTATGAGTCCAAACGGGACAGCCGGAAAGTGCAGTACAAGTTTATGCGCTATATAAGAATGCATATATGTGCCCAGTAGAGCGGCTGATCCTAGCGATAAGGCCAGAGCAAAAGCCGAAGGCAAACAATTAGCCAATGTCCTGTTCCTGTGCGCTTTTGCAACTGAGACGCCTTGTTCCCAAATGGTCTTAGTGAAGCGAATAAGCCGCCCTTGTTGTGCTAAGGCCAGTCCGAAGATGAGAACTGCTCCCCCAACAATCACGTAGGCAAACAACGGAATAAATTCGCTTGTACCGGTACCGTTTGGACCATAAAGCAACGTTGAAGGTAGGTTTTCTGCCCATTGCTGAGCGCCTACAACCTCCATCGCTTGGCTGTCGCTCAATTCCACTTGCTTCGAAAAAATGGCTACAGCATAACCTTCGTCTTGCCTTTCGCCCGTTCCCCAAGAAGGATCTGCTTCAGAATTAAAGGTTTTATCCCATGGCCGCATCCACGTTTGGTCAAACGGCGATCGGGGTTCCGTCTCAACTACCTCTCGGTCATTAACCAAGGAACTTACTGTTCCGTCCCGATCTTCTACCAGCGCAAAGACAGCGCCTTCTTCCATGGTGGAAGGTTGAAGCTCTTCCGAGTCGTGGACAGCAGGCACCCAGCTAAGAACTCCTAGGCAATCTGCGGCGTGATCCTGACAAATGTTTTGGGCAGTGGATGTGCTGATAGTTTGTCCATCCTGCGGCGACCCTACATACACGTTCTTCACATTGTCAGCTAATTCTTCCCTTGCTGAGTAGAGTGCCGAATCATTCGCAATAAAAGGAATGGTGGGAAACAAGATAAAAATACAAGAGACCCGCAATATGGTGGTGGCGATAAAAGATCGCGCATATCGGACTCCCAAAATCGGAGGATTCCATCCCCTAAACTTGAGGGAGAGATATTCGGCGGAATATAAGACAACCGCGTAGACAAATACAGAGGCAGCACTCACCAAGAAGGGCACGCAGTAGACGAAAATAAACGGCCAACTACTAGATGGATCCGCCTGGGGCATCGCCACAAATCCCACTAGCAATACAACACAGGCTGCTATCCCCAGCGGATATCGAAGGAGTTCTGCAGCCCGCGGATTCCTTGGAGTTGGATCTATGCGAGTTGGGCCTTGGCTCAAATCTTCCAAAACTCTCGTTTCCTGTTGGAAAGGAACGAAACTCAGGCAAACGATAGCGCACCATGAGATCACAGCGACGAGTAGTGGTGAAGGGAGTCCTTGAGGAAGATCAATGCCAAAACCCGAATACAGAACCAGGAAGATTGGCTTCATCAGCACTGGAACCAGAACTGCGCTAACTATTGAAAAGAAAAAATAAACCGTAAGTAGCTCAAGGAATAGCACTCGGCGAATTCGTTTTAATGTTAACCCAAATAAACGAAGCGCCTCATAGTGGTGGCGCCTCCCCTCCACCACATGCCTAAAGCAGTATTTGAGCGCCAGAGCAAAGGGAATGATCGATATGAAAGCCGAATACATCAGCCCCATTGACATAGATTCGGCTACCTTGTCCGCCGCTACTGTGGAGACTAACAGACAGACAAAGAAGAAGAGCACAAACGAGGTAGCTAGTAACGGGATACTCTCCACAAAAGTGCTCTTACGGATCCTCGCTTCCACAGCGCGAAAATTCATTGGTTTACCCCGATTTCCAAAACCTGATCACAAAACTGCGCTAAACGATCATCGTGGGAAACTACCAAGGCGATTGCGTGGTTTCTTACTATGTAATTATGCAAATATCGCAACACTGAATATGTGTTGTCCTCATCCAATGCACTCGTCGGTTCGTCTGCGAAAACGAGTTGGGGCTTTTTGGACATTGCCGTTGCTATGGCCGCGCGTTGGCGTTGTCCCCCTGAAAGCTCGTGCGGTAGAGAGGCTCCGTATTCACTCATATTGAGTTGAGCTAGCAAAGAGCTATTAGCGTCCGAGTCCGCAGTGGCTCCGCTTAGCCCTTGTGCGAAGGAAAGGTTTTCGTCGATTGTCAAACAGGGCACTACGCCGGAATCTTGAAACACTATTCCCATCGATTTAGCTCGAAGCCTATCTCTAGTTCGAGCAGAAGAGCTCCATAAATCATGTCCGAAAATACTGACGGTTCCTGATGTTGGCTTCTGGAGTCCAGAGATAACGCGAAGCAGCGTGGATTTGCCGGACCCAGAGGCGCCTCGAATCCAAGTGAGGGTACCTGGCTCATGCACAGAGTCGATAGAGAATAGCGGGCTACTTTTCCTGCTTGGCTTTACAGACAGGTTCTCCAGTTTTAACACGCTTTCCTCCTGAGGCTTCGTAGCATTTCAGCGCTGGCCGACATGGCTCGGTGTTATTTCCTGATTTAACGGAAAAGAAACTCTTTTTCCCTAGAAATGTATCGGCAGCTTAAAAAATATCATGCGATGCTTCTTATCGCCGGGGAAAAGAGTCCCTATCTTCCTGCTCAATCGTCTGATGCCGCAGCTTTTGATTCGGGCGCAGGAGCTGCTCCACGCGGTAGAACCCATTGCGCAGTGCGGCGGCACCGCGCGGGGGCAAAAGTCCTGCTACCAGCGCGTAGGCCACGCCACCGGTTTCGTGGGCAAGGTAGCGCCACCAGGGTGTGGAAAAGCGTGCGGCAGGGTAATACGGCGTGCCGGATACGGTGGCTTTTAGTCCTTCCTGGCGGGCGATGAGTGCGGTGCGCAGGCGGTGGAGGGGATCGGTGATGATGGTGGCGTCGGAAAGCGCGAAGGCTTCCTTGGCTGCTTTCAGGGAGCTGCGGGTATCTAGCCCCTGCTCCACCGCGTGGACGGTCAGGTGTGGGTAGTGCTCGCGCAGAAAGGTGCGGCCGACGCCGGCCTCAGTAAACCTATCGCCGGGTAGCTTGCCGCCCACGGTAATAACTTCCAAGCCCTCGGCGGTGGCTAGCTCGCCGGCATGGCGCAGGCGTCCGGCAAGGATGCGGGAGGGCCGGCCGTCATATTGGGCAGTGCCTAAAACAATTACGTACTTCACTGCCCCATTACATTACCCGCCGAAGAGCTAAGTGGAGCCGGTAAAGTGGTGGGCATGAATTTGAGTGCACGTTTGGGCCGCGCGGCCATCGCCGCTTTCATCTTGGGCTGCACCTCCATCGGTGCGGGCTCTGCCTTTGCCGCTGAAACCACCACCGTGGCGCAGGGCACCGGTACGGCCACCCTCACGGAGAAGGTTACCGATGACGCGGGAGTTTTAAGCACCCAAGAAAAGGCCGAGCTGAGAGAAAAGATTGGCCAGCTGCAAAAGGACGAGCGCCGGGTACTCTTTGTTTACATCACCAATAAGCTAGATACGGATCCGGAAAGCTATGCCGCCCAAGTGGTCAAGGACAAGGGGGAAAACTCTGCGGTGTATGTCCTGTCCGTCGATGACCGCAAGATGGGAGTGCAGACCGGCAAGGATTGGCCCAAGGGCCGGCTCGACCAGATGTATGACGCCGCCTATGACAAGCTGACCAGCGATGAGTACGGTGCTTCCGCCCTCGCGCTTGCCGACGCCGCCCTGGGCAACACCAGCAGCTCCAACTCTTCCGATTCTTCCGGCCTAGCGTGGCTGGGCGGCGGCGCGGCCGCCATTGTCGCCGCAGGTGGCGGCATCATGTACTACTCCCGCCGCAATACTAAGAAGAATAAGGCGCAAACGCTCGAGTCGGCCCGCGAAATCGCCCCGGGTGATACCGATCAGCTCAACCGTTTGTCACTAGAGACCTTGGATCAGCTCGCGCAGGAAGAGCTGGTCTCTACCGATGAGTCCATCCGCCGCGGCAAGGAGGAGCTCAATATCGCGCTTTCGGAGTTTGGTCCAGAGCGCGTGCGCCCGTTTACCAAGGCGATGAACCACTCTACTTCTACCCTGCAAAAGGCCTTCCACCTACGCCAGCGCCTCGATGATGCCGTTCCGGAGTCCCCGGCCGAACGCCGCCAGATGCTCGTGGAAATCATCTCCTCGTGCGGCCAGGCCGATGACGCCTTAGACGCCCAGGCCGCGGAATTTGCCCAGATGCGCGACCTACTTATCCACTCTGATGAGAAACTGGACGAGCTCACCCAGCGTACCGTGGGCCTGCGCGCCCGCCTACCGGAGGCCGAATCCACGTTAGCCCGGTTGAAGGGCAACTATGACGAACACGTTTTGTCCTCCATTGCCGATAACCCGGAGCTTGCCGCCGCTTCGCTTGATGAGGCAGAAAAACTGTTAGAAAAGGCCCGCGGAATCCAGGCCCAGCCGGCCGGTCAACAGGGCCCGCTGGTGGGGCTCATCCGTGATAGTGAGCATGCCTGCGCGATGACGGACCGCCTGATTTCTGGCGTGGAAAACGCCGAGGAAAATATCGCCACCGCTCGCGGCAACCTCGAGTCCCTCATTGCCGAGGTCGAAGGCGAAATCGACGAGGCCCGAGAGCTCGAGCGCCAAGGCAAGGCCCAGGGAACCACGGCGGATTGGAACGCGCTCGAGGATCTACTCGGTCGCGCCGGCACCGCAGTCACTGAGGCCAAATCCCAAGGCCAGCAGGATCCGCTGGGCCAGCACACCGCGCTTACTTCTATTGACACGCAGCTGGATGAGGCGCTTGACCGCGTGCGGGAAAGGACCTCCACCCACGCGCGCCAGCTGGATCTCTTCCGCCAGCAGATTTCCGTGGCGGAATCCAATATCCAGGCCGCAGAGGACCTCATTTCCTCCCGCGGGCGCATCATCGGCTCGGGCGCACGCACGGCGCTTGCCGACGCCAAACGTCTCCACGCCCAAGCCCTCCACACCGAGCGCAGCGATATCCGCGCCGCGCTGCAGTCTTCCCGCGAAGCGGTAGCCGCGGCCCAGGCAGCACTGCAGCGCGCCAAGGATGACATCGACGAACACCGTCGCCGCCAGCAGCGCCAGCAGATGGGCAACGCAGCCGGCAATATCGTCACCGGCATGGTCCTGGGCCAAATGCTCGGCGGCGGCCGCGGCTTTGGTGGCGGTTTCGGAGGCGGCGGCTTTGGGGGAGGCAGCTTTGGCGGCGGAGACTTCGGCGTAGGCGACGGAGGCGGCTTCCGCGGCGGGTCCTTCTAGCCGAGCAAAGACCGCCCCGTCTCACTCCGTGGGTGGCGCCTTCGTTGATTGCGCCGGACTAGGTGCGCAGGGTGCGCGGGGTGGCGTCGAGAAGCGCGCAGGCATAGCTCAAAAACATAGCGTCTAGCTCGGGCAGCTCGCCCACGCTCACCTGCAGCCCGTTTCCGGCCGGGGCGGTGCTGGCGACCTCGGCGCCCGAGCGGCGAGCTACGATGCGGCGCTCGCGGCGGAAAGGGTTGCGGCGCTCCAGCAGGTACTCGCGCTCCCCGCAGGCCGCACGCAGGCGAGTGACGGTAATCCCGGCCTGGGAAACAGAGAAATCCTCGCCCGCGCCCGCCGCGGTTTGCGCGCGCAGGAAGAAACGCGGGGAGGAAGAATCCAGCGAAGATTCCAAGGTTAGGCGCTCGCCGGCCGCGGTGGCGAGCACGCCGTCGCTCACGGAGGCGAGCTCGTGCCCCGCTGCATCACTGAGCGCGCCCTCGCGCCAAGTCCACTGCGCAGTCATTAGAAGACGAAAAGCGCGAGGATGGCAACGATGGACGCTAGGACCAAGGTGATGATCCACGCCCAGGCTTTGCCTTGGGTATTAGCGTCCAGGATGACGCGGGTAAACCAGCTCAAACCGGCGATCTCGGCTGTGGTGAGTCCTTCGGCATCGTGCTCGAATTCGAGGATGGACTTGCGCACGCCGGAGTTTCGCGCGGAGAACTGCCCTACCTTTTCATCATCGACATCATCGATGATCCAGTCGCCGCTATTTTCATTAACGAAGTGAAAAGTGCGGCCGTTGAGCGATGCCTCTAGGCGCTTATCGCGGCCGAGGCGGCCGGCGAGGCGGTAGATGGAGCCATCGGCAAGCGTGGCAGAGGCGCCTAGATCACTGACCTCGGTGCGCCAGAAATGCCCGTCCACCTCCGCGGAATGCTCCGAGAATACACCGAGCTGCTCCGGGCCATCCTCGGCCAAGAGCACGGGTTTTGCGCGGTCGGAGCGATCCCAGCTGGTGTAATGCATCCCTAGCACCCAATCAGGCGGGAGGCGAGGTATGCCTCGAGGTCATCGAGCTTCACGCGCTCTTGCTCCATGGTGTCGCGCTCTCGCACGGTCACGGCATCATCATCGAGGGTGTCGAAGTCGAAGGTGACGCAGAACGGGGTACCGATCTCATCCTGGCGGCGGTAGCGGCGGCCGATGGCGCCGGAGACGTCAAAGTCCACGTTCCAGTGGGCGCGCAGCTTATCGGCCAGCTTGCGGGCCGGCTCGGAGAGCTCTTCCTTCTTGGACAGCGGCAGTACGGCCACCTTGATCGGTGCCAGGCGGCGGTCCAGACGCAGGACGACGCGCTTATCGGTGCCGCCCTTGGCGTTCGGAGCCTCTTCCTCGTCGTAGGCATCCACCAGGAAGGCCATCATGGAACGGCCCAGGCCAGCGGCCGGCTCGATAACGTACGGAATCCAGCGCTCATCGTTGGCCTGGTCGTAGTAGGACAGGTCCTCGCCCGAGCCCTTGGCGTGGACGGACAGGTCATAGTCCGTGCGGTTGGCCACGCCTTCCAGCTCGCCCCACTTGGAGCCCTTGAAACCAAAGGCGTACTCCACGTCCACGGTGCGCTTGGAGTAGTGGGAGAGCTTTTCCTTCGGGTGCTCGTACAGGCGCAGGTTTTCTTCCTTGATGCCCAGGTCCACGTACCAGTTGTAGCGGTCATCAATCCAGTACTGGTGCCACTCTTCGTCCTCGCCCGGCTTGACGAAGAACTCCATCTCCATCTGCTCAAACTCGCGGGTACGGAAGATGAAGTTACCCGGGGTGATCTCGTTACGGAAGGACTTACCAATGTTCGCGATGCCAAACGGCGGCTTCATGCGCGAGGAGGTCATCACGTTCTTGAAGTTGACGAAGATGCCCTGTGCGGTCTCCGGGCGCAGGTAGTGCAGGCCCTGCTCATCGTCCACCGGGCCCAAGAAGGTCTTAAGCAGGCCGGAGAAGGCCTTCGGCTCGGTCCAGTCGCCCGGCTGGCCGGTTTCTGGGTCATTGATATCTGCCAGGCCGTTTTCTGGCTCGTGGCCGTGCTTTTCCTCGTAGGCCTCAATAAGGTCGTCGGCACGGTAGCGCTTGCCGGTGTGGCGGGATTCCACCAGCGGGTCAGAAAAGACCTCGACGTGACCGGAGGATACCCAGACCTGACGCGGCTGGATGACGGAGGTATCTACGCCCACGACGTCTGCGCGGGACTGCACCATGTGGCGCCACCACTGGCGCTTGATGTTTTCCTTGAGCTCTACACCAAGAGGGCCGTAGTCCCACGCGGAGCGGGAACCGCCGTAAATTTCACCTGCCTGGTAGACCAAGCCGCGGCGCTTACACAGGTTTACAACGGTATCGATGACGGATGCCATAAGTTTTCGGACTCCTCTGGTAGGGGACAGTCTTGACAATCTCGTTCAGTCTAACCCGAAGCGCTTCCCGGCGGTGGGATTGGGGCATGAATTTAATCTGAAATAAATACAACGTATTGCAAGTATCGGGTAATATAAGGGTAACCGACAGGTAATAGGTATTTAATTGAAGGTGACATTCCCTATGACGACCACTTACAAGGCCCCAAATACTTCTGCGGCTGCCGGCGTTATCGCTGCCCTTGATTCGCCCCTACGCATCGCAATCATCTCCCGCTTGGCCGAGCGCGATCACTTTGTCCATGAGCTGGTCAAGGCCACCGGCAAGTCCCAGCCCCTTATCAGCCAGCACCTGCGCGTGCTCAAGCAGGCAGGCATCGTGGACTCCGAGCGCAGCGGCCGCGAGGTTACATACTCCCTCATTGCGCCGCGCGTTTTGGACCTGCTTGCCGACGCCGCCAGGATCGCCTCCTAACCCCCTCCCTCCCTGCATATAAAGCCGCCTGACTGTGCAGTTATTGAAAAAGCACTGATAATATTGAGGGCATGGCTTTACACGACAGTATTCCCAAACTAGGCGCGCGCAATACCAAGCAGCGCACCGCAGTCGTTGAGGTACTGCGGGACATGGAGAAATTTGCTTCCGCCAAGGAGATCTACCACGAGCTCCAGGAGCGTGAGGAAAAGGTGGGCCTGACCACCGTGTACCGCACCCTGCAGTCCCTGACCGATATCGATGCGGTGGACGCCCTCCACATGCCCAATGGCGAAACCCTGTACCGCCATTGCGATACCGACGCCCATCACCACCACTTGGTATGCACCAAGTGCGGCCGCACCGAGGAAATCGATGGCGGCCCCATTGAAAAGTGGGCCACCTCCGTGGCGCAGGACTACGGCTTCGAACTCACCGGCCACGATGCCGAGGTCTTTGGCATCTGCAGCGACTGCGCCGCCTCCGCATAATCGCGCTCGCGGCTCCCCTCGAAGTCGCCCCTCCCCTAACCTCAGCCTCCGACTTCCGGAGCCTGAGGTTTTTCTTTTGCGCTACTTCTTCACGCCACCAAAGCGGCGGTCGCGCCGCGCGTATTCCTCGATGGCGGCAAAGAGGTCCTCCGGAGTGAAATCCGGGAAGAGCTTGTCTTGGTAAATCATCTCCGCGTAGGCGGACTGCCAGAGCAGGAAGTTAGAGGTGCGCTTCTCACCGGACGGGCGCAGGAAGAGATCCACATCCGGCATGCTCGGGTCATAAAGATGCTGCGCGATGGTTTCTTCTTTAATATCGCGCGGGTTAAGCTCGCCTGCGGCCACCTGCTTGGCGATGTCCCTAAAGCCATCCACCAGCTCTGCCCTACCGCCATAGTTCACGCACATAGCCAGGGTCATCTTGGTATTGTCCTTGGTCAGCTCCTGGGCGGCCTCGAGCTCCTTAATAACTGAGCGCCACAGGCGCGGGCGGCGACCGGCCCACACCACGCGCACGCCGCGCTCATTGAGCCACTCGCGCTGGCGGCGCAGCACGTCGCGGTTAAAGCCCATGAGGAAGCGGACCTCTTCAGGGCTGCGGCGCCAATTCTCCGTAGAGAAGGCATATGCCGAAAGATAAGGAACGCCGGCGGCAAGGCAGGCATCGACGACGTCAAGAAGCACGGCTTCGCCGCGCCTATGTCCCTCGGTGCGCTTCATGCCTTTTTCCTGGGCCCAGCGGCCATTGCCATCCATGACCAGCGCAATATGGCGGGGCATGAACTCGTCCGGGATATTCGGCGGGGTCAAAGTGCGGTTCGGGTCTGGCGTAATCACGGGCTATATTCTACTGCTCCATAACCTGCAATGCGGAAACATTGCGCTCCATGTGCCACTGCAGGTGCGCCCGCGCTAGGCGATGCCCCTCCTGCTTCTGCGCATTCGTCGGATTCGTCGGGTGATTATGCGCCAAAAGCCACAGGTGATGCAGGGTTTCCGGGTCTACCTCGGCCGCGCCTGGCGGACGGCATTCGTGGCACGCCGCGCCGCCTACCGCCGGGTGAAAGGCGTGGTGCGGGCCCGGCCGGTTGCACTGGGCGCAGTTAAACAGGCTCGGCACCCAACCTGCATGCGCCATGGCCTGCAGTAAGAAGGCATCCAGCGCCATGGTCGGGTCCGCGGTTTGCAGCTGCTCCAAGGTCGCGGTGACGGAGTCGTAGAGGTAGGGGTCTTGGGCGGCGTCGGCAAACGCAAGGCGCTCGGCCGATTCCAGCACCGCGCACGCGGCCGTGTAGCGCTCATAGTCCTCAATGAGGCGCGCGCCAAAATAGTCGACCGTATCCGCCTGGGAAATGGTAGCCAGATTCTTGCCCACATACAGCTGGACATCGAGGTTGACGAAGAGCTGCAGGCGCGAACCAAAGCGCGACTTGGCGCGGCGCACGCCTTTGGCCACCGCGCGCACGAGGCCATGATCGCGGGTAAGCAGGACAATGACGCGGTCGGCCTCGCCAAAATCATAGGTGCGGATGACCACTGCGCGGTCACGATAGTTCTCGCGCATCGTAGTTTAGAACCCGAGCCTGCCCAGCGACTTCGGGTCAGACTGCCAATTCTTCAGCACCTTGATGCGCAGATCCAGATACACGTTGTGGCCGAGCAGCTCGATGATCTCCTTGCGGGCATTGCCCACAATGCGACGGAAGCGCAGGCCATCCTTGCCCTCAATAATGCGCTTTTGGCCGGGGCGCTCCAGGTACAAAATGGCATGGATATCCAGCACGCCCTCACGGGTGCGCGACGGCAGCATCTCATCAACCTGCACCGCCACCGAGTGCGGCAGTTCCGCCTTCAAGCCGGACAAGGCGGCTTCACGAATGAGTTCCTCGATGCGCTTTTCTTGGCCTTCATCGGTGATGTGGTCATCCGGGTAGAACTTCGGGCCTTCTGGCAGGTGATCCACGATGACCTGCACCAGCTCATCAAGCTGCACGCCCTCCTTGGAGGACACCGGTATGACTACCGCATTCGGATCCTCCTGGGTGAGTAGCTCGTGCAGGGCCAGCAGCTGCGCGCCAACCTGATCTTTGCTGGCCTTATCCAGCTTGGTGACGATGCCGATGATCGGGGTCTTTGGCGCGATGCTGCGCACGTTTTCCAGGATCCAACGGTCACCCGGGCCAATCTTTTCATCGGCCGGGATGGTCAGGCCAATAACGTCCACATCAGCGTAGGTATCCTTGACTACCTCGTTGAGGCGCTCGCCCAAAAGGGTGCGTGGGCGGTGCAGGCCCGGAGTATCCACGACGATGACCTGGGCATCATCGCGGTGGACCAAACCGCGAATGGTGTGACGGGTGGTCTCCGGCTGGTCCGCGGTAATCGCAATCTTCTGCCCCACCAAGGCATTAGTCAGCGTGGACTTGCCGGTGTTCGGGCGCCCTACGAAGGATACGAAGCCCGAACGGAATCCCTCCGGGGTGTCAGTGTATTGCGAATAATCAAGCGGGGCTGCCGTATTTTCGGCGCCTTCCGGCACGGCATCATCGGGGTCTTCTGGCAGGCCCTCGAATGCCGCATCAAACTGTGCATCAAAATCAGAACTCATTACCCGCAATAATAGCCCACGGAGTCAAAATCTCCGATTAGTTCGCGGCCAATTCGCACCGGTGAAGCGGCATAGGACTAATCTATGGAGAAACCTCTTCTCTCCAGCGCATACCGCGCTCACTCTCCGAAAGGCTCCTCATGCCCCGCAAATCCCCTGCCCTACTTTTGGGCGCTGCCCTTACTCTCATCCTTTCCGCATGCTCCTCGCCTAATTCCGAGTCACCCGCCGAGACGAGTACTAGTTCTTCGGCTACCTCTTCTTCATCCGCCACCAGTTCTTCAAGTACGGCCTCTTCTGCCGCTACCATCAGCAGCGAAGAGAGCATGGCGGAAGAACCTGCAAAAAGCGCCGCTCCTGAGCCGGAGACCCAGCCTCAAACCGCGGCTGCCGAGCCGGAGCTGCTGTATTGCGATCCGGGAAATTTGACCATCATCGGTACATTTTCCGACGGCACGCAAAGGCCCACAGAGCTATGCGATACTCCCGCTCATCGCCGATCTGCACGCGCAGAAGGAGTGTGCGGCAGTCTAGACGGACGATATAAGTACCCCGAAGAATGGGCCGAGCTGTGCAATGGAGGCCTTCCGCCTTCAGATTCAGATTCGTTGAATGACTATGGCGACGTAGATGCTGGATACACGCCAGAGTCCGACGCAGTGTTAGATACGCCAGCCGATGCCGATACTGGTGCGGTAGAAGGCTACGAGTATTAGCGGGAAAGACCGCACGCTGGACAACGCCAAAGCCCTGCGCCCGTCGAAACGGGTGCAGGGCTTGCCGCTAAATTAGTGAAGCTTACTTAAACTCATCCGGCAGCGGTCCAAGCTGCGGGCCGTCCGGGTAGTACTTCCAGCCATCCTTGATGCGGACGTCGTCAGCCCACGGCAGCTTATACTTGCCCTTAGCCAAGTCCTCGACCCAGGTGAGATAGTTGTCGGTCTTGCCGCCGGGGTAGCCCACGTATCCGCGGTTGCCCAGGTTGAAGATGTTGTTTTCTAGGCCCCAATTGATACGGGCCTTGTCAGCCAACTCTGGGAAGATTTCGGCGGTGACGATCTCGCCGGGATTGCGGTGGCCCTCAGAAATCATGTGGCCGTCGTAATTGCAGACGTTGCCCTCACCGAAGTAGTAGAAAGTGTTGTCGTAGCCAGCCAAGTTTACGGAGGCGGTGTACATCAGGTTTTGGAAGGCATTGGTCTTATTGGTCATGATCCACTGATCCTGGGTCTGCGTGGAGTAGCCAGAGATGCGGATATAGACATTGGCGCCCTTGTATGCAGCCTCGCGTGCGAGCTCAGGGAACATGCCATCGTGGCAAATGTTTACGGCAAGCTTGGAACCCTTCGGGCCGTCGCAAACCGGCATGCCCAGATCGCCTGGGTACCAAGGCTCGATGGGAGTCCATGGCTGCAGCTTGCGGTAGTGCAGTGCGATTTCGCCATCGGAGTTGATGATGATGGCGGTATTAAAGGGCGGCTTTCCTTCCTCATGGTTTGGCTCCATGATGGAAAAGACGCCCCAGACATCATTGTCTTTGCAGGCCTGCTTGAACTGGTCCACCTTTGGGTCATCGAGGCCGATGAGGAATTCATCATAGGACCAAATCTTGGTGTTGAGACCGGAGGAAGAATATTCCGGGAAAACAATAAGGTCGAGGTCTGGGTAGCCGGCCTTGGTGGAACCCACCATGCGGCAGATTTCGTCCACACTAGCCTGGACGTCTTCCGGGGTATTGACCACCGGAACGGGATACTGAATGAGGGCCATCAACAGGCCGTCGGGGGATGCGCTAATGCTGCCGGTGCTGGACATAGTGGACTCCTATCGCAAAGTAGATGATGTGACGGGAGCCATATTACCGACGCACTAGTGGTACGTCACACTATTAGCCCGGAGAAGTAGTCTCGTATAAGAGACTCATCGTAAGCCGCCTTTGATGAAATAAGAGAGCCGAGCTGAGGGGAAGGCTACTCAGCTCGGCCGACACTCGATAGACCTTGGGTGGGCGTAGGTACGGGTTCTTAAGGGGGCGGAAAAGAAAAGTCGAAAGAGATCAGGCTGAATTGAGGGCGAAAAGGCCGATCTGAGGGGTAATTTTCCTCAGATCGGCCCGATCAGAATGGACCTAACTTTAGGAGGCCCAATTTAACGGGATCCCACGCGCGAGAACGGGGGCCGCGCAGGGTTTAGAGCTCCTCGGCGCTGAATTGCATGCGCGGGTGCGCAAAGACGTCCTGGGACTGGATGAGCTGGAGCTCGGAGGTCTCAGCCTCGTAGGTGTTTTCTAGCAGGTCATACACGGAAGAGGCGGTGCGGCGCAGGGACTCCTTGACGTCGCTGGTCTCGGTGTAGTGGCCGGTAAACAAGGCGGCGGTGACGTCGCCGGAACCATTGCGCTTAAACGGCAATAGAGGCGTGGACACGAGGAAGGCGCGGTCGCCGTCGACGGCAAGCATCTCCACCTGGTCTTCAGGGGTCTCAGGGCGCTTAACGGAGGTAACCAGCACGGTCTTCGGTCCGATTTCCTGCGCCTTCTTCACCGCGGCGAGGGTCTGATCAAGTGTGCCGACCTCGGAATCGGTGAGGTAGCCCAGCTCAAACTGGTTGGGGGTGATGATATCGGCGACGGGCACGACGCGGTCGCGCAAAAGCGGCGGGATCTCATCGGAGACGAAGCAGCCGGACTTGGCATTGCCCATTACAGGATCGCAGGCGTAGAGGGCCTTGGGGTTGGCGGCCTTGATGCGGCGGACGGTTTCCACGATGGCGTCGGCAATGTCGGCGCCACCCTGGTAGCCCGAAAGGATGGCGTCGATCTGCGGGAAGGCGCCGCGCTTCTCAATGCCGTCGATGATGGAGGTGACGTCGCTGGCTGGAATCATCGGTCCGCCCCAGTCGCCGTAGCCGGTGTGGTTGGAGAAATTCACCGTGTGGACCGGCCATACCTCATGGCCGGCGCGCTGCAGGGGAAAGACGGCCGCGGAGTTGCCAACGTGGCCGTAGGTGACGTGGGACTGGATGGAAAGGATAGTCATAGCTACCCATTGTGCTACGCTGCCCGCGCGCTCACCAAGGAAAAGACAAAAATTATTCCTCCGGGCGGTCCTGCGGCTCCCCCACCGCAGGGATTCCGCCGCCGGGAACCTGCTTGTCTAGGTTGGCGCGCTCGGCGGCGTCAGGAAAAGCCTTCGGACCAGAAGGCTTGGGCTGATAGGAAACGCCACGCTCGGCCGCATCGTCGTACCAATCCGCGAGCAGCTCGTTTTGCCGGCCGAACATTTCCTTCTCCTCGGCCGGAGTGGAGTGGTCATAACCCAAAAGGTGCAGGCAACCATGGACGGTAAGCAGGGCCAGCTCGTGGCCTAGGGAGTGGCCGGCGGCCTCCGCTTGGCGCAGGGCAAACTCGGGGCACAGGACGATATCGCCCAGCATGGCCGGGCCCGGGTCGGCGGCATCGGGGCGGCCACCCCCGGCGATAGCGCCAGGGGTGAGCTCATCCATGGGGAAGCTCATGACATCGGTGGGGCCTTCCAGATCCATCCAGCGCACGTGGAGATCCTCAATGGTCTTCAAATCCACGCAGGTGATGGTGCACTCGGCATCGGGGTTGATGTCCATGGCGCCGAAGGCATAAGAGGCGACGTCAATCAGCATCTCCTCGTTGACGCCTTCGAAGCCGGATTCATTGAGAAACTCGATACTCATTCCATTTCCTCGTATTCTGCGGCTTTCTTATTATCAAAGGTCTCATAGGCATTGACGATGCGCCCGACCAGTTGGTGGCGCACCACGTCTTTAGAGCCCAAGTCCGCAAAGTGGATATCGTCCACGTTGCGCAGGATGCGGCGCACGATGCGCAGGCCAGAGACCTGACCATGCGGAAGGTCTACCTGCGAGATATCGCCGGTGACCACAATTTTGGAGCCAAAGCCCAGGCGGGTGAGGAACATCTTCATCTGCGCGGGCGTGGTGTTTTGGGCCTCGTCAAGGATGACAAAGGCATCATTGAGCGTTCGGCCGCGCATATAGGCCAGCGGGGCGACCTCGATGATGCCGGCTTCCATGAGCTTAGGAATCATTTCTGGGTCGAGCATGTCCCGCAGGGCGTCGTACAGCGGGCGCAGGTACGGGTCAATCTTGTCATTGAGCGTGCCCGGCAAGAAGCCGAGCTTCTCCCCTGCCTCCACGGCCGGGCGGGTGAGGATAATGCGCGAGACCTGCTTGGTCTGCAGGGCCTGCACGGCCTTGGCCACTGCCAGGTAGGTCTTGCCGGAACCGGCCGGGCCGATACCAAAGACCACCGTATTATCGTCGATGGCCTGCACGTATTCAGACTGGCCCACCGTCTTAGGGCGGACGGCCTTGCCGCGGCGCTTAACGATGTCCGCCGCCAGCGCCGCCGATACCGACTGCGGCGCCTCCACGGCCACCATGTCCATGGTGTGCTTGACCGTATCGGTGGACACGGCGTGGCCGCGGCGGGCGATGGCCTCGAGCTCATCGAGGATCTTGGCGGCACGGGCCACTTCATAATCGGGACCGGTGACGGTGACGACATTGCCGCGGGCAAAAAGGTCCGCATCCAGGCGGTTATTGAGCACGCGCAGGTTATCGTCCGCACTACCCAGCACGCTGCTGACGTAGGCGGAATCTAGCTCACATTTCTTCGTGATGATAGGCACGTGCTTTAGGCTACCAGCGCCTGCTACCAACGCTCGGTGCGCATGCCGATTGCCGCGAGCGCCACCATTGCCGCACTCGCCGTGCGCAGCACTTCCGGGCCGAGCTTGATAGGTGTGGCGCCAGCTTCTTTGAGGCGATCGAGCTCGGCCTCGCCAATGCCGCCCTCGGGGCCGACGAGCAGGACGACGTCGTCCGCCAGCGGCACGTCCTTGATGGAGGCGGTAGCCTCTTCGTGCAGGACGAGCACGGTGGGTGCGTTGGAGGAAGCGCCGTCGCGGCCGCCGGTGAGTTCTTGGACGAGCTGCGGGGTGGT
>NGUZ01000289.1 GCA_002154655.1 Corynebacterium kefirresidentii
CGTCTTATAAATTTTTAAACGATACCCCTAAACCTAACAATTTACTCACTTATCACATACAATACTTAAAGTAAATCAACTCTTTAAAGGTATAATTACCACTTTTTCTGAATAAATTGAGCAGAGATGTACAATTAGTCTCTTCTTTTTAGTAAAATAAATAGATAAACATATTGTATGGTTGCAAGGAGTGAAAGTGTTGGAACTCATTAACGCTGAAGAAGTACAACAATTATTAA
>NGUZ01000290.1 GCA_002154655.1 Corynebacterium kefirresidentii
ATTTATTCCCCTCCTTCAAATGTGAATTGACAATGCTATGGAAATAATTATCATCCATATTCAATTTTGTTGCATTTTCAGTAGCATTCATCACAACTGGCGCTGCAATACCCATTGCAAGTACGACTGCAACTAATATACCCAGAATCGTTTTACGGTGCTTAGGTAGCGGATTGAAGTCAACCTGTTCACCATCATTGTCTCCAAAGTACATAATAAATAAAATTCTAAACAGACT
>NGUZ01000291.1 GCA_002154655.1 Corynebacterium kefirresidentii
GTGTTTCGCTACAGGTATAAATGCTTCAACATAAACTCTGTCATCGTTAAAGTATTTTTGACCTTCGCTTTTCGCTTCTTTAAGGGATTTTTCAAGTTGTTCTGGCTCTTTTACTATACGGATGCCTTTACCTCCACCACCACTTGCTGCTTTTAAAACAACAGGATAGCCAATTTCTTCAGCTAGTTCCTTTATTTCATCAACTGAATTAACTGCACCTTTAGACCCTGGAATTACA
>NGUZ01000292.1 GCA_002154655.1 Corynebacterium kefirresidentii
AATGGCTAATTTTAAAGTTAAACAACAATATAACGACTTAGAGTTAAAGCGTGTACTTAAAAAGAATGAAGAAGTCGAAATGACAGTAAAACGTGCTGATGCAGTAGAGAAAACATTGAGCGAAAAAGGATTTAAAGGTCCTTTCTTAGAACGTATTGATAATAAAGATAAAAAGTAGGTGATTAAATGCTTACTTTGGAACTTGAAGAAGTTAAAAATCGTTTAAGAGTTGACCAT
>NGUZ01000293.1 GCA_002154655.1 Corynebacterium kefirresidentii
CAACTTGCACATGCAGGTGATAGTAAGACAACGTCATTCGGTTCGACTACATCTTGTACCTTTTTAACAGCGTCTTCAATATCTGTAGCTTTCACCACTAACTTACCTTGACTATTGCCAAGCTTAGCAAATTTTTCTTGAGTTTGACCAAAAACAACCATGACACGTACATTCTTCATATAAGGTATTAATTCATCGAAATCATTACCACGATCTAAACCACCACATAACCAAACG
>NGUZ01000294.1 GCA_002154655.1 Corynebacterium kefirresidentii
AATAAAGATAATGATGTCGTGATCGATCAATCATTGAAAGATAAAGGGTTCAAGGTTGGTGACACCATCACGTTATCTCAATCTGATGAGAAACTACATATCGTTGGCGTTTCAGAAAGTGCTAAATATAATGCTTCTCCCGTTATTTTCGCAAATGACAAAATCATTGAAAAAATTAATCCAGCACTGTCATCAGATAAAACCAATGCAGTAGTTGTAAAAGACAGTAATTGGAAA
>NGUZ01000295.1 GCA_002154655.1 Corynebacterium kefirresidentii
AACTGTAACAGCACCCAGTTGTCCTGCCTCAGCAATCATTTGTGCTTCTTTAGCAACATTCTGTGCAATTAATAAGTTATTAGGGATATTGTCTTTAAATAATTGGGTTGAAAAATATTCAGCCGCTTCTGCAGTTCTTGTTATTAAGAGTACTGGTTGTTTAGTGGCATGAATTTCTTTTACTTTCTCAAGTATCGCTTTATTCTTTTCATCTGATTTCGCATATACTCGATCTT
>NGUZ01000296.1 GCA_002154655.1 Corynebacterium kefirresidentii
CGTCTCGCCAGATTGTGGCTGACCAATTTGAAGCAATCCTGTATAGGCTGTCATTCCCGGCATGCCTAAAACACTCAAATATAAATGTAATGGTACATCTTTTGATGGCACAGGGGTCACATCGTCTCCATTCACTGTATTTATCTTTTTCCATGGTAATATGCCTGTGACATAATCGCCGACAGATAGACGTTCATCGTTCGATTGTGTGACTTTTCCAACAATATGACCTTGTA
>NGUZ01000297.1 GCA_002154655.1 Corynebacterium kefirresidentii
TTACGTGAAATTTATAATTTAGGTCTGCGACAAGCAAAAATTACAGCTGTCATTCAACCCATTTCAAGTGTGATTATGTTATTAATGATTGCGGTTATATTAGGTTTTGGTGCTATTAGAATAGCTACAGGTGCGATAACAGCTGGTGCGTTAATTGCGATGATTTTTTATGTGATGCAATTATCGATGCCTTTAATGAATCTTTCAACATTAGTCACGGATTATAAAAAGGCAGT
>NGUZ01000298.1 GCA_002154655.1 Corynebacterium kefirresidentii
AATGGTATGGTGTTCCAATCATTTCTAATATGGATTTGAAAATTGGTGGCATTACTTATCCAACTGCCCCGTTTAATGGATGGTATATGGTAACAGAAATTGCAGTACGCAATTTCACTGACTCTTACCGCTATAATTTATTGGAAAGTATTGCAGAAGCGTTTGAATTTGGTACACTAAAAAATAATTCTTTTAATAAAGATCGAACACTCGTTGAACTTAATTATGCTGTATAC
>NGUZ01000029.1 GCA_002154655.1 Corynebacterium kefirresidentii
TCCTTTCAGACGGAGGGAACGGAAATAAACATAGCCCGCCCAATCGGGTGGACAGACTATGAATCTTCGGTGCCCTGAGGTGGAACTGCTAACAACGAAATGGGGGGCGATGTTGGACGGGAGCGGCATCTACAAGGTTGCGCGGCAGCGCGCCGAAGAGATGCTCGGTTCGCAGGTGCTGCATCCTTTTGGTCCCGACTGGGACGTATTTAAAGTACGCGGCAAAATTTTCTTGCTGTTGACAGCGGTGACCGGTCAACAGCAAATGATCATTAAGGCCGAGCCGGAGGACTGCCAAGCGCTACAGCAGCAGTATCCATTCATTGCGCCGGGCTACCACATGAATAAGCGGCATTGGGTTTCTGTCTATCCACACGCAGATCTGCACGAACGGCTGGTAGAGGAGTTAGTCACGGACTCCTATCGTTTGGTGGTGGAAAAGCTGCCGAGAGGGCGGCGGCCGATCGATCCGTCCTCTGTGCACTAAAGCCCTTTGTATTAAGGACAATGGCGAGTCACTTTAAAATTAAAGCCATGTTGATAGAATAAATCCCATGACCGAGCGCGATGACTACTGGCTAAATGATGAAGAACTGGCATCATTTATGTCCCTAATGAGCGTAAATATTCGTTTGACCAATATTTTGGATGCTCAGCTGCGCGATGACGCAGGCCTGAGCTTTTTTGAATACACAGTGCTCTCTCGGCTATCTGAGGCGGAAAATCGCGAGATGCGTATGCGTGATTTGGCGATTACCGCCAATGGATCTTTGTCTCGCTTGAGCCAGGTTGTTACGCGCCTAGAAAAGCAGGGGTGGGTCGTGCGCCAGCCGTGCCCGACTGACGGCCGCACCACCATGGCGCAGCTGACGGATAGCGGTTGGGACAAGGTAGTAGAGACTGCGCCTGGCCACGCTAAGCAGGCGCGAAGGTCCGTAATGGATAACCTGACCCGCACGCAGATCCGCCAGATGCTGCAGATCAATCGGCGGATCATAAAGGCCATCGAAAATGATGAGCGCTATGGTGGGCGCTATTAGTCAGCTTCCTCGTTATTTTTTGGGATAGCCGCGGCGGCCCGAGACGGTTTTATCGAAAGGGATCCAAAACCGCAGGGCCGCTTCCTTGTTTTTCGAGATGCCGATGCGCGGTCCGCGTACCCATTCTGGTTCGGAGGTTCGCTCAACAATCTGAATTGGTTGGTGGTTATCTTCCAGCGTGAAGCCTAAGGCCTTGCCCAAGTTTCCTGGCCCGCGGGCAAGATTATGAAAATCGGTGGTGCCGCGGCGGGCGAAGGCGATATCGGCGCCCTCGACGATTTCGCCGCCGCGCAGCAGGCAGCCTTGGCCGGTGCCATCAGGGGCGCAAACGATATTGACGTTGCGGTGGATACCATAAGAAATATAGACATAGAACCTACCCGGCGGACCGAACATGGCCGCATTGCGCGGGGTCTTTCCTTTAAAGGTATGTGCAGCGGAATCCTCGGCACCGAGGTAAGCCTCAACCTCCGTGAGGCGGATGCTTACCCCGGCATGGGTGAGGGTGCAGCCGAGGAGTTGGGGAGCGACGGCGTCGGCAGTCAGGGCAAAATCAATCATTAACCACGAGCGTAGTAGCGCTTACCTGCTACAGGGGTGCGCAGGAGGCGATCCAAGCTCACGGGCTCGAGGCCCTTCGCGCGCAGGCCGTCGATAACGCAATCGGCGGCGTCCACGGTGGTGGGGTGGATATCGTGCATCAACACAATGGAGCCGGCGCGGGCGCCTTGGACGGCCGCGGAGCACACATGGTCGGAGTTGCGGTCCTTCCAATCCACGGTGTCGACGTCCCACAACGCTTGGGAGACGCCCTTATCGCGGGTGGCCTGATCCACGGTGGCGTTGGTCGCGCCATAGGGCGGGCGTACCCAGCGCGTGCCTTGGCCGGTGGCCTTTTTGATGGCGGCATTGCCGGCGTCGATTTCCTGGGATACCTGGTCATAGGACAGGGTGTTGAGCTGGCGGTGGCTCTTGGTGTGGTTGCCGATGGTGTGGCCCTCGGCCTTCATGCGCTTGAGCAGCTCAGGATGCTGATATGCGTTGGGGGCTAGCACCATGAAGCTTGCGTGCGCGTTCTTTGCCTTGAGCTTGTCCAGTAGGCGGTTGGTCTCGGCACCGGGGCCGTCGTCATAGGTGATAGCTACGCAGTTGGCACAGTCGACGCCGCCATTGTTGCGCGGCTGCGGCTTCTTTGGAGCTGGGGCGGCGGGTGCCTTCTTCCCGGGGGCAGTGTGTGGAAATGCCTGGGAGCTGAAATCTTCGACCTGTGCGCGGGCATCCTCGAGGCGATGGTTGATTTCTCCTTGAATATCCGCGCTTGAAGACGCAGGCAATCGCGGGATTTGCGGTAACTGTGCATGAGCGGCTGCTGGCATGGCGGCGGCAATAAGCACGGTGAGTGCAGAGGTGAGGATGCGGCGCATAGTGTTCCTAAAAATGAGGGAAAGTGGACATGATGTGCCCATGACCCTAGCGCTCGAATGTAACCAAAGTGATAGGACATGCCTAAAGTGTCCAAAGTGATTTGAGTGGTTCAGGTTTTAAGCGGTTTGTGGTTGCTTCGGCTGCGGTAGTAAAGTGTGTAGGCACTGGGGCATTAGCTCAATTGGTAGAGCATCTGCTTTGCAAGCAGAAGGTCAGGAGTTCGATTCTCCTATGCTCCACAGCATGAAGTCCGGCTTCCTCTTCGGAGGGCGCCGGACTTTTTCAATGCAATGGGTGGATATACGTTTATGTCGCGCCTTTTGTCCATCTAAACCAGCAAAACCGTCGACGAAAAATGGGGTTTAGATGGACAAAAGTCCTGATCTTCGGAGGTCCGGGCAGATAGTGCAAGGTCGCGGGGAGGAAACTTTAAGTACAGTAAGTGGGGAATTATTACTATTACGCGAAACCATTAGGAGACTAACCATGGCCGCCAACGTTCGCTACAACGATCCCTTTACCTCCACAGAGAAGAAAGTTTCGGCGCCGGAGGGCGCTGAATACGTTGTGGTGCGCAAACGTGGCGAGGCCGCAGTGGATGGCGAGGTCATGAGCTTTCACGGCACTCGCGAAGAGGCGCGCGAGGCGGTTATGGCCGGGCTGACCGAGGAATTTAAGACGGCCGTGGATAATGAGCCGATTTACGTTACGCACGCACGCCTGCGCTCGCTTTAGAAGCGTTTAAGCATCACAAAGTGACCCTCGTGGCTGCTCACGTGTTCAAAGCCGAGGTGCTCATAGAGCCCCTTCGCGCGGGGATTATCGGGGTGGACGGCTAGCGAGATGCCGGGGGCATGCAGGGTGTGGGCGAGGGAAATAGCGGCGTCGATAAGCGCGGTGGCAATGCCCTGTCCCTTATAGCGGGCCTCGACCGCGATGGCGAGCTCCGGAATGGCGGGCTCGACAAAGCCAAAGCCGTGGTTGTCCTCCGTGCCCCAATTGAGCCACACGCCACCGGCCGGGACAAGCTCCTCCCAGGCGATGAAACCGCCCTGGTTGGGATCCCAATTTTCCACGTAGAAGGCAAAATCAGCGGCGAAGTCAGGGGAGAGCTCGCCGTGCTCGTCGCCGAAAGTATCGGTGAGGAAGTTGAGGCGGGCGAGATAGGTGCGGTCAGATTCTTGGGTTGCGCGAAGTTCCATGGAATCCACGATAGTCGCCAGTGGTGCACACGGGGTACGCATGCGAAAATCCCCTCCGCACAGGCCAGTGACCTGTGGGAAGGGATGCGGCTGCCGCTTAGGCGAGGTGGTAATTGCGGACGTCGTGACCGTTAAACTCGCGCTCGATACCGGCCTCATCTACGGAGTGGAAAGTGGTTCCGTTATCGATGGCGAAGCGCAGATTATCCACGCGAGAGGAAGGGTCTTTAGACACCGCACCCGCTGGGAAGTAGTACGTTGCGCCGTCTTTGAGCTTGACGGTAAGGGTCTCAAAGCTCATTGTTCATCTCCTTGTAGAAAGATCCCTAATGTGGGAATTCAATCAAGAGATTTTTGTCTAAGCAAAGAAATGAGATCTAGGCAACGCTGAATATACCCCCACGGCGGGGTGGAAAGCGTATTTATTCTTTGACCTACAGGCGGTGCTTGCCCTCGTTTTGGTGGTCATCGGTAATGCGCGTGGTGTCGGCCGGCTGAGCTTCTTCTTCGCGGTGCTTGGCCAGCTGCTCGTCGATGGAACCCAGCAGTTCCTCATCGCGTACAGCGCCTTCCTCAACGAGGTCAGACTGGGTGTCATTCTCGCTGGTGGAGGTGTAGACCAAGGTGGACTCAGGGGCAGTGTGCGAAGCGGACTGGAAGTCATCCACGCGCGGTGGGGTCTGGGATGGCTTGTCGTTGGAGCGCAGCCAGTAGTAGGCGGCACCGGCCGCGGCGGAAAGCACAGCGATAATGCCGGCGAAGATCCAGCCCTTGGAGGACTTCTGCTTCTTCTGTTTCTTGGCTACCTTGGCGGACTTCTTCTTGAGGTTCTTCTGCGCCTTCTGAGAATCCTTCTTGGCCTGCTTGCGGGCCTTCTTAGCCTTCTTGGTGGCCTCTTCCTTGGCGTCGTTCAGGCGCTCGGTGGCGTCCTCGCGGTAGTTGTTGAACTCCTCCAGCGCGCGCTCGAGGCGGGAGTGTGCGGCGCGGGTGACGGCGCCTGCCTGGCGGCGGGACTCGGCGAAGCTGCCGTTATCGCGCTCGTCCATCTTCTGCGCGGCCTCCTCTAGGGCGGTGTAGGCTTCGCGGGACTTTTCTTCGCGGTAGTTGTTGAACTGGCTCCACAGGTTCGATGCGGTCTTGAAGGCCACGTTCAGTGTCGTGGGGTTCATGGGGTGGAACACTCCTTAACTCAGATTTATCAATTCGCTTTCACCCAGCATAGTGACGTGTTGGGTGGTGTACCACCGTGAGCGCGGCGGCGTGCTGGGGGAACGTGCCAGAAATAGACCGCTTGGTACAGAATGTCCGATTATTATTCAGTCGATTTTTCGCCAACCTCGCAGTTTGCAGGCTTGCAAAGGTATCACCATTGGTAGATCGCTACCGTGCAAACTGAACAGCTTGGTACGTTTTTTCTCAACGCACCAACGACGACCAGCAGAGGAGGTGACCATGAGCCCGCGACTTTCGGCTTCCGCGCCCTTGGATTATGAAAGCGAAGAGGAATCCCATGTGCCTGAGCGCCTCGCCCTTTCCTTCGAGGTAATCCCACCGCGCCACGATGCCGATGCCGCCAAGATCGACCGCCTGCTAGAGGTCCTGGAAAGCTATCACCCCGATTACATCGCGGTAACCAGTTCCCAGCGCTCCGGCTGGCTAGAGGGAACCGCGGCCTTCATTGAGAAGATCTCGCAGAACACCTCTATGCGCCCGCTGGCGCACCTGGCGTGCACGGCCGGCTCGCGCGACGAGCTCATCGGGTGGATTAATCGGTTGGTAGATGCCGGAGTGCGTGGCCTTCTAGCTCTGCGGGGTGACCTCCCCGAAGGGGGCATGCCAGAGCACTACCTTCAGCATGCCGATGAACTGGTTCGCCTCATCCGGGAATTGGAAAGCCACCAAGCGGCCCGCTTTGCTGCCGGCCGACTCGCTGTAAGTGTGGCGTGCTATCCCAGCGGCCATGCTGAATCCAAAAACGAGGACGAGGACTTCGACGTCCTGCTCAATAAGCAGCGCCTCGGCGCGGACTTCGCCATCACCCAACTCTTTTTTGATGCCGAGGATTTTCTCCGCTTCGCCCAACGGGCGGAGTTGGCCGGGGTGAAAATCCCCCTCATTCCGGGGATTATGCCCATGACCAGCCTGCGCCGGTTGGAACGAATGGGGCAGCTGTCCGGGCTGGCCTTACCCGAAAGGGTGCGTACTCGGCTCGCGGCAGCGAAAACCCCAGAAGAGGAATACGAAATCGGCATGGAGCTTACCGCCCAATTGGCCCGCACCATCGTGGCCGGGGGCGCAGAAGGCCTCCATATCTATACCCACAACAATCCCGACATCACTCAAGACCTGTTATCTCGAATCGGAGTAAGCAATGACGAACACTAATTTCCCCAAGGCGACGATTGAGGGCTACCCTCGCGTCGGCGCTAACCGCGAACTCAAGCGCGCGCTGGAATCCTACTGGGCCGGCCGCATCGATGCGGAAACCTTCGAGTCCGCCGCACATTCCCTGCGCTTGGACACCTATAACCGCTTGCGCGACCTCGGTCTTACTGAGGACTATGCCATTCCTGCCGACGTCGCTTACTACGACCAGGTGCTCGAGACCGCACTGACCGTGGGCGCCGTAGCCGGCGAGACCCTGGATGATGAGTTCACCTTGGCCCGCGGCAATAAGGACACCGCGCCGCTAGAGATGACTAAGTGGTTCGATACCAACTACCACTACATCGTCCCGGAAATTTCTGATGACCAGGACTTTAAGGCGCACCCACAGCGCGTTATCAAGCTGGTGGAAGAAGCCCGCGCAGCAGGCCACACCGTGCGCCCATACCTCGTCGGCCCGGTTACCCTGCTGGCCCTGTCCAAGCAGGCCGAGGGCGCTACCAAGTCCCCGCTCGACCGCCTGGATGATGCCGTCAAGGCATATCAGGAGGTACTGGCCGAGCTGGATAAGTCCGGCGTGAAGTGGGTACAGCTGGCTGAGCCTGCCCTGGTAGCGGACCTGACCATTGCCAACGATGAGGAACTGGCCGCCCACACCAAGCGCGCCTACGAGGCCATTTTGGGCGCGGACAACCGCCCGCAGGTCTACCTCACCACTCCGTATGGCTCTGCGCGCAAGGGCCTTGACGTTCTGGCGGAGCTTAAGCCAGAGGCCGTCCAGGTGGATCTTTCCGTGGGCACCCTGGCACTCGATGAGGGCTACCTTGAGCGCGTGAAGAAGCTGAACTCTCACGTGGTTGCTGGGCTTATTGACGGCCGCAATGTCTGGACCGCCAACCTACGTGACCTGCGCTCCAAGTACGAGGACCTAGAGGGAAGCCTTGACTCCCTCTCCGTGTCTACCTCCGTATCCCTGCAGCATGTGCCGCACACCGTGGAGGCAGAAACCAAGCTGCCTGCCGACGTCGCTACGTGGTTCTCCTTTGCTAACGAGAAGGTCAAGGAAGTCGTAGCCCTCTCCCAGGGTCCGCTGGAGGCACCGGAGGCGTACAACATCAGCGACCGCGCAGTGCGCACCCGTGCTGACTCTGAGCGTATCCACAATGCGGCGGTGAAGGCGCGCATCGAGAAGCTGCCGGCCGGTGAGGTCAAGCGCGAGCCTGCCTTTGCCGAGCGCAACGAGGCGCAAAAGGAACTCGGCCTGCCGCAGCTGCCGACTACCACCATTGGTTCATTCCCACAGACCAAGGAAATCCGCCAAGCGCGTGCGGCGCACCGCAAGGGCGAGCTTTCCGACGCCGACTACAACGCCGCCCTCAAGGACGAGGTCAAGTCCGTCATCGAGCTGCAAGAGCGCCTCGGCCTCGATGTACTTGTACACGGCGAGCCGGAGCGCAATGATATGGTCCAGTACTTTGCCGAGCTGCTCGATGGTTTCGTAACCACCGAAAACGGCTGGGTCCAGTCTTATGGCTCCCGCTGCACCCGTCCGCCAATCGTTGTCGGTGACATCTCCCGCCCGGCTGCGATGACCACCGAGTGGTCCAAGTACGCCCAGTCGCTCTCCGAGCACCACGTCAAGGGCATGCTCACCGGTCCGGTGACTATCCTGGCCTGGTCCTTCGTGCGCGATGACGTCCACCAGTCCGTCTCCGCGGACCAGCTCGGCGTCGCGCTGGCGGATGAGGTCCGGGACTTGGAAGAGGCCGGCATCGACATCATTCAGATCGATGAACCCGCCCTGCGTGAACTGCTGCCTTTGCGTGAGGAAGACCGCAAGGCCTACCTGGACTGGGCCGTGCGCTCCTTCCGCCTCGTTGCACTCGAGGCCAAGCCGACCACCCAGATCCACACCCACCTGTGTTACTCCGAGTTCGGCCAAATCATCGATGCCGTTGCCGGCCTCGATGCCGATGTCACCTCCATCGAGGCGGCCCGCTCCCGCATGGAACTGCTGGAGGATATTGACGAGACCTTCCACTCCGAGATCGGCCCGGGCATCTACGATATCCACTCCCCACGCGTGCCCTCCGTGGCGGAGATGGCCGAGCTCATCCGCGCCGCGCTCAAGCACGTACCGGTCGAGCGCCTGTGGGTTAACCCGGACTGCGGCCTTAAGACTCGCGGCTACGAAGAGACCGAGGCCTCCCTACGCAATATGGTTCTGGCCCGCGATGAGGTACGTGATTCCCTCTAAGTCCTCTTAGCCTCATAGAATCCCGGCTGGGAAATGGGCAAAAAGTCCCTACCTGGCCGGGATTTCTCGCTTTGCCTTGCGCCGCTTGTTGATCCACCCGATGATCATCGGCAGCACAGAAATTGCCACGACGATGAGCATAATGATGTCGATGGAGTGAGCGATGCCCGGGATACCGCCCAGAAGTACGCCGACCAGCAGCATGGAGCCTACCCAGCCGATGCCGCCGAGGATATTCCAGCGCAAGAAGGAGGAGTAGCCCATTTCCGCGGTGCCGGCGGCGAAGGGGACGAAAGTGCGCACGATTGGAACGAAGCGGCCCAATACCAGGGCCACCGGGCCGTGACGCTGGAAGAAGTCTTCCGCGCTATCGAGGTGCTCAGTGCGCAGGACGCGGGCATCGTCCTTGAAGAGTTTGCGCCCGAAGCGGCGACCCAAATAGAAGCCCACTTGGTCGCCTGCGAAGGCAGCCACTGCTGCTACGACAAAGAGCAGCCAGGCATTGATGTCTAGCTCGTGGCGCAGGATTGCGGCGGTAACGAGCAGCGAATCGCCCGGCAGGAAGGGGAAAAGCACGCCGGATTCGATGAAGATGACCACGGCTACGCCGAGCAGAATATAGGGTCCAAAACTGTGGAGCAGGGAGCCTGCATCCATAAGGTTGTGGAGGGAGGACAAGAAATCCATGTGTGGATCCTTTCGTAGTGCTTTCTTTAGTATCCTCTGCACATTGCGAAAATGCTGCGAATCAGCTGGGTGTCCGAATGGAACCGGTATGTTTCTTTTCTCGTCTTGGCTTTCGGGTAAGAAACATCACTAGCGTGGGAGTATGAATCACTCCGCATTCCGCAATAGCCAAGACACCTTCCTTTCTGATGCCCTTGCCGGGCTCATCGCCAACCACCCCGATGCCTGCTGGCACGACGTCGGATTCATCGGCCGCACCACATCACTGCGCACCGAAGACGGTGATCCAGCAGTGGCGGTGATTTCCGGTGGCGGTTCCGGTCATGAACCGATGCACGCCGGCTTCATAGGCCAAGGCATGCTCGCTGCGGCCTGTCCGGGACTGCTTTTTACCTCCCCCAACGCGGTGCAAGTCAGCGAGGCCACCCAGTGGGCTGACCAAGGCAGGGGAGTAGTCCACGTGATGAAAAACTACACCGGAGACGTCATGAATTTCACCGTCGCCCGCAATGCTGCCGAGGCGGTAACCACGCGCACGGTGTTGGTAGCCGATGATCTTGCCACTGATGGCCACGAGGATGGCCCCGGCCGTCGCGGCACGGGGGCAACCATCCTGGTGGAAAAGGTCGCAGGCGCTGCTGCCTACCGCGGGGACGACGTGGATAAGGTTGCTGAATTAGGGCAGCGCACCGCAGATAATTCCCGCAGCATGTCCGTGGCGTTGGGTGCCGGTTTTATGCCGACTACCGGCCGCGAGACCTTTGATCTTGCAGCCGGCCAGATGGAGGTGGGAGTGGGCATTCACGGTGAGCCGGGCACGCATACCGAGCAGGTAGATAGCGCGAGCGCCATCGTGAATCAGGTCCTGGATAAGATCGTGCCGGCTCTTGACCTGGGCCAAGGCGATGAAGTGGTGTGCCTGGTCAACGGCTTAGGCGGCACCACCCCGCTGGAGCTGAGTTTGCTCTTTGGTGAGGCCTCCGCGCAGCTGGCCCAGCGAGGCGTCACCGTAGCCCGGTCGTTGGTGGGATCCTATGTCACCGCAGTCAATATGCACGGTGCTTCCTTTACTCTGCTCAAGGCAGATGCGGAGCTGCTCGAGCTTATCGACGCCCCCACTGCCGCCCCTGCCTGGCCCCATGCCCTGGGCCGCGCGAAGGCGGTAGAACCCGCCACCATCACCTTCCAGGATGAACTTCCTACCGAGGGCGAGGAGAACCAGTGGCTCACCGCCTTTGTGGAGCGTCTCCAAGCCTCCTTCGAGGCGCTTACTGAGCTGGACCGCAAAGCCGGCGACGGCGACTTTGGCCAGAACATGGAGGCGGCCTTCGGCGGCATTGAGCTCCCCCTGCGCGGCACGGATACCGAGATCTTCACCGGGCTGGCCAAGCGCCTGCTCGTCCTCGCCGGTGGTACCTCCGGCGCTGTATTCGGCACGCTCTTTAATGAATTGGCTGGGGCGGAGTCGCTGGCGGACGGGCTCAATGTAGCGGCTGACCTAATCCACGAGCTCGGCGGCGCCCAGCGCGGTGATCGCACCATGCTCGATGCCCTCATCCCGGCTGCAGAAAAAGCCCGCGAGCTAGGTGCGAAGGATCCGGACGCGGAGACCTTGCAGGAGCTTTTCGACGCCGCCCATGCCGGCGCCCTCGACACCGAGGACCTTGCTGCAAAGAAGGGCCGCGCCTCCTACCTGGGAGATCGCAGCAAGGGCGTTATCGATCCGGGCGCCATCGTGGTCAGCTGGCTCTTTGGGGGAGAACCTCTCTCAGCGCACTAAGCGAGCTGAGATCTCCCTTACCGGTACGGTCGAGGTGGAGCGCATGCAGCCCTGCCTTGCGCGCCCCCTGCACATCGTTGGTGAGGGAATCGCCCACCATGAGCGTGTCTGCAGCATCCACTCCGAGCTGGCGGCAAGCAGCGAGGTAGGCCGCGCGCTGCGGTTTGGGGCAGCCGAGGTCAACGGTGGGGATGAGGAGGACGTCGGCAAGCGCAAGGCCCGTGGCCTCCAGCTTCGCCTGCTGCATTTCGCGCTCGCCGTTGGTGAGTATGCCGACCTGAAAGCCGGATTCGAGGGCCCAGGTGAGGGTGGGCAGGGCGTCGGAAAAAGCGCGCCATTGCTCCCGGTAGGCGGAAAGATAGCCGTCGTAGGCGGCCAGCGCCTCGGCATCGCTCATCTCCCGGCCGAGGAATTCGCGGCAGCGCGCCGCCCGCTGGCCGTGGTGGGAGACCTCGCCGCGTTCATAGGCTTGAAACCACTTTCGTTCGATGGCCGCGAACCGCGCATGTTGGCCCTCGGGCAGGCCGAGTTCGCGGCACCACTGATCCACTGCGTCCCGGGCCGCGCCGGTGTGGTCGAGCAAGGTGTCATCCAGATCAAAAAGTAGCGCGCGAATCATGCTTTCAGGCTAGCGCGATCGCTGACAGCGTTATGTCATGCGCGGCAGGCGCGCGTTAAATTCTTTACAATGGCTGGCATGACTCAGAAGACCGCAACTGCAACGATGCATACCAACTACGGTGACATTGTTATCGATCTCTTCGGTAACCACGCACCGGTAACCGTTGAAAACTTCATCGGCCTGGCCAAGGGCGAGAAGGACTACTCCTCCCAGAATGCAAAGGGCGAGCAGTCCGGCCCGTTCTATGACGGTGCAATCTTCCACCGCATCATCGATAACTTCATGATTCAGGGCGGCGACCCGACTGGCACCGGCTGCGGTGGCCCGGGATACCAGTTCCAGGATGAATTCCACCCGGAGCTGCAGTTCGACCGCCCATTCCTGCTGGCCATGGCTAATGCCGGCCCAGGCACCAACGGTTCCCAGTTCTTCATCACCGTGGCGCCGACCCCGCACCTGAACAACCACCACACCATCTTTGGCGAGGTAACTGACGCTGCTTCCCAGGAGGTCGTCTCCAAGATCGCCAAGGTGGATACCGACCGCATGGACCGTCCGCACGAGGACGTTGTTATCGAGTCCATCGATATCGCGTAATCGCCTTTTTCCTCGGGCCCGTCACCGCATTATTCGTGCGGCGGCGGGCTCGTTGCAGTTTTCCCGAGTTATCCACAGCTAGATCCCCGCCTAAAGGACTGACAACTTCATGACCATGGTGAGAAACTATGTCCGCGCTACCCCAGCGACCGCGCTCATTGCCGCCGTGTGCATCATCGCTTGGCTGATTACCGCGGTGCAGGCGCGCACGCTAGGAGCCACCTTCTATGATTCCCCGCTCGCAGCGGATTGGGGCCTGTGGGGACCGGATTATCCCTTCCACCCTCAGACTGCGCTGTCTTCGGAGTTCATGCACCTAGACGCGGGCCACTTGGCGGTGAATATGATTATGCTCTTGCTCATAGGCAGGGAAGTGGAGCGGACGCTTGGCACTGGGTTGTATCTTGCCGCTTATTTCACCTCTTGCCTAGGCGCGTCCGCCATGATCTTGAAATTCGACTTCAATACCCCCACCGTCGGCGCCTCCGGCGCGCTCTTCGCGCTCATGGTCATGCTGGTAGGTGCTTATCGCCAGCGCGGACTCGATCTCCGCGCGCCCATCGCCCTGGTTGTGGCGAACGTGGCCTATACCTTCTTGGCCAATGGCGTATCCCTATGGGGACACTTGGGTGGGTTGTGCACAGGTCTTGTGTTGAGCCTTTTTCTCTATCGAAAGAGCTCCTCTCTTCGTTGGGGCGGTGTTGTTGTGGTGGCCGCGATACTCGTCGCGTTCTTGGCCCAACAAGCTGGGTTTTGGGGATAACTGTGAATTTTGATCACCGGAAAGCATGTGCGAAAGAATTCCACAATGTTTATCCACAATGTGGATAACTACATTTTTGTAATTTACCGAACGCTTTTCCGGAGTTTTCCCTGATCACGCTGGTCTAGGCCGTGCGAAAGTAAGAAAATCCGCCTGTGGAAGTCCGTGAAAACAGTTATCCACAGGGTGTTAATAATTGTGTGAAATTCACATTTCACAGGCTTTCTCCACAGCCTGTGGATAACTTTCTACCCACTGTGTGAGCAAGACTGATAAATTTGGGTACTGACCTGCATAAGGAGCATTGTGGATTATCAACCTCGCGCTGTGATCGTCGGCGCAGGACCGAATGGACTCACGGCCGCGGCGCGTTTGGCCATGGCTGGCTGGAGTGTGGATATCTACGAACGGACCGACTGGGCCGGTGGTGCGGCAGCCTCCTCTGCGGAGATTTTTCCGGGCACGATTGTGGATCTCGGAGCGGCCGGGCACCCTTTTGGCGTGGCGAGTCCGGCGTTCCGCGCCCTCGATCTGGAATCCCATGGTTTGCGGTGGCTTAACGCCCCCTATCCCATGGCCCATCCGCTAGAGGGAGCCCCGGCCGGAATCCTGCAGAGTTCTTTGGCGGATACGGCCGCGGAGTTGGGAGCCGATGCTCGCGCGTGGACGCGGTTGCACGGACACATTGTCCGGCACATTGATGAGCATGTGGCGAATGCACTAACGCCGCTGGTGCGTTGGCCCGATCGCCCCGTGCGCTTGGCACAGTTCGGCGCGGCCGGCATCGCGCCTGCCAGTCAGCTCGGGCGGGTGGCATTCGATACGCCACAGGCGCGCGCCCTCTTCGCAGGCAGCGCGGTACATGCGATTACCTCGCCTACTAGGCCACTTACCTCCGCATTCGGCCTGCTCTTTGGCGGGTTGGGCATGACCCGCGGCTGGCCCGTGGTGGAGGGTGGCACCGGAGCTCTTATCGACGCCCTCTTAAACCTCCTCCGTTCCCACCACGCCCGCCTCCACACCGGATGCGAGGTCACCGATCTGCGGGAGCTGCCTCAGGCCGATGCGACCATCCTGAACCTCACCCCGCAGCAGATCCTGGGGCTGCGTGGGCTGGAGCTTCCCAGCCGTGTTCGCCGGAGCCTGGCGCGCTGGCGATATGGCAGCGCCGTCTTCAAAGTGGACTTTCATCTCAGTGAGCCCGTCCCATGGGTCGATCCGCGCGTGGGCCAAGCCGGCACCGTGCATGTGGGAGGCACGGTGGAGGAGATCTGTAGGGCAGAGGGGGACGTCGGCAAGCGGCGAATGCCCGAGCGACCCCTAGTATTGGCCTGCCAACAATACGTGGCCGACCCTTCCCGTGGGCTTACGCTGTGGACTTATGCGCACGTCCCGCGCGGCTATGCGGAGCGCTATCCGGGTGAGGTAACCGAGCTGATTACTGCGCAGATCGAACGCTTTGCCCCTGGTTTTCGGGATACCATCCTGGCTACCCACGCCACTAGCCCGGCCGAGTTGGAGCGGTGGAACCCTAACCTGGTCGGTGGCGATATTGCCGGCGGCGCGATGACTGGGCTGCAAACTCTGCTGCGGCCACGCCTTTCGGCCCATCCGCATCGCCTTGCTCCAGGAGTATTTATGGCCTCCAGCTCCGCAGCTCCCGGCGCTGGCGTGCACGGCATGCCGGGATGGTGGGCCGCCGAGGAAGCACTCAGCGGGTGGAAAGGCGGCGCTGCCAGAAAAAGAGGCCCGCGCCGATGAGCCAGAGAGTCGCAGCGGCGAAGTACCCAGGGATGGTCGTGGTGCGGGGTAAGTAGGAACTGCCTGGGACGAGCCCTGCTATGACAGGCTCGAGGAGGAAGCCCAGGACGGCGAGATAGTCGAACCACCGGAACTGGGCCGAGGCCGCGCCGGCCAGCCCCAATACCGGTCCAGAGATGAGCGCCAGGATAAACCACTGGGCGTTGTACTCAAATGCCTCGCGCCAGTTGTACACACCGAAGACCACGAGCAAGGCGTAGTGCACGGCCAGCATCAAGACGATAATTCCCGTGCCGGCCAGGGGTGCCTTGAGCCACCGGCCCGAAAAATTCTTGCCTATGAGGTAGCTAAAGATTCCCCACACCATGCCCGAGCCCAGGACATTGCCTAGGTAGTTGCGCACGGAAAGGCGGAAGGGAGCGGCGCCGGTGAGTAGGGTGGTATCGGAAAACGCGATGTGAACGGCCGCGTAGGCCACAGAAATGATGAGGCCAGCAGCAAAAATGTGGCGAGACATGTGGCTCCTAGATATGAAAACCCTCGCCACCTACAGGAAGGGGGCGAGGGAACAGGCTGGGAGGTCTAGCTTAGCGCCATCCCATGGTCATCAGCAGGCCGATGATGGCCAAGCCAAAGCCAATGCCATAATTCCAAGCGCCGAGGTCCGCCATGAACGGGATGTCCTGGCCAGCGAGGTAATTGACCACGAGCCACAGCAAGCCGATGACCATCAGGCCCAGCATGATGGCCACGTACCACTTCGGGGTGCCCTCCGAATTGATCTTGACGGGGGTGCGGTTGGTAGCAGAGCTCGAGGTAGGGACGGAGGAGCTCTGAGAAATCTTTGACTTCGGCATAAGATACCTTTTCTAGATTTAAGTTCTTATCTAAGTTCGTACTGAGACCTTAGGATACCAGCAGCTATGGCTGCGGCAGAAGTGCAGCGGGGTCGAAATTCCACAAGCGGACCTCAATGTTTTGATCCTTACGCATGGTATCGCCTGGATTCACAGAGGCCCAGCCAATCTTATTGTTATCCACCAGTGCGCCGGTCGGCACGGGCTCACCCGGCACTAGCTGGCCAGTCCAGCCAGCCGCGCGGAGTTCATCTTCGGCCTGCTTCTGACTCTGTCGTACCAGGTCAGGAGCCTTAAAGAGCATGCCATTGGAGACCTCAATGGTGACCGGCTTGCCCTTTTCCAGCTCCGCGCCCTCATTGGATACGCTCAGCACCGTGCCCTTCGGCTCCAAGGAATCGACCTCGCGCACGTCTACATCAAAGTCACTGGATTCGAGGCGGCTCTGGGCATCTTCTACATTCATTCCGGAAACATTGGGCACGCGCCTCTTTTCGACGCCCTTAGATACCGTCACCCGTACCTTCGATCCCTTAGACAGCTGCGTGCCGCCGGCCGGATCCTGCTTGATGATTTGGCCGGCTGGTGCTTCATCGTTTTCCTCCGAAACGTCGGAGTTGAGTGCCAAGCCCGCCTCTTCGAGGGCCTGGGAGGCTTCATCCAAGGTCATGCCGGTGATGTCCGGGACATCTGTAATTTCCTTACCAGAGGACACGGTCAACGTAACCGAAGCATTCTTTTGCAGCTCGGAACCCGGGGCGGGGTTGATGCGGATGACATTATTGCGAGGGATATCCGGGTTGGCTTCCTCATTGACGGTAACCTGCAGGCCCATGTCTTCGAGTTCCTTAACCACCTCATTGCGTGGGCGGTTTTCCACCTCTGGCACGATGATCTTGTCGTGCGGGGCAGATTGGGTCTGGCGTGGCTTTTCGGGATCCTCCTTGTCATTGGAGAAGAAGTCCCATGCGAAGTAGCCGACGATAGCTACCAAGAGGGCGGCCAAGAAGGCAGCCAACCACTTCATCCAGCCGCCGCCCTGCTTGTCATCCTCTTCGGTGGGGCGGGTGGATTGAATCGGTGCGCGGTGCGCTGCCGCGGGGGCCGCGGCGGCTCCCACCATCTCGGTAGGCTGCTCGACCTCGTCCTCATTAACATGCATGCGCGCTGCTGCGGTGACCTGTCCATTGCGCAGGCGTTCCAAATCGCCGGCCATCTCCCAGGCGGATTGGTAACGATCCGCAGGGTGCTTCGCCATTGCGGTAAGCACCACCGCATCAATATTGACGCGCTGGGTGGGGGTTAGTGAAGGATCCGCGATGAGCTCCGACGGTGGTGTCGGCTCTTCCTGTACGTGCTGATAAGCAACCGCAAACGGGGTTTCGCCCTCAAATGGGGTCTGACCGGTAAGGGCCTCGTAGAGCACGCAGCCCAGTGCATAGACATCCGAGCGGGCATCCGCGTTCTTACCGCGGGCTTGCTCGGGAGAAAGATATTGGGCAGTGCCGATAACGGCGGAGGTTTGCGTCATCGCCGAGGTGGAATCATCCAAGGCGCGAGCGATGCCGAAGTCCATCACCTTCACCTGGCCGGTGTTGGTGAGCATAATATTTGCTGGCTTGATATCGCGGTGGATAATGCCGGCTTCGTGCGAGGCTTGCAGTGCATCCGCTACCGGCTTGAGGATATCCGCCGCTTCCTGGGCGGATAGTGCTCCATCCTCGCGAATGATATCGCGCAAGGTGCGGCCATTGACCCGCTCCATGACGATATACGGGATGGTCATGCCATCCAGTTCGGTTTCCCCGGTGTCATAAACCGCCACGATATTGGGGTGATTCAGCTTGCCCGAGTTCTGGGCCTCGCGGTAAAAACGCTCCCGGAAATTGACGTCGCGCGCCATTTCCGGGCGGAGCATCTTTACCGCAACCTGGCGGCCTAGGACGGTGTCTTCGGCAGCATAGACCTCAGACATGCCGCCGGCGCCGATGATCTCGCCTCTCCGATAGCGGTCATTGACCATCGCTTAGTCACCCTCCTGTGTCAGTAAATCAGCCAAGTCTCCGGGGAGCTCATTAGCCTGCGAGTTTACTGGAGTATCCAGCTCAGGTGTGTTTTCAACGTGCGTATCCTGCGGATTCTGTTGCGTCGGTAGGGCCGGGGGCTGCTGTTGATGGGTGGGCGAGTGGCGCGTGGGTGTCTCACGGTGAGTAGTACGCGGAGTCTCTTCTTGCTCCGTCTCCTGCGGCTCGGTCTCTGTCACCGTCACCGGTGCTGGGGCCTCTACCGTATCTTCGTCCGGGGTGTCTTGGTGGGTGGTGGTGGGATCGCGGTACTCCGTAACCACCGAGGTTTCCAGCGTGCTGGAGGGTGCGCTCGTTCCCTCGCTATCGCTTAGCTGCTGGTAGGCGAGGTAACCACCGCCGGCCAAGGCCGCGAGGAGCAAGGTGATGCCCAGGCCCTTCAGAAAGGAGGAGCCACCTTTCGATTCCTTAACTGGAGCGGTTCCCGCTGCCGGATGGATCGTGGTGGGTTGGGCAACGTTGCCCAACATCTCCGTCGAGGCGGACGGCGATGGCTCTGGTGCGCGCTGCGCTAGCGGAGCGGACTTGGGCTGCGGCGGGCGCTTGCCCAAGCGGACTGCGGAGATGGCTAGAGTGAACTCGTTGCCATCGGCGTAGCGGGTGGCCGGATCCTTGCGCAACGCAATGCGAATGAGCTCGCGAGCCGGGGCGCTGATATTCGTCGATAGCGGCTCCGGCTCCTGGTTGATATGCGCTAGGGCGATGGACACGGAGGAATCTCCGGTAAAGGGACGCTTGCCGGCGAGCATTTCATAGCCAACGACGCCGAGCGAATAGACGTCGGAAGCCGGCGTCACATCCTTGCCTTGTGCTTGCTCGGGAGACACATACTGTGCGGTGCCTACCACCATGCCGGTGCGAGTCAGCGGCACGGCTGCGGCCGCCTTGGCAATGCCAAAGTCCGTGATCTTGACCTGGCCATTTTGCGTAATGAGCAAGTTGCCGGGCTTAATATCGCGGTGCACGAGCTCCATGCGGTGGATGATGGACAGGCCATGCGCAGCCTGCTCGAGGACGTCGAGAGCCAGCTCCTCCTGCAGCGTATTTTCGCGCGCCAGCAGGTCTGCAAGGGATTCGCCACGGACGTATTCCAAGGCCATGAAACAGAATTTGCGGCCGTTGTCTTCCAACTCGCGGTAGTCATAGGTAGCTACCACGTTCTCGGACTGAATAGATTCGGCCGATTTCGCCTCGTTGCGGAAACGAGAGAGGAACTCTTGGTTATCGGAAAATTCCGGGCGTAGAACCTTGAGTGCGACTTCCCGATCATTGCGGGTGTCATCGGCCAACCACACGGTGGACATTCCGCCGTGGCCGATTACCCACTGCAGCTCGTAGTCGCTGCCAATCAGTGCCTGGAGATGTTCCTTATTCTCGGCGCTATTCATTACTGCTCCCCCTGGTATGCGCGCAGGATAGCGCGGCCAATTGGGCCGGAAACCTTGCCGCCCGTCGCGGACTCACCTAAGTTACCACCATTTTTTACCACGACGCCCACTGCGATATCCCGCTCCGGATCGAAGGCAACGTACCACACGTGCGGGGCTAGGCCCTCGCCATGCTCAGCGGTACCGGTCTTGGAAGCAAAGCCATTGCCATCATATCCAGCGGAGGAACGCTCCGAGGCATACATCAAATCAGTAAGCGTAGCCGCAGTTTCCTCATCAACCGCCTGGTCCGCCTTCTTTGGTTTGGTGGTGCGGATGTCCTTCATCTGGGAGTCGGTAATGCGATTGACCAGGTAAGGCTGCATGCGGGTGCCCTTATTGGCCACGGTGCCCGCCATAACAGCGGCTT
>NGUZ01000002.1 GCA_002154655.1 Corynebacterium kefirresidentii
CGCCGGCTCGTGCGCGGCGAATCCACCGCGAGCCAGGTCCGGAATCGCCGTGGGTGACCACGTCGACATCGACTGTGGCCTCTTCTGAATGGAGCGCGCGGATGGTATACCAGCGCAGGTCCGGCCGCCTCTCCTCGCAAATCGCGCTTACCGCCGAGCGGAGGTTTATGCCGTCGACGGGGAAGGGCCTAAATTCCTGTCCGGCTTGTGGCATGACGAGTCCAAAGAATTCATCGGGTCCGGAGAAGGTGTATGTCCGGAATGCCTCGGCATAAAACGTCAGGCGGTGCAGGCGCGGCCGGATCCGTTTATTAGCGGTCAGAATAACGGGGATGAGTTCGTGTTGACGCATCGTGGCCGATTGTGGGGAAGAGTTCATGCGTCTAATATACTCATAATAAGCTAAGGCTTGCCTAAAATACTCTTTGCGGTATAGGCTAAGCAAAGTTATTTTCCTCCTTCTTGAAAGGGTTAGCCTGGTGAAGATTTTCGGCCGTCGTAGTTTGGGTGCAGTAGCAGTGCTTTCTGCCGGAGCCGTAGCCTTAGGAGGCTGCTCCCGCGGTGAAGGCGATGAAACGGCTAAGGCTACTGACGCTTCCAGCGAGCAGCGCGTGGCTAGCCTGGGCCTGGGTGACGCCGATACACTGCTTGCCCTGGGGATTACTCCCGTGACGGTGGCACCGTGGGGTGCTGAGGGCGATGGCGACCCCTCCGGCGTCGGCCCCTGGGCAGAGAAGCTTTTGGGCGACGCAAAGCCTGAGGTGATTTATAACACCGCAACCGGATTCACCGCGGATACCTTTGAGCAGATCACCGCGGCAGACCCCACCCAGATCATTGCGGTGAACCAAGCCGTCGATGCGCATACGAAGGATTCCCTGGAAGACATCGCGCCTACCACCATCAAGCCAGATGGCTATGAAGACTGGCAGGTGCCCTGGGAAAAGCAGGTAGAAACCATCGCAGACGCGGTGGGTAAGGAAGACGAAGGCGATAAGCTTATCGATGACACCGAAAAGGCCTTCGAGGAATTCCGCCGCGAGCACACGGAATTGCAGGATAAATCTGCGGCCATCGTCATGCCTTATGATGGCAAAATTGGCCTCTACACCGAGGAGGACGGGCGCGGACAATTCATCGAGGATCTTGGCATGGAGATCCCCGATGCCTTGCGGGGCGATGGCAGTAGCTTCTTCGTTGACATTGCCCCAGAAAATTACGCAAAGCTTAACCAGGTTGATTACCTCTTTGTCCTGGACTACAACGGTTCCTCCGAAGCCTTGAAGAAGGATAAGACCTTCCAGGGCCTCGACGTTGTCAAGGACGGTCGCGTGCGCTACCTGGATACGGATACCGGTAATGCCATGAGTATGCCGAACCCGGTGACCATCCCCTGGGCAGTAGATAAGTTTGAAGAGAAGCTGTAATTGTCAGCAACCACGAAAGTCGGCCAAAAAATCCAGACGGATAACACCTCAGATAGTCCTGCCGCCACCGTCACCGGCGCCGCCGCACCGGTAATGACGCGGGCACAGAGTCACAAGCTGCTCCTTGTTGCCCTCATCCTCGCCAGCCTGGTGTTGGCGGTGGCGTCCTTGGCGCTAGGATCCCGCTCGATTCCGCCCGGGGAGGTCATCGCAGCCCTGCACGGAGCAGGGGAGCAGGATATCCACGATATCGTGTGGAACCTGCGCATGCCGCGCACCTTCCTGGCTTATTTCGCCGGCGCGGCCCTTGCTGTGGCCGGTGTACTGGCGCAATCGTGGACCAGAAACCCGCTGGCGGATCCAGGGTTTATTGGTGTTACCGCGGGTGCGTCATTCTTTGTTGCCATAGGCACGGCCATCGGCATTGCTACCTCCACCGGTATGCGGACTACCCTCGCGCTCGCTGGCGCGGGTATTACCACGCTGCTGGTCTTAGCCGTATCGCGGCGGTTTCAGGATCCTCTGACGCTCGTTCTGGTAGGTGCCGGCGTCTCCGCCGCCTTGGGATCGGGCGCGATGATCATCGGCCTTTATTCCACGGACGTCCTCGATAGCATGCGGCGGTGGACCATCGGATCCACCTTTGGCCGCGGCCCAGAAGACGTCGCGATCGCGGGCATAGGGCTTGTTCTCGGCCTAGCGTGTGCGGCGATGGCGGCTAGACCCCTCGACCTTTTGGCTATGGGGGAGGAGTCCTCCCTCGCCTTGGGCGGATCACCCACCACCGCGCGGGTGGGCGCGGCGCTCAGCGTCGTGGTGCTGGCCGGCAGTGCAACGGCGGCAACGGGTCCCATTGCCTTCGTCGGCTTTGCCATTCCCCACATCGTGCGGCGGGTGGTGGGCCCTAGCGTTGCTACCATGCTTTTGCCCTCCGCGCTCTTGGGTGGTTGTGCCGTGCTTGCTGCTGATATCATTGGCCGCCTCATTGTGGGCAGCTCGGAGCTGGAGATGTCCATCGTCCTCGCGATAGTGGGTGCACCCTTCCTCATTTGGGGTGCCCACCGCGGCGTGGGCAGAGCGTGGGGGCAATAACGCATGGCCGCAATCAGCACTATTTTACAAGCGCAGCAACGCCGTCGGCACGCGCGCGTGCTCGCTTCCACGTTGGCATTTATCCTTATCGCCCTTATCGCGTACTTAGTATTGTTGGGGCAAGGTTCCGTGGAACTGAGCCCACGGCAAGTCATCGATGTCCTCACCGGCGGCGGTAGCGAGAGCCACATCAGGGTGGTGTGGGACTTGCGCCTGCCGGTTGCTATCGCCACCGTCATCGTGGGCACCGCCCTCGGCCTGGCCGGTTCTTGGACGCAAACCATGGCCCGCAACCCGCTCGCCTCGCCGGATATTTTAGGCGTGACCGGCGGGGCATCAGTGCTGGTGGTCTTGGGTACCGTGCATTCGCGCCCCAGTTTCGCTGAGGACATCCCGGAGTTTTGGTGGCGGGCATGCTTGGCGACGATCGGTGCCTTCCTCGTTGTCCTCCTCCTCGCCGCCCTTGGTGGCATCGGTACGAGCAACCGCATCGTCATCGTCGGTATTGCCTTATCTCTGATGTTTCAGGCCATCGTGGCGTATTTGATGCGCAGCGCCCAGGTCCTGCGCGCTGCGGAGGCGCAAACGTGGCTTGCGGGATCGACTGGATTTGTGCGCATGGAGGTTATCCTCCCACTTCTGGCCGCATTAGCGCCGTTTCTCGCTATAGGAATCTGGTGCGCGCGGGAGCTGCCGCTGCTTGCCCACGATGATTCCTCCGCAACCACCTTGGGCGTGAATATCTCCCGCCAGCGCGCTCTTCTGCTTATCGCGGCAACCGGTATCAGCGCCGTGGTGGTCTCGGTGGTGGGACCCATTGGGTTTATCGCGCTGCTAGCGCCGCACCTGGCGCGGATGGTGGCGCGCACACCCACGCCATCGCCGCTGGCATCGGCAGCCGCGGGCGCGGCGTTGCTTACCGTGTGCGCCGTCATCGCTGGCGCTATCCCGGTAAACGCGCCGGTGGGTGCGGTTTCCTCGGTCATCGGCGGCTGCGCCTTGGTGATAGTGGTGTGGAATGCGGCCGGGCGCAGCTAAATGTTGCGCCGCGGCACAGCGGGGGAAACGGACAAACACAGCGCCGGATGGTGCTAGACAGTCATACGTGGATGAAGGAAAAGATATGACGAATAATCGGCCTAATCAGCCTAAACAGCCCACGAGCCCGAAGCCTCGGTGTAGCCTCCGCGCCACCGGCATTCATGCGGGATATAAGGATGGCGAGGACATCCTTGCCGGTGTCGATCTGCACGCCAGCGCCGGCGAAGTCACCACGCTCATTGGACCCAATGGCTGCGGCAAGTCCACGCTGCTGAAAACTCTCTCGAAAATCCTGGCCCCGCGGCAGGGCAGCGTCATGGTCGGGGACGCTGACCTACATGCGCTGTCCGCGAAGGATGCCGCGCAGCAGGTGGCGCTGCTGCCACAGCACCCCGTGGCCCCCGATGGGCTGCGGGTAGGCGAGTTGGTCGCGCGCGGGCGTCATCCCTATCAGGGGAGGATGCGCGGCCTTTCCGCTACGGATCGGGAGATTATCGCGCAGGCCTGCGAGGCTACCGACATTGTGGACTTCCTCGATCGTGATATCGCTTCGCTATCGGGTGGGCAGCGCCAGCGCGTCTGGCTGGCGTTGGCACTGGCACAAGATACGCCTGTGCTGCTTCTCGACGAACCCACGACCTTTCTCGACCCCGCCCATGCCATGCGCATGCTGGAGTTGGCACGCGCGCAGGCGCAGGCGGGAAAAACAGTGGTTGTAGTCCTGCACGATCTCATGCTGGCGGGCCACTATTCTGATTCCATGGTGGTGATGAAAGCCGGCGATATCATCGCTCGCGGGGCGCCGAAACAAGCGTTGTCCCCGAAGGTATTGGCGCAGGCCTATGGCATCGAGGCTGAAGCCTGGGAGGATCCGCTGGGCGATGCCCCCATCATTGTTCCCCGCCGCGTCGTAGCGGCGCATTAGTGGAAACCTGCCAATAGTGGCTGTGTGCCAGACGCTTTACGTGACCTTTCGTTGTACATCTAGAAAGGAAATTGCCACTACAAAAAGATTGAGCACGCTTCCCGCGCCGAGCAAAAAGGTCCCGATTCGATAGGAGCCTGTGCCTACAGCGGCCATGTTGCCGTAGATATAGACCCAGATGCCCCAGCCGATGAGCAGCACGAGGCCGGCAAGCCCGGAGAGCAGGCGGAGGCTACGAGGGGAGGCGGGGGCGAAGAACTTATAGGCGGCGTCGACAAGCGTGCAAGCCGCAAGCCCCAAACTCAGCCCGCCGGTCAACCAAACAGGAAGTAGAGCGGCGGTGCCAAAGACTACCGGCAAGATGAATGCGAGAAATGCCAGGACGAAGAGCGCGGAGTGCAGCCACAGGGTGCGCTTGGTGTAGGTCATAGCGCTGACTCTACTTCCTCACGCCGTGGTGGGTTAGCACCCTTGCGTGAAACGGTGATCCCTGCGGCGGCCGCGGCGAAGGACAGGATTTCCTTCCACTCCGCAGCTCCTAGTTCAGACAAAGCGGTGGCGTCGAGCCCGCGCTCATCAATCTGGGTCAACAATGCGGCCATGATGGTATCGCCGGCGCCAATGGTGTCGGCGACGGTGACCTTTGCGGCCGGCACCTGTAGTGCGGTGTCACCGGCCTGAACGCTAAGGCCCTCCCAACCGCGGGTAACTACGACGACGGGGACCTGGGAAATGAGGTCGGTGCCGAGGAATTCCACCTCCTCGTCGGAAAGCTTGAGCACAGTGACGTGGGGGAGCAGGTCCGCTAGGAATTCTCGGTGCTCCTGGGTGGCGTAGAACGGGCGGATATTCGGATCGAGGGCGACCAAAGTGCCTTGTGCGGCGAAATCCTTCAATAGTTGCGCATAGCGGGAGGCGCCAGGTTCAAGGGCAAGGGAGACCGTGCCAAAGCACGCGATATCGGCCGGAACCAAGTGTGGCTCAACCAAGCGGTCGGCGGTGCCCTCGATGTAGAAGTTATAGGAAGCGGAGCCGTCCTCATGGATGGTCGTGACGGCTAGCGTGGTGGGCTCATCGCCACGCTGCAGGTGGGTGGTGGTCACGCCTTCTGTCTCAAGGCGGCCAACGAGTTCCTGGCCAAATCCATCGGTAGAAAGGCGGGACTGGAACTCTACGTCCGCCCCCAGTCTCGCGGCCGCGATGGCCACGTTAAATGGCCCGCCGCCCAGCGCCGGGGTGTGGTCGTTCAAGCTGCCAGGGGCTACTGGAACGAGGTCCACGAGCCCTTCACCGCACACATGAATAGTCATATTTTCATAGTATCGGTGATATGAACTACCGGCCCAATTTTCACCTTGCCCCACCACAAGGCCGCCTCAATGATCCCAATGGTGTCTTTGTAGACGGTGATACCTTGCATGTTTACTACCAGCATGACCCTGCCTTCCCGCGCCAGCCCAAGCGCACCGGCTGGGGCCATGCGACCACACGTGTTTCCGCGCCCACGCCATGGCAGCACCACCCGGATGCCTTATACCCGGATCTGCCCTATGACAAGGATGGATGCTATTCGGGCGGCGCGGTGGTCGATGGCACCGATGTCTGGCTGTTTTATACAGGCAACCTGAAACAAGACGGCCGCCGCATTCCCTCGCAGAACCGCGTGCGCGCCCTCGACCCTTCGGGCCCTGAAGGCGGCATCTATCTCCGCGATGAGAATAACCCCCTCATCCCGGACTCCCCGGAGGGCTATACGGGCCACTTCCGTGACCCGCAGATCACCCGCGACGGTGACGGTTGGCGGATGGTCATCGGCGCCCAAACCGAAGATGAACGCGGCACCATTGTTCTCTACCGCTCCCAGGACTTAGCGCAGTGGGACTTTCAGGGCGAGATTGTTTTCGATGATCCTTCCCAGCTGCCGGGCGGATATATGTGGGAGTGTCCTAATCTCCTCACGCTAGGGGACAAGCAGGTACTCATCTTTTGCCCGCAAGCAGAAACGGACCGTTGCGGCTATGTCGTGGGCACGCTCGAAGGGTTGGATTTTCACATTGAGCGCGGCTTTACACTCTTGGATCACGGCACCCAGTTTTATGCGCCGCAGGCCACCGAGGACGGCATCCTGCTGGGGTGGATGGGCATGCCCGCCCAGGATGACACTCCGGCGCAAGGCTGGGTGCACACCTTGACCCTGCCACGCCGCATCTGGCTGGAGGGTGACTACTTGCACCAAGAGCCGCTGTGGTCTGCCTTGCCGGAGACCCACGGGCGCGAAGGCTTTGGCTCCACCATCGATATCAAGGGCGAAGGTTCCTTTGCTCTTATCGACGCCGCCGGGGATGAAGCTTTCCGCGTCACCCAACGCGACGGGACCATTTCCTTTAATGGCGGAGAACCCATCGACTGCCCGGATGGTGACATGCGCTTGATTGCGGATGGCTGCGCCGTTGAGGTCTATGCCGGGGGTGGTCGGATTGCTGCTTCGTTCGCGGTGTTTGGCGAGTCACCTTGGCAGGGGTGGGAACCGCGCGGGTAGGTGTACCTATCACCGGTGAAGTTGCCAACACTCCGCCCGAATGTGTGGACTTAGGCCCGAATTCCAGCTGTAATGGACATAAGTAGTCACGTCCGGTATTAGGATGTGATCCATTACACTGAAGGGCTCTTCTATGGACCACAAGGAAGTAGCCGTCCGCACGCTTAAGGCGCTCGGCGGCGAAAACAACATCATCGCACTCGCGCACTGCGCCACGCGCCTGCGCATGGTGCTACAAGATTCGGACAAGGTGGATACCGCCGCGCTGGATAATGACCCCGATCTCAAGGGCACCTTTGAGGCTGGCGGCATGTTCCAGGTCATCGTCGGCCCTGGTGACGTCAATATCGTCTTCCAGGAAATGACCAACCTGATTTCCAAGGACGTGGCCGTATCCACCGACCGTCTAAAAGACATCGCTGCTGAATCCGGCAACTGGTTTAGCCGGGCCGTCAAAGTCTTGGCGGATATCTTCGTGCCGCTCATTCCCATCCTATTGGGCGGCGGTTTGCTCATGGCTCTCAATAACGTCTTGACGGCCGAAGGCCTGTTTGGCGATAAATCCGTCATCGAGATGTTCCCGGCGTGGGAAGGCTTTGCCGGGCTAGTTAATTTGCTCGCCGCCGCGCCGTTCGCCTTCCTGCCCATCCTCGTCGGCTTTACCGCGACGAAGCGCTTTGGTGGCAACGAGTTCCTTGGCGCCGGTATGGCTATGGCGATGGTCATGCCGGATTTGGTCAGCGGCTACAACGTGGCGGAAGCGATTGAAAGCGGCGAGATGTCCTACTGGAATATCTTTGGCTTCGACGTCGCCCAGGCCGGCTACCAAGGTTCCATCCTTCCTATTCTGGTGATTTCGTGGATCCTCGCCACCTTGGAGAAATTCCTGCACAAGCACCTCAAGGGCACGGTGGACTTCATGCTTACCCCGCTGCTCACGCTGCTCATTACCGGTTTCTTAACCTTTATGGGCTTGGGGCCCATCCTGCGCACGGCCGGCGACTGGCTTGGCATGGGACTAGCTAACCTCTATGACTTTGCCGGTCCAGTGGCCGGTTTCCTCTTCGGCCTTGTTTATTCGCCGATTGTGATTACGGGCTTGCATCAATCTTTCCCGCCGATTGAGACGATGTTGTGGAACGAGGGCGGTTCCTTTATCTTCCCGATTGCCTCCATGGCCAATATCGCCCAAGGTGGCGTCGCGCTCGCCGTATACTTCCTGGCCCGCTCCGAAAAGCTCAAGGGCTTGGCCGGGGCCTCCGGCATTTCCGCCCTGTTCGGTATTACTGAGCCCGCTATCTTCGGCGTAAACCTTCGCTTGCGCTGGCCGTTCTATATCGGCATGGCGGCGTCCGCCGTTTCCTCTGCCTTCATCGCCATCTTTGGCGTGCTTGCCGACGCCCTCGGTGCCGCCGGCTTCATCGGTTTCGTCTCCGTACCCCGCTTCGTGCCGACCTTCCTCCTGTGTGGTGTCATCTCCTTCGTGATTGCCTTTGTGGGCGCGTACCTCTACGGCCGCGTGCTCATTCGGAAGAATGGCTCCATCGACCCAGACGAGGTCAATCCTCCCGCAGCCGAGGCTCAAGCCGCCGCTGCTACCCCAGCTGCGGTAGCTGCCGACGATGCCTGCACCATCTTCTCCCCACTGGAGGGCACCGCCGTGCCACTGTCTCAGGTCAGCGATCCTATGTTTGCCGGTGGCAAGCTGGGCCAAGGCGTGGCAATCGAGCCCACCGTGGGCAAGCTGGTTGCGCCTGCCGACGGCAAAATCACCGTTACTTTCCCCTCCCACCATGCCTATGCCATTCGCGCCAAGGACCCAGTGGTGGGCAACATCGATATCCTCATGCACATTGGCTTCGATACGGTAAACCTCAAGGGCGAACACTTCACCTCCCACGTCACCAAGGGCGATGAGGTCAAGCGGGGCGATATCCTCGCCGAATTTGATATCGACGCCATCAAGGCCGCCGGCCTGCCCGTGACCACTCCGGTTGTTGTCTCGAACTCGAAGAAGACCGGCCCGGTCATCCCTACTGAGGCCTTCCGCCCCGGTGAACTTATTGGCTCCGGTACCGATATCTTCACCGTGGATCCCAAGCCTGCCGTAGTACCGGCACAGACAGCCTCGCCGGCTTCCGAATCCGCGTCTTAATGCGCATCCTTTAAAAGCTTACGGTGGGCTCTCGGGCGCATTCCATTAAGTCCATAGTGATCAGGCCGATCTGAGGAAAACTACTCCTCAGATCGGCCTTTTCTACCTCAATTAAGCCTGATCAGATCAGCCTTAACTCGGATGGGCTCTTGACTCTGCGTAACCGCAGTTTTAGTCAGGCATACAAAAAGCTGCGCCGGTCGGGCTGAAGCCCGACCGGCGCAGCCAGTCTCAATTCAGTTTCCTACTTGGTAGGAAGGTTCTTGCTTAAGCGAAGAACTTACGGCGTGCGGCGAAAGCGCCAGCAGCAACCATTGCAGCTACGGCCAGAGCAGCCAGAGCCTGTGCAACGGAGTTGGAGCCGGTCTCAGCGGACATACCACGTACGGAGTCTGCGGACTCGCCAGCAGCTGGTGCAGATGGAGCGGAAGGAGCGTCAGCCTGGGCAGCGTCGCCCTCAGCGAGCTGACCGCCCTGGGCGATAACTTCGTCCTTGTTAGCGTTCAGCATCTGCTCGGAAGCAGCCTTCTCCTCAGCGGTTGGCTGCTGGTTCTTGCGTGCCTCGTCCTTGACGTAGGTCTTGCCGTCCTGGGACAGGTACCAGGTGATGCCACCGATGATCAGTGCGGCCGGCAGTGCCAACCAAGCCAGCTTCTTCTTGTCAAACTCAGGCTTTGCATCCTCAGAAGGGAATGCCTTTGCGTAGGCATCGCGCATCTCGGCGGTGATCTCTTCATTCACCAGAGCTGGGTCGTTGACATAAACATTGGGATCCTTCAGGCTCTGGTACCACTCGTTGCCCTCTGCGTCCTTCTTGGTGGCTGGAGCAGGAATACCTTCTTCTTTGGGGCTCTCGGAGTCAGTGTCCTCGGCGTCAGCTGCGCCTTCAGTTCCAAGGGTCTCAGAATCAGTGTTTTCACCAGCCTCGGACTGCTGACGCTCCCAGATAGCGCGAGCCTGATCCTCAGTGAGAATAGGTGCGGTGTTCTCGCCGGCTGGGTTCTCGGAGCGGTCGCGTGGGGCGTAGCTGCCGTCGGCCTGCTTGTCGTAGGTAATGCCATCGGTTTCGATGGAAGCTGGTAGCGGCATCTGAGCCTGGGCAACAGCTGCGCCGCCAAAGGCGAGTGCGCCGGTCAGTACAGCAGCGGTCAGGGTCTGTGGCAAACGCTTCATGTGTTTCTCCTTCGGGAAATATGGGAAAGCGCAAAGAAATGTCTTTCGCGACGCAAATAACAGTAGTCACAGAATTCGCAGTTGTCACACGGAAATCAGAAATTAACTGCAATTTTCATGCGTTACAGCTGTGGAAAATCAAAATATTAGAATGGCTGTGCGGGTTAATTTGCACTGAAGGTCCTTAAGGTGTGATTTATATGTGCAGATTGTGGCGATAATTTTGGAGCATGTGCGTGTCGTTGCATTCGAAATAAGGGGCCAAGGGGTAAGCGGGTGTACTGGCGAAAATAAATGTGGAGGTAGGGGGGCGTCGGCAAGTATCGAGCGGCGTTTTGGTAAGGGCGCTGCCGTGTGGTTGAATGTATAGGTTGCAAAAGCTGGTCGGCCCGTAGCGGTGCGTTTCCGAACCGCCGGTCCGAGACCCTTCGGCATAGTCCGTTGTCAAGGCTTGAGCATCGCAAGTTTGTAGACCGCGTGCGGCAAGGACGGAAATCTTACCGCACATCAATCCAGGTCAGGAGACCCATAGTGATTCAGCAAGAATCGCGTCTGCGCGTCGCCGACAACTCTGGTGCACGTGAACTGCTGTGCATCCGCGTTCTCGGCGGCTCTGTCCGACGCTCCGCTGGCATCGGCGACGTTATTGTCGCGACTGTCAAGGACGCCGTTCCAGGCGGCAACGTCAAGGAAGGCGACGTAGTAAAGGCCGTTATCGTCCGCGCCAAGAAGGAGACCCGTCGTCCGGACGGCTCCTACATTCGCTTTGACGAGAACGCTGCAGTTGTTCTCAAGGGCGATAGCGAGCCCCGTGGTACCCGTATCTTCGGACCGGTTGCTCGCGAACTTCGTGACAAGCGTTTCATGAAGATCGTTTCTCTCGCACCGGAGGTGATCTAGTCTTATGAAGATCCATAAGGGAGATATGGTGATTGTCATTTCGGGCCCAGATAAGGGCGCGAAGGGCAAGGTCATCGAGGCATACCCAAAGCGTGAAAAGGTCCTCGTAGAGGGCGTTAACCGCATCAAGAAGCACGTCGCTAACTCCGCTACCGAGCGTGGCGCCGAGTCCGGCGGAATCGTTACCCAGGAAGCTCCGATCCACGTGTCCAACGTTGCGATCGTTGACTCCGAAGGCAACCCGACCCGCGTGGGCTACCGTTTCGACGAGAACGGCAAGAAGGTCCGTATCGCGCGTAGCAACGGGAAGGACATCTAAAAATGAGCGAGAACTACACCCCGCGTCTGAAGACTCGCTACCGCGAGGAAATCCGCAAGACCCTGAATGACGAGTTCAACTACGACAACGTCATGCAGATCCCTGGTGTCACCAAGGTTGTTGTCAACATGGGTGTTGGCGAAGCTGCACGTGACTCCAAGGTCATCAACGGCGCACTCGAGGACCTGACCGCTATTACCGGTCAGAAGCCGCAGCTGCGTCGCGCTAAGAAGTCCATCGCGAACTTCAAGCTTCGTGAGGGCATGCCCATCGGCGCACGCGTTACCCTGCGCGGCGACCGCATGTGGGAGTTCCTGGACCGCCTGCTGACCATCGCGCTGCCACGTATTCGTGACTTCCGCGGTCTGTCTGATCAGCAGTTCGACGGCCACGGCAACTACACCTTCGGCCTGTCCGAGCAGTCCATGTTCTACGAGATCGACATCGATAAGATCGACCGCCCTCGTGGTATGGACATCACCGTCGTTACCACCGCTACTAACGACGACGAGGGCCGCAAGCTCCTGCGCGAGCTTGGCTTCCCGTTCAAGTAAATAGAGCGCTAAGAAATCCCAACTCCCCGAAGGGGGGCGTTGGGATTTTCTAGTTTTACCCAGCGTCTCGAATTCCACGGGGCGAAGGCGCTGGCTCCTGCCAGTGCGGCTTAGGCACTTGCGTTCTCGGTGTGCGTGGTGCCCTCATACTGCCAGCCGACGACTGCGTTGCGCACCGCCGGCTCCAAAGGGTTGGCAGGTTGAATGCAACTGATGGTGAGAAGACGGCCGGGCATGGGGCCCTCGCCCCAAATAGAGGCGTCGTCAGAAAGCCCCTGTTTATCTGGGTCGTGTAAGTCGGTAGCCGTATAGATGAGCCAGTTCTGCCCGGAGTTCTGTGTGCGCACGTAGAGCTTGTCGCCTAAGTGCACCTTGTGCTCATTCGCGGAGCCATCGTAGAGATTATTAAACACGCCCGGTACGCCCGCACCGGTATGGCCGGCGATGACCACGATGTCTTGAGCCGTCGTGCCCGGCAGTGAATAAGGGCGGTCTTCGGCAGTGTAGGTGCAGGCCTTATTCATGGAATCCGGATTGATGGCACCGTTGACTACGCGACAGGAGCCGTCCTGAAAATCGGCATGAACCTCAATAGCGGGGATAAAGAGCTCGACGGCAGGTGAAGGATCGATGGCAGGTGCCTCTTCTGCGGTGACCTCATTGGTCTCTAGACCCTCTGGAGGGTTGACCACGCGGTTGATCGTGCTGGCGAGTAACACGGTGGCAACGATGCCGATAACCACGCGAAGGATGCCGGAGGACTTCCACACCTTTTTGATTCGCTCCCACAGGGTGGGTTTGCGGCGGTGTCGGGGAAGTGAGGTGTCCTCAATGCGGCGCGGTGGGCGGCGGCGCTGTTGTTGGCGGGTGCGCGTTTCGGTCTGGCGCCACTGGCGATCAGCATCTGTACGGTCGGATCGCGATGGAACGCTGCGGCGCCCGTTAGCGGGAAGCCGATTCGGTTCCCTCCGCGGCCGGTAGTGGGAATCCATGCGACCTCCGAAGAGAAAATACGGGTAATAGGAAAGTTCTAGCTTACACCGCAGTGTTATGCATACCCGGAATTGACGCGGAATCAGGTGGTCAGGATAAGATTAGAAGGATTTAATTCTCTTTAATTAATGAGGTTGAAATGTCTCTCAATGATGCCGCCAAGGCGGCGGCCGTCAAGAAGGTCACCTTATTAGATGAATCCTTCGCTCGCTTTGCAGTTCGCGCTACCTTGGCGGGTGTGTACCTGTGCATCGGTACCGCCTTTGCCGGTGTGGTAGGCCAGGCCGTCAACGGCGTTGCGCCGGGGATGGGCTCCGTGGCTTTTGCCCTATTTTTCGGCGTGGGCCTGTTCGCTATTCTGCTCTTGGGTGCAGATCTGGCTACCGGCAACATGATGTACATGGTCTATGCCGCCAGCAATAAGCACGTGGCGTGGGGCAAGGCCCTGTACCTGCTGCTTATCACCACCATTTTCAACCTGGTGGGCGCGATCATTTTTGCCGCCATTATGGCGATGTCTGCCAAGTTCGCCGACCTAGATCCCTCGCACCTCTTGGTGACGGTTTCTGAAGGCAAGCTCACCAAGTCCCCGCAAGGCATGTTGGTAGAGGCAATTGCCGCGAACTTCGTGGTCAATATGGGTATCGTGGGAGCCATTTTTGCCAAGGACGCGGCTTCGAAGTTCTTCGTGATTATCCCGATTATCGGCGCCTTCGTGGCGTTGGGTCTGGAACACGTTATTGCGAACTTCTGCCTGTTTAGCATCACGCTTTTCGCGTCCGACCCAGTGCCGGCAACCCTGACTGTTGGCAACGTGGCGCTCAATTGGATCCTGGTGTGGATCGGCAACTTCATCGGCGGCGGCCTTTTGGTTGGCGGAGTGTACTCGTGGCTCAACCGCGGCCCAGAGGCCTACCGCGACTAGGCGAGCTCGCCGGAATACACATTAAAGTGGTCGCCGCGAGCAAATCCCACGAGCGCCATGCCGGTCTCGCGGGCCGTTTCCACCGCTAGGGAGGAGGCGGCGCTGACGGCAACCAGCATTCCGAAGCCGGCCATCGCCGCCTTTTGGACGAGCTCAAAGCTGGCGCGCGAGCTCATTACCAAAATGAGATCGTCAGCAGGCAGTTGATCTTCTAGCAGAAGGTGACCGATGACCTTATCGGCGGCATTGTGTCGGCCGATATCTTCGCGGATGACAACCGGTTCACCGGCCAAGGTGAAGGCACCGGCGGCGTGAATGCCGCCGGTCTTTTTAAATTGCTTCTGTTCGGCGCGAAGTGCTTCGGGCAGCTTGGCCACGACATAGGGATCCACCGGCACTTGGGGAATCGGGTAGCGCGTTTGCTTGGTCAACGCCTCGATAGAGGAGGTACCGCAGACGCCGCAGGCAGAAGTTGTGGTGGTCAGGCGCAGATCGCTTAGGTTAAGCACATTCTTTTTCGCTAGATCGACGTCGAGCAAGTTATAAGTATTCATTCCGTCGACGGTGGAGCCGGCGCAGTAGCGGGCCTCCGTGACGTCGCCAAGCGAGGCAATATGGCCTTCCGAATGCAAGAAACCGTGCGCCAGCTCGATGTCATGGCCGGGAGTGCGCATGGTGGTAGTAATGGTCTGGCCGCCCACGCGGATTTCGAGGGGCTCCTCGCCGGCGACAGTATCGGCGCGAGTATCGACCTGCAGGCTTTCTCCCAAACGGACCTTGGTGACGGCGAAGGTGGAATTCTTGCGACCGGCCATTACTGCAGCACCTGCTTTAGGGCGGCAAGATTGCTACGTGCTTCGTCTACATCACTAGAAGCGAGGCCGACGAGGAAGGCCGTAAGCGGGGCCGCCGGGCGGGAGCGATTATGTGCAACGTCTTTGGTTAAGTCCAGGATTTCCCGGGTGAGCGCGGTTGCCTCTTGTGGATCGAGGCCAAGGTGACGGGCGGCTTCTTCCAGCCACTCGTGGGCGGATTGGATGGGGTCCTCGTGCGTTTGGGTCATAGCCATCTCCTTATTTATGTTCGTGCTGGTCTTGACTCTAATGACTGGGCGGGACTATTTGGAAAACCCCAGGTTATGGCGTAGCATAGTACCTCGTGCTTGCGCCGAGGCTTCGGCGTGCCTCGATCATTGCGAATTTTGGCACGCTGAGCTGCAGAAAGCGCCGAGCCGATGCAAGAACTGAACATCAACTTTGTTGTAGGCCCCTCGCCGTAGATAGCGGACCGTTGTCTGAATCAAAGGGTGGCGAGCGCCTCACGGTACTGACCGTGGGGAGCGTGAGTAGCCCGAAATCACACGGAGAACGCTTTGGTGAGCACGGGAACCGCAACGAGAAAGGTACACGGTCACTCATATGACTATGACTGATCCTATTGCCGACATGCTGTCGCGCGTGCGCAACGCAAGTAATGCGCACCATGACACCGTGTCGATGCCTACCTCCAAGCTGAAGGCAAATATTGCTGACATCTTGAAGCAGGAAGGCTACATCGCTGACTACACCGTCGAGGGCCACACCCTGTCCCTCGAGCTGAAGTACAACAACCGCGAGCGCTCCCTGTCTGGCCTGCGTCGCGTGTCTAAGCCGGGTCTGCGTGTGTACGCAAAGTCCACCGAATTGCCGCAGGTTTTGGGCGGCCTGGGCGTGGCTATTATTTCCACGTCCCACGGCGTGCTGACTGACCGTCAGGCTGAGGAGAAGGGCGTAGGCGGAGAAGTTCTCGCCTACGTCTGGTAAAGGGAGGTTTGACACATGTCTCGAGTCGGTCTAGCACCAATCGCCGTACCAAACGGCGTCGAAATCAAGATCAACGGCCAAGACGTTGAGGTTAAGGGCCCAAAGGGTACCCAGAGCGTTAACGTTCCAGAGCCTATCGCCATCAACTTGGAAGACGGCGTACTGTCCGTCTCCCGCCCTGATGACCACCGCAAGAACCGTGCTCTGCACGGTCTGTCCCGCTCCCTGCTGAACAACGCTGTTATCGGCGTGACCGAGGGCTACACCATCAAGATGGAAATCTTCGGTGTCGGCTACCGTGTCCAGCAGAAGGGCAAGGACCTGGAATTCAGCCTGGGCTACTCCCACCCGATCCTCATCGAGGCTCCGGAGGGAATTACCTTCGCAGTGGACGGCGCAACCAAGCTGTCCATTACCGGTATTGACAAGCAACTAGTCGGACAGATCGCCGCTAATATCCGTCGTCTGCGTAAGGACGATCCTTATAAGGGCAAGGGTATTCGCTACGAAGGCGAGCAGATCCGTCGCAAGGTCGGAAAGACGGGTAAGTAAGCAATGGCAAACACTGAAAACACCAAGCGCACTCCAGTCGGCAAGGACATCTCCTCCCGTCGTCGCGAAGCACGCGCACGCCGTCACTTCCGTATCCGTAAGACCCTGCGCGGCACCCCTGAGGCACCGCGCCTGGTTCTTCACCGCTCCTCTCGTCACATGCACGTCCAGGTCATCGATGACCTGGCAGGTCACACCCTGGTCTCCGCATCCTCCATGGAGGCGGACGTTCGTGCACTCGAGGGCGATAAGAAGGCCAAGGCTGCCAAGGTAGGCGAGCTGGTTGCCGAGCGCGCAAAGGCCGCTGGCATCGAGCACGTCGTATTTGACCGCGCAGGCTACAAGTACCACGGCCGCGTCGCTGCGCTGGCTGACGCCGCACGTGAAGGTGGTCTGAAGTTCTAATGATCATCGTCAACGGAAACATCAACGGAAGGAACGCCTAATGTCGGACCGTGAACAGCGTGACGGCGGACGCTCCGCCGAGAACAACAAGAACAACCGCGGTGGCAACGGCCGCCGCAACGATCGTCGTAACCACCAGGACAACGAGCGCGATAAGTACATCGAGCGCGTTGTGACCATCAACCGCGTCTCCAAGACCGTTAAGGGTGGCCGCAACATGTCCTTCACCGCTCTCGTCGTCGTTGGTGACGGCCAGGGTCAGGTTGGCGTTGGCTACGGCAAGGCCAAGGAAGTCCCGGCCGCAATCCAGAAGGGTGCTGAAGAGGCTCGCAAGAACTTCTTCCGCGTTCCGATGATTGCCGGCACCATCACCCACCCGGTTGAGGGTCGCGACGCAGCTGGCATCGTTATGATGAAGCCTGCCGCACCTGGTACCGGTGTTATCGCCGGTGGTGCTGCTCGTCCAGTGCTTGAATGCGCTGGCGTGCAGGACATCCTGTCGAAGTCCCTGGGCTCCGACAATGCACTCAACGTCGTCCGCGCTACCGTGGACGGCCTCAAGCAGCTGGTCCGCCCTGAAGAGGTTGCCGCACGTCGTGGCAAGTCCATCGAAGAGGTCACCCCGGCCCGTATGCTGCGCAAGCGCGCAGGTCAGGAGGCATAAGCAATGGCTCTGAAGATTACACAGGTAAAGGGCCTGGTGGGCACCAAGCCGAACCACCGCAAGAACATTGAGGCCCTCGGCCTCAAGCGCATCGGTCAGTCCGTAGTTAAGCAGGACACCCCGATCGTTCGCGGTATGGTTCACAAGGTTCGCCACCTGGTCACCGTCGAAGAAGTGGCAGGGGAGTAAACCATGGCTGATATCATCAAGCTGCACGACCTGCGCCCAACCGCAGGAGCAAATAAGCCTAAGACCCGCGTTGGCCGCGGTGAGGCATCCAAGGGTAAGACCGCTGGTCGCGGTACCAAGGGCACCGGTGCTCGTAAGCAGGTTTCCGCTGCTTTCGAGGGTGGCCAGATGCCGATCCACATGCGTCTGCCTAAGTTGAAGGGCTTTAAGAACCCGAACCACGTTGAGTACCAGGTAGTTAACGTTGCTGACCTGGCTGAGAAGTTCGCAGATGGCGGCGACATCACCGTTGCTGACATCGCAGCTGCTGGCCTGGTCCGCGCTAATAAGCCGGTCAAGGTTCTGGGCAACGGCGACATCAACGTTAAGTTGAACGTCACCGCTGACAAGTTCTCCAAGTCTGCTGTTGAGAAGATCGAGGCTGCTGGCGGTTCCGCCAACACCAAGTAATCTCCTCTAGGTAGATTTCATCCCCCTCTCCGCGCAAGCGGGGCAGGGGGATTTTTCTGCTGTTTTGAGAGAATCGGGCGGGCGCTGGCATGGAATCTGGTTGCTTAGCCTATCCCAGCAATTGGCGTTGGAAATGGTTGACAGGAAACCTTTATTGATAAATTAGGTTCACGGTATAGCCATTTATATTCACGACTGTTAGACTAATCCTTAGTTGAAAATCATCCAACGTTAAGGAGACTCTTATGTCGTCTATTTCTTCCCTGCTCGCTACTGCCATCGCAGCCGTCATGCCGTTCGCTGGTTCCACCGGCCCTGTTGATGCCCAAGACCAGCTCTCCCAGCCGGAGCCTGCTGAGACCGCACAGACCGCGCCGGCGGAGGCTGGAGATCAGACTCCTCAAGACCAGCAGCCGGGTGCACATGCTGAAAAGGGCCGTATCACCGGCGACAAGGACGATGTCATCAATGGTGCCGCAGAGGGTTCTGAAGAGGTTGACCCTGGCTTTAACGGTGGCAACCTACACAGCGGCAAGCTCGCCGTACAGCGCGAGTTGGCCCTGGCTACCCAAGAGGCCGGCCACGAGTTCATGAACATTGAGTTCAAGGATGACCACTCTGCCCACCTGACCTTCCCGGAGACCTATAATCCGGATAAGGATGAGGCGGCCGTCCAGCGTGTCATGGATGCGCTGAAGATTAACGGCTATGACAACATCACCGCTGCATACTAAAGCGCTAACGTCCCAGTTTAGGGCATAAGAAAAGGGTGGACGCTCGTGGAGGGCGTGCCACCCTTTCATGTGTTTTCCACACCAGCTTAGGTGAAGCGCGGTGGAGAAGGATTAGGCCTCGTCTACGGTCTTTTCGTACAGGCCAGGGAAGCGGTCATCCGGATCGGTGACTGCCTTAATGGCGGCGGGAAGGTTGCCGCCGTAGAGTTCTTCGAATTTTTCCCGGGAATAGAAGGCTTCGGAGTACAGGGACTTGTGTCCGCCAAGCTCGTTGACCTTGGATTCAATGACGCGGTTGAAAGCACCATTATTCGGGGCAGAGGGGTCGACGTGGTCGCCTTCCACGCCGGACCAGAAGCCGACGTTGACCCACGTTTGTCCTGGGTGAAGCGGGTAGAGCGGCCATGGGTCCGTGGAGTGGGAGGCGATGTCGCCGGTACCTACAAGTTCGTCCACGCCATCACGCAAGCGAATGGGGCACAGCCAGACCGGTTGTATATCCGAGGCATTAAAGAACCAGTGGAGGAACTCCGGCAGGTTCTCTGGGGTTACCTCGATATCCTGTACCACGCGCTCTGCGCGCGGCTTGCCGTGTGGCTTTTTGATGAAGTTATATTCCAGCTCGTATTTGCGGTCGAGGCGGACCAATTTCCAATAAAAAGAACTGCGGCGCAACTCGCGGGGCCACACCTTGCGCACCTTGGGGTTCTGGGCGCCGAAAGCGCGCGAGCACCAGAACCAGTCGGTATCCCAGCGCCAGATATAGTCGCGGATGGTGAGGCGATCGCGGCGGATCCCAGAGTCGTGCTGGAGGCTGCGGTAATAGATCTTTTCCCGCGTGTAATCGGAGGTCGGACCTTCCTCGTCGGTAAAGCGGGCAAAAACGAGGTAGGACTCGTCCTCCGAAAAGACCACGCCGTCGAGCCCGTGGACGGGCTCGCCGCGGTGGGTGTGGGTAGAGGAGACGTCGGCAAGCACGCGGCTTGCCTCCTCCACGGTGTGGAAACGCTCCTCGCGCAGCTCCACATAGGCGGGCACGGGCTCCAGCTCAATCTTTAGACGCACCGCATAGCCCAGCGAGCCGTAGGAATTGGGGAAGAGACGGAAGAGATCGACGTTTTCTTCGCGGGAGCAGGTGAGAATCTCGCCGGTGCCGGTGAGTACATCCATCTCTATTACGGATTCGTGCGGGAGGCCATTGCGGAAGCTGGTGGATTCCACACCCATTCCAGTAACAGCGCCGCCCAAGGTAATGGTCTTCAGCTGTGGCACAACAAATGGCATCAGGCCATGGGGAAGGGTGGCATCGACGAGGTCCTCATAGGTGCACATGCCTTGCACCTCGGCCGTGCGAGCAACCGGATCGACCTCGATGACGCCGCCCAGGCCGGATACGTCTAGGCCCTCTTGCTCCTCGCTGCGGCTGCGGAAAAGATTAGAAGTTTTCTTGGCTAGGCGCACGCGCCTTCCGGCCGGTACGGCACGGAAGCTGGCGAGCAGCTTGTCGACGCCCTCCTGGTGCGCCGCCCACCCCACCGGCTCAATGGGCATGGCATCTACCGGGCGTGGTTGAGCGGAGGCAACGCGTTCGCGCAGATTATCAATGAGAGTCATGGCAAGCCTCCTTAAAAGCGGCTATCTTCCCACCACCGGCGCTCAGGCACGCCGGCGCGGGAGCCGGCCTCGCCCAGCTTGACGCCGAGGAAGTGGTACAGGTTGATGATATTGCGCTCAAATCCCCACTCTGAACCGGCCATATAAATGCCGTAGAGGCGGGCAGTAGGCAGTCCCACGGTGGCGCAGGCCTCGTCCCAATTTTCCTTCAGGTTCTCGCACCAATCGTGCAGCGTACGCATGTAGTCAAAGCGCAGTGACTCGGTGTGGATGACCTCAAAGCCGTTGTCCTGCATGGCCTTGGTGACGTTGCCGGAACCGGTGAGCTCGCCGTCGGGGAAGATATAGCGGTCAATGAAGCCGCCCTTAGGCGTCTTGTGGTTATCCGGGTAGGTGATGTTGTGGTTGAGCATCAGGCCGCCCACCTTCAACTTGCCATGGAGGAACTTGAAGAAGTCATCATAATTTTTTACACCGATGTGCTCGATAATTCCGATGGCGGAGATAGCATCGAAGCCCTCTTCGGTGATATCGCGGTAGTCCATGAAGCGTACTTCCGCTAAGTCTTGGAGGCCTTCCTCCTCAATCTTGCGCTGGCCCCACTCGGCCTGTTCCTTGGATAGGGTGACGCCAATGGACTTCACGCCGCGGCGCGCCGCGTAGCGCACCATGCCGCCCCAGCCACAGCCCACGTCCAAGTGGCGGTCGCCCTCCTGGAGGCGCAGCTTGTCGAAGATGAGGCGGTACTTATTCTCCTGTGCTTCCTCCAAGGTGGCGTCTGGGGAGGGGTAGTAGGCGCAGGTATAGGTCATCGAATCGCCCAAGAAGAGCTCATAAAAGTCATTGCCCACGTCATAGTGATCAGAAATGACATCCGCATCGCGTTGCTTGGAGTGCTTAGACAGGCCATCATGCACCTTGCGGCGCAACCAGGAGGCTCGCTCTACCTCTGGCACCGGCTGGATTTGGAAGGCACCCATCGACGCTAGGGAACGGATAACACGTGCCAGCGTTTTTGCATCCGGCTTGTGGAATTTGTCGTACATGGCATGCAGGGCGTCAAAAATTCCATAGGGATGGGCGGGGTGATCGCCGTACACCGTGATGCCGTCCGTGACATAAGCGCGAGCAAATCCCACGTCGCCGGGGTGGGTAGCAATAAAAGAAAGGCCCTCGAGGCTATTGATAGTTACCTTGTACTGGGCATCCGCGGGTCCGGTTGCGGACCCATCGAAGGCTTCCCAGCGGAAGGGATTGGGGCTAGGGACAAAAACGTCGATGATCTCAGCTACGGTCATCGGCGTGAATTTCTTTTTCATAAGTACTTCTTTCGAAAATAGTTGGTTCACACCAATAACGGCCTCGTGGCACATGGGGCTGTGAGGTCGGAGACTTTACTAGGGGATTGCATGTGTGCAATACCCCCTCATGGTAAACCCCGTAGGCAAAACGCGCGAAAGAACAAGCAATGATGGTCACACTATTGGGTATTAATGTGGCTATGGGGGGCAAGGCTGGTAGGGTTGTGGGGTCATAAGTGTTCAACCGTCCCTGAAAGAAGCCTAAAATTCCCCTTAGCTGTCCGGTTTAAGGGGTGCGGTTTCCTAGGGGCAGATGAGTTTCCACCTCCGTGTATGAGCGCGAAACCCTCCCTAGATTTCGCGTTCGGCAGCGGTAGGCCAGGAGGATTTTGTAGTGTCCGCCATTATCCAGGCTTTTAAGGATGCCGACCTACGTAAGAAGATCATCTTCACCATCGTGATGGTCATTGCGTACCGAGTCGGCGCACAGATCCCGTCCCCGGGTGTTGACTATGCGTCAATTGCTGGCCGCTTGCGCCAGCTGACCGAGCAGTCCGGAGACCTTTACTCCGTCATTAACCTCTTCTCGGGTGGCGCATTGCTGCAGCTGTCGATCTTCGCCATCGGCATCATGCCGTACATTACGGCCTCGATTATCGTGCAGCTGTTGACCGTGGTCATTCCCCGCTTCGAGGAATTGAAGAAGGAAGGCCAGTCCGGTCAGGCGAAGATGACCCAGTACACTCGCTACCTGACCTTGGCGTTGGCGTTGCTACAATCCTCCGGCATCGTCGCACTGGCAGACCGCGAGCAGCTGCTGGGCCAGGGCGTACAGGTCTTGGCAGAAGACCGTAACTTCTTTACCCTCATCGTCCTGGTAATCACCATGACGTCGGGCGCCGTGCTGGTGATGTGGATGGGCGAGCTCATCACCGAAAAGGGCATTGGTAACGGTATGTCCCTGCTCATCTTTGCCGGCATTGCTACCCGCCTGCCTACCGATGGCGTGAGCATCATGCAGAACAACGGCGCACTCGTCTTTGCCATGGTCGTTGCTGGCTTGGTTGTCCTCGTCGTGGGCATCACCTTCATCGAGCAGGGTCAGCGCCGTATCCCGGTCCAGTACGCCAAGCGCATGGTTGGCCGCCGTCAGTACGGTGGTTCCTCCACCTACTTGCCGCTGAAGGTCAACCAGGCCGGCGTTATCCCGGTCATCTTTGCCTCCTCCCTTATCTACATGCCGGTGCTCATTACCCAGATCGTGAACTCTGGCTCCGCCGGTACCCCCGATAACTGGTGGCAGCGCAATGTCATCGCACACCTGCAGGCGCCATCGTCCTGGCAGTACATCGTGCTGTACTTCGTGCTGACTATCTTCTTCGCTTATTTCTACGTTTCGGTTCAGTACGATCCGGCAGAGCAGGCGGATAATATGAAGAAGTATGGTGGCTTCATTCCGGGTATCCGGCCGGGCCGTCCGACCGCGGAGTACCTTGGTTATGTGATGAACCGTCTGCTGTGCGTGGGCGCCCTGTACTTGGCAGTTATCGCCATTTTGCCGAATATCCTCTTGGATCTCGGTGTGGGCCGCACTTCTGCCAGCGGTACCTCCGCCTTTGGCGGTACGGCCATCCTGATTATGGTCTCTGTCGCTTTGACTACGGTCAAGCAGATCGAGTCCCAGCTACTGCAATCCAACTACGAAGGACTACTTAAGTAATGCGTCTTGTACTTCTAGGACCTCCCGGTGCCGGCAAGGGCACCCAGGCAGCTATCCTCAGCGAGAAGCTAAACGTTCCGCATATCTCCACCGGCGACCTCTTCCGCGCCAATATTGGCGAAGGCACTCCGCTGGGCGTGGAAGCAAAGTCTTATATCGATGCAGGCAAGCTGGTACCTACCGACGTCACCGCTCGTATGGTCGAGGATCGCCTCAACCAGGACGATGCCAAGAATGGCTTCCTGCTGGACGGTTTCCCTCGTACTACCGAGCAAGCAGACATCCTGGAAGAGCTGCTGTCCAAGAAGGGCGAGAAGCTCGACGGCGTGCTCAACTTCGAGGTATCTGAGGACGTAGTTGTCGAGCGCATGATGGCTCGCGGCCGCGCCGACGATAACGAGGAAACCATCCGCACCCGTCTCGGTGTGTACCGTGAGGAGACCTTCCCGCTCATTGAGCACTACGGCGATGCCATTATCCCCATCAAGGCCGAAGGCACCGTGGAGGAGATTAACGCCCGTGCGATGGAAGCACTGGGTAAGTAAGCATGGCTTTTCGACGCCGCAGTAAGCGCATCCCCGCCCGTACCCCGGGTGAGCTAGACGCCATGCAGGCCGCCGGCGATATCGTCGGCAAGGCACTGCAGGAAGTCCGCGCTGCTGCGGCGTCTGGCGTATCTACCCTCGAATTAGATGCAGTGGCCGAACAGACCATTCGCGATGCCGGGGCTTATCCCACTTTCAAGGGCTACGAAGGCTTTCCGGGCTCCATTTGCGCTTCCGTTAATGATGTCATCGTCCACGGAATCCCAGACCAGGAAACTGTGCTCGCCGAAGGTGACCTGGTTTCCATTGATTGTGGTGCCACGCTCGACGGCTGGGTCGGCGATAGCGCATGGTCCTTCGCCGTGGGCAAGCTCGATCCAGATGTCGAGGCCCTCAACAAGGCCACCGAGTGGGTCCTTATGGAAGGCATGCAGGCTATGGTTCCGGGCAATCTGCTTACCGATGTCTCTCATGCCTTAGAGCAAGCCACCCGCCGTGCCGAGGACAAGTTCGGTGTGGAGCTTTTTATCGTCGATGGTTACGGTGGACACGGAATTGGACGCACCATGCATGAGGAACCGTACCTGGCCAACGAAGGCCGGCCCGGGCGCGGCCCGCTGATTCAGGAAGGTTCCGTACTGGCCATCGAACCCATGCTAACTTTGGGCACAGAGGATTCCGCCGTCTTAGAGGATGACTGGACGGTCGTTACCCTCGATGGTTCCTTTGCCGCCCACTGGGAGCATACGGTGGCCGCCACCGCCGATGGTCCCCGTATTCTCACCCGTCGCTACTGACACATATTCCCCAATATTGCCTGTTGTACTAGGCAGATACCCCCCGAAAGGTTTATACTCACAGCCATGTCTAAATTTAGCTTCCGCAAGTTCCGTGCCACGGTCGCAGCGCCCGCAGTCGCTAGCGTGATGGCCTTGAGCGCCACCGTTGCGGCTCCTGCCGCTACTGCCCAGGAGGTTCCTAACCTGGATCAGCTCAGCTCCAAGGCAAACTCTGACCTCGCACAGCTCTCTTCTCAGTCCGGCCTAGATAAGCTCACCGCTGATGCAAAGGCACAGCTGGATAATTTCTACGGCCAGACCCGCGAGCAGGCGTGGAACACCCGCAACCAGATTTTGGACCAGGCGGAGAAGTTCTCTCCTGAGCTGGCTCCTAGCGTTCAGACTGCAGTGGACGGCGCCGTTGAATTCCTCTTCCCAGGCCTGATTGCTCAGAAGAATGAGGAGGCACGCAAAGCTCGTGAGGCTGCGGCCCGCGCTAATGCCGAGCGCGTTGCCGCTGAGAAGGCTCGCTCCGAGGCTGCCGCACGCAAGGCGGAAGCACAGCGCCGCGCTAACGAGTTTGACCGTGGTCCGTGCCCTGCGGACGCCAAGGTGTGTGTTGACTTGAACGGTCGCCGCACCTGGCTGCAGGACGGCGGCAAGGTCTCCTATGTTTCTCCGGCCATGTCGGCTGGCATGCGTGGTCAGGAAACCCCACGCGGCACCTTCCACGTCACCCGCAAGGTAGAGCACGAAATCTCCCGCGAGTTCAATAACGCGCCGATGCCGTACTCCATCTACTTCACCAATAATGGCCACGCCTTCCACTTGGATGACCCGGCCGTTGACTCCAATGGTTGCGTACACCTGCCGCCGGACGCTGCAAAGCGCTACTGGGATAACGTGCAGGTCGGCGATAAGGTATTCATTTACTAAAGCCTCCCGCCACTGCGCTTATTGATTCCCCCGCGCTGGTTCTCCGATAAGGAAGCCGGTGTTGGGGGATTTCTTCGATCTGCCAGTCTTAAAAACTCTGACCGTGGGCACAAGGGTAGGGGAGCGGAGAGGTCCATTATGGGACGTCGGAAAGTGCAGCGGTTTGGAAAACGTGTCGCTGCAGCGTATGCTGTTAAATCGGTGTATAGCGTCAGTGAGGCTGGCGCGGATACGCCACCGCAGTAGACAACAAACATGCAGGTGACGGCGCACTTGTCCGTCGCCAGAAAAGTAGAGGTTATGGCTAAGGAAGGCGCAATCGAGGTAGAAGGCCGCATTATCGAGCCTTTGCCCAACGCAATGTTCCGTGTCGAGCTCGACAATGGACACAAGGTTCTTGCACATATTTCTGGCAAGATGCGTCAGCACTACATTCGCATCCTCCCAGAGGACCGCGTGGTTGTAGAGCTGTCTCCTTATGACCTGACCCGTGGACGCATCGTCTACCGCTACAAGTAAAAACTGTAAGCCTCCTCACCCAAGGGTGGACCTGTAGGTTCACCCTGTCCACCTCAGGCTACGGTGGCCTGAGCCCACACTGGTAAGTAACCCAAGGATTCCCGGCACGGTCCGGGCGAAGCGTTGCATGGAGTGGGACGGATGGGGAGAAAACCGCCGTAACAACCCGAAAGGACACGCCATATGGCACGTCTAGCTGGTGTTGACCTCCCACGCAATAAGCGTATGGAGGTCGCTCTCACCTACATCTACGGCATCGGTCCAACCCGTGCCAAGGAACTGCTAGAAAAGACTGGCATTTCTCCTGACCTGCGCACTGACAACCTGGATGATGACCAGCTGTCGGCGCTCCGTGACGCAATTGAGGCTACCTGGAAGGTTGAGGGTGACCTCCGCCGTCAGGTTCAGGCTGATATCCGCCGCAAGATTGAAATCGGTAGCTACAAGGGTCTGCGCCACCGTCGTGGCCTGCCTGTACGTGGCCAGCGCACCAAGACCAATGCGCGCACTCGTAAGGGTCCGAAGAAGACGATCGCAGGAAAGAAGAAGTAATTCATGCCTCCAAAGACTCGTTCCGGCGCGCGCCGTTCCGGCCGTCGCGTCGTAAAGAAGAATGTGGCCCTCGGCCACGCATACATTAAGTCCACCTTCAATAACACCATCGTCTCGATCACCGATCAGACCGGTGCTGTTATTTCCTGGGCATCCTCCGGCCACGTTGGCTTCAAGGGCTCCCGTAAGTCCACTCCGTTCGCCGCTCAGATGGCAGCTGAGAACGCTGCCCGTAAGGCAATGGATCACGGCATGAAGAAGGTTGACGTATTCGTCAAGGGTCCAGGCTCCGGCCGTGAGACCGCCATCCGTTCCCTGCAGGCCGCAGGCCTCGAGGTTTCCTCGATCACGGATGCCACCCCACAGCCGCACAACGGCTGCCGTCCGACCAAGCGCCGCAAGGTTTAAGGGAAAGGAAGAGGTAAGAAAATGGCTCGTTACACTGGCCCCGCTACCCGCGTATCCCGCCGTCTTCGCGTCGACTTGGTCGGCGGAGATATGGCATTCGAGCGCCGCCCGTACCCACCGGGACAGGCTGGCCGCAACCGCATCAAGGAATCTGAGTACCTGCTGCAGCTCCAGGAGAAGCAGAAGGCAAAGTACACCTACGGTGTGCTGGAGCGTCAGTTCCGTCGCTACTACGCAGAGGCTAACCGCCTCCCGGGCAAGACCGGCGATAACCTGGTTATCCTGCTCGAGTCCCGCCTGGACAACGTAGTTTACCGTGCAGGTCTGGCACGCACTCGCCGCCAGGCTCGCCAGCTTGTTTCTCACGGTCACTTCACCGTGAACGGCAAGAACATCAACGTTCCTTCCTACAAGGTCACCCAGTACGACATCATCGATGTCCGTGACCGCTCCAAGAAGATGGAATGGTTCGAAGATGCTCAGGACGCCCTCATCGATGCCAACGTACCGGCATGGCTGCAGGTTGTTCCTGATACCCTGCGCATCCTCGTGCACCAGCTGCCCGAGCGCGCTCAGATCGACATTCCGCTGCAGGAGCAGCTCATCGTCGAGCTTTACTCGAAGTAAACTGTTATTCCGCAAGGCCTTTAATGGTCTGGCGGAGAACCAGGAATCTTCAATCCCGAAGATTTTTACCCCTCTACTGGCGTCAAATAGCGGTCGCCGAAAAGGAGAATTGCAATGCTCATTTCCCAGCGTCCTCAACTCACCGAGGAATTCATCGACTCGTCTCGTTCCAAGTTCGTCATCGAACCGCTCGAGCCGGGCTTTGGCTACACCCTCGGTAACTCGCTGCGTCGTACCCTGCTGTCTTCCATTCCGGGTGCAGCAGTAACCTCCATCAAGATCGATGGTGTTCTCCACGAGTTCACCACCATCAACGGTGTGAAGGAAGACGTTTCCGAGATCATCTTGAACATCAAGAGCATGGTGCTTTCTTCCGACTCCGATGAGCCGGTTGTTATGTACCTGAGCAAGGAAGGCCCGGGCGATGTCACCGCGGGCGATATCCAGCCGCCGGCTGGCGTGGAGATCCACAACCCGGATCTGCACATCGCTTCCTTGAATGACACCGCCAAGCTGGACATTGAGCTCGTCGTCGAGCGCGGCCGTGGCTACGTCCCAGCCGCTCCTACCTCCGGTGAGATCGGCCGTATCCCGGTCGACCAGATTTACTCCCCGGTTCTGAAGGTCTCTTATAAGGTCGAGGCAACTCGTGTTGAGCAGCGCACCGACTTTGACAAGCTGACCATCGACGTCGAAACCAAGAACTCGATCTCCGCACGCGATGCACTGGCTTCCGCCGGTGGCACCCTGGTTGAGCTTTTCGGCCTGGCTCGCGAGCTGAACAACGCTGCCGAAGGCATCGAGATCGGACCCTCCCCGCAGGAGACCGAGTACATCGCTGCTTATGGCATGCCGATCGAGGACCTGAACTTCTCCGTCCGCTCTTATAACTGCCTGAAGCGTCAGGAGATCCACACCGTGGGCGAGCTCGCTGAATGCACCGAGTCCGACCTGCTGGATATCCGCAACTTCGGCCAGAAGTCGATCAATGAGGTAAAGATCAAGCTGGCTAACCTGGGCCTGGCTCTCAAGGACACACCTGAGGACTTTGACCCGACCCAGCTCGAGGGCTACGACGCAGAAACCGGTGACTTCAAGGACCCGGCTGCTGAGGATTCCGAGTAAAGAACCCCGCTGACTTGCGGCAATTACCTAATTGCCGCGCGCTCAACTTTTACCGCATACGAGGAGTACACAATGCCAACCCCTAAGAAGGGTGCCCGTCTCGGCGGCTCCGCCAAGCAGCAGGCTCACATGCTGAGCAACCTGGCAGCCAGCCTGATCGAGCACGGCGCTATCAAGACCACCGATGCCAAGGCGAAGGTTCTTCGCCCGTACATCGAAAAGATCATCACCAAGGCTAAGTCCGGCACCGTTGCTGACCGCCGCGCAGTGCTGAAGCTCATCCCGCGCAAGGATGTCGTTTCCTACCTGTTCGACGAGGTCGCACCGAAGTTTGAGAACCGTGAGGGTGGCTACACCCGCACCATCAAGCTGGACAACCGCGCCGGTGACAATGCCCCGATGTCCCAGATCTCTCTCGTTCTTGAGGAGACCGTGACCTCCGAGGCTAACCGCGCTACCCGCGCTGCTGCTTCTAAGGCCGCCGAGGCTGAGGAAGCTAAGGCAGACGAGGCTGCAGAGACCGAGGCACCTGCTGAGGAGACTGCAGCTGAGGAGTCCGAGGAGAAGTAATTCCCCTTCGGCCTTAGCGCTTTGCCGCCGCCTTTCCCACTTGTGGGAGGGCGGCGTCTTTTTATGTCTGGACTCTTCTGAACGGTGCACGGGGAGCTGGGCCCGGCTCTGGTCAAGGGAAGTGCCTCCGGTAGCATGAATCCCACCATGACTGTTGCAACATCTACCACCGCAGAAGGGCCGGCAGACGGGTTCGTGCGCCTGCGCTTGGACTTGGCCTATGACGGAACGGATTTCCACGGCTGGGCGAAGCAAAAAGGCGGTCTGCGCACCGTGCAAGGCGTGCTGGAAGAAACACTCGCGATGATTGCACGCGCCGAGGTACCGCTAACGGTCGCCGGCCGGACGGACGCCGGGGTCCATGCGCGTGGCCAAGTCGCCCACGTGGACGTTCCCAAAGAGATGCTGGAGCAGCGCTCAGTGGCGGGGGAACCGGGGAAGCTGGTGCGTCGGCTAGCAAAGCTTTTGCCTGAAGACGTGCGGGTACATGGCTGCGAGCTTGCGCCCGCGGGCTTTGATGCGCGTTTCTCGGCGTTGCGCAGGCATTATGTATACCGGATTACTACCAGCCCGCGGGGCGCTTTGCCGACGCGTGCCCGGGATACCGCCGAGTGGATAAAGCCAGTGGATATCGATGCCATGCAGGAGGCCGCCACCGCGTTGGTAGGCCTGCATGACTTCGCGGCCTTCTGCAAAGCTAAGCCGAATGCCACGACCATCCGTGAGCTGCAAGAGTTCTCCTGGCGGGATATTTCAACGCCCGAAGAACCGGAGCTTTTTGAAGCCCGCGTGAGCGCCGATGCGTTTTGCTGGTCGATGGTGCGATCCCTGGTGGGGTGCTGCCTGCGCGTGGGGGAAGGGCGGCGCGATGCCGACTTCGCCGCAGCGCTGCTCCACGAGACCAAACGTTCCTCCAGCATCCCCGTGGCCCCGGCCAAGGGACTCTCGCTCGTCGCCGTTGATTACCCGGCGGCGGACCAACTGGCCGCCCGCGCCGAGGTTACTCGGGAACGGCGCAGCGCCGACTAGCTTTCCAGGTGGCGGTGGGAGCCCACCTGGGATAGCCTGTGTGCTGGGTGTACACAGACTTTTCGGGGGAAAATCATGGCACGTCCGCTGCCTACTACCAAGGCCCAGGTATCGGGGCATAAATTCTTGCGCCGCCGCGTCGAGCATGGGCTTGTATTAGGCGATATCCGCATGATTCACGATCCATTGGCTAGGCGCCGCAAAGCGCTCCTTTTCGGTGGGGTCGGCGTCGCCTTCCTTGCGGTGGGCTCTGGCATGTTGGCATGGCTGCAGCCGAGCCCGCAGCCGGGTGATGCGCCGATTGTGCGCTCGGAGCAGGGCCAGCTCTTTGTGGATGTCAATGATACCTACCACCCCGTCTTTAACTTGGCGTCTGCGCGCATCATCGCCGGTCAGGCTGCCGAGGCGCAGGCGATTGGGGATGAGCACCTGCAGGAAGCGCTTCTGGGGTCTCCGGTAGGGATCGCGGATGCCCCGGGGTACCTTGCGGCTGCCAGCGAGACTCCGCAGCAGCGCTGGGCGGCCTGTTTGGCAGGCAAAGAGGAGTCCACGGAGACGGAGAACCCGACTAGCATCGGCAGCCACCAGGTTGCCGCACAAGAGGTTATCGTTCTTGCCGAGCCCGAGCAGGAAGGCCTGGGGCCGGAGCGCGCCGCATTGGTGGAGACCGAAGGCACGCAGTGGCTTATTACTCAGGACGGCCGGGTGGCGTTGCCTGATCCCTCTAGCACCCAGGGGCGTGTGGTGCGTCGCGCGATTGGTGTGGACGACGGCACCCACGCCTGGCCCATGCCGCCTGAGTTGCTCAATGCTTTTGCGGAGTTGCCTCCGCTGAATTTTCCGGCGCAGCCGCCGGAGGTCGTAGACACTGGCCAGGGGCTATGGGCGCGCACACCCGATGGCGTCGCCGAGCTTACGCCCACGCAGGCGCAGATGCTTATTGGATTAGGCGCCAAGACGGCGACATCCACGGCCCAGGAGATTGCTGCGCTTGCCGACGTCCCCTTAAACCTCAACCTTCCCTCCACCACTTTCCGCTTTGTGAGTCCAGACGATGGTTGGATGTGTGCGAGTAATGAGGGCGGCGGGGAAGTGGTACCTGCTCAAGCGGGTACCGTAGCCTTGGCTGGTGAGGCGGTGGCGCAGCGCTTTGGTGGTCTCAACGGCGGAGGCGTAGGAGTAGATAGCGGTCATGGCTACCACGTGGTTGCACCGACGGGTCAGCGGCACGAGGTCAAGGATAAAGAGACCTTAGAGGCGCTGGGCACTGGTGTAGGCGCGCGGGTGCCCTGGGAGATTCTGCGTTTGCTGCCGGAAGGCTCGGCGCTTAGCCGCGAGCAGGCGCTGCAGGTCAGCTCTTAGACCGTAGCCCGCGCCACGTTGCCCACGCGGCTAGCGCCAACGCCAACCCGCCAAGTACCCATGCACTGCGCATAGGCGCGTGTGATGTGCTCTTTTCGGCGGGGCGGATAGCCATTGCTCGGGTATCTCCGTGCGTGGATGATTCCACGTGGGTGAGCACCGTGAGCGGATCGACGAATCCGTGTCCCGGCTCCGCGGCGTCTTCTAAGCGTTTGCGTAGGGCGGCCGGGCTGTCATCGGGGAAACGCTGCGCCAGTAGGGCCGCCGTGCCGCTGACTACCGGCGCGGCAAAGGAGGTGCCGTGAAATTGGGACGTGCCGTCCGTACCCTCTTTGCCGTCGGCCCATCCGCCGGCGGGATTGAGCGCGAGTGGTACAAAACCTTGCGCGGCCAGTTGTGGGCCATCCGCCGAATTCAGAGAGTAGTCAGCGAGCTCGTGCGAATCCGCTTGGGCGCTTACTGAGAGCACTGTGGGCGAATCTGCTGGAAATACTCGGTCACCCATCTCGCAGCTACCGGAAGAAGCGTTGCCGGATGCGGCAATTACCACGGATCCAGATTCTTCCGCATGTGCTAAAGCACCGTCCAACCGGGAAGTATCAACCAGGGCGGCCACATCCGGCGGGACGCAGGAAACAACGGAGATATTGATGATGCGGGCGCCGGCATCGGCGGCGTCATCAATCGCTTCAGCCAAGGTATCTAGCGAGCCGGTGGTATCGTCTTCTCGCTCTTGGCGATAATGCGCGCTGGTTTGGCGCACAGCGTAGATTTCCGCCCGTGGCGCGATACCAATATCGTGGCCGGCGATGATACCGGCTACGACGGTGCCGTGCAGGTCGCAGTCGCGGTGCGGCTCCGGTTCCTCCGGCGCGATAAGGTCCGCGCCGCCGCTGAGGTGCCGCAGCTGATCGTGGGTAGCCACGCCGGTATCGATAACGGCAACCTTTACGCCCTCCCCGGTGGCAAAGGAGTGCAGACGGGCGCGGTAGTTGAGCTGATCCTCGCTAGGTTGGGGCGAAAGCGGTGAGGAATGCGCGATTGCGCATTCGCGGTCCGGTTCACGCGCGGTCGCATCGGGAGCGGCCACTAATGCCGCAGCACCTAAGGTAGCGGGAAGTATTGCCACAGCCATGCAATCAAGAAGCGCCGAGCTTATCCACAATGTAGTAGGTAGACTGCGCATCATCCGATACCCCTGATGAGCATGAAAACGCCGGTTAGGTGGGCGGCGAGTGGCAAGCTGGCGGCAATAGCTAGGGATTCGATGCGCTCAAACCAAGCGATGGTGGTGGGCTCTAGCCCCGCCACCTTGGACGCCCACAGCGGGGCGCTAATCATAGCGATGAGAACGAGACTGGAAATCAAGGCCGGTGCCCAAGCATGTGCAAGCCCGGAATCTGCTATCGCGTGGGTGGCACAAAGACAAGTAGCCAGGCACGCGGCAATTGCCAAAACCATGAGTGCCCAACTGGCTAGCGCACGACCGTGCCGGGAGGCGTGCATCATTACGGCACCCGCGGAAGTAACACAGAGTGCTTGGACGAAGCCCGCGCCGGAGCCCTCAGTTCCAAAAAGCACTGAAATGTACTCGGTGAGAGAATCAGGCGCGCCATGGGTCGGTGATAGGGCCGGACCACTGCCTGTAAATGAGAGAGCGATGAGCGCCGGAATGAGACAGGGCGACAGGCCGCAGCACATTCCCTCGTAGGCGTTGCTGGCGTGGCACGCGCGGCTATCGACATCCGGCTGGCTAGCATCGGATACCGCAAGATCTTGGCCGGCCGTGGGCAGCTGCGGAACCTTGAGGCCAGCAGTAGCAATGCTCAGTGCAGGGGCAGTGGCCAGCATAATAATGCCGGCGATGATGACACAGGCAGCGGCCGCCGTACCGTGGCTGGCGTGTAGTCCTGCCTTTGGTCCGGGCAGCAGATACCCCAATGCCGCGATGAAGATGAGAGCCGAGACGGTGAGTGCCGCAGAGCTGGTGCGAACCGTGCTTAACCCGGTGACGTGGCAGGCAAGTAGCACGATGAGCAGGGTGAAACAGGCGGTAAATGCGGCAAAAGGCGCCTCATCCAGCGAGGGCGAAATTATCACCCAGCCGCACGCCATGCCGGCCACCAAGCTAAGGTGCACCAGCGACAGGGCACGGATCCACAGGGCGAGTAAAAGCGCTCCTGCGGTCAGCGCCGCCCACGCTGCAAGGGGAAGGGTGCTAACCCAGAGCAAAGCGAAGGCGGCAAGTAGCCCTGCCCACGCCCAAACAACAGGAAGGGCAGCGGTAGTATCCTCCTCGGCCGCGGCGGCAAGCGATTCCGCTGCATCTCGAATCACCGGCGCAGGGCGGCGCTCGCGCGGACTAATAACCAGGATGGCGCCTTCGGTAAGTGGAGTGGCGGCCAGCGGGGCGGTGAGATCGATAGCGCGGCCAGAAACAGTACTGGCGCGCCAGGGCTCGGAAATCGTGGGCGCATCCACCAAGTCCGTGATTTCAGCCAAAAGCTCGCCCACGCTGGAACTCAACGGTAGTGCCACGTCCGCCTCTTTATGGAAAGTGCCAGCGTGAATGCGGATGGTAAGGCGCAGGTGGTGCGCTGTAGCAGTAGTCATTATTCCCCCGAAAGTCAATGGATTGTGGGCGTCCCCCTTGCCCAATGCCACATATTGTGGCTTACTAGTGGCGACGTGTCCACCGCAGCGCGGGGAATCTTGGCAGGGGGCTAAGGGCGCTGGCGCGTGGCTCGGGGGAGGTTACCTAAGCATGCTTGGGATCGGGGATACCCGCGTAATTGAGCCGTTGACCATGCCATTGCGGGACGCTGCACCACCGCTACCCACCGGAAGCATTGAGGCCGAGGAGGTCCCAGAGGCAGTACGCCCACAACCGGTACCGCTGGTGCGGCTGCTCCTTCCGGTGGTGATGATTGCGGCGATGCTTGGCATGGTCGCCCTCATGGTGCTTGGTGCGGGAGATTCCCGGCAGTTAAGCCCGATGGCCTTGATGTTTCCGCTGATGATGCTGGCGAGCATGGCCATGATGTTTGGGCCCAATAACAGCGGGCAGGATCCTGATGAAACCCGACGCACCTACCTGCGCCACATCAAAGCCTTACGGGAAAAGGCCCTATGCAACGCTTCTGCGCAGCGCGCACATGAGAACTATCGCCACCCCGCACCGGAAGAACTAAGCGCGCTGATAGGCTCGCGTCGCATGTGGGAGCGCGGCCCCGATGACTCAGACGCCCTCGAGGTACGCGTAGGAACTGGGCCTACCACGCTGTGCACTCCCATCAACGTGCCGGATTCTGGAGCCACCGAGGACTTAGACCCAGTGTGTGCAGTGAGCATGCGCCAGACCATCAAAGCGGTGGGTACCGTGCCCGATATGCCGGTGGTTATTCAATTGCAGGCTTTTCGCTTTCTTTCTGTTTCCGGTACGGCATCGACGCGAGGTGAAGAGCCTGCGGATCCCGCCCGCGATATGGTGCGCGCTATGGTCCTCCAGATGGCATTGGCGCATGGCCCAGAAGCTTGCGGTATTGAAGCTCGTGGTGGGCAGTGGGAATGGCTAAAGTGGCTGCCCCACGCTCGCACGCCGGAGAAGGCACGCTTTCGCATCCTCATTGTCGATGGCGTGCTGACTACGGGCACCGAGGATTTTTTCCATGATGATTCCTACACCACCATCATCGAGGTCGCAGGGGCGCCGTCCTCGGCGCTGGGGGTACGTGCCGAGCACGAAGGCCTAAGCCTGGTGGCAGACGAACAGTTGCAGGTAGTCACCGCAGCCGGAGTGGAAGAACTAGGGGCTCCCGATGGAATGAGCGTGGCCGCTGCGACATTGCTTGCGCGCAGCATGGCTTCCTTCCGTCGGCCCGATAGCACCTCTGGCCGCCATGGAAGTGACCTCATGGGCCTTTTAGGCTACCGCGATGTGGAGGAACTAGCGGCCAGCGGCATGTGGCATGGCCGAGAAGGCTCGGCGCGCCTCATGGTGCCCATCGGCATCGATACGGTCGGCCAACCCGTCACGGTGGATCTTAAGGAATCTGCGCACGGCGGCATGGGCCCGCATGGCTTGTGCATTGGGGCTACCGGCAGCGGCAAGTCGGAGCTCCTGCGCACCCTCGTCACCGCGCTTGCGGCTACCCATAGCCCGGACGAGCTGAACCTCGTACTGGTGGATTTCAAAGGCGGCGCTACTTTCCTAGGATGTGACCACCTGCCGCATACCTCTGCGGTGATTACTAACTTGGAAGAAGAATCTACGCTGGTAGAGCGTATGTACGATGCCATCTCCGGCGAGATGAACCGTCGCCAAGAGTTGTTGCGCACCGCCGGAAACTTCGCCAACGTCAGCGAGTACAACGCTTCCGCCGCTGCAGTACGCGAGCACGGGCCACTGCCCGCCTTGGTCATTGTTGTTGACGAGTTCTCGGAGCTTTTGGGCCAGCACCCTGATTTTGCGGAACTTTTCGTTGCCGTCGGCCGCTTGGGGCGCAGTCTCCACGTGCACCTGCTTTTAGCCTCTCAAAGACTCGAAGAAGGCCGGTTGCGGGGGCTGGATTCCCACCTGTCCTACCGAATCGGGCTAAAAACCTTCTCTTCGGCGGAATCCCGCCAAGTATTGGGCGTGACCGATGCCTACCATTTGCCCGGCCAACCCGGCGCGGGCTACCTCAAGTCTGATGCGGAGGCGTTGATTCGTTTCCAAGCCTCCTATGTTTCTGGGCCCCTGCCGCGCCGGGCGATAGCTGAAGCTCATGGGGACGGACCCGCCGCAGCCCGCGGCCGCGTGCAGTTCTTTCGAGGTTGGGCAGAGGAGGAAGAAAGCACTAGCCCTGTGGTTGTTCTCGATGACACCACCACTGTGCTTAGCGAGGTCGTGCGCGCCGCGGCAGAAGAAGCCCAATTGCGTGATCAATCGGCACACCGTATCTGGCTGCCGCCGCTACCACCGGTCATTGAGCTATCTGCATTACCCGGACTGTCTAGCGGAGCGGACGTGGGCACCTCGTCGTCTGTTGCAGGTAACGGGACGCTGCTGGCTCCCGTCGGCATTATCGATAGACCGTATTACCAACGCCAAGATGAGCTGATAATCGATTTCCACCAGCACGGCGGGCACATGGCCTTATGCGGCGGCCCGCAGTCAGGAAAATCAAGTGCGCTGCGCACCATCGTCTCGGCTCTGGCGCTACGGCATAGCCCCAAGGCAGCACGCTTCTACGTCATCGATTTGGGCGGCGGTCAGCTAGCGTCTCTGGAGAGACTGCCCCACGTTGCCGGAGTTGCCGGGCGTGAGGAGGGAGAAAAGGTGCGGCGCATTGTGGACGAAGTAGCCGGCCTTATTCGCCGCCCGGAACAGTGCGCAACCTTCCTCGTCATCGATGGCTGGCACCACATAGGCACCTCCAACGCGGAGTTTGAAGACATAGCGGAGAAAGTCACAGAGATAGTCGCCGATGGCGCCTCTGCCCACGTGCATGTCGTCATTGCCACCTCGCGGTGGACCACGATGCGCCCCGCTATCCGCGATCTCATAGCGAACCGACTTGAGCTGCGCCTTGGTGAGTCCTTGGATTCGCTTATTGACCGCAAATTGCAGCAGAAGCTACCCAGCGCGCCGGGCCGCGGGCTCACCTTGGCCGGAGAGAATATGCTCCTAGCTCGCACATCAAACCAGGACATCGCCCACATTTGCCGCGTTCATGCCGCAGCCGATCCAGTTCCGCAACTCAAGATGCTGCCCGCGGTACTCACCCCGTCTGCCCTTGCTACTCAAGGGGACATTCCCGACGGCGAGATCGCCTGGGGCATCGGCGGACGGGATCTCGATCCGCTGACGTGGAATCCATCGCGCGAGCCGCACCTAGTGGCAATAGGAGCGCAGGGTTGCGGCAAGTCCACCTTCTTGGCACAAATAATGCGCGGTATCTGCGCCTTCGCGCGGGAAGACGCTCGCCTTGTGGTCATCGACCAGCGGCGGGCCCACTTGGGAACTTTGAACCAAGACATGGTTGCCGCTTATGCCGCAACGCAGACAAGTGCACAAGAGACCATTCTCGATACTGTCCGGACACTGGAATCCCGCCTGCCGGGCCCGGATATTACCCCAGCGCAGCTCGCCGCACGAGACTGGTGGGAGGGGCCAGATATCTACTTGGTCATCGACGATGCGGATCTGCTGAGCGATATTGCCCTTTCACCGCTCCTGGAGCTACTCCCGCACGCCCGCGACATTGGCCTGCATCTCATCGTCGCTCGCAAGTCCGGTGGCATTGGCCGTGCTCTTTTCGGTCAATTCTTCTCTGCAGTGCGCGATCTTCAACCAGCGTTGCTGCTTTTCGACGCCGACCGGGACGAAGGCACCATCTTTGGCCTTAAACCCAGCCAACAACCACCCGGCCGCGGTCAGTGGAGCATCCGCGGTGAAAACCTCGGCGTCGCCCAAGTGGTGTACCCAGAAGGAGAGAAGTAAATGACCACCAACCTCAGCGCGAATTCGCACACCGACGCCCCAATCACTGACGGTGGGGAGACTAACGCTGTACCAATTACCGTCACGATCCTGGACGCGGCCACCATTTTTGAAGGGCCTGATTCGGTATACCGCTACGACCTGCCGGGTACCGGCATCGTGGAAGGTTGGGCTTTGGGCCAGGTCATGGATCAGATTTCAAAGTTGGCCGGGCCGTCCTGGCCCGACGTGGAAGCTTGCGTGGTGGCAGACTCGTCCGGCACGGACATTGCGCAGGAGGCCACCACCATTGTCAGCCGGCAATTGGAAGTCACCGGGGTGCGGCTCATTGACCCAGAACCAGCTATCTCCTCGTTAGCTACGTCAACCTCATTTGGAACCCCTACTCATCCGGCTACGGAGATTGCGGAACCAGCTTCTCCCACCAGAGTGATGGAAGCGCCAGCCTATGATGAGCCAGTAACACCAAGCTGGTCCGACCGGCTGCGCGGTTGGCTCGGGGCTATTGATATCTTCCACCTCGCAATTGCAGTGGTCATTATTGCCGTTGCCGGAGCTTCCTGGTGGGCTATCGGCGCACGAGATTCAGCAGACAGTGATGCCGCCTCAGGTGATTCCCGCCCACAACCACGCGCTGCAGATCCGAGCCGCGACAGCGCAATGGAATCCGTGCCCAACTCGCCAGAGTCCAGTGCCGTGGATACTGCAGAACCAGGTGGTAACGAATTAAATCCAGGGGAGAAGCATCTAGATATTGAGGGGATGTCTGTGGTCGTTCCCACCGGGTTTCATACCAAGGTAGAAGATGGGTTGGTTACCGCCACCGGGGAGGATCCGAACCTGCGTATCCTATTGGCGGCGGATGAAATGTTTAACGTTCCGGCGGATGCACTTTTTAAAGAAATCCGCGCGCAGGTCGACGAAGACCCGGCGCTACGCGATGCTACCGATAAGGCCGGGCGCCTGAGCTATACCGAAGACCCAGGGGACGGCTCTTTGGTGGAGTGGACTACCTGGGAAGACCGTGGGCATCAGATGTCTGTGGGGTGCCATACCCGCCACAATTCCAATGCTGTGCAAAAGGCAGCCTGCCGCATGGCTACGGAAAGCCTGGTCAAAAAATAGTCTTAAAAACTTTGCCCCAGGCGGGAACCGTTTGGTGGAAAGTTCAGTCCAATAAAGGTGAGAAAGCACAGATGCTTTTTCGGGGGAATATACACAATCTCATCCGCCCTAAGGAGGGGCGCACTTTTATGTCTCAGACTTTCAAGACACAAGCCGATGTCATGGTTGCCACCGCCGGCAAAGTCGATAACACCAACGATGAAGTCCAAGGCGAGCTCACTCGCCTGCAGGGAGTCGTCGACTCTGTGCGCGGAAGCTGGGTAGGCCAAGCCCAGGTCTCTTTCGATGACCTGATGCAGCGCTACAACACCTCTGCACAACAGCTGCGCGAGGCATTGGCCTCTATCTCTGACAATATCCGCAGCAACGCCCACAACTTCGACAACGTGGAAGCAGAAAACGCCCAGGCATTCTCCAATGTTGGTGGCGGCCTCGCCCTCTAAACCGCACTGCACAGTTCTCTAGTCCACTGACCAAAACCTATAGATTCACAGAAGGGAATCCACCACCACATGTCCGAGATCAAGTACGAATTCGGTGCCATTTCTTCCGCCGCAGCTGATATCAACGCCACCTCAGGTCGCATCAACAGCACCTTGGCAGACCTGAAGGCGCGGCTGCAGCCGATGGTGAGCACTTGGGAGGGCGAGTCCGCAGTGGCTTATAACCAGGCACAGGCCAAGTGGGACAAGGCATCTCAGGAACTCAATACCGTGCTCGCGACCATCTCCAAGACCGTCTCTCAGGGCAATGATGCAATGAGTGACGTTAATCGTCGCGCCGCCGCAAGCTGGGGTTAGATCCGCGCCCCGCCTGCACTGTTTCAGGCTGTCTTGGCCGAGCTTGCGGTGCCACTGACCACATCCGAGTGGCAGGAGGCGGACGCAGCCGCAGTCTTGGCAAAAGATTGCAGCGTGAGCACTTTTTGACCAATACCTCTTTTCCTCTCTTCCACCTTTTCAAGTCGTACCTTTCTAGTCCACACCCACGAGCCGGTACCTTCCGTTTGAGCCGCGGAAGGTACCGGTTTCGGCGTTTTGGTTTTCGAGCAGGTGAGCAAGTAGGGTAGGAGACCTATGTGTTCGCTCGTCGGTTAGCAGCTGGCGAAGCGCTCCCTGCAGGTCTCCACCGGCCGCTGTACGGGAGTGGATGGATGCTTAGCGCTGGCCGGCAGTTCCGAGACAGACTTTCAAGGAGTCAAATTGTCTACTTTCCACCCAAAGAGCGGTGACATCACCCGCAAGTGGTACGTCATCGATGCTACTGATGTGGTGCTGGGCAAGCTCGCTTCCACCGTTGCAGACCTGCTGCGCGGCAAGCACAAGCCACAGTTCGCACCGAACGTTGACGCTGGTGACCACGTCATCATCCTCAACGCTGACAAGATCCACGTTTCTTCCGTTAAGCGCGGCCGCGAGATGCGCTACCGTCACTCCGGCTACCCGGGCGGCCTGAAGTCCATGACCCTGGGTCAGTCTTTGGACGCCAACCCGGTTCGCGTTATCGAAGAAGCCGTTGCCGGCATGATGCCGCACAACAAGCTCTCCCGCGCTTCCATCAAGAAGCTGCACGTCTTCGCAGGCGAAGAGCACCCGTACGCCGGCCAGAAGCCGGAAACCTTCGAGTTTAAGCAGGTGGCACAGTAATGTCTGAGCAGAACATCGACAACAACGTAGCCGACGCTGCTGACATCGCTGCAGCAAGCGCCGCTACCGAAGAGTTCACCAACACCATCGGTGATTCGTTGGCTAGCGCCAACGCGGAGACTGAGGCAGAGGTCGAGGCTGCCGCTCCGGTACACGAGGGCCCGATCCAGACCGTCGGACGCCGTAAGCGCGCCGTCGCTCGTGTTCGCCTCGTTGCTGGCTCCGGCCAGATCGTGGTTAATGGCCGCGAGTTCGGCGAGTACTTCCCGAACAAGCTGCACCAGCAGGACATCCTGTTGCCGCTTACCCTGCTGGAGCGCGAGAACCAGTTCGACCTCAAGGTCACCGTCAACGGCGGCGGCCCAACCGGTCAGGCTGGTGCCCTGCGTCTGGCTATCGCTCGTGCACTGAACATCTACAACCCAGGTGACCGCACCGCCCTCAAGAAGGCTGGTCTGCTCACCCGTGATGCTCGTGCAGTTGAGCGTAAGAAGGCTGGTCTGCACAAGGCACGTCGCGCACCGCAGTACTCCAAGCGTTAATCTCGCTTCTACTGCGCGCGCAAGCGCCACGAACGCCGCTGCTTCCCTTTGGGAGGCGGCGGCTTTCGTCGTTTTATGGAAGCGAGGGCGGAAGGAATAGTGCTCAACCCGTCGATAAACCAAAAGCTTGATTTCGCCTAAACCGCCCCAACATGCAATCGCTGGGCACAGGCGTGCATAATTGACTGCATGACTCGACTTTTTGGAACCGATGGCGTTCGCGGCCTCGCGAACAAGAAGCTGACCCCGATTCTGGCCTTGCAACTAGGCCAGGCCGCTGCGGAGGTATTCACCGCCCAGCGGGAATCCTATGAGCGTCGGCCGTTGGCCATTATTGGTCGCGACCCGCGCGTTTCCGGCGAGATGCTGGACGCGGCGATTGCCTCCGGTTTGGCCTCCCGCGGCGTTGACGTGGTGCGCGTGGGCGTGCTGCCGACCCCGGCGATTGCCTACCTGACGGATGACTATGGCGCGGATCTCGGCGTAATGATTTCTGCCTCCCACAACCCTATGCCGGATAACGGCATTAAGTTCTTCTCCGCCGGCGGCAAGAAGCTACCGGACGAAGTGGAAGACCAGATTCAGGCCACCATGGAAAACCTCACTGAAGACGGCCCTACTGGCACCAAGCTGGGGCGCATCATTTCGGAGGCGCCAGACGGACGCGAGCGCTACCTCAACCATTTGAAGGAAGTGGTCTCTACGGATTTGAGCGGCATCAAGGTGGTCGTAGACACCGCCAATGGTGCGGCCTCCAAGGTCGCTCCCATCGCCTATGAGACGGCCGGGGCTGAGGTTATTGCTATCCACAATAAGCCGAACGCCTTTAATATCAATGAGGATTGCGGTTCGACGCATATTGAAAAGGCACAGGCGGCCGTCGTCGAGCATGGCGCCGATTTGGGCCTGGCCCACGATGGTGACGCCGACCGTTGCTTGGCTGTGGACGCCGAGGGCAATGTGATTGACGGAGACCAAATTATGGCGCTGTTGGCCGTGGGCATGAAAGACGATAATGACCTGCGCTATAACACCTTGGTAGCAACCGTGATGTCCAACCTAGGCCTGAAGCTGGCGATGCAGGAACAAGGCATTGAGGTGCGCCATACCGCGGTGGGTGACCGCTACGTCCTAGAGGAGCTCAACCGCGGAGACTTCTCCTTGGGCGGCGAGCAATCCGGCCACGTGGTGCTGCCGGATGATTGCACGACTGGCGACGGCACCCTTACCGGCCTGTCCATCATGGCGCGCATGGCAAAGTCTGGAAAGTCCCTCAAGGAATTGGCATCGGTGATGACCGTGCTACCGCAGGTGCTCATTAACGTGCCGGTTTCTGATAAGAGCGTCATCATGGACGCCCCCGAAGTACAAGAAGCCATCGCTCAGGCCGAGGAAGAACTCGGCGAGACCGGCCGCGTGCTGCTGCGCCCCTCCGGTACTGAGGAAGTTTTCCGCGTCATGGTGGAAGCCGCCGAAAAAGAGCAGGCCCGCAAGGTTGCTGGGAGGCTTTCCGCCATCGTCGCTGCGGTCTAGAACCGACATGTGGTGCGGAAGAATTTTTAAAAAACTAGGGAACCATTTGGTCTAAACCCCAGTCCAATGAAAGTGAGTACTTTTACCGCATATGGATTTAGGGGAATATACCAGTGTCTGAGGTTTTTCTTCGCCCCTTGGAGGCGATGTCCGCACTACGGCAGGTTGTAGCCGATAACGACGAACAACGCGATGCCCACCGGGCCGAGGTACCGGATTTTCCGGTGTCCGCAGCCGGACGCAACTTTGGCGGCCACGGTGAGCGCATCCGCGACGTTTTGGCGCGCATCCATGAGCGCGGTGGGCAACGATTGGATAATTTATCCGCCACGGCCCACGCCGCACATGAACAGGTGCGCGTCTTTGCCGATTTTGATGAGTCCTTTGGTGGCTCTTTTGTTCGCGGCGGGGAGGCGGACGCCAAGTGAGTGCGCTGACAAAATCTCTGCTGGGGGACTATTCCAACGCTATTTCTCAATTCCAATTCGCCTGCCTAGGCAGCTATTCAGGCCCTAGTATGCCGATGAATCTCCTGGGGGAGTTAGTAGGCGCGGTCGATGGCATCGCGCCCGAGAACTTAGTGAAAAACACCGTTGCGGCCGTTGGCGGCAACCGTCCCAAGGGAGGCGGCTCCGGCCTAGAGCGATATTTGCAACAAGATGATTCCGAGCTTGCGCAAGGCGCTATGCGCGAGCACCTGTGTGGTGTCCAGGATGATTTCACTACTGACCGTCAGGATGCCGCACATCTGACTAGCTCGGCGGAGCAATGTTCGGGTGCTATTGCTGACGTCGTCGATGTCTCTGACACGGCCCTTACCGAGCTCGTCTCAGCGGTCATCCCACTGCTGAATATCTTGTCCATGGTCGCCACTAAACACCCTTTAGCCAGGTTCATCATCCCGATTCTTTCCATCATCGGTGGGCGCATTATTGAAGAGACAAATCACAATATCGCCAGCACCTGCCGCGACCGTGATGATGCGATCGAATCCTGTTATAACGAGTTCGAATCGCGCTGCGAATGCGTATGTGAGCGCCCATTGCCGGAAGAATGTCCGAAGCCGGCAAAACCTACAGATGATGCCTGTCCCGCACCAGTAGAAAAGTGCCCGGATACTCCAGCACCCACCCAACAAGTGCCGAAAGAAGAGTGCCCGCCCCCGCAGCCCACTGAGCCTGCCCAAGTGGAGTGTCCACCAAAGCCCAGGCCCATGCCGGAGCCTGATTCCAAGCCGGAATCACACCACGCCACCTCCGTGCCACCACAGCCGACGCCGCCTTCGCCACCGCCTACTCCACCTGAGGAATGCCCTGCACCGGAGCCGATGAGCGATCCCGAGCCCGAGTGCGAGCCTGCAGCCAAGGCGGAAGTGCACACGGAGACCTCATCAGAGCACAGGGCTGAGTGCCATTGCCATGAATGCACTGAGCAATCAATGACCGAGCAACAAACACCTTCCCAGCGTGAAGTAGAGACCACTCGGCCAGCACAGGCGGAGATCATTCCGCCGCAGGAACCACCAGAACAGCCGCAGCGGGTAGAGGAGCCGTGCCCGGAGCCAGAATCTAATCCAGAGCCGAAGCCAAAGCCAGAAATGGATACCGAACCCGCTTATGAATCGGGCACAAGCGAGGAACCTCTGTGCCCAGACAATACCGCGGAGAGTACTGAAGAATGTGTGGATAAGAGCCAGGCCAGCTTAGAAAGCTGTGAGATCGAATCCTCCTGTAGCGGTAGCCTCGGCCTAGTCGGTGCCGGAATCGCATTGGTGGGAGTGGGCCTCATTGTGGAAGGTGCTGCACAGTGTCTGGAGAATATGTCCGAACTGGACTGTCCGGTGCAAGAACCCGAACCCGAGCCTGTGGATGAGCCAGAGCCTGATCCCTGCCCTGAGCCTAAACCAGAGCCTGAACCGGAGCCTTGCCCTGAACCAGAACCAACTGGTGATTACGGCGTCATAACACCGCCTCCAGAGCTGTCTCAGGTAGAGGAACCAACGCCGCCACCGGAGAAGGTGGCGCACCTCCAAGCCGCCGGTCCCGTAGAGACGCCGGCACCAGCTCCTGAGCCAGCACCTGAGCCGGGCCCAGCACCGAGCCAGGCACCGGACCCAGCACCTGCACCGGATCCGGCGCCAGCGCCACAGCAGGAGGCGGCACCCACGCCAGAAGAACCATCCATTAAGGCACGAAAGGCAGGGCAGTGGTAATGAATAATGACTTCGCAGAGTTTGCGCAAGGCTTTCGGGAAAGGACGGCTAAACGCTTGCTGGAATTTGAAAAAACGCTGGCGAAAGCGCAGGACGAGCTAGAAAAGTCCGCGGATAAGGCCATGCAGGAGGCACGGAGGGAGGAGAGGCAAGTGGGGCGTCGACAAGCGGCGATGTCAAGGCCCCGATATGGCGCTGCCCCGGCGCGCTCACGAAACGCGTCGGGGCAGGTGCAATCTGTGCTGCGGCGGGGCTAAAGCCTTAGGCGTCGCGGGTTACGCCGGCGCGCTCGGCCAGGTCCTCGCCTACCAGGCTTTCAACCTTCTTTGCGCTTGCTTCTGGATCTGCAAAGGCGGCGTAAGTGGAATCGTCATTTAGGGTGGCCAGCAGGAAGCCGGTGACCAAGCCGCGGGCGATTTCGGTAGGGCCGGACTGGAAAGCAGCCGTTCCGATGGCCAGCTTGCGCAGGCGATCCTCGGTAAAACCGGCCTGGCTGCCCTTGTCGACGGCGCGGAAGCACACCGGGCCATTCCAGTTATAGGCCAGCTTGGCGGGGTTGCCAGCATTGAAGATGTCGTCCTGGCCAGAACCGATGACTAGGCCCGGGGTGTTAATGCGGCGGGCAGCCTGCACCGCAGAGGGGGAGGTGACCGAGGGGTAAATAGCGGCTACAGCCGCAACCTTCTTATTGTCCAAGGCCCCAAGCACGGCGGTGCCACCGCCCATGCCGTGGCCAATCATGCCGAGCTTGCCTGGGGAGACCGTAATGTTTCCGGCGCCTAGCTTTACCCCTGCGGCAATCTGCAATGCGGATTCCATATCCGCAGCTAGGTTGCGGTGGTCGGGGAAGATACCGGTCTCAGAATCGGGGGCTACCACGACGATGCCCCAGCTAGCCAGGTGGCGCAGGGTGGCGTGATAATCCTTAATTTTGTGCATCCAGTCATGGCCAAAAGTCACCGCGGGCAGGCTCTGGCCCTCCGCGGGGGTATAGACCTTGCCGGTGATTCCGGCATAGTCAAGGTCGCCAACCAAAACTCGGTTGCGGCCACGCTTCGACAACGTTGCTAGATGTTTCTTCAAATTCGCAGACACGCATTCCAGGATAGATGAAGATCACCCGCTAGGCGGGAAAGGGTGCGGGTTTATCTGAGAAAAATCTACGCAATATCCGGCCGAGTTGCGGGTGTGGCGGCGAGCTTTCCTAAGCCCCTCCTAACTTGCACCCCCTATGCGCAAGGGAGTGCAATGTGTGAACAACTACGTACTCTTTTTCTGGGAAGGCAGGCTGCGGTACATGACTACCGGCGTTGTTGATGTGCAAGAACTTTCTACTCGCTATGGGATGGAGGTAAAGACCGAGGTCATTGACCGCGTGGCACATGCCTCCGATGCCTCGCACTACCTGTACACCCCTAAGGCAGTCATCGAGGCTCGCTCCGCCGAGCATGTGGCCGCCATCTTCCGTGCCGGCCGGCAGCAGAATGTTCCGGTAACCCTGCGCTCCGGCGGCACCTCCCTGGCAGGCCAAGCTTCCGGCGATGGATACCTGGTGGATGTGCGCAACCACTTCCGTGGCATTGAAGTTTTGGATGAAGGAAAGCGCGTGCGTGTCCAGCCCGGCGCGACCGTGCGCCAGGTCAACGCCCGCCTAGGCCTGCGCAACCGCAAGCTTGGCCCGGATCCGGCCAGCGAATCTGCCTGCACCATCGGCGGCGTGGTGGCCAATAACTCCTCCGGCATGGCCTGCGGTACCGAGCTCAATACCTATAACACTCTGGAATCGCTGACCTTCGTACTACCCACCGGCACCGTGATTAACACCGCCGATTCGGACGCAGACCGGCAGTTCCAAGAACAGGAGCCGGAGCTGGTGGACACGCTTATCCGCCTGCAGCGCCGTGTGCGCGATAACCAGGAATCCGTGGATATTATCCGCCGCCATTTCCAGCTGAAAAACACGATGGGCTATGGTCTCAATTCCTTCCTCGACTTTGATAGCCCGGTCAAGCTTTTTGAGCACCTGCTTATCGGTTCGGAAGGAACCCTGGCTTTCATTGCGGAAGCGGTATTCCGCACGGTGCCGATTTCTAAGCTGACCACCACCACGGTGGCCGTATTTAATGACCTCACCGCTGCCACCAAGTCCTTGCCGGCACTTTTGGATACCGGCGCGGCCACACTGGAGTTGATGGACTCTGCCTCTATTCGCGTGGGCCAAGGCTTTGATAAGGTGCCGCAGGCCATTACCGGTTTCGATGTGGATAAGCAGGCCGCGTTGCTCATTGAGTATCACGCTGATGCCCAAGAGGAATTGCAGGAGAAAGAAAGCAAGGGATCGCAGCTCTTGCGCGAATTGCCGCTGCAATCGCCGGCTGCCTTTTCGGCTGATGCCGCAACGCGCACTACCGCTTGGAATTTCCGCAAGGGTCTGTACGCCCAGGTAGCAGAGGCGCGCCCGTCTGGCACGACGGCCCTTTTGGAAGACATCGTCGTGCCCGTCGGCGATCTGGCAGATACGTGTTCTTCGCTGCAGGAACTCTTTGCCCGCTATGGCTATGATGATGCGGTTATTTTCGGCCACGCCAAGGACGGCAATATCCACTTCCTGCTTACGGACCGCTTTGAAGGCGATGATGCTATCGGCCGCTATAACGATTTCAATGAGGGCATGGTGGACTTGGTCCTCTCGGCCGAGGGCAATCTCAAGGCGGAACACGGTACCGGCCGCGCCATGGCACCGTATGTGCGCCGCCAGTACGGCGATGAGCTCTACGAGGTAATGCAGGAACTCAAGCGGGCCTGCGATCCCACCAACACGATGAACCCCGGCGTCATCTTGGACGATGACCCCGATGCACACATCAAAAACATCAAGCTCAACCCCACCGTGGAAGAGGAAGTAGACCGCTGTGTGGAGTGTGGCTACTGCGAGCCGGTCTGCCCGTCGCGCGACCTCACGCTTACCCCACGCCAACGCATTGTGGTGCGCCGCGCCCGCAAGCGCGCGGAAGAAGCTGGCGATAGCCAACTCGTCGCTGAGCTAGATCAAGCCTACGAGTACATGGGCATCGAGACCTGCGCCGTGGATTCGATGTGCCGCACTGCCTGCCCAGTAGGCATCGATACCGGCAAGTTCATCAAGCGCCTGCGCCGCGAGGAAGCCCAGCCAGCGCAGCAAAAGCTGTGGGGTGCTGCCGCCAAGAACTGGCAGGTAGTCAGCCAAGGCGCCGGGGTAGCGCTTACCGGCGCGCACCTCTTGCCCACCGAGCTAGTCAAAAAGGTTACCGATGTAGGCCGCAGTCTCATCGGTGCCGATAATCTCCCGCAGTACCAGCCAGAGTTGGGCAAGGGCGGCAAGTCCCGCGGCCGCTTGGCCGGCCGCGTAGGTGATCGCTATGCCCAGACCACCGGAATCTACCTGCCAGCCTGCGTAAACACCATGTTCGGCCCGCAAGGCGGCGGCAAGGGTGCTACCGATTCCTTTGTCGCCCTCTTGGAGCGCGCCGGGGTAGCGCTGGAGGTTCCGCAGGGCATCGACAAGCTCTGCTGTGGTACACCATGGTCTTCCAAGGGCATGCAGGCCGGCCACGATGCAATGGAGCAGCGCGTGCGCGATATCGTCATGGACGCTACTGATGGTGCGCGCCTGCCGGTTATCGTGGACGCCAGCAGCTGCACCGCTGGTTTTAAAGACATGTTGGAGTCGGTGGGGATTACCGTTATTGACGCCATTAGCTTTACGGCCGATACCTTGCTGCCGCAGCTGGAAGTAAAGAATCCACTGGCTTCCGTGACTGTGCACCCCACCTGCTCTGCCTTCCAGCTGGGCATGATGGACGATGTAGAAAAGGTGGCCCGCGCCGCCGCGACCGAGGTACACATTCCCACCGAGTGGAATTGCTGTGGCTATGCCGGCGACCGCGGCATGCTGCACCCGGAGCTTACCGCTGCCGCCACCCGCGCCGAGGCAGCGCAAGTCAAGGAAATCGGAGCGCAGTATCACGCCTCGACCAACCGCACTTGCGAGCTTGGCCTCACCCGTGCCACCGGCGAGGATTACCACCACATTTTGGAGCTTTTGGAACAGACATCGCGCTAGTTTTCCCAGCGCAGTAGCGGGTGGGGTGCCGTGCCTTGCTTGCCGACGCCCCGCCCGCCTAGAGCTTTGCCCCTTGTGCTGTAAAATCAGCAACCATGTGTGGAATTGTTGGATATATTGGTCACGCTGGTGGTGACCGTGATTACTTCGCCCTCGACGTAGTTCTGGAAGGGTTGCGCCGTCTGGAATACCGCGGCTATGACTCCGCTGGTGTAGCAATGTACGCCGATGGAGACATCAGCTGGCGCAAGAAGGCCGGTAAGGTCGCTGCGCTGGATGCTGAGATTGCAGCCCGCCCGTTGCCTGACTCCGTGTTGGGCATCGGCCATACCCGCTGGGCTACCCATGGTGGCCCTACCGACCTGAATGCGCACCCGCATGTGGTCGATGGTGGCAAGCTGGCCGTGGTGCACAACGGCATCATTGAGAACTTTGCGGAGCTCAAGTCCGAGCTTTTGCACAAGGGCTACAACTTCGTTTCCGAGACCGATACCGAGGTCGCAGCCACCTTGCTGGGAGATGTCTTCCACAACGAGGCAGCCGGTGACCTGACCAAGGCTATGCAGCTAACCTGCGCTCGCCTGGAGGGCGCGTTTACCCTGCTAGCCATCCACGCCGAGCAGGCCGATCGCATTGTTGCCGCTCGCCGCGACTCCCCGCTGGTTATCGGCTTGGGCGAGGGCGAGAACTTCCTCGGCTCCGATGTATCCGGCTTTATTGATTACACCAAGTCTGCCGTGGAGATGGACAACGACCAGGTTGTGACCATCACCGCGGACGAAGTGGAAATTACCGATTATGAGGGCAACCCTGCACAGGGCAAGCCTTTTGAAATCAAGTGGGATGCCGCCGCTGCGGAAAAGGGCGGCTTTGATTCCTTCATGGAAAAGGAAATCCACGACCAGCCTTCCGCCGTGCGCGATACCCTGCTGGGCCGCTTCGATGAGCAAGGCCAACTGACCCTCGATGATCTGCGCATCGATGAGACCGTGCTGAAGTCCATCGACAAGATCATCGTCATTGCCTGCGGTACCGCCGCCTACGCTGGCCACGTGGCGCGCTACGCCATCGAGCACTGGTGCCGCATTCCTACCGAGGTCGAGCTCGCTCACGAGTTCCGCTACCGCGACCCGATCGTGAACGAGAAGACCCTCGTTGTTGCGCTGTCCCAGTCCGGCGAGACCATGGATACCTTGATGGCCGTGCGCCACGCCCGCCAGCAGGGCGCCAAGGTCATTGCCATCTGCAATACCCAGGGCTCGTCCATCCCGCGCGAATCCGATGCCGCGCTCTACACCCACGCCGGCCCGGAAATCGCCGTGGCCTCTACCAAGGCTTTCCTCGCGCAGATTACCGCCACCTACCTGCTTGGCCTCTACCTGGCTCAGCTGCGCGGCAATATGTTCGCCGATGAGATCCAGGGCGTTCTTGCTGAGCTGCGCCACATGCCGGATAAGGTCCAAAGCGTCATCGACGAGGAAGACCAGGTAGCCAACCTGGCCAATTCCATGAAGGACGCGGAATCCGTGCTCTTCTTGGGCCGCCACGTCGGCTTCCCGGTGGCTCTCGAGGGCGCGCTGAAGCTCAAGGAGATCGCTTATCTGCACGCCGAGGGCTTTGCCGCAGGCGAGCTCAAGCACGGCCCAATTGCGCTAATTGAAGAAGGCCAGCCGGTCTTCGTTATCGTGCCATCCCCACGTGGCCGCGACTCCCTGCACTCCAAGGTCGTCTCCAATATTCAGGAGATCCGTGCCCGCGGTGCCATCACCATCGTGATCGCGGAAGAAGGCGATACCGCCGTGGAGGATTACGCTAACCACGTCATCCGCATCCCGAAGGCCCCGACCCTCATGCAGCCGCTGCTGGCTACCGTGCCGCTGCAGATCTTCGCTGCCCACGTAGCCAAGTCCAAGGGCTACGACGTGGACCAGCCTCGCAACCTGGCCAAGTCCGTGACCGTGGAGTAATCCACTCCAAGCGTCCGCCGTTAGGCCCCCTTACCTGCCGCGTTTCTTGCGTGGTAGGAAAGGGGGCTTTGGCATTTCTTTGCAGCTTGAAACTGTTATGCTTTAGGGAGCAATCGTTGTCGGTGAAAGGAGTAGGCAGTGCTCATCCGTCGTGTTTTCGCCTAAAACACTGAAGGAAGAACGGATTTAAGCATGCCTATTTTATTAAAAGACCTTTCCCTTGTATGGCCCGATGGCACAACCTGCTTCAGCGGTCTAAATGGCGCCTTTTCTGGCCCTTTAACCGCGCTAATTGGGGATAATGGTGCAGGGAAGACAACTCTATTAAACGTCATCCTTGGAAATATCTTGCCTACCGCCGGAACGGTGGAAAAGCCGGAATCGGTAGCTTACCTGCCACAAGACCTTGCTTGGAATAGAGATGACGTAGTAGCAGACATCTTCGGTGTCACCCAGGTGCTCGCGGCGATTTCCGCAGTCGAAGCTGGTGAGTATGACCCTGAACTCTATGAGTTAATTGGGGAGCAATGGGACGTCGGTGAGCGCATTACCGCTGCCCTTTCTGCCGCTGGATTGGATATCCCGTTGGACCGCCCTATCGAAAGCCTCTCTGGAGGGGAAGCGGTCCGCGTCGCTTTGGTGGCGGTGTTTTTGTCCGAGCCAGATTTCATTATCCTCGATGAACCGACCAATAACCTCGATGGAACTGCAAAGAAATATCTGAAAGATATGTTGGTAAATGCCGTGGCACCGGTGTTAGTGGTAAGCCATGACAAAGACCTGTTGGATGTAGTTTCTGAGGTAGCGGAGTTAAGGGATAGGAACCTACGCTTCTTCCAAGGAAATTATTCCGACTACCTTGCCTCAATTGATGCAGAACAGGAAGCTGCTCGAAAGGCAGTATCCACCGCAAAAGCGACTTATAAGCAGCAACTCCGCGAACAACAAGCAATGCAAACACGGATTGCGCGTGATGCGCGCCGAGGAAGGAAGTTCGCAGAGTCGAAGCGCAAACCTGGCATGACGATGAAGCTTGATAAACAGCGCGCCGAAAAGACAGCATCGCGCAGAGCACAGCTGCATTCAGGGGCAGTTGAAGCAGCTCAACGCTCTATAGTTCGGGCAGAGCGAAACATACGTGATGATGACTCGGTGTATATCGAGCTGCCACGAACTGAACTGCCGGAAGGAAAGCGGGTTATTTCGGTTACCGGGCTGTCGATTGTCGGCCCAGAACGCGTGCGCTTGTCAGGGCCAAATGGAAGTGGAAAGACCACGCTCTTAAACCGAATTGACTCTGGTGAAGCGGGCTTCGTTATCGACAACTCAGGATACTTACGTCAACGAATTGTGTTAGATCCTTCTCTCAGCGTGTGGGACGTGGTTACCAACGCGAATCCACAAGAGGAGCCGCAGTTTATCCGTGATCAGCTTGCTCAGTTGTTGTTTCAATCTGACTCGGTTCATGCGTTGACAGGGACCCTTTCGGGAGGCGAGAGGTTCAGGGCGGAATTCGCCAGAGTGCTCTTGGCGGATCCGGCGCCGCAGTTGCTAATGCTCGATGAGCCGACCAACAATATTGATATTTCAACTGTTGATTGGCTGGTCTCGGTATTGAAAAGTTATCGGGGTGCATTGCTAGTGGTGAGCCATGATGAAGATTTCTGCTCGCGGATAGAACTTACGAGGCAAGTTTCTATAGAGGACATTGGATGAGCCGACTCCTAGATCGAGCTATCGCGGGTGAATGCGCCCCTACCCGCCCGAATTCAGCAAAAGGGTGAGCAGTGGCACAATGGTGGACATGCTGAAAACCACCATTGATCTCTCCGCCATCGCGCACAACGTCCGCCTCATCAAGGAAAAGGTAGGGCCTGAGGTCAAGCTCATGTGCGTGGTCAAGGCCGATGCCTATGGCCACGGCGCGACCAAAGTCGTGCCGGTAATGGCGCGCGCAGGCGCGGATAGCTTTGGCGTGGCCACTCTGCGGGAAGCGGTGGACTTGCGCCGCGCGGGTGTGGAGGCACCCATCGTGGCGTGGATTTGGCAGACGGACGAAATCCTCGAACAGGCACTTGCCTGCGGCATTGAAGTAGCAGTTAACTCTCTTGAACAGGCACATAAGCTGGTTAAAGCCGATTTTCCTGCTGAGGTATATGTCAAGGTAGAAACCGGCATGCACCGTTCCGGCGTGGATGAAGAGGATTGGGCGGTCACTTTCAAGGTGCTGCGCGAGGCCCCACATATCAAGGTCCTCGGCCTTATGTCGCACTTTGCCTGTGCTGATGAGCCGGATAATCCACACAACGACGCCCAAGAGGAGGCGTTCCGCAAGGCCCTGCGGCTCGCGCGCGAGATTGGGCTGGAGTGCCCAGTCAATCACCTGGCCAATTCACCAGCTGTGCTGACGCGTCCTTCCTCCTATTTTGAGCAGGTACGTGTAGGCGCCGCCTGCTATGGTTTGGAGCCTATTGACGGCCGCGAGCATGGTCTGCGCCCAGCCATGACCTGGTCTGGGCAGATTTTTAACGTAAAGCCCATTCAGCCAGGGGAAGGCACCTGCTATGGACTGACCTGGAAGGCGGATAAGCCGGGATTTTTGGCCACCGTGGATTGCGGATACGCCGATGGTCTACCGCGTGGTTATCAAGGCGACTTGCATGTAGGCATCGGCGGGCACCTGTATCCACAGGTAGGCCGAATCTGTATGGATCAGATTGTGGTGGACTTGGGCGACAACCCCCATGGCGTGGACACGGGTCAAGATGCCGTGATTTTCGGCAACGGGGGAGTATCGGCTACGGATCTCGCCGCGGCGGCAGGAACCATCAACTACGAGGTGGTCTGCTTGCCCGATGGCCGCACCGAACGCGAATACATAGGAGAAGAAGATGCGCAGTAGCTTTCCGGAATCCGGCAGCCGTGACCTATCCACGGTGGAAGAAACCTATGCCTTCGGCGAAGAGATGGGCGCGGCCCTTGAGGCTGGCGATGTGGTGATCCTGGATGGGCCATTGGGGGCTGGAAAGACGACGCTAACGCAGGGCGTCGCCAAGGGCATGCAGGTCAAGGGGCGGGTAACCTCGCCGACCTTCGTGATTGCCCGCGTACACCGTTCTACGGTGGGCGGACCGGATCTCGTGCATGTGGATGCCTACCGCCTGCTTGATGAAGGCGGCGCTAATTCCGGGGATCCGCTAGGGGAGCTCGATGCTTTGGACTTGGATACGGAGCTAGAAGACGCCGTGGTCATCGCCGAATGGGGCGGGGGACTGGTAGAGCAGATTGCGGAACGTTACCTGTTTATCAGCATCGACCGCGAGCCGGCGGAATATGCGGGCGCAGACGAGGATGTTCGCCGCTTCACATGGTCGTGGCGGGGAGGTCTATAGCACATATGCCCACCTTAAGGGCGGATAAGTGATGAATATCCTAGGTGGAGAACTTGCTCCGAGTATAACCAGTACGTAATTCTATTGAGGTGTTGAATTTTCTCGCCTCTAGTCCTTTGCTATCTCTCTTCGTCATCATGGCGGTGGGTCTAGCGATTGGCAAGATCAAGATCTTCGGCATCTCCCTCGGTGCCGCGGCTGCGATGTTCGTAGCTTTGGGTCTATCTACCGCTAATCCTGATATCCAAATCCCGCCTTTGGTCTATCAATTTGGCCTGGCGATTTTCGTTTATGCCATTGGCCTAAGCTTTGGGCCTTCCTTCGTCCGCGAGTTTAAGACCCGTGGCTGGAAGCTCACGGTATTCATGCTGGGAATGTTGGTAATCCTGGTTGCCGTAGGCTTTGGCCTCATCCGCGCCTTTGGCCTGAGCACGCCAGAAGCTACCGGTATGTTTGCCGGTTCGCTTTCCTCCACGCCGGGTATGGCTGCGGTGGTGGAAATGGTGGGCGATTCCACCCCGGTTGTCGGTTACTCCTTGGCCTACCCGGGTGCGGTTATCGGCGCTATTCTCGTTGCCGCCATCGGCGCTAAGGTGGTCAAGGTCAACCATGAAGAAGATGCCCGCGCAGAGGGCATGATTCCCGCCGAGCTTGTGGCCAAGGGTGTGCGCTTGACCAAGAATTTTAATGACACCGCTGGTCATATCTATCGCGTAACCGGTCAGACCGTCGTTGCTACTCGTATCATTTCTGACGAAGAGCGCCACCGCCTGGCTGTTCCAGAAATGCCGCTGTGTGAGGGTGAGGCTTATTTGCTTAACGGCTCTGAAGAAGCCGTCGATAAGGCCATCGAGGTCTTGGGTGAGGAACACCCGGTGGAGCTGACCGAGGATGCAGGTTTAAAGTACACCCGCGTTACCGTGTCCAACCCGGATATTGCCGGTAAGTCGATCCGCGAGATCAAAGCTCTTGACCACGGCTTTATCATCGCTCGTGTCCGCAAGGGCGATAAAGACCTCGTCCCGCACCCAGATACGGTGCTTAACTATTCGGACCGTGTTCGCGTGGTGACCAGCCCGAGCCGCCTGCCGTACGTGCGCAAGTATCTCGGTGACTCTGAAGCTGCTTTGGGTAACGCGGACCTGCTATCCATGGCTATCGGCCTGACGTTGGGTATGCTGCTCGGCCTCATTCCGATTCCGATGCCGGGCGGCTCCACCTTGCAGCTGGGCTTCGGCGGTGGCCCCGTGGTCGTCGGCCTGCTGCTGGGTTACCTCAACCGGACGGGTCCGCTTAACTGGCAGATGCCGTTTCACACGCGCGAAACCATTTCTAATATGGGACTGACCCTCTTCCTCGCTGGCGTGGGTACCTCGGCCGGCGCCTCCTTCCGCGATGCCTTAACGGATCCGTCTTCCCTGACCATCATGGGCGTGGGCCTTATCATCACCTTGACCTCCGCCATCCTGATCGGCGTCATCGGCATGCTGGTGCTGAAGCTGAAGTGGGACGAGGCCATGGGCTGTGCGGCTGGCATGACCACCAACCCTGCGGTCTTTGCCTATATTCGCGACCAAACCGGCACCGAGCTGGCAGCTCGTGGATGGGCCACGGTTTATCCCACCACGATGATCGGCAAGATTATTGCTGCGCAGGTATTGCTCCTGTTGTTGCTATAGTGCCAATACATCGCGTTAATTACTCACCCACAGGGTCGCCCGCCTACACTGGCAGGCACTACCCTGTGGGTTTTGTGTTGCGGTTAAGCAGGTAGCATCGGTTGCCAGATAAACCGCCCACCGCCTGAAACTTAAAAACTTTTCAAGGAGCCTTACTCACCCCATGACTAAATTCGCTCGCAACCTTACCGCCGCCATTATCGCCATCTTTATTGTTGTCATGATGGTTCTCCTAGCCTCGTCCACCCTGCGCGAGGACAATCCCTTGGAGGGAAACCTCAGCTCCACGCTGGCAAAGACGCCGAAAAACCTGGAGGCGATGAGCCTTATTCCTTCCGATGTCTACGGCAAGGAGTACCGCGCCCTTGGCTTCATTTGCCCGGGCATGCAGGAAGAGAAGGTCAAAGAGGCTCAGATCGATACCAAGGACATCACCTTTGAAGATGGCAAGGTCCCTGAAGGCAAGAGCTACGCGGTTGCCATCTCCCAGAGCGCTGAGCCCTTCATCGAAGAGCTGGATCCGGAGAAGGTTGAGGTGTGCAAGATGATTGACATGCAGATCAAGGACATGGAGCAGCAGGGCCAGAGCCTGGATGGTGAAGTACCGATGGTCCAGGGCGCTCAGCCTTTGGCGTTCCAGCGTAAGGATGGAACCTGGAAGCTGGTCGGCTAATGCGCGTCCTCGCGATCGACACGGCAACTACCGCCTTGGTTACCGGGGTGGTAGATACCGCCACTGGGCAGACCACCGAGCGGGTGCTCGAAGATACCCGTGCACACAATGAGCTGCTCATCCCCACCATCACCGAGGTCCTCGCCGAGGCGGAAATGGAGTATTCCGACCTAGATGCGGTGGTCACCGGCGTGGGCCCAGGCCCGTTTACCGGGTTGCGCGTGGGTATGACGACTGCCTCCGCGCTTGCCGACGCCCTGTCCATCCCCCTCCACGGCGTATGCACCCACGATGCAATCGCCCATGCTGCCGGCCTCCCCGCGAGCCCCGCAGACGCGGACGGCGAGGCCACCGCCTTGGTGGCTACCGACGCACGCCGCAAAGAGATCTATTGGGCCACCTACCGCGCCACCGATTCTGGTGTGCAGCGCATCTCTGGTCCTGAGGTAACTAAGCCGGCAGAGGTTGAGGTGGGACTTAACGCTACGGCCGAGGTCATCATCCCCGAGCGTCTCGCCGCACAGCTACCGGAGGAGCTGACCGAGCTGCCGCACCGCGCGGCCCATCCCACCGCAGCGGCCCTAGTTGCTGTAGCTGACCTCACTGCGGAACCAGCCCCCGTTGTGCCGCTCTACCTACGCCGCCCGGATGCGGTTCCGCCGAAGCAGCAACAGCTGTCGGCCGCCATCCCCAAGGTGGAACTGTGAAGCTGCGCGAGTTGACCCCGGCCGACGCGCCTCGGTGCGCCGAGCTGGAAAAGGTCCTTTTTCCCGGAGAGACCCCATGGTCCAGCGGAGTCTTCCGCCAGGAAATGGCCCAACCCTTCAATTTCTATTTCGGGGTAGAAGGCGCGCTCGACCCCGCGCACGAATCCTCAGTTCTGCTAGGTTATGCGGGAATCGGCATGATGGGGCCAGCGGCTGATCCAGAATTTGAAATCCACACCATTGGCGTCGACCCCGCCGCACAGCGCCGCGGCATCGCTCGCATGATGATGGACAATATTTGCCATATTGCGGATCTTAAAGACGCCCCGGTCTTCCTCGAGGTACGGGTAGGCAACGAACCTGCTATCGGCCTTTATGAGGGTTATGCCTTTGCCAAGCAGGGGATTCGTAAGAATTATTACCAACCTTCCGGAGCAGATGCGCACGTGATGGTGCGCCCGCGCCAGTCCGAGCGTCAAGAAAAATAAGGAGCAGTCATGAAGATCATGGGTATCGAGTCCTCCTGCGATGAAACCGGCGTGGGCATCGTCGAGCTTAGCGAGGACGGGCACATGGAGATCCTCGCAAATGCCGTCGCCTCCTCCATGGAGCAGCACGCCCGTTTCGGCGGCGTCGTCCCGGAAATCGCCTCCCGCGCTCACCTTGAAGCCATGCCGCAGGTCATGCAGGCGGCGCTCAAAGAGGCCGGCATCGCCAAGCCAGATGCCATCGCCGCCACCGTGGGGCCCGGCCTGGCCGGCGCGCTACTGGTGGGTGCCTCGGCCGCCAAGGCCTATGCCGCGGCCTGGGGCGTGCCTTTCTACGGCGTGAACCACCTTGGCGGCCACGTTGCCGTGGCCAACCTGGAAGGCGAAGAGCTGCCGCACTCGGTGGCCCTCCTGGTCTCAGGTGGGCATACGCAGCTGCTGGAGGTAGAGGCCGTCGGCAAGCCTATGCGCGAGTTGGGCTCCACGCTTGATGACGCCGCCGGTGAAGCCTACGACAAAGTCTCGCGCCTGCTTGGCCTCGGCTACCCCGGCGGCCCGGTGATTGATAAGCTCGCCGCGCGCGGTAAAGCCACCATCGATTTTCCGCGCGGCATGTCCCGCCCCGAGGATCTGCGCGGCCCTCATCGCCACGATTTCTCCTTCTCTGGGCTAAAGACTTCCGTGGCTCGCTATGTCGAGCGTGCCGAAAAGGCAGGGGAGACCATCAGCGTGGAAGACGTCTGCGCTAGCTTCCAGGAAGCCGTGGCCGATGTTCTGACTGCCAAGGCCGTCCGCGCCTGCGCAGATACTGGCGCCCGCGTGCTGCTGCTGGGAGGAGGGGTGGCCGCAAATTCCCGCCTGCGCGAGTTGGCCGCCGAGCGCTGTGCCGCCGCTGGGGTCGAGCTGCGCGTGCCGCGCTTTTCCCTGTGTACCGACAATGGCGTGATGATCGCGGCCATTGGTGCGCAGCTTATTCATGAAGGTGCCCAGCCCTCTGGCCTCGGAGTTGGCACCGATACCCAGCTGGATGTGGAAGAGCCGCAGTTAACCTAAAGTTCTTCTTTCTCGCTCTGCAGGCGGGGTGCGGGGCCGGTACCCTAAAAGGCGTTCATGCCCTCTTGGCTTTGTGAAGGAGCTTTCTCTCATGACCGTCGGTTTCCTTGTCAACCCTGATCTCACCCGCCGCAAGCTGGAATTCGAGCTGGAGCACGCCAACCAGTTCTTGGGCGGCACCACTGAGGACCGCGTCTCCGTAGTATTCCAAGAAGACGGCACCACCTATGCGGCGCTCTACAACCCCGAAGCCAAGGCTGAAGGCGCCGAGCCCAACCCAGTAGCCTCCCTGGCGCGTAACGCCGCCGCCACCGGCAATGCCGCCTTCTTGCAAGACCCCATCCGCTCCATTTGTGGTCCGGTCATCTTCGTTGATGCCGAGGGCGAAGATAAAACCATTGACGCCGTCATCGAGTCCGTGGAGCAGGGCATTCGCGCCGTCAAGAACTACCGCGAAGATAACCCAGAGGAATACACCCTCTGGCGTGCGGCCGTTATCAATTCCGAAAAGAGCCTTTAAGCTCCACTCCCTCACAGGTAGGGTTCAAGCGCTTTTCGCACGCTCGTAATACGGTGTTCACATTCTTATGGTGTCCTAGGGATCCGTACTGCTTTTTCTAAGACTCCAAAAGGTGAAAACTGTATGCTCCGATCATCGCGCTTCATCGCCTCCTTCGTTACCGCCCTTGCCGTGGGCGGTGCCGCCACCATCGTGCCCGCCACCCCGGCGCTGGCCGCTGATTCGCCCATCTACCGCACCATCCTGCAGCCGGGCGAGGATGAATCCCAGGTAATGGTTACGTGGCGCACCAAGTCCAAGGCGGACGAAGTCCTCGAGGTTACCGGCCCGGAAGGCACCCAGACTTTCCGCGCCGAAGAACGCGATTATGGCGCCCTGCTTTATAAGTCCCAGTTCGCCACCGCCACCGATCTGCAGCCGAATACCGAGTACTCCTACCGCGTCGGCTCTGAGGAAGGCGGCTGGTCCGAACCAGAGACCTTCAATACCGGCTCCAATGGCGATGAGTGGTCTTTCCTCACCGTTGCGGACCCGCAAATCGGCGTGGACCTCAAGGTCGATGACCAAGCGGAGCAGTGGCGCAAGACCATCGCTCACGCGGCTTCCCATGTGCCCAATGCCAGCATGATCTGGTCCCTAGGTGATCAGGTAGAGGGCTGGGGCGCCCAGGTGCCGCAGTACGATGCCTACTTCTCCGCCCCGGAAATCCGCCACATCCCGACCAATACCGTCCCAGGCAACCACGAGACTTATAACTTCACCATGAAGCATCATGATGAGCACTTCTCTAACCCACACCAGGCCGAAGATATCCGCGACCACTACTTTGAGCGCAATAACGTGCTCTTTATTGGCCTGGACTCCAATGCTTCTTCCGACGCCGATATTGCCCGCCACGAGCAGTTCCTGCGCGAGGCCGTGGAATCCCGCGGTGCGGATAATGACTGGATCGTAGTTGGCATGCACCACGGTCCGTATTCACAGGGCTCGCACCACTTTGATAAGGACGTCACCAACCTGCGCGAGAAGCTCACCCCGGTACTCTCTGAGCTCAACGTGGATGCCGTGCTCTCCGGCCACGACCACATCTACACCCGCAGCCACCTGATGAAAAACAACAAGCCAGTCCTGCCGGAAAAGAAGCCACAGCGCGGCGATGTCCTCGAACCCAAGGATGGTGAGGCCTTGTATTTGACCACCACCACCGCGGGTGGCGGCAAGTACTACGACTTCACCGACGTCAATAATCAGAAGCACAAGGGCGCACGCATGGAGACCATCGATCCGAAGCTCGCCCATGAGTCCACCGCCATGTGGCGCCAGGACTACACCGAGGACTACATGCGCGTGGATGTCTCCGATGACAAGCTCACCTTCGCTACCTTCAACGAAGCCGATAACACCCTGGTAGACAAGGTTTCGCTGAAGAAGAAGGACCGTGGCGCTGCGCCTGCCGACGCCTCTACCGACCCCGACACCCCAGAGGTGCCACAGGATCCGGAAGGCGGCAGCTCCCTGAGCTCCAGCGATGCTTTGAGTGGACTCAGCTCCAAGAAGTAGCTCGCGTCGCCGGCGTTATTAGCGCTCGGTGTGGCGCAGCCACGCCAGCACGGCCTTGACCCGCCGGTTAGAGTCCTCGGGCCGAAAACCTAGCTTCATAAACACATTGGAGACATGCTTGCTTACCGCTCCAGCGCTAAGAACGAGCGTGTCTTCAATTTCTGTATTGCTTAACCCCTGCGCCATCAGTCCCAGCACCTCCCGTTCGCGGGCGGTGAGTTGGGCGAGGCCGGTGCGCTTTGCAGACAGCAGTGCCGTGACCACCTCTGGGTCCACCACGGTGCCGCCGCGGGCGACCTCGTCGAGAGTACGCACGAATTCCTCTACATCAGAAACGCGTTCTTTGAGCAGGTAGCCAAATCCACCGTGCTCCAAGAGGCGGTCGAGGTAGCTTGCCGCTACGTATTGGCTTAGCACCACCACTGGCTGGGTAGGGTTTAGTGCTCGCAGGTCATGGACGGCGCGCAGTCCGTCGTCGGTCATGGTGGGCGGCATGCGCACATCGCTGATAATGAGGTCGAATGCTTCTCGCCCTGCGATTGTGCGCAGTTCTTCGGCATCCGTGGCGGCTATAACGCTATGGCCCAAAGAGCTAAGCAGTTGCTCGAGCCCCGCGCGCAGCAGCGCGGAATCTTCCGCGAGTAATAGTTTCATTCCGCCTCCTTCAGCGGCAGCTCGACTAGTAGTCGGCCGCCGCGTTCGCCCGCGGCAGTGTCGTGTGCCGCGGCAAAGTTTAGTGTGCCGCCCAGTGCGGCGGCGCGCTCGCGTAGCCCGGCTATGCCAGTACCGGCTCCCGACGTGGTGCCTGTCGCCGCGTCCGTGGTGGACGCCTTGGCCGTGGGGCTGAGGTCGGGGCCGGTGCCATTATCAACGATGTCCAGGCGCAGCATGTCCCCAAAAGTAACCGTTACCATCGCCTCGGTGGCCGCGCCGTGCTTGGAGGCATTGGTAAGCGCTTCGGCCACCGCATGATAGGCCAGCAGGGCAGTGGTCTCGTCCACGGAGCGTTCCGGACCGTCCACGTGCAGTTCGGTCTCCAGTCCGGAGTGGGCGAGTAGCTCGTCGAGGGCGGGGATAAGTCCGGCATCGAAAAGCACCTGCGGGGCAATGCCGCGCACCGTGGCCCGCAGGGAAGCCAGGGCCAAAGAGGCATTATGTTCCGCATCGGCCAAAGCGGGCAGCGCCGCGGACGGGGCCTGCAACTTCGCCGCCGCCAGGTTGAGCTTGAGCGCGGTCAGGTACTGCTGCGGTCCATCGTGCAACTCGCGCTCGATGCGGCGGCGCTCGCCGGAGAAGGCATCGATAAGTGTGGCGCGCGAGGCCGCCAACTCCTCGGCCGATGGGCTCAACGCCAGTCGAGTCAGCGAGGTCGACGCCAAGACCAAGAGGCGGTTGAGACCCACCAGTAGCGCTATCAGCAGTGCCGCGGCTAACCAGCAGGTTAAGAAAATCAGCGGCCGGTTGGTGGTAGACCACTCGCCAAAGGAGAATTCTGCTTTGGGAAGAAACGGCGCTATCACCAGCACACCCGCTGTAAAACCCAAGGCTGTCCACGCGGCAAAGCATGCAGCCGAAATCAGTAGTTGCACCAAAAGGTGATAAAACTGCTGCCAATCAAACCAACGGCCGGAGCGGCGTGGCGGGATCTCCACGCCCATCCACTGCGCACCCAGCCGGCCGACAAATTCCGCCGCCCGACCCACTAGCGGAATCCACGGCAACATCAGCACCGAAACCGCCAACGCCGGGATACACAGAGCGCCAAGGACGAGGCTCCACGCGCAGGCTTTGAGGGTTCGCATAACCCAAGAGCCTAGCCGCCTTACCCGGCGTGGGGCAGTAGAGCTAGCTCTACCATTTTCCGGGCAGCCCGCCCCATGTCTTTCTTCTGCGCGGCCGAGTGGAATCAAAGGCATGTTAAAAGCAGAAAATCTCACCAAGCGCTACGGCCGCCGCACTGTGCTCAAGCGGGTCACTGTTTCCATCGCCCCGGGCGAATTCGTCGCCATCATGGGGCCTTCCGGCAGCGGTAAAACTACGCTCCTTAACCTGCTATCCGGGTTGGATAAGCCCACTTCCGGCCGAGTTAACGCGCCGGGTCGCAAGCAGCGTGCCTTTGTATTCCAAGACTATAACCTTTTGGAATCCCTCAATGCACAGCGCAATGCCACCTTGACCGCACGCTTTTCCGGCCGGCGCCCTACACGCAGCCGGGTGGCGGAGGTCTTTGATTCGCTCGGCCTTGCTGGTCTGGAGCGCCGCCTGCCCGCACAGCTTTCCGGTGGTCAGCAACAACGCGTGGCTGTAGCCCGGGCCCTGCTGGCTCAAGCGCCCTATATCTTCGCCGACGAACCCACAGGCGCGCTTGACGACGCCACCGCATCCACCGTCCTTTCCCATCTACGCGCCGCCGCCCGCGATGGCGCCAGCGTGATTATGGTGACCCACTCGCACCTCGCCGCTGAAGCGGCCGACCGCGTTATTTCCCTTGAGGAGGTAGCCCATGCTGGTGTGGCTTAAGGACTTACAGTCCAATTGGCTCTCGTGGCTGGCCGTGGCGCTGACCCTGGTGGTCTCTTCCACCTCGTGCACCCTGGCACTAGCCATGCTGGTCGCCTCCTCCGAGGCCGAAGAAAATCCCGCCGGCCCGTTGGGCGGCACGGTATTGGGCATGGCCTTGTGCGTGGTGGTGTTGGTGACGCTGTCGCAGATGCGCCTTATCATCGCCGAGCGCGAGCCGGTCTACCGTTCCTGGCGCATGGTGGGCATGCCCGGGTGGATGATTATTTCCTTCATCCTGGGCCAGGTCGCCGTAGTCAGCGCGGCCGCAGGGCTCCTTGGCGTGCTGCCGGCCGGCCCGCTGCTCGCTCCGTGCGTACGCGCGCTACGCAGCGATGGCATCCCCATGCCCGACATTGCCATTACCGGCCAGGTCACGGTCATTGCGGTCATAGTCTGCATGTCCGCAGCGCTAGTTGGCGCGCTGCCTCCACTGCGCCGAGTCTTCCGGCCGCGCACCACCGCACACCCGGCCTGGACCGTGGTGAAATTCGTACTTGCAGCCGCGGCCATCGGCAGCACGGTTTACGGGTGCCTGCACATTGCCGATCCCGGCGACCTTCTCTCGGCCGAGATGGGCTTGGTCATCCTCGTCGCCCTCTTTTGGCCCTGGCTTATGCCCGCTATCGACCAATGGACCCGCGCGGCCGGCATCGCTGGGGCCAATGTGCGCGTGCGTCGCAACTTTTCTACCCCGCACATCGTGCCGTGGGTCCTCGTCGGCGGATTTATCGTCGCCGTAGGCTCTGGCCTGCGCTTTGAAAGCGCCGCAGGTGCCGGCGGCACCCTATCGTCCTGGCAGGTCTTCGTCGCCCTTTTAGGGCCTGTCTTTGCCCCCAGCATCGTGAGTGCCGTGCTCACCTCGCTGCTCATGCACGGGCGCATTGCCTCCGATATCCGCGGCCTCACCCTCGCCGGCGCCGCTCCTCTAGCCTGGATCCGCGTGCAGGTGGGGGAGGCGGCCTGCCTCACCCTGACCGCGGCCGGCGTGGTCTGTGCACTGTGCTTGACGACGCTCCTCCCACTCCATCACCTGCTTACCCCACAGGCTCCTTTCGGCCGGACGGTGGTGGAGCAGCTGTGGTGGCCGGCCTTTGCCGTAATTTTTGGTGCGATGTTTCTCGCCCTGGGCGTCGTCAAGCTGGCGCTTGCCGGCTTTGTACGCGCGGGGAATCGGGAGCGCTGAAAGGATCGCTGAGGGCTTAGGAATGTGGGCCGGGTCATTGTTGAGGGTTAGCAGTCACGAGGGTAGAGTGCTAATCAGGTTGTTTGACCCACAGTTGTTCACCCGCGACGACGGCTGTGCTGGACATCCACAACCGGCACGCGCGTGCCATACCGGCGCGCATACGAACACTACGGAGGAAACATCATGGCAAACATTAAGCCTCTCGAGGACCGCGTCCTCGTACAGATCGTAGAAGCTGAAACCACCACCGCTTCCGGCCTGGTTATCCCGGATTCCGCTAAGGAAAAGCCGCAGGAAGCTACCGTCGTTGCAGTAGGCCCAGGCCGCACCAACGACAAGGGTGAGGTCACCCCGGTAGGCGTCAACGAGGGCGATACCGTTGTCTTTTCCAAGTACGGCGGCACCGAGCTGAAGTACAACGGTGAGGAGTACCTGCTGCTGTCCTCCCGTGACCTGCTCGCCGTCATCGAGAAGTAGGCCCACTTATGGCAAAGCTTATTGCATTCGACCAAGAAGCCCGCGAGGGAATCCAGCGCGGCGTCGATACGCTGGCTGATGCCGTCAAGGTCACCCTCGGCCCGCGCGGCCGCAACGTCGTGCTGTCCAAGGCTTTCGGTGGCCCCACCGTCACCAATGACGGCGTGACCATCGCCCGCGATATTGACATCGAGGAGCCCTTCGAGAACCTTGGTGCCCAGCTGGTGAAGTCTGTTGCAGTCAAGACCAATGACATCGCAGGTGATGGCACCACTACCGCCACCTTGCTGGCCCAGGCACTCATCTTCGAAGGCCTGCGCAACGTTGCAGCCGGCGCTAACCCAATCGAGCTTAACCGCGGCATCGCGGCGGCGGCCGAAAAGGCCGTCGAGGAGCTCAAGGCCCGCGCCACTGCGGTCAACTCCTCGTCCGAAATCGCTCAGGTAGCCACCGTCTCCTCCCGCGACCCGGAGGTCGGAGAGATGGTTGCCGGTGCTATGGACAAGGTAGGCAAGGACGGCGTGGTTACCGTCGAAGAATCCCAGACCATCGACTCCGCCGTCGATGTCACCGAGGGCATTTCCTTTGACAAGGGCTACCTTTCCCCGTACTTCGCTACGGAGGAAGAGACCTACCACGCCGTGCTGGACGACGCCGCTGTGCTCCTCGTCCGCAATAAGATCTCCTCCCTGCCGGACTTCCTGCCGCTGCTGGAGAAGATCGCCGAGACCAACCGCCCAACCCTCATCATCGCAGAAGACGTTGAGGGCGAGCCGCTGCAGGCGCTCGTCGTCAACTCCATCCGCAAGGTGCTCAAGGTCGCGGCCGTGAAGGCTCCGTACTTTGGCGAGCGCCGCAAGGGCTTCATGGATGACCTGGCTGTCGTTACCGGCGCCACCGTCATCGACCCAGAGGTGGGCGTTAACCTCAACGAGGCTGGCCTCGACGTTTTGGGCTCCGCTCGCCGCGTGACCATCACCAAGGAAGACACTGTCATCGTCGATGGTGGCGGCACCGCTGAAGCGGTAGAGGAGCGCCGCGAGCAGATCCGCCGCGAAATCGAGCGCACCGACTCCACCTGGGATAAGGAAAAGCTGGAGGAGCGTCTGGCTAAGCTCTCCGGCGGCGTGGCCGTCATCCGCGTCGGCGCCGCCACTGAGACCGAGGTCAACGAGCGCAAGCTGCGCGTCGAAGACGCCATCAACGCGGCCCGCGCGGCCGTTGAAGAAGGCGTCATTGCCGGCGGCGGCTCCGTGCTGGTCCAGATTTCCAAGGAACTCGAGTCCTTCGCCGAGGGCTTCGAGGGTGAGGCAAAGGTCGGCGTCCTCGCCGTCGCCCGTGCCCTGACCCGCCCGGCATACTGGATCGCCGAAAATGCTGGCCTTGACGGCGCAGTTGTTGTCTCCCGCGTTGCCGAGATGACCAACGGTGAAGGCTTTAACGCCAATACCCTTGAGTACGGCAACCTCATCGATAACGGCATCATTGACCCAGTCAAGGTCACCCACTCGGCCGTGGTCAACGCCACCTCCGTGGCCCGCATGGTTCTTACCACCGAGGCCTCCGTGGTGGAAAAGCCACAGGAAGAGCAGCCTGCTGACGCCGGACACGGCCACCAGCACTAAACTGGCTACCAACATCGCCCGCCCCGCTTTGCGCGCGGCGGGTTTTGTTGTGCCTAGACTAGGCCCGTGAAATACATCTAGGTCACCGGTGATACCGACCCCATTCGCAAGGCCAATGGCGTCAAACCCGTACTCTTTTCCGCGAATTCCGAGGGTGCCTGCCCCAAGCGCAACGGCGCCGGTGTGGTCTACGTGGAGCCGGGCGTGATGAACGGGTGGAGTCCGGCTATACCGTCATGTGCATTGATCACAATCTTGCTGTGATTGCCCATGCGGATCACGTCATTGACTTGGGCCCCGGAGCCGGTTCGGCCGGCGGTCAGGTGGTCTTTAGCGGTACACCGGCCGCTTTGGCCGAGCGGCGAAGCTCAGTGACGGGGCGCTTTCTTGCCGACGCCCTCGTCTCCCCCTAGCTTTCCTACCTTAAGCGTTGACCGGCGCGGCGGCGCGGCGACGCTGGCGAAGCTCTACCACGCGTTCGGATTCGCTCATTCCGCCCCAGACGCCGTAGGGCTCGGCGGATTGCAAAGCATGCTCGCGGCACATTTCAATGACTGGGCACGAGTTGCAGATTGCCTTCGCGCGGTTTTCGCGCTGGGCGCGGGCGCGGCCGCGCTCGCCATCTGGGTGATAAAATACGTCCGAGTTTTCTCCGCGGCAGGCGCCTTGTAGCTGCCAATCCCACAGGTCAGCGGTGGGACCAGGAAGCAAATGAGGCTGAGACACGTTACTAAGCTCCTTTGTAAGGGCGAGAATTCTTGTGTGGCTTCCGCAGTATCGCGAAAGCAACCTCACGTAGTGTTTCGCGCGTGGGTAAACGGTGGGTTACCGATTTTTGACTTTTAAGTATTGTCCTCGCAATTCCTTCACCGACACCACGGTTTACCAGCGCAAACGCCGAAGGTTAACGGTTTGTGAATTTTCTGCCGTTCAGCTTGCATAGCTAATGGGGCTGCGCGTTGCCTTTGCATAAACTTCCCGTGTGCCAATATGGTTAGTTACCGGTCGAAAACATCTCAGAGGGTGCATACGTGAGCGATAGGGAACAGGAGCTAGCGGATCTCGTTCCGCATGCCGTCGACGGCAGCCGTCGAGCGCTGCAAAAAGTCCTGCAGATCATTCACCCGCAGGTCCTGCGTTACTGCCGCGCCCGCATCGGGGGCGGCCGCCAACCCACCGCGGAAGATGTGGCCCAAGAGATTTGCCTAGCAGTGGCTACCTCGATTGGTTCCTATGAGGACAAGGGCCGTCCTTTTATGGCCTATGTCTACGGCATCGCATTTAATAAGGTCACCGATGCTCACCGCGCGATGGGCCGCGATAAGTCCACGCCTACCGAAGAAATTCCGGAAGACTCCGCGCGTGAAGCCACTCCTGAAGAGTGGGCGCTAGAGGCCGATGGTAGTAACAGAATGCGCGCCTTGCTCGATACATTAAGTGATAAGGCGAAAAACATCGTTATTCTGCGCGTGTTCAACGGTTTGTCAGCAGAAGAGACTGCGGAAATTGTGGGTTCCACTCCAGGCGCGGTCCGTGTGGCACAACACCGAGCACTAGCTCAATTGCGAAAGACCCTCCAAGTCGCGCAGGAAGCTGCACACTAAGGGGCTTGTGGCCCAATCTCACAGCAGGTATTTCATAACAGAAAGGAAGGGGGAGAGACACCATCATGGTTCCTAAGCACCACGGCGATAACGACGACCTAGCGGACCAGCTCCAGCCCTTGGTCGATGATGATGCATTCCTCACTGAGCTTTCGAAGGGGAACGTCCCTTCCGACCGTCAGGATGACCTGGCGGGGTTGCTGCTGGAGTTAAAGGGGGACGTCGACAAGCAGATGCCCCCGGCCCCACTGGTAGAAGGCGCTGAGGCGGAGCCTGAGGTTATTGACCTTGGTAAGGCGCGCAAGCGTCGCCGCGGCGGGCCTTTCGTGCATGGTCTCATTGGTGCGGCCGCTGCAACCCTAGTCATTGCTGGAGCCGGTGGCGCAATGCTGCATGCCGGAACCTTTGATAAAGGGGATAAGACCCGCAATGTAGAGCTGGCCGGAACGCTGGAAGAGATGGAATCTCGCGCGGCCGAAGGCGATATTGAAGGCGCTCGGGAACTGATGAGGGATGCCCGAGCCAAGCTGGACGCGGCCGAAGGCAAGGAAGAAAAGGCCATCGCCGCCAACCGCGAGGCGGAACACAAGCGCTCTGCGCACCCGAAGCCCGCCCCGCACACCGTGACGGAGACCGCCACCGAAACCGTGGCGGAAGAAGCTTCCCAACCGGAACAGCAGCCGGAACAGGTTACCGTGACCGAAACTCAGCACGCCACCGAAACTGTGGTGATCACTGAGCAGGCGCAGCCTAACCCGCAGCCCAACCCCAACGTTGAGGGTGAGCCGACGACCACCATCGAGTTGGGCCAGCAGCAGTAGAAGCTAGCGGCCCTCTAGGCCATCCAAGTATCCCAAGGCATAGTCCCAGGGAACATAGCGGGAGGGATCAGGCTCGGCGCCCGGCTCATGTACCGGCGCTAGCTCCCCTTCGAGCGTGGCGCGCATATTGGCGGCCATAATATCCCACTCATAGAAGTGGTTTTCCTGGCAATCCTCGCACAGGAAGAAGATGCCATCGATGCCGCGCGGGCCGAGGATGGACGCGAATTTCTGCACCAGCGCGAGGTCGTGGATGATGGCGATTCTATCGTCGTCAGTAAGCGGCATGACCTGCTCGTCCTCCTCCAGGAAGGAGGCGGGGTCATTCGGGTCATCGGCGAAAGGATCGCGGGGCATATTGGCGAAGAAGTTCACGCCTGCGAGCCTATTGAACTTACCCTCCCGAGGCAATTTACCCCTGCCCAAATGGTGTCGTCGGCCGGCAAAGCACTACAGTTGTGGTAGCCGCTAAACCTGTTAAGGAGAGACCTCGATGAGCGAGAACCGTATTCATACTGGTGGAGATGACCCGAACAAGGTAGCCCTGCGCGGCCTGACCTTTGACGATGTGCTTCTGTTGCCCGCCGAATCCAATATCGTGCCCTCCGAGGTCGATACCGGCGCGCAGTTTACCCGCAATATTCGCCTCGGCGTCCCGCTTGCCTCGGCCGCCATGGATACCGTGACTGAGGCCCGCATGGCCATTGCCATGGCCCGCCAGGGTGGCATCGGCGTGCTGCACCGTAACCTGTCTACCGAGGACCAGGCCGAGCAGGTAGAAATAGTCAAGCGCTCCGAGTCCGGCATGGTCACCGACCCCATCACCGCCCGCCCGGATATGACCATTGGGGAGGTAGACGCGCTGTGCGCCCGCTTCCGTATCTCCGGCCTGCCGGTGGTAGACGAGGACGGCACCCTGATGGGCATTTGCACCAACCGCGATATGCGCTTCGAGCCTGACTTTGACCGCAAGGTCAGCGAGGTCATGACGGCCATGCCGCTCGTCGTTGCGCGCGAGGGCGTATCCAAGAAGGAAGCCCTCGAACTGCTTTCGGCCAATAAGGTGGAAAAGCTGCCCATCGTCGATGCGGATAATAAGCTCACCGGCCTGATTACTGTCAAGGACTTTGTCAAGACCGAGCAGTACCCTAACGCGTCCAAGGACTCGGCCGGCCGCCTGTTGGTTGCGGCCGGCATCGGTACCGGGGAAGAGTCCTACCAGCGCGCCGCCGCGCTTGTCGACGCCGGCGTGGACGCCCTCGTCGTCGACTCCGCCCACGCCCACAACAACCGCGTGCTGGAAATGGTCTCCCGCGTGCAAAAGGATTTCGGTTCCAAGGTCGATGTCATCGGCGGTAACCTCGCCACCCGCGAGGCCGCGCAGGCGATGATCGATGCCGGCGCCGACGCCATCAAGGTCGGCATCGGCCCGGGCTCCATTTGCACCACCCGCGTCGTCGCCGGCGTGGGCGCGCCGCAGATTACGGCCCTGATGGAGGCCGCCGCAGTAGCTGGCCCGGCCGGTGTGCCGGTTATCGGCGATGGTGGCATGCAGTACTCCGGCGACGTCGCCAAGGCCCTGGCGGCCGGCGCCGATACCGTCATGCTGGGCTCCATGTTTGCCGGCACCACCGAAGCCCCCGGTGACATCGTGGTCTACCAGGGCAAGCAGTACAAGCGCTACCGCGGCATGGGCTCCATGGGCGCCATGCAGGGCCGTGGACTTTCCGGCGAGAAGCGCTCCTATTCCAAGGATCGCTATTTCCAGGCCGACGTCCGCAGCGAGGACAAGCTGGTTCCGGAAGGCGTCGAGGGCCGCGTGCCCTTCCGCGGCGATATCGATGCCATCGTGCACCAGATTATCGGCGGCCTGCGCGCTTCCATGGGCTATACCGGCTCCGCCACCCTGGCCGAGCTGAAGACCAAGCGCTTCGTTCAAATCACCGCCGCGGGCCTAAAGGAATCCCACCCGCACCACCTGCAGCAAATCGCAGAAGCACCAAACTACCGCTAGGAATATCATGCGTGAATACGCCGAAATTGGCATCGGCCGCGAGGCCCGTCGTACCTTCGATCTAGAGCAACTATCCATCGTGCCGCAGCGCCGTACCCGTTCCTCCAAGGACGTGGACACCACCTGGCACATCGACGCCTATACCTTCGACATCCCCTTCGTGTCCCACCCCACTGATGCGCTCGCCACCCCCGAGTTCATCATCGAGATGGGCAAGCAGGGCGGCCTGGGCGTCATTAATGCTGAGGGTTTGTGGGGCCGCCACGAGGACCTCGAGGGCGCTCTAGCTCGCATTTACTCGCAGCCGGGCGATAACTCCATCATTCAGGAGCTGCACGCCGCACCGCTTGACGACGCCCTCCTCACCCAACGCATCTCCCAGGTCCGCGACTCCGGAGTCACCGTCGCTGTGCGTGTTTCTCCGCAAAATGCTCGCGAGATGGCCCCGAAGGTCATCGCGGCCGGTGCCGAGCTGCTGTTTATTCAGGGCACCCTGGTCTCGGCCGAACACGTGGCTACCGGGGGCGAGCCGCTGAACCTCAAGGAGTTCATCGGATCGCTGGATGTGCCGGTCATCGCGGGCGGAGTTACCGACTACACCACCGCGCTGCACCTGATGCGCACCGGCGCGGCCGGCGTTATCGTAGGCGCTGGTGTGACGACCAACGCCGAGACCGTTGGTATTGACCCGGCCATGGCCACCGCGATTGCCGACGCCGCCGCAGCCCGCCGCGATTACCTCGACGAGACTGGCGGCCGCTACGTGCACATTATCGCCGATACCGAGTTTGAAAACTCCGGCAATATTGCCAAGGCTTTTGCTTGTGGCGCCGACAGTGTCGCTCTCGGCCCACTGCTTGCTCAAGCTCGCGAGGCCGGCGGTAAAGGCTGGTACTGGCCCGCCACGGCCGGCCACCCGCGTTTCCCCCGCGGCTTCGTCCAGTTCTCCGGAGCTGATGCTGACTTGGATGTTGATTTCCTCACCGCCGGTACCCCGGCCGAAGCTGCAGAAGAGTCTGACGCTCCTTCGCTTGAAACGGTGTTGCACGGCCCTTCCAGCGAGCCCTTCGGCCGCACCAACTTGGTCGGCGCGCTACGCCGCTCCATGGCAAAGTGCGGCTACACCGACCTGAAGTCCTTCCAGAAGGTCGAGCTCGCCGTCCGCCACTAATCGGCAATCTCGAACGCGGCTGTGCTTTCTTGGCGCAGCCGCGTTTTGTCTTCAAGCTTTCTTTTCCTCTGGAGAGGTAGAGCGTGGCGGAGAAGGAGAGTGGTTAGGAAACCAACTGCCAACCGCCTTCCCTCCTCCATGTGGTCTCGCGCGACATCGGCCGCCATTGTCCTGCATTGTGGGCTGGGCACACGCGTGCTCCCGCAGGATTGAGTTCTACAACCTTCTTTTCCCCCTCCGCACGCAGCACTACCGAATTATGCGCTACTTCTGGGTATCCCATGCGCTCTGCCTGCTGAGTGCCGCATAAGGGAGCCCACTCGTCCCACTCGCTTCCAAAGACTTCCGCGGCCGGAAGTGTCACCTGTTGCGGGCCTTGTTCATCCAGCGCAGACGTCACCTCGGCCGTAGTTGGGGTCGAGTCACAACCGCACAACAACAGGCTCGCGGCGAGCACAATAGCCAAGCGCTTCATAAGCTATCAGTCTAGTGGGTTAGACTATGGGGCGTGACTAAGCCAAATACTACCCCGCGCCCCGTCCTCGTTGTGGACTTTGGCGCTCAGTACGCGCAGCTTATTGCCCGTCGCGTGCGCGAGGCCAAGATTTACTCCGAGGTTGTCCCTCACTCCGCGTCTGTGGAGGAAATCAAAGCTAAAGATCCCGCCGCGCTTATCCTGTCGGGCGGCCCGTCCTCCGTCTATGCTGACGGTGCCCCGGCCCTGAAGCCGGAGCTGCTTGAGCTCGGCATTCCTGTCTTTGGCATCTGCTACGGTTTCCAAGCCATGAACCATGCTCTTGGTGGCACCGTCTCGTCGACTGGCGAGCGTGAGTACGGCCGTACCGATATGAATGTTAAGGGCGGCGTACTTCACGAAGGCCTGGAGGCTACCCACAAGGTGTGGATGTCTCACGGCGATGCCGTATCTGCCGCTCCCGAAGGCTTTGAGGTTACGGCCACCTCGGCCGGTGCTCCGGTTGCAGCAATGGAGTGCCTGGAAAAGAAGATGGCCGGTGTGCAGTACCACCCTGAGGTGCAGCACTCGCCGCACGGCCAGGAAGTGCTTACCCGCTTCCTGACCGAGATTGCCGGCCTAGAGCAGAACTGGACGGCCGATAATATCGCCGAGCAGCTCATTGCCGATGTCCGCGCCCAGGTGGGCGAGGAAGGCCGCGCCATCTGTGCCCTTTCCGGCGGTGTGGACTCTGCTGTGGCGGCCGCACTGGTGCAGCGTGCCATCGGTGATCGCCTCACTTGTGTCTTCGTAGATCACGGCTTGCTGCGTGCCGGCGAGCGTGAGCAGGTGGAAAAGGACTTTGTTGCCTCCACCGGCGCGAAGCTGGTGACTGCGGATGAGCGCGCTGCCTTCCTGGAAAAGCTGGCAGGCGTTAGCGACCCAGAAGCCAAGCGCAAGGCCATCGGCGCGGAGTTTATCCGTTCCTTTGAGCGCGCGGTTGCAGGCGTGCTTGACGACGCCCCCGCAGGCTCCACCGTCGACTACCTCGTCCAGGGAACGCTGTACCCGGACGTTGTCGAGTCTGGCGGCGGCGATGGCACGGCGAATATTAAGTCTCACCACAATGTCGGCGGTTTGCCGGATGACGTGGAGTTCGAACTGGTTGAGCCGTTGCGCCTGCTGTTTAAGGACGAGGTGCGCGCCGTCGGCCGCGAGCTGGGCTTGCCGGAAGAGATCGTTAGCCGTCAGCCATTCCCAGGCCCAGGTTTGGGTATCCGCATTATCGGTGAGGTAACCGAGGAGCGCTTGGAGACGCTGCGTGAGGCGGACCTCATTGCCCGCACCGAGCTGACCAATGCCGGCCTGGATGACCAGATTTGGCAGTGCCCGGTCGTGCTGCTGGCTGATGTCCGTTCCGTTGGTGTGCAAGGTGATGGCCGCACCTACGGTCACCCGATTGTGCTGCGCCCGGTGTCCTCGGAGGACGCCATGACTGCGGACTGGACCCGCTTGCCATACGAGGTACTGGAGAAAATTTCTACCCGCATCACCAATGAGGTGAAGGACGTCAACCGCGTTGTCTTGGACTGCACCTCCAAGCCACCGGGAACCATCGAGTGGGAATAAAACGGCATGCGTAGAAGGCGCTCAGGCTATCTCTGAGCGCCTTTTCGCGCGTTTGAGGAGCGTGTTTATTCACGCGGGGTAAACGGCGGCCGCCACACAATGCGCCCGCCCACCCGCTCGAGGCGGCCGCGCCGGGGCGGAGCGTTGGGGTCATCGTCGTTAACGCCATTATGGTAAGCGCAGCACATGACCAGGTTTTTCATATTCGTCTCCCCACCGTTACTCCACGCCTTGAGGTGGTGGACCTGGGAGAGGTCGGCCGGTTGGTTGCAGCCCTGCCAGGCACAGCGTGGGTTTTCTGCAGCGGCCATGATGCGCTGTTTGTCATTGGCCACGCGCGCTGTGCGGTAGAGGTTGACCGGCCCTTCTTCGGGGTGCACGAGTGTGACGTAGCCGGTTTCTCTATCGCCAGAAAAGCCGACGTCGTTGAGTACGCGCCGCAGATATTCGGTTCCGGTAATGGTGGCGCCATTGGTCAGGTCGAGTTCGATATCGTCGCCATGGCCGTCGCGGATGCGAATGAATTTGTCTAATGGCACGATGGCATTGGTTATCACCTCTGCCCGCGCGGCCGCTGCCTGGTCAAAAAAGATTTTTCTACCGCCTCGAGCGATTGCTTTCCTGTCGCAGCCAGCGCGGCGTTGAGATCCGCGATGAAACTAGAGGTTCCGGTGATGGCCAGCGTCCAGTAGTCATTGGGGCGTCGGTAAGTGCGCACGCCTGGAGTAACGGTGTTGTCTTTCATCTCGCGCAGGCGCCGGCGAGCATGTTTAAGAATATGGCTCATCGCGCCGGTCATTGCACAGCACTCCGCGCGTAGCTCCCAGGCCTGTTTCTTGCTCGGGGCGCGGTTAACAATGCGCTCTAGGGCGGTGAGCGTGGCGATGGAATGGGCGTTGCGACGGGCGTCGGCAATAGCACGGCGCTGCAGCCGGGTAAATTTGGTGCGGCCAAAGTAGCTCTCACACAAAAGAAGCAGATCGGCCGCGATGGCATCGGGCGCGCCGTGGTCCATAAGCTCGGACCCAGACATGCCCTGGCACCCGGCGATGATGTCCATGCCGGGGCCTAAGGCAGTGAGGTAGGTCTCGAGTGCGTTCATGCCTGCAACGCTACGACGCGCACCTACACCGGCGCACGGCCGGCGCAACCGCTGCGGCCGATTCTGTGGATAACCCGCCCCACACCCGGCACTAGGGCCGGAAAAGCTGTGGATAACCCCGAAAAGTGTCGTATAGATCAGGCAAACGCGAGCCGTCGCGTGCCATCCACGTGGGGGAAGACGAAAAAGCTCAGGCCAAAGACCACCAGCCATACCAGGCCAGCACCCCACGCGGGCAGGGCCACGATGGGAGCGAGCATCACCATAAGCCACAGAATCATCAGCGGCACGAGCTGTGCGATGCTAGGAACCAGAGTGACATTGCGCTTGGTGGCATAATCGCGCATCGCGTGGCGGTAGGGGTGGGCAAAGACGAGAACGAAGGCCGCCACAAGGCATACGAGCGCTCCAACCAGTGCGGCAAAGATATGTGCGCGGCTGGCCAAAAGCGCCACGGCCGCACCGATGAGGATGGACGAACCCAAACGCACCCATGGCGGAGTGGGAATGGGGGTGGTGTGCTCGCGCATGGCACCGTAGGCAGCGTTGAAGTTCATGCCGCTAAGGCTACCATTCGAACATACACTTGCATGTGTCCGGGTGAGGGTTCATACTATTCGGGTGAATCAAACGAGTGTTCGCCTAGAAAAAGCGGTGGCCGGACTAAGTAGGTCGGACCGTGTGGCGATGCTGCGTACCCGCATGCGTGCTATGGAGCGTGGTCCGGAAGAGGAGCTGGTAGATACGCTTCCTGGCCTGGCACGTCTGCTTCCTGCGGGCGGCTTGGCGCGCCGGCACGTGGTGCACTGTGCTAACTGTCCAGCGCTTGTGGTGGAGCTTATCTGTCACCTCACCGCCCGCGGCGGGTATGTAGGTGTGGTGGGGTGGCCGGATTTGCTACTCGCACAAGTGGCCGAGGAAGGGGCTATTGAACGCGTGGTAACCGTGCCGGATCCGGGCGTGGATTCCTGGATGGTGACAGGGGTATTGGCGGAGGGACTAGACCTAGTCATCCACCATGGGCCACCCGGCGAGGTGAGCCCAACTAAGGCCCGGCCGGTACTGGCGAAGGTGCGCGGCGGGCGTGCGGCGGTGCTGACGGTGGGCACGCGCTTGCCCGGCACGGCGGTGGAGATAGGGGCGCAGGTGAGTGCCTATCGGGGCGTCGGCAAGGGCAGTGGGCGCATTCGCGGCGTGGACATGGACGTGGAGGTTACCTCGAAACAAGCGACCTCGCACGGGGTGCTCACGGTGGGCCAGCGGCGCCGGTTGGAGGCCGTATGAGGGTAGCGGCCGTGTGGTTTCCGGATTGGCCCATCCAGGCCGTCGGCGGGCAGAGCCCTATGGTTATTGCGCGCAATCACACGGTGGCGGTATGTGATAGAGCGGCGCGCCGGGCGGGGGTGCGGCGTGGGATGCGCCTGCGTCAAGCCCAAGCGCTGTGCCCCGAGGCGGCGGTGGTGGAGGCTAACCCGGACCGGGATGGTGCGGCGTTTGCGGAGGTGGCAGCCGGTTTGGATGCGGTGGCGTCCTCGGTGGAGGTGCTGCGCCCCGGCCTGGCCATTGTGGACGCGGGCGCGGCGCTGCGCTACCACGGGGAGAAAGCATTAGAGATGCTTGTCGACGCCTCTTCGTACGCCGGCTTCGATTCCACCCTCGGCGTCGCCGATGAGATTGCTACGGCTGTCATCGCGGCCCGGTACCGTGGCATGGGCGCGGTGGTGCCAGAGGGCGAATCGCGGGATTTTTTGGCCACCCAGCCCATAGGAGTGCTCGCCGCCGATGAGGCCTTGGGCTTTGATGCTGGGTTTGTTGCGCAGCTCGATAAGTTGGGCGTGCGCCGCCTGGGCGACTTAGCTGCACTGCCGTTTAAGCAGGTAGCTACCCGTTTCGGTGAGCCCGGGCGTCGCGCGCACGAACTGGCCCAGGCTCGTGCGGATAGGCGGGTGGCCCCAGAACTGGTACGCCCAGACCTGGCCGTGGAAATGGAAGAGTGCATCGAGCGCGTGGACGCGGCGGCCTTCGCGGCCCGCCAGCTAGCGGCCCGGCTGCATGCTCGTTTGGAGGAAGCCGGCAAGGTGTGCCTGCGGCTGCGCGTGGTGGCGGAGTTTGGCACCGGCGAGGAGTTGGCGCGGGTATGGCGCACGCAGGAAGCGTTGACGGAGCAGGCCACGGCGGACCGCGTGCGTTGGCAGCTCGATGGCTGGCTCACGCGTGCTACTGGTGAGGGCGCGGCCATTCGCCGCCTCGCGCTGGAGCCGGTAGAGGTTGCCGCCCCGTCCGCCACCGGCCTATGGGGCGGGGAGGGATCGCAGGAGCAGGTCAAGCGCGTTATCGCTCGGGTGCAATCGCAGCTGGGGGTTGACCGCGTGCTGCAGCCGCGGGCGGTGGGCGGCCGTGGAGTAGCCGAGCGCATCGAGTACGTGCCTTATGGTGAGCAGCGCGACGCACCGCCACAAGGTGAGTGGCCCGGCCGTATTCCGGCACCCCTGCCTGCGCGTTTGGGCGGTGGGCCTAATCATCCGGCTGCGCGTATCCGGCTTATCGATGCCGCTCGTCGCGAAGTATTTGTCACCGCCGAGGCTCTCCTTTCGGGGGTGCCAGTGGCATTGAGCTGGGGCGCGCATCGCTTCCGCGTGCTGGGCTGGGCCGGTCCCTGGCCGGTGGATACGCAGTGGTGGACTAATACCCCACAGCACGTAGCGCGCCTGCAGGTGGTGGGGCAGGCCGACTATGAAGAGCATCAGCGGGCCTGGCTTTTGGTATGGTCCGGCGGACGCTGGCGGGTGGAGGCGACCTATTAATCGCGAATATCGACTACGAGGCGGGTGGGGTTATCGAGCACCTGCACGGAATAGGGCTTGCGCGAGGTCATGCCGATGACGAATTGGCAGCGGCCCTCGTAGGTACCGCCGTTGACCACCTGGGTGACGACTCCCTCTACGGGGGCATCCACCACGCCGATGCGGGGATCGTCCTTCCCCGCCTCGAAGGGGTAAACCACGCCGTCGATATTGACATTGAGTGCGGTCTCGCCGGAGTGGTCAATAGTCTTGCCAGAACCCTGCTGCGTGGGCGAGTCGGCATAGTCTACGAACCAGCCGGGAGTGCCGCCGCCGTCGAGTTCAAAGACAACGCGTTCAAAACCCTCGTGCTGGCCGATGCGCACGTTGGTCACCGTGAGTTCGGAGGGGGCCTGCGGCCGGAGGGTTTTCATTTCCATATTGGCCTGGCCTAGCGGATTGAGCCGGGAGTTATCCGCAGATGCAGCCATGGTGGTGCGGTCCGTCTCTTGGGCGGCGCAGCCGCTGAGGAAAGCAGCGACGAGAAGCGTTGCGACGAGACGGACTTTCAACATACCCCCTAGGTTATAGTTTCGGCCGTGAACTGTATAGCCGAGGGGGTATTTCGTAGCCGAATTGTGGCCAAGGGTATGAGCTGAAAAGCAGAAAGGTTAGGCTTAGGTATATGACCGAGTTCTGTTCAGATATCCAGGTAGAGCCGCTGCCAGGCACGGCCAAGAAGGAATCCGTCTATGTGCTTTTTGAGTGGCCGGGCGGATGGTCGCGAGACGTGCTCGATGGCGATACCTTTGGGCCGGAGCTCACGGCGCAGCTCAAGACCAAGCTGAAGGGCGTGGCGGGGCTGCAGCTTATCCGCCGGCCGGGCCGTGACGGCCGCCAGGTAGGCAAGATGCATCGCTGCTACCTGGTGTGGGCCGAGCAGGGCGTGATGGAACTCGTGCTGCTGACGGGGCCGGAAAAGATCCTCGATCTGGACCTGACCGGGCCTGGCCGCAATGGGGGCGGCGCTTTGGATACGCCGCTGGTGCTGGTGTGCACGCATGCCAAGCGTGATACGTGTTGTGCGGTCAAGGGCCGTCCGCTGGCCGCGGAGCTGGTGGCGGATTACCCAGATATGGTGTGGGAGACCTCGCACACGAAGGGGCACCGGTTCGCGCCATCGGTCATGCTCATGCCGTGGGGCTATTCCTTTGGACGAATGAATAAAGAAGCCGCCGCGCAGATGATTGCGGCGGCGGCGAAGGGGAAGTATTTCTACCCGGTAAATCGCGGGCGCGGTATTTTCGGCCCGCGCGGCCAGGTGGCGGAGTTGGCGGTGGCCCGCTCGCTTATCGACGCCGACGAGGACCTCTCCTACGGCCAGCTCACCGCCACTGATAGCGGCGAGGTCAGCCACAGTGACGGCCGGCGCTGGCGCGTGACGCTCGAGGAGCGCGAGGTAGAAGGTGTGGTTTCCTCGTGTGGTGACGCCCCGAAGACGGGCCAAGCCATCGTAGCGACCGGCGTGGAGCCGGTCGCGAGGTAGGGCGGCGTCGGCAAGCGGGGGCTAGCGGCGCATGACCTTGGAGGAGAGCCAGTTGCCGAAGAACTGGGCGGCCTGCACCAGCACGATGATGATGAGCGTGGCCACGACGGTGACCTCCCATTCGAAGGCGCGGTAGCCGTAGACGATGGCAAAGTCACCCAAGCCGCCGCCGCCGACGTAGCCTGCCATAGCGGACATATCCACAATGGCGATAAACAGGAAGGTGTAGCCCAAAATCAGTGGGCCGAGGGCCTCCGGGATGATAACGGAGGTAATGATCTTCCACGGCGAGGCACCCATGGAGCGGGCGGCCTCGATAACGCCGGGATCGATGGACACGAGGTTTTGTTCCACCACGCGGGCTACGGAGAAGGTCGCCGCGATGACCATGACGAAGGTGGCCGGTCCGCGGCCGATGGACCCGCCCATCACTATGACGGTCAGTGGCTGGGCAAAGGCCAGCAAAATGATGAACGGGATGGGGCGGACGAAGTTAACCAGCAGGTTGACAATGAAATAGACAAACCGGTTTTGCAGGATGCCGCCTGTGCGGGTGGTATAGAGCAGCATGCCTAGGCCAAGGCCGAGGATGCCGGCAACGATGAGGGTAGTCGAGACCATGATGAGGGTATCGACGATGGCATCGGCCAGTGAAGGGCCGAGGCGGTCCCAGTTGGCTTGGGCGAGGGTGGTGACGGTCATCGTGCAATCTCCTCAATCTGGGTGGTGGTAGAAAGCGTGCGGTAGAACTCTTCGATGGCGTTATTGTCGCCGCTGAGCCGTACGGTCAGCTTGCCAAAGGAATGCTGTTGCAGCGTGGTGATGCCGCCGTGGACGACGGCGATGGATACGCCGGCTTCCTTGAGCCGGGCGGCGGCGGTGAAAAAGCCGGATTCCTCGGTGAGGTTGATGGTAAACAGGCGGCCTTCGTGTGCGAGCAGATCGTCGGTTTCAACGACGTCGGGCTCGTTGCGCAGCGAGGTGGCTACGAACTTGGCGGCCACGGAGGTCTGTGGGTTGGAAAAGACCTCGTAGACGCTGCCTTGTTCCACGACGCGGCCGTTTTCCATCACGGCGACCTTATCGGCGATGGAGCGTACGACTTCCATCTCGTGGGTAATAACCACGATGGTGATGCCAAATTCCTTGTTTACCTGACGCAGTAGGTCGAGGACTTCCTGCGTGGTGGTGGGGTCGAGGGCGGAGGTTGCTTCGTCGGCAAGCAGCAGCGAAGGGTTGGTGGCCAGCGCACGGGCAATGCCAACGCGCTGCTTCTGGCCGCCGGAAAGCTGCTCTGGGTAGCTCTTGCCCTTGTCTCCTAGGCCGACGAAATCCAGCAGCTCTTGCACGCGCTTGGCGCGCTCCTGCTTGCCGACGCCCTGCAGCTGCAGCGGGTATTCAATATTGCCGGCCGCGGTGCGCGAGTTCATCAGGTTGAACTGTTGGAAAATCATGCCGATATTGCGGCGAATGCCGCGCAGCTTCTTCTCGGACATGCCAACGATATTGGTGTCATCAAGCAGCAGCTCTCCCGCAGACGGGGTGTCCAAGCCGTTTATCATGCGTACAAGGGTGGATTTACCGGCGCCGGAGTAGCCAATGATGCCGACAATTTCGCCGGGCTCAATGGTCATGGAGACATGGTCGAGTGCCTTAACTCGCGCCTTTTTCTGTTTAAAGATCTTGGTGATCTCGCGGAACTCGATGCGGGTGCCGCGTTGAGTGGAATCTGCCACGTGTTTGCGTCCTTAGTTAGGAAAGTGCCAAACCCCGCCGGGGGTTCCGGCGGGGTAAAAGCAAGGGTGATTAGTCCAGATCTGCTTCGAGCTTATCTAGGATCTTCTGCAGATCCTCCTGGCTGCGCTCCACCTCGACGGAGGTGCCGGCGGAGTCTTCGTCGACGCCCTCCTGGACGGCGTCGGAGTGCCACAGCTCGGCAAGCTTCTTGATGTCTTCGTTATCGGCGTCCTCCTCGCGAACGGCGAAGACGTTGATGTACGGTTCTGCTTCTTCAGAATTTGGATCGTCTTGGAAGATGGCGGTCTTCGGATCGATGCCGGCGCGCTCCAGGAAGGAGTTATTGATAATCGCCGGGGTGCCCTCGCCGTGTGCGGACGTGGTCTGTGCGGCGTCTACCGGGGTGACCTTGACCTTGGACTTCTTTTCATCAATATCCAGCGGGGTGGGCTCTAGGTTGTCCTTGTCCTTCAGGGTAAGAAGGCCGGCCTGGACTAGCACGTTGATGGCGCGGGCCTGGTTGGTGGAGTCATTCGGGATGGCGACCTCTTCGCCCTCGATGCCGTCGAGGGAGTCGTGGTCCTTCCAAAACAGTGCTAGCGGCACGATTTCGGTGGCCACGATAGGCACCAGGTTGGTGTCATTGCCGTGGTTGTACTCCGCTAGGAACTTCAGGTGCTGGAAGTTATTGGTATCCAGCTCGCCCTGGTCCAGAGCCTGGTTTGGGGTGTTGTAATCCGCGAAAGGCTGGATTTCAATGTCATAGCCAGCGTTCTTCGCTTCCTGCTCGAACGCTACCCACGCCTTCTTGGCGTCGTCGGTGGTGCCCACCTTGATGGACTTGGAATCATCGGAGGAGCAGGCCACCAAGCTGGTGGAAGCGATAGTTACAGCGGCGGCAGCAGCCACTACGCGACGGATCTGCATGGGGGTTCCCCTTCTTGTAGGAGTGGAAATAAATTGACTGTCTAGCAACTTAGCAATCAGCGAACCGCTTTGTCTATTGTCGGCATCACGTCTTACGGGCTTGTATAGAACAATATTTCGATATTACGCTGTGTGGAGTGGAATTTAATGGCGGAAAAGCACTGTCGTGGTCGCGGGTGGAGCGCATCCTCTCTGGCCGCGAATCTGCTGCGCCCGTGCCGGTTAATCATCTTCATAGGCCAGCGGATTCTGCTCAGCGCGGCCATTCCGCTGTCCCCTTTGTGGAGTTGCACGCGGTAAGTTCGTATAGCTTTCTTGACGGCGCTGCTGAGCCGGAAGAGCTGGTTGGCCGGGCTGTGGAGCTGGGGCTCGAGGGGCTGGCCATTGTGGACCGAGATGGCTTTTATGGGCTCATGAAATTCGCTGAAGCCGCTGCTAAAGCGAATCTCCCGGCCGTATATGGCGCGGAGCTATCGCTCGCGGAGGCTCCAGTGACTGTGCTGGCGCGCACCCCAGAAGGCTATCGCCGGCTATCGCGCCTTATTGCGCACGCCCGGATGGAAGCGGGGGAGAAGGATCGGGTGGATTATCCACCACTAGATGAGGTGGCACGCGAGCTGGAGGGGGAGTGCTTCTTCCTGGTGGGGCCGGAAGCGTTAGCAGAAATCGATAACCTGCTCGAAAGAATAAAAATAGACAGCATAGTTCTCGAATATTCGTGCAGCATGTCCCCTGAAGACGCAGATCGGCACCGTTTCCTCGATAAATACAATAACCTGCGGGCCATCGCAACCGCACGGCCCGCGGCGGCGACCCGCGACCAAGCTCGGCTCGCCGCCGCCAAGCGCGCCTTGGCTCGCCGCGAATCTCTTGCGGTCGCTGCTCCGCACGCCCACCCCATGGGAGCAGGGTGGTTGCGATCCGGCGAGCAGATGGCCCAGCTTTTGCCTGACCGGCCGGAGCTTATTGCGGAAACTGTGCGTCTGGCTCGCGAGTGTTCCTTTACCTGGGATGCGCTTGCCCCGAACCTGCCGCACTTTCCCGTTCCGGAGGGCCATACCGAGATGAGCTGGCTGAAGCATGAGGTCTGGCGCCGTGCCAAGGAGCGTTATGCCTCGCGGCCGGCCGAGATTAGGCAGGCGGCGAAGAAGCAGATTAGGCATGAGTTGGGCGTCATCAAGCAGCTAGGCTTTCCGGGCTACTTCCTAATCGTGTGCGACCTGGTGGATTTTTGCCGGCGTGAGAATATTTTGTGCCAGGGGCGAGGTTCGGCCGCTAACTCCGCCGTGTGCTTCGCGCTGGGCATTACCAACGCCGAGCCTATTTCCGCACAGCTGCTCTTCGAGCGTTTTCTTTCCCCGGACCGCGATGGCCCGCCCGATATTGATATCGATATCGAGTCCGGCCGCCGTGAGGAGGTAATCCAGTATGTCTATCGCACCCACGGCCGTGATCGAGCCGCGCAGGTGGCCAATGTCATTACTTATCGCCGCAAGGGCGCGACCCGCGATGCCGCCCGCGCGCTGGGGTATCCGCAGGGCTCGGCCGATGCGTGGTCGAAAGGAACCTCTGAGCCGCCTGCCGACGTCTCCTTATTGGCCGAGCAATTCCTCGGCCAGCCCCGCCACCTAGGAATCCACTCTGGTGGCATGGTGCTGTGTGACCGACCCATTGCGGACGTAGTCCCCATGGAATGGGCCCGCATGGAAAACCGCTCCGTGCTGCAATGGGATAAGGACGATTGTGCGGCCGCCGGCCTAGTGAAATTCGACCTGCTCGGCCTTGGCATGTTGGAGGCGCTGCACCACATGATCGATGCCGTGCGCGCTACCACCGGCCGCGAGGTGCACTTGTGGGAGCTCGACCTCGCCGAGTCGGAAGTCTATGACATGCTCTGCCGCGCCGATGCGGTGGGCGTCTTCCAAGTGGAATCCCGTGCGCAGCTAGCCACGCTGCCACGCTTGAAGCCGCGCCGTTTCTTTGACCTAGTGGTCGAAGTCGCGCTTATTCGGCCCGGCCCCATCCAAGGCGGGTCCGTGCATCCTTACCTGCGCCGCCGCGATGGCCTAGAAGAGGTCACCTATGACCATCCCGTGCTGGAAAAGTCTCTGGGCAAAACCCTGGGCATCCCGCTCTTCCAAGAGCAGCTGATGCAAATTGCCGTAGACGCGGCAGGTTTTTCCGGCGCCGAGGCTGACGACTTACGCCGCGCCATGGGGTCGAAGCGCTCCCCGGAAAAGATGGCCGCGCTGCGCAGTCGTTTCTATGCCGGTCTACGCGAGACCAATGGCATCGAGGGTGAGTTAGCCGATAAGCTGTGGATCAAAATCGTGGCCTTTGCCGCCTATGGCTTCCCCGAATCGCACTCGCAGTCCTTTGCCTCGTTGGTGTATTTCTCCGCGTGGTTTAAGTATCACTACCCGGCGGAATTCTGCGTGGGCCTGCTGCGCGCGCAGCCGATGGGCTTTTATTCCCCACAGTCGCTCATCCAAGATGCCCGGCGCCACGGTGTGCGGGTGCTGCCGGTGAGTATCAATGATTCTGGTGCGCAGGCCCGGGCGACGAGGTCGGGCGAGATTCGGTTGGGCCTGAACCTCATCAAGGGGCTAGGGGAGTCCGCCGCCGAGCGCGTGGAGGCGGCCGCGCCTTTTGCTAGCGTGTCCGATCTTTCGCGCCGGGCGGATCTCAGCGTGGAGCAGGTGGAAGCGCTGGCCACGGCTGGAGCATTGGAGTGCTTGGGGCTGGATCGTCGTCAAGCGTTGTGGCAGGCCGGAGTTGCCGCCACCGAGCGCGAGGGAATGCTGCCTGGCACTTCCGCGCTGGCTGCACCGCACCTGCCCGGTATGTCCGCTTTCGAGCTTATGGCTACCGACGTCGCCGCCACGGGCGTGACCCATAACCAGCAGCCGATGGAGCTGGTACGTGCCTCGCTTGCCGACGTCCTCCCTGCCTCCCAGCTCCCCCATGTTCCCGATGGCACCCGCGTGCGCATCGCTGGCATCATTACTCACCGCCAGCGCCCGCGCACCGCGTCAGGTCTGACCTTTTTGGGTGTAGAGGATGAAACCGGCCTGATGAATGTGATGGTTTCGCCCGGATTGTGGTCGCGGCACAAGGTTGTGGCCCGCACCGCCCGCGCAATGATCATCCGTGGCATCGTACAAAATGCTACCGGGGCGGTCAGCGTGGTCGCGGACAAGCTCGAACCACTGGACTTTGGCGAATTCCTGTCCCGCGGCTCCCGCGATTTCCGCTAGTTTCCTCCGCTGCGCAGCTCGTCCGCGTTGAGTTTATTGGCCAATTCTTTGGCTACCGCAAATGGAATCCACAGCAGTTGGATGTAGATGAGCTTGGCAAAGAAGATGGCGATATTAGCCCCCGAGGTCGCCTCCTCGGCTGCAACCTGCTCCGTTCCGAGAAAGCGCAGGCCGAATGCGGTGGCGCCGGCGACGAGAAAGAGCACTATAGAAATAACCACTGCGGTCTTAAGTCCTGTGTCGCGGGCGTCGGTATGCAGGCGCAGTTCGTACTCATCCATCTCCGTGGTGGGTACATCGAGGCGATGGATGGACTGCCGGAGCCACGTGGTGCAGATGGTGGCCGCGATACCGGCAATCGGCCATAGCAAGTTAGACAAGCCGAGCGTGAAGAAGTGCAGGGCCGCAGCCACGATGGCCAGGCCGAGGAAAATGTCGCCGGCCAGGACCAGGCGCTTGCGGCGAGAAACGGGGGCGGGAATCGTGTTAGCCATTAGGAATTCTTCCTATAGATTTCAGTGGACATAGGGGCAAATTCCTGGCGGGAAAAGATAGCCTCCACGGGGAGGTCAAAGACCTCGCAGACGCGGAAGGCTAGGTCCAGGCTGGGGGAGTGGTCGCCGCGCTCAAGCGCGCCGACGGTCTGAGGGTTGACGTCGATGGCCTCGGCCAGCTGCGCGCGCGACATGTCCCGTTCGGCGCGCAGCACACGAACCCGGTTATAAATGGGTGCGGAGGGCTTCTTCTTTGGGGACATAAGTCAAAGTATTGCATAAACCCAACACTCTGGCAAGGGTTGCTACTCGACGCTGAAGATATCCCCTGGTTGGCAGTCCAGTGCCACGCACAGCGCTGCCAGGGTGCTAAAGCGTACGGCCTTGGCGCGATTATTCTTCAGAACGGAGAGGTTAACTGGGGTGATGCCCACTTCTTTAGCGAGCGCCGCGCCGGTAATGTTGCGCTCTTGCATAATCCGGTCGAGATGGCAGATTACTTGGGGTTCTTGTGGCTTAGACAAGGCCGTCCACCTCTTCTTCCAGCTTGCAGCCGCGCTTGATGGCGGCCGAGAAGAGCTGCAAGGTGCAGATGAAAAGGTAGGGAAGCGCAAGCTCGCCAAGCGACGTTCCATCCTGGCTGGCCCACCAGTCGATTCCAAGCTGTGAGGAAGCCCAGTTATTGCCTGGGCCTTCGAGCATGAACCGTCCGATAAACCAGACGAGGATGCCAATGGTCATTCCATTTAGGGGGCGGATATTTTTCGTATTAAAAACCTGCCCGCGAAGCATCGGCTTAACCAGGCGATAGGCAAAGAACGCGATGATTAAGATGGCCGCAATCTTGACGACGAGCGCCGCGCTAAGTAGCCACAATGGTCCACCGTCGAGGTTGTGCTTGTTGAGGCCTTCCGGAACGGCCGCGCTCAGTGCGGTGGAAAAGCGGCCGGTGGCAAGATCGCGCAGGTAGGTGGGGCCGAGGATGATGATGGTGAGGAGGGCGAGACCGGCTGCCGCATTAATTTCGCGGCGCTCGGCCTTGGGGGTGGGTTGTGGGGTGGTCATGACAATCCTTTCCGTCGATCCCTTATCGACTTTCGATGTTGTCGTAATTCGATAATATCGATTAACGATAATGTGCGCAAGGGATGGGCCCGATTGATACTGTCAATAGCTATGAGCGAAGAAATGAATCCCGTCTCGCCGCGCCTTGTGACCTCGCGCTATATCCACCACCTGAGCTGGATGTTTCTGCTCGCCGCGGCCGCCGCTGCTGCAGGCTTCTGGTGGACCCCGTGGTGCTACTGGGCGGCCGGCATCTTCGTTGCCCTTTTCTTCTGGCTGCTCTGGCTCATCCCTGCCCAAGTGCGCAATATGGGCTGGCTCGAGACCGACGATGAGCTACTTATCACCCGCGGCAAGCTCTGGTACACCTTCACCGTCGTGCCCTACGGCCGCATCCAATTCGTCGACGTCACCTCCGGGCCCATCGACCGCGCCCTTGGCCTGAAAAAGCTGCAGCTCCACACGGCTTCGGCCAGCACGGATGCCACCATCAAAGGCTTGGAAGCCCCGCTTGCCGACGCCCTCCGCACCCGCCTTGCCCACCAAGCCCGCGAACGGATGAGCGGCCTATGAGCCCCCAACCGAACTTCCGTCGCGTCCACCGCCTTACCCCACTGCTGCGTCTGTGGTCGGTCATTCTGGCCCTCATCGCAGCCTTCGCTCTCAACCTGAACATGGAGGCCCTGCGCGATATCTTCGCCTTTATTACCGGCGAACACCGCGGCGAGGCCTTGCGTGATACCGCCCTTGCCCTCGCCGGTTTCATCGCGGTCTGCGCGGTGGTGTGGCTTGCCTCCGGCCTATGGTGGCGCCGCATGGGCTATCAGCTCGGCGCGGAAGAGCTTTCCCTGCGCCGCGGCCTCTTATCTGTCCAATTGCGCACCGCGCGCTATGACCGCACCCAGGCCGTTGACGTCGTGGAACCCGTCATCGCCCGCCTCTTTCGTCTCGCGGCCGTGCGGGTGGAAACTGCGGGCGGCCAATCTTCTGTCATCGAAATCGCCTACCTCAAAAAGTCCGACGCTGAGGCCCTACGCGATGACATCCTCGCCCGCGTTCACGGCGCTCCCACCTCCCAAACCGAGGCGCCGGCCGAGGAATCGGCTGAAGAACCGGCCGAGGAACCAGCTCTCGTGCCCGAGATCCCCATCGCCCGCTCCCTGATTGCGGCCGCGTTGCGCACGTCCACGCTTTTCCTCGTCGGCTTCCTTATCCTCGTTGTGGTTACGCGGCTGCCGCTCTCGGCCGCGCTGCCCATCCTCGTCGGTGTGCTGCCCACTGCCTGGAACGTGCTCGATTCTTCCTGGCGTTATACCGCCCGCACCGACGGCGAGGTACTCAATATCACCTACGGCCTGGCTGATCGCCGCCGCCAAAGCATTCGCCTCGACCGCATCCACGCCGTACAGATAACCCAGCCGTTCCTCTGGCGGCCCTTGGGCTGGTACGAGGTACGGGTCTCGGTGGCGGGGTATGGGGCGTCGGCAAGCGGGAAGGCTTCTGGTTCCACCCGCATCCTGCCGGTGGGTACCCTCGCCCAAGCCCGGCAATTCCTGCCGGCCGACGCCGCGCCCACCTACGCCTCGCCAGCCCGTGCCAAGTGGGTTTCCCCGCTGGACTACCGCCAACAAACCGTGGCGCTTACCGGCGGCTACGTCATAGTGCGCAACGGCCGGCTCAATCGCCGCGTCAAGGCCATCCACACTTCCCATATCCAGGAGCTGACCTACCGTCGCGGGCCGATTTCCCAGGCGCTCGGCCTAGCCACCGTCGGCCTCGACCTAGTCCAGGGCCCGGTGCGCATGGATGCGCGCAACCTCACGCTTGCCGACGCCACCGCACTCCTTACCCAGCTACGTTCCCGCCAACTGCCGGATTTTAAACCGCCCCGTTAAATCCCAATTGGCGCCACGCCTCAAATACGGCCGTCGACGCCGAATTCGACAGGTTCATTGAGCGCCTCGCCGGCACCATCGGAATGCGCACACGATCCGTCACGCGCGGATGGTTAATATGCTCCTCCGGCAGGCCGGTGGGCTCCGTGCCGAAGAGTAGGACATCGCCTTCTTGGTATTCGATATCCGTAAACCACTTATCCGTATGCGTGGTAAACGCGAAGACGCGTGCGCCCGGCAGCGCGTCCATGCAGGCCTGGAAGTCCTTGTGAATCTGCACATCGGCCAAATCGTGATAATCCAGACCGGCGCGCTTTAAGTGCTTATCGTCGAAATTGAAACCCAGTGGCTCAATCAGGTGCAGGCTCGCGCCCGTCACCGCGGCCGTGCGAATCGCGTTGCCCGTATTAGTAGGGATGACTGGGTTATCAAAGACAATGTGCAGCTGGCTCATGCCTTCAGTCTAGGATGGTGGCTATGAGCGCTACCAAACTAGATGGCACACTGTACCGCGACGAGATTTTTTCCGACCTTGCCCAGCGCGTGTCCGCGCTGAAGGAAAAGGGGATTACCCCTGGCCTGGCGACCGTCCTCGTAGGCGAGGATCCGGGCTCCCAAGCCTATGTGAAGATGAAGCACCGCGACTGCGAAAAGCTTGGCATCAACTCCATCCGCAAGGACCTGCCGGCCGATATCACCCAGGAAGAACTAGAAGCCGTCATCGATGAACTCAACGCCGATGGTGCCTGCACCGGCTACATCGTCCAGCTCCCGCTGCCTAAGCACCTGGATGAAAACGCCATCCTCGAGCGCATTGACCCCGCCAAGGATGCCGATGGCCTGCACCCGGTTAACCTGGGCAAGCTCGTGCTCAACGAGGACGCACCCCTGCCGTGCACCCCGAACGGCTGCCTGCACCTTTTGCGCCGCTTCGGCGTTGAGCTCAACGGTGCCAAGACCGTGGTCATCGGCCGCGGCGTTACCGTTGGCCGCCCCATCGGCCTGATGCTTACCCGCCGCAGCGAGAACTCTACCGTCACCCTGTGCCACACCGGCACCAAGGACTTGGCCGCTGAGACCCGCGAGGCCGATATCGTCATTGCCGCCGCCGGCCAGCCCCACATGCTCACTGCGGACATGATTAAGGAAGGCGCCGCGCTTCTCGACGTCGGAGTTTCCCGCGTCGACGGCAAGCTCACCGGCGACATCCACCCAGATTGTTGGGACAAGGCCGGATACGTTTCCCCGAACCCAGGTGGCGTCGGCCCGCTGACCCGTGCCTTCTTGGTGCGCAATATCGTCGAGCGCGCGGAAAAGTTGGCGTGAATCTAGATAATCCGCACGACGCCGAGCTCGCGCCCTCCCCACTGCCGCCCGCCGCGCAGTGGGCAGCAATCGGCCTCTTCGTGGCCGGCGTGGTCGTCTCCGGCGGCTATGCCGTCTTCGAATACTGGCGGCGAGCCACATTCCTCCTCGGCCTGGCCTTGCTGTGGCTCACCGTGGTCCGACTGACGTGTGATTCCAGTCGCGTCGGCGTGCTGGCCGTACGCTCGCGCCGCTTCGACGCCTGCTTTACCGGCCTGCTCGGCGCCACGATGGCCTTTTTGGCTTTTTCGGTGGACTCGCTCGGCAGCTAGTTATCCACAGGTTTTTGTAGAGCCTTCACCTATGTCGGTCTGAAAGGGTGTGGTTCGGCCGGTTATCCACAGGCTCCGGGCCGCCATCGCGCGCCGATACGCACGGCCGTCTTAGGCTCGGGGCCATGATTTCGAACTACCTGGCTGCCGTGAACTCCCCGATGGTGCTCATCGAGGAGTGCGTTGGGCTGTCGGTAGAAGAGCTCGTCGATAAGGGCTTTAGCGATCGTGAAGCCGCCGAGTTCGCCCGCCTTGCCGATACCTACTTCGGCCGAACCTCCTTTGGCGCCAAACAGCGCGCCGCCCGCCGCACTTCGCTGCCGCTCGACGCGCTGAAAATTATCGAGCACTTCGCACAGAAGATGAAAACTCAGCGGGCGGCCTGGGCGCTGCGCGAGGAACTATGCTCCCTGCGCCTTTCCACCAGCGAGATTGAAAAGCGCGCCCGCCGCCTAGTGCGCGAGGAGCGCACCACCAAGCGCTCCGAAGGCGTGCGCTTGACCCGCCGCCGCGATGACCTGTGGACACTGACAATTACCGCCGAGTCCGAGTTGGTTGCAGAAATTAATAACCACGTCTCCACCGTCGCCGATGCTCGTCGCGTCTTTGCCGAGGGCGCCTCTACTTCCACAATCACCACCAATGTGGTGCTCAACCTGAATGAGATGGTGAAGGTCACCCACGGCGAGGACGTCACCTTGCAGCTGACCAATGGCGCGCAGATATCTGGTGCGGATCTTGTCCGCCGCGCGCTTTCCGACGTCGGCCTTTTCACCCTCATCCACCCCGTCACCGGCCCCGTAAACCTCTATCAATCGCGGCGCTTGGCTACATGGAAGCAACGCCAAATGGCGATGGCAGAAAACCCGGTGTGCCCGTGGCCCGACTGCCACACGCCGGCGGATGAATGCCAGGTCCACCATCTCACCCCGTGGCTGCTGGGCGGCGATACGAATCCCGAAAACCTCACCATCGCGTGCAAGTATCACAATGCTGTGAACGACGATGACCCCAATGCGCCGCCGCGCCGTGGCCGGCTCGAGCGCCGTCCTGGAGAAGGCATCGTGTGGCGCCCGCCCTGGGCTACACCGCGCGAAGAGCGCTGAGCCGCGTCTTGCCTCTGCTCGCCCCGTCAATCTATAGTCCCAGCGCAGCGTGCCGCACCGCTTACCGCTAGTGCGCGCTGCGCGGCTTTGGCGATCCCAGACTTGGCGGGTTCTTAAATCGTGTACTCAGTCGGATCGCCGGCCGCAGAATCGATGCGCGGGTCCGGTTGGGAAAGGGTGAGGAAGTTGCGCAGGATGCGATCCATTTGGCGTGATTCTGTAAGAAAAGCGTCGTGGCCTACCGGGGAGACAACCTTCGCCATAGCCAACAGATTTCCCAGATTGCGCGAGATGTGTTCTTGCTGATGGTACGGGTACAAGATATCCGTGTCCACGCCGACGACCATCGTTGGCACCTCGGACGAGCCCAGCGCGCGGTTGAGGCCGCCGCGGCCGCGGCCGATATCGTGGCGGTTGAGCGCCTCGGTGAGGGTGACGTAGGAGCCGGCATCGAAGCGATCGGCCAGCTTGATGCCTTGATAATCCAGGTAGGAGTTAACGGCAAAGCGATTATCGCGGCGGCGGTAAGGCCCGAGCGGGTTCTCGCCGGTCTGTGCCTGAACGCCGAAGCGCTCGTCAATTTCTTGTTCGCCGCGGTAGGTCAGGTGCGCAATGCGACGCGCGGCCGCCAGCCCCTCGCGCGGGCGCTGGGCGGAAGCGTAATAATCGCCGCCGTGCCAGAACGAATCTTGCTCGATGGCCGCGATTTGCGCCGACTGGATGCCAATCTGCCAAGCAGAGGCGCGGGCCGAAACGGCAATGACGCAGGCTGCGTCGAGGAAATCGGGGTGCATCAGTGTCCACTCGAGCGTGCGCGCGCCACCCATTGAGCCGCCGATGACGGCATGCACGTGGGTGATGCCAAGTTCGTGCAATGCGGCACGCTCGGCCGCAACGAGGTCGCGCACGGAAAGCGCGGGGAAGCGCGAACCCCAAGCACGGCCATCGTCTGGGTGCGGAGAAGCCGGGCCGGTAGAGCCTGCGCAGCCGCCCAGTGCATTGGTAGCGATAATGCACCACTTAGTCGTATCTAGCGCCTTGCCAGGGCCTACTAGGTCGGCCCACCACTCGGCCACATTCGAGTCACCGGTAAGCGCGTGTTCGACCAGGATGACGTTATTGGCGCCATGGGGATCGCCGAGGAGGTGGCCGAAGCGGTGGTAGGCAATGTGGGCGTCGGCAAGCGTGGCGCCGGCTTCGGTGTGAAAATCGCCGATGCTAACTAGCTTCATGCCAGCGCGTTAAAGCCCAGCTCGAGGTCCGCGATGATGTCATCGATGTGCTCGATGCCCACGGACAGGCGGATAGTGGATTGGGTAATGCCGGCCGCTGCCAGCGCAGGTTCATCGGATTGCGAATGCGTGGTGGTAGCCGGATGTACGGCCAGGGAGCGGGTATCGCCGATATTGGCGAGGTTGGAGTGGAGCTTGAGGGCGTCGATAAACGCCCAGGCTTCTTCGCGGCCGCCGTCGATGTCGAAGGAGAGCACGGAGCCGGTATAGGCATAGCCGAGCTTTTCCTTGGTGGCCTTATAAGGCGAGGAGTCCAGGCCGGCGTAGTTGACCTTGGTGACCTTGGCGTGGCCTTCCAAGTACTCGGCGACGGCCTGGGCGTTGGCATTGTGCTTTTCGACGCGCAGCCCCACCGTCTCAATTCCATTCAGCGTCAGCCAGGCATTGAAGGGGGAGATAGCGGCGCCGGTATCGCGCAGCAGGCCGGCGCGGGCCTTGAGCGCGAAGGCTGGGGCGCCGAGATCGGCGTACTTGAGTCCGTGGTAGGCCTCATCCGGGGTGACGAAATAGGGGAATACGGGCTCGCCGTTGCGGGTGACGGTCCAGTCGAAGGAGCCGCCGTCGATAATCGCGCCGCCGACGGCCGAGCCATTGCCGGTGTAGAACTTGGTGGTGGAGACCACGACGATATCCGCGCCGAGGTCCAGCGGCCGGGCGAGGGCAGCGGTGGCGATGGTGTTATCCACGATGAGCGGGACCTGGTTATTGTGGGCGACCTCGGCGATGGCCGGGATATCAAGGACATCGGCCACGGGGTTGCCGAAGGTCTCGCCATAGAAGGCCTTGGTATTTGGTTGTACGGCATCTTGCCAGGAGGCCGGGTCGTCCGGGTCCTCGACGAGGGTGACATCGATGCCTAGGCGCTTGAGCGTGACGGTAAAGAGGGTAGAGGTGCCGCCGTAGAGGCGCGGGGAAGTCACGATGTGGTCGCCGGCCGAGGCGAGGTTCAAAATGGCCGCGGTTTCGGCGGCCTGGCCGGAAGCGAAGGCAACGGCCGCGACACCGCCCTCGAGGGAAGCGAGGCGTTCTTCCAGCGCGTCCTGGGTGGGGTTGGTCAGGCGGGTGTAGATAGGGCCGGCGTCGGAAAGGTTGAAGCGGTTGGCCGCGTGCTCGGCATCGTTAAAAACGTAGGAGGTGGTCTGGTAAATCGGCACATTGCGGGCGTTGTGGTGCCCGTCGAGGTTTTGGCCTGCGTGCACAGAGCGGGTAGCGAAGGACCAGTTGGAATTGGAGTTATCGTATTTCGTCGTCATGCTTGGCAAGACTAGACCAAGCGGTATATATAGCGAACGATTTTGTGGAAACGCGCTGGCAGCCGTGAGAATAAAAATAGACCAAGCGGTCGGTGTGGCGCTTGGTCTGGTGGGGTGTCTTTCTTAGTGGCGGCGGTCGTGCTCCTCGAGCTGATTAGCAATGCGGCTAGTATTCGCGCGGGTGTCATTGCTATTGCGCACGAGCTTGACCACGAGGGCGATAATTCCAGCGAGGATAAGGACGAAAACGAGGATGAGAAGGAGCTCAATCGGACCTAAAGACATCTATTACCTTTCGTTTATAAACGTGGGCTTTACGGTATCACCCCTGTAAAGCCGCCGCGACTGCAGAAAGGCTTTCGCGTAGCTCGGTATCGCTGAGGTGGCCGAAGCCGAGTACGACGCCGTCTTCAGCTTCGGCCCCGCCCCAATAATCGCGCAGCGGGGTGAGTTTGATGCCGCGGGCGGCGGCGCGGGGGACAACGGCCGGGTCGCACAGTAGGACCGCGTGGAGTCCACCGTGGATGGGAAGGAGCTGGGTGCCATCGATGGAGCCCAGTGTTTCGGCCACTAGGTTGCGGCGGCGTTTATAGGTGCGGCGCATGCGGCCGGTGTGGCGTCGTAAAGCGCCGCTGGCGAGGTAGTGGGCGAGCGCGGACTGGGGGATGGAGCCGACGGGTTGGCCGAAGACCTCGCGCACGCGGTCAACGGCCGGGCGCAGGCGCGGTGGGACGACGAGGTAGCCACAGGCGATGGAGGGGGAGATGACCGAGGAGAAGGTGCCCAGCAGCACGGTGTGTTCCGGGGCGAGTGCGGCCAGGGCGGGCAACGGTTGACCGACGTAGCGCAGTTCGGAATCAAAGTCATCCTCGATGAGGAGGGCGTCGTGTGCGCGGGCCCATTCGACGAGTTCGGCGCGCCGGGCTGCAGGAAGCGAGCCGCCGTAGGGGTATTGGTGGCTGGGGGTGACGATGAGGGCGTCGAGATCGGCCGTGGGGACGGTGATGCCATCGGGGTCGGTGGGGATTTCCACCAACGTATGGCCGAGCGCGTGGGGCACACGGCGCAGGCTGGGGTAGCCGGGTGATTCCACGCCCACACGCAGCTGGCGGCCGAGGGCGCGCAGGAGTACCGAAAGGCCATCGCGGGCGCCGGCCGTGATGAGGACGCAGGTTGGGTCGACGTTAAGCCCGCGCATGTGGCGCAGGTGCGCGGCGACCTCGCGAGGAAGATCTCCGGAGGGGTCGACGGCCGCAGCACGCCACGCGGCCCTCCATTCAGGGGTGAGGATTCCCGCGGTGTCGGGCAGGCCGGGCGTTAGCGAGAGCAGCTCGGGCTCGGCGGCCGGTGCGGGGGCCGGCTCCGGGCGCGGCGCGCGGGCGTGGGGGAGCAGCGGGTTGATGACAGTACCGGAGCCCACCTCGGCCGTGAGGTAGCCCTCGGCTGTGAGTTGCTCGTAGGCAGTGACCACGCTGCCTCGGGAAACGCCGAGCTGGGCGGCCAAGGTACGGGTGGAGGGAACGCGCTCGCCGGGCAGGAGGATGCCGGCGGCAACCTGGGCGCGGAGGGCCGCGGCGATTTGCACGGGCAGTGGCCGCGTATCGGAGGGATCGAGGCGGAGAGGCATTCCCTCATCATAAGTGGTCTAATCCAACACGCTGAAAATGGCTCTTGTCTTGTACCAATTGTGTGGGCCACTATGTGACCTATGACTGAACAGGTAAATGAACAAGGACGCGCCACTACGCGCGTGAAGCGAGGACTAGCCGATATGTTGAAAGGTGGCGTCATCATGGACGTCGTCACGCCGGAGCAGGCGCGCATTGCGGAGGACGCGGGCGCGTCGGCAGTTATGGCGCTAGAGCGCGTGCCGGCCGATATTCGTGCGCAGGGCGGGGTGGCCCGCATGTCGGACCCGGAGCTTATCGAGGGCATTGTTGAGGCTGTGGACATCCCGGTCATGGCCAAGGCCCGCATCGGCCACTTTGTAGAGGCGCAGATCCTGGGCGAGTTGGGCGTGGACTTCATCGATGAGTCCGAGGTGCTCAGCCCGGCCGATTACGTCAACCACATCAATAAGTGGGACTTCGACGTGCCATTCGTTTGTGGCGCGACCAACCTGGGCGAGGCGCTGCGCCGCATCACCGAGGGCGCGGCCATGATTCGCTCCAAGGGCGAGGCCGGCACCGGCGATGTCTCGGAGGCCGTGAAGCACCTGCGCACGATTAAGGCCGAGATTGCCCGCCTGCGCCACCTGGATCGCGATGAGCTCTACGTCGCGGCTAAGGAGCTGCAGGCACCGTACGACCTGGTCGCAGAGGTTGCGGAGACCGGCAAGCTGCCGGTTGTGCTTTTTGTCGCCGGTGGCGTGGCCACGCCTGCCGACGCCGCCCTTGTCCGCCAGATGGGCGCCGAAGGCGTCTTCGTCGGCTCCGGCATCTTCAAGTCCGGCGAGCCCGCCAAGCGTGCGGAGGCCATCGTCAAGGCGGCGACCCTCTACGACCAGCCGGCCGAACTAGCCAAGCTTTCCCGCGGCCTAGGCGAGGCCATGGTGGGCATCAATGTCAACGACGTGCCCGCACCGCACCGCTTGGCCGAGCGCGGATGGTAGCCACCGTTGGGGTGCTGGCGCTGCAGGGCGGCGTCGAGGAGCACCTGCGCATTTTGGACGGGCTCGGTGTTGCTACGCGCCGGGTGCGGGTGCCGCGGGACCTGGAAGGACTGGACGGGCTGGTGATTCCGGGCGGCGAGTCGAGTGTCATCGACAAGCTGGCGCGCAGCTTCGATCTGGCCGAGCCGCTTCGCGACGCCGCAGCTGCAGGCCTGCCGGTGCTCGCGACCTGCGCTGGGCTCATTTACTGCGCCCGCCAGATCGATAACCCCGCGCCGGGGCAGCAGACCCTGGGGCTGCTGGATGTGACCGTGCGCCGCAATGCCTTTGGCAACCAGCGCTTTTCCGAGGAACGTACCGTGCCGGTCGCGATGGGGGAGGACACTCTCGATATTGAGGCGAGCTTTATCCGTGCGCCCATCGTTACCCGCGTTGGCGACGGCGTCGAGATCATCGCGACGGTGCCGAGAGAAGGCGGTGACGCGGTGGTTGGCGTGCGCGAAGGACGCGTGACGGCGCTGAGTTTCCACCCAGAAGAAAATGGCGACGGCCGCGTGCACGCCGCCTGGCTCGATAGCTTCTAAACCCGCGCGCACACTAAAGCCGCCCCGCAGCAAAGCAATGAATGCTGCGGGGCGGCTTTCGCCTGGGAAGACTTACTTCTTCAGGCCGTCGATGATCTCGTTGAACTTAGCAACTGGGCGCATGACGGCAGAGGTCTTCTCGTCATTTGGCCAGTAGTAGCCGCCGAGGTCGGCGGGGTTGCCCTGAGCGTCGACAAGCGCCTGGGCAATCTCGTCTGCTTGGGAGGACAGCTGGGAAGCCACGTCCTTGAAGGCGGCGGCGAGATCGGCGTCATCGGTCTGGTTAGCCAGCTCTTCGGCCCAGAAGGTGGCCAGGAAGAAGTGGGAACCGCGGTTGTCGATTTCGCCCACCTTGCGGGACGGGGACTTGCCCTCATTGAGCAGGCGCTCGGTGGCCTTGTCCAAGGTAGCGGCTAGGACGCCGGCCTTCTCGTTGCCGTTGGTCTGCTTCTCGTGGCGGAAGGACTCAGCCAGGGCCAGGAACTCGCCGAGGGAATCCCAGCGTAGGTGGTTTTCTTCTTCTACCTGTTGGACGTGCTTCGGGGCGGAGCCGCCGGCACCGGTTTCGAAGAGGCCGCCGCCGGCCATGAGTGGAACCACAGACAGCATTTTGGCGGAGGTGCCCAGCTCGAGGATGGGGAAGAGGTCCGTGTTGTAGTCACGCAGCACGTTGCCGGTTACAGAGATGGTGTCCTCGCCGCGGCGGATGCGCTCGATGGAGGTCTTGGTAGCGGTGACCGGATCCTCGATGGAGATATCCAGGCCCTCGGTGTCGTGGTCCTTAAGGTACTTCTCCACCAGGGACTTGATGTTGCGGTCGTGGCCGCGCTCCGGGTCGAGCCAGAAGATGGTCTTCATACCGGACAGGCGAGCGCGGTTGACGGCGAGCTTGACCCAGTCCTGGATCGGAGCGTCCTTGGTCTGGCAGGCGCGCCAGATATCGCCTTCCTCCACGTCGTGGGAGATGAGGACCTCACCCTTGGAGTTTCGAACCTCAACGGTGCCCGCGGCCGGGATCTTGAAGGTCTTATTGTGGGAGCCGTACTCCTCGGCCTTCTGCGCCATCAGGCCAACGTTCGGCACGGTACCCATGGTGGTCGGGTCGAAGGCACCATTTTCCTTGCAGTCCTCGATAACAGCCTGGTACACGCCAGCGTAGGAGGAATCCGGAATGACGGCGAGGGTGTCCTGCTCCTCGTCGTTCTTATTCCACATGTGGCCGGAGGTACGGATCATGGCGGGCATGGAGGCGTCAATAATGACGTCGGAAGGCACGTGCAGGTTGGTGATGCCCTTGTGGGAGTTGACCATGGCAAGGTCGGGGCCGTCGGAAAGCGCGGCATCGAAAGCGGCCTTGATTTCTTCGCCATTGTCCAGGTTCTTCAGGCCCTCGTAGATAGCGCCCAAGCCGTTCTCGCCGTTGAGGCCGGCAGCCAGCAGCTCCTCGCCATACTTGTCATATACATCAGCAAAGAAAGCGCGGACGACGTGGCCGAAGAGGATGGGGTCAGAGACCTTCATCATGGTGGCCTTCAGGTGGGTGGAAAAGAGCACGCCCTCTTCCTTGGCGCGCTTGACCTGTGCAATGAGGAACTCATCCAGGGCCTTGGCGGACATGAAGGTGCCGTCGATGACCTCGCCCTTGAGAACCGGCAGCTCCGGCAGCAGGGTCTGCTCGCCATCGGCGGTCTTGAGGACGATGGACAGGGTGTCCTCGTTCTCCAGGATGACGGACTTTTCATTGTGGCGGAAGTCGTTGTCCGCCATGGTGGCAACGTTGGTCTTGGAGTCCTTGGACCACTCGCCCATGCGGTGCGGGTGCTTCTTCACAAAGTTCTTGACTGCCTCCGGTGCGCGGCGGTCGGAGTTGCCCTCACGCAGCACCGGGTTAACAGCGGAGCCCTTGACGGAATCGTAGCGGGCAGCGATGTCCTTTTCTTCCTCGGTGGAAGGATTATCCGGGTAATCAGGCAGGTCATAGCCAGCGGCCTGCAGCTCGGCGATGGCCTTCTTCAGCTGCACCAGGGAAGCGGAAATATTCGGCAGCTTGATGATATTTGCTTCCGGGGTCTTGGCCATCTTGCCCAGCTCCGCTAGGGCGTCTTCGACCTTCTGCTCCTCGGTCAGGCGCTCCGGGAACTGCGCGGCGATGCGGGCGGCCAGCGAGATATCGCGGGTTTCCACGTCGATGCCCGCGGTGGAAGCGAAGGCCTCCACGATGGGCTTGAGGGAGTAGGTCGCCAGCAGCGGCGCCTCATCGGTACGGGTCCACGTAATCTTTGCCATGATTCTCCTAATTAACGTTGGAAAATTGTTCAAGTGCCCAGATTACCGATTTTGTGGGCGGCATGTGGGCCAGTTTGCTGATAGTGATCCCCCATTTGCGCCCCTTGAAAAGGGTTGCGTGGCCGCTGTCACCCATGCGCGGGAGGGGTGGAGATATTCACGAGCCCCTGCTGCGGGCATGCTACCGGTGCAGGTGGGGGTGTACCCTCACACCCCATGAAAATCATCGATGAGCTCAGCCCGCGCAGCGCACACGAACACCGCATTCGCCGCCGTCCGCTGCCGTTGCAAACGGAGATTACCGCCCGCCGCCGCACCATCGTCATGGTGGCCATGGCCCTGGGCGCGTTTGCCATCGGCACGACGGAGTTTGTGTCCATGGGCCTGCTGCCGCTCATCGCGGATGATTTTGGCATTTCGGAAGAAAACGCCTCCACGCTCATCACCATCTATGCGATGGGCGTGGTGGTAGGCGCCCCGCTGATTGCGGCTTTTACCGGCAAGCTCCCGCGCCGCCGCCTGATCTTGCTGCTCATCGGCTTCCTCGTGGTGGGTAACCTCCTCTCGGTCTTGGCACCGAATTACGCCATCCTCATGGTGGCGCGCTTTATTGCGGGCGTGCCGCACGGTGCTTATTTCTCCGTAGCTAACCTTTCTGCCGCATCCATGGCCCCTCCCGGCGGTCGCGGCAAGGCCATGGCCTATGTGGGCATGGGCCTGGCCATCGCCACGGTGATTGGTGTACCGGCCGCCCAAGCCCTTGGCTCCGCGCTAGGCTGGCAGGCGGCCTACCTGGTGGTCGTGGCCTTGGGCATTGTCACCGCCATTGCGTTGTTCTTCCTGATGCCGCACATGACAGAGATGAAGCAGACCGATATCCGCACGGAGTTCGGCGCGTTCAAAAATAGCCAGGTATGGTTCACCGTCATCATGGGCGTGGTCGGCTTTGGCGGCATGTTCTCCGTCTATACCTATATTTCTTGGACCATGACCGAGGTTGCCGGCATGGATCAGAGCCTCATTTGGGTGGTGCTCATGGCCTATGGCATCGGCATGACCATCGGCAATGCCTTCGGCGGCTGGCTGGCGGACCGCAACCTGGAGTTTGGCATCATCTTTGCCTTGGCCTGCCTGATCGTTATTTTGACGGCCTTTTATTTCCTCTCCGGGCACGCCATCCCGGCCACGATTTGCTTTAGCTGCGTGGCATTTATGGGCTCGACTTTGGTGCCTTCTTTGCAGCTGCGGTTGGTGCATGTGGCTGGCGACGCCCAGACTTTGGCCGCCGCGCTCAACCAGTCCGCGTTGAACATTGCGAATGCAGCGGGTGCGACCATTGGCGGCGCCGTTGTGGGTGCCGGCTGGGGCTACTCCGCTCCGGCACTGGCGGGTGCCGGCCTGGCGGCTGCGGGTTGCCTGGTGTGGGCTGCGACGATGTGGGATAAAAAGCGCCTTGCTCGCCATTCATAAACGGACCGATATGCTGGTTGCATGACCCTTACCATCGCGAGCGTTAACGTCAACGGAATCCGCGCTGCGTGTAAGCAGCGCAATGAAAATAATCCCGGCATGAATGCCTGGTTAGAGGCGACTTCGGCCGATATCGTGCTCATGCAAGAGGTGCGCGCTACCCCGCAGCAGGCCGAAAAAGCCTTGGCCCCGGCCCTGGAGGCGGGCTGGCACTTGGCTCTTGCCGACGCCGCCGCAAAGGGCCGCGCCGGCGTGGGCATCTTGTCTCGCACCCCGCTTGCCGACGTCGAAGTGGGCTTCGGCTCCTTTAGCGACGCCGGCCGCTGGATTGCCGCTACCACCCGCGATATTCGCGTCGCTTCTCTGTACCTGCCTTCCGGTGATACGGGTTCGCCGAAATTGGATGAAAAGTACCGCTTCTTGGACGAGTTCCAAGACATTCTGGCGGATAACTCAGCGCGCACGAACCCCGATGGCAGCCCGGCCGAAATGGTGATCGGCGGCGATTGGAATATCTGCCACCGCGCCCAGGACCTGAAGAATAATAAGACCAATGAAAAGAAGGCCGGCCACCTACCCGAAGAGCGCGCCTTCATGGACCACGTCTTTGGGGCGTTCCCGGATGATGAGCCGCAGGAAAAGAAGAACCTGGGGCAGTGGCAGGGCGTTGTCGACTACGCCGGCGGCGAGCCGTGGGCCCCGGCCGCGGAGCCACAGTGGTTCGACGTGGCCCGCCGCCTCCATCCGGACGAAGACGGGCCCTATACCTGGTGGACCTACCGCGGCCAGGCCTTTAATAACAACGCTGGGTGGCGCATCGATTATCAGGCGGCCACCCGCCCGATGCTGGAGCGCGCTCAGCGCACCTGGGTGGAAAAGGCCCCCACCGTAGAGCAGCGCTGGTCCGACCATTCCCCACTAGTGGTGGAGTACAGCTGATGACGCCTCTATTTAGCGTCCTTTATGTAGTCGGCATTACGGCCGAGTCCATGACTGCCGCATTATCCGCCGGACGCCAAAAGCTCGACCTTTTTGGTGTCACCATGATCGCCTCCATGACGGCGCTAGGCGGCGGCACGGTGCGCGATATGATCCTCGATGACCCTCCATTTACCTGGGTAGAACACCCCATTTATCTGGTGATTGTCATCGTGGCAGCAGTGGTGACGGTGGGCATGTCCTTCCTTATGCACTACTTCCGGCATCTCTTCCTCATCTTGGATGCCCTAGGGCTCGCGGTCTTTTCGGTGCTGGGCACCCAAATCGCAGTCCACTTGGGCCACGGGTTCATTATCGCCTCGGTGTCTGCGGTGATTTCCGGCGTCTTTGGCGGCGTGCTGCGTGACCTGCTTTCAGATCGCATTCCGCTGGTCTTTTCCGGCGAATTCTACGCCGCTATTTCGGTGCTCGCCGCGGCGTTATTTATGGCGCTGTACCACGGTGGTCTAGCCGAAGAACCGGCTGCGATCATCACCGCCTCCGTGTGCTTTATTGCCCGCTTGGCCGCGATCTACTTCAAGAAGGGCCTGCCCGTCTTCGAATATCGTGATGCCGAACAGCAGATGGACCCGCGCCTGCGGTTGTCCGCGCGCATCGTGCGCGATGGCGCCCGCAAAGCCAAGCGCAAGGCAGGCGCGGCCACGCGCTATGCCAGCCCCATCACGCGTCCGTTGACTAGGCCTTTAAGCCGCCCGTTTAAGAACAAGACACGAGCTTTTTCTACTGCGGCAGAGGGGGCGGACTACGACGATATTTCCAGCAACCGCATCGCGCGCCGCCCGAAGCAACAATCGATTACCCGGCCGAGTGGCCGGCACTCGCCAGGGGCGAGGGGAGTAAACGTGGAGCAGCAGTGGAGCTTTAATAAGGGGGACGTCGGCAAGCGCAAGGCGCCTAAACACAAGCAGTAGTGCTACTATGGGTAGGTCAAAAAATTCAGTAATCTGCAACGGAGAAAGTTCATGGCTCGCGCAATTATTTCTTTCGTCCTCGGCGCTGTAATCCTCGGCCTAAGCATCTGGTGGTGGACCGTTGTTGGTCCGTCCTTCGCTTTCCTCGGCCCCATCGTGCTCATGGGCGTGGGCGGCGCGCTGATGGTTTCCGGTTGGGCCATCCTGATGGACGTGGTCAGCCCCACCTCCCGCAAGATTTAAAATCTTTGCGTCGCATTCCCTCTGCCCTCCGGGCGGGGGGAATTTTTCGATCCGGGAGGGACACTGCTGGGGGAAGGGTGTGGACCGCGCGCCGGAGCTAGGGGGTAGGATAAAGCACCATGACTGCAGACAATTCCACCGTTTCCCGCGTCCTGTCCGGAATCCAACCCACCGCTGATTCCTATCACCTGGGTAATTACCTGGGAGCGCTGAAGCAGTGGATTGACCTGCAGGACGGCTATGATGCCTTCTACTTCATCCCTGACCTGCACGCGATAACCGTAGAGCAAAATCCCGAGGAGCTGCGCAACCGCACCATCGCGGGTGCCGCCCAGCTTATTGCCCTGGGCATTGACCCGGACAAGTCCACGCTCTTCGTCCAGTCGCATGTGCCTGCGCACACGGAGTTGACCTGGGTCTTTCAGTGCCTGACCGGCTTTGGTGAGGCCTCCCGGATGACTCAGTTCAAGGACAAATCCGCCAAGCAGGGATCGGACCGCACCTCGGTAGGTCTATTTACCTACCCGATCCTCATGGCCGCAGATATTTTGCTGTACTCGCCGGATTATGTGCCCGTGGGCGAGGACCAGCGCCAGCATCTCGAGTTGACCCGTAACCTGGCCGAGCGCTTCAACAATAAGTACGGCGATACCTTCAAGGTGCCCGAGCCGTTTATCCCAGAGGGCGCGGCCAAGATTTATGACCTGCAGGAGCCGACCTCCAAAATGTCTAAGTCCGGCGCCAACCCCAAGGGTTTGGTCAATCTCTTGGACGCACCGAAGACCTCGGCCAAGCGCATCAAGTCCGCCGTGACGGATGATTTGGGTTCGGTGGCCTTTGACCGCGACAACCAGCCAGGTGTGTCCAACCTGCTGGTTATCCAGTCTGCACTCACCGGTGAATCCGTCGATTCCTTGGTGGAGAAGTACGCCGGACAGGGCTACGGCCACCTCAAGGTCGATACCGCAGATGCGCTGCAGGAATTTACCACCCCGCTCAAGGCACGCTATGACGAGTTGATGGCAGACCGCGGCGAGCTCGAGCGCATCCTGGCCAAGGGCGCAGAAACGGCGCAAGAAATTGCCCAGCCGCTTGTCGACGACGTCTATGAAAAGGTCGGCTTCCTTCCTCGCCTGCGCAAGTAGCAAGGGGGCTGCTTCCCCCGTGCCCCACCCCACAAAGGGACAACAGGGCATTTGCCAGTTACTCTAGGTGGGATAAATACTGTGCGAGCAAGAAGGGAAGCACGTGCCTACCACCACGCAATCCTCCTCGAAGAAGACGGACCACTACGGCATCGAACGCGCCAATGCCGACGATCCCGGTGCGGTAGACAAGATCCGCGCCAAGTCCGGCTTTGTTGATCACCTCATGCGCATGAACGAGCGCTACGGTGCCGAAGGCGGCAACCAGTTTGCCGCCGGCATCACCTATTATTCGGTGCTCTCCATCTTCCCGCTTGCCATGCTGGTCGTGGCCACCGTCGCCGCCGTCTTGGCTAACCGCGAGGACCTGCTCAATGATCTGCAATCCCATATCACCAGTTCTATCGATGGCGATATGGGAGATACGGTCAATGAGATCTTGGATACCGCCATTGACCAACGCGGCGCCATGTTCGGTATCGGTGGTTTGACCACTCTGTGGTCCGGCCTAGGCTGGATGAACAACCTGCGCATCGGTATCTCGGCCATGTGGGGCATCGATGCCAACGAGGGCGGTTCCTTCTTGAAGAAGAAGTTGTCTGACCTGGTGGGCCTCATTGGCCTTATCGTGGCATTCCTCATCGCCTTTGGCGTCACCGCCGCCGGGTCCTCCGGCCTTACCCAGAAAATCTTTGAGCGCGTAGGAATCGAGTCCTTCCCGGGCATGGACTCGGTTATTTTCTTTGTCGGCTTGGCAGTGGGCCTTCTGGCCAACCTCATCGTCATGTGGTGGCTGATTATGATCCTGCCGCGCACCAAGGTGCCGAAGAAGTCCGGCCTTATCGGCGCGGCCATTGGTGCCGTGGCTTTTGAGCTGCTCAAGCAACTGTCTACGGTCATCATGTCTTCTGCTACCGGTAGCCCGGCCGGCGCGGTCTTCGGTCCGGTCATCGTGCTCATGGTGGTCATGTACCTGATTTGGCGCGTGGTGCTGTATATCTCCGCGTGGACCGCCACCACCGCCGAGTCCCTGAAGTTTGCTCACCCGCCCGTCCCAGAGCCAGCAGTTATTCGCGTGCGCAATGAGGTCAAGGAGGGCGCACCGGCAGGTGCGACCTTTGGCATTGGTGCTGCTTTGGGTGCTGCAGCCGTGGGTGCGTTTAGCTTGCTGCGCCGCAAGTAAATCTCCTCCTAAGGGGTGAGGACGCCGCTGCTATTCGGCTTTAAGATAGAACATTATGAACGCCAATGACATCGCACCGAATCTTTATGAAGAATGGGGACTAGACCGCCGCGATGGCGAGCGGGAACTCTTAGTTTTACTGGAGTCCAAGGATTTGTCTCTAGGGCAGCAAGGTCAGGACATCGAGGACCCGCGGCGTGCGCAGCTGCGCATCGCTGCCAGCGTCTTAGGCTCTGCTGCGAAACGCGCTGAATACGATAAGGCGTGTGAGGCGGGTCTGCGCCCCACGTGGGGTGACCTGGGGCAGCTGGGCACGGTAGGCCAGTGGAGCCCGCAGCCGCAGCAACAGCAGCAGCCGCAGCAGGCCCAGTCCTTCCAACCCGGTCAGCCGGCAGGAACGGGGCAGCATGCGCACCAAGAACCACGATTTGCGCAGACCGCGAGCCCTTATGGGTCGCCGTATTCGCGCAACCCCTTTGCCCCGCAGCACAATCCTTTCCCTCCGGCGGCGACCGCGTCCGTGCCTGCACCGCTGATTCAATCCCCAGCGCCTGAAATCAGTCAGCGCGCCGGTCAAGATGCGCGCATCGGAATGGCCATTTTGGACCTATTCTTTTTCTCACTCATCAGCGGTAGCTTCGGCGGCGCGCTGCTTTCTGGTGGTGTGGATGAACTCTCGACGTTTATCGGTGGTGTCATCATCTTGCTGCTCTACGTTTTGGGCACCGAGTGTTGGCTCGGCGCCAGCCCGGCCAAGCTGCTGATGGGCTACACAGTGCGCGATGTCGATACCAAAGAGCGGCTTAGCCTCACCCAGTCCGCAAAGCGTCAGTGGTGGCGCCTAGTCAATATTGTGCCGGGACCTGGTACCTTCGCCAGCTGGGTGGGTGCCGGCGTGCACACCTTCACCATTACGGAGAAAAATAACCGCCGCGGCTCCCACGATGAGTGGGCTAACGCCGAAGTAGTGAAAAAGCACCCACGCAAATAGCCAGCAAAGCTACAGCGCCAGCGATGACCCAGCCGAGCCATCCCTGCATCCCAGCTAAAGAGGAGCTCGCAGATTGTGCCTGGGAATCGGGGGACGGTGTGGGTGCGGGGGAAGTGGGGGAGTCGGCGTCGGAATGGGCGTCGGAAAGCAGCTGGCCTACGCCATCACCGGGATGCACCTTATAGGCCTCGTGCAGTAGCTTCTGGGCCTGCTCCCACGCGCGCGGGCCATGCTCCACGGTGGTATCGAGCAGCACCGCTTGCAGACGCCGGCCATGGCGGTCAAGCGCGCCGACGAAGGTATGGTGCGCGTCATCGGTAAAGCCCGTCTTGCCACCAATGCCATCCGGATCGTTGAGGAAGAGCCCGTTATCGTTTCCTAATTGGTAACCGTCAAGGTCACCCCAGCCGGGGAACTCCACGGATTCCGTATCCACAATCCGAGCGAAGGTCGGGTTATGGAAGGCCGCGCGGTAAATGCGGGAAATATCCTCGGCCGAGGTAGACATGCCGGGAGCATCGAGCCCGGAGTAGCTGGCCGCGTAGGTGGAATTCGTGCCAATCTCGGCCGCTTTCTCATTGACCTTGCGCAAAGCGACTTCGTCACCGCCCAATTCCTGTGCCAGCGCGTGCGCGGCATCGTTGCCAGATGCCATGAGCAGGCCCTGCAAAAGCTGTTCCACCGTGTACTTGCCGCCGGGACCGATGCCCACCGCCGAACCATCGATCTGCGCAGAGTCTTCGCCTACCTCGACCTTCTGGTGCAGGTCCAGTTCGTCGATGACTACGAGCGCCAACAGCGCCTTGATGATGGAGGCCGGCCGGTACCGGCCGTTAGGGTCCTTCATCGCGATGATCTCGCCAGAATCGATATCGGAGACCATCCACGCCGCGGCCACCACATCTTTATCCACCTTGAAGCCTTCGGGCAGGGTAGTTCCGCATGCCTCATCGCTATCCACCGGTGGCAGCGGGGTGGGTGAGGCTTGCCCAGGAGCGAGGCGCTCCGAGGTGGTGGTGGCCTTTTCCGGGCGCTCGGCGTGCGGGCACTTATCGGTATTCGGGGCGGCGGTGCGCGTGGTGGTCGGAGTTTCCGGCGCTTCCGCCAGCGCGAGCGGTGGGCCGCTCAGCAAGACGGCGGTGAGCGAACTAGCGAGAATTCTTTTCATGACATGACACATCTTAGGCCCGTGCCTACGATGGGACGCATGCATGACGCGCCTTTAATTAGCCCAGAAAATAAGGATTCCGCCGCCGACGTGGTGGCCAAGCTTCCTAAGGTCTCCCTCTTTGAGACCATTGCCTCCACGGCCGCTACGCCGGAGGAGCTTACCGCGACCATCCGTGAGCGCTACGAGGCCATGGCCGCTGATGGCGTGGTTTACGCGGAACTACACCTGGATCCAGTAGCGATTGGGTTAGACGCTGCCACGGTCGTCGAAGCCGCCGGTGCAGCCCGCATTCCCTCCCTCGACTCCCGCCTCGTCCTCGCTGGCACGGCCCCTGAGGTAGCAGTGCCTGACGACGCCCCCGTGGTGGGCTACAACCTGCCGCAGGACCAGGCGAGCGCGGCCGCAGAATTCCGCGCGGCTTACCTGCCCACCCAGATCCAGGTGGGAGACGACTTCGCAGAAGTAGAACGTGCCGCTCAGGCGGGCGTGAACCGACTCATTCATCCGGTGAATATGATCGATGACTTCACTGCGAATATCGAAGGCATCGTGCCCGGCAAAGCCTCTGGATATATCCGCGACCGTCATATCCCGCTCGTCTTTACTCCCCTTGAGGAAGCCGAGGACCTCAATGACCACCCGCTGCCGCTGCTGCAGCAGCTGGGCTTTACCTGCGCCATTTCTTCGGGTGAGACCACGCTGAGCAAACAATTCCTCGCGCTGAGCGAGACCTTTGGCTATGGGCTGGAGGAATTTTTCGACCTCACCGTCAAGGCGGTAGAAAATTCCTTCGCTGACCAGGAATTACGGCAGCATCTGCTAGAAACGGTTATCCTGCCAGCATACGAGGAATTATCTGATCCGGAGCTTGCCGGCCCGGATACGGAGGAATCCCTCGCTGATGCGGCAGACGCCGCAGAAGAATAAAAACGATTAGAGGAGATTTAGATGACTTCCGTACTTTTTGTTGTTACCGCCGCAGAGGAATGGACGCTGGCCGATGGCACTAAGCGCCCCACCGGCTACTGGGCCGAGGAGCTTATTGCCCCGCACCGCGTCTTCCAGGGCGCGGGCTGGGATATCCACTTCGCTACTCCGGGCGCGAAGGCTCCTGTAGTAGACGAGTACAGCCTGGAGGTTCTGCCAGACAATGTGCGCGAAGCACAGGAAAACTACCTCGCAGAACTGGGCGTAGCACTGGAAAACCCGATGAACCTGGCTGAGGTCAAGGAGGAAGATTATGACCTCATCTTCTACCCAGGTGGCCACGGCCCAATGGAGGATCTGGCCTATGACCAGGATTCCGCTAAGCTCCTGCGGGCGCGCATGGACTCTGGCCGCGCCCTCGGCTTGGTCTGCCATGCCCCGGCTGCGCTCTTGGCAGTAGATAACGAGAATTGGCCGTTCAAGGGTTACAAGATGACCGCCTTTAGCAATGCCGAAGAAGGCGAGGAGATGGTGACCGCAGCTAAGTGGGCGCTGGAGACCCGCCTGCGCGAGCTCGGCGCTGACTACCAGGAAACCGATCCCATGTCCCCGAACGTCATCGTGGACCGCAACCTCTACACCGGTCAGAACCCGGCATCTTCCGAGCCGCTGGCGCAGCGCATCCTGCGCGACTTCTAAATGCACATACCGCGAGTGCTCAAGGCCGGGGCAGCCCTAACCGGGATTGCCGCGGCCGCAGGCGCGGTGGCGTATGCGCTAAGCCGCCGGCCGTACCTACGCGAGGTGGCACCGGGGTTGCGCAGCCCGGTTTTATATCTGCCGATGCATGTGCTTCCCGACGCCACCTTTGCCCGCGCCAGCCGCTTCTTCGCCACCATCGACTTTTCTCGGCCGATCCGGCATGCGGTGGACATTACGGAATTTTCCGCCTCCTTCGATGGCCACGCTTTTAGCGCCCGCGTACTTACCCCACGCGGCGCTACCGCAGGGGCAGCCGCATCCGGGCCGCGCCCCGTGGTGGTGTGGACGCACGGCGGCGGCCATCTCATCGGTGGGCCTGCTATGTATGACCCGCAGAATGCTCGTATGGCGGCCGAGCTGGGCGCCATCGTGGTAGCCCCGCGCTACCACAAGTCCACCGAGGAGCCATTCCCAGCCGACCTCGATGAGTGCTATGCCGCGCTGCGGTGGGTGCAAGAACACGCCGATAAGCTGGGCGGGGATACCTCGCGCATCGCTGTCGCCGGCGATAGCGCAGGCGGCGGCCTCGCGGCAGGCCTGGTCCAGCGCGCCTTCGACGAGGGCCACCCGGTCCGCGCCCTCGGCTTGGTCTATCCCATGCTCGATCACCGCACCACGGATAAAACCGGTGCGGTGGGCCAGTTCATTTGGACGGCCGGTTCGAACCGCGGCGCGTGGTCCATGTACCTGGGAAACGATCACCTGGATGTTGACCTGCCGCGCTATGCTTCGCCGGCCACGCGAGCCGATCTCTCCGGCCTGCCGCCGACCTGGATCGGAGTCGGTGGCATTGATCTTTTCTGCGATGAATCCGTCGCTTTTGCTCGAGCCCTCGACGCAGCCGGCGTGGAAACCACCCTCGATGTATGGGCCGGTGCCTACCACGGGTTTGACCAGATTAAACCCAAGGCTCCGCAATCGCGTGAGCTTATCGACGCCCTCATTGACCACCTCCGCCGCCACCTTTAAAGTCACGGACTAAGGGAGGTCAAGCGATGAACTACAACACGCACGTATCGTGGGTCGTATTCTTTGTCAGCGCTATTGTGCTAGGCCTGACACTGGGCGGGGTCTTTGGAATAGGGACTCTAGGCCGCTCCATTGTCGGACTCGGCTTGTTTATCGTATGGCTGCTTTTCGATAAATACATGCGCGACCGGAGCCGACGCCAAGAAAAAGAAGAACGGGGCCACTAAACGCAGAAAGCCGCCCCCTTCTCCTCCCACCTGCTGTGCGGTGGGGAAGAAGCAAGGCGGCACAGAACGTGCGGGTTTAGAACTTGGAGAAGCGCTTGATGAGCATGTCTTCCAAGCCCTTCCACGACTCGGCGTGCTCGGTATAAGGCTTGGAGGGGACATAGCCGGCGTGTTCGGTAGAGCCGAGCATGTAGCCCAAGTAGTCCTGCAGGCGGGGGTTGGCCAGCATATAGGAGTTAATGGAATCGTCGCCCGCCCAGTCGGCGGCATCGGCGCATACTTCGTAGCAACGCGCCATCTGATCAGAATCGACGGCCTCTGGGCCCTTTTCGATATCGCGCACAATGCCATTGAAAGAGTACTGGTTATCCGGGTGGACCTGTACCTCCAATTCGCCGGCGTTGGCAGCGGAGACAACCTCTTCCCAGGTGGATACGCGGGCTAGGTCGTGGTCATCGTTGTCCATGATCCAGCGCACCAAGGTCTTCGGGGAGTCGAAGGTGAAGATCTCGCCCCACTTGCCCAAGAAAATGGGCTTGCCGTCCAGGTAGGTGCGCAGGGTGTAGACGGACTTGGACTGCGCGGTGATCTTGATGGGATCGATGCCGGCGGCGGCCCATGGGGAGTTGTCGTACGGGTCGGCTGCCTCGGCGGCGGCTTTGCGCTTTTCTTCGGCTTCCTTGGCCGCTGCTGCGGAGGCGGCGGTAGCAGAAGAGATGCGCTCCTTGGCATCGGAAACCTTGGCCGCGTCAAAGTCATCGGTGGAGACCACGCGAACGTGCTGATCCAGATCCTCGATGACTCCCTTCCAATTGCCGGCGATGACGTGGCCCACGCCGGACCACTCGCTCATGCCCTGCTCGCCGGAGTAGTGGTCGGCGCCGCGGGAGACATTGCGCAGGATGGAGTGGGAAGCGAAGAAGATGGTGGTGTGTTCTGCACCGGCGACGTCAGCAAGCGCGGAGGCAATCTCCAGGTTGCGGGCCACGGTGGAGACGTTCTGGTGGCTCGGGCGACCAGCTAGCGCCACCGGCATGCCGATGAGGTCATACTCATCGCGCTCGGCTGGGGTAACGCGGTCCGCATCGCGGCCGGCAAACTGGTCCCACTGCGGGTGGTCCAGCAAATCGTGTTTGGTGCCAGACTCTACGAAGCACAGCAGCTCGGCCGGCGAGTTAAAGGCTAAGACAGCCTCATCATCGCCCAGAAAGGCCTGCCACTCGGAGCCATTTTGGCGCCACTTGGGTGCCCAGAGGGTATAAAAATCGCCCTCGGTCAGCGAGAGCTTTACAGGTACAATTGCGCGGGTGCTCATGGCGTTTTAGTCTACCCAACGCCTCAAGTACCGCGCGAGAGCGCATCGGCCTTAGGCCGTGGGGCGCCAAAATCCTTTGAATTGCATGCCCATATTTGAAGTGCGCAGCGGGTTGGTTTGCACCGGATCTCCAGCCTCCACGATTTCGCCATTGCCGGAATACATTGCCACGTGCCCATCCCAGACCACCAGGTCACCGGGCTGCAATTGATCCGCGCTGACCTGCTGACCAATGGCTTGCTGGTCCGCAGTGCGCGGTAGCTCCACCCCGGCCTGGGAGTAGGCCCATTGGGTAAGCCCCGAACAATCAAAGCCGCCGTTTCCGGTACCTCCCCATACATAGGGCTGGCCCACTTGGCTCTTCGCGGCGGCGACGGCAGCTTGTCCCGCGGCAGAACCACCTTCGGCCGCGGGCTCTGGTGCGGGCGAAGGAGAGGGAACCTCGTGTGCCGTAGCGTCGGCTCCAGCGCCTGCCGCAGGTTGCTCCGGAAGGGTAGTGGGATGTGGGGAGCTGGTGGGGTGCGCGGGGGCGTCGGCAAGCGCGGAGCGTACTGGCCGCTGCGCCACCGGTTGTAAAGATTGAGCGGCCGCGCTGAGATCACCCATCAAGCGCTGCACGCGAGCAGTGGCCATGCCCAGGTGCTGGGAGATAAGCGCGCGCAGCTTGGCCATGGCGGCGGCACGCGTGGACGGATCCAGCGAAAGGAGACCCAGCGCGGTGGGAAGTCCCTGGCGCAGCAATTGTGTCGCGATGCCCACCAGATCCCGGATGGTGCCTGTCACTAAAGTGCGGGCCTGGCTGAGCGCGGCAGAGATGGTTGCATTATCGAGATCGATATTTTTCGCCGATTCAAGTAGGGGAGCGGGGTTGCCATGGGCGATGGCGGCCAAAGGCTCGGCGGCGGAGAGATCCGGCACGCGGGGAAGCTCAACCTCCGGAAGCTGCGCCGGTTGCATGGTGGCAATCTGCTTGAGCGCGGTATCGAGCATCTACATCGCCGCCCCAAGGTGCTGGCCTAGCGAGGCATCGGTGTCTTCTGCCTCGCGCGACATCTGGAAACCGGAGTGGGCAACCTGTCCCATATCGTTGCGCAGCACGCTCATGCGCGCGCCCACATTATCGAGCGCGGCATGCACCGCCTCATTGAAAGCGGTGAATGCGGAATCTTCAGGCAAAACGGGGTGGGGCGGATTCTCCCCTTGGGACTGGGCGTGCAGGTCGCGGGCGAGGTGGCGGGCATAGTCAGTATCGATCGTGAAAGGTCTCATGCCCTATTGGACTGCCCAATGGCCCATTTGGTTCCCAAAAAGTTTAAAGTGGTGGTCATGGACATCCACGTAGTAGACCACCCGCTTGCCGCCTCCCGCCTTACCCTCATGCGCGATGCGCGCAGCGATAACTCCGCTTTTCGCGCCGCCCTGAAAGACTTGGGCGCCATGCTTGTCTATGAAGCATCCCGCGACCTTGCCGTGGAGAACTTCGACTGTGCCACCCCGGTTTCTACCGCACAGGGCACGCGCCTGCAGGACCCGCCCATTATCGTGCCAATTATCCGCGCCGGGCTGGGCATGGTGGACCCAGCCCTGTCCATGATTCCGGATGCACAAGTGGGCTTCATTGGCATGGCCCGCAATGAAGAGACCCACGAACCGGTGCCGTACCTAGAGGCATTGCCGGAGGACCTGACTGGCCGCACGGTGTTCGTGGTGGATCCGATGCTGGCCACCGGTGGTTCCCTGCTGCACGCATTGCGCCTGCTTGCCGATCGTGGCGCCACCGATATCACCGCCATCTGCATGGTCTCGGCGCAGCCGGGTGTGGATGCGCTGGCTGAATCCGATCTGCCGGTGCGCCTAGTCACCGCCGCTATCGATCCTTCGCTCAACGAGGATGCTTATATCGTGCCGGGCTTGGGCGATGCCGGTGACCGCCTCTACGGTCCGCGCAATATCGACCTTTAAGGTAATCTTCTCCCTGGAAAGGCGACCGCACTTTCCAGGGGGAGAATATGAGTTTCATTCATCTAATGTGGTCGAGTTACGGTCACGGATTTTCGCAACAATTGCGGCGGGTGCGAAAGCGTCGGGGAATTTCGCAGCAGGCGCTGGCGGAGATTTCTGGGGTCTCTCGCAGCCAAATTTCCAATCTGGAGCGCAACGAGAATGGTGTGCACGCCATGGCCGATCCGCAGCTGTCTACGGTATATAAGCTGGCCTTGGCCCTAGAAATCCCACCGGCGGTGCTGCTGCCGGCCGGCGGGGACGTGGTCGAAGGGCATTTGACCGATTCCGCGGTGGCCGCCGCCGAGGACGTCGCGCCCTTCCCACAAGGCTATGTGGATCGGCGTCGGTTTGCCGCCACGTGGAATGGCGCCTTGAGCTAGAGCACCCCGCATCACCACCTGAGTTACTGAACCGCATGGTCTAGTTGTAGACTTTGCACCCAGACGTATTTCAACGACAGGGAAGGCACGCGGATGATCTCGGAATTCATCAACGAGTGGTTCAATGCCCACCGTGCGGAGGTCATCGCGTGGCGGCGCCATATTCACCGCCACCCGGAAACCGCGAACCAAGAGGTAGAAACCACCAACTTCCTCGCTTCTATCCTGCAGGACTACGGTCTGGAGCCACAGCGCTTCCCCCAGACCGGCCTCATGGTAGACATCGGCCCCGATACGGAACTAGGCCGCTTAGCTTTCCGTGCGGATATTGATGCCCTGCCAGTTACCGAGGTCACCGGCCTGGAATATACCTCTGAGGTGCCCGGCAAGATGCATGCTTGCGGCCACGATGTACACACCACCGTGGCGCTCGGCCTAGCCTGCGCGTTGGCGGATTTTCAGCGCGTCCACGACCTGCCGCTGGGTATTCGAGTCATCTTCCAACCCGCCGAAGAAGTATGGGTCGGCGGTGCGACCGACGTTATTGAATGGGGTGCGTTGGAAGGCGTGCATTCCATTTTTGCCATCCACGCCGAGCCCAAGCTGCGCGTAGGCCGAATTGGCATTCGCGCCGGGGCGATAACCTCCGCTACTGACGTCGTGGAGCTTAATATCAAGGGCCCGGGCGGTCATACCTCCCGTCCGCACCTGTCCGCCGACGTCGTCTATGCTCTAGGCAAGGTCATCACCGAACTGCCCGCGCTGCTCTCGCGCCGCGTTGACCCGCGCACCGGCACCGTTTTGGTCTTTGGCCAGGTCAATTCCGGCTACGCACCCAACGCTATTCCGGAGACGGGCAGTTTGACCGGCACCATGCGCACGGCCGATATTGGCATCTGGCGCGATATGCAAAGCCTCTTTACCGAACTGGTGGATCAAATCCTCGCGCCGGTAGGCGTAGAACATGAGCTGACCTATAACCGCGGCGTACCGCCGGTGCTTAACGACGACGTCGCAACCGCCCTGCTTGCCTCCGCGGCCCAATCCATCGACCCGCAGGCCGTGGTCCAAGCCCCGCAGTCCTCCGGTGGCGAAGACTTTTCCTGGTACCTGGAAAAGGTCCCCGGTTCCATGGCGCGGCTGGGCTGCTGGTCCGGCGAAGGCGAGCAGCATGATCTGCACATGGGCGATCTTATCGTGGACGAGCGGGCCATCGGTGTGGGCATTAAACTCTTCGGCGCCGTGGTTGAGCAGTTCATAGGGGAGAATGCGGAGACAGACTAACGCGCTTTAAGGTCCCACACGTTAGACTCGTAAGCGACTTTTAAAGTGGAGCCGATAAAGGAGCAAGTGCGTGTTGAACCAGACCAAGCGAATCGTCATCATCGGCGGCGGCCCAGCCGGCTATGAGGCTGCGTTGGCAGGTGCGAAATATGGTGCAGAAATCACCATTATTGAAGACCAAGGCATGGGCGGCAACAGCGTTATCTTGGATTGCGTTCCTTCCAAGTCCTTCATCGCCGGCGCCAATATTAAGACCGACCTGCGCCGCGCCGAGGATATGGAACTTAACCAGGGCATTGGCCAGGCCCACCTTTCCTTGACCGCACTGAATAAGCGCGTGCAGGATCTGGCAAGCAAGCAGTCCTCCGATATCCGCGCCACCGTGGAGTCCCTGGGCGCACGCGTTATCGATGGCCGCGGCTATTTCCCAGAGGATCAGGAAGCCGATGCCTTCGGTGGTCACAAGGTCACCGCCGTCTTTAACGAGGATGGCCACGAAGAAACCATCAACGCAGATCTCGTCTTGGTAGCTACCGGCGCCACCCCTCGTATTCTCCCTGGCGCTCAGCCGGATGGTGAGCGCATCCTTACCTGGCAGCAGGTCTATAACCTTACCGAGTTGCCGGAGCACCTCATCGTTGTCGGTTCTGGCGTCACCGGTGCCGAGTTCGTCTCTGCCTTTGCGGAGCTCGGCGTTAAGGTCACCATGGTTGCCTCTCGTGACCGCATTTTGCCGCATGACGACGCCGATGCGGCCGACGTCCTCGAGACCGTGCTTAGCGAGCGCGGCGTTGAGCTGGAAAAGAATTGCCGCGTGGAAACCGTTAACCGCACCGAGGACGGCAATGTGCTGGTGACCACTCAAGACGGCCGCGAAATTACCGGTTCCCATGTCATCATGTCTATCGGCTCCATCCCGAATACCAAGGACTTGAAGCTGGAGAACGTTGGCGTGGAAACCGCCAAGTCTGGCCACATTCAGGTTGACCGCGTCTCCCGCACTAATATCGCGGGCATCTACGCCGCTGGCGATTGCTCTGACCTCTTCCCGTTGGCTTCCGTTGCTGCAATGCAGGGCCGCGTAGCCATGTATCACGCCCTCGGTGAGGGTGTGTCCCCTCTGCGCCTAAAGACCGTGGCTAACGCCGTCTTTACCCGCCCAGAGATTGCCGCTGTAGGCTTCACCCAAGCAGAAATCGAGGCCGGTGAAGTCGCCGCCCGCACCATCACCATGCCGCTAAAGACCAACCCGCGCGCCAAGATGCGCTCGCTCCAGCACGGCTTTGTCAAGCTCTTCTGCCGCGCGACCTCCGGCCGCGTTATCGGTGGCGTCATCGTTGCGCCGACCGCCTCCGAGCTCATCCTGCCCATCGCCATGGCCGTGACCAACCAGCTCACCGTAAACCAGCTGGCCGATTCCTTCGCCGTTTACCCGTCTCTGTCTGGCACCATTACCGAGGCCGCGCGACGCCTCGTGGCTCACGACGATTTGGAGTAAGCGACCTTTTCCTTTCTTTTGCGCCCGCCCTTGGTAACCAGCCTAGGGTGGGCGCTTTTGCATGCGTTGCTAAAAGGTGGAGTAGGAATGCTCGGCGGTGCGATTGAGTGAAACCTGGATGGGGCGATCTGCTTGTGGAAGTGCACGCTGGGGACAATGCTCGCGTGGGCAAGCAGTACAACCAGGGCCAATAGGGGTGGCGGCGGATACATCTAGATTAAGAGCATCGGCGTAGACGATGCGGTCTGCCTCAGAGATATCGCATCCTAAACCCACGGCGAATTCCTTGCGTGGGGTGCCCCAGGATTTTGCGGTTCCTTGCACAAAGCGGCCTATCCACAGGTAGGCATGGCCATCCGGCATGGCGGCCACCTGGCGGGTGATGCGGTTGGGCGTTTCAAAGGCGCGGTGGACCACCCACAGCGGGCAAGAGCCACCTGAGCGGGCGAAGTGGAAGGCGGTGGAGGATTGGCGCTTGGAGATATTTCCAGCGCGGTCGGTACGGATGAAGGAAAAGGGAACGCCGTTAAGGCCTGGGCGCTGGAGAGTAGCCAGGCGTTGCGCGGTGGTTTCGAAACCGGTGCCAAAATAGTTGCACAAAAGGTCGATATCGTAGCGGGTTTCCTCAGCCATCGAGAGGAACGGTTGATAAGGCATGGTGACCGCGGCGGCGAAGTATTGCGCGAGCCCTAAAGTAGCTAATTCTTGGGCTTCGCCCGCCGGAAGTTCGGATACGAGGTTATCGCAGACATCGCGGTAGGCAAGCAGGCAATATTGGAGCGCCATTTCAAAGACTAGCTGGGCTTCGGAGAGGCCGTCGCGAAGCGCAAGCTCCCGGGTGTCAGGGTTGAAACTGCGGCGTGGGCCCGGCCGGGAAAAGCGGACGGTAACGCCGAGGTCTTCGTGCATGTGGGAAGCTAGGCGGCCACGGCGAAGCACCCGGTCACCGAGCTGGCCGGCGAGCTCTTCTGCCAGCACATCGAGTTCGTGAATGTAGTTATGGGCGTCGTAGAAAAAGTCACGCACGAGCTCAAAGGGGGAGCGCTCGCGCGCCGGAGCGCGGCTGGCGACATCGACGAAGCGGGGCATGAGTTCTGGAAAGCGTGAGGCGAGGTCGGCCAAGGAGTCTTCGGTTGCCTCGGGAAAGATCCGGCGCAGGTCGGTGATGGTGCGTGCATCGCGGTCGTTCGCAAAATAGCCGGGGTCCAAGTTAAAACGCTGGGCTAGTTGCATAAGCACGGTGACGGTAAGCGGGCGCTGATCGTTTTCGAGCTGGTTGAGGTAGCTGGTAGACAGCCCCAATTGTTTGGCCATCGCTACCTGTGTGAGTCCCCGTTGTTTGCGCAGTGCATGGATTCGTGCCCCCGCGTAATGCTTGGTCATCGGTTGCTGTGCCGCCTTTCGCCGCTATGAGCAGTAGAAACCACAAACTTTGCAGATTCCACTGACTCATTCCGCTAGATTACACACACCATACTTATAGCGCGGGACACATTCAAGCATTTAGTGTGAGCTACAACGCATCGCAGAGTGAAGGAGGACCACCTAGTGAAAAACCACGAGGTAAGAACCCATAAATCCGCCGAGGATTTCCCTTATGAGGAGCACTTGGCCTACAAGGTGGCAGAAGTAGCCGCGGATCCCGTAGAGGTTCCCGCCGAGACCACCGACATGATTATCAACCGCATTATTGATAATGCGGCCGTGGCGATGGCTTCCGTGGCACGCGGTCCCGTAACCTCTGCCCGAGTCATGGCCCAGGCGCACCCGGTAAGTAAGGGAGGGGCCACGGTATTTGGCGTGGATGGTACCTACTCGGCCGAATGGGCCGCGCTTGCCAACGGCACTGCAGTCCGCGAGCTGGACTATCACGACACTTTCCTGGCTGCTGAATACTCGCACCCCGGGGATAATATCCCGCCGCTGCTTGCTACCGCCCAGCATAAGGGGCTTAACGGTCGAGACCTTATCCGGGGCATCGCTACCGGCTACGAAATCCAGGTCAACCTGGTGAAAGGCATGTGCCTGCACGAGCACAAGATTGACCACGTGGCGCACCTTGGCCCTTCTGTAGCCGCCGGTATCGGCACCATGCTTGAACTAGATAAGGACACCATCTACCAGGCGGTGGGCCAGGCGCTGCACACCACTACCGCCACCCGGCAATCCCGTAAGGGGCTGATTTCTTCTTGGAAGGCCTACGCCCCAGCCTTCGCAGGAAAGATGGCCATTGAAGCCGTCGACAGGACGATGCGCGGCGAAGGTGCGCCGGCACCCATCTGGGAAGGCGAGGATGGATTCATCGCGTGGATGCTGCATTCGCCGGAGCGCACCTACACGGTCCCCTTGCCAGAGCTTGGCGAGGAAAAGCGCGCCATCTTGGATACCTATACCAAGGAACACTCGGCTGAATACCAGGCCCAAGCGCCCATCGATATGGCCTTTGCGCTAAAGAAAACTCTGGCGGAAAAGGACCTGAAGACTGCGGACATCGAATCCATCGTTCTGCACACCTCGCACCATACGCACTATGTCATCGGTACCGGTGCCAACGATCCACAAAAGATGGATCCCTCCGCGTCCCGCGAGACGCTGGATCACTCCATCATGTACATCTTTGCCGTAGCCCTCGAAGATGGCGAGTGGGACCACGAGGCTTCCTATGCGCCCGAGCGCGCCAATCGCCCGGAGACCATCGAGCTGTGGCACAAGATTTCCACTGTTGAAGACCCCGAGTGGACCCGCCGCTATCACTCCAACGATCTGTCTGAAAAGGCCTTTGGCGGCAAGGCGGTGATCACCTTCAAAGATGGCACCGTGGTAGAAGATGAGCGCGCAGTTGCTGATGCCCACCCGCTGGGCGCGCGTCCTTTTGCCCGCGAGCAGTACATAGAGAAATTCACCAAGCTTGCGGCCGGCATCGTGGACGAGGCCGAACAAGAACGTTTCCTCAATGCCGTCCAGAACTTGGAAAACCTCACTGACCTGACCGAACTTAACGTTAGGGTGACTGATGCTCATGTGGCCAGCGCGCCTAAGAAACCGGAAGGAATCTTCTAATGGCAGGACTATTTGGCTCTTTGAAAACTGCCGCGGAAAAGCGCCAGGATTTCCGCGCTGACCTTGAATCCAGCACCATTACCCGTCTGCCGGGCGCGTTCAATCCCCTGACCGCGCGCCTAATCCAAGATATCGGTGGTTTCGGCGGCGTTTATGTCTCCGGTGCGGTGCTGGCTAATGATTTGGGTCTTCCCGATATTGGCCTGACCACCCTGAGCGAGGTGGCGCAGCGCTCCGGGCAGATTGCTCGTGCGACGGATTTGCCCGTGCTTGTCGACGCCGACACTGGCTTCGGCGAACCCATGTCCGCCGCCCGCACCATCGCCGCACTCGAGGACGCTGGTCTTGCCGGCTGCCACCTTGAGGACCAGGTCAACCCGAAGCGCTGCGGGCATCTCGACGGCAAAGAAGTGGTGGACAAAGACATCATGGTCCGCCGCATTAGCGCCGCGGTCAACGAGCGGCGCGACCCGAATTTCATTATCTGCGCCCGCACCGACGCCGCAGGAGTAAACGGCATCGATGATGCCATCGACCGTGCCAAGGCCTATGCCGATGCTGGAGCAGACCTCATCTTCACCGAGGCGCTGTACCGGCCGGAAGATTTTGAGAAATTCCGCGTCGCGGTGGATACCCCACTGCTGGCAAATATGACCGAGTTCGGCAAAACCGAGCTGCTCTCGGCGCAACAGCTAGAAGACCTCGGCTATAACGCGGTTATTTGGCCCGTTTCCTCTTTCCGCGTGGCTATGGGGGCGACTGAAGACTTCCTACGCGATGTGCAAGAAACCGGGATTCAAACCGATTGGCTCGAGCGCATGCAACACCGCTCCCGCCTTTATGAACTGGTGCGCTACGAGGAATACAACGACTTCGATAAATCCGTATTCACCTACTCCAAAGACACCTACCAGCCCACTTTTGAAAGCTAAGGAGATTTCCCACCATGCCTGATAAGAATCACACCCCCGAAATCCGCAAGGGCCTATACGGCGTCGTCGTCGATGAAACTGCCGTTTCCAAGGTCGTTCCTGAAACCAACTCGTTGACCTACCGCGGCTACCCCGTCCAGGAGCTGGCTCGTTACTGCTCCTTTGAGGAAGTGGCCTACCTGTTGTGGAACGGCAAATTGCCAGGCCAAGAATCGCTTATCCGATTCTCCGCCCGTGAGAAGGCCCTGCGCCACCTAGAGCGCCACGTCATCGACCTCATCATGTCCATGCCGCTATCGTGCCACCCGATGGATGTACTGCGTACCGCCATTTCCTATATCGGTTCCCAAGACCCAGAGGAATACACCAAGGATTCCGAGCATATCCGCCGCACCGCGCTGGAGCTTATGGCCAAGATTCCCACCATCATCGCGCTTGATATCCGGCGCCGCCGCGGCGAAGGCTACATCCAACCCTCCCGCAAGAAGGGCTTTGCGGAGAACTTCCTTTGGATGGTCTTCGGTGATGAGGAAGGCTCTCCAGCCACCAACCGCGCCGATATCGAGGCCTTTGATAAGTCCCTCATCCTCTATGCGGAGCACTCCTTTAACGCCTCCACCTTCGCTGCCCGCGTGGTGACCTCGACCATGTCCGATACTTACTCCGCCATCGTTGCAGCCATTGGCGCGCTCAAGGGACCCCTACATGGCGGTGCCAACGAGGCCGTGATGAAAAACTTCCTGGAGGTTGCCGATCCTGCCAAGGCAGAAGAGTGGACCAAAAACAAGCTGGCGAACAAGGAATTGGTCATGGGATTTGGTCACCGCGTCTATAAAAACGGCGACTCCCGCGTGCCAACAATGGAGGCAGCGTTTAAGGAGCTGGCCGAACAACACGACCAGACCCAGTGGGTTGAGATGTATGACATCATGGCCAAGACGATGGAGGAAAATACCTCCATCAAGATCAAACCGAACCTCGACTTCCCGGCTGGACCTGCCTATCACATCCTGGGCTTTGACATTGAATTCTTCACGCCAATCTTTGTCATGGCTCGCATCACCGGTTGGACTGCGCACATCGTAGAGCAGAACGAGAATAACTCGCTTATCCGCCCGCTTTCCGCCTATAACGGCGAGGAGCAGCGCTCGGTTCCGCCGAAGTCCTTCTAAAACTCACAAGCCCCCCAGACTCCGGCACCGTCAAGTTGGCCGGAGCGGGGGAGCCGACATTTCTGTCGTGGCTTTTCTGCGGTCGGGTTATGGCTGGATACGTCGTGCGAGCAGGTAAGCGACTATGGAGCAGACAATAATGCTGAGTCCTGCAAAAAAGAACAATCCCGGCCACGGGGCATCAATTTCTGGGGCGCCGACGTACTGGAAAATTAGAGTGAGTGCGAAGTCTACTAAAACAATGCCTGCGATGATTCCAGCAATTATGAGCAGGCGTGAAGCCCAGGAATGAGAAGAAGCAGAGCTGAATATGAGGCCTATGAGCGTACCGATATAACCGGTCATGAGGTGACCACAAGTGAAGCTGCCGAAGGTCGCGATGCGAGCGAAAATGGGAGCGGCATCAATATTTCCAGGGGCAATGACCCACGAAGAATACATAGCTACGCCGGCGCGTAGGGCAGCATAGTAAGTCAGCCAAGCAATAGCTCCGAAAACCAGTGCAGCTATCCAAAGCGTTGCGTGCATACTGGTTAGCCATTTTGCTGGGGGAAGCCCTAAGCCACGTAGCGGGCGGTACTCAGTAGCTGCAAAGGCGCAATAAATTCCCCAAATGAATACGGCGAAGAAACCCCAACCCGCAGGGTTGATGATTGTCTCGGGATCAGACGGTAGAAAATACGGAACAGTCCAGAGCAATACGATGATAATGCTCACGGAGATTAGCGATCTCTTGGCGTTGAGATTAAAGGTCTTCAGCAGGGACATTTTAGGACTCCTCTTGTCGGGGGCGGGCGGATTCAAGGGCGTGGGAAACAAGGGAATCAATGAGCTGGCCGTCGTCGAGGTAGGAAACGGTGACGTGGGCGGCAGCTGCGGTATCCGCTGGAAATGGTACTGGGGACCAGGCATGAACCTTGGTGGTCGACCCTAGGGAGGATTGGTGGAGGGGGAGGGCGTCGGCAAGTGCGAGGGCTTGCTCAACGTTCTTTGCGCTGCCGGTGAGCACGGGGTAGTGCGGCCGTTGGGATTCCAGGTCGATGGGCCCTTCGACCGTGCCGTCGTGCACGGTAATGACCTGGTCAACCAAACCTACGAGGTCTTCCGCGCGGTGCGAAGAAAGTACGAGCAGCCAATCCGGGGTGGCCGCGGCATGGGCGATGATGAGCTCTCGCAGGCGCGTACGAGTCGGTGCGTCCAGGCCGTTGAAAGGCTCATCGAGGAGAGTGACCGGGGTGCGCGCTGCCAGGGCAGTGGCACAGGCAACCAGCTGTCGCTGGCCGGTGCTGAGAGAGCGATTCTTGCTGCGCTTGTCGACGCCCAAACTATCCAAAAGCTCCTCCGCATACCCCACGTCGAATCCCTCTCGTACGTGCGCTGCGGCCCGCAGGTGCTGGACCACAGTAGAACCGGAAAGCAAGATATCGGCGCCGGTGCGCGCGATCGCCACCGACGAGGCGTCGATGCTGCCCTTGGTAGGCAGGAACCCCGCTACCGCACGCAAGAGCGTGGTCTTGCCGGCGCCATTGGGGCCGATTAACCCGTACATGCCAGCGTTGAGATCGAGGTGCGGCACGTGCAGGCGGTGTTTGCAGGTGACGTTCTGCAACTTAAGGTGCGTCATGATGGTCTCCTTCGGCTTCGATGAGGTCAGCGATGTCGCTGGCGCTTAATCCCAATGCGGCCCCTTCTTTTAGGAGGGGAACGATGAAGTCTTCCCTGAGTGATTCTTGGCGTTGATGGCGAACCTTCTCGCGCGCGCCTTCTCGTACAAACATGCCCAAGCCGCGGCGCTTTTCTAGCAGGCCTTCCTCGAAGAGGACGGTGAGCGCCTTTGCAGAGGTAGTCGGGTTGACGGAGTGGAACGCGGAAAGCTCGTTGGTGCTGGGGGCGCGTTCTCCCTCTGGCAGCTCGCCGCTGATGATCATGTCCCTAATTCCTCCTGCCAGTTGTTGGTAAATAGGCCGGGTGTCACTCATGCTGCGGCCCCTCTGATTCGTGGCATATGATTCCCTTTCCAGTGTATGGGTTAACCACCTATGTGGGTAACCATATAACGAAAGGTGCCCGCGGTCAACGGTAGGCGTGATATGGGATGGAGCTGCCGTGTAAAAGCGGGTGTCCCCGTTGTGTAAGTTGTTGAATCAAAAATTTGCAACATTTACAGAATCGCTAACCTTGTTATTACTGGTCGGGCTGCAGAAATCTCTCGGGTGCCGCTCCGGTGCTGGTAAATGTGGCGAATTAGGCGTCAAAAGGGCAGACATTTGAGGAGTGGCCCTCTAGACTGAGATGCGGATCACCCAACAGGAGGCGTTGCATCGTGGCGTCTTCCGAGCTGAAAGGAACACAGAAGTGGCTAATCCCGCGCTTCCATCGTTCAAAAAGATTCTGGTAGCCAACCGCGGCGAAATCGCCGTGCGTGCATTCCGCGCTGCCTTTGAAACTGGGGCAAAGACCGTCGCGGTCTACCCTCGTGAAGACCGTAACTCCTTCCATCGTGCGTTTGCGGATGAGGCCGTCCGTATTGGTACCGAGGGGCAGCCGGTAAAGGCTTATCTCGATATCGATGAAATCATTCGCGCCGCGAAGAAAGCGGAAGCGGATGCTATTTACCCCGGCTACGGTTTCCTTTCGGAGCGCGCGGATCTTGCTCGTGCTTGTGAGGACAATGGAATCAAGTTCATTGGCCCGACCCCATCCACGCTGGATTTGACTGGTGATAAGGCTGCAGCGGTAAGCGCCGCGAAGGAAGCTGGGCTGCCGACGTTGCAGGATTCGGAGCCATCGACGGACGTCGATAAGCTGGTGGAATACTCCAAGGATTTCAATTTCCCCGTATTCGTTAAGGCTGTTGCCGGTGGCGGCGGGCGCGGAATGCGCTTCGTAGAATCCGAAGATCAGCTGCGCGAGAAGGCTGCCGAGGCCTCCCGCGAAGCGGAAGCCGCTTTCGGCGATGGCAGCGTCTACCTCGAGACCGCAGTAATCAAGCCACAGCACATCGAGGTGCAGATTCTGGCTGATAGCCAAGGTAACGTCATTCACCTTTTTGAACGTGACTGCTCCGTCCAGCGCCGCCACCAGAAGGTAGTGGAAATCGCCCCGGCGCCGACGCTAGACCCAGAGCTGCGTGACCGCATCTGCCAGGATGCGGTGAAGTTCTGCGAACACATCAACTATGAGGGCGCGGGTACCGTGGAATTCCTTGTGGATGAGCGCGGCAACCACGTCTTTATCGAGATGAACCCGCGTGTGCAGGTGGAGCACACCGTGACCGAGGAAATCACCGGTGTCGACATCGTGAAGGCACAGATGAATATCGCGGCCGGTGCCTCGCTGGAGGATATTCACCTCGCCCAAGACAAGATTTCCATCACCGGGTCTGCCCTGCAGTGCCGCATTACCACTGAAGACCCGAATAATGGGTTCCGCCCGGATACCGGTACGCTGACCGCGTATCGTTCGCCGGGCGGCGCTGGCGTGCGTTTGGACGGTGCAACTTCTGTGGGTGCAGAGGTCTCGCCGAACTTTGACTCTTTGCTGGTAAAGATGACCTGCCGCGGCGTCAATTTCGAGCAGGCCGTGCAGCGCGCCCAGCGCGCGCTCAACGAGTTCCACGTCTCCGGTGTGGCCACCAATATCGGCTTTTTGCGCGCCCTGCTGCGCGAGCCGGACTTCACTCAGACCCGTGTGGACACCGGCTTCATCAACGCGCACCCGCACCTCCTCAAGGCACCGCCCGCCGTCGATGAGTCTGGTCGAATCCTCGAGTACATTGCGGAGACCACCGTTAATAAACCCAACGGCGAGCGCCCGACGGCACTTCGTCCCTTTGACAAGCTCCCCGAGCTGGACTCTTCTGAGCCGCTACCGCGCGGTTCCCGCGACGATCTGCTCGAGTTTGGGCCACAGAAGTGGGCAGAAAAGATCCGTAAGCAGCACGCACTCATGGTTACGGATACCACCTTCCGCGATGCCCACCAGTCCCTGCTGGCCACCCGCGTGCGTAGTACTGCGCTGGTTTCCGCCGCCGAGGCTGTCGCTCGCATGACCCCGAATCTCTTCTCCGTGGAGGCATGGGGTGGTGCTACCTATGACGTCGCCATGCGCTTCCTCCACGAGGACCCCTGGGTGCGTCTAGACATGCTGCGTGAGGCTATGCCGAACCAAAATATCCAGATGCTCCTGCGCGGCCGCAATACCGTGGGTTACACCCCATACCCAGATTCGGTCTGCCGCGGCTTCGTCCAAGAAGCAGCCAAGTCGGGCGTCGATGTTTTCCGCATCTTCGACGCACTTAACGACGTCTCCCAGATGCGCCCCGCCATTGATGCCGTCCTCGAGACCAATACCACCGTTGCTGAGGTGGCCATGGCGTACTCCGGCGACCTTTCCTCACCGAAGGAGAACCTGTACACGCTGGATTACTACCTCAAGCTGGCCGAGCAGATTGTGGAGTCCGGCGCCCATATCCTCGCCATCAAGGATATGGCGGGTCTGCTTCGCCCTGAGGCGGCTTCCAAGCTAGTCATGGCACTGCGCAAGGAATTTGACCTGCCGGTGCACGTGCACACGCACGACACCGCCGGTGGCCAGATGGCTACTTACTATGCGGCTGCGCTCTCCGGTGCCGACATTGTCGACGGCGCCTCCGCACCACTGGCAGGAACCACCTCGCAGCCATCGCTGTCGGCGCTTATTGCGGCCTTCTCCCAATCCAATCGGGATACCGGCATTGACTTGCAGGCAGTTTCCGATCTCGAGCCGTACTGGGAGGCCGTGCGCCAGCTCTACGCCCCGTTCGAGAACGGCATCCCTGGCCCGACCGGTCGCGTGTACAAACACGAGATTCCGGGCGGTCAGCTCTCCAACCTGCGTGCCCAAGCCGTTGCTCTTGGCTTGGCGGATCGCTTCGAGGTCATCGAGGACACCTATGCAGCGGTCAATGAGATGCTGGGGCGTCCGACCAAGGTCACTCCGTCTTCCAAGGTGGTGGGCGATCTTGCCCTGCACCTTGTGGGCGCGGGCGTCGATCCTGCAGACTTCGCCGCTAATCCGATGAAGTTCGATATCCCGGACTCGGTCAACCAGTTCCTCCGCGGCCAGCTCGGTACCCCTCCTGGTGGTTGGCCGGAACTGCGCGATAAGGTGCTCGACGGTCGCGAGGCGACCGGCGCCCAAATCAGCGAAGTTCCTGCTGAGGAGCAGCCGCACCTCGAGTCCGATAATTCGGATGAACGCCGTGCCAGCTTGAACCGCCTGCTCTTCCCCAAGCAGTTCGAGGAGTTCAACGAGTTCCGCCGTAAGTACGGCAATACCGAGGCGCTGACGGATACCACCTTCTTCTACGGTCTGACTGAAGGCGAAGAAAAGGTAGTCCACTACTTCCCAGAAGGCTCCACTGATCGCGCCGATCTCAAGCAGGTCGTGGTGCGTCTCGACGCCGTGGGTGAGCCGGATGAAAAGGGCATGCGTAACGTCGTTCTCAATGTCAACGGTCAGATTCGCCCGATGAAGGTTCGCGACGAAAACGCCGAGTCCACCGTCGCCACCGTAGAAAAGGCTGACCCTTCCAACGAGGGCCACGTCGCTGCACCATTCGCTGGCGTGGTTAATCCGACCGCCAAGCCTGGCGACGAGGTAAAGGCCGGCGACCAAATCGCCGTCATTGAGGCAATGAAGATGGAAGCTTCCATCTCCGCCACCAAGGATGGCGTGGTCGAACGCGTGGCCATTGGCCAGGCCACCAAGGTTGAAGGCGGCGACCTCATTGCCGTAATCAACTAGTCTGCACACTCAAGCGCCCCGCTTCCTTTGAGTAATCTCTAGGGAGCGGGGCGCTGTGGTGTCTAGCTGTGCTAAAAATCAACGATTTCGCCCATCCAAATGACCAAAACCGTCGACGAAACCGTTGGTTTAGATGGACGAAATCGTTGATTCGCGATGATATCGGAGGCTTGTCTTAGTCTAAGATAGCGGGCAATGCTAAAGAACCAACCAAGATGAGTGCTACGAGGCTGAGAAAGACTTTGGCCTGCCACCGGGCATAATTGAAGGACATTCCCGTACCGAAGCGCTTGTCTACCAGTACCGCCGGATCATCCGGGTTGTAATACATCACACCCCATTTATAGAGGTGGTCATTGTCCGGTGATTCTTTGTCTTCATCAGCGAAGTGAACACCGCGCAATTGTTCGGATAACCGGGATTGCTTGTAGAGAAGAAATACAACTAGACCGATGCTGCCACCAATGGTGAGAATCAACATTGTGATGATCGCGGCGCTGTGGAAGCGTTGATAGTGCGGGATAGGGCCGGTTACCTGTATGAAGGCCATCCCGGCGCTGATGAGCAGAGTAAGTACTCCCATTCCAGTGTTCGTGACAGCGAGGTTGGCTTCGTTACGCAGCCGCGCTTTAATGTTGCGCTCAGAGCGTGGGGATACCTCACTATGCGCGATAAAAGAGCAGATAATCGCAAATAGGCCCAGCAATGCTAAAGCGGCGAAAGAGGAGAAAAACACGCTCCCAATTGTTTTGTCGCTCCAATTGTCGGCTTCCATGGAGCCATTCCAGTGCACGGGAACGGGGTCAGGAATATCGGACCAGTGGGAAGCGACGATGATTACACCGGCCGCGATGCACAACAGGGAAGAGAGCATGGTTACCCATGGAAAAGTCGGCGTAGGGAAGCCGTCGAAGTTGGGCGTGCCAATGGATTTGTGGGAAACACGGGCAGCGATGGTGGTTTCCACCTCGTCGAACCAGCCGCCCGCTTTTTTAGCGGCGATGATGCGGCGGCGCTGGGATAGATAAGCCCACATGCCACCGAGCGCTACCACGAGGGAAGGTACGGCGGCTAATAGCGGTAGTTTCCAGGCAAAGAGGGACAGGACCGTCGCCGCAATGCCACAGGTCCACGTTCGTACCTTGAATCCGGCAAGGGCGGAGGTAACGGCAGGATCGGAAAGATAAGCCTTGGGTACGCGGACGCCGAGCGGTGTGCCAGGTGAGGCCAGGGAGGGCGTTTGGGCCATAATCCAAGTGATAGCAAGGGTGGTGGCGGCCATTAAAAGTGTGAAAATCATGGTGATACTTCCAGGTCATTAAGGGTGGAGCTGAGTCGAGCGTGGAGCTCATCTGGGCTAAAGCCTTGGGCGCGGGCGAGTGTGACTACGCGGCTTAATTGCTCATTCAGTTGTTTTTCTTGTGCGGCGGTGCGAGAACCAGGCCTGACGATGGATCCGGACCGGCCGGCGGTTTCTGCAAGGCCCTCGAAAACCAAGAGGTCGTAGGCCTTCTTTACGGTGGCAGGGTTAATGCCTATATCTTTGGCAACGCGGCGGACGGGATCTAGCTTGTCGCCATCGGAAAGCTGTCCGTGAGCGATAGCCAAAACGATTTCATCGTGAATTTGTTGAAATACGGGGACGTCAGATTCGGGGTTAAGGGTAATGAACATCTGTCACCTCCAATCTCTTTTCTGTATTACTTATAGTAACACAATCTGTATTGCTAGTTGTAATACAAAATGAGATCCCAAAGAAACCCCAGGTATGTGTGACTTAACGCAGTGACATACCTGGGGTGTTGGGGCAGGGAGACTAGAGGAAAAGGGCTACTACGATGGCAGCAATACCGTAGCTCCCGCGCATGAAGTAACCGAAGACCTCGGGAGAGAAGGAGGCGCCGAAGCCGCCGGTATCGATGATATTCATGGTGGTCACGCGTGCGGGACGGGAGCGCTTAAAGGCGGCGTAGGTAAGGCCCAAACAACATGCTGCGAGCGTGAACAGGGACAGCTTCCACACGGTGGCGATGAAGGCGGTGCCAAGAACGGCAGCACCTGCGGTGGCGGCCAGCGGCAGCCCCCAGTCGGGCCACGCACCATCGACGATGCGGCCGAAGGAGGCAGCGCGGCTGGTAGAGGCGCCGACAATGGTCCAAGCGGCAGCGAATCCAATGAGCGCAAGGCTGCCGAGCTGTGGTGCTAGCGCTAGGGTCAGTCCCATGACGGCGACCGCACCGAGAGGGATATACCACCGGCGATATAAGCGCCGAGCAAAGAGGAGACTGAGCGAAGCCGTGGCATGTGAGCGCGGGCGCAGGCGAGCGGATTGGGAGGCGATGGCATCGGCAGAAACCTCAGAATCCAGTAGCCCAAAGGAGGACGAGCCGATGGCACGGGTACGGCCCGCGCGGAGAAGCGAGGCGAGATCGAAGGACCGCCAGCCGATGACAAACCGCAGAAGGGGTAGGGTTATCGCCGCATAGAGTGGAAGATGCAGCGATGCACACAGGGCAAGACCTAGGAGGCTCACGCCGGCGAGCTGGGCAATAGACAGCTTATCGACGCCTCCCATGCGCCCCCGCGGCCTATCCGCATAGACCCAACGTCCGAGCGAAAGGCTGCGCAGCGGGTAGAGCGCCTCGAGGAGAACCATGAGAGCGAGCGAGCCGATTCCGGCGCCAATGGTCGCGGTTGCGGGCAGAGCAGCGGCCATGCGCTGTGTTAGCGAGGGCAGAAGCGCTGCAGCATTGTGCCAGGCGTAGACACTGACGCTCGCGATAAGTGCCGCGATGAAGGTGTAATAGATGGCTGAGGAGGCTGTGGAGAGAAGTTTCATGATATCTCCACCACCTCGTCGCAGGCATCGAAGATGGCTGGAGAATGGGAAGCAAGTACAACACAGCGGCCATCGGCTGCGAGGTGGTGTAGCTCCTCGGCCAAAAAGTCGATCCAGGTATGGTCGAGGTGGCGCTCGGGCTCGTCGATAAGCAGGGCTTTGGCCGGCTGATAGAGCTGGGCTGCGAGGTAGACGCGCTGGCGCTGGCCCGAGGAAAGATCGCTGACCGCAGAATTCAGGATGGCTTGGTCGAGGGCCCAGAGCTCATGGATCTCGGTAAAGTCCACGCCGGTCCGGCGGGATAGCACACTAAAGTGCTCACCCACGGTGAGGTCGGGGAGAAAGACTGGGTCCCCGACGGAGATGACGGAACCGGCCGCCGCAGCGCTACCGGGCGCGGCACCGTCGATGAAAACGGTGCCATTTAGTGGGGCAATCTCGCCGCTCAACGTCTGCAGCAGCGTAGATTTACCCGCACCATTCGGGCCTTTCAGGCCGTATACGCGACCGACATCAAAGCTGCGATTGAGGTGCCCTAGGGCAGTGGCATGTCCGTAGGCTGCATCTATTTTCAACATCGTTGATAGGTTAGCAGACAGGCGGCTGGCCCTAGGGGGGCTAAAAGCGGCGGAAGAATTTACCTGGGGCAAGCTCCTCGAAACCAGGCAGGGGCGTGGCCGAAGAGATACCGGGGGCGGTCTGTTCTGCCGCGAGGTCGATGGCGTTGCTGATGAGCAGGGTACGGGCGGCCGGGTCATCGGTAGAAACGACGAGCTCGGGGATGTCTTCGGGATCGAAGGGGGTGAGCCAGGCGGCGTCGTCAAGCGGGTGGGCCCAAGGATCGCCCAAGAAAGCTGGGCCTTTGTCAGCGGCGGGGTAGTAGTGCAAAAGCGCGGCGCCGCGGGGAGCAACGGTGGGATCCTCGTTGGCGGACATGGGCAAGGCGATAACGCCGCCGTCCACGATGGGGGACCACTCAGAGATATAGGAAGGGAAGAGGGCCGCGAGATAGTCGCGATCCTCTTCCTTGGCCAAGCGCACGCCGAGGGAAGAAGCAGTCATTCTTCCAGGCTAGCGGTGCGTGCTATTTGATTTCCAGTAGCACGCTTCCCTTGGTGGTAGAAGCGCCTGCTTCTACTGCTAGACCGGTAACGGTGCCGGCCTTATGGGCCTTGACAGGGTTTTCCATCTTCATGGCCTCGAGAACGAGGAGGACCTCGCCTTCGGCGATCTCTTGGCCTTCTTCCACGTTGACTTTGATGACCGTGCCCTGCATTGGGGAGGTAACTGCATCGCCGGAAACGGCGGCCTTGGCACCGGAGCCCTTGCGCTTTTTCTTTTTCCGTGGGGCGCCGTTGATACCGAAGGACGCGGGGAGGGCTACCTCAATGCGGCGGCCGTCGATTTCTACGGTGTGTATCTGGGAAGGCTCTGCTTCGGTGGCTTCGGCATCAGTGGAATCATCGTGGACGGGTAGCTGGTTATCCCATTCCTCTTCGATCCACTTGGTGTAGACACCGAAGTTGTCGTCTTCCGCGGTGAAGGCGGGGTCAGCAACGACAGCCTGGTCAAACGGGATAACGGTGGGCAGGCCTTCAACCTTGTACTCAGAAAGAGCACGGGCGGAGCGACGCAGTGCGGTCTCGCGGTCCGGGCCCCAGACGATGAGCTTGGCCAGCATGGAATCGAACTGTCCGCCAATGACGGAGCCCTGGACGACACCGGAATCTACGCGCACGCCCGGACCAGCTGGCTCGGAGTACTTCACGATGGTGCCAGGCGCCGGCATGAAGTTCGCCGCGGCATCCTCGCCGTTGATGCGGAACTCGAAGGCATGGCCACGCGGGCTGGGGTCTTCCTTCAGCGAGAGCTCGTGGCCCTCAGCAATGCGGAATTGTTCGCGTACGAGGTCGAGGCCGGTGGTTTCCTCGGAGACTGGGTGCTCCACCTGCAGGCGAGTATTGACCTCAAGGAAGGAAATGAGGCCATCGGCGCCGACCAAGTACTCCACGGTGCCGGCGCCGTAGTAGCCGGCCTCGCGGCAGATGCGCTTGGCGGACTCGTGAATGGAGGCGCGCTGCTCATCGGTGAGGAAAGGCGCGGGGGCTTCTTCCACCAGCTTTTGGAAGCGGCGCTGCAGGGAGCAATCGCGCGTGCCGACGACGACCACATTGCCGTGCTTATCCGCCAGCACCTGAGCCTCGACGTGGCGGGCGCGGTCCAGATAACGCTCCACGAAGCACTCGCCGCGACCGAAGGCGGAGGTAGCCTCGCGGGTAGCAGATTCAAAGAGCTCGGGGATTTCCTCTGCAGAGTAGGCCACCTTCATGCCGCGACCGCCGCCGCCAAAGGCCGCCTTGATGGCAACGGGAAGGCCGTATTCCATGGCGAAAGACTGCACCTCATCGGCACCGGCTACCGGATCCTTAGTACCCGGGGCCATAGGGGCCTCGGCGCGCTCGGCGATGTGTCGCGCGGTGACTTTATCGCCCAAGTTGCGGATGGACTCAGGAGAGGGGCCAATCCAGGTCAAACCGGCGTCAATGACGGCTTGGGCAAAGTCGGCGTTTTCGGATAGGAAACCGTAGCCGGGGTGAATGGCATCTGCGCCGGATTTATCTGCGGCGTCCAAAATCTTGTCAAAGACGAGGTAGGACTCGGCAGAAGTGGTGCCCCCGAGTGCAAAGGCTTCGTCGGCAAGCGAGGCGAAAGGTGCCTGGGCGTCTGGCTCGGCGTAGACGGCGACGGAAGCAATGCCAGCGTCGCGGGCCGCGCGGATCACGCGAACGGCGATCTCACCGCGGTTCGCTACGAGAACCTTTGAGATCTTTTTGGTTTCTACTGCCACGGCAGCAACCTCCTGAACACATTAGGTTGAATACGCAATCTATTCTTGCACACAAAAGCATGAGTTAATTTTCACGCACGCAAGGGGGACATTTTTGAACAAAAATAAACCCACATCCAGTGTGGACATGGGCTTATACGGCTAAACCGAAAAACTAACGCTCAATCGGCATTTTCACCATATTGCCCCACTCAGACCACGAACCATCGTAGACCTGCGCCTTTGCGAATCCCAAAAGATGCGTGAGCACAAACCACGTATGCGCGGCTTGGGCGCCCACGTGGGAATAGAGGATTGTGGCAGATTCAGGCTCCAACATTCCGTAATTGACCTGAAGCTCTTCGGCCGAGCGGAAGCAGGAATTGGGGTAGGTGGAACGATCCCACTCGAGGTTGATCGCGCTAGGGATATGGCCGTGGCGCATGGTAGTGCCGTAGGCGGAATCACCATTGGGATCGTGTTCGGTGGCCTCGCCCGCAAACTCTTCTGGGCTGCGGGTGTCCACGAGCGTGCCTTCGGTCTCGCGCACCTGATCTACGAAGGCGCGCAGCATAGAGTCATCGCGGCTTACTTCGGGATATTCGGATGCTGGGAAGTCTGGAACCATGAAAGAGGTATCGCGTTCCTCGGCCATCCACGCATTGCGGCCGCCATCGAGCAGGCGAACGTCCTTGTGCCCGAAGAGGGTAAATACCCACAGGGCGTAGGCAGCCCACCAATTGGACTTGTCGCCGTAAAGAACAATCGTATCGTCGGCGTTAATGCCCTTTTCTCGCATTAGGGAAGTGAATTCTTCTCCGTCGATGAAATCACGGGTAAGTGGGCTAAGTAGTTCCGTGCGGAAGTTAATGCGGGTGGCAGTGGGGATATGGCCAATATCATAGAGGAGCGAGTCTTCATCCACCTCAATAACGCGCAGGCCTTTGATGCCTAGGCGTGCGGACAGCCACGGTGCAGACACGAGGCGCTCGGGGTGTGCGTATTCCTGAAATGGGGGATAGGGATCAACGTCAGCCACTGTCCGCCTGCCTTTCCTATAAGGGTTAATAATTCGCTCCCACCACTTTAACCCGATTTTTCCCGTGATGATCACTTGGGACCATTCCTGTGGGGTGGGATACAGGATTCGGCCGGGGAAGGCGAGCGGCGGCCGGCGGGGTTAAAGGGAGGGGGCAGTTGGGCGCGCGGAGGAAGAAGAGCTGGGATAAACTCGGGATATGGTGCGACAACGTGCTATGAACACCACCTATGAAGGGAACTGCAAGTGCACAAGGCAATTGTTGTATTTGAGGTAGAAGGCGGCTCGGATAAAGGCGCAGATGGCCACCGCAAGGACACCATGCCAATCGTCAATGCGATCAAGGAACAAGGCTGGGAGGCAGAGGTAATCTACTTCCATCCGGACAAGTCTGAAGAGATCTACACTCAGGTTTCTGAAAACTTTGATGCCTATATCTCCCGCGTCAACCCCGGCAATATCCCCGGCGGTGAGAAGGGCTACTTCGAATTGCTGAGCAAGCTGGCAGATGCCGGCCTGGTAGGTATGTCCACTCCGGCGGACATGATGGCCTATGGCGCCAAGGACGCACTGGTTAAGCTCAATGACACCCCGCTGGTGCCGGATGATACTGCGGCGTACTACGAGGTGGAAGAGCTGCATAATACCTTCCCCACCTCCTTGTCCTATGGCGAGCGCGTGCTCAAGCAAAACCGCGGTTCCACGGGTGAAGGCATCTGGCGCGTGCGCCTCGCGGACCAGGATCTTGCCCAGTCCGTTGAACCGGGGACCGCACTTCCGCTCGATACCGCTTTGAAGTGCACCGAGGCAGTGGATAACCAGACCCATGACTACAAGCTGGGTGCTTTCATGGACTTCTGCGACCAGTACATTGTGGGCGATAACGGCATGCTGGTGGATATGCGCTTTATGCCGCGCATTGTAGAGGGCGAAATCCGCATCCTGCTCGTGGGCAATGAGCCGGTATTTATCGTGCACAAGAAGCCGGCGGAGGGCGGCGATAACTTCTCCGCTACGCTCTTCTCCGGTGCCAAGTACACCTACGATAAGCCGGAATCGTGGCCGGAGCTGCTGGAGATGTTCGATAAGGCGCGTCCCGTTATCGCTGAAAAGCTCGGCGATACCAAGGATGTTCCGCTGATTTGGACAGCGGACTTCATGCTTGACGACGCCCCAGATGGCACCGACACGTACGTCCTCGGCGAGATCAACTGCTCCTGCGTTGGCTTCACTTCTGAGCTGGACATGGGCATCCAGGAAAAGGTTGCCGCCGAGGCAATTCGACGCGTTCAGGACGCGAACGCCTAGCGCTAGCTGTATCCTGCCAAGTAGCCCCACGGGACACCGTGGGGCATTTTCCTACCATCCCTAAAACATTTTGAGGACCGCATAATGGCTGATAATGACTTCAATTCCGACGGTTTTCCGAAGGATTTTTCCCCGCGCGATTTTTCCGAAACTCCGCACCACCGCGCTGGGGATGCTGCGAAAAACGCTGAGGGAGCCAGCGCTGCCGAGGTGAATGAGACCAAGGAGTTTGGCTCTTTCGATGTAGATGAAACGAAGTCATTTGGTCACACTGATCAGTTTGGTGATTCTGGAAGCTCGCGGGATCTTTTCTCTCAGAAGCCAGCCGAGGAGGACAGTTCGACTGCTTCTGCGGCATCTCCAAGTACCGGCAACTCCGATTTCTGGGCCACGCAGTCTTCCGCCGCAGGTCAGGGCGCTGCCTCCCGTGCGCATAACCCATTCACGGATTCGGCATCAACGGACGCTGCTGCGAACGGCAACCAATTCGGTTCCGTCCAGTTCACGAACGAGCAACCGGCTTTTGGCGGTTACGCTCAACAGCAGAGCACGGGCCAAGGATTCGGAGAGTTCCCTTCGGTTAGCGCTGCTCCTGCCGATTCTGACCAAGATCTGGGTAATAAGAACAGTCGCATGAGCGGTGCTCTCAAGGGCTTGGCCGAAAAGGATGGGCTCTTGGGCGGACTTTTTGAATTCGAGTTCAAGCACTTCTTGACCGTCACCCACGTGAAGGAAATCTATAAGGTCGCCATGATTCTTGGTGGAATCGTGTGGATTCTGCACCTTCTCGGCGCCTTCTTATTCGCTACCGGCATGGGCATTTACGGCATCGAGGAGGACTCCGCGTCCGCCATCTTCGGAAGCATCTTTGCTTTCATCTTCCTAGCGGTCCTGAGCACCATCATCTTCTACGCCTTTATGGTGGCTATCAGGCTGTTCCTAGAAGCCATGGTGGCAAACGTGCGCATTGCGCAAAACACCGGCGATATCCTGGACAAGATGGACTAATCTTTTGCGATGAGTGGCTCGCTGAACAAGGCGAGTAGCAATGCGAGAAATGAGGAGCGCCCCAGCAGATTGTGCTGGGGCGTTTGCCGTAGAGCCCGAGGCCTTTTGCGGGCTGGCTAAAGGCTAATCGTAGGTACCCAGCTGATAGCTGTGATGATTGACCCACATCTTGTTGAATTCCTCGACTTCACCAGAAATTGGTTCAATGGTGTCGCCTTGTGCCTGTAGGCGCACGGTGTGGTGCGCGGTAATGCCCTCCGCGGTGGAGCGACTGCGCTCTCCCCAGGTGAAATCGACTTGGTTGTCGGAGACTTGGGTGATGCTCTCCACCTTGTCGAAGACAGACATGTCCTTGGCCGGGAGGCCGTTGACATAGAGGGCTAGCCCATCAGCAATAGAGGCGCCGGTGCCTGCTGGGCCTTCCACGTCGCCCATTGAACCGCGGAAAATAATCCAGCTAATCGTCGCGCAGGGGTCGTAGGAGTTCTCGATATCGCCGATCCAAAAGTTGAAATCGCTGCCATCGTCAGCGGGCATGCGCCCAGGCGCGGTGCCAGAGGCATAGACCGTGCGCGGATCGTTGGGCAGTTCTGCGCATTCGCGGTCTTTGCCCTTTTCCTGCTGTTGCGTGGTTGTCTCATCGGCCTCGTCGGTGGAGTCCGACGGGGAGGGAGCTGCGGCGGAAGCCGCATCGTCGCCTCCGGACGCTTCAGTCTCGGTCGGCGCTTGGCTGGAAAAGACTGGCTGTTCGGAGGAAGAAGAATCCTCTTGGGAACTGCAGGCGCTAAGCGCTAGTGGCAGGGAGGTGGCAAGTAGTAGGGCGGCAGAGAATCGCCGCAAGCGGCGAGGTGGCACGACAGGCATGGCGGCTCTCCAGGTCTAGTCGAGGAGGGTGGCGACGCTGTCTGGGTCGGCGTCGGAAAGCATTTGGCGAATGCGGTCGTACTCATCGTCCTCGCCGATGGCCTTGGCGGCATGGCCGAGGGCGGCGATGGCGCGCAGCACGCCCTGGTTCGGCTCGTGGGAGAAGGGGACAGGGCCCCAGCCCTTCCACCCATTCCCGCGCAGGCGGTCCAGGCTACGGTGGTAGCCCGTGCGCGCGTAGGCATAGGCGGTGATGTAAGCAGACGGCTCAGAGCCCTCCTGCTGGTTGAGTTCCTGCTCCGCTAGGAGCGCCCACAGCAGCGGGGAATCGGGGTGGGCAACAATGCCGGCGGCGAGATCCGAGGTGGAGTCCGCACCGGGATCGGCTGGCAGCTCAATGGGTTTTGGGGCAAGCATGTCTTTCATTTCCATGCCACCCCACTGTAGCGACGCCGGCGCGCAGCTACCAGAAATCGGAGACGTTAAGGTCAAAAGAATAAAGCGCGCGGCGCACCACCGGCAGGGAAAGCCCAATAACAGAGGAAGGATCGCCTTCGATGCGGTCAATGAACCAGCCGCCCATTGCCTCCAAGGTAAAAGCACCGGCGCACTGGAGCGGCTCACCGGATCGGGCGTACGCTGCGATATCGGTATCGCTGGCAGGGGCAAAGTGAACCGTGGTGGTAGATGTTTCCACATGGCGCCTATCGCCAAAGATGAGGCAGTGGCCGGTAAGCAGTTCGGCCGTGCGGCCGGCTTGCTGGTGCCAGCGTTCGATGGTGGCTTCCTCGGTATGCGGTTTGCCTTGTAACTCGCCGCCGAGCAACAGCATAGAATCGCCGCCGATGACGGGCTCGGTGGGGTAACGCTCGGCCACCTTTTCGGCCTTGGCTGTCGCTAGGGCCGCCACGATGTCGGCCGGTGGGTGGCCTTCGAGTGAGGCTTCAAGGGAGCGTTCATCAATGTCGGCCGGTTCCAAGACAGGTTCTACGCCCGCGCCGCGCAAGATGGACGCACGCGAGGGCGATTGGGAGGCGAGGATGAGCCGCATTAGAAGTACCGCACTGTATGGAAAGCGGAGGGATTATAAATGCGCTGGGACCCAAAGCGCTCGAAGCGCTCAGCCGGGTTGCCCCATTCATTGCGTTCGCCGGTAGCCCCCGAGTGCTTTGCGCTCATCTGCGCCAACACCGTGCGCAGGGCCGCGAGCTCGTCTTTAGTGGGATTGCCCTTTACTACCTTGATTTCAGGCGTAGACATCTCGCCTCCTAAACGGTTCCGTGCTTCTTGGGTACCTGGGCCACGGCCTTGCGCTCTAGCAGGCGCAGGCCTTCTACCAGGTAGTGGCGGGTAGCGGAAGGCTCGATGACATTATCAGCCAGCCCGCGTTCCGCAGCGGCATACGGGTGCAAGAAGAGCTCATCCATCTCTTCTTCCTTTTCCTCTGAGCCATAAATGGCCAGGGAAGCCTGGGAGGCTTGGGTGACGGCAATTTCTGCGGTGGGCCACGCGTAGACCAGGTCCGCCCCCAGGTCCTTTGCACCCATAAATACGTAGGCCGGGCCAATAGCCTTGCGGGTAATCACCGTGAGCTTGCCGACGCTCGCTTCGGCCTGCGCATAGGCAAACTTCGATGCCCTGCGAAGCAGGCCGGCCTTTTCCTCTTCCGGGGTGGGCACAAAGCCTGGGGAGTCCACGAATTCCACGATAGGGGTGTTGAAGGCATCGCACGTGCGCACGAAGCGCGCGGCCTTTTCTGCGGCGGCGGAATCCAGTGCGCCAGCCAGCGCTAGCGGCTGGTTGGCAACGATTCCGACGGCTCGGCCATCGATGTAGGCAAAGCCGGTGACGATATTTTGTGCCGCTTCTGCAGAGAGTTCGAAGAAGGACCCCTCATCGACTACAGCCTTGATGACATCGTTGATGTCATAGGCCTGCGCGGCAGTATCCGGGATAACGCTATTTAAATCAAAGTCCTTAACCGTGCCGACCTCAACACGCGGCGCCTCGGCGCGATTATTGGCCGGAAGGTAAGCCAGAACGTCACGCACGAGGGCCAGGGCTTGCTTGTCATCGCTGGCCACCAGGTGTGCAGTACCGGACTCCGCGTGGGCTGCGGCACCACCGAAGGTCTCTGGCTCCGCGCCAGCCACGTGGCTGGCGGCTTGGTGGAGGGCGGTGCCTTGGGTGACTACGAGGACATCGGCAAACGTGGGCGCGAAAGCAGCGATACCGCTGGTATTGCCCGCGATTACAGAAATCTGCGGAATGAGGCCCGAGGCTTGGGAGACTCGCGCCATAAGGCGGGCATATCCGGCCATGGTGACGATGCCTTCTTGTACGCGCGGCCCGGTCGATTCATAAATGCCGATAATGGGCACGCCGGTCTTGATGGCGAGGTCATAAATCTTGGTGAGCTTTTCGGCATAAACCTCACCCATCGTTCCATCGAAGATTTCTCCGTCCTGGCTAAAGACGCATACGCGGCGGCCATCGATGGTGCCGTAGCCGGTAACCACGCCATCGGTATACGGGCGGTCATGCTCGCGGCCGAAGTCGGTGGAACGGTGGCGGGCCAGCGCGTCCGTTTCCACAAAGGAGCCCTCATCGAGCAGCTGCGTCACGCGGGTGCGGGCGGTCGGCTCGCCTTCTCCCAGCGGTGCGCGGGACTCGGCAAGCTTGGCGTCCAGGTCCTCGATCTTGCCGGCGGTGGTTTTCAGGTCAGTCATAAGCCCCCACACTACTAGCGCACCCCGGTCAATGCGGAATGAAAGGTTGCGGGGGCGAGGTGTGAAAATCGATTGTGTGGCACATGCCACCGCAACGCGGGCTGAGCGTTAAACCTGGGAATTTCTTGAATAGCGCCTCACCCGCTTACCCTATTGTGGGGGTGGTGTCCAGTGTAAACATTTTAAGGTTCTGGGCAGGTGAGCGCCCATTATCGCACCTCAAGAGAGGTAAAAAGATGGGAAAACTTTTCATTCAACTATTGATGTGAGTCTTGTAATCCCTTATTATTACCTGAGTCTTCATGAATGTTTCCCCTGAGTTTTAACGATCTATTAAGGACGGTCTTCTGGTGATTAAAAAGGGACTGCGCTTGCTCGCACCGCTCGCCGTAGCGGCTCTCTTCACGCCAGTGGCACACGCGGGAGATATTCCCCCGATGCCGCAGGCATATCCCATTTCCAACCTCTATAAGAGCTGCAGTGCCGCTGGCGACAATGCCGAGCGCGAATGGCGCTTTGCAGAAACCGGCCGCCGCTACATGAGCGATGGCACCCTGCAGTTCAAAAACACCACCAATCAAGAAGTGCCCTACACCGCCGAGGTAGAAACCGGTACCAATCACGAGATTGATGCCAATTCTAAGGCCAAGCTGCCTTCTGGTTGGGACACCACCGCCAAGTCCGATATTGGTCTGAAGATGACCAATGGTTGGCGCGATAAAGAAACTTTCGGCCCAGTGAAGCTGAAGCCGGGTGAGTCCTTCCGCGTCGAGTACGGGGTCATCGAAAAGGACTTCATCTCCATGTTCGTGGGCTGCAATGATGACCGCCTGGAAAACATCCCGGGTGCCAACGTCATCCGCGGTAAGGGCCCGGCCGAGCGTTACGCCTTTGCCTACATCATTAAGGCAGATGGCTCCGTGTCCGATCTGGCCATGGAAATTCCTTCCCGCTCTCCGGGGGCAAACTCCAAGCCGATCGAGGGCAACTACACCTCCGTATCCGGCCCGAGCCTAGAAAAGATTGCCGATCCTAAAAAGGATGAGATCATGCAGCCGGCCGCAGATCTGCAGCGCGATCCATCCTGGCCAAAGGAAGGCGATAAGTGTGAAGCCGGCGATACCTCCTGGTACCCGCTGGACATCACCGCTGTAAAGCCGACCTACCGCAAGGCCGGCTACTCCACCGACTTCCTCAACTGGTCCAAGGGCGATTATGAATTCGCCCCAGTGACTGACTTCGTCGTTGGCGCCGAGCACGCCCCGTACACCAACTGGCAGGGCAACCGCGGCGATATTCCGAAGGGCTGGCTGGAGTCCGTCGGTGCCGTAAAGCGCGCCTACATGCCGGTCGGCACCGAGCTCAAGCACGTAGACCTCAAGCCGGGCGAGCGCGTGCGCGTGGAGTATGGCACCACCATGACCCGCATCAACTACCGCGAGGTTCACTGCGGCAAGAGCGGAAACTACGACCTCACCTCTAACTACAAGCAGACCTCCGCCCCGAGTGGGTTCTGGGCAGAGGCCAAGATCACCGATAAGGCCGGCAATACCCGCACCGAGGACGTCACTCCGGACGAATTCCGCGACCTGCCGGTTCCGACCCAGACCATCTACTAAACCCCACCACACCTACACAAGGAGAAAGTTCCATGTTCAAGTCCAAGATTGCTTCTACCACCGCGGCTCTCGCCGTTGCCTCCGGCCTCTTCTTCGCTCCGGCAGCTAACGCCCTGCCACAGCGCGACCTAGGCCCAGCTAACCCGACCACCATCGGCGAGCGCTGCTCCAACCCAGGTGACACCGGCCAGACCGTAAAGATCAAGCGCACCTATTTTGATGGCTCCGCCGGTTCCTGGACTGTGTCCAACTACAACGATGAGCCATTGCCTGTCACCCGTTCTATCAAGGAGACCAAGACAAAGACTTGGAACGTTTCCGCAGGCGTTGACTTCAAGTTGATGGATCTCATCAACTTCACCTTCTCTTCCAGCTACACCGATAGCCAGTCCTACGAGGTAGGCGAGCAGGTTGGTCCGTACAACATTGCTCCGGGCAAGACTGCCGTGCTGCGCGCCGGTTGGGTTGTTTCTGATTTCGAAGGTCAGAAGACCGTGTGTGGCTCCGACCACAAGTGGCAGGCTAATGGCGGCACCTTCACGGCTTCTCTGCCGAAGGAACGCCACGTCGAGGTTTCCACTCGTGACAACAACGATTGGGGCTAATCGTGAGCAAGACGTCCATCGCTAGCGTCCTCGCGGCGCTGAGCCTGGTGGCCGCTCCTGTTGCCCACGCCGCTGATTTCGGTGGGGACTTCGAGCTGCCCCAGCGCTGGAACGACGATTATAAGCCGGGAACGCATTGCTCGACGCCAGGTGAAAACGGCACCTACGTCACGGCAAAGCGCCGCTGGTTCAAGCAGACCGACGCCACGAGCGTGGCTAATCGCAATGCCGAGGAAGTGCCGGTCAAGCACACCGTCACCAAGGCCCGCACCCAGACCATCGAGGTCTCCGGCTCCGTTGAGGGTACCGGTGATCTGGCCAAGGTGTTGACCAAGACCTATGGCTTCAACTACGTCAGTGAGCAGCACTGGAAGCTGAACCAGGTGGTTGGTCCGTACACTCTGCCGGCGAATTCGCAAGGCAAGCTGGTGTGGGGCTTTACCATGCTCGACACCGACGGTCAGGACGTGCGCTGCAACTCTGACCAACAGTGGGAAGCCCAGGGCAAGCCTTACTCGGCCTCTGTGCCGGAAGCACGCTACTCCGAGCTGCGCTTGGAAGACGCCCCTGAGTGGAACTAATCCGCGCCATAAACGAAGCGCCCCGCCAGTCTTTTCAGACTGACGGGGCGCTTTTCTATCTGTCAGGTTCCTTCGGAAGCTTGAGCCGAGAGGGCAGGAGATTAGGCCGGTAGCCAAGCATAGCCATAGGGGCCGAGCTCTACTGGGCCCAGGTCGATGGAGTGATCGCTGAAGTTGTGCAAGCACAGCAGATCGCCGCGCTGGTAGCCAAGAACGGCTTCCTCACCCGTCTCGACCGGCTCGCACGGAGCGGTGCCGAGATCCGGATGGGCATGGCGCTGGGCGATCATGGAGCGGACGGTGTTGAGCAACGAGGCGGCGTCCTCAACTTGGGCGGCCACAGACGTTCCGCCTACAACCGGCAGCCGGGATGGTGCGTTGATGCTGAAACCGGCGTGCTCGGAATCGTCCCACTGCATTGGGGTGCGCACCGCATAGCGGTCCGGGAGTGTCGTGTCATCGAGCATGCCAATCTCATCGCCGTAGTAGATAAACGGTGCACCCGGCAGGGTCATCAGCAGTGAAAACATCAATTCCACCTTGCGGCGGTCGCCGTTCATCAGTGGCATAAGCCTGCGGGCAATACCCACGTGCGCGCGCATACTGTCCTCTGGCAGGTACGCCTGGTACATCAGATCTCGCACGGTATCGTCCACCATTTCCAAGGTGAGCTCATCGTGGTTGCGCAAGAAGGTGCCCCACTGGCACCCTTCCGGTAGGGAAGGCAGTTCGTCGAGGATGGAGTAGACCGGGGTGGCGTCGCCAAGCGCCAAAGCCTGATACAACCGCGGCATGACCGGGAAGTTGAAGACCATGTGGAAGCGTTCGCCCTGGCCGTAGAATTGCATGGTTTCGGCCGGCGGCTGGTTGGCCTCCGCTATGAGCACGGCATCCGGGTAGTGCGCGTCCATGAAGGAGCGGATCTTTTCCACAAACTCGATGGTCTCCGGCAGGGATTCGCCACCTACACCATCGCGCTCAAAGAGATAAGCAATAGCATCGAGGCGCAGGCCGTCTAGGCCCTTATCCATCCAGAAGGACAAAATTTTGAAAACTTCTTCCTGCACGGCCGGGTTATCGTAGTTCAGGTCCGGCTGGTGGGAATAAAAGCGGTGGAAGTAGTACTGGCCGCGCTTGTCATCCCAAGTCCAGTTGGAAGTCTCCACATCAGTGAAAATGACGCGGATTTCAGGGTAGCGCTCCGGGTCATCGCCCCAGACGTAGAAATCGCCATAGGGGCCCGTGGGATCCGTGCGGGAGGCCTGGAACCATGGGTGATCGGAGCTGGTGTGGTTGAGCGCCAAGTCCGTCATGATGCGCATGCCACGGCGGTGCAGCTCCGCAATGAGCTCTTCAAAATCCTCCATCGTGCCATAATCTGGGTGGATGGAATAGTAGTCCGCGATATCGTAGCCATCATCGCGCAAGGGGCTGGCATAAAACGGCGACAGCCACAGGCAGTCCACGCCGAGCCATTGAAGGTAGTCCAGCTTATCGATGACCCCGCGCAGCGTTCCTACCTCCTTATCACCATCGGCCTTAAACGAGCCGACGAGGGCCTGGTAGAAGACGGCATTGTGGTACCAGCTCATGAAAGGTCCTTTCTTTTGGCCCGCCAGGTTAGGTAGGTAAGAAGGCACAGTACTCCGGCCACGAGACCGGGCCAGATGGCGGGGGAGTCTTGAAAGAGGTTGATGATGGCCTGGATGACCGCGAGGACGCTGAAGAAACCAAGGAAGCCCAGCGCGGTATCCCACAGCATGGCCCTGCGCATTAGGCCTTGACACCGCCAGCGGTCAGGCCAGCGACGATGCGGTGCTGGAAGATAAGCACCATGATGACCAAGGGGATGGTCACCAGCGCGCCAGCGGCCATGGTGGCGGCATACGGGTACTCAAAGGCCGAGGGGCCGGAGAAGCGCGCGATGGCCACGGTCACCGGCTCGGTATCGGTGGTGGAAAGCTGCTTGGCCAGCATGAACTCATTCCACGTGGTGATAAAGGCGATGATTGCGGTGGTAAACAGCGCTGGCGCCGCCAGTGGCAATAGCACCAAACGGAAAGCTTGAGAACGCGAGGCTCCATCTACCCGGGCTGCTTCTTCCAGTTCCCAGGGAAGTTGGCGGAAGAAGCTCAGCAGCGTATAGACCGTGAGCGGAAGCGCAAAGGAAATATTGGGGATGATCATTGCGCGGTAGGTACCAATCCACTCGAGGTTGCCAAAGAGCTGGAAGAGCGGGGTGACCAAGGCAATAGCCGGGAACATGGAGGCGGCCAGGATAATGCCGGTCACGATTCCTTTCCCCGGGAAGTCATAGCGGGAGAGTGCATAGGCGGTAAAGACGCCGATGAGCACGGCCACCGCGGTGGTAACCAGGGAGATAAGCAGCGAGTTTCCCAGCGCGGCCAGGAAGTCATTTCCCTTATCGGTAGCCAAGGCATCGCGGAAATTATCCAGCGTGACGTGGGTAGGCCACGGGGTGGTATCAAAGGTGAATCGCTGATCCCGCAGCGCCGTCACCAGCATCCAGTAAAAGGGCGCCAGGCCCCAGAACATGATGAAGACGATGCCGGCGTAGTGTCCGAATTTACGCATTATTTAGCTGCCTTCCTGCCGGAGACATCCGCGCCAAGGAAGCGGATGAGGATAAAGGCGACGACGAAGATGAGAAGGAAAATAAGGGTGGAAAGTGCGGAGGCGGAGTTGAAATTACCTTGGCGCATATCCTCTACCACCAGCTGGGAGATGGTCGCGGTGGGGGAGTTGGAGGAGCTAGAAATCATGATGACCGGCAGGTCATACATGCGCAGTGCGTCCAAGGTGCGGAAGAGTACGGCAACCATGAGTGCCGGGCGCACTAGCGGAAGGGTGATACGGAAGAACGTTTGGATGCGGTTGGCGCCGTCCACGCACGCGGCATCGTAGACGTCTTTGGGAATCATCTGCAGGCCGGCCAGGATGAGCAGCGCCATGAATGGTGCTGTCTTCCATACGTCCGCGATAATGACGGCCAGACGGGCGTAGAACGGATCCGTGGTCCAGGCAATGTTCGCACCAAGTAGCGAGTTGACGATGCCATCCGGGGCAAACATGAACTGCCAAAGCTTAGCCGTGACGGCCGTAGGAATGGCCCAGGGAATAAGTACCGCAGCGCGCACCAAGCCGCGGCCGCGGTACTCACCATTCATAATGAGCGCCATCAGCATGCCCAGGATGGTCTCCAGTAGCACGGTAACGATGGTGAAAAAGAGTGTAATCTTGACCGCTGGCCAAAAGTCCGTGGCAATAACGCCTGGTGGGCAGGTCGAAATCTGACCAGTGCCGGAAACGCATCGGTTGTTGATCCAGTACAAGTAATTTTCTAGCCCGGCAAAACCGCCTTCCTCAAAAAGTCCCGTCTGTGGGTTGAGGTGCCTATTGCCTTGGAAGGACAGGACAATGGCGCGGATGATGGGGTAGCCGATGATGACGGCGAGCACGATGAGCGCCGGAGCAATCAGCCCGGCCACGCGCCCATAATTCTTGCGCTGGGGCTTCGGCGCGCTTGCCGACGCCCCCTTCGGCGCCCCCTTGGACGCAGTCGGCGAAGCTATAGCCACGCTGGACCGCCTTTCTGTTCAAGAAATGCTAAGTATTGGCTAGATTCTATCCCCATTAGGGGAGTGAAAACCACAAAGGGTGAGGCAGCGGGGTGTCCGCCTACCTCACCCGGATTGGGCGTTTAGCCCTGGGAAGCCGATTCGATGGCCGCCTTCATATCGGCGGTGGCATCATCGACCGACTTGTCATCCGTCAATGCAGCGTAGGCATTGTCCTGGATGGCCTTAGAAATCGCCGAGTAGAACGGGGAAACCGGGCGCGGTGCCGCGTTCTCCAGGGACTCCTTGAGCGCCGGCAGGTATGGGAACTCCTGCTGTAGCTGCGGGTCATCGTAGATGGAGGCCAAGACAGGTGGGAAGGACTGCTCCGCGAAGGACTTCTGATTGTCCTCGTTGATGATGAACTTCATAAAGTCGAGCGCAGTGCCCTTATTCTTGGAGTTGATATTGATACCGTTGTTGTAGCCGCCCAGCGTGGAAACGCCTACGCCGTCCTTGCCCAGTGGGGCCTGGACCTCGACGTCAACGCCGGCATCAACCGCATTGGAGTACATATATGGCCAGTTCACGGCGAAGGCTGTCTTTCCTTCAGTGAAGGCCATATTGGTTTCTTCCTCGGTGGCGGCGGTGGAGTCCTTGGAGATGGTCTTATCCTTGTACGCATCCACCATGGCCTGCAGGCCGTCCTTGGCTTCCTTGGAATCCACGGTGACATTGCCGTCCTTATCCAGGACAGAGCCGCCCCAGCCTTCCATGAAGTCAGCGGTATTGAGCGCGAGGCCTTCATACTGCTTGAGCTGGGTGGTCAGGCAGTTCTTGCCCTCTTCCAGCGCCTTACATGCAGATTTGAGATCTGCGAACTTCTCGGGTGCCTTATCCGCGAGCTTGGTATTGCGGAAAAGCAGCTGACCATTGGTGTTTTGCGGCAGCGCGTAGAGCACGTCGTTATAGGTGGCGGACTCTACGGTGGCCGGCAGTAGCTCATCCGTATTGGTTTCAAAATCACCATTGAGCGGCTGGAGCCACTGGTTGGCAGCGAACTCCGCGGTCCACACGACGTCCAGCGCCATGACATCGTAGTCATCGCTGCCCGCCTGCAGGGACTGCACGAGGGTCTCGCGCTGGGCGTCAGCCTCGCCGGCCAGCTCCTTGAGCGTGACCTTCTCGTCTGGGTGCTGCTCGTTCCACTTTTCGATGATGGGGGTCACCTTGTCCGTGTCATTTTTGCCCATGGCAAAAGTGATGGGGCCGTGCGCATCCGCCCCGCCTTCGGAGGAACCGCCCGCGGCGGAATCGGAGGAGGACGAAGAGCAGCCGGCCAGAGCCAGAACTGCAGTAGTCGCAACGGTGGTGCGAAGCAGGAATCTCTTCATGGAATTCACCTTTCGGAAAACTTTCGGTTCTTTAAACCTAAAATACGGAAACCGGAAGGTGGATAATTTTGACCTATTTAACTCTAAACGGGGGTAGTAAAGGGGACGCTGCTGGCTGAGCCGTGTACCTGCTACACGACGGCCTAGCTGCCTTCGCGGCTAAGTCTCCTCCGTGGGGAATCGTGGGTGCTAGTTGTACTGACCTGAGACATTAATTGGTTTGCTGAGATCCGCCCCGCTGGGTAGACTCTGCCGCATGTACTCAGGCATCGCTTTCATGAAGCTGCGTTCCGCCCGCTGACGGCGGCGGGACCCCTTCTGATCTTTCGTCTGCCGTCCTGGCCATCTGCCGGGCGGCCATCTTGTGCTGCCCGGCTCCATGACGAGCTGAGAGTATGCAATGCCAAACACACCAACCTTGCGGTCATGTGTGTGGAGTGGAACGCCCCAAGGGCCCGCCGCACACATCCGCGCCGAATCAATCCACATCACCTTGGGGGACAGGCATCTCCTGAACGGGCTGGACGTCACCGTCTCCGCCGGCTCACGTCTGGCGATCGTCGGCGACAACGGCCGTGGCAAGACCACCTTGCTTCACATTTTGGCCGGGATCCTGACCCCTGACTCGGGAATAGTGACCCAAATGGGTTCCCGCGTCTTGGTTAAGCAGGACATGTCTACCGAGGGCAACCGCACCGTCGGCGACCTCATCGCCGAAGCGACTGCTCCCTCCAGGTCTGCGCTCGAGGCCCTTGACGTCGCGAGCGCTGCACTCGCCGCGGGTGACGACGCGGCCGATGCCTATTCCGCAGCGCTCGAGACCGCCACGCTACTGGACGCCTGGGACGCAGAAAGGCGGGTGGACATCGCACTGGCAGGCCTCGACGCCTGCAGCGACCGCGCTCGCATCCTGTCGACCTTGTCGGTCGGACAACGTTACCGGGTCCGGCTCGCCGTCGCACTTGGATCGACCCCCGACCTGCTCCTGTTGGATGAGCCCACCAACCACCTGGATGCTGAAGGACTGTCTTTTCTAACCGAGCAACTGCGTGACCACCCTGGTGGCCTGGCTCTGGTCAGTCACGACCGCGCGCTGCTGCATGATGTGGCGACGACCTTCCTGGATCTCGACCCGACCCGAGATGGTGTCCCGCGAACCTACTCGGGCGGCTACAAAGGCTGGATTGAAGGCCGCCGACGAGAACGCCTCAAGTGGGAACAGGATCACGCCGCCCAGGTTGCCCGACACGAGGAACTGACACGCGCTGCAGCCGAGGCGCGCTCCCGCCTGTCCCTGGGTGGATGGAGACCTGAAAAGGGCACAGGCAAGCACCAACGCGCCACACGCGCTGCTGGAGTGGTCCAAGCCTTCAACCGACGTATCGAAGACCTGAAAAGTCATGAAATCGGCGTCCCGGCGCCGCCACTGCGTCTTGCGTGGCCCGCCTCGGCAACCCGTGCCGGACAGAGCATCATGAACGCCACCCAGGTTACTGTGAAGGACCGATTGGACGCTCCGGTTTCGGTCGACGTGAACGGCGGTGACCGGTTGGTGGTCACCGGACCGAACGGCGCGGGAAAATCCACCCTGTTGGCACTTCTCGCAGGGCGGCTGGCCCCCACCACGGGACATGTGCGAGTTAATCCGAGAGCGCGCATCGCTCTGCTGTCCCAAGAGGTCCCCGACTGGGACCGCTCCAGCCCCGCACACGAGGTCTATGAGGCGTACCTGGCGAAGCTAGGCCGTCGAGCTCAGGCGCCGTCCCTCGGCTCGCTCGGGCTGCTCGAAGCCTCCGCAACCGGCACGCCGGTGGGGCGCTTGTCGCAAGGACAGCAACGCCGTCTCCACCTGGCCATGTGTCTGGCCCAGGATCCAGACCTGCTGCTCCTGGACGAGCCCACCAATCATCTGTCCTCGATCCTCGTTGATGACATCACTACCGAGCTGCTGCAGACCTCCTGCGCGGTGATCGTTGCCACGCATGACCGGCAGATGCTCCACGACCTGGCCGACTGGCCCCACCTGAACCTTGACCTGAAGGACATGCCATGAACCCGCTTCACCCCTTGACCATCCCCACGTACCGTCAGCTGTTCGCAGCGATGGTGCTGACCATCTTCGCCCAGGGTGCCTGGGCCCTCTACCTTGCCATGCAGACCCTCGACCTGGGCGCCACGCCAGCCACCCTGTCGGGTGTCGTAGTCTGGAGCGGCATTGGCCTGCTTGCAGGATCCCTCCCAGCTGGCGTAATCGCAGACCGGTTCCCCAATAAGTCCGTCATCGTGAGCGTGCTCACCCTGAACCTCGCTATCGCGACCGCGACGTCCACGGCAGCAATCCTCGACATTGTTACCTTCTGGATGCTCGCGGTTTCCGCGTTCATTATTGGCACTTCAACCGCCTTCTTCTTCCCCGCCTACTCGGCGCTGGTGCCAGTCCTGGTGGACGGTGACGACTTAATGGCCGTCAACGGCCTCGAAGGCGCCGCCCGCCCGTTGGTCGGACAGGCAATTGCGCCCGCCGCCGTCGGAGCGGTCATCGGTGCCAGCATGCCCGCCGCTGGCGGATACCTCATCGCAGCAGCACTCGGACTTGCCCTGCTTGCGGCTCTGCAGCTTCCCGCCCCCACCCGCGCCGAGTCCGAGGCCGACGGTGCGGAAGACTCACTGATCACCGACCTGCTCGACGGCTTCCGCTACGTTTCCCGCACACGTTGGGTCCGCTCCAGTGTCCTGTTCGCGGCCGTAATGGGACTGGTAGTGACTGGACCACTCGAAGTCCTCCTACCTGCCCTCATGCGCTCATCGCATGACAACGGACCTGCACTCTACGGCACCGTCCTGGCTGCCCTCGGCGCGGGCGGGGTGGTGGGTTCTCTGCTAGCTGGGTCGTGGCGCACACCGGAACGCTTCCTGCCGGCCATGGTCGGTGCCTGGGTGATCGGATGCCTGCCCCTGTCCATCCCGGCGCTCACCAGCAATTCGTGGGCCATCGGCGCAGGCCTCGCGTTCTACGGGGCGCTGATCGGGATCGGAATGGTCATCTGGGGAGCAGTACTCCAAGAACACGTCCCCTTGGAGATGCTCGGCCGGGTCGCCAGCCTCGACTTCTTTATATCCATCGCCTTCATGCCTCTGTCCATCGCTCTCACCGGACTCCTCAGCCGCCACATCGACATCAGAACTCTGTTTATCGCCGCCGGCCTAGTGCCACTGGCCACGGGAGCACTCCTCGCAGCCCTGGGACAACTCAAGATGCCGCAGAAGACGCTTGTCGAGGCAGGAGAGGATTAATGCATGCCAACGCCATCCTCACACCTCGCCACCGCTCGGAGGTCGCCCAACTCCTCGTCGACGACGGATGGCCGATTAGCGAGGTCGCTGCCCGCTTCCAGGTCTCATGGCCGACCGTATTCTCTCGTCCTGCCATTTCAACCGGCTGACTCGCGTCGGCCGCGCTACGAGCATGACCACCCCGGAGCAAGCCCTACGACCCGTGGATAGGCACGGTCTACGTCCACGCCGTCATCGACGACTACTTCTGCCTCGTCTACGCCGAGATTCACGATGGCGAAACCGCAATCACCGCCACCGCGGTACTGGTGGGGTTGGCGAGTGATTCAACGCCCACCGGTATATTTCCGAAGCCGAACGCCGCGGTGAGCTCGACGCCTGGCTGCATTACTACAACCGGCATCGTCCCACACTGCGTGTGGAGACCAGCCGCCGTTTTCACGTTTGACTTACGGCTCCGGTTAGTTCAGCTAGTCCTGGGCGATGCGACGGCCCGTTTCTGGATCGAAGCGGTGCGCCTCACGTGGGTTGAAGGTCAGCACCACCTCTTCACCGCGCTGCGGTGGGGTACCTTCGGCGCGGGCGACCAACCTATTTTCACCCACGGTGACATAGACATAAGACTCTGCGCCCAGCTCTTCCACAATGTCCACCACGCCTTGGAAGCCTACCGGGCCTTTATTGATAAACATTTTTTCCGGTCGCACACCCACGCGGGAACCGTTGTAGTCAAAGATGTTCATCGCCGGCGAACCGATGAAGCCGGCGACGAATTCATTTGCGGGGGCGTCGTAAAGCTCGCGCGGCGGGGCAACCTGCTGCAGTTCGCCGTCCTTGAGCACCGCCACGCGGTCGCCCATGGTCATTGCCTCAACCTGGTCGTGGGTGACATACACGGTCGTCGTGCCCAGGCGCTGCTGCAAGCTGGCCAGCTCCGCGCGGGTCTGCACGCGCAACTTGGCATCCAGGTTAGACAGCGGCTCATCCATGAGGAAGGCCTTCGGCTCGCGGACAATGGCTCGGCCCATGGCCACGCGCTGGCGCTGACCGCCGGACAGATCCTTGGGCTTGCGCTTGAGATACTCGGTCAGGCCGAGCGTTTCCGCCGCCTCGTGCACCTTGGCTTTGATCTCGGATTTGGGAAGCTTTGCCAGCTTCAGGGCAAAGCCCATGTTTTCCTCTACCGTCAGGTGCGGGTAGAGGGCATAGTTCTGGAAGACCATGGCGATATCGCGATCACCTGGTTCCAGGTTGGTCACATCCTTGCCGTCGATGGTGATGCGGCCGCTGGATGTAGGTTCCAGGCCCGCCAGTGCGCGTAGCGTCGTGGACTTGCCGCAGCCCGATGGGCCAACGAGGACTAGGAATTCGCCGTCTGCGATATCGAGGTCCAAGTCTCTTACCGTGGGCGCGCTCGCGCCGGGGTAGGTGATGTTGACCTTTTCAAAAGTGACCTTTGCCATGCGCAACACACTAGCACCATTGGCGGCCGGTATCCTTGAAGCTTATGACTGCACTTGATTTGGAACGCATTCGCACCGCATTGGCGGACGATTTCACCACCATCGATTTCGTGGAAAAGACCGGCTCCACCAATACCGATTTGATGCAGGCCACCAACGTTGCGGATGGCACCGTGCTGCTTGCCGACGAACAACTTTCCGGCAAGGGCCGCCTCGGCCGCACTTGGACCGCGCCGGCCGGCTCCCAGGTCATCTTCTCCGTGCTCTTGCTGCCGGAATCCCTCGAGCACCTAGGCACCCTGCCACTGGCCGCGGGCCTTGCAGTGACCGATTCGATCGAGGGCACCGTGTTGAAGTGGCCAAACGACGTGCATATCGACGGCAATAAACTGTGCGGCATCCTCGCCGAGGCCGGCCCCGTGGGCCAAGCCTTCAAGGCCGCGCCAAAGACCGAGCTCACCAAGGTGGAAGTAGGCAAGGCTGAAGTCAATAAGGCCGAGGTTAATAAGGCTGAAGTCAATAAAGCAGAGGTTAATAAGGCAGAGGTTAATAAGGCAGTAGGTGGCGCCGCACCATCCGCGCGCGTCGTCGTGGGCATGGGCATCAATGTCACCCTGACTCGTGAGGAACTACCTATTGAAAAGGCCACCTCGCTCGCGCTCGAGGGCCGCGATACGGACCGCACCGAGCTGGCCATTACCGTGCTGAAGAACCTGCGCCGTCGCATCGTGCAATGGGAGAACCAAGATCCGCAGCTCCTGCGCGACTACCGTGCGGTCTGCTCCTCGCTTGGCCAGGAAGTTCGTCTAGAAACCCCGTCCGGTGATGTCACCGGCCACGTTGATGACATCGGCGAGGACGGACGCATCATGGTCGCCGGCGAGTACTACTCCGCGGGCGATGTCACGCACCTGCGCCCACAGCAGTAAACCACCACAGTAGACACGCGAGGTAGCATCCATAGCTATGGGACTAATGAAGATGGGCCAAGGTGAGGTCAAGCGCGCGGATGTCTCCGCGCCGTTTCGCGCGCTGATTTTCCCCTTTCTCGAGCTCATCCTCATTACCGGCCTGCTGTGGATCGCCATCGGCTGGTGCGATGTCCAAGCAGTAGACCCGATGCTGCGCAATGGTCTCGTTGCGGTGTGGGCACTGCTGGGAATCTGGCGCTTTGTCATCCCGCTTTATAAGGCTCGCCGCAAGCGCTTCATAGTGACCAATAGGCGCGTCATCGCGCGTGAGGGACGTACTATCGATTCCATTCCGCTGCAGGATATTCGCGGTGCTCGAAAACGACGCGGCGGAGTGTCTCTAGCCATCCATGGTTGGGACCGCGCCATGTATTTTCCTAATGTGGCTAAGCCCAAGCGCGTGGCAGAAATTATTAATGATCGCCCTTGGTTTTAACCTCAGTGGTGTGCAGCTGGCTATCTAGGTCCTCAGGCGAGAGGTTGGCCCGGCTAAATTCCTGCGTTAGGGGTAGGCGCAGCTCTAGGTCGGAGCCGGGGCAGAGCTCGATAGTCGCCTTATCTACTACGTAGTCCAAAACGTGCCCACCGGAGGTGCGGGCGGCGTCGATAAAGTGCACGTGGCAGCCTGGTACCGAAATTCCCTTTTCATAGACGGGGGTGCGGAAGCCGCCGATGACGCCCTCAACGTCCTTAAAGTGCAGCTCCTTATCGCCGCCCACGGCCTCAGACATTGGAGGATAGGGCTTTTCCTGCTTGACCACCGTGCGGGTGGTGACCTCCTTAAAGGTGCCTACGATGCGCACTGCGTACATGTAATTTGCGGAAGGCTCAAGCTTGTCAATGAACGCCGAGAGTTGATCGCGGCGCAGGCCCGCGGGGGCGTCGGCAGTAATGCGCGGGACAAAGTTCGTGGCCACCGCGTAGGGAGTGCGCTGATCCAATTCCGCGATCTGCGCGGAGCCATCGCCACGCAGCTGGTAGCAGGTGCCATCCAAAATGATCATCTCCCCGTCCAAGCCATCAAAGGTGCCGAGGCCGAAATTGCCCTTACCTAGCAGTTCCGAAATGGTCATTTCGCCGTCATAAATGCCATCAAGCAAAGCGGTCATGAGTGAATTTTGGAAGATGGTATGACGAGTGAACATAGTATCCAGGCTAGTATTGGGGGACGTGAGTGACTTAAAGCCTATTGTAACTGTTTGTGGCGACGGCCAGCTGGCCCGCATGATGCAGCCGGCCGCCGCGGAGCTCGATATTCACCTGCGGATTTTGGCCAGCAAGCCAGATTCCTCCGCGGCGCAGGTCACCCCGGACGTGGTCCTAGGGGACTACACCTCCTTGGAGGAGCTACGCGGCGTGGCCGAGGGCGCGGATGCCATCACTTTCGAGCACGAGCACGTGCCCAATGAGCACTCCGCCGCGCTTATCGACGCCGGTTTTAACGTCCAACCTCAGCCCACCGCCCTCATCTATGCGCAGGACAAGCTAAAGATGCGCGAAAAGCTCGCCGCATTTGGTGCCCCCGTGCCACGCTTTGCTGCGATCGACTCGGTGGCCGATGCCCGCGCCTTTTTCGACGCCGTCGATGGTCGCGTGTGCCTCAAGGCCCGCCGCGGTGGCTATGACGGCAAGGGCGTGTGGTTTCCTACCGCCGATAATTGCTTTGAGCTGGTTTCCGAGCTGCTCGAGGCCGGTACCCCTCTCATGGCAGAGGAAAAGGTGGACCTGACCCGCGAGCTTTCCATCCTCGTTGCCCGCCGCCCCTCCGGCGAAGCCAAGGTGTGGCCGATTACCCAATCCCGCCAGGAAAACGGCATCTGTGCCGAGGCCATCGCGCCCGCCCCAGGCCTTACCCCGGAACTTTCCCAGCGCGCTTCCGAGCTGGGACTATCTATTGCCGAGTCCTTGGGCGTGACCGGCGTGCTCGCCGTAGAACTCTTCGCCTTTGACGGTCCCGACGGCGAGGATATCTCCGTTAACGAACTGGCCATGCGCCCGCATAACACCGGCCACTGGACCCAGGATGGCTGCGTCACCTCCCAGTTTGAGCAGCACCTGCGCGCCGTGCTCGACCTCCCCTTGGGCGCAGTCGACGCGCTTGCACCCGTCACCGTGATGGCCAATGTCTTGGGCGCCGACAAAGATCCCGCCATGCCCATGCCGGAGCGTGTCCGTGAAGTAATGCAGCGCTACCCGCAGGCCAAGATTCACCTCTACGGCAAGGATCACCGCCCTGGCCGCAAGATTGGCCACGTCAACGTCACCGGTGAAGATACCGACGAGACCCTGACCATCGCCCGCCAGGCCGCGCACTTCCTCGTGCACGCCGAATGGGCTTAAATTCCTTCCTGTAGAAAGGACACTATGCAACCGCACGTAGGCATCATCATGGGCTCCGATTCCGATTGGCCCACCGTTGAACCCGCCGCTCAGGTCCTCGCGGACTTTGGCATCCCCTTCGAGGTCGGCGTGGTCAGCGCTCACCGCACCCCAGAAAAGATGCTCGCATATGCGAAAGAAGCCCATACCCGCGGCCTGAAAGCGATCATCGCCTGTGCCGGTGGCGCCGCGCACTTGCCCGGCATGGTTGCAGCCGCCACGCCGCTGCCAGTCATCGGCATCCCGCGCGCATTGAAGGATCTCGATGGCCTCGACTCCCTTCTTTCCATCGTGCAGATGCCTAGCGGCGTGCCGGTCGCCACCGTTTCCATCGGCGGTGCAAAAAACGCCGGCCTGCTTGCTGCGCGCATTCTCGGCGCAGGTGACCCCGCCATCCAGGACAAGATGGTGGATTACCAAAAGCAGATGGCCGAAGAGGTCGAGCAGAAGGATAAGAACCTGCGCGACAAACTGCTGGGAGAGTAGCTCTTAGGAAAAGAAGTAAATAAAACAAGCACGTTTTGCCACAACCGCGGAGGTTTCGGCAAAGCGTGCTTGTCTTCTGCGCGGTGACGTCGACGAACGCTAGAAGGGCACGCCGGAGCGCAAAATGACATTGGCAAACGGCGTGGTGGAACCGGTGCGCACGACAAAGGAGGCGCGGGCAACTTCGCGTTTGAGGTCGTCATGGGAGACCTCGGTGAGGGGTACTGCGGGAAGCAAGGAACGCACCTCGGGCGGGGTGGAATCGGCGATGGTGGCGGCTTCGACTACGACTTCGTCGAGGAGGGCGGCCAGCGTATCGGCAAAGGTGGGGATGCCGAAGGTAAGCGTGAGGTCGATGACTGGAACATCGTGAGGAATGGGCAGGCCGCAATCAGCGATGACAAAGGTATCAGTGTGGCCAAGGCGCGCAACGGCACCGGCGAGCGCGGGATTAAGAAGACCGGACTTACGCATTGGTGACCTCCGGCAAAGTGGATGCGGTCGTGGGGTAGGAGGGCTGCGCGCCGTTACCGGTGGCGGCGAAGGCGCCGACGCGGGCGGCGAATGTAGCGGCATCGACAAGCGAGGCCCCGGTGAGGAGCTGGGCGCAGAAAGCACCAGCAAAGGCATCGCCGGCGCCGGTGGTATCCACGGCGGTCACGCGTGGGGTGGGGATATTCGTGCCGCTATCCGGGGTAGCAACGTAGGCGCCGTGGGCGCCAAGGGTCAGCACGACGGAACGGAAGCCTGCCTCTACCAGGCGGTGGGCGAGCTCGCGCGGGGCGCCGTCTGCAGGTAGGCCGAGTTGGTCCAAGATGAGCCCCGCCTCGTGCTCGTTGGCGAGTAGGGGATCAGCCTGCAGAAGCGAGTCACGGTCGACCTTGACCACAGGCGCGAGGTTGACCACCACACGGCCCTGGGCCGCTTCCACGGCGGCTTGGAAACCAGAGGCAGGGATCTCGCCTTGGAGGAGCACCACGTCGGCATCGGCGATGGTGGAGGAGCGGGCGGTGACAAAGGGGGCGTCGACAAGCGCATTGGCACCGGGGGAGATGACGATGGTGTTCTCGCCATCCGCCGAGACGGTAATGACGGCGAGGCCCGTATTGGTATCGGCCTGCTCTACAGCGCCCAGATCGATTCCGGAGGTGCGCATATAGTACATGGCGGGCTCGGCATAGGGATCGGAGCCCACCGCGCCCACAAAGGCCACGTTGGCACCCAGCTGCGCCGCCGCTACTGCCTGGTTAGCGCCCTTTCCTCCGGCCAAGATCTCGCCGCCGGAGCCCAGCAGGGTCTCGCCGGGCTGCGGGTGGCGCTCGGCGTGGACGATGAGATCGGCATTGATGGATCCGACGACGGTTAGCTTGCTCATTGGAAATCCTCTACATTGTCGCGGGTGACGGTGATGACCTCGACGGGGACGTTCTTCTCCGCCGTGCCACCGTGCAGGAGCGCTGCGGCTTGTTCGATGGCGCGGGCACCGAGCTCTGCTGGCTGCTGGGCGATGGTAGCTTCCAGCTTGCCATCTTTGACTGCCTTGAGGCCATCGAAGGTGCCGTCAAAAGCCACCACCTTGACCTCATTACCGGCGCGCGAGCCCAAGGCTTCGACTGCGCCGAGCGCCATTTCATCGTTCTCTGCAAAGATGGCCTTGATATTAGGGTTGGCTTGCAGCAGGTTGGTGGCGACGTTGAGACCCTCCGTACGGTCAAAATTCGCCGATTGCTTGCCGACGACCCGAATACCCCCGTACTTCGCAATCTGCTCTTCAAAACCTTTGCCGCGCTCGCGCGAGGCGGAGGTACCGGCGGTGCCCTGCAGGATAAGTATTTCTCCCTTTTCCCCGATGGAGTGGGCGAGGGTATCCGCCGCCTGTGCGCCGCCGGCGACATTATCGGAGGCCACCATGGAATCCAGTTCTACGCCGTTGACGTCGCGGTCCACGCCGATAACCGGCACGCCGTCATCCTTGATGCCGCGCACGGCCGGGGCCACGGCATCGGAATCGGTGGGGTTGACCACGACGACCTTGGCTCCCATCGACGTGGCATTGCCCAGTTGATTGACCTGTTGGGCGGGGTCATCGGAGGCGTCCTGGATATCCAGCGGAACGCCGAGCTCCTTGGCCTTATCTTGTGCGCCGTGGCGCAGCTCAACGAAGAAGGGGTTGGTCTGTGTCGATAGCGCTAGCGTGATGCGGTTGCGGTCTTCTTCCGAACGATTGCACGAGGCAAGACCAAGCGCGAGAGCCGGCACGAGAAGGGTGGCGATGAGCTTTTTCATGGTGGGCGCTCCTTAATTAGCCGTCTTATTGCGGATGACGTCGAAGCCGACGGCCAGCGCAATGACCAAACCAATGACAATCTGCTGCCAGAACGAGGAGACATTGAGCAGATTCAGACCGTTGCGGATAACGGCCAAAAGAATTGCGCCGACCAGAGTGCCGGTGGCCTTGCCTTGCCCGCCGGAAAGCGAGGCGCCGCCGATAACGACGGCCGCGATGGCATCCAATTCGTAGCCGGTGCCGGCCTGCGGCTGTGCAGATTCGAGGCGGCCTGCCATGACCATGCCGGCCCAGGCGGCAAAGAAACCGGAGGGTGCGAAGACAGCGATCTGGATGCGCTTGACCGGCAGGCCCGAGAGACGGGCGGCCTCCAGGTTGCCGCCGATGGCGTACATGGAACGGCCAAGTACCGTGCGCTCTAGGATGAACCAGCACATGAGCCCGGCGATGACCATCATGATGATTGGCACTGGGAAGCCCGCGATATCGCCGCCAAAGGCGTTGACGGCTGGGGCGGTTTCAATGGGCGAGCCCTGGGAGATGACCAGGGTAAGTCCGCGGGCGATGGACATCATGGCCAGCGTTGCGATGAAGGACGGAATCTTGCCCCACGCGGTGGCCATGCCGCAGATGGCGCCGGCCAGCGCGCCTACGATAAGGCCGATGAGCAACGTGAGCCAGCCAGGTAGGCCAGCGGTGGAGAACATATAGGCCGAGACCATGGCACCGAGCGCGGCGACCGAACCTACCGAAAGGTCGATGCCAGCGGTGACAATCACAAAGGTCATGCCGAAGGCCAAGATCGCCACCGTGGCGGCCTGGATGCCGATATTGAGCAGGTTCGCCACGGTAAGGAAGTACGGGGTAGCGATAAACAGCGCGATGCACAGGGCAATGAGGCCAACGAGAGCGCCATTATTCATGGCCCAGTTAACTACTCTATTTTTGGTCATGCTTCATCCTTGGGGTTGGCGCCGGCAGGTGCGGCAGCAGTGGCGGAAGTAGCGGAGGTCACATTGGATACGGCGAAGGCCATGACCTCGTCTTGGGTGGAGTCCTTGGGTAGTTGGCCGGCGAGTTGTCCACCGGACATGACGAGGATGCGATCGGACATGCCGAGCACCTCGGGTAAATCGGAGGAGGCCATGAGCACGGCGCCACCGGCTGCGGTGACCTCATTAATGATGTTGTAGATCTCCACCTTGGCACCGACGTCGACGCCGCGGGTGGGCTCATCGAGCAGGAGGACTTTGGAGCCGGCGAGCACCCAGCGGCCGAAGACGGCCTTTTGTTGGTTGCCACCGGATAAGTTCCGGATGGGCTGCGAGAGATCAGCCATGCGGATGCGCAGCTTTTCCGCTACCGCACCGGCGCGGCGGCGTTGGCCGCTGCGGTCTGCAAGCCCTGCCTTGGCAGTGGGGTAGAGGGTAGCAAACCCCAGGTTATCGCCCACGGAGGCGTCAAGGACGAGCGCCTGGGACTTGCGGTCTTCCGGGATATGGCCCACGCCGGCTCGGATGGCGGCGCGTATATCGCCGCTGCGCAGCTGCGTGCCGCCAACGCGGATGGAGCCGGAATCGTAAGGATCGGCGCCTGCGATGGCGCGAATGACCTCGGTACGGCCGGCCCCCACGAGTCCGGCTAGGCCGACGACTTCGCCGGCATGGACGGAGAAGGTGACGTCGTGAAAGGCGCCGTCGGAAGTCAGCTCGGAGACTTCTAGTAGGGCCTCGCCGTGTTCAGGGGGAACCTTGCGCGGGTATTGATTTTCAATCTCGCGGCCGACCATGAGCCGGACCAGCTCGTCTTCGTCCGTATCGGCAGGGACTTCGGCAATGAAAGAACCATCGCGCAGCACGCTAATGGTCTCTGCAATTCGCGCTAGTTCCTCCAAGTGATGGCTGATAAAAATCATGGCCACGCCCTTGGCCTTGAGCTCCTCAAGCACGGCAAAGAGGGCATCGACCTCCTTACCGGTGAGCGCGGCCGTGGGCTCATCCAGGATAAGAATTCGCGCGTTCATGGACAGCGCCTTGGCGATTTCTACGAGCTGCTGCTTGGCGACGCCGAGCTCACCCACCGGCATATCCAGGTCCACGTCCAAGCCGATGAGATGCAGCGCGGCTTGGGCCTGTGTCTTGAGGTGTTTGTGGTTGACCAACCCGAAGCGGCGCGGGGTGCGCCCGAGCATGATGTTCTCGGCCACCGACATGGTGGGAACGAGGTTGAGCTCTTGGTGGATGGTGGCGATGCCCAGCGCCTCGGAGGCATTGGTGTCTGGGATTTTAACCTCTGCGCCATCCACCACAATGCGGCCGGAATCTGGTTGGTGGACGCCGGCAATCATCTTGATGAGCGTGGATTTTCCGGCGCCGTTTTCACCCAGCAAGGCTTGGACCTGACCCCGGCGGACGGTGAGATCCACGCCTTTAATGACTTCCACCTGGCCAAAGGATTTGGTGACGTTTTCTAGGCGCAATACGTGGTCACTCATGGCGTGGCCTCATCGAGGTGGTGGGCGGTGGACATGCGTGGGATGTAGCGGGTGTCTAGCACTTCGCCTTCTGGCTGGCGCTTTTCGTTAATGGCCGCGATGAGCTTAGCCGTGGCGGTCTCGCCCATCCGTGCAACATCCTGGTCCACTACCGAAATGGGGGAGGGCTGAAAGCGCAGGTAGATAAAATCATCGAAGCCCACGAGCGCGATCTCTTCTCCGATGCGCTTACCCGCATTATGGCAGGCCTCTAGTGCACCGGCAGTCATCATGGAATCGCCGGCAATAAGCGCGGTGACGCCCTCCTGCAGGAGCGCGATAGCGCCCTTATAACCTTCGCGGTGGCGGTAGCTGCCGTGGTGGATGTGGGTAGGCATCCCACGCGTGGCGGCCTTGAATGCTTCGAGTCGCTGCCGGCCGGTGGAGGTTTCCTGCGGGCCGGACAGGTAGCCGATATGCGTGTGCCCCTTCTCCTTGAGCTGTTCCACGGCCTGTTCGATTCCCTTGTGCGGATCTGATAGCACCGCGGGAATCTGGCCCAGGGTCCGGTCAATGAGCACGAGCGGCCGGTAGGTGCGCGCCTGCTCGAGCGCTTCTTCGGCACCTTCGAGCGGTACGGCGATAATTCCGTCCACCTGGCGTTCCATGAGGGCATCGAGGGCCTTGACTAGCCGCTGTGGTTCCTCGCCGCAACTGGTAATCATTGTGGCTAGACCCTGTTTATCGGCGGCCTCTTCAACGGCTGCCGCCATCGCTGCGAAATAGGCATTATCCAGGCTGGGGATGACTAGGCCGATGGCATTCGACCGGGAGCTACGCAAGGCGCGGGCCTGGGCGTTGGGCCTATAGTTCAGCTTGACGGCCGTGTCCTTGACGCGTTGGCGCGTGGATTCAGAGATAGCAGGGTTGCCCGAGAGTGAGCGGGACGCGGTAGAAATGGATACTCCAGCAGCAGCGGCCACGTCTTTAAGGGTGGTTCCGGCCATGCTGACCTCCTTGGGTTTTAAGGCATATGAGCCATCGTCTGGCCCTACGGGGTGCAATCGATTGCATGCTCGAGTTAAACCTAAGACCTTTTCTATCTTTCTGTCAAGGTGTGGCGAGTCTATGCTGGTATCCATGTCTGACCCGCTCCTCGTGTTGGGTTCCCGCGTGACCCACGGCTACCCCGGCGCTATGTTGCGTTCGCGTCTGGATAAAGCGCTGGCCCTTTATCATGGCCAGCAGATTATTGTCTCTGGTCGCGGCGAGGCAGGTCCGATGGCCACTTATCTTATTGAGCGCGGCGTACCTGCTGAGCGAGTAGTGGTGGAGCCAGACGCTACGAGCACCAATGAGAACTTGGAAAATGCTCACCGCTTGGTCCCGGACGCTGTCTTGCAGGTGGTGACCAATGATTTCCATGTCCTACGCACGGCCCTGTGGGCCTGGCATCTTGGCATCGCCGTGCACCTTTATCCTGCGCGGACCCCGTGGCGCTTGATGCCGCGCAATTACCTGCGCGAAGTTCTAGCTACCCCGCACTCCGCAGCGCGAATAGCGTGGCGGCGGATTCGCGGATAGCGCTTCTCTTTATGAGGCAGCCCCCTATCTGTCCGCGGGCCTCCAGCCCCGAAAGAGGTTAACAAGCGGTTAACTCTAGGTCCGTAACCTGCTGAAACTGTGGGTATTCGCTGGTGGTTATGCAAACGATTGACCGGCGCTTTGCCGTGCTCCTAGGCTAAATCCAACGAAAGTTATAGCCAGAAAGGTCTTTGTTATGACCAGTGGAGGAGCGGCTGGCTCTGACGCTGAATACCCCAGCGTCGCCATTTCTTATGGCGATTACGCGGCCGAGATTGCTCTGTTCGGCGGTGCAATCAAGGCGTTGACCTATCGCGGTGCGCCCTTGGTAGAAAGCTACGACGGTAAACCACCACTCATGGCCGGTGTAGTGCTGGCGCCGTGGCCCAATCGCACCGAAGATGGCTGGTTTGAATGGCAGGGGAGCGCCCACCAGCTAGAAATTACGGAACCGGAGCGCAATAACGCCATCCACGGCTTCGCGGTGGATTGGTGGCGAATGAAGGAACGCACAGAAAGCCGAGTGATCCTCGCCTTTGACATCGAGCCGCGGCACGGGTGGCCATGGGCCATTCAGCTGGAGGCTACCTATGCTCTCGATGAGCAAGGATTGCACCACCAACTCACCGCCCGCACCGCAGACCCCGGCGAGGTTCCCTTTGCCTATGGCCTCCACCTCTACCTTTCCCCACAGGGAGCTGGGGCGGAGGAAGCGGTGCTGAGCGTGGACGTCGGCAAGCGCCACGTGCTAGACACGCGCAACCTGCCCACGGGCAAGACGGAGCAGGTGCGCATTGTCAACCAACCCATCGCCGAGGTGGATTGGGACGATTGCTTCCACGGTGAAGGGCCGCTGACGGCCATATATACAGCCGGTGGAAAAGGCGTGCGGCTGGAGATGGGCGAGGGCCTGAACTGGGTGCAGATGTTTACCCCAGCCAACTTCCCGCGGGAACAAGGCCCAGGCAAGGCGCTTGCGGTAGAGCCCATGAGCGCGCCGCCGAATGCGCTGCGTAGCGGGGAAGACCTCGCGCGCTTGAGTGCTCAAAATCCACAGACTTATACGCTGCTGCTGGCAGCAGAAAATAATAACTAGAAAGGTCAGCCATGGAGACTGCTGAATCCGTATTGAGGCTCGATGCCTCTTGGGTGGATTACTTATTGGTAGCCATCTACTTCCTCTTCGTTCTAGGTATCGGCTGGGCCGCCAAGGCCAGGGTGTCTAGCTCCATCGACTTCTTCCTCTCCGGTCGAGGCTTGCCCGCCTGGGTGACCGGACTGGCCTTCGTCTCGGCCAACCTAGGCGCGGTAGAAATCATCGGTATGTCCGCCAATGGCGTGGAGTATGGCTTCCAAACCATGCACTACTTCTGGATCGGTGCCATCCCCGCCATGGTCTTTTTGGGCATTGTGATGATGCCGTTCTACTACGGCTCCAAGGTGCGCTCAGTGCCGGAATTTATGCGCAAACGTTTTGGCAATGCCGCGCACTTGGTCAACGCGATTTCCTTTGCCGTAGCCCAGCTGCTCATTGCAGGTGTGAACCTGTACCTGCTGGCCACCATCGTAGAGGCCCTGCTGGGCTGGCAGATGTGGGTATCGCTCTTGGTCGCCGGGTTTATTGTGCTGTCCTATATCACCTTGGGTGGCCTTTCGGCCGCCATCTATAACGAGGTGCTGCAGTTCTTCGTTATCATCGCCGCGCTTGCCCCACTAACCATTATTGGGTTGAACCGCGTGGGCGGCTGGAGCGGGTTAAAAGACGCCGTGGCCAATGACTCTCACTTCCACACCTGGCCGGGCACGGACATCTCCGGCTTCGAAAACCCGGTGTGGTCTGTCATCGGCATCGTCCTAGGCCTAGGCTTCGTGCTCTCCTTCGGCTACTGGACCACTAACTTCGTAGAAGTCCAGCGCGCCATGGCCTCGGATTCTATTTCCGCGGCCCGCAAGACCCCAATCATCGGTGCCTTCCCCAAGATGTTCGTACCTTTCCTGGTGGTTATTCCGGGCATGGTTGCTTCCGTGTCCGTGGCTGACTTGATGGAGGAGCGCGCCGAGCCGAACGACGCCATCCTGCTGCTCATGCGCGACCTGCTACCCAATGGCCTATTGGGTGTGGCAATTGCCGGTCTCTTGGCGTCGTTCATGGCCGGCATGGCGGCAAATATCTCGGCCTTTAATACCGTCATTTCCTATGACATCTGGCAGACCTACGTGGTCAAGGACCGCGAGGATGACTACTACTTGAAGTTCGGACGCATCGCTACGGTTATCGCCACCGCTATTGCCATCTTCACCGCGCTTTTGGCACAAAACTTTGGCAATATCATGGACTACCTGCAGACCCTGTTTGGCTTCTTTAATGCGCCGCTCTTTGCCACCTTCATCTTGGGTATGTTCTGGAAGCGCATGACCCCGCACGCTGGTTGGTCCGGACTGGTGGCCGGTACTGGTTCCGCCATTGCTTTCTGGTACGTCGCTTCTTTCACGGACATGATTAATCTTCCAGGCCAGGGCACCGCCTTCGTCGCGGCCGGCGTGGCCTTCGCCGTGGATATCGTGGTCTCCGTCGTGGTTACCTTGTTTACCCAACCCAAGCCGGATGCCGAGCTGGTCGGCTTCGTTTCCTCCGTAACCCCCAAGGACCACTTCGAGGACTACACCGAAAAGTCCTTGCCGTGGTACCAACAGACCGTCCCGCTGGGCATCATCTGCCTAGTTATGGCCGTAGCACTCAACGTCATCTTTGCCTAAGGAGCCCAACATGTCTGAGAAAAAGCGCGCGGGCGCATTCGACCTGCGCAACGTCATCGCCGCACTCCTCGGCCTCTACGGCCTCATCTTGCTCGGCTGCTATTTCTTCCTTGACCCAGGCATTAACCCAGATACCGGGCAGGCCAAAAACGTCAGCGATAACCTATGGGCAAGCCTTGCTTTGCTGGCCGTGGCCGCCGCCTTTGTGCTGTGGGCGCGCCTGAAGCCCATCACCATCCCAGGAGAAGACTAATGGTTGAGATTACCTCCGCCACGCTTGCCGACGGCCGCGAAATCCTTTACTTCGACGACCAACCCCACCCTGACCGCGTGCTCGTTGATTCCCGCGATATCCCTACCGTCGCCCCTGCTTCCGAGATGCGCCGGGATCCCCTGACAGGAGACTGGGTGGCCTTTGCCGCCCACCGCATGAACCGCACCTTCCTGCCACCGGCCAATGAGAACCCGCTAGCGCCCACGCGCGAAGGCCAGCTGCCCACGGAGATCCCCAGCCCTAGCTATGACGTGGTGGTCTTTGAAAACCGCTTCCCGTCTTTTGCTACCGCTGCGGACATCGAGCACCCCGAGGAGGATAACCTGCTTGGCATGGTTCCGCGCCTTCCTGCGCGCGCCCGCTGTGAGGTGGTCTGTTTTACCGAGGATCCCGCCCTTTCTTTCAAGGATTTGCCCGAATCCCGCATTCGCACCGTTATTGAGGCGTGGGCTCATCGCACCGCCGCGTTGTCCCAGATTGACGGTGTGCAGCAGGTTTTCCCCTTTGAAAACCGCGGTGAAGAAATCGGCGTGACCCTCCAGCACCCGCACGGCCAGATTTATTCCTATCCATTCCTCTCGCCGCGCCTGCGCTCCATCGTGGATTCCGCCCGGGCCTACGACGGCGACCTCTTTCAAGATCTCCTCGATCGGGAGCGCGCCGCCGGCACCCGCATCATTGCCGAGACCGAGCACTTCACCGTCTTCGTTCCCGCCGCCGCCAAATGGCCGCTGGAAGCCATGGTTCTGCCTAACTCCGAGGTCCCTGACTTCGCTGCACTTACCGACGCCCAACGTGCCGACCTCGCACCCTTGCTTAAGAAGCTGTACTCCGCGGTGGACCGCTTCTTTGATGGCGTGGACAAGACCCCCTATATCGCCGGCTGGACCCAGGCACCGGTGGACAAGGCACTGCGCCCAGGCATCCGCATGCACCTGCAGCTCTTTTCGCTTATGCGATCGCCCGGCCGCATGAAATACCTCGCCGGTTCCGAGTCCTCGCAGGCCGTGTGGATCAATGACACGACCCCGGAGCGCATTGCCGCCCGTTTCAAGGAGATCTGGGATGCTTAACTGGATTGAGACCCGTACCGATGAGGAGCTCGCTGCCGCTGCGCGCAGCCTATTCGCCACTGTCTTTCCTGACACCCCAGCACCGGCCGGGGTCTGGGCCGCACCCGGCCGCGTGAACCTCATCGGCGAGCATATCGATTACGCTGGCGGCGCCTCCATTCCTTTCGCGCTGGAGCAAAATACCGCCGTTGCTGTCGCGCCTCGCAGTGATGGGCTTATCCGCATAGCTTCCGAATTCGACGGTTCCATCGCCCATGCGGAGGTTTCGCTCGCCGATGTTCGTCCGGGCCACCCCGCCGATTGGTCCGGCTACGTTGCCGGCACCGTGTGGGCCGCCACCGCGGCGGGCACGCTGTCATGCACAGGCCTCGATATCGCCATCGTCTCCGACGTCCCCGTCGGCTCTGGCCTGTCTAGCTCTGCCGCCCTCGAGTGCTCCACGGCCGTGGCCGCGTATGAGCTCGCGCACGGGCATGCTCCCGATGACGCTGCTCGCGGTGAGCTGGCGCAAGCCTGTATCCGCGCCGAAAACGAGGTGGTCGGTGCCTCTACTGGTGGCTTGGACCAAAACGCCAGTCTCTTTGGCCAGCGCGGTAAGGCCCTCTTTTTGGATTTTTCCACCGGCGCCGTCGAGCGCGTGCCTTTCAATATCGAGGCCCAAGACATGGTGCTGCTCATCGCGGACACCAATGCCCCGCACACGCTTTCCGACGGCCAATACGCCTCCCGCCGCGGCATCATCGACGCCGTCCAATCTGCCGCCGGTTACTCCATCCGCGAGATCTCGAATGCCGTGGACTTTGCCGCCACCGTCAATCCCGCCGAGGCGGAACTCTATCGCCGCCGCGTGCACCACGTGGTGGAAGAAACCAACCGGACCCTAGATGCCGCTACCGCGCTGGCATCTTCCGATCTAGATACATTCCGGCGTCTTATGCGCGAGAGCCACATCTCTCTGCGCGACCTTTATGAGGTCACCACTCCGGAGCTCGACTCCGCTTTTACCGCGGCCGGCGAGCTGGGCGCTCGCATGACCGGTGGTGGTTTCGGCGGCGCGGTTATCGCGCTCATCCCGCACTCCTCCGTCGAGTCCACCGCGCAGGCCATTCATGATGCTGCGGTTTCGCGCGGCTTTCCGGAACCTACCTTCTTGGTTGCGCGTCCGGGAGATGGCGCCCGCCGCCTCGCCTAACTCCGCGGCCCGGCTCGGCTTAGCCGCGACCCTCCCAGTGCGCCTCTTGTCGTTGGGTCCATACTGATCAGGCTGATCTGAAGGCCGGGCCGCCTCAGATCGGCCTTAACTCCCTCAATTCGGCCTGATCAGATCAGCCCCAAAGCCCTAAGCGTTCGGGTCACAACGCCAAGAGAGCTTTCTGGATCCCCTCGCGCAGAGTCTCGCGAGACTGCTTCATCGGATGCGCAATCGCGCGCAACCCCATGTACGCAATCTGGTCGGCCGCCCGATTCAGCGGATCACCCGCATGCCCAAGTACACGGCGAATGTCGACCTCGCATTGGCCTTGGATATCGCCCCAAGCTTGCTGGAATCGGGACCGCGCACCCGAAGACACCCCTCGCCACGTGCGCCCCGGCCGCGATGCTTTAGAGCCGCGCTTATGCACAATCTGCTCGACCGCCTCCAAAGCGGCTACGGAATCGGACTCAATAACCGCCTTGCGCGCACCCACCTTGAGCAGGTATTTCAGCGCGAGCGTCAGTGCTTCGAGCTCGAGCTCATCCGTGCTCGCCTTGGTTTCTCGAGTTCGTAACCGGTAGTCGCCGTTGCCCGCAACGAAGCACATCGACCCCTTGAATACGGTATCCGAGGAAGCGTCGGTGGCTATGCGAACCACGTCGCCCTTGGACCATGAGGAGGCGCGCGAGAAGTTCGGCCACCAGTGTGCTTTCGGCGTCTCTACCTGTGCCGCTTGCTTCTTTTTCGGTGCCTCACCCATCTTGCGCGCCTTCCGTGCGGTAAGGCCGGCTTGTTTTCGGCGCACGGAGCTCGCGCTCTTCGAAGCCCTATTTTCTTCCGCAAAGCTTCCCGTCACCGTGAAACCGTCTGCCGTGAGTGCCGCTCGCAACGCATTCTGCCTGCGACCAGTGACAATCCACACCCGTCCGTCGAGTCCCTTGAGTGCGCGTTTGACCTCCCGTACGGCGATATCGACGATATCGCCCTTCTTCGTCTGGCCGCGGCGCACAAAACGCGTCTGCTTAGTATTGACTGCGATGACCCAGCCTTCGATGGTGCCGTTGGGGGCGGAATCCCAGCGCTCGTCCCAGAGCGCGACCGCAACATGGATTGGTGCCGAGACCATGTCCGAGGTGATCTTGCGGGTACCGTAGGTGCGCGATTGCGTACCGGTAAGTTCTGAGAGCTCGATGGGTTCCATTATCTCTAGTAAAGCACGGTTAACCGCGCTGCTGAATTATCCCCCCACACCACCGCATTGAACTACTTCCCCTTAGGTCGAATGTGACCGAGCCGATCTGAGCACAACCCGCCCTCAACTCAGCCTCAACGCTCTCAATTCGGCCCGATCACCTTGGACCTAAAGTTCCGCCTCTCACTTAAGATCCTCGGAAATTCACCTTCCTGAGCCCCATGACGCGTGTTCCGCCCCTCCAGCAGTGAAGATGAAACCATGATTACAGATCACTTCATCAACCTTCGTTACGCCGGAGCCGAAAGTCCGCACCACTTAGCCCTCCAGTGCGGTGAGCTCACCCAGATAGCGCCCTGGGTCGCCGTTCCCACGGCCATCTGGAGGCAATGGGTGCGCCATAAACAACAATTCGCCAAAGTAGTCGCTGCCGGGTGGAGCACCCACCGCGCCGTCCTCATCAGTAAATCGGCCGCGCGGCTGTGGGGAATGTGGGTAATTTCCAGGAAAGGGGAGGAGGTGGAGTTAGCGGTGCCTTCGGGAAGCGTTCCCCCACGCAGGCTCACCGCGAAGGGCTATCGGTACCGCCGGGTAAAGTCCCTCCAGGAATCCACGGTGACGGTAGCAGGTGTGCGCACCACGCATCCCGCCCGCACCTGCCTCGAAATCGCCCGGCTACACGGCTTCCCAGATGGCCTGGTAGCTACCGATTCTGCTCTCAGGCAACACGGCGTCACCACCTATGACTTGCGCGAAGAACTGGCAAGAATGCAGCGCACTAGGGGACAAGCAGCCATGCGTAAGGTTATCGAGCACGCGTATGGCGGATCGGAATCGCCCTATGAGTCCTATCTGCGAGCCCTCATTATCGAGCGTTTCCCGCAGGTGAAAATTGAGCCGCAGAAACCGCTGCTCGGGAAGTATCGGGCGGATCTCTGTCTCGATGGCTGGCTGGTGGTCGAGGTCGATGGCGATGCCAAATATGACGGTACCTACGGCAAGGAGCCCGTCCACGTGGTCAAGCAACAGATAAAAAGGCAGCGAGCGCTAGAAAACCGCGGATACGTGGTGCTGCGCTTTGGTTCCAGCGAGGTGAAAGCGTCGGACGAGGCATTGCGGATAATCGCTAGCCACTTGGGAAAACGCGGCAGGAAAGTAGCCTAGATCACCCCCGCGCCACCCCACAAAGCATAAAAGTTGTTGAACAAAAGGCATAGCAACCCTTAAGATGATGCGCATCACAAATTAAATGCGACCTGCATCACGAAAGGTGAAAACTAGTGAGTGCTGAGACATCACACGCCACTCCGGCGCGGGCGGAGGATAAGACCCCGCCAAAGGGCCTCGGCGCCATGGCCGGTGCCATGTTCCTCATGGCCACCTCCGCCATCGGTCCGGGATTTTTGACCCAGACCTCGGTCTTTACCGTGCAGATGGGGGCTTCTTTCGCGTTTGCGATTATGCTGTCCATCCTCGTTGACATTGCCATCCAGCTCAATGTGTGGCGAGTGCTGTGTGTAAGTGGCATGCGCGCAAATACCTTGGGCAATACAGTACTTCCTGGCTTGGGCTGGGTTCTTGCCGTATTCGTCTTTATCGGCGGCGCGGTCTTCAATATTGGCAATATCGCCGGTTCGGGCCTCGGTATCAACGCGATGCTGGGCATCGATGCGCGCATCGGCGGCGTCATCGCCGCAGCTATCGCCGTCTTTATCTTCCTCTCCCGCAAAGCCGGCATGGCACTTGACCGCCTTGTTGCTGTCCTCGGTGCGGTCATGATCCTGCTCATGCTCTACGTCGCGGTGGTCAGCCAACCACCGGTGGGCGAGGCGCTAAAGAATGCCGTCGCGCCAGGCGAGATTGACTTCTTCGTCATTACCACCATCATCGGTGGCACCGTGGGCGGCTATATCACTTTTGCCGGCGCGCACCGACTCATTGATTCTGGCCACACCGGCGTGGAAAACGTCAAGAACATTACCTATACCTCGGTCAGCGGCATCGTGGTCACCGGCATCATGCGCATGCTCCTCTTCTTGGCGGTGCTCGGCGTGGTAGCTACTGGGGTGGCGCTCTCCGATGACAACACCGCGGCCGATGCGTTCTACCATGCCGCCGGCGAGTTTGGCCTGCGTGCCTTCGGCGTAGTCCTCTTCGCTGCCGGTTTGTCCTCCGTTATCGGTGCGGCCTATACCTCGGTGTCCTTTGTGACCTCCCAGGAGACCTCGACGCGCACCCGCAATATCCTCACCATCATCTTCATTGTGGTGTGCACGGTGGTCTTCGTGGCCATTAACTCCGCTCCGCAGAAGCTGCTCATCTTCGCTGGTGCCATTAACGGTCTTATCCTGCCCATTGGCTTTGCCCTCGTGATGTGGGTGGCCTGGCGCCGCCGCGACCTTTTGCATGGCTATAAGTACCCCAAGTGGCTTCTGGTCATTGGCTCCTTGGCGTGGATACTGACCATCTTTATCGGTTTCAAGGCCTTTTCCGGCATTACCGAACTATGGGCTTAATGCGGACCCCGGAGCAGGTGCGCGAGTATGCGCGCACCCATGAAATGGCCACCACCGCTGGGCATGCCCGTGGCTTTATGCAGGCTAACCTGTTAGCCGTGCCGCAGGAATATGCCTTTGATTTTCTGCTTTTTGCCCAGCGCAATCCCAAGCCGTGCCCAATTGTGGGCGTGCTAGAGGCGGGGCAGTACACCTCCGAGCTACTTCCAGGTGGAGATATCCGCACCGATATCCCCGCCTACCGCATCTTTGAAAACGGTGAGCACAGTGCCACGCTTGGCGACGCCACCTCGTACTACACCCCAGACATGGTCAGCTTCCTTATCGGCTGCTCCTTTACCTTTGAAACTGCCCTGCAGGATAACGGCATAGAGGTCGCGCACATTGCCCAGCAGCGCAATGTTCCGATGTTCAAGACCTCGATTCCTACCACCCCGGCCGGGGTCTTTTCCGGACCCATGGTGGTGTCCATGCGGCCGATTCCGGCCGCACAAGTCTCCGATGCCGTGCGCATTACCTCCCGCTACCCTTCGGTTCATGGCGCCCCAGTGCACGTAGGTGACCCAGCGGCCATCGGCATTGCGGATCTCTCGTGCCCAGACTTTGGCGAGCCGGTAGAAGTACCAGACGGTTGCCTACCGGTCTTTTGGGCCTGTGGTGTCACCCCACAGGCCATCGTGATGGAATCCAAGCCGCGCCTGGCTATCACGCACGCGCCGGGGCAAATGTTGGTGACAAATGCCCGTGATCAAGATTTTCTCATTCCTTAATCCTCGAGCACGGCGAGGATCTTGCCGCACGTATTCATGAGGCTGTCATGCGCAAGCGTGGCAGCCTCATCGCGTTTTCCATCTGCGATGAGCGTGGCCAAGGTGATATTTCCTTGAATATGGTCCGCATGTAGTTGCGGGTAGCGCGGGATGGCCAAGAGGAAGGTAAGCCGCATGCGGGCGAGTAGATTATCCATCTGCTCATTTAGAGTGGGGGAGCCTAGCGCGGCCACCAGTGTGCGGTGGAAGCGCTGATTGATGGCGGAGACTTCCTGGTGCTCGCCGCGCGCCGCGTAGTCGAACGCAGAGGAAGTGAGGGTGACGAGTGAGGGGGCGTCTTCAAAAGCGCCCCAACGTACCGCCGCCGGTTCGATGGCCGCGCGGGCGGCGAAGAGATCACGGATATAGTCTGCATCTGGCATTGCGAGGAAGACACCCCGGTTAGGGATGCGCTCGACAATGCGCTCCGCGGCGAGCCTGGTGAAGGACTCACGCAGGGTATTGCGCGAGCAATTGAAGCGTTCGGCTGCCTTGACCTCGCTGAGACGCTCGCCGGGCTGGAATTCGCCTGCGGAAATGGCCTCGCGCAACGCGGAGGCGACAGACTGGGAAAGCATGCTCACAACTGTACTAAAACGTTGTGCAACTCACATTGAATATGGGGTGCGCAACCACTACACGAGCATTAATCGATGGTCGCAATAACCTTCGAGGAATCCAGACGGTCTCCCTCAGCAGCCAAGAGCTTGATAGTGCCGCCGCGCGGCGCCTTAATAGCAGATTCCATTTTCATGGCCTCTACGGTGGCGATGGCGTCACCTTCGGCTACGGTATCGCCGTCTGCAACATTCCAAGCCACGAGGTTGGCCTCGAATGGGGAGGTGACTGCGTTGTCATCGGTGGACTGCGCACCAGCCGAAGACGGTGCCGTGGATGCAGAGCCGCCGGCCGAGGCGGCGCCTGGTGCGGCAAGGAAGTCTACTGGAACGCCAACGTTGACCAGCTTGCCATCGATCTCCACGGCAACATTGCGGCGCTGGGTGTAGATGGCTTCGACCTTTTCCACCTGGTTGGCGGCAGAAGGGCGGTAGTTGTGGTCAACCCAGTCAGTAAAGACACCAATCTCGGAAGCCCCCGCGGCAGCGGCATCCTCTGCCGGGGCAGCGGTACCGATGAGCGCAGGCTCGTCCATCATGTCTCGGTGGAACGGCAGCACGGTGCGCACGCCGGTGACGGTGAATTCGCGCAGGGCAAAGCGGGCGCGGGCCAAGGCGATCTCGCGGGTCGGGCCCCACACCACCAGCTTGGCGATCAGGGAGTCATAGTACGGCGGGATGATCGAGCCAGAGCGTACCGCGGAATCCACGCGGATGCCCGGGCCGGTCGGCGGCTCGAAGGAGACAATGGTGCCAGGGCACGGAGCGAAGCCATTGAGGATGTCTTCGGCATTGATGCGGAACTCAAAAGCATGGCCGTGGGATTGTGGATCCTCATCGAAGGACAGCGGCTCGCCGGCCGCGATGCGGAATTGCTCAGCGATGATATCGGTGCCGGTGACCGCCTCGGTAACGGGGTGCTCGACCTGCACGCGGGTATTGACTTCGAGGAAAGATATGGTGCCATCCTCGGAGACGATGTACTCGACAGTGCCGGCACCGACATAGCCCACCTTGGCGCAAATGGAGCGGGCGCCTTCGATGATGCCGTTGCGTTGGGCGTCGGAAAGCGCGGGTGCTGGGGCTTCCTCAATGAGCTTTTGGAAGCGGCGCTGGGTGGAGCAATCGCGGGTGCCGAGCACGCGCACATTGCCGTGCGTATCGGCCAACACCTGGGCCTCCACGTGGCGCGGGTGGGTGAGGAACTTTTCTACGTAGCACTCCGCACGGCCGAAAGCCTCCATGGCCTCGCGTCCGGCGGAGTTAAACGCGCCCTCGATTTCTTCCATATTGTCCACGACCTTCAAGCCACGTCCGCCGCCACCATAAGCGGCCTTAATGGCAATGGGCAGGCCGTGTTCCTCGGCAAAGGTGCGGGCTTCTTGCCAATCATCGATGGGATCAGAAGTACCAGGTGCCAGTGGTGCGCCGACCTCTTCGGCCACGCGGCGGGCAGCAATCTTGTCACCGAGTAACTCAATATGCTCGGGCGAAGGGCCAATCCAGATCATTCCGGCTTCAGTCACCGTGCGGGCAAAGTCGGCGTTTTCGGACAAAAAGCCATAGCCTGGGTGAATAGCATCAGCGCCGGCACGCACCGCGATATCGAGCAGCGCGGGTACGTTCATGTAGGTATCGGCAGCCGTATTGCCTGGCAGCGCATAAGCTTCATCTGCTACCTGGGTATGCAAAGCACCCGCATCTGCTTCGGAGTAAATGGCGATGGACTTAATGCCTAGGTCGCGGGCGACGCGGGCGATACGCACGGCAATTTCGCCGCGATTAGCAATGAGGACGGTTTTAATCTGCATTCTGTTCTCCAGTGTTCAAGGCTTGAGGTGCTACGAGTTCAAAGTTCACGCGTGCGCCGGGCGGCAGCTGCGCGGCAATATCAATATCTTCTTCCAGCACGGTGGCGATGACGGGGTAACCGCCGGTCACAGCGTGATCGCGCAGGAAGACTACGGGTTTGCCATTGGGCGGGATTTGGATGGATCCGGCGACCATGCCCTCGGACGGAAGTTCGCCGTCTTTAACACGCTCAATCGGCTCATCGCCATCGAGGCGCAGGCCCACGCGGTTGGAATCTGAGGTGACGGTCCATTCAGCATCCAGGAAGGCGGAGACATTATCGCCAAACCAGTCATCGCGGGGACCGAGCACGCAGCGCAAGGTAGCGCGGGTCTTGCCATCGGAGCTTTCGCGTACTCGTAGTGGGTTGGAAAGCTGGGCATCGGTCATGCCGGTAGAACGCGGCAGCACACCGATGACATCGCCGGTGGTGACGGGGTCTGGGCCGAGGCCAGACAGGACGTCGGTAGCCGCAGAACCGAGCTCGGATTCGGCGATGATGCCGCCGCGGATAGCCACGTAATTGCGCATGCCTACCGTTGCGGGATCCACCGTGACGGTTTGCCCGGCCGTGACCAGTACGGGGCGGGCAAGGTGGACTGGCATCTCACCGAGGCGCACACGGGCGGTCGCACCGGTGACGCAAATGACGGTATCGGTAAGCGCGTGGAGCTTGATGCCGCCGATATTTTCCAACACCGTTGCTCCGCGCGGGTTGCCCACGGCCACGTTGGCGGTCGCGGCGGCGGCGCGGTCGGCGGCACCGGATGGAGTCACGCCAAGGTCGCCCACGCCGGGGCGGCCCAAGTCTTGATAAAGAGTGAGCAGGCCGGCGTCGATTACCTCCATGCGCGGCAGGCGGGCAGGAGCGCGTTTAGAGCGCGCCGAGTGATCGACGAGCTCCGGTAGCTTATCCACGCTGCGGTAGCGCACGCGGTCGCCCGGCTGCACCAAGGCTGGCGGGTTGGCATTGGAATCCCACATCGGCGTATTGGTGGTGCCCAGCAGCTGCCAGCCACCCGGGGAGACGCGTGGGTAAACCGCGGAAAACTCGCCCGCAATGCCTACGGCACCGGCCGGTACTGCGGTACGGGGGCTGGACGCCTGGGAGGGGTCCGACGGCGCGCAGTAGGTAAATCCCGGGGCAAAGCCACCAAAGGCCGCGGTCCACTCGGTGGAGGTATGCCAACTAATGAGCGCTTCGCGCGAGAGGCCAAGCAAGTCTGCGGCCTCATCGACATCTTCTCCGTCATAGAGCACATCGATTTCTACCGTGCGCGCCTCTGCGGTCGCGGCTGTGGCAGGGGAAAAGTGTTGCAAAAATTCCGCCGCATCGCGCGCCGAATCGGGTGCCTCAAAGGTCAGCAGCAGGGTAGTGGCGGCCGCGATGCAGTCCACCTGATTCTTCAAAGGCTTGGCAGAAAGCGCAGCATGCCAGTCCATGACTTGGTTTAATCCCTCCAAGTCAATGAGCAATGCGCGAGTGCCCACAAAATTAATGTTCATTAGATGAAGCTCCGAATCTCGATACCCTCAGCCCGCAGGCGCTCCACTACGCCGCGTAGCAGCTTCACCGCGCCGGGCGAATCACCGTGGGTACATACGGATTGCGCATCTACCTCAAGCTTCGTGCCATCCGCGGCCGTAATCGAACCGGTTTGCGCTACCTCCAGTACTCGCTGCACCACCTCATCGGCACTGCCTAGCACCGCATTGGCTTCCTTGCGCGAGACAAGCGTGCCATCGGGGTTGTAATTGCGGTCCGCAAAGGCCTCACGGATGACGGTGAGCCCGCTTTGCTTGGCGACGTCCACTGCTACGCCCCCAGGCAGCAACATTACCGGCAAGTCACCAAAGGCCTTGATGCCCTTGATGACGCCTTCTGCCTGCGCCTTATCCTTCACGATCGCGTTATACATTGCGCCGTGCGGCTTCACATAAGAGACCGTGGTGCCATTGGCGCGAGCCAAAGCATCAAGTGCGCCGATTTGATAAGTCACCTCATCGGCGAGTTCGTTCGGGTTGTAATCAATAAAGCGGCGACCGAAGCCTGCGGCGTCGTTATAACCCACGTGCGCGCCTACGGTCACGCCGGCCTCTGCGGCTGCCTTAAGCGTGCCGGCAATAGAGTGTGGGTCACCCGCATGGAACCCGGTGGCCACGTTTGCTGAGGAGACCATCTCCAGCATCGCCGCGTCATCTGCGACCGGGTTGCCTGCAGTGGTCTCTCCCAAATCCGCATTGAGATCGATATGGAGCGCGGACATTCAACACCGTCCTTAAGATTGTTGAACAATTCGAATGGGCTTAAGTGTAACCCTCGACACTGCCATTTGTGAAGCTGATTACGTTTGCACTACCCGCGTGTACACCCCCACCCGTATACGGGAAACCGCCCCGTCTCGGAGAAGGGATCCGAGGCGGGGCGGCATAGCTCGCTAGAGTCCAAGAGTCCCTAGGCTCTAGCTTTATAAATCTTTAGCGTCCGTAGTTCTGGACGGCGTAGAGCTTGCCTTCAGAGTTGATGGCAACGCCAACGCCGATGGTCTTGGCGCGTGGGTCCAGCATGATCTTGCGGTGGCCCGGGGACTCGTACCAGAGCTTTACTAGCAGCGCATCGGAGTAGTCGCTCCATGCCTGCAGCACGTTTTCACCGCCGGCCGGGATATTGGCTGGGTAGTAGTTCCAGTGCTGCGGGCGGTGGCTGAGCTTATCGGCGCGAACCAACTGATTGGCCCAATCCTGGGCTAGGCCATTGAGCGCACCGTTGGCGCGAACCGGGCGCAAGCCGTGTGCCTTGCGGTAGTCGTTGGTGTAGTTGATGATGTTCTGGACGCGGCTGGAAGCTGGAGCGACCGGTTTTGCAGTGGCAGCCGGAGCAATGGGCAGATTGGCGGAAGGTACCGGAAGGTTCACGCCACCGAAGCTACTCAAGGAGCTCGATGCCTCTGCAGGAGCTACGCCAACGCTGAGGGCGACGGCTGCTGCAAGCGCAGGAGCGACGAATTTCTTGGCAGAGAAGTGAACTTTGGGGGTAAACATAAGCGGTGCCTTTCTGCTGGAACCTAGCGGGTATCACAAGGGTGGGAATCGCGGGGTGTTCACGGCGAATTTCCGTTCCTCCTCACTTAAAATTTAATCAATTACCACAGGGTAAAAGCCAACTGACCAGCAATTATTAGGATTCCTAAAGATGATTTGCTGGAAAACTAATTACTTCTTAGTTATTTCTCGATTTGAGCTAGGAAACCCCTAAATTCCCTCAGTGACGGCGTTGAATGCCTCGCCCCACGGGGGTAATTTTCAATCTATATCTCAGGTTCCCGGAGAAATGAGGTTGATTTAAGGTATATGGGCCCAGTTTTAAGCCAGCCACCGGCGAAACTGGCCGGTTTCTTGCTAGAGCCTGTGAAGAACCTTGTGGTTTCTGGTTGTTATAAGATTTATGAGATTCCACCATGTCGGCACATAGTCTCGCCTGAGCCTCTTAGGCGCATTGCCCCGTCCGTGGGGGGCAGCAGAATCGCGGTATCTTCGCGCTGTTTAGGTATAAAAAGAGCGCTCAGCGGAGAAATCGCTGAGCGCTCGCAAAAGTAAGGCTTTTTAAGCCTGGTTGGTCGCGGCCGTCTTGTTAGTAGAGGGGGCGGGCGAAAGGGCCGAGGAAATGATGTCGGCGGCTTCCTTCCGGTTCCGTGCTCTGTGGAGTTGGGCGCGGAAGTCTTCCTTCATGATGTTGCGGGCGAGCTTGGATAATAGCTTGAGGTGCTGCTTTCCGGCATCGTCGGGAACGGCGATAAGGAAGGCGAGGGTGGTTGGGTCCTCGCCCTCGGCCCACGTGACACCCTGGGGCAGGCGGGCGAAGGCAAGGGTGGGTACCTTTACCCCGGCAGACCGCGCGTGCGGAATGGCTACGCCGTGTCCCACACCGGTGGAACGGGTAGATTCGCGCTGCATTGCGGCGCTAGCGACCGCTTCCGCATCGGACATGCGCGGAGAGGTGAGCTTCACTAGGGAACGAATGACCTCTTCGCTGGAAGAGCCCAAGTCCTTATCCAGACTGATCGTGTCCACGGCTACCAGCGGCTTATCCTTGCGCTGCGTCAACCCCACTAGCAGGAGGATAAGGCCCGCGCAGACCGCGATGCCGGCGAGCATGGCGATAAAGAAACCTACGACATTGTCTACGGCGCCGAGCACCGCGACGATTGGCCCGCCGTGCATTACGTGGTCTTGCGCGCCAAATGCTCCGGCAAGTGCACCGGCTACGGCACCACCAGCAACATTGGCGGGAATAACTTGCAATGGGCGTGCGGCAGCGAGCGGAATAGCGCCCTCAGTAATGCCGAAGAATCCCATGAACAATGCAGCGATGCCGGCATCATTTTCCGCTTTGTTAAACCAGCGGCGACGCAGAAGCGTCGCTACGCCCACGGCAAGAGGTGGCACAGCAATGGCGCAGGCCGCCATGCCCATCGGCGCCGCGTTGCCGGCCGCGATCATGCCGCCGCCAAAGAGGAAGGCTGTCTTATTGAAGGGGCCACCCATGTCGAAGGCAATCATGGCGCCAAGGATGAGGCCCAACACGATGACGGAGGATCCCTGCATGCCGGCGAGGTACTCAGTCATTGTTTCGAAAGCAGCCGAGACAGGTGCGCCAATGAGCAAAATAAAGATAAGCCCCACGATGAGGGTGGTGAAAATCGGGATGACGATGATGGGCCAGATCGGTGCAATGAATTTGTGCACTGGAATCTTCTTAATGGCCAGGGCCACATAACCAGACAAGATACCGGTGACAATGCCGCCCAAGAAGCCGGCGCCCGTTTCAGACCCATATAGGGATCCGGTGGTGGCGATGAGGCCGGTGATAAGGCCAGGCGCAAGGCCCGGTCGGTCCGCGATGCCCACTGCGATGTAGCCGGAGAGAACTGGAACCATCAGTGAAAACGCCAGAGCGCCGAGTTCATTGACCGTGTTCCAGAAGCTATCTTCTGGAATCGCCATGCCCTCAGGCGTTGGGGTGCCACCGATAGAGAGGGCTACCGCAATGAGCAAACCGCCGGTAACCACGAACGGGATCATGTGTGAGACGCCGTTCATCAGCGCTTTGTACAAGGTCTGGCCAATACTATTTTTGCGGGGCGCTTCTTCTTCCTGGCTGTCTGTAGATCCTTCCCAGCGCGCAGCGCTTAAGGACCTGCTTAGTAGTTCCTTTGGGTGTTTGATGGCCTCGTCCACGCCGGTGGCCTCGAGGCGTTTGCCATGGAAGCGGTCTTTGGAAATTACAGTATCGGCACCAATGACAATGGCATCGGCGTCTTCGATATCTTGCTTGCTAAAGGCTCCTTCGACGCCGATAGAACCGTGAGTTTCAATCTTGATGCGGTAGCCCAGTTCTTGGGCTGCGGCCTCGAGGTTCTCGGCCGCCATATAGGTATGCGCGATGCCCGTCGGACACGCCGTGATGGCGAGGATGAGGGGTGATGACTCTGAAGTGCTCATGAGTCTTATTAAACGGCAAACGTTTGCGTTGGCACAATAGGGGATTGTCGTCTTATGCGCCGGTACGCTGGAAGCACCCGAGCACAGAAAAGGACGCCACGCCGTGAGTAAAGCATCGCCGGATAATATCTTGCTCTACCTGCCGCAAAAGCAGGAGGACCAAGTACGCGAAATTTTTGCCGGCCTCGCCCAGCGCGGCTTTCCCGTCCAGCATCAACGCCCGCACATTACTGTGACCTTTTCACCGCACATGCAGCCAGAGGTCGTGGAGTTAGCGGCGCAGCTGCTGCCGCCTGTCATACCGGCAGATTTCCGGCGGGTAGGAAACGTCATTTTCGGCACCAAGCGCAAGCAGACGGTGGCTTGGCTGCTTGAAACGACCGACGAGCTAGAAATTGCCGCGCGAAAAATCAGTGCCGCCAATCCGGACGGGCGCGGGCCCCGGTGGACCCCGCATCTGACCATGGGGTTGCGCCTGCCGCGCGAAGAGGTTCCTGGCTATATCCACGCAATGGATGAGCTCACCTCATCGCATTTCAAGGAGCTTAGCGCCGTAGAAGCTGCTTATTGGCGGCCGCGCACGCAGGAAAAGACAGTACTGGCTGAGGTCTAGAGCAGGGCCTGCAGAGCGCTGGCAACGCGCAGCACGGTTAGGTCCTCGCCCGGCTTGCCGACGACCTGCACCGCATCACCCACGCCCTTTTCCTCTTCGCCGCGCAGCGGAACCGTAATCGCCGGCCATCCAAGCACATTGAAAGGCTCGGTCCAGCGCCGCAGGCTCGCGGCCGATTCCGCGGTATTCTCCGTGGTGATATCGGACCACTTGAGGGGGCCGGAATCGAGGGTAGGGGTGAGGATAATGGGGGCGTCGCTAAGCAGGGCAAGAGCCTTTTCGCGCAGCTCTTTCACGCCCTGCGCAGCCGCGTCATAATCTTCCTGGCTGATATTTTCTCCGCCCAGCACTCGCTGCAAAATGACATCCTGGTACCTTTCGCGCTGGTTCAGCAATGGCCGGTGGACATCATAGACCTCTTTTAAGCGCATCGGCTCGTAGAGCTCGGCCGTGGCGGCGATGGTGTCTTCCAAGTCCACGCCCTCGGTGAGCTTAAAGTCCGAGTGATCTAGCGCCGCCAAAAGATGTGCGAAGCGCTCTCCCTTGGCCTTGAGTGCCGTGACATCAAGAGCAGAAACATCCTGCGCCGCGGCCGGTTTCTCATCTGCGGTAGCAATAAAGGCCTGCTCAATGAGGTCAATTGAGCTGGCAAAGAATCCAATGCAATCAAAGCTCGGGGCGAAGGGGAAAACACCTTCTACCGGAATGAGCCCGAAGGTGGGTTTGAACCCCAGCACGCCCTGGCAAGCAGCAGGCACTCGCACCGAGCCGGCGCTATCAGAGCCCACCGTAAGCTGCAGCGCGCCGCAAGCCACCAAAGCGGCAGAACCAGAGCTAGAACCACCGCCGCAGATTTCGGGATCGCGAGGGTTGATAACGCGACCGTAGGCCGAGGCATCGCCCAAAATGCCATAGGAAAATTCCTGCAGGTTCGCCTTCGCTACCGGCAGCGCACCCTTCGCCGTCAAACGCTGCACCACTGGTGCATCCTTGACCGGTGCGCGCCCAACTTTGACCTTGGTGCCGCAGGTAGTCGACACCCCAGCAACATCCACGATGTCCTTGAACGCTACCGGCTGTCCCATGAGCGAGGGCGATTCATCCACCACGTGCTCATCAAACGGGATGACGGTAATCACCGCGTTAAAATCCTGCTGGGCTCGGTGCAGGCGATCAGAAAGTGTAGCCATAACGGAAGCTAAGTCCTTTCAACGTCGGCGTCCTCTGCTGTTTACTATGTATTAGAAGAATGCAGATGTTACTACCGTACATCAGGAATCGATGAACAATTTCCCGTTTCTAGGCAAGGCACTGATTCGGCTGTGTGTTGGGACGTCGGCAAGCGAAGGCTGAGCCTCTACTGTCGGTTACGGTTACTAAAAGACTGCTTCAAGCCATTACTTGTGCACAGTAGGCAATTGCGACAAGGGCCGCGACCGAAGAAGATATCTGACTAGTAAAAATTGGCCAAAACTTGGTCTAGTAGTTTGCCGCACGGTTGATCTAAATTAAAGCCATGACTTCCACCACCTCTGAGCCCCCAAAGCTCCAGCCCAGCTCCTATATCCCGTTGATGTTCGCACTGCTTACGGCGGTGTTTGCGTTCCAGCTCAATGCGTCGATGCTCTCGCCCGCCTTGGCGACGATGGAAGACGAGTTGGGAGCTACCACGGCGCAGATCGGCCTGACGCAAACGGCATTCTTTACGGCCGCGGCACTGTTCTCACTATTCCTGCCGCGCTGGGGTGACCTCATCGGGCGCAGGAAGGTCCTCGTTGGCATGATGGCGGTTGCTGCGCTGGGCTGCGTGGTATCGGCTATTGCGCCGAACGTCGCTGTGTTGCTTATTGGCCGCATCATTCAAGGCGTAGCAGGGCCTACGGTTCCGCTGTGCCTGATTATGCTGCGCCAGCAAGTGCTCAATGAACAGCAGTACGCCCTGTTGCTGGGTATTGTGACCTCGGTAAACGGTGGTATTGCCGGCGTGGATGCGCTGGCCGGCGGCTGGCTGGCAGGCAACTTTGGCTACCGCTCGGTCTTTTGGACCATGGCAGTACTGTGCGCCATTGCAGTAGTAGCGGTGCAGGTATTTACCAAGGAGTCCACGGCTACCGAAACCCCGCGCATGGATTGGGCGGGTGTTCTACCTCTGGCGGTGGCGCTGGGTTGCGTTCTCACCGCGTTCAACGAAGCCGGCAAGCTTGCCGAGGCCAATTGGTTCCTCGTCATCATCCTTCTCCTCATCGGCGCCGCCGGCTTCTGGGCCTTCTGGAATGTGGAGAAGAAGGTCGCCGATCCGCTCGTACCGGTGGCCTACCTCAAACAACGCCGCACGTGGGCGCTGCTTTCTACCACGCTGCTCACCATGACTGGTGTCTTTGCCGTGATGAATGGCCTTATCCCTAACCTTGGCCAGGATGCAGACGCCGGCGCCGGAATTTCTGCCAGCACCATTTCCTGGGTCACACTTACCCCATACGCCCTCGCCGGCTTAGTCTTTGGCCCCATTGCCGGCTGGATGGCCTCCAAGTTGGGCTATAAATACGTCCTGCAAACCGGCCTCGTAGGCACCGTCGTCGGCCTGATTATCTCTATTTTCGTAGTGGGTGCTCCGAACGCGTGGACCCTGCTTCTCGTCTCTATTTTCTTGGGCGTGACCTACGCGGGCATTGCCAATATCATGCTCAATGGCTTAGGAATTGTGCTCTCGCCGGCCGATAACCAGGGCTACCTGCCCGGCATGAATGCCGGCGCCTTCAACCTCGGCGCGGGCCTGTCCTTTGCGGTGCTGTTCGCGGTTTCCGGTTCTTTCGAGCATGGCTACCGCGCGGGCATGATCGCCGGCGTCATCATCCTGCTTGCAGCCCTAGCTTTGTCCTTCCGCATTCCGCGCCCCGAGTCTATTGATGACACCGTGGCAGCCGTCAACGCCCGAAAGTAGGCTCGTGACATGACGCGAAAAATCATTCTGGACTGCGACCCTGGCCACGATGACGCGGTGGCCCTGCTTCTAGCCATGGGCAACCCCACCATCGACCTGCTGGGCATTACCACCGTAGGCGGAAACCAGACCTTGGATAAGGTCTCCCACAATGCCCTGGTGGTCAAGGAAATCGCTGGTCACCCGGAGATTCCGGTCTATGCCGGCTGCGACCGCCCGCTCGTGCGCCCCGTCGAGGTCGCCGAGGCTATCCACGGCTCCACCGGCATGGACGTGGAAGGTGTCCAACTTCCGGAACCAAGCACCGCGCTTGCCGACGCCCACGCCATCGACTTCATCATCGACACCATCATGTCCCACGAGCCCGGCACGATCACCCTCGTGCCTACTGGGCCGCTAACTAATATTGCGATGGCCGCGCGCAAGGAGCCGCGCATCGTCGAGCGCGTCAAAGAAGTAGTCCTCATGGGCGGCGGCTACCACGAGGGCAATTGGTCCCCCGTCGCCGAGTTCAATATCAAGATCGATCCCGAGGCCGCCCACATCGTCTTTGAAGAGCCTTGGCCTGTGACCATGGTGGGCCTCGACCTCACGCACCAAGCACTGGCCACCCCGGAGGTCGAAGCAGAAATCAAGACTTTGGAGACCCCAGTCTCGGAGTTCGTCGTCGGCCTTTTTGGCTTCTTCCGCAAGGCCTACCAGGCCAACCAAGGCTTTGATAACCCACCGGTCCACGATCCATGCACCATCGCCTATCTCATCGATCCGGACATCGTTCAGACCCGCAAGGCACCCGTCCACGTCGAACTTGCCGGCGCCCTTACCACTGGCATGACCGTCACCGATCTCCGCGAGCCTGCCGACGCCTCCTGCCACACCCAAGTCGCCACCACCCTCGACCACGCTGGTTTCTGGCGGCTGGTTACCGACGCCCTCAAGAACCTCGCTTAGGTACCGTTCGCTTCACCCCACACCCAACTTTCAGCCACGTTCTAGCCCTTGAGCGACCAGTTCAGGCCAGAACGTGGCTTTGTACTCTAATGGTTCACTTCGTCTTAGTCTGTTCTCTATAGAGAGTCTTTAATGAATTTAGTGAGCTTCTCGGTTAAAGGATTTCGAGATTCGGAACTACAAGCTGAAGCGTTTTCTGGCGAAACTCGCGAATTGAGGTCTCGAGACCGATGCTAGCGAAATCTATAGGGTGTCCATCGAGAAAGAATGAAAACGTCTGATCCTGTTGGTTTCGGCCCGAAGAAGCATAAAGCATGATGCCTTTAGCGGTTTTCCATTCTTTGCCGAGAGTTTCTTGGCTGCGTAAGTAGGCGTAAAGCTGATAAAGGTGCGGGCTTTTAAAGGATTCGTTTCCTACTCGGTTTTCAATGAGCATATGTGTGAATTTGGCATCAATAACGGTAACTTCACCTTCTGGTGAACGCAGAATGATATCTGTCTGCATGCTCGGTAATTGTTCGGGTGCTTGTTGGGCCTTCCAGTGCAGCCATTCGCCGCTACTTACTATCCAACCTATTGGGCTGAGATGGTATTGGAACAGACCGAATAGAGCTTTTTCGAAGAGTTTGCGGAGCTCGTGCTGTGTGAAGTGTTTTCTGCTGAACCGAGGGAGGGCATCGTCCCCGCGGGTTGGCACGGCTAATTCTAAAAGCAGTTTAGCCACCGCAACTGGTTTCTTATCTGCCGGAGACAGCCGAGCGCGAGGAAAGACTGTCGACTTTGGCTCGGAGATTCCCATTTGAGCAAGTCTTCGAGCAAGCACCTTGCACCGTTGGGCACCGGTGACACTGTTTGCGTTGGACAGCAGTTGCGCTGCGTATTCGAGGGCGTATCGAAGAAACTGGTTAACTTCGCTATTGATGGTGAGCTCGTTGAACTCACAAGCAATCAGCCCCTTTTCAAGGAGCTGGTGGCGGGCAGTCTCGTACATGTTAATTCGTCCGCGCACGCGAGTTATATTTCGTTCGGTTAGTGTAAAACCGATGCTCAATTCTTTCCGAAAACGCCTTTCTACGGTGTCACACAGCATTGTTCCAATGAGTTCTGGAAGCTCAACTCCTGCGTCCTCCACTGCTGAATTGGATATATGCCCATCAACGAAAGATTGCGAGGCGTATAGCTGGAGCATCCATACACTATGGATAGGAACGTATAAGTCTTCCGGTTGTGGCGACTTAGCTGGTGAGCACATTGAGGGCCTGTTCACGCTTCGAAGGATTATCGAACCAGTATTCTCCTATGAGCGGCTTAAGATCCGAAGCTACTACCTGGCTAAACCATTCCATAGTGGCTTCGTAGGAACTGTCTGCTAGCTTTCGGCGGGGAGTAACAAAGCTGTGTCCGATGAGGTAGTCCTCACCGAGATTGAAATCGTCCCGGATTAATTGATTAACCTCGTCGATCCTTCGCGCGATGTCGCTGAGAGCGTGGTCATTGCGATTATGGTGGGAAACACAGAAATTTCGCCAGGTGGAACCCAACTGCGGTTCGAGATTTATGAAGGCGAACCTGCGGCGTAAAGCCATATCTACCATGGCAAGGGATCGATCTGCCTGGTTCATTGTACCGATAACATAAAAATTATCGGGTAGGAAAACTGCTTCTCCCTCTTGGCTATAAAGCGTGGTAAGCGCATTTTCTGGATTTCTCTTGTCAGCTTCTAAGAGAGTGAGCATCTCGCCAAAAATTTGCGCAGGATTACCGCGGTTAATCTCCTCAATCACCACTACGTGTGGATTGGAGTCTTCCTTAGCCTTTTCCACAGCTTGGAGAAACGGCCCATCTTTCAATTCAAGCTTTCCGTTACTGCTGGGGCGAAAGCCCTGAACGAAGTCCTCATAAGAAGTAGAAGGATGGAATTGAACCGAAGTAACTACATCTTCCGCATCCGATTTGCACAAGATATAGGCCAAGCGGCGAGCAAGCCAAGTCTTGCCTGTACCTGGTGGGCCTTGGAGAATCAGGTTCTTCTTTTCCTTCAGGCGTTCCATCATTAATTCAATATCGTCTTTCGGGATAAAGCAACCGGCTTCGATAAGTCCAGCAATGGTATAGCGGTCTGCTTCAGATGAGGACTCTGCAGTTTGAGCAGTACCATCGGTTGGCTCCTGGTTGAAAACCCAAGCTTCGTACGACAATCTTGGAAAATTAGCCGGTTCGATCTCGGCGGTAGAAAGCCATTCTCGAATTTCATCGAGCGTAAGCAGATAATCTTTACCCGTCGAAACATTCTTCTGAATATTGATTCCGAGCGCTGTGTCTTGGGCAAGATACTTGGTAATGACTGAATCAAACGTGAGGAAATAGCGGGGACGTGCCCAGAACAAAGCCATAGTGTATGCCGTGATCGGTCGGTCTTTAGTCATCACGTCGAAGTCGTGAATGAATTGAGCTTTATTTTTGGGCGTATCTGACACGCTCGCAGTGAGGGCCGACGCGAAAAGATTCCAGCTATTGTCCCAAAAATCTGGGTTTTTAACATCTGACGGTTTGGTGGCGAAGCACGAGCGTTGGTTGTTGAGCTGTGGTAGTCCCGAAAAATCCGTTGGTGCTGGGGCTTCAATTCCAAAGACGGTTTTGAAGGCTTGGCAAATTGCCACCTTGTTTGATTCCGAAATTTGCCGGTTAGCAACTCCTAGGACGGTAAAAGGGTCCATATCCGTAGCTGGCACCTCTTCATCATCTATGTTCCATTTCCAGAGGTGCTTGAATCGGAGCGGGCGTCCTGATATTTCAGCGGTCTCTTTTAATTTTTCGAGTAACTCCGCTCGGTTGTTTTTGAAGGCAAGTAGTTTGGTAGCGAATTCTTCGAAAAATTCTGGCCAGTCAAACGACGGTGACAATGGAGTCTCAGAGGAAAAGTCAGGATCTCCCATGCCTTGTATAACGGACTCTACTCGGTCATAGGCATGGTTCCGAGAAACTTGGCAGATAGTAAGCAATGAAGATAGCGAACGTTGAAGATCTAATCCAAGGTCATCGCGGTTAAAGAAATCGCTTGACCAGTTGATTGGTCGGACGTGCCGCATTTCTTTCGGCTCATGGGGGCGGTACTCGTAATCGCCGGAGACATAACCAAAATAAACTCGCCCTCTATGCAATTTGCTTGGCATCAGAACTAAGTCGCCAACCTGCATTTGGTTTTTAAACCGGTTGAGTTGAGAAGCGTAGCTGGTGGACCTTTGTGCTTTGAGATCTGGGTGCTCTCGGACCATCGCGGCCTTGATGGAGTCTAAGGTATTTTGCTTGTTCACCTCTGGGCCATAGTCCATACCGGGGATGCCTAGGTTGGACTCTAAAGCTTTCCTTTCGCGCTCGCCCTGGCGGCCCGCGCGAAGTACCCAGAAAAAATCCGCACTAGATTCTTCAGGAGCTTCTTCCTGCGGGCCTGAATCGGCGTCTTGTTGCTTCTGCGCTTTAGAAATACGACTATTGATTTCTTGGATCTGATCTTTGTCCAAAGGATATGGGTTGGAAGCAAGCCAATTGACGCCTTCGGCGGTCAAGGAGAAAGACCCCGGTTTAAAGGAACTGACAAAACCTATTTTTCTTGCGTAGAACACTGCCCAACGTGTCCGGTCTTCCACAACCGATCTACTTTTTAGTTGACGGTGAGCCTGTCCTGGAAAATCCGCTTCAGCTATCTTTTGAACTTGTTCAAACAGCTCAGGGTATGAGACTACTGATGCACCCCGCATCGTTTCTAGAACGACGGGAAGAACGGTTCTCCAAGAAAAAGATTGCTGGGGGTTACTCATCGAAGCATCCTTAGAAGTCAAAGCAGGGGCTTCTCATAATAGTAGGAGAATGATCCACTGGGGAGGAGCGTGTCTCAATTGGGAATCTCAGGACGATAAACTCGAGGGGCAGACACCACTAACCCAAGGAGCCACCATGAACCAGCACAGTTTCCGCCACGTCGTTGTCATGGGAGTATCAGGCTCGGGCAAGACAACGGTGGGGGAGGCCCTGTCTCCGCTGGTTGGGCTGGAGTATCGCGATGGTGATGATATGCACCCGCAGGCCAATATCGACAAGATGGCGGCGGGAACTCCGCTCAATGATGCGGACCGAGAGCCGTGGCTGAAACAGATTGGTCAGTGGTTGGCGGATAGGCCGGAAGGCGCGATGGTGGGTTGTAGCGCGTTGAAGCGGAAATACCGGGATCTGATTCGCCAGTACTGCCCGGGCGTGGTGTTTGTCCACGTGCACGGGGACTTTGATGTGCTGTATGAGCGCATGCAGCATCGGCCGGGGCACTTTATGCCGGCATCGCTTTTGCAATCGCAATTCGATATCTTGGAGCCGCTGGAAAATGACGAAACCGGCCGGGGCTTTGATGTGACACGGCCGGCGTCGGAAATTGCGGGCGATGCCGCAGCATGGATTAAAGCGGGTGCTTAAAGCTGGCGCTAGAAAGCAGCTGCGGCGCCGTACATGACCAGTACTAGGGCGAAGCCGATAACAGAGATGAGCACCTGGTTGACAGTCCAGGTCTTAAGCGTGGTCATGGTGTCCATGCCCATGAGGCGGCCGACGAGCCAGAATCCGGAGTCATTGACATGGGAGCCAAAGACGGAACCGGCGGCGGTTGCAACAACGATAAGAGCGAGCTGTAGTTCGTTGAAGCCACCAGCTTCCACGGCTGGGACCATGAGGGCGGCGGCCGTAGTTAGCGCAACGGTCGCCGAGCCCTGGGCCAGGCGCAGTGCTACGGCGATGAGGTAGCACGCCAGGATGACGGGGATGCCGAGGCCGGAAAGAGAATCAGCAAGCGCATCGCCAATCCCGGAGGTGCGCAATACGCCGCCGAACATGCCGCCGGCACCGGTGATAAGCACGACCGAGCAGATGGGGCCGAGGGAGGAATCGACAAGCTTTTCCAACGCGGTCTTTTCTACGCCACGGCGCAGGCCCAAGACCACGAGCGCGACGAGGACGGTAATCAGCAGGGCAATGGGGGTCTGGCCCAGCATGACAAAGAACCGTACCCACGCGGCGTCGGCGTCGATGGTGCCATAGGACGCCAAAGCATTGAGACCGGTGTTAAAGAAGATGAGCACCATCGGGATGAGCAGGATGGAAATCACCGTGGCGGCCGAGGCGGGTTTGTGAGGTTGCTCGTCCTCCGCGAGGAGAGGACCGGCGATGGCATCGGTTACCTTGATGGGAAATTTCTTACCGGAGAGCAGTCCAAAGCGGTAGCCGGAGATATACCAGGTGGGCAGGGCTAGGATGAGTCCGACTAAAAGAACGAGACCCATATCGGCACCGTAGAATTCGCTGGCTGCAACGGGGCCCGGGTGCGGCGGCAGGTAGACGTGCATGACCGAGAATGCGCCGGCTGCCGGCAGACCGAAGGCAAGGACAGGGCCATTCAAGCGGCGAGCGACGGCGAAGATAACCGGCAGCATCACAATCAGGCCGGCATCGAAGAAAATGGGAAAGCCCATAATGAGCGACGCTAGGCCGAGCGCTAGGGGTGCTTTAGATTCGCCGAAGCGACGGACCATGGCGTCGGCAAGCGATTTAGCGCCACCGGAAGCCTCCACCAGCCGTCCGATCATGGCGCCCAAGCCGACGAGCAGTGCCACCGACCCTAGGGTGGAGCTAAAGCTCTCTGTCATGGTGGGCACGATTCCGTCGAGGGGAATGCCCGCAGCCAGCGCCGTGAGTGCCGAGACCACCAATAGCGTGAGGAAGGCGTGAAGCTTGAAATAGATGACCAACACCAGAATTACCGCGATGGCGGCCACCGCAATGCCCAGCAGCGGGCCGGTCGACAGGGTGGGTTCCCACGTATCCATGGGCGGACTCCTTTTCTAATGCAAACCTTTGAATAACGGCAACGTTAGCAGTAGGCCTGTGTGCCGCCTAAAACAATCGGTTAAATGCGACCTACCCAACACGTAGCCGGATGAAGACAGAAAAATCCCCTAGGCACCGTACTGGGCCTAGGGGAAAGGAGACGTCAGGGTTTTAGTCGAACTGGCCCTGGATAATGGCCGCCGCATCCAGTGGGGTCACGTGGTAGGAGATGGGGTTCTGGTTAGCACCGGCCATGAGCGCGCCGGCGCAGGAGTGACCGGCGCCCATCATGTGGCCCAGCTCGTGAGCGATGGTGCCCTGGACTGCCTCTGGGTACTGGGCATTAGGAATCTTGATGAAGACCATCTTGTGATCCGGGTAAGCGGCACCCTGGACGTAGCCATTTGGGTCGGGCTTGAAGATGATGGCGATGGTGTCATCGTCAGCCTCAGAAGGCTTAACTTCCTTCAGGGAAGCCTTGCCCTTGAGGGCCTTGTTCCACTCGGCAACCGCGGCATCCAGCTGCTTGCGGTACGGGAAGTTTTCAACCACCTTGTACTCCAGCACGCCATCTTTGAAGTACGGCTTTACGGAGTCTTCATCGTGGAGGATGGAAGGATCCGGGACTGGCTTGCCATCGTTGGCCAACTTGGTGATGGTCTTGCAGGTGCCTGGAGAAATGAGGGAGCGAACTGGGTCGCTCTTGGCGCTGGCGGCCGGTGCGGCGACGGTGCCGAGGATGGCTGTTGCAGCCAAAGTGGCGGCAGATAGCTTCTTGAAAGAAGGCATAGGCAGTGAATTACCTTTCGGTTGATTTTAAGGTTCGCTGAGTGCAATATTCCCAGCAATATCCGTGGTAAACGGCACTGCATGGGCATCTTATGCGTGCGAGCATATATCAGTTTCTTATCTTCTGCAAAGGGAAAAATAAGAATCTAAGGTGTCAGCTGCCTATTCGCTGCTTCTAGTTCAGGCGCTGCCCGGTGGTGGTGCTAAATAGATGCACTCGGTCCGGGTCGGGGGAAACATAGAAAGTATCGCCCACCGCGTAACGGCCGCGGGCACTGACCAGGATGCCGGTCTGACCGCCCATGCGGGTCGAGGACTTGAGCACGCCGTCGGCGGAGCTGTTGCCGGCGGCGTCGTTAAGCTCGCCATAAACGTAGGTCTGGTTGCCCAGCTCCTCGACGTGCGCGACGGTGAACTTCGCCCCACCGTTGCCGGTATCGCTTAACTGCCAGTCTTCAGGGCGGATGCCCACGGTGACAGTCTCAACGCCATCGAAGTTGTAATTGGCCAAGTTGATGCGGGTAGAGCCGATACGCAGCTCCGAGGAGTTATGGGATAGGTCGTAGATATTCATCGCCGGGGAGCCAATGAAACCGGCGACAAAGACGTTCTGCGGGCGGTCATAAATGGTACGGGTGGTATCCACCTGCTGTAGGACGCCGGCGTTGAGAACTGCGACGCGGTCACCCATGGTCATCGCCTCCGTCTGGTCATGGGTGACGTAGACGGTGGTGGTGCCAAGGCGGCGCTGCAGGTTAGAGATCTGCGCGCGGGTGGATACGCGCAGCTTGGCATCCAAGTTGGACAAGGGCTCGTCCATGCAGAATACGGCCGGCTCACGCACGATGGCGCGTCCCATGGCCACGCGCTGGCGCTGGCCGCCGGAAAGATTGGCGGGCTTGCGGTCCAGCAGATCTTCCATCTGCAGGATTTTCGCGGCCTCTTGCACGCGAGACTTAATCTCGCTTTTAGGGACCTTGCGGTTTTCCAGTGCGAAAGACATATTCTGCGCTACGGACATATTGGGGTAGAGCGCATAGTTTTGAAAGACCATGGCTACGTCGCGGTCCGAGGGACTCACCCCAGTGACGTCCTTACCACCGATACGAATAGAGCCGCGGTCGGTGGGCTCGAGGCCGGCGAGCATACGCAGGCTGGTGGACTTACCGCAGCCGGAGGGGCCGACAAGGACCAAGAATTCGCCATCAGCAATATCGAGGTTGAGGCGGTCAACGGCGGGGCGTTTAGCATCCTTGGAGTAGATGCGGCTTGCGCCATCGAAGGTGACAGTAGCCATGGTTACCTTTCAGAATGTAGTGAGGGGAGGAGGGCGCCTGTGGGAGCCTACTTATTGATGACGGTCTTGACCTGGTTGTCATAAATGGACTGCAGGGTCTTTTGCAGGTCTGTAAGCACCTTGGTGACGTCATCGCGGTTGGTGACAATCTTTTCGAAAGCACCACCAATCTCCTGGTCCGCGCCGGGCAGGAAGACACGGGCATTATCCTGCGGGCGAGTCTCCGGAAGTTGCTTGATGGCGGTTTCGAAGTTCGGGTTTTCTTCCATGAACTTCTTCTGGTCCTTGTTGTCTACCGCGGTGGAGCGCACCGGCATATAGCCCACGTTCTGGGACCAGTAGCAGGTGTTTTCCTCATTGGTGATGAAGTCGATGAGCTTAATTGCAGCCAACTGGCGGTTCTTGCTGATGCCAGCTGGGATGGCAAGGCCAGCACCACCGGTGGGGCAGGCGCCGTCGCCAGTCGGGTTAGGCAGGAAGGCAGTACCGAGCTCGAACTTAGCGGTATCGGTCAGGCCTGCCAGGTCACCGGTGGACAGCACAGTCGCGGCTGCGCGGCCGGTGCCGAACTCCATGGCCATGTCATTGCCCACGTAGGAGTAGCCCTTCTTTTCATCGGTGATGTCTTTGAGCCACTCGACGGCCTTGATGGTCTTGTCATCGGTGAACTTCAAGTCCCACTCATCGGAGTAGGCACCGCCCTTGGACCACAGTGGGCCTTGGAAGATCCAGCCCAGGTAGTCCACGGCATCGCCCCAGCCAAATGGCTTCATCTTGGAATCGGCCGCGGCGAGCTTCTTGGACCACTCGTCCATCTCATCCCAGGACTTCGGACCGCGGTCTGGCAGACCGGCCTTCTTCCACGCGTCCTTGTTGTAGTAGAACAACGGCGTGGAACGAGCGAAAGGAAGCGCAAAGTGGCCGCCGTCGTAGTTGTAATCCTCGTAGAGGGGCTGCACATAGGTAGACAGGTCGATGCCGGCTTCCTTCGCTAGGTCATCCACGTTGGCGATCTGGCCGTTGATGGCAAAGTTGTACCACCAGACGTCGGAAAGCACCACGATGTCCGGTAGATCTTGGCCGGTGAGCGCGGCGTTGAATTTCTGTGCAGCCTCTTCGTAGTTCTTGCCGGCATCAACGAGGTTGACCTTGATATCAGGATTCTCCTTTTCAAAGCGGGAGATGATTTCCTTCTCAATGTCCTTAGACGTGCCCGGGTGGTTGGACCACCAGGTCAGTTCGGTGACTTCACCATCGCCGCCTTTGTCTTTACCGCCTTGTGGGTTAGTAGAAGAGGTGCCGGCGCAAGCGGCGAGAGTGGTAGCAGATGCGGCTGTGGTAGCAAGGGCGAGGAATGTGCGGCGTAGCATGTAGTTCTCCTGAAAATTCCTGGTTAAGGGGGGGGAAATAAAATATGTGGAAACGGCGAGCGTGGGTGGGGTAGAAGTCCTTCTATCCCTTGACGGCGCCAGTGGTCAGGCCTTGAATCATGTACTTTTGCAAGGCTAGGAAGATGATCACCATCGGGATGATGGTGAGGATGGTGGCGGCCATAACCGGACCCCAGTTGGTTACGCCATCGTTGTTTTGCAGCATGGTCAGACCCACCTGCAATGGGGCAACGTCCTCGGTATCGGCCATGAGGAATGGCCACAGGTAGGTATTCCATTCATTGACCATGGTGATGACGGAAAACGCGGTCAGCGTTGGCCAAGAGACCGGCAGGAGCACCTTGGTAAGCAGGCGGATGGGGCCGGCGCCGTCCATACGGGCGGCTTCCACCAGCTCATAGGGCAGGGATAAAAAGTGGTTGCGCATGAGGAAGGTGCCGAAAGCCACGCCGGCCAGCGGCACGATGATGCCCACGAAGGTATTGCGCCAGCCCAAGGAATTGACCAAGGCGTAGTTAGAAATGACGGTGATCTCGCTGGGCACCATGAGTGAGGAAATGACCAATAAGAACACCAGATGGCGGCCTGGGAAGCGCAGGATGGCCAGCGCATAGGCAGAAATGACACCAAGCACAATCTTGATGATGGACAGCACTGCGGTAATTACTACCGAGTTGCGCAGGTAGGTCCAGAAAGGCACGCGGGTGGTGGCATCGGAGTAATTCTCAGTCTCCCATACCGGCGGCAGCCAGTTAACCGGATCCGTATAAATATCGCCCTTGGCCTTGAAAGAGGTCATGAGGATCCAAAAGAGCGGGAGACCAATAAGGAGCAGTACCGCGAGGATGCCCAAATAGCCGCCTACGAGCTTCGCGCGACGGGTGGTGGGGGATTCATCCGTGACCATGTGAAGGGTTGAAGTAGCCATGTGGGTTAACCTCGCTTATCCATGATGCGTACCTGGATCAGGGTGATGATGAGCAGGATCAGGAACAAGATGGTGGCGGCAGTCGCACCGTAGCCGGCGCGGAAGTTGACGAAGGTCTCGTTATAAATCTGGAAAACCAACGTCTGCGTGCCATTGCCCTGCGGGCCGCCACGGGTCATGACGTTGATGATGTCGAAGACCTGCACGGAGTTAAGAAGCACCGTGATGGAAAGGAAGAAGGTCGTATTGCGCAGCTGCGGCATGGTCACACGCCAGAATTTGCGCCAGCGTCCGGTGCCGTCGATAGCGGCGGCTTCATCCAGTTCCTTGTCTAGGCCTTGGAGCGCGGCTAGATAAATGACAAAGGTATATCCAAGGTTTTTCCACACGAAGGTGAACGTCACCATGAACATCGCCCAGCCTGGCACGGCATAGAAATTCGGGGAGTCGATGCCGAACCAGCCCAGCATGTCCTGGATGAGGCCAAAGTTCGGGTCAAAGACGAATTGGAAGGCGATACCAATGGCCGCGCCAGAGATGGCATAGGGCGCGAAGACCACCGAGCGTGCAAAGTTGCGGCCCTTAATGTTCTGGTTGAGCAGTAATGCCAGCGCTAGACCAATGACCATGGAGCCTATGACCGCAAAGAACGTGAATACCAAAGTGTTGAGCACGATGGTCTTCGTATCCTCGCGGCTAAACCACTCCACATAATTGTCCAAGCCTACAAAGGTGGAGGTAGGGCTGGAAATATTCCAATTGAAAAAGGATAGCCGGATATTATCTAGCAGCGGCCGGTAAGTAAACACAGCCAGCAGGATCAGGTTCGGTGCTAATAGCGCTGCGGCCAGCAGCCATTCCTTGTGGCGATTGCGCGCTGCTTTGCGCACCAGTGCCGCAGAATCACTGGGGTTTTCCGTGTGGGCGGGACGGGCGATGGTAGTGCCTGAGTTGCCGCCACTGAGAGAGTCTTCCTGAAAGGTCACCCGGTCAATCTAGGGTGGACGGGTGAAGCCCAGATACATGGAAAACAAACAATCAGTGAATTATTAATGTCCGATGGGTTAAAAGTGGATGCGTCATTGATCCTTTAAAAAACTCCAGCTCAGCGGGCCATGGCGTCTGTCTCTTTACCATAAAACTATGGCTGGCATTACAAAAATGCCTTGCTTGCCGACGCCCACCTTCCTCCCACCCTTCTACACTGGCACCCATATTCCACCGCGATTCCACAAGGAGGAAGCAATGTCTGTCCGCACTGTCTGCAGTAACTATGACTCCGTCAAAGTTTGGCAGGAGCCACTTTATAAGGACCTGCATCAGCACCCAGAGCTATCAATGCAGGAGGAGCGCACGCTTGGCATCATCAAGGGCAAGCTTGCTGACTTCGGGTTTGAACAAGTGGATGTAGGCGGTGGCGTGGTTGGCATTTTAGAAAATGGTGCCGGGCCAACTGTCATGCTGCGCGCGGATTTTGATGGCCTACCAGTCAAGGAGGACACTGGCCTGGATTATGCCTCCACCGATACCGCCCTTGACCCGGATGGAAACCCCATACCCGTCATGCACGCCTGCGGTCACGATTCGCACGTGGCCAGCCTGCTGGGCATGGGTGCGCTCATGGCGCAGGCCACCGACCAGTGGTCCGGCACCCTGCAACTAATTTTCCAACCGGGCGAGGAAATCGCCGCCGGTGCCCAGTCCATGGTGGATGACGGTCTGGTAGATAAGGTAGCAACTCCCGATGTTGTCCTAGGTCAACATGTTTTTGCTAGCCAATTTCCTGCTGGCACCGTTGCTCTTGCCGCAGGACCCTTCATGTCCACCGCGGTAAGTCTGGATGTCAAGGTTTATGGCCAAGGCTCGCACGGCTCCATGCCACACCTCAGCGTCGATCCAGTGGTGCTGGCCAGCTCCATTGTGATGCGCCTTCAGACAGTCATTTCCCGCGAACTAAGCCCTTCCGAGTTTGGTGTGTTGACCGTGGGTGCTATCAATGCCGGTTCGAAGGCAAATATCATTCCCTTTGAGGCTAACCTGAAGATCAACGTGCGTGCCTATAGTGAGCAAGTACGCGACAAAATCTCCGACGCCATCGAGCGCATCGTCAACGCTGAGTGCCAGGCTGCCGGTAGCCCTCAGCCTGCTGAATTTAACTATCACGATGCCTACCCGCTTACCAGCAATGATGACGAGACCACGGCGCGGCTCCAGAAAGCCTTCACATCCTACTTCGGCGCCGACCGCGTTCTCACCGCAGAGCCCCTAACAGCCAGCGAGGATTTCTCCACCATTGCGCGAGCCTATGGGGTTCCCTATTGCTTCTGGGTATTTTCCGGCCGCGAAGAAGGAAAGGATGTTCCCAACCACAGCCCGCACTTCGCCCCACGGCTCCAACCCACATTGCGCACTGGCACCGAAGCACTTGCTGCCGCTGCATTGAGCTATTTGGGCAACGACTAAGCGGGAAACTGTACATGGCCGCACGGTTTTTAAAAGATGTGCGGCCAATGCTGCTGGCATCCGGGCTGTGGGGGGGTAGTACATAGCCGCCAGGTCTGGTGAGTTTTCTCTATGCAAGGTTTTCCTGCGTCCACCGCGCTTCTTAGTGCAATTAACCGGCAGACCCCTAAAACAGCTCCAACGCCCGGGCCTCACTTGGGGCCGCAGGGCGCTGGAACTGGTTCTCTCTATCTCTCTTGCGTTCTCTCAAACGCATGAACTTAAGATAACTCCCTAGCCTGCTACAGGCCTGCGTTTTACCTGTGAGTATTGTGGTAATGGGGTGGAAATCGGCTAATAGACGCGCAAACCCGCCCACGGTGTAAAGGGCGGTGACCTCTAGGCCGATGAAGAACTATTCATAGGGGTGCGGTTCTGCGTAGGATTCTAGGTAAAACTAAAAGTGTGTTCTCGGGCTTCGGTTGGGGTCGAGAAGCCTTTAAATAGGCGCTAAAACCGTGTCAGAGGAGGAGATGTGTCGCAACAATTTGATCCAGAATTGCACCGGCAAATGGGCGTGGAAGCGGATGTTGTCTTGCGGGTGGGAATGCTCCTAATGGGTGCCGGCACTTCTGGCTACCGTGTTTTAAGGGGGATGAAACGCAGTGCGCGAGCTTTGGGGTTTGACCACTTAGACGCCACAGTGGGTTTGACGCAGATTACTTGTACGTTCCACCGCGGGGAATATTTCAGGACAGTGATTGCCCGGCAACATTCTCCTGCGGTTGATGCTTCGCGGATAGAAGCCTTAGAAGACCTGACCCATAATCGTCTCTATGCAGGGATTACTGCCCAAGAGCTGGCGGCAATGCTGGATGTTATTGAGTTTGGTGTCAAAAAGCGCTGGAGTGGTTTAGTTCTTTCTTTTGCCGCCGCGATCGCGTGCGCGGCGTTTGCGTATCTTAACTTTTTCCCGCTAGAAGCGGTGGGGTTGGTGGCTCTAGCGGCGTTTGCAGGCCAGTTTGTGCGGTACACGGTTCTCCACCGGCACGTCCATCAAATCGGGGGAGTAATTGCTGGCGGGACAACGGCAAGTATCGTTTTCTTCCTTTTAACGGAATTTTTTGGCGCGATAGGCTCAGTGGATCCGAGTGAATTGTCCTCGGGCGTGGTAGCAGCGGTTTTATTCTTGATTCCCGGATTTCCTCTTTTCTCTGCTTTGATCGATATTGCGCGTTTTGATTTGGACGCAGGAATAGTCAGGTTAGGGTACGCCTTCACTGTTATATTTACAGCGACTTTCACGGTCTCGATGGTTAGCTGGTTGACACAACTTACCCCTGATCCACCCGCCCCTGCACAGGATATGAGGTGGTTTTTGTTGGCGCCGGTCGCAAGTTTTCTGGGAATTGCTGGCTTTGCCTTTCTTTTCAACTCTTCCCGCCGCATGGTTTTGGTCGCAGCGTGTGTCGGAACGGTGGCAAACGAGCTCCGTTTGATCCTCATTCACGCTGGTACAACTATTTTCTTTGCGGCATTCGTGGGAGGGCTATTGATTGGGCTGCTAGGTGCGGTTGCTTCTAAAAAGGCCCGCCTTCCTCGTATTACAACGACCGTTCCGGCTGCAGTGATCATGATTCCGGGGGTGACAATGTTTAGAGCAGTGTTTTATTTGAATGACGGTCAAATGGATCAAGCTTTGGCAAACGTTGCGACAGGAATGATGGTGGTTGGCTCCATTGGCGCCGGATTGGTGTTTTCTCGCCTGCTAACTGATAAGGATTGGGCATTGGGCCGACTTATTGATTTTGATAAAAAGATTCCGCAGAAGCCCTCTATAGCATGAAGTTAGGGTCTTAACTGGGAAAACGCCTGTGGCCCCCACTTCCTTTCGGAACTGGGAGCCACAGGCGTCTCTCTCACTGTTTCCATATATCGGCATGTGCCGCCCTGTGGAAACTGCAGGGGGTTCTCTCTCTATCTCTCTCGTATGCGCTCTCTCAAGCGCACGATCTCAGTATGGGGCACTGTGCTGTAGCCTCCATGAGGTCCGGCTGTTGGGTGGCTGTTAATGGCTGGGAAAGGATGGATAAGGCGCTGACAAGCGTAACAATTGTGGGGGAGCGCAATATTGGCGCATAAAAGTGACGTACACCATAAGTTGATTCTGTAGGGTTGAGGGCATGCGCGCAGCGGGCCTGCGCCGTTTTCAACTGCTTGTATAGCTACAGAATTGAGGTGAGGAGCATGTCTCCTCTCACTTCCCAACCCCCAGCCAATGATGCCGTGCCGGCACAGGTGGAAGATACAGAAGAAACAAAACGCCAGCATCGCTCGGCCATAAAGGCAGCGTTTATAGGCACCTTCATTGAGTGGTTCGATTACGCGGCCTATATCTATATGTCCGCGATTATCTCCCGGGTCTTTTTCCCAGAGATGGAAGGCCGCCGTGCCCTGATTATGACGTTTGCACTCTTTGCGCTGTCATTTTTGGTACGGCCTTTGGGTGGCATCGTATGGGGTCACTTCGGTGATAAACACGGACGCATCCAGACCCTAACGGTCTCCATTGTGATGATGTCCCTGGCTACCGCGTGCATCGGTTTCCTTCCCGGCTATGTCACCATCGGCTTCGCCGCGTCCCTTTTGCTGCTGCTGTGCCGCATGGTGCAGGGCTTTTCGGCAGCCGGTGAGTATGCAGGCGCGGCCACGCACTTGGCCGAGATCGCTCCGGCCGGCAAGCGCGGCATATATTCCGCGGTGGTGCCGTCCGCTACGGCTTCCGGCTTGTTGCTGGGCTCGCTCATTGCGGCGTTTCTGACGGGCGTGCTCGACGATGCTGCCTTGGATTCCTGGGGCTGGCGCGTGCCTTTCTTGATTGCGCTGCCTTTGGGCATGTACGGTCTGTGGATTCGCCGTCATACGGAGGAGTCCTCCCACTTTGAGGATCAGGATGAACCGGAAGAATCTCCGCTGCGTGAGGTGCTCAAGTACCCCAAGGCCTTGGCCATTGCCTTTGCTGGTGCGGTGCTCAACGCCATTGGCTTCTACGTCATCTTGACCTACCTGCCCACCTACCTCTCAGAAGAGCTGGGTATGGCCGCAACCCCGGCGTTTATAGCATCCTCTGTTGCCTCCGCATTTTATGTGGGCTTTGCCTTGCTTACCGGCATGCTTTCGGACCGCCTGGGCCGCCGCACGACCATGCTGTGCGCCGCAGCTTTTATGGGCGTGACTATCATTCCGGCCTTTATGCTTCTCGACGGCGCCGGAATCCTCCTCGTCATTATCATTCAAGTCTGCTTGGGTGGCGTGCTGGCGCTTAACGATGGCGTCCTGCCTTCCTTCCTTTCCGAGCAGTTCCCCACGCACGTGCGCCTGTCCGGCTTCGCGCTGACGTTTAATACGGCCAATGCTATCTTTGGCGGTACCGCTCCGATGATTGCCACCTGGCTTATTGATGTCACTGGTCTGCAGCTTGCCCCTGCTTTCTATTTGGTGGCTGCGGCGCTGGTGACTGGAACCGCGGTGCTATTCGCGTCGAAAAAGAATAAGCTGCACCAGTAGCGTTTCGCTATAAAAGGATAAAACGCCTGCGGCCCTCGGAACCGGAAGGAACCGAGGGCCGCAGGCGTCTCTCTACAAGGTGTTTCCATGTATCGGCTTTAGCCGCCCTCTGGAAACTGAGGGGTTCTCTCTATCTCTCTCGTATGCGCTCTCTCAAACGCATGATTTAAGTATGGGGCACGGGGCTGCTACCACAATGGATTGTGCCTGATAGGTCCCTGCTAGTTGCTGAAAGTTTACTGCTAGCCCATTTGTGGCTTAGTAGTCATAACTTTCGGCAGTATTTGCATCCGCGCCAATGCGCTGCAGGTGTGTGCGGCGCCTTTTCCTGTTCTGACATGTTGTCTCCCACCTTGTCAGACAGGAAAAGTCCTTGTAGAACCACCTTTTTGTGGGATTATTGGAACATTCCCCAGATGGTGGCAAAGAGCACGATAAAGCCCATGACCGCCACGAAATAGTTGGTCTTTTTGCCACGGAAGCGGGCTAGGGCGTCCACTCGGTAAATGACCCAGATGGGAAGCAGGTAGGTCATGAAGGCGAAGAAGACGCCGCCCACGACAGAAATCATGTCCAGGATGGAGGGGTTGAAAATTCCTACCAGTGACGTCGCGATGAAGATGAAGAGGTAGGTCCATAGGTCGAGCGTGCGGGCAGACATCTTCTTTGTGGCTTTCGGTGCAGCTAGGTTGAAGAGGTACTGGGTGCCTTCGATGGTGCCAAGGGCATGGCCGAAATAGGAAGAAGCCACCGCACAAATAACCACGATGGGTGCCATGTAGGCCATAAATGGGGTGCCGGTTTCGTTGGCGAAGTAGGAAAGTACCGGCAGGTTCTTGTCATTTGCCTCCTGCATGCCGTCTGCGCCCATGGCTAGTGCGCAGGACCAGACAAAGAACATAGTGAAGACCGTCAACAAGATGGCGGAATTGCGGATAACCTTATCGGACTGTGCGTGGTGGTCCGCGCCGTATTCCTTTTCCATGCCCAGCGAGAATTGGGAAATCGCAGCAACGAAGGAGAAGGAGAACACCAAGACGGGAAGGATAAGGATAATGGCCTTGATAACCCCGCCAGCGGTGTGATCGCCGGCCTCCATGAAGGAGCCGAGGTCCCATTGCGGAATGAGGTAGAGCGATACTGCTGCCAGCGCCACGATGAGCGGATAAACCACGAACTGGGCAATCTTCAACATGATGGCATTGCCAAAGGCAAGTGCCAGCGTCATCAGTCCTACGCACAGCGGTGCCAAGACATAGCGAGAAATTTCCGGCCCACCTAGCTGGTTGACGATGAAACTATCGACCGTATTAGTGATCGATACGCCGTAAATGAGCACCACCGGGAAGATGGTGAACCAGTAGATAATCGCGAGGATAATGCCGTTGCCCCGGCCAAAGAAGTGTGTGAGTACTGCAAGGACGTCTTCGCCATGCAGCGGCGAATAGCTAATGATCCAGGAGAAAGCACGGTGGGCCAGGTAGGTCATCGGGAAGATGAGCAGGGTGGCTACCAGTAGCGGGACGAAGCCGAAGCTGCCGGCGGAAATTGGCAAGAAGAGGATACCTGCGCCCACGGCAGTGCCGAAGAGCGTGATGGTCCACTGGCTATTGACGGCCTTATTGGTAGTCACCTGGCTGCCGCTTGGGGTGTCTGCGCCGCCGGTAGTGGGTGAACTGGCCGGTGAAGCAGGCGCATTCGAAGTCGTGTGAGACATAGAATTCATCCTTCAGTACTTGTGAATAAGACAACATGAACAATCTATCTGAAGGTTTTGGCGAACGAAAGTAAAAGTGTGATCTAAGTTAAATAAATAATAAAGACCGCCGCACCGAGGGTGGTGTAACGGTCTTTGGGAATCTTGCTAAGGCTTGGCAGCTAGTCCGCGATTAGGTTTTCTTCCCTCAAGAAGTCTTGTGCCACGGTGGTGTAGTTCTCGCCGCCGACGTCGACGCGGGCCTTGAGTTCCTGCATCATTTCGTCGTTAAGCAGCTGTGAAACGAACAAGAAGAAGGCCGCCGCACCATCAGTGGTGCAGCGGCCTTCTCTTTGAGACTGGCTAGGAAACTATGTTCCTAGGGAAGAAGTAGGAGTTCTTAGAACAGACCCTCAGCCTTCTTGCCGGTGTCCTTCAAGGTGTGCTCGCGGGAGTCAACGTTCTGGTCGTTGTGCTTGGAGTCATCACCCTTGATGCGGGAGGTCTGGGTTACCTCGATGTTATTGATGAGGCGGCCTTCCTTGGTCTTGCCATCGCCGAAGTCCAGGTTCGCAATGCGAGCCTCTTCGCCAGCGTTAATCGGGTTAGCCAGGGTTACCTCGAAGGAGCGGGTGGAGGTCTTCTCGTTGAAGCCCAGGTCACGGATGTGAGCGCCGTTGGAGGAACGCGGAGTGATGAGGCGGTCAACGCCCTTCGGACCCTTAGCGGTCTTTACATCAACGCGGAACTGGGTAGCTGGGAACTCACCGTAGTAGCGCTCGGAGCCAACGTTCTTGGCGCGGACTGCAACGGTGCCTGCGAAGCCAGCGTGCTTAGCGCCGGAAACGGTCATGTAAGGCTCGAGGTCGAGCTTGTGCTTGGAGTCCTTCTTGTCCTCCTTGGCATCAACCTCTTCCTGCTTCTTCTTGTCAGCAGCCTCTTCGTTCTTGCCCTCTGCCTCGGATACCTTCTCGGTTGCTTCCTTGGCGTTGCCCTCGGAGTCCTTGATTACCTCAGCGTCAGCCTCGAGGTTCTTGTCCTCTTCCACAACCTTCGGGTCGTTGACGTCGGTGGTGTTCTGGGCGTCCTTGTTAGGAGCGTAGGAGTCAGACAGCTTGTCGTACAGCTTGACGCGAACTTCGTTCTTAACCGGCTGCATTGCATTCCAAGCGGTCGGGGTGGACCAGGTGCCGTTTGGCTTGCAGTACTGCTGGGTACCGGTCATGTTCAGCACGCGGAAGCCGTAGGTAGCTTCACCGGTGTGGTTTGGCGGAACGTCGTAAGGTCCGATGGACTGGCCAGCCTCCCAGGACAGGGAGTAGGAGGCGCTAGCACCAATCTTGGTTGCGATCTCGTGGGAGATGCCTGCGGAGCCTTCAGCGTTCTTGCCGGAGCCCTTGCCGCCCAGGTTCATGGACGTGGTCTCGGTGCGGTCACCGTTGACGGAAACGGAGATGGACTGGGACTTGGACAGATTCTGCTGAAGCGGGATGTCCTTCTTGGTCTGGTTGGTGGTGGAGATGGTGCCGGCCGGCAGGAAGCGATCGGAAACCTTGTAGACCACGGTGCGGTGGTCCTCCCACGGGTTACATACCGGGCGAGGGTTCAGAACGTTCGCCTTCATGTGGTCGGAACCGTGGGTGGTGTGGATGATTGGCAGATCCGGGTTCAGCGCCGGGGTTTCCGGGTAGGACTCGGTCTGGGTGGTGGCGCCAGCCAGCGGTGCCGCGAATGCGGTGCCGGCGACGATGAGGCCGGCGGTCAGGCCGGTCATGCGACGACGAATCGACATATAGAACTTCTCCTAATGCAGGTAGAAAATGAATGAACTTATGAATGAAATCCAGCAACTCTCGATGTTGCGCTAAGAAAACGCTAAAACAGGCTTAGAGTTAATTCATCTCTTAGATGTCTATATATCTGCGCTGCTGGAAGGTAGGTATTTTTTATATAGACTAAGTGGTTTATTGGATCTTGTCCCCGCTAAGCGGCCGATAGTGCGTCAAAAATTATTGATGGATAGATGTCTATACATTGCCTATTTGGCGCGAATTGGAATACCCCCTATATGGGGGTATTTGACTCTTTTCTAAAGTGACGTGCGAGTCTTGTGGTGAAATTATGGGCGTGCCACTATATGCGTCGTACGCTGCATTTAAGCGGGTGAAAGGGGGTTATAAAATGCCTGCGCGTGAATGTTACGTGACATACGTTATAGGTGTTTACATGGCAGAGGTTGGAGTGTTTCGCAACAGGAGCTTATTGGGGCCTTCCGCTGAGGGGTGAGAAGCAGGGCTAGATTAGGGCAGCTTCAATGATGAGCATGAGGGCTGCAGAGATGGCCACAATGATGACGATGCGGTTGAGCAGTTTCCTATCTATAAATCGGTTGAGGTAGTTCGCTGCGATAAGTCCAATGACAATAAGGGGGAAATAGGCCGCCGCAGCGGTTACTTGGGTGCTGCTGATCTGTCCATTGAGCGTCAAAATTATAAGAGAAATTAAGGTTCCGAGGACGAAGGTGCCCGCCAAAGTGCCGCGGGTACGGTTCGGATCAAAACGCTTCATAATCAACGCCATGGGCGGGCCGCCTATGGAAGTAGAGGTGCCCAGGATACCGGAGGCTACGCCGGCGATGAGCGTATTGAGGGTGGTTGGCCGCGGGCTCCATCCCAAACTGGATAGGGTCATGGCAAAGAGTACGGCGCAACCGATGAAGATGGATAATCCATCGGGGGACAGACTCGCGATTGCCCAAGCGCCTATTAGGGAACCGGGGATGCGGGCAAGAGAAGAGATTCCCACCACGCGCCAAGAAGTCTCGCGGTAGGAGCGCGATAACGTATAGCTAGAAATGCACAACGCGAGCAGCAGAATGAGCGTGGGTAGGAGCTCAGGCCGAATGAGCGCGATGATGGGCGTGGCAATGGTCCCTAAACCAAAACCGATGGCGCCCTGAGTGATGGTGCCGGCAAGGATGAGGAGGCCGATGAAGATATAGGACCATGCGTCCGCGGAGATTCCCAGAAACATAACGAGTGCTAAGTGTATCTGGGCTCAATCCTGCCGACTAAACCTAGGAAAGGCGAGCTGTCACTTTCTCATTGGAGGCGATTTCCTCCAACCGCTCTGCTGGGCACACGCCGGCAACGATGACGGCGGAACCTCCCGCGGCGAGGGGCTCGAGCACGGCGCGGGAAAAAGACTCATTATCAGACCAGCCGGTAGATAGCAGGCGCTCGGCGCTCGCAGGAGTATTGACGAGTTGCGGCAGTGGCTGGGTTTCACCAAAGTACTGATCGCCGTAGAAGCGCACGGTAGGGCCGAAATCAATAGCGCCGGTGGGTAGATCGCCGCCGGATTCTACGACGCCGCGGCCAAAGGGGTCCTCGCTGATGAGCACGATATCGGCTTGGGGTTGACGTTCATGGGCGGCGGGGTAGCGGGAGGGGGAGGTAAAGACGACGTCGGCAAGCGTGGCAGACTCGCCAAAGCTATAGGAAGGCCCGGAGGCGAGCGCACCCAAGGCCACAACGGCCGCTTGCCACGAGGAGGGCAGATCGATGGCAATGGTGGAATCTGCCTCTAAATCGAGCTCTTCTTCCAGCATATTGGCGATTTTCGCTACCCAATTGTCGAGCGTTTGCCCGGAAAAATCCATGCGTGCGCCGGTGGTCTCGTTATATACGGTAAGCCGCGGAGAGGCGGCATCGGCATGCAGAAGATGGGCGAGTAGTTCCATACTCGCCCATCGTAGGGGAGAAGTGCTAGTTCACGCAGCGCGGGCCATCGCCACCGGCGTCGATTTCTGGGGAAACCTTGGCGGTACCGAAGTCATCGCCCGGGGTGCCTACCGGCTGGCTGGACTTGTCTTCCTCCGGCTCTTGGGCGCTGGCCTCCTTATCGGAGGGGCCCTGGTAGTCATCGGTAGCCACGACGATGAGGGTGTCATTATCGAGCTGCGGGTTCTCTGCCACCGGCAGGCCACCCAGCTTCTTGGCTAGGGCTTTCGCCTCCTTGCTCGTCGGATCAGCGGCTACCACTTGCGACTCACTGTAGATGCCCGGTTGCGCGTTAGCGGAGCGCTCTACCGTATAGCCCTTGCCCTCAAGCCAAGAGCCGATGCCGGAAGCTAGGCCGTCAATATTGCCGGCGTTGAGGACGTGGATATTGATATTAGGATCGACGTCCTTGTCCTTGTCCGCCTTTTTCTGCTTGTCCTTATCCTCGGCCTTGGCCTCATCGGTGGCTTCATCGTGGGACTTAGCCAAATCGTCCATGAAACGGTGAACCTCGGCGGCGTCGATAGTGACGATAGATTCGCCATAATCGCCCTGGCCGTCGATGGAGGTAACCGGGATGGTGGTGAAGGTGACATTGCCGCCCGCCAGGCCGGCAAGCTGGGTAACAAAGCCCATGATGTCCCAGCCCTCATCGATGACTACGGAGCGTTCCACCGCCTTGGCAATCTTGGAAAGCTTGGAGGGATTAGCCAGGGTGTCATTGTCCAGGATTTTATTGACCAGGGAAGCCATAAAAGCCTGCTGGCGCACGATGCGGTCGAGGTCGCCGCGCGGCAGGTTGTAGCGCTGGCGCACAAAGGCTAGGGCCTTGGCGCCATCGAGGGTCTGCTTGCCCTTGCTGAACTTAGCGCCAGACATATCGTCATTGACGTCATCATTGAGGCAGACTTCGACACCATCGACGGCGTCGGTAAGCAGGGTAAAGCCCAGCAGGCCCACCTCCGCGTAGTGGTCGATGGACACACCGGTCAAGGACCGCACCATGGCCAATAACCCTTCGCGGCCGGCCTCGACGCCCTGCTTTTCGATGTCCTTATCCGAGTGCGGCTTCTTTTTGCCCTTTGCTTCAGCCTCTGCGTTTTCCTGCTTGAGCTCGTCCACCTTGGCGTTCTTGTGAGAGGCGAAGACAGCATTCATCTTCATATTGCCGTACTCCGGATCCTTAACATAGGTATCGCGCGGAATGGACACGGCGGTAGCACGGGAACCATCCTCCGGAACGCGGATGAGCATCATGGTGTCGGTATTTTCCTCACCATCGGCCACGCCGGCGTGCAGGTCTGCTAGTTCCTTATCGGAGAGGGGATCGCCCTTTGCATCGGTACGCGAATCCTTGCCCACCAGCAAGATATCCACCGCGCCATCGAGTGAGTCACCGGAAAGTCCCTTGCCGCCTAAGGACAAGTCCTTGGCAGAAGACATACCATTATCAAGCCGGCCGACGGTGGCATAACCCACGCCAGATACCACCAGGATAAGGGCGGATAGCAGGGCAACGATCGTCTTTATGGCCGTGGAACCTTTTTGCTTTACCGCACTAGCGGCAGAGGGCGCCGGCTGAATGGTGCGCGCCCGGCGAGTGTTCTCAGAAGTCACAAGTGGAGGCTTTCTAGATTGGTGGGGATCTGGAGACAGTTTAGGGCAGAACGTTAAAAAATTAGTGATCCGCGTCCGATTTCGCGTGTTCGGGCAGTGTCCCTGCCCAGCGCGAGGAGTGCTTGTGACTAAGCTCGTGGCCATTGTGACTACTCCAACTCAACTCCCTCTGGCCGTGATCACCGTGACTTATAGTCCCGGACAATACCTCGGTAGTTTTTTAGACTCCCTGCCGAGTGCGTACGCCCGCGGCACCAAGGTGGTGCTTGCGGATAATGGCTCTACCGACGGTGTTCCCGAGGCTGCCGCCCGCGAGCGCGCCGGGGTAGATTTCCTCGATACCGGCGGGAATATCGGCTACGGCGCTGGCATGAATGCCGGTGCCCGCTTTGCCCGCGAGCGCGGCGGAGTAGATGAGGAATTTTTCCTGATTTCCAACCCGGATGTTGCTTTTAGACCGGGATCTATCGATCGGCTCATCGAGTGTGCCCGCCAGTGGCCGGACGCCGCGGCCGTGGGCCCGCGCATAGTAGAGCCGGACGGCACCAATTACCCCTCTGCGCGTGCCGTGCCCACCGTAGCGACCGGCATTGGGCACGCACTCTTTTCCTCGATCTGGCCCTCTAATCCGTGGTCGCGCGCTTATCGCAATGAAACCGATATGACTACGCAGCGGCCGGCTGGTTGGTTATCTGGGTCCTGCCTTCTTGTGCGTTGGGATGCTTTCGAGGCCATCGGCGGATTTGATGAGCGTTACTTCATGTACCTCGAAGATGTAGATCTAGGCGATCGCTTCGCGCGTGCCGGCTACCAAAACATTTTCTGCCCAGAAGCAGTCATCAGTCACGCCAAGGGACATTCCACACAAGCGCACGCCGGCGCCATGCTACGCGCTCACCACAACTCCGCCTATCGCTTCCAAGCAGACCGCCACCCCGCCTGGTGGCAGGCCCCATTGCGTGGTGCACTGTGGCTGGGGCTGCGGGTGCGTGGGTTAATTGCCTCGGCATCGGCAGGTTCTTAGGCCGCGGTGCGCGTGCCGTTGACCTAGATTGCGCTTTTAAGCTCTACACTGTCCCTCAGAAAATCACCGAATAAAACTGTCCGCATACATAAGGAAGACTATGACTGAAGCAGTCACCACCCACGGTGCCAGCACGGATGCAGTGATTCTCGTTGGCGGTCGCGGTACCCGCCTGCGTCCACTAACCATCGGTACACCGAAGCCGATGCTGCCGACGGCCAACTATCCGTTCCTGCAGCATCTTCTCGCCCGCATCAAGGCCGCCGGCATCGAGCACGTGGTCATGTCTACCTCATATAAGGCTGAGGTCTTTGAGGAGTACTTCGGCGACGGTTCGGACCTCGGCCTGGAGATTGAGTACGTGGTGGAAGAGACCGCACTCGGTACCGGCGGCGGTATCCGTAATGTCTACGACAAGCTGCGCAATGACACCGTCATGGTCTTCAACGGCGATGTGCTGTCCGGCATGGACCTGGAGGGAATCCTCACCACGCACCATGACAAGGATGCCGATGTCACCATGCATCTGCTCAACGTGGCTGATCCTCGGGCCTTCGGCTGCGTGCCTACCGATTCCAATGGACGGGTAACCGCCTTCTTGGAAAAGACTGAGGACCCGCCGACCAACCAGATCAACGCCGGCTGCTACGTATTCAAGCGTTCGGTCATCGAGTCTATTCCGGCCAATCGCGTCGTCTCTGTCGAACGCGAGACTTTCCCGGGACTGCTGGCAGAAGGCCGCCTCGTCGTCGGTCACGTGGACAACTCCTACTGGCGCGACATGGGCCGCCCAGATGACTTCACTCGCGGATCGTCGGACTTGGTGCGCGGCATTGCGCCTTCCCCGCTGATTGAAGGCAAGACCGGCGAGTCGTTGGTGGATCCTTCGGCCGGCATCGCTGGTGGCGTGCTGCTGCTGTCCGGTACTGCCGTGGGCCGTGGCTCCGAGGTAGGCGCCGGATCTCGCCTCGAGGGCACCGTCGTCTTCGATGGCGTGCGCATTGAGCCAGGTGCCATCATTCATAACTCCATTATTGCCTCCGGCGCTCATATTGGCGCCAACGCGGTCATTGAAAACTGCGTCATTGGCGAGGGCGCCCACATCGGAGCGCGCTGCGAGCTTCTCGACGGCATGCGTGTCTTCCCCGGCGTTTCCATCCCGGACGCTGGAGTGCGTTTTAGCTCCGATGCTTAACGCTTCTGCCGTGGGCTGAGCCATGCGATAAGTCCGACTGGGGTAGGCCGAACTGAGGACAATGCGTCTTTGGTTCGGCCTTTTTCATGCGGAATTACTCAGCCTGTCCTTCTCAAGCTGCCACCATAATGCGAAATCTGTGCAGCGTTGCTGAGTACGTAGATCCCTTCTTTGAGAGATTGTGCGCGCGACACGCCGGAATTTTCTGAAAATTGTTGACAGAAAAACGGGGTGCCACTACATGTAGTACCCCCTACCTACACCCCCGGTGGGGCGTAGTTGTTACAGATGTGACGTGTGGGGATCGTGTGCTGCGTTTTTGCCGAAAAGTGCGAAGAAGCCACTAATTCGGGTTGACGATATTTAGTGATCCGGTGTGAAATTACATCAGTGAAAGAAACAGCGGCCGACGCCGTTACTTCCACACCGGCCCGGCGGGGTTACCCAAAGGGAATGTGGTGTACGGTCGGTTGCACTGATTAGAATTACCCAACCTCGGAGAAAGGAAAAGGCGTGGACAAAATGGCTAATAACAACGCCATTCTCCGTGGCGGTGCTGCTGCAGAGATGTCACTCGATGAACTCTTCGGTGCCGTCGAGCAGGAGTGGCAGGACCAAGCGCTGTGTGCACAGACGGACCCTGAAGCATTCTTCCCTGAAAAGGGAGGTTCTACCCGTGAGGCTAAGCGCATTTGCCAGGCCTGCGCGGTGCGTGATGAATGCTTGGAGTACGCGCTGGAGCACGACGAGCGCTTCGGTATTTGGGGCGGGCTTTCGGACCGTGAGCGCCGCCGCCTCAAGCGCGAGATTGGATAATTAAGGTGTCCAGAAAGGTCCCGGGCAAGCACATGACGTGCGGCCCGGGGCCTTTCTGCTAGGTCATATCGTGAAGGTGGCTACCAGCTATAGCGTGGATCCACTTCCTCCGGATCCAAGTTGAGATAATTCGCCACGAGCGCGGTAATAACCGTACCTAGAAGCTCGGAACGCTCGGACGGGGTGGAAGCGCGCTGCTCGATGGGCATGCGGAAAATGACCAACCGGGCGCGCGTGGGGTGGCCTGCGGAGTCTACGCCGGCAGGAACCACGCGCCCGAGGGGGACCGGCCCATCGGCGATAATCTCATCCGGGAGCACGGTCATATCGGGTGAGAGTCGCATGCGCGGAATGGTGTCTACGGCTAGGTCGAGGCCACGCAATTGCGGGGCGAAGGAGTTTTGGATGGGGGCATAGGCCTCCAAGACGGCCATGTCGAAGTGCTCGCGCGCGCTGCGGTAGCGCGGGGTCTGCTGGGGGAGGAGGGGTCCGCGCATGCCGTGGCCGTGTCGGTCGCGGGCGGGGCGGATATGCGGGCGAGCGGCGGTCATGCCCTGATTCTAAGTCGCAGGTGGTCTGGATTTAGCGGAGCCACGCCGGGGCGAAGACTATCTAAATCTCAACTAAGGGTTTAGACTTATGCGCTGTGACTATTTCTCGCCATTGCTCCCGCCCAGGCTGCGGCCGCCCCGCCGTGGCGACATTGACCTATGCGTACGCGGACCAGACGGCCGTGGTCGGCCCGCTGGCGGAAGAAGAGAACCCGCACAGTTGGGACCTGTGCGCCACGCACCGCGATCGCATCTCGGCTCCGGTGGGCTGGGAGCTGGTGCGCGTCGATCGCATCGAGCTGGATGAGGAAGACGATTTGATGGCCCTGGCAGAGGCGGTCAAGGAAGACGGCCGCGTGACCACCGGCTTGGTCGATGACGGTAGCGCCGGTTCGGGGGCAGACCCTATCGACTATTCCGCGACCTTTGATGGCGCTGACCCAGCTAATTCGAATCACCCGGTCTTTCGTACCCGTCGCGTGGCTTATGCCAAAAAGGCCCGCCGTGCCCACCTTTCGGTTGTACCCGATGAAACAACGCCGGCGGAATCGGAACTGGACTGACACGGACCCCGCAGTGCGGTAGTTTCCCTGCGGGCGAGAGTACTATTGCTGGGTATGCGAACTCGTGAGCAGCTTGATGCAGTAATTAAGGCCTATGACGTCCGTGGCGTGGTGGGCGAAGATATCGATGAAAACTTCGTGCGCGATACGGGCGCTGCGTTTGCCGCCATCTTGCGTGAGGAAGGCGAAAATATCGTGGCCGTCGGCCACGATATGCGTCCCTCCTCACCGTCTTTGGCGCGCGCCTTCGCTGAGGGTGTGACCTCGCAGGGGCTCAATGTGACCCTGTTGGGGCTGACCTCTACCGACGAGCTTTACTACGCCGCTGGTTCCCTGGAGTGCGCGGGCGCTATGTTTACCGCCTCCCACAACCCAGCCAAGTACAACGGAATTAAGCTCTGTCGCGCCGGCGCAGTTCCTGTGGGCCAGGAGACTGGTTTGGGGCAGATTAAGCAGATGCTTATCGAAGGCACCCCTGAGTACACCGGCACTGAAGGTGCGATTGCAGAGCAGGAGATCCTGGCTGGCTATGCGGACTTCCTCCGCAAGCTGGTGCCGTTGGAGGATTCCAAGCCTCTCGTCGTGGCTGTAGATGCCGCCAATGGTATGGGTGGCCACACCGTGCCGGCTGTCTTCGATGGCCTGCCTTTCGAGGTTCGCGATTTGTACTTCGAACTTGACGGTACCTTCCCGAACCACGAGGCTAATCCGCTGGACCCGAAGAACCTAGTGGATCTGCAGAAGTTCACCGTGGAACAGAAAGCCGACATTGGCTTGGCGTTCGATGGCGATGCGGATCGCTGCTTCGTCGTGGATGAAAAAGGCCAGCCGGTTTCCCCGTCTGCCATTTGCGCGTTGGTGGCAGGACGCTACTTGGATAAGTTCCCCGGCGCTACCATCATCCACAACTTGATTACCTCTAAGACCGTGCCGGAGCTCATCAAGGAAAAGGGCGGCACCCCAGTGCGCACCCGCGTGGGTCACTCCTTCATTAAGGCCCAGATGGCTGAGCACAAGGCCGCCTTCGGTGGTGAGCATTCCGCGCACTATTACTTCCAGGAGTTCTGGAATGCTGATTCCGGCATGCTTGCCGCTATGCACGTGCTGGCAGCGCTCGGCCAGTCTGATAAACCGCTGAGCGAGCTCATGGCAGAATACTCCCGCTATGAAGCCTCTGGTGAGATCAATTCCACCGTGGAGGACCAGAAGGCCGCTACCCAGGCAGTGCTGGATGAGCTGGCGGATAAAATTGAGTCCGTCGATGAGCTGGATGGTGTGACCGTCGAGCTCAAGGGAACAGAGGCCTGGTTTAACGTACGCGCCTCCAATACGGAGCCGCTGCTGCGTCTCAATGTGGAGGCAAAGACCGCCGACGAGGTTCAGTCCATCGTCGACGAAGTCCTCGCCATCATCCGCCGTTAAATCTCGGCGCGCGAGTGGGAGACCATGTCCTCCCACTCCACGAACTTCTTGCGTTCGCGGCCCTCGCGTTCGCCCAGTGCGCGCTCGGCCGCGTCCAAACGCTGCCAGTCCTGCCACGTCAGGTATTCGATTCCCCGCTCGCTAAGAACCTCGGTGATATCTGCGGCGCTGAAAGGGGAGGGGAGGGTGCCGGAGGCGGCGTCGGCAAGCAGCATGCCAATCGTTTCCGTGGCATCGGACTTGGTATTGCCAATGAGCCCCACTGGCCCGCGCTTAATCCACCCGGTGGTGTACAGGCCCGGAACTACTTCGCCGGCCGCATCGATGACATGGCCGCCATCATTATTGATGACGTTTTTGTCCTCGTTAAAGGGCACGCCATCGACCACATCGGAGCGGTAGCCGGTGGCGAAATAGACCGCCTGGACCGGCCATTCGGTGAACTTCCCGGTACCGTGCACGCTGCCATCTCCATTAAGGGCGGTGCGCTCGGTCTTAATTCCGCAGACTTTGCCGTCTTTCCCCAAAATCTCCACCGGCTGCTCAAAGAGGTGAATCTGCAGGGTGTGCGGTGCCTCTTTAGGGTCGCGGATGGCGTATTGTTCAAGCACCTGACATACCAAGTCGGTGGACTTGCTTTCTTGGCGCGCGGCCAGCGAGGCTTCGTCATAGTCGATGTCCTCGGGGGAGACCACGACATTAATGGACTCGGAATGGTCCAGCTCCTTGAGCTCCTGCGGGGTGAACTTGGCCTGCGCCGGGCCGCGGCGGCCGAAGACGCGCACGGTCTCGGCCTGGTTCTGGGCCAGGGAATCGTAGACATTATCGGGGATTTCGGTCACCTTGAGCTCGTCACCGGTCTTGGACAGGATGCGGGAGACATCAAGGCCCACGTTACCCACGCCGATGACTGCAACCTCCTTGGCAGAAAGATCCCAGTCCCTCTCGAAGCGCGGGTTGCCATCGTAGAAGCCCACGAACTCGCCGGCACCATGTACGCCGTCGAGGTCCGCGCCGGGGATGTCGCGGTGGCGGTCGCCCACGGCGCCGGTGGCAAAGATCACGGCATCATAATGCTGCTGCAGCTCATCGACGGTGATATCCCGGCCGATGTGCACGTTGGTCAGCAGGCGAATCTGCTCCGTATCGAGTACGCGGTGGAGGGATTTAATGATGCCTTTAATGCGCGGATGGTCCGGTGCTACGCCGTAACGGATGAGGCCAAAGGGGGCGGGCATCTGTTCAATGAGGTCAATCTGTACCTCACCACCGGTCTTTTTTACCAAGATGTCGGAGGCATAGATGCCGGCCGGGCCGGCACCGATAACGGCTACTTTTAAGGGCTGATTCATGCTACACGAATGCCTTTCTCTTTCCTGCGGGGCTAGACCGCTGGGTTCATTTTCTTTGCCTTATTCTTCTGGCAATTGAACCGTCTGGTCTAGGTTGCGGCAAGGCTATGAATTAGTTTCTAAAAATGTTCTGACTTTTGTGCAGGTTATGGCGATTTTTTACTTGAAAATAAAAAAGACCGCTTTGTCTGTCTGATTTAGACGGGTAGGTTGTCTTTCAATACTTAGGAAAGGCAGGTTGAGATCTACACCATGACCACCGCGACTAATACCAAGCGCACACCCCGCGCCAAGAAGCCCGAAGGCCAATGGAAGATTGACGGTACCAAGCCCCTCAATAACGATGAGGTAATTAAGCAGGAGGATGGTGGGCTTTCTGCCAAGCAGCGCGTCATCGATATCTATTCCAAACAAGGATTTTCCTCGATCCCTTCTGATGACCTAGCTCCTCGGTTCAAGTGGTTGGGCCTTTATACCCAGCGCAACCAGAACTTGGGCGGCGAGATGACCGCTAAGCTTTCTAACGCTGAGCTGCAGGATGAGTACTTCATGATGCGCGTGCGCTTCGATGGCGGCCGCGCCGATCCTGCCAAGCTGCGCGCCGTGGGTGAAATCTCGCGCGATTATGCCCGCTCCACCGCGGATTTTACCGACCGCCAAAATATCCAGCTGCACTGGATTCGCATCGAGGATGTCCCCACCATTTGGGACAAGCTTGAGTCGGTGGAGCTGAGCACGCTTATGGGGTGCGGCGACGTGCCCCGCGTTATCCTGGGCTCGCCTGTCGCGGGCGTGGCAGAGGACGAGATTATCGATGCCACCCCGGCCATTGAAGAGATCAAAAATAATTACCTGCCGCGTGAGGAGTTCCATAACCTACCGCGCAAATTCAAAACCGCCATCTCTGGCAACTCCCGTCAGGACGTCACGCACGAGATTCAAGACGTCGCCTTCGTAGGCGTGAATCATCCGGAGTACGGCCCCGGATTCGATTGCTTTGTTGGCGGGGGCCTTTCCACTAACCCGATGCTCTCGCAGTCCCTTGGTGCATGGGTTCCCCTAGAGCGTGTGCCTGAGGTGTGGGCCGGTGTGGTCGGCATCTTCCGTGACTACGGCTTCCGCCGTAATCGTAACCGCGCCCGCCTGAAGTTCTTGGTGGCTAAGTGGGGCATTGAAAAGTTCCGCCAAGTGTTGGAAGAGGAATACCTAGATGAGCCGCTGCTGGATGGCGTCCCGTTGGAAGTCGAGCCCGGCTCCCGCGATCATCTTGGCGTGCACCGCCAAAAGGACGGCAAGTTCTACGTGGGCGTGAAGCCTACAGTGGGCCATGCCACCGGCGAACAGCTCATCGCTATCGCAGACGTGGCTGAGAAATTCGGGATTAGCCGTATTCGCACTACCCCGATGAAAGAGCTGCTTTTCCTCGACGTCGATGAAGAGGACATCCCGAGCCTATCCCGTGCGCTCGACGAGACCGGCCTGTATTCCCAGCCATCCGAGTTTCGCCGTGGCGTCATCTCCTGCACCGGGCTGGAGTTCTGCAAGCTCGCGCACGTGACCACCAAGGCCCGCGCCATCGAGTTGGTGGACATCCTGGAAGACACCCTGGGTGATCTGGATGTGCCGATTTCCATCGCGCTCAACGGCTGCCCCAACGCCTGTGCGCGTTCGCAGGTAGCAGACATTGGCCTGAAGGGGCAGATCGTCACTGATTCCGAGGGCAACCGTGTCGAGGGTTTCCAGGTCCATCTAGGCGGCGCCCTTGGCCTGTCTCCGGACTGGGGCCGCAAGCTGCGTGGCCACAAGGTCGTGGCCGATGAGGTGCCTGAGTACGTCATTCGCTTGGTCAACAAATACAAGGAACAGCGCGAGGAAGGTGAGCAGTTCCGCCACTGGGTCTTGCGCGCAGCTGAGGAGGACTTGCAGTGAATTTTCGCCGCCAGCCCAATCCCAACCGCAACCATCCCAGCTTCTGCCCGTATTGCGCCGGAACCGACCTCTTTCCGGACGAGGAAGACGACTTTGCCTGGAAATGCCAGGAATGCTTGCGGATTTTCTCCGTGCGTTTCCACGGCCAGGACGATGCCCCGGTAGCCCCTGCACCGGCCGTGTCCTCCAACGAAGCACTGAAGCGTTCGCTTGCCCGCCGCGGCCACACCACGGCGCCAAAGGCTTAAGGATGCCCCATGCCCGCACTTATTACCCTGTCTCACGGTTCACGGCATCCGGGTGCTGCGGCCGGAATTGAGCGTTTGACCCAGGCCACGGGCCTGCGTCCAGCTCGTGCGGCGCACCTGGAATTCAACGAGCCCGACCTCACCGCGGCCGCGCTCGAGCTTGCCCAGGTGGGGGAGACCGAGGCAATTGTGGTTCCCCTGCTTTTCACCCAGGGTTACCACCAGCGCGTTGATGTTCCGCGCGCGCTTGCCGCAGCCTCCCAGACCTCACACTTGTCCCTCCACCTCGCCGCAGGCCTCGGCACTGGCGAGGACCTCGCCCATGTGCTCGCCTCACGTACCCGGCCCGGCGACGCCCACGTGGTCATCTATTCCGTTGGTTCTTCCGATTCAGCGGCGAATGATGCCATCCGTGAGCTCGCCCACCGCACCTTCGCGCTCACCGGCGTACCCGCGACGGTGGAATTTGCTACCCGTGGTGGTCGCGAGGGGATCGTGCGCCTGTGCCGCGAGCATGCGGCACCTAAGCGCGTGCGCGTCATACCGCTCTTTGTCACCGAGGGGCTGCTCCTAGACCGCTTGGCGGGTGTTCCCGCGACCGTTGAACACCCGCTCGGCACTGATCTTTCAGGCCTCGTCGCAGACCGTTTTCATCATGCACGCCGCGGCGCACAGGAGGTATTCGCGCCATGCTAACTCTCATTCTTATCGCCCTCGCCGGCGCGGCCGCCAACCTCGTGGACGGTGGCATCGGCATGGGGTTCGGCGTCACATCTACCACGATGCTGCTCCTTGCCGGCCTAGGTCCCGCGCAGGCCTCTGCCGTCGTGCACACCGCTGAGCTTGGCACCACTGCCATTTCCGGTTTGAGCCACGCACGCTTCGGCAACGTGGACTGGAAGACGGTGGTCCGCCTTGGCGTCCCCGGCGGTATTGCCGCGTTTGTGGGGGCCACGTTGCTTTCGAATATTTCCACTGCCGCTGCCGCACCGGTGACCGCACTCATCCTGGTAGGCATAGGTGCCAACCTCATCTGGCGGTTCGCTCAGCCACGCCGCCGCGGTTCCGCCTACAAGCGCTCGCATTCCACTCCGTTTCTCGCTGGCCTTGGCCTGGTGGGCGGATTTGTCGATTCAACCGGTGGCGGTGGCTGGGGTCCCGTGTCGACCTCCACGCTTATGGCCATCGGTCGCGAGCAGCCGCGCCGCATTGTGGGCACGGTCAACGCCGCCGAATTCCTCGTGACCTTGGGCGCTACCGCGGGCTTTATCGTCGGCCTCTGGCACGACATCGTCGGCAACCTTGCCGCCGTTATCGCGCTTCTCATCGGCGGCGCCATCACTGCTCCCATCGCTGCGTGGCTCATCTCTCGTATCAACCCGGTCCTGCTTGGTGGATTGGTGGGCACGGCCATCGTAGGGCTTAATATCAGCAAGGTTATCGGCGGCGCCGAGACCTACTTTGGCTGGTCAGTGCCATCAGCAGTTACCTGGGTAGTCATCGCCGTCGTGGTCGCTGCTGGTGTGGCCGCTACAGTTTGTGGCACGCTGCGCACCAGGCGTGCCCGTGCAGCGGAATTGGAAGCAGAAAACGCTGAGGAAGCCGCCCACGCAGACTTTCATACCCCGGATTACCCAGAGCGTGTCGCCGCCGCCCATCACTTCCACGGTTCGCGCAGGTCAGGTGTCACCATCGTGCAGGATAAGGCGCCCGAAAGCCCCGCCTCGGACCGAATGTAGCGCATCGACTGCGGCCTTTGGCCAGGCAATAGACCAACGTTTGGCTGCAGTAGGCGGAACGCGGCCGAAGGTGGAGTTAGGGCTTATGTGAGTCTTGCTACCCTGAACCCGCTAGAGGCCGGCCACCTCGCCGATGACATAGACCGCCGGCGAGGAGATATCGTGCTCTGTCATCGTCTGCGCCAGTGTGGCCAAAGTGCAGCGGTAAGCGCGCTCGGTAGAAAGCGTGCCTTCTTGGATGATGGCGCAGGGGGTGGAAGGGGAGAGGGAAGCTGCAATAAGCGTGCTAGCAATCGCCGGTGCATTCTTAACCCCCATAATGACCGCCAGCGTGGCGCCAGAACGGGCGAGAGCTTCCCAGTCCACCAAGGACTTCTCGTGGCCGGGTGGTAGATGCCCGGAAACCACCGTGAAGCCGTGGACGATGCCGCGCTGAGTTACCGGAACGCCAACGGCTGCGGGAACGGAAATAGCTGAAGTTACGCCCGGAATGACCGTGGTGGGAATCGAGGCTTCCGCCAGCGCTTGAACTTCCTCAAATCCGCGCCCAAAGACGAAGGGATCGCCACCCTTAAGGCGGGCTACCTTGCGGCCAGAGCGGGCATGAGTGATGAGCAACTCGTTGATCTTTTCCTGCGAGATTGACTTCTTATAGGGGAGTTTAGAGACGTCAATGAGCTCTTTGGAAGAAATATCACACAACCTATCGAGCTGCGCCGTAGGTCCCAGGTGATCGGCGAGAATAACCTCTGCATCCTGCAAGGCGCGCATGCCGCGTACGGTAATGAGGTCCCACGCGCCGGGGCCGCCGCCAATGAGGGCCACGGGATGGATCTGTGCGGAAGTCATGGGACTCCATCTTAGTGGGTGCCCGACTATGCTTAAGCCACATGGATACCGGTAATTATGATGCCGAAACCGTGCGCTTTTTTGATGTCGCGCACGAAGGCGCTCAAATCCGCCTACTGGCCGGAGAAGTGGAGCTTTGGAGCGAGGCGCTCCGCGGGCTTAATCCTCGCTCGCTGGTCATTATCCCCACCGATGCGATTGCCAGGGAAGCCGCCCACTTGGGTGTCGGCCTTGCAGAGCCGCTGCGAATCCCGCTCGTCGTCACCGAATCGCTCCCGCGTTACGTGGGAGCATTGGACGTGGTTGTTGTCGTAGGCGAGACCGGCGAATGCGATTGGGCTTCGCGCGCACTAATTGCCGCCAGCCAGCGCGGCGCCACCACCGTTTTGATTGGCCCGGCCAAGGGCCCGCTCGTGGAGGACTGCCCGGACGATACCCTCATCGCCCCCTGCCTACCTACGGCAGAGGGCAGTTCGCCCGCTCGCAACATCGCCGCACTGCATGCTCTGTGCTGCCTGCTCTACCAGGACCCGACCGCGGTGAAAGAGATCCTGGAGGATCTTGCTGCAGCCGTGGACCGAGAACTCGCGCAGCTTTCCCCTGAGCGCGATGCCACTACCAATCCGGGCCGCCAACTGCGCGAATTTATCGAAGGCGCCCGCATCATCCACTCCTGCGTGCTCGACCCTTATTCCTTTTCTGAGCGGCGTGAGCACGTGCAGATCGACGCCCTCGTCGCTCGTATGGCTGCGACCATCTGGGCGGTGCATGGCCTGCCGAGCGCTTTCGTGGACCCTGCGGAATTGCGACGCGCACTCGACCGAGATTCCGATAGCTCCCCAGCAAATGATCTCTTCTTTGACCCCTTCATTGATAGCGATGGCACTGCGGATGCTTTGGTACCCTTGAAGGTGATTTTCTGGGGGCAGGAAGAGGCGAACCTGCCCAACTCGCTTGCAGTCCGCAGCATCGACCCGGAGCCGGGCCTGGGGCACCTTGCCCGCTCACTGCAGCTTATTACGCGGAGTTTTGCCGCGACCGCCTACGAGAATTCTAAAGGATAGAAACACATGCAGCTGTTGCACAGCGCCACCCGCAACTATTCCTGGGGCTCGCGTACCCTTATCCCGCACCTGCAGGGCCAGCCCGATGCCGATAAGCCCGTCGCAGAGCTGTGGTTCGGCGCCCACCCCGGCGACCCTTCCACGGTGGATGGCCGACTGCTCAATGAGGTCATTGCAGAGGATCCGGCAGGGCAGCTAGGCAGCCGCGTATCTGCCGAGTACGGCGAGCGCCTGCCCTTCCTGCTCAAGGTGCTTGCGGCCGAGGAGCCGCTGTCCTTGCAGGCGCACCCGTCAAAGGCGCAGGCAGAAGAGGGCTTTGCCCGCGAAAACGCCGCCGGCATCGATCTCACCGCGTCTAATCGCAATTACAAGGACGATAATCACAAGCCCGAGCTCATTGTCGCGCTCACGGATTTCTATGCCATGGCCGGCTTCCGCCCCTTGGCGCGCACCCGCGAGCTTTTTGCCGCCCTTGAGTGCCCTGAGCTGGACCACTACGTTGCCATGCTGGACGAGGACCCCTCGGTAACCACCGAGTCCGCCAACCTTCGCGTTCTCTTTACTACGTGGATTACCATCCCGTCCGCCAAGCGCAAGGAACTCATCGCCGCCATAGTCTCCGCTGGTGAGCGCCTTATTGCCGCGGACCCGGCCGATTGGAAGTCCCGTGTAATGTCCACGGTGCTGGAACTCAACCAGCGTTACCCGGGCGATATCGGTGTATTGGGTGCACTGTTGCTTAACCACATCGAACTTTCTCCCGGCGAGGCCGTCTACCTAGATGCCGGCCAGCTGCACGCCTATGTCTCCGGCCTTGGCGTAGAGATTATGGCCAACTCCGATAACGTTTTGCGCGGCGGCCTTACCCCCAAGTTCGTTGACGTTCCCGAACTAGTCAAGGTTCTCACCTACGCGGCTGCCGATGAACCGCGTGTTCAACAGCAGGATAAGTCCGCCCAGAATAATGTGCACGATGCCGCTGCATGGTCTTACCCGGTCCCGATTGAAGAATTCCTGCTAGACCGTGTAGAGCTTAGCGGAGCATCTTCTGTGGATTTTGATTACGATGGCCCGACCATCGCCCTGTGTACCGCAGGCTCCGTTACCTTTACTGATGCCGCCGGCAAGACCCTCACCGTGACCCCCAGCCAAGCCGTCTGGTTGCCTGCCTCTGAGGGGCGAGTCACCGCCACTGCGGCATCCGACGCCGCCGACCTCTTCGTCGCCCGCGCTTAGCCCGCCTGCGCTTGGCTCGCCTGCGCACCAGCGCGCTTTGCCGACCCCCTCTTCGCCGGGGTTCAGGCGAGGCGTGGAACTTCAATTCCGGCGCGCTGCCGCCGCTTTCGTCGCTGCGCGAGTGCCTCATATGGCTGTTTCTTTCACAGCTCTAATGGTCCGGCGCATACAAAAAGCACGTTTCCTCGAAATTCGCGTTCAGAATCGAGGAAACGTGCTTTTGTATTCAGCTAATTGCCCAGTGGGATATGGATTAGTGCGAAGCGGCTGCTTTGCGCGGCGCCTGCTTGGTCGGCACGAAATCGGTCGGCTCTTGGTTCTGCTCGGCAGAAGGCTGCTCTGCGGCGGCTTGATCGTCGCGTGGTACTTCCGCCTCTGCGACCTCTTGCTGCTTGTTTTCGGTTAGTTGTCCCCGGTCCGGGTTGGGCTTGTTCTCGCCAGTGGTTGTGCCCGTCCCATTTTGCTCCGAAGGCTGCGTCGGGGAAGGCTGCGGAGCGGACGGGGCAGTGGTGGTTTGCGGAGCGGTGCCGCCATTGCCGCCATTGCCGCCGTTGTTGCCCTGGTTGCCCTGTGGGGAACCGGTAGCCTGCGAGCCGTTTTGATTGCTTGGGTAATCAGGCGTCGGGTACAGATTGCCCTGGCCGGTGCCTTGTCCACCCTGGGCGTTGCCATTGCCCTGCGAGGTGGTTCCTTGCGGGGAAATATTTTCCGGGCGGTAAACCTTGGTGGGCTGGGTAGCCGCCTGCGGGTGCATGACCGCATTGGGGGCTAGATACGGATCATTGTTCTGCGGCTGGTGGTGCTTCGCATCGCCGGACGAAGCTGTAGAGCTTGTCGCATGTGCAGAGCGCTTCTCTGAAGGCGAATGGTCCGTGGAAGAAGTGGTGGTCTCCTCGGCCGCAGTGTGCGTCGGGGAGACGGAGGTGGTCGCGGACTGATCCGCGGCATTGGAATAGTTAGCGCTCGGCGAGCTCATGCGCCAGACTGTGAATCCGACGACGGCCGCGGCTATCAGTCCGGCCACAATGAACACGTAGACGCGGCGCGAATCTGGCTTCATCGTGGCTGTCCTTTCTGTGAGGTGGGCTGATTTAACCCCATAGGAGGTGGCGGTATAGCACCCCGGTAACAAGTTGGTAACGAGACTATCATGTTTAGGAAACATTGCTACGGCGTGGCGATTCTGTGATACGCCAACAAAACGCCAGTTCGCGGATGTAGGACGCCCTGCAAACCTTTTCATTGCGTGCTTTCTTTAACTGGGAAAGCGTGTATAAATGGCGCTGAAAGCACCGAAGGAGTCAAAAAGTGAGTACTTGGGACGAAGATATTTTCAGCACGGACCTCAACGTCGATTTCTTGGAAGAAATGGCAAACCTCGATGAAGAAGGGGTAATTCGCGCCGTTGAGGATGCCTGCGAAGTAGCACATAGCAAGCCACAGCTCAGTGAAGAAGAGGAACAGAACGCGCAAGCAGCAGCCACCATCGCTGCCATTTGGGCTGGCGCGCCCTTTAGTGCGGGCGAGGTTGTTGAAGATTACCCCTATATTAGGGAGCTGGTGGGGTCTGGCAGCGAAACCTTGACGGAAAATGCCCTCGAGGTACTAGAAAATGTCGAGGAAGAATATGACCTCGAAGCGTTTATAGAGGCCCTCTCCTAAGCCATACCTACTGCCCGCAGCAGTGGCCTCATGCCAGACAAAATAGAAGGGAAGGTACCCCACACCTATGCTTATCAGCATCGAAGGCATCGACGGTGCCGGTAAGAATACGCTGGTCTCCACAATCAGGGAGTCGTTGGATCGACCCGTGGAAGTCATCGCCTTCCCGCGCTATGCAGAGTCGATTCACGCCCAGCTCGCCCAAAAGGCGCTCTACGGAAAAATGGGTGACCTGACAGATTCGGCATATGCCATGGCAACTCTTTTTGCCTTGGATCGTTACGGCGTAAAAGACCAATTGCAGCGAGCCAAGGGTACGGACGCCGTGGTGCTATTGGATCGGTATGTGGCTTCCAATGCGGCATATTCGGCGGCGCGACTGGAAGACGATGCCGTCATGGACTGGGTGCATGATTTGGAATTTGGCACTTTAGGCCTGCCCCAAGCGGATCTGCAGGTTTATCTGGATACTGCGGTAGAGGTGGCGTCGGAAAGAGCACAGGCAAGGGCCCAAGCAGATGCCAACCGGGAGCGTGACCGCTACGAGCGCGATGGCGGATTGCAGGAACGCACCGCCGCGGCCTACCGGCGGCTAGCAGATGCGGGCTGGGGTGGACGCTGGATTGTCACCGCCGATGCGGATACTATAATTTCAGCGATAAAAGACCTTGTAGGAGAATAAAACGTGGCGCCCAAGATTTTGGTAGTCGATGACGATCCGGCTATCTCGGAGATGCTGACCATTGTGCTCGAGTCCGAGGGACTTAAGCCCATTCCGGTCATGGACGGCAATGACGCCGTGCCCGCCTTTGAGCAACACGAGCCGGACCTCATTCTGCTGGACCTTATGCTGCCGGGCATGAACGGCGTGGATATCTGCCGCGCCATTCGCCGTGAATCCTCCGTACCCATCGTTATGCTGACCGCCAAGACGGATACGGTCGATGTGGTGCTAGGCCTTGAATCTGGCGCGGATGATTACATCACCAAGCCATTTAAACCCAAGGAACTCATCGCCCGCATTCGCGCGCGCTTGCGCCGCACCGATTCCGCGGAGTCTGAAATCTTGGAGGTGGCGGACCTCGTCATTGACGTGCCGGAGCATACCGTGCGCCGCACGGATGGTACCGAGTTGAACTTGACTCCCCTGGAATTTGACCTGTTGCTGGAAATGGCGCGCCGCCCTGGCCAGGTGCATACGCGTGAGTCGCTGCTGGAGTCCGTATGGGGCTACCGCAATGCCTCTGATACGCGCTTGGTTAACGTCCACGTGCAGCGCCTGCGCGCCAAGATCGAGCATGATCCGGAGGATCCGCAGATTGTGCTGACCGTGCGTGGCGTGGGGTATAAGACCGGCAAGCCCGGCGCCGGGGAGTAAGAACCATCGGCATCATTGAGCGTTTAAGGCGTATTCGAGACGCCTTCATTACAACGTGGCGTACCTCTTTGCAGGCGCGCGTCATTGGCATGATTTTGGTCGCTTCCTCGGTGGTCATGATCATCTTGGCCTACGCGTTGGTTTCGGTGCTGACTCAGCGCTTAGTTAGCCAAAAGGAAGACGTGGCGCAGCAAGAGCTGGAGCGTGCCCGCACGGCCGTGGAACAGCAGATTGATGCCACCAGTTCCGCCAATTCGGTGCAGGTACGCATCAATTCTGCACGTGCGGCACTGGGCCAGCTCTCTGCCCAGCAGGGCGATGCCCAGGCGGTTTATGAACCGGTCATCGTGGTGGAAAACCAGGATGGCTCGGTTATTACCTCGCCAGAAGGTTTCCCCGTGCCGGATCAGTTGCGGGAGATGGTGGATCAAGGCCAGATTGCGCAGCAGTATTTCCCGGCTCCGCGGGAAAACGGTGAGCACTACAACGCCCTGCTGGTAGGAACACCTACCGATACCGATATTCCGCATACCCAGGTCTACTTGGCACTGTCCATGGAATCGGAAGAATCCACCATGGCATTGATGCGCGGCCTGCTTTCGGCGGCCGGTGTGGTCGTCGTGGTGCTGTTGGTAGGCATTGCTTGGCTGGCCACCCAGCAGGTGATTACGCCGATTCGCTCGGCCTCGCGCATTGCACAGCGTTTGGCGGCTGGTCACTTGAAGGAACGCATGGCCGTCGATAGTGACGATGAGATGGGGCGCCTAGCCGCGTCCTTCAATAACATGGCCGATAAACTTTCTTCCCAGATTGCGCAGCTGGAGGAATACGGCGACTTGCAGCGGCAGTTTACTTCCGACGTCTCCCATGAGCTGCGTACCCCATTGACCACCGTGCGCATGGCCGCGGACATGATTGAGGCCGAAAGCGATAGCTTGCCGCACGGCGCCCAGCGAGCTTCCCGCCTGATGTCGAGCGAGCTCGATCGTTTCGAGGAACTGCTCGCGGACCTGCTAGAGATTTCTCGCCACGATGCCGGCGTCGCGGACCTGTCTACCGCCGCCATTGATTTGCGCTCCTGCGTGGAGTCCGCCTATGGACAAGTCGAGCATTTGGCTCGCGAGCTCGACGTGGAGGTTCAGCTCAACCTGCCGGATGAGAGCATCGCCGTCGAGGCCGATTCACGCCGCCTTGAGCGCATCTTGCGCAATCTTTTGGCCAATGCCATCGACCATTCGGAAGGCAATCCGGTGGTGGTGGATGTCGCCACCACAGAAACTGCGGTGGGCGTTACGGTTACAGACCATGGTGTGGGCTTGAAACCAGGCCAGGAGGAGCTGGTATTTAACCGCTTCTGGCGCGCGGATTCTTCCCGCAAACGCCACTCCGGAGGCACCGGCCTGGGGCTGGCTATCGCCCGCGAGGACGCCGTCTTGCACGGTGGCACGCTGGATGCCACCGGCTACGAGGGCTTTGGCTCGCGCTTCCGGCTCATTATTCCGCGCACTCCAAATACCGAGGTGGGAGAAGAACCCATCTCCGTGGAGATCCCTGGCGCACCCGTAAATAACACTACGGAGGGCGGCTCGTCGCCGGAATCGACCCCAGACGCCGGGGTTGAACTTCCAGAAGCGCAGGACTCTAGCACCGATAATCCGGGTGTCGAACCCGCCTCTGCTACGCCTGCCATTGCATCCGGGATGAGCTCACCGCGCGCCGAAAAGAGCGATAAGACTACCACTGGCCAGGCGGAGGGGGATGGCATCCTATGGCCCTCGGAACGAGAGCTCAACCGTGGTGCGGCCGCCCCAGATAGGCGCGCCTATAAGGCCCCGGACTTTGAGGGGAGGAGGAAGTGAGCGTGTTCAGCAGCAACTATTGCAAAACCGCGGTTTTTAGCACCGCAGCGGCAGTGCTTTTTGTCAGCGGTTGTTCCACTCTGCCGAGCAACACTGGGCCGCAGGTGGTCGGGACCTACCAACGGCAGGAAGACAGTCCTGGGGAAGTCATCGCACCGCAACCGGGCGATGACCCGGACCTGACCTTGCGCGATTTCTATCAGGCTTCGGCCGTGCCTGGAAATGACCACGAAGTCGCCCGTGGTTTTCTTACGGATACTGCCCGTGGTGCATGGGACGCCAGCGGCGATGTGATGGTGGTCGATAGCCTGGATATCGTTACCGCGCCCGCCAATAAACAAAGCTCGAAAGATAATGAACGTGCCTTTACAGTACGTGGCACTATTATCGGCCGCCTGAAATCCGGTGGCGCGTATGTCCCGGAAAATGAGGGCTATGAGGCAGTCATCTACATGAAGATGCAAGACGATAGGTGGCGCGTCGATGGACTGCCGGCCGGAGTGGTGATGGAGCGCAATGAGATGCGCAACCACTACGCCCCGCAATCGCTGTACTTCTATAAGCAGAGTAACGATGTGCTGGTTCCGGATCGTCGCTGGTTGTATAAGGGCGGCGAGCAATCGGAGTCGACGCTCATCACATTATTGATGGAAGGGCCTTCAGCCAGCATTGCCCCTGCCACCCGCCGCGCGGCAGCGGAGAACGTCACCTATGCCGGCTATGACCGCGAACAGGGCTACCAATTCGAAGGCCTGGTGGATCTGGACGCCCATGACCGCACGCTTTTTGCCGCCCAGTTGGTGTGGACACTTTCGGAAGCCGGTCATACCGGTCCCTTCAGGGTCAAGGCCGATGGCGGTGACCTGGTGGAAGGTATGGATAGCTTGAGCGTGGATGACTTTGCGGACTATAACCCGGAGGAAAGCAGCACCGCGTTGTCTAAGCTCTATGCCCTCAATGAGGGCAACCTGCTAGAAGTAGACGATGGCGTGGCCGAGCCGGTGAAATCCACGCTGGGCAGCAGCGGCGACGTGCAATCCGTGGATGTGGCCGATAGCGGCCTCGTTGCGGCTGTGCGCCGCAAATCTAATAACGAGTTCTCGCTGCAGATGGGCGAGCTCGATGGCCAGCTGCAGGATTCGGTGGATGGTCGCACGCTCGCACGGCCGACCTTTGAATACAACGGGCAAGCCGCGTGGACTGTGGTTGACGGAGATCGCATCGTGCGCGTGGTGCGCTCCAAGACCACGGGCCGCATCTCCAAATCCGAGGTGGATGCCCGCAGCATTGACGATATTGAGGGCGAAATCTCCGTTATCCGCTTGTCCCATAGCGGTGCCCGCGTGGCCATGATTATCGATGGTCACGTGTATATCGCGGCGGTTGCCCAATCCAGCAGTGGCGATAAGCGCATCGTCAACGCCCGCGAGGTCGGCCCGGAAGTTTCCGGTTCGGCGCTATCGTTGGACTGGAATATGGATGGCTCGCTCATCGTTGGTACCTCCTCGAGCCAGTCACCCGTCTGGCGCATCGAGCAGGATGGTTCCTCGGCTTCGACCATGCCTACCGGTAATATCACCGCCCCCGTGGTGGCTGTGGCTTCCTCGCCCACCAAGCTTTTCATCACTGATTCTCACGCCATGCTTGAGCTTCCTTCCACCGTGATGGATGAGACCAACTGGCGTGAGGTCTCCGGGCTGCAGGGCCGGCGTTCTTCCCCTATCGTTTCTAACTAGCCGTCGGAAGGCTTGTGCGGCTAAGGGGGAGGCAACGCGATGAGCTTGGGGGAGCTTATTTTTCCGCGCGCGTGTGCTGGATGCGGCGCGCCGGGCGAGGTGTTGTGTGCACAGTGCCGCGAGCACTTGCGGCACCCGCCCTACTTGGTAGCACGGCCCCGGCTGCTGGGGGCGCCCGTGTATGCCCTTGGCTCTTATTCCGATATTCGCCGCCGCATCATCATTGGCATGAAGGAGCGCGGCAACCAGCCGGTTCGCGAGTATGTCGGGGCCGTCTTTGCAGCTGGGCTGGCCTATCTGAGTGCCCGTGGTGATATCCCGCGCGAGTTCACCCTTGTTCCTGCGCCTACCCGTCCGCGCTCGGCGCGGGCGCGCGGGGGAGACCCTGTGGCCGCTGTGTGCCATACAGCGGCGCGGCGGCAGCGCGTGGGCGTGTGCGCGGCTCTTTCCATGGGGCAGTCCACCGCGGATCAGTCCGAGCTTAACGCGCAGGATAGGTGGGCTAACCTGCAGGGGCGAGTCCGCGTTCATGCTCCCATTGCTCGCGCCCCTGCGCTGCTTGCCGACGACGTCGTTACCACCGGCGCTACCCTAGCCGCGAGCATTGCTGCCCTGCAGGCCGCGGGCGTAGAAGTATGTGGAGGATTGGTCTTTGCGGATGCCTAGATAAGGGTGGGATCTACCCTCGAGGTAGGGGAGCGGAAAAAAATTTCGCCCTGTCAGGTCATAACCAGTGATACCATGAGGAGTGTCACAGAGAGATAGTTACTGTGATTGATTCCAGTCCCCACTACTCAAGGGAGGCATTTCAATGTCCCAGCCAAACAAAGCTCAGGTAACGATTACGGGCCGTAATGTCGAGGTCCCTGATCACTTTCAAGAGCGAGTCAATGACAAGCTGGCCAAGATTGAACGCCTTGACCCCACCCTGACCTTCTTCCACGTGGAGCTGCAGCACGAGCCGAACCCGCGCCGCGATTCTGAAGCGGATCGCATCCAGATCACCGCTACGGGTAAGGGGCACATCGCCCGTGCCGAAGCAAAGGAAGATTCTTTCTACGCTGCGCTCGAGACCGCCTTGGGCAAGATGGAGCGCTCCCTGCGCAAGGTGAAGGTGCGCCGCGAAAACGTCAAGAGCGGTCACCGCGCGCAAAAGGGCACCGGAGAGATTGCCGCTGAGATGGTGGCGCAGGCTGAGGCACAGCGCGCCAAGGAAGAACGCTACGTTGACCCTTATGCTGAGACCGTCGAGGATGTTCGTCCCGGCCAGATTGTGCGCACCAAGGAGCACCCGGCTACCCCGATGAGCGTGGATGATGCCTTAAGCGAGATGGAGCTGGTTGGCCACGACTTCTTCCTCTTCGTTAACGAGGAGAATAATAAGCCCTCCGTGGTTTATCGCCGCCACGCCTTCGACTATGGCCTTATCTCCCTGGCTGAAGACGCGGAAGCCTAAAGCGCTCGCACTCTCCTGAGGTAATGACCCCGCTGCATAACTGCAGCGGGGTCGAATTCGTATCAAGGGAAATGGTGTGGTTGGTGGGGGGGGAAGTTCGACGTCGGCAAGCGGCTTTAAAGGCTTAGATATGCCAGATGAAGGTTGCGCGCATGCCCTATGCGCTAGGCGGAAGGTGCTTTGTGAATGCGAGTGAGTACAATAGCGACGAGTTAACTTTATTGTCGCGACTAGAAGGACTAACTAACCGTGTTTGGACTTTCCAAGCTGCTGCGCGCGGGCGAGGGCCGTACGGTCAAGCGCCTGGGCAAAATGGCAGACGACGTAATTGCCCTTGAGGATAAGTACGCGGAGCTTTCGGACGAAGAACTTAAGGCAAAAACCGATGAGTTCAAGACTCGTCTGAAAGACGGCGAAGAGATGAATGACATCTTGCTCGAGGCATTTGCCACCGTCCGCGAGGCTGCCTGGCGCGTCCTCGATCAAAAGCACTACCGCGTGCAGATCATGGGTGGCGCGGCCCTGCACTTCGGCAACGTTGCCGAGATGCGCACCGGTGAGGGCAAGACCCTGACCTCGCTCCTGCCTGCCTACCTCAATGCGCTTGAGGGCAAGGGCGTCCACATCGTGACCGTCAATGATTACTTGGCAAAGCGCGACGCGGAGATGATGGGCCGTGTCCACCGCTGGCTCGGCCTGTCCGTAGGCGTCATCCTGTCTGAGATGCGCCCACCAGAGCGCAAGGCTGCCTACGATTGCGACATTACTTACGGCACCAATAACGAGCTAGGTTTTGACTACCTGCGCGATAACATGGTGCGCTCCCTCAATGAAGTGGTGCAGCGCGGTCACAATTTCTGCATCGTGGACGAGGTTGACTCGATTCTTATCGATGAAGCCCGAACCCCGCTTATCATCTCCGGCCCAGTAGACGGTTCCTCCCAGTTCTACAGCGTCTTCGCCCAGCTGGCACCGCGCATGCGCGAAGGCATCCACTACGAGGTGGACCACAAAAAGCGCACCATCGGTGTGCTGGAAGCGGGCGTGGAATACGTAGAGGATCAGCTCGGCATCGATAACCTCTACGCCCCGGAGCACTCCCAGCTGGTGTCTTACCTGAACAACGCCTTGAAGGCCAAGGAACTTTTCACCCGCGATAAGGACTACATCGTCCGCAATGGTGAAGTCATGATCGTCGACAGCTTCACCGGCCGCGTGCTGGCCGGCCGCCGCTACAACGAAGGCATGCACCAGGCCATCGAGGCCAAGGAGCAGGTAGAGATCAAGAACGAGAACCAGACGCTGGCTACCGTTACCCTGCAAAACTACTTCCGCCTCTATGAGAAGATCTCCGGCATGACCGGTACGGCAGAGACCGAAGCCGCCGAGTTGCATTCCATCTATGGCCTGGATGTAGTGCCGATTCCTACCAATAAGCCAAATCAGCGTGCGGACCACTCTGACCGCATTTACAAGACGCAGGAAGCCAAGTTCGCCGCCGTGGTGGACGATATTGCTGAGCACGTCGAGGCTGGTCAGCCAGTCCTGGTAGGTACCACCTCTGTGGAGCGTTCCGAGTACCTGTCCCAGCTGCTATCCAAGCGGGGAATCAAGCACAACGTGCTCAACGCTAAGCACCACGAGGAAGAGGGCCAGATCATTGCCCGTGCCGGCCGCCCCGGCACCGTAACCGTGGCTACGAACATGGCCGGCCGTGGTACCGATATCGTCCTTGGTGGTAACCCCGAGGTGATCCTCGATGAGAAGCTGCGCGAGCGCGGCCTCGATCCATTCGAGGATGAGGAAAAGTACCAGGAGGCCTGGGAGGCAGAGATCGATGCCGAAAAGGAACACTCCAAGAAGCTGGGTGACCAGGTCCGCGAGGCCGGCGGACTCTACGTGCTGGGTACCGAGCGCCACGAGTCGCGCCGCATTGATAACCAGCTGCGTGGTCGTACTGGCCGCCAGGGTGACCCGGGTGAGACCCGCTTCTACCTGTCCATGCGTGATGAGTTGATGGTGCGCTTCGTGGGACAGTCCATGGAGAACATGATGAATCGCCTCAATGTGCCGGACGATGTTCCAATCGAAGCCAAGATGGTCTCCAATTCCATTAAGGGCGCCCAGGCGCAGGTGGAGAACCAGAACTTTGAGATGCGTAAGAACGTTCTCAAGTACGACGAGGTGCTCAACGAGCAGCGCAAGGTGGTCTACGCTACCCGCCACGATATCCTCGATGCCGGCGATATTCAGGACAATATCCGCGGCATGATTGATGACACCGTTTCCGCTTATGTTGCCGGCGCTACCGCCACCGGCTACGTGGAGGATTGGGACCTAGATGCGCTGTGGAACGCATTGGATTCCCTGTACGGTCCTACCATTTCCCACGAGGAACTGGTCGAAGGCTCCGAGTACGGTTCCCCAGGCGAGCTTTCCGCTGAGCAGCTTCGCGACGCTTTGGTAGAAGACGCCAATAACGAATATGACAAGCTCGAGGAATCTGTAACCGCAATTGGCGGCGAGCAGCAGATGCGCAATACCGAGCGCATGGTCATCCTGCCGATTATTGACCAAAAGTGGCGTGAGCACCTCTATGAGATGGACTACCTCAAGGAGGGCATTGGTCTGCGCGCGATGGCGCAGCGCGATCCGCTGGTGGAGTACCAGAAGGAGGGCGGCGAGATGTTCAATGCCATGAACGAAGGCGTCAAGGAAGAGACCGTTCGCCAGCTCTTTATGCTGCGCAAGCAGTTCAAGCAGCAGGAAGAGGAACAGGCTGGTGAGTCTTCGGCCGCTGCGAACAACAACGGTGGGGATACCGTAGAGGCCTAAAACTCGGTGTCCTTTCTCAAACTCCGCCCCGCTCCCACTCTTAAAAGTGGGAGCGGGTTTCTTTTTAGGGAAAAATGAGTAGAATATAAGAATCTTGTCCAATCTGCTTTTTTCCTGTGAGGGACTCCACTGACGATGCGTCGCCGTTCTTTGCGTCTAGGAATTACGACGCTTCTGTCTGCTACCTTGCTTGGTGGCGCCACCCCAGCCGTGGCGTATGAGATGCAGCGCGACTCCGCGTCCTCTCTGCGCATCATCTTGGACTCGGGCGAAAAACTAGAACAGGACAACGCGGCAGCGGCCATTTTGGCTATCGCTACCCAGCGTAAGGAAGCGTTGGTGGCAGATGGGATTTTGTCGCAGGATAAAGCGGATGCTGCCTTTGATTATTACTTTGGCGCATCCCGGCTCAACACTGCGCGGGCCGATGGCAATATCTATTCCACGCCGCTCGATTTCCCGTGGGAGCCCGACGCGCGTCCACAATCGCGGGAAGGTAAGCAGTTCACCGAAGCTGCCGTGTTGGATTACCTTGACGTGCTGGGTGCCAACTATGCCCAGGCGGTGATTCGCGCCGAGCTGGGTGAATTCACCCAGGACCTGCCGCAGTCCACCGCCGGCAATGCAGAGTCTTCTCCGCGGCCACAGAGGCCCGCCACCGGGGATACAGGCTCCGCCTTCCCGGATGAGTTCCCGGATTACGCGTCAGCGCTGCGCGATATCGTCACTATCACCAAGCAGGTCAATGCTCCCTTGGAAAAGGCCGCAGCAACCCACCGTGATGTGAATACCGTACTCGCGGATGGCACTGCTGATGACAATTCCGGGCTATCCGTCCTGGAAGGTGGCCTGCTGACTACCGGTATTGCGGCGCTAGCAAGCGCTGCCGGAATTGGATGGTCCGCACTGAACTGGTCCGATATTCTTTCTCAACTCGGCCAGTTCATTTCCTAGGCGGTGAGGTCCGTTCGCATAGCTTAGAGCAAGCGGAACGAGGTTAATCCCGTGTGACTGGCTGCTCCCGTAAAAGCATGCTGCTGTTGACCTATATAAACAGAGCCGAAGTATTCGCCATTAGGGCGCGCGTGCAGGCTTGTCAATTGCAATCTGTCCGTGGTGTAGGGGCTGGCGCGTTGGCGCACCCACGAGCCAATATGCAGCCGGATTGCGTCCGAATAGCGCGCGGAATTGAGGTGAGCTAGCGGCCGATAGCCGGCAGCAACCTCGAGTGCGAAGATTACCCAGCCTTGGATGCGGTGTTGGGCGGCGACCTCCGCGGACGTCGGCAAGCGGCCATAGCGCACGCGATGAGGCGCGAGGAAGAGTTTGAGGTGTGAGTAGCCAGGAATGGGCTCGTACATGATGGGGAAGTAGTGCTCCTGAATAAGGGCAGGAGACGGACGCGTGATAATTGTCTCATGCCCGCCCCACGGCCGCCATTTCTGAGGGTTTCCTGAAAGAGGTGGGCGCGAATGTGCGCGTGGTTCGCTATACTCTCGGGGAGTTAAAGAGAAAAATCGTAACCAAAGGATTTAAGTACATGCGTGGTCTGATCGTTGACTATGTCGGCGTCCTCGACGGCACCGAAGAAGATAACCGTCGCTGGAAGGCGCTGCTGGCCGCCGCAAAGGCAAATGGCGCGGCAACCGCCATCCTCTCCAATGACCCGGGCGGTCCAGGCGCGGAGCACATTCGCGAGTGGGAGTACCGCGGAAACGTAGATGCAGTAATTCTCTCTGGTGAGGTTGGGGCGGAAAAGCCAGAGGTCGCTGCATTTCAGGCGGCCGCAGATGCCCTAGAGCTTCCGCTCAATGATTGCGTCATGGTTGATGATTCTATTCTCAACGTCCGCGCCGCCGTGGAAACCGGCATGGTGGGCTTTTTGTACACCAGCTTTGATCGCGTTTCCGTAGAAATCCAGGCTGTCTTCGACATTGAAGGTGAGTTTTAGTGGCTAAAGCCCGCGTCTACATTCCCGCAACTTACACCATGCTGGCGGAATTGGAAGAGACTGGTTCCCTTTCTGCGCGTTCCGGCTGGGGTTTCATGGTGACACCAGCGCTGCAGGATTTCTATACCGAGGGCGATGAAGAAGAGATTGCCTACTCGGCATTCCTCGAGGCATCTATGGCCTCTATGCGCCTTCTGGCCATCGGCGATGATGAAAAGTTCCCGCATCGCCGCGTGGTCATCTCCGTGGACCTGGATGATTCTGTCATCACCCCACGACCGGATATGGGCGAGCCGGTGGTAGAACTTCAGCCGGCGCAGTTTAGCAAAGACGATTTGGCGGCCATCCACGTGGATATTGCGGAATCCGAAGAAACCACCGCGAAGGCCATTGAGGCTATTGACACCGCAGACCTTGGCGATGAGGACGCGGAGCTGGCCGTGGGAGATGCGCTGGATAAGTTTATGGCCTTTTATCACCCCAGCGAGCTGCCTTTCCTCGTAGAATTGCTCTAAAACTGAAGGAGAAAACATGACTCAACGTTTCAAGAACCTGGCTGCAGCTACCGTTACCGCAGGTGTAGCCCTCATTTCCGCGCCAGCCGCTCTGGCGGCCGATACCACCCCGGCCGCAGATGCCGCTGCCGATGTCGTGCCCACCACCCCGTGGCTAGCATTGCTAGAGACCTCGTCCCAGGGCACCTGGGGCCAGATCCTCGATGTGGTCTTTGGCATCGTAGATGGCCTGCTAGGCGTTATCGCCGATACCGGCTTCCACCTTTAATTTTCCCAGTCCACGTTGGTGCGCAGGGCCTCAAGTAGGCCGCGCACCGCGTCGCGCCGCCGCGCACTGGCGGTATCCGGGGGGATAAGCGCAGGGTCATCCAGCCCGCATTCTGGGTCCGCAGGCGGGCCCATATGCGTACAACCACGGGGGCAATCCTCGACGGCGGCCGCAAGATCTTCAAAAACGCCGAGCACGTCATCAGCATCAACATGTGCGAGGCCGAAGGAACGAATGCCGGGGGTATCGATAATCCAACCGCCAGAGTATGCATCATCGGCGGGGAGGGGAAGCGCTACCGATTGGGTAGAAGTATGCCTGCCTTTGCCTACGCCCGATACTTCCCCCGTCTCCCTATCCGCATCCGGAACCAGGCGGTTGACCAGGGTGGATTTGCCCACGCCGGAGTGGCCGATGAGCGCGGTGACGTGGCCATCGATGTGCTGGCGCACGGACTCGAGGCCGTCTTCGACGCCGGCTTTCACCACCGTGACATCAAGATCAGCAAACTCGGCCGCGAACGGCTCAGGATCCGTGAGATCTGTTTTAGTCAGGCACAAGATCGGGTGGATATTGCCCACGAAGGCGGCGATGAGGGCCCGCTCGACAAACCCGGAACGCGGTGGTGGATCGGCCACGGCGGTGACGATGAGCATCTGGTCCGCATTCGCCACCACGATGCGCTCATAGGGGTCGGTGTCATCGGCGGTACGCCGAAGAACGGAGGTGCGCTCTTCCAGCTTCACTATGCGCGCTAAGGTGTCCTTCTTACCGGAAGTATCGCCCACGACACCAACGCGGTCGCCCACCTCGATGGCGGTGCGGCCGAGCTCGCGGGCACGCATGGCGGTGACCCGTGGGCCGTCATCTAGCGCGACGCCCCAGCGCCCACGGTCTTTGGTGATGACCATGCCGAACTTGGCATTTTTATGTTTGGGGCGATCCTTGGTGCGCGGCCGCGAACCCTTGCCAGGGCGCACGCGCACATCGGATTCATCAAAGGAACCGAAACGCCTAGCCATTGCTCTCCTGTTGTTCGGGGTCCAGCATCGTCTCCCACATGCGGTCGAAGCCGGGAAGGGTCTTCGCCGTGGTAGAAATATCTTCGATCTCTATGCCCGGCACTTTCAGACCGAGGATGGCACCCGCGGTGGCCATGCGGTGGTCCGCATAGCACGGCCACTCGCCGCCGTGGAGAGGGGCGGGGTCGATGCGCAGGCCGTCGGCAAGCTCGGTGACCTTGCCGCCCAGGGCGTTGATATTAGTTGCCAGCGCCTTGAGGCGGTCGGTCTCGTGGCCGCGCAGGTGGGCAATGCCGGTGAGCGTGGAGGGGGTTTCTGCCAGGGCACACAGCGCCGCGACGGTGGGGGTGAGCTCGCCAATATCACCCATATTGCGCTCAATGCCCTGCAGCGCTCCGTCTTTGGAGCCCTTTGCAGTGACAAATCCCGGCTCTTGGGTGACCATAACGCCCATATCCACCAAGATATGGCGAATAGCGTCACCTGGCTGGGTGGTATTGGCGGGCCAGCGCTTGATGGTCACACGGCCGCCGGTGACAGCAGCGGCAGCAAGGAAAGGCGTGGCATTGGACAAGTCCGGCTCGATCGTCCACTCCCGGCCGGCAATCGGGCCGGGGTGCACGGTCCACGTATTCTCGCCGGAGTCTACGCGCACGCCCGCTTGCCGTAGCATGCCCACGGTCATTTCCACGTGCGGCAAAGAGGGCAACGGAGCGCCCTCGTGGGTTAAGGTGATGCCCTTTTTAAAACGTGCACCGGCTAGCAGCAGTCCGGAGACGAACTGCGATGACCCAGAGGCATCGATGGTGACCTTGCCGCCTTCTGGCACTCCGTGCGAGCGCACGCTAAAAGGCAGGCTATCGCCGTCCACCTCTACGCCAAGGTGGCGCAGCGCATCGAGGGTGGTGGACATGGGGCGGGCGTAGGCCTGCTCGTCGCCGTCGACAAGCACGGCGCCATCAGCCAAGGCCGCAACCGGCGGGATAAAGCGCATGACCGTGCCGGCCAAGCCGCAATCCACCGTTGCGCCCTTGAGCGGGCCTGGGGTGACGTGGATGTCCTCGCCGTCGTGCTCGAAGCGCACGCCCATAGACTCCAACGCCTTTTCCATCAGCTGCGAATCCCGCGAGACCAGCGGAGCGCGCAGGGTAGAGGGGCCATCGGCCAACGCGGCCAAGATGAAGGCGCGGTTGGTAATAGACTTCGAGCCCGGCACGTGCTGGGCCCACGTAATGGGGCCTGCCGCTTGCGGGGCGGACCATGGTTGAGACATATCGTCCATAATAGAGGGCATGTGCGGAAGATTCGTTCTTTTTACCGAGTCCCTCCTTGATGAGGTGGGGGAGCTGCCCGGAGTCACCGAGGTACATGCCCCGCAAGGCACCCCAGGGCCCCGCTACAACATTGCGCCCACCCAGCCGGTGGCCATCGTGCGCGTGCGCGAAAGCCTGGCTCAAGTCGATCCTGCGCGGTGGGCGCTATTGCCGCACTGGAAGAAAGATCTTGAGGGCCCGCCGCTGTTTAATGCGCGGGCGGAGACCGTGGCCTCCAAGCCTTCTTTCCGGCACGCTTTTAAGGGGCAGCGCTGCCTCATCCCGATGAATGGTTACTACGAGTGGCGCCAGGAAGAGGGCGGCAAACAGCCCTACTTCGTGCGCGCGGAGGAAGGCTTGTTGTGGGCCGCAGGCCTCTGGGACACCGGCTTAGACCGTCTGTCCGCCACGATCATTACCACTGCAGCCACGGAAGAAATGGAGTGGCTGCACCTCCGCCTGCCGCGCTTTTTGGCGGCCGAGGAAATGCGCACCTGGCTAGAGGGCAGCCCCGAGGAGGCCGCCGAGCTGCTCTTGCCGACGCCCCTGCGGGGCTTTCACACCCACCCCGCCGACAAGGCCGTGGGCACTGTATCCAACGACTATCCGGAGCTACTCGGCGAGTAGATCGGCAAAGCTGGCGTCACACAGCTGCGCGAGGTCCTCCGCATTGAGCTCGATATCTAGCCCGCGGCGCCCGCCAGAGATGAAGACGGTATCGAAAAGGATGGCGGTTTCCTCAATGACCGTGGGCAGCGCGTTCTTCTGGCCCAGCGGGGAAATGCCGCCGGGAATATATCCGGATGACTTGGACGCGTCATGCGGATCCGCCATGGCGGCCTTAGAAACGCCGTGGGCGGCCGCGGCCTTCTTGAGGCTCAGGTGGTGGGTGGTAGGGATTACGCACACCGCCAACTTCCGCTTGGGCCCTTTGCCTGCCGTTAAATCGATGACCAGGGTTTTGAGCACGCGTTCCGGCTCTACCTCGAGGGCCGCCGCGGCGTGATCGCCGAAGTGATCCTTGCCCGCCTCAAAGGTGTACACATGGTGGTCTACGCCGGCGTCTTCCATGACTTTGAGCGCTGGGGTCGCTGCATGCGGGGGCTTTTTGGACATGACTGGGATTCTAACGCTACGCGTTAGGATAGAAATTGTGGCTAAAGAAACAATCAGCGAAAAGGAGCTGCAGCGCCGCTTCGAAGCGGAAGCGCTGCCCCTGCTAGACCAGCTCTACGGCGGTGCCCTGCGCATGACGCGCAATCCGCAAGATGCTGAGGACCTCGTGCAGGAGACCTACCTCAAGGCCTATAAGTCCTTTCATTCCTTCAAGCAAGGTACAAACCTTAAGGCTTGGCTGTATCGCATCATGACCAATAACTACATCAACTCCTACCGCAAGGCGAAGCGCCGGCCCACGGAGTCTTCGGCCGATGACCTGAGCGATTTTCAGCTCTATACCACCGCGGGACACGATTCCACTGGCCTGGAATCCGCCGAGGTAGCCGCGCTCAAGGACATGCCAGATTCCACCATTTCAGAGGCCATGAATGACCTGCCCGATGATTACCGCATGGTGGTTTACTACGCGGATGTAGAGGGCCTGGCGTATAAAGAAATCGCAGAAATCATGGACACTCCTTTGGGCACAGTGATGTCTCGGTTGCACCGGGGAAGAAAACTACTCCGAAAAGCGTTGAAAGACGTGGCACGAGAACAAGGTATTGGATTAGAACACCCAGACATGGAGGAGAAGTAATGGAACGCGCAACGGAACACAACTGTGGTGCGTGTAGCTCCCCAGAGGTACAGGCCCTCCTGTGCGAGCTTCTCGATGAATCCACCACCTATGCCCGCGCGCTCGCCATCCGCGAGCACATCGCCCAGTGTGATTTTTGTCAAAAACGCCTCGAGAGCGAGGAGATTATTCGTTCGCTGGTGCGCAACTGTTGTAACGGGCAGGCCAAGGCGCCGCAGGCGTTACGCCGCCGCATCTCGGTTGAAATCACCCGCATCGAAACGGCGTGGTAGGCACTGTTGCTCACCCGCTGTGGTGGGGTCTGGTCTCATGATCTTCCAACTTTTTGCTTGAGTCCATACCGATCGGGCCGAATTGAGGGCGGAAGGGCCGAATTGAGACCCCAATGTGTTCAATTCGGCCCGATCACATTGGACTTAAGGCACGGAGAGGTTAAGCGGGGAGCTAGGAGACGACATTGATTTGCGTCTGCCATAGCAAAAGCCCGGTTCTACGGTCGAAGTGACCGAGGGAACCGGGCTTTGAGTAATGCTGTGCGTTATGCGCTAGGACGCTTGCCGTGATTAGCGGACTTCTTGCGGCGATCCTTGCGCTTGCGACCACGCTTGCTCATTGCGCACTCCTTCGTTGAGGGTATCTGAACTTTATTCAACTTTAGCGGCTAAGGGCGCCGAAACGAAAATTGGGGGCCAATGATTAAGCGGAAACGCGGGCGCGTCCACGGCCGCGGTTACGGCGGCGCTTGAGGGCGCGGCGCTCCTCTTCAGATAGACCGCCCCAGACGCCGGCGTCCAAGCCGGACTCCAGTGCCCACTTCAGGCAGGAAGAGGCAACAGGGCAGCGGTTGCAGACCAGCTTGGCCTTAGCGATTTGGGTAAGTGCAGGACCAGAATTGCCTACTGGGAAGAACAGCTCGGGGTCTTCGTCGCGGCAAACAGCTTCGTGGCGCCAATCCATGATTGATATCTCCTAACAAAAATTCGACAGCAGTAAGCACAAGCGCTTTTCACGAAAATGAAAAGCAACCAATGCCAGGGTGGGTGGTTGTGTGAACTGGTCTGCGTGCAGTGGGGCCCGGTCTCGAGGTCGGGCCAGCGTCGCCGCCGCCAATGGTTCACATTGTGGTTACTTGAAGTTTCCTTCAAGTTAAGAAGAGGTTTACGTCCTCTTTCTTTTTGCTACCCCAGAATCATGACATGTTTACTCAGACTCCGCTAGGGGTAGAGGCAAAATTGTGGCCAACCTCACTTGAATGAAACTAGTGTGGGGGTCATTTAGGGCCACGATAGAGTTGAAAGAAGCCTGTGAGAAACGCGCTGAACTGGCGTATTGTCCAAAAATCATTGAGTGCGGTGACTGAAGAAGCGTCAAATCTACCCGGCTAGCCCCTGCCCCCGCGAAACCTGAGTGGCGCACAGGGAAATGTCGTTGACCGGTGAGTAGACTGTGGCTTTGTGTCTAAGCAGAAGAAAAAGCAGGTAAACAAAAAGCAAAGTGCGGCCTCGGCGCAGCCGGCGCGTGAGGTGAAGCCCCAGCAGGGCGCGCCACAGCCGGTTCTCGTAGCCGCAGCGCTCGCCGTGGTTCAGTCCATCGCCGTCATCTGCTTCGGTATCTTCCTGATCGTGCGCGAATTGACCGGTGCGGAAAACGGCTCCATGGTGTCGGATTCGGGCTCTGGAAGCTTTGTGGGGCTAGGCACCGCACTCTTTATCTTTATCGTGTTTGGTTTTGTCATCATTGGCGCTTGGGCCATGGTCAAGGGAAAGCGCTGGGGTAGGGGAGCCATTATTTTGGTGGAACTAATCTTGGCGGCTAGCTCCTTCCAAATGTTTAGCGGTGGATCGCCGCTACTGGGCGTGGTGACATTGCTGAGCGCCGCAGTGGTCATCTTCTTGCTGATGTTCGTACGCGCCTCCACTGAGTGGGCGGCAGCAAACTTCTAAAGTCATCTTCACGTGTAAAAAGGCCGCGCCCGGTAAAACCCGGAATGCGCGGCCTTTTTATGCGATGGTGGGGTACTAATCGGCGCTAAGGCCCACTACCTTATCGCCGCGGGCTTCCACAATGGTGTCACCCGCTAAAGTGAGATAAACGGCACCGCGGTAGGCGCCGCGGTCAACCGGGACGGTCCGCAGAGTCTTGCCAGTGGACCAGTCCATGACTGCAATTCCTTCTTGGGTAGGCACCAGCATCTGCTCGTTGACAGCGATGGGGGTGCCGATGGCCTCTTCCACGATGCGATCAACCGAGAGGTCGCTCGGCTTAAAGAGATAAAGCCGGGAGCCATCAAACCAGGTCATATGGTGCGGCAAGTCCGCAGTTGCCGGCGCGAAGGGGGAGTCGCCGGTGTCTATAGCCGGAGAAGGCTCTGCTGGGGAAGAGTCGAGCTTTTTACCTTCATTGTTATATGACTCGATGGAGGGGTGTGGTCCTGGCCGGTATACGGCGGCGGCCTTTTGGCCTACGGCGACAAGGCGGGCGCCATCGGTGGCAATGTCCACATCGGCGGCGATGTCCGGTTGACGGGAATCATCGGGGGTGGTGTCTTGGAAGCGCAACCAGGTGGTATTCGGCTTATCGGGGCAGGACTCGGTCAGGGCTAAGTTCTCGGTACGGGTAAGGGCCGAGCTGAGCGTGCAATCCTCATGCGGTTGCTTGTCCGGTTCTTGTTTTGCCTCCACGTCACCGTATTCCACGGTACGCACCATATCCGAGCGCCACAGATCGATGCGGTCGGTGGAGACCGTTCCTACCCGGTCATTGGAGGATATGGGTACCACCTCGTCCGAATTTATGGCACTACGGGTGCTGTCATACTCACCAGTCGCGGCATCAATCGCCACGGTATCTCCGCAGCCCACACCGGTCTTATAAGTAGCTACTATCTTGCCCCATGCAGCAGATAGTGAGCACAGTTCGGCGTCAGTGCGCTCATAGGTCCACGCTTCGGAACCGTCCGGATTGGTAGCCGTGAGCGTGTGATCCGCATGTGTGATGGTCAGGCCGTGCGCCGAAACCGCTCGGTATTGGCCAGGCACCGGTTCATTGGGGAGGCTGAAGGACTCGTGGAGGTTAGTCGGGACTGTGGAAAGTGCGGGTGCATCCTTTTCCCCAGGAACGGCCGCCTGGCTCAAATGTGCCTGATTGATATTGGCAGTGACGGCTGCACCGCCTACCGCGATGGCGCAGACCACGGCAATGATGCCGGTGGCCTTCCAATCAGTGAGCGTGGAACGCAAAATGGGAGCCTTGGTCATCGGCGGCCTCCTCGTCGGCGCCGGGAGCTGCCGCGGCGCGCAGTGGTACGGGTGGGGGATTTCTCGCGGACTGAAACCTGGCCTACAACCTTGGTCTCGGGGCCTACGGTCTCCTCTGCATCCGCGGGGATGTCTAGCGCTTGGGCCAGCTCTGGGGAAGTAGAAAACCATTGTGGCGGCTCCGGCTCTCCCAAATCCAGCTCATCGTTAATGACTTGCCATTTGCCCAGCTCATCGTAGCCCACCAAGGTGATGGCGGTACCGGTATGCCCGGCGCGACCCGTGCGACCAATACGGTGGACAAAGGTCATTGGATCATCTGGTACCTGGTAGTTGATGACGTGAGTGACATCATCTACGTCGATACCGCGGGCAGCAATATCGGTGGCGACCAGGATGTCTACCTGGCCGGAGCGGAAGGCCTGCAGGGATTTCTCGCGGGACTTTTGCCCAAGGTCGCCGTGGACGGCTCCTACGCGGAAGCCGCGCCGGGCGAGATCATCGGCCAAATGGGCGGCCGTTCGCTTGGTGCGGGCGAAGATGATGGTGCGCCCACGGTCGGCAGCCTGCAGGGCGTGCGCGACGATGGCAACCTTATCCATGCGGTGAGCTTGGAAGGTGACCTTGCGGGTGGAGGAATGGGTGAAATCCTGCTCGCCCGATTCGGCGCGGATATGGATGGGCTTATTCATAAAACGGCGGGCCAGCGTTAAAATCGCGCCCGGCATCGTAGCGGAAAAGAGCATGGTCTGGTGCGCATTGCTATCCAGAGCCTGCAGGATGGCCTCCACCGAGGGCAAGAAGCCCAAATCTAGCATCTCGTCGGCTTCATCGAGTACCAAGATGGCCACCCGGTCTAATTGCAGATTGTCGCGCTCATGAAGATCGATCAGGCGGCCAGGTGTACCGATGATGACATCGGCGCCCTTATTGAGCTTTGTGATCTGTTCCTCGTAGGGCCGGCCTCCGTAGATGGAAACCAAACGCACCGGTATGTCAGCGGCGGCTACCTGCAGGTCTTTGGTGACCTGCTGGGCAAGCTCACGGGTGGGGACCACCACGAGGGCGCGCGGGGTGCCATCGAGCTCTTCGATATCGGCATCATCAAAGACACGATCCAAAAGCGGCACGCCAAAGCCATAGGTTTTACCCATGCCGGTGCGCGCTTGGCCAATCAAATCCTGACCGGACAAAGCGATGGGCAGGGTTAATTCCTGGATTGCAAAAGTACGCGTGATGCCACGGGTGGCGAGTCCATCGCAGATTTCGGCCGCAACGCCGAGTTCCGCGAAGCTCGGTGGCTGGGATTTTATGTCAGACACACCTTGATAGTAGCCGGGATGGTTATAGTGGGGCCATTGACAATAAAACTCTAGTTAGAGGAGGAACCCTCATGGATATCAAATTTGGCTTCGCAGACACCGCTCGTGAGCTGGTCATTAGCGCTGCAGGTGACCAGGCTGAGCTGACGCAGAAGATCAATAGCGCCCTGGCGGATAACTCCACCTTGGAACTGGAAGATGACAAGGGCCGCAAGTACCTCGTGCGCACTGACCGCGTGGTCTACGTTGAGGTGGGCATTGCGAAGAGGCACGCCGTGGGATTCGCCGGCGCCTAAAGACGAGCGCACCGGTCTGCTGATTCAAATTTTTAAAAATAAACGGGTAATCTAAGGCCCCATGGAAGATAGGGAGACTCGCCACGCTCACCGGAGCCAGGGCCATTCGCCGGACCGCCCAAATGCGGTGGTCCGGTTTGCGCGTCAATATGGCTGGTGGCGCGTGGTGGCTATCCCTTTGATGATCGCCTTGACCATCTGGTTCATTGTCGATATCGCCACCGCTTCCTCCTTTGAAGAAGGGGCGGAAGAAACTACCGCAGCTGCCCCGACGAGTGCCGAGAAAATCGGGCCTGATCCGGCTGATGCGGAAGCGGTCAAACGGGAAATTAGTGAGATGCCGCCCGGTGGTGCGTTTACCAAGCAGGGAAAGGGCACTTTCCATGAGGTGGGCGAGCCCGGCGCCGTAGCCGGTAAGGGCGGCGCGCAGAAGGTGCGCTATTCCATCGAGGTGGAAGATGGCCTCAATACCGCACCGTATGGCGGCGATGATTCTTTTGCAGCCATGGTGGAAGCAACCCTTTCTGATCCGCGCGGCTGGACCGCGCACAAGGACTTCGAGTTCGAGCACGTGGCCTCTGATGCGGATCCAGATACCCGTATCCAGCTGACCTCCTTGGGTACCGCCGCGGAGCGGTGCGGGGAGAAAATTGAAACGGAAACCTCCTGCCATACCACCATTACTGGCGAGTCCACCACGATTATTAATGAGGCTCGCTGGGTGCGCGGTGCGACGCCGTTTGAAGGCGATATGGGTAATTACCGCCAGTACGTTATTAACCACGAGCTGGGCCACGCCATTGGCTATGCGGCCCATCAGCCGTGTGGTGGGCAGGGCAAGTTAGCTCCGATCATGATGCAGCAGACCTTGGATCTCAATAACAAGGTATTGCACGATCGCAAGCCCAGTGAGGTCTATCCTGATGAGGACGTGACCTGTACAGCTAACCCGTGGCCTTTCCCCAACCCGGATAATAAGGATCCCCACCAACCCGAATAGGAGTTAAGGATGCCGCTTCCCCCAGAGCATGTTTTAAGCGCCTTTCACGCGGAAACTGGTGCTACCGGTACTCGCCGCGCTCAGGGCGATCAATTAGGCCCGGTGTGGGATAACGGCATCAAGGTGGGGGACGTGGTCTATTCGCAGGCCGTTCCTTTTGCTGCATGGTCCGCCAAGACGCGCGAGCGCCTAAGTGTGCAAGGCGCCCGGGTTTCCCGGCCAATTTTATCTAGCGATGGCCGTCATACGGCCGCTGGCTGGAAGGCCACGCAGTTTATTCCGGGGCAGGTTCGTGGGCGCATTGATGAAACCGCACAGATGGCGCTGCGCCTTGATACGGCTATGGCCGAGGTGGCACTTCCCACCGGGCAGCGCGACGATGTCTTTGCTCGCGCGGAGCGCGCCGCGTGGGGAGAAACGGGGGAGGCTTATCGCCCGGCTCTGCTTGCCGACGTCCCCCTTATCCCTGCCCACACCGCTCTTCTCACCACCACGGTCTATCACGGCGCCAACCCGCCGGGAATCGTGGACATCGTGCCGGGCGAGTTCCCGCGCCCAGCCGGTTGGAGCGCCGCCCTAGTCATCGTCGACGGGCTTATTGCTCAGGCGGTTGATGATGAGATCTGCCAGCGCTTTAGCCACGTGCCTGGCATGCAGGAGCTGCTCTTGCGTGCAGTGTCGTATCGTCGTCATATCAACGATCTGCATCCTGCTTCGCGTTCAAACACGCGTTCGCACATTGAACGGGTGGAGCAATATCTGGTGTCGCGAGCATCTGCCATACTGGAGCGGTGAGTTACGACCCCCATTCCACCGCGCGTGCGGGAGTGGTCCTCCCACCGTCCCCGCAAGTGCGCCTCGTTCCCCGTACCCCGTCCGCCACGGCCCGCAGCTGGCCGGTTGACCTGCCCGAATCCGGTTCCTGGAAAGTAACCGGTGCGGCAGGCAGTGGCGTGTCGAGCTTCCTTATCGATACCGTCATTCATGCCCTGGACAGAGCCCAGGAAACTGGCGCGGATCCCTCCGGCATTCTCGTTATTGCGCCCTCGAAGGAATCCGGTGCCCGATTGCGCCGCGAACTTTCTGAACGCCTCGAGAATTACGCCGCACAGACCTCAATGGTGAGGTCTGTGCACTCCTTGGCTTTTGCGTTACTGCGCACGGCGGCCGAGGAGGAGTTGCGGCTCATTACCGGTGCGGAACACGATGCCGTCATTCGGGAGCTACTTATCGGTCAAGCAGAAGACGGTCACGGATCCTGGCCAGAAGAGATGCGCCCCGCGCTGGAATATGTGGGCTTTGCTCGGCAGTTGCGCGATTTCCTTTTGCGCTCCATTGAACGAGGTCTGGGCCCAGGAGACCTGGAGCGCCTAGGCCACGAATATGGCCGCCCTATGTGGTCCGCCGCGGGCGAATTTCTGCGCGAGTATGAGCACGTACAGCTCCTCTCCCGTGCCCATTCATACTCTGCTGCAGAGTTGGTTACCGCGGTTCTCCAACGCCCTGAATTACTGCGCGATCATCCCTTCCACACCATTGTCGTCGATGATGCGCAACTGCTCGACCCCACCGCAGGAAAGCTCATTCTTGGGCTAGCTGCGCAGGCCAACCTCGTAGTTGTGGGTGGAGATACAGCCCAATCTGTCTTTGCCTTTCGTGGTGCTAGCTCGCGCTTTTTGCAGGACTTTCCAGCCGAGCATGATATTGAGCTCACCGAGTCCTACCGCAGGCCCACACCGGCGTGCATCTCTATCGTGGACTCGGATGGTCGGCTGCGCGACGTCGTAGCTAATACTGTGCGCCGCCGTCACTTGGAAGATGCCGTGCCCTGGCGCGACATCGCTGTCATTGTGCGCTCTACTAGTGACATTGGCCAAATGCGCCGCACCCTCCTAGCCGCCGGTGTGCCCGTACATATCAATCCCACCGACGTTGTCTTGGCCGAACAGCGTTTGGTCTCCGCTGTGCTGCTTGCACTGCGCGCCTTGGAGGAGGAACTATCTAACTCTGAGTTGGAAGAACTACTCACCGGACCTGTGGGTGGCGCCGATCCTGTCACCCTGCGCCGACTGATCCGTGGCTTGCGCCGCTGGGATTCCACCACTCGGGGCATCGATAGCCTCCGGGGCCTTCTCTACGGCGAGCTCCCAGACTTCAACGGACAGCTCACTGAACGGGAATATTCGATCCTCGAACGCGTTCGTGCAGTGCTCAGTGCCGGCCGGGAAGCGCTCACTTCCGGCGCTTCGGTGGAGGAGATTCTGTGGGCCGTATGGAGTGCTACCGAGCTGGACAACCGTCTACAGGCCTCGGCCTTGCGCGGTGGTGCAACGGGCTCGCAGGCCGACCGCGACCTAGATGCAATGATGGCGCTTTTTGACGCTGCTGGAGACTACGTAGAACGCCGCCCGGATTCTTCACTGAGCGCGTTTTTGACCCATATCACTGAACAAGAACTTCCCACCGGCGTGCGTGACCGCCGCACCGCCATCCCGCAGGCCGTAGAAATCCTGACCGCGCACGGTGCAGTGGGCCGCGAATGGGACACCGTCATCGTGGCCGGCGCCCAGGAAGGCAGCTGGCCTTCGCTAGGGGAGACTGGCTCCATCTTCGGGCAAGAAGATCTCATCGATCTCCTCGACCACGATATTGATCCCGATACTCCCGTCAGTCACATCGCCTCCCGCTTGGCAGAGGAGCGTCGTCTCTTCCACGTCGCTACCACCCGCCACCGAAAGCGCTTGCTCATTACTGCCGTGGAGAATCCAGAGGGCGATACGGTCTCCGAGCCTTCTCGGTTCATCAACGAATTCGCCGGACGTGGTGTCGATGTTCCCGGTCAAGCTGCGCGTCGCCAAGCAAAGCGGGCGCTGCGCCGCGCCCAACTCCCGCGCGAATTGGGTCTCGATGTGCCCGAACCCGCACCCGTTTCTTTGCGCGATGGTTTGGAGATTGATCCACTCGATGTTGCGGTGCTGTCCGTGCCGGCCTTTGTCGCACAGCTGCGCCGGGTAGTTAGCAATCCGGAATCCGGTGAGGTTGAACGCAAGCAAGCTGCCCGCCAGCTCGCGCGGTTAGCGGCGGCCGAAATCCCCGGCGCCCACCCGGAGCAGTGGTGGTCGGCTCGTTCCGTTGCGGCTGAACTGCCGTTGCATACCAGCGGCAGTTTATCGCCCTCTCGCGTAGAAGCGTTGCTCAACTGCCCGCTCAAGGCTGTGCTGGGCAATGTGGCTGAGGACCCGAGTGCTGAGGAGCACCTGCTCCGCGGTACGTTGGCCCACGCCTTCTTTGAAGCCATTGGCCGCGGTATGGATGCGGAAAAGGCCAAGCTTTTGGTGATGGAGGCTTTCGAGCGCATCCAGGACGTCCCGCAGTGGCAATTGCGATTCAAACTCGACGAGTTTTCCGCGCTATTGGACCGCGCCCGCGAATGGGCGCGCCAATCTGAAGTAAATCAAGAACTAGTGGGCGTGGAAATTCCTGTGGGCGTACATGTCGGTGAAGGCGTGCGCATCGGCGGCTATATGGACCGTCTCCTTCGCGATGAAGAAGGAAACTACTTGGTCGTGGACCTCAAGACCGGGAAAACCCAACCGGCCAAGAAAGAAGCCGAAGACCATGTGCAGTTAATGACCTATCAGCTCGCGCTTGCCCACGGTGCATTCGACGGCCATCAGGTCCACGACGGTGAAGGAATGCCGCGCCAGGGAGGAGTGCTGGTTTACCCGGGCGCAACCACTAAGAAGATTGGCGAGAATTGGCAAAGCGATAAATCTCCGGAAGCACTCGAAGAATTCGCCGCACTTCTGCCCCCGCTGGTGGAGGAAATGCGTGGTCCGCGCATTACTGCGCGTACCAATAAAGACTGCGATAAATGCCCAATTCGCTCCATCTGCCCCGTGCAGGAAGAAGGAAGGATGACCACCGATGCCTAAGAGCAACTTTTCCCCACAGCAAATCGCTGCGGCCTTGGGCAAGGATTTCCCGCCTACCGACGAACAAGCCCATGTCATTGAAGGCCCATTTAGCCCCAAACTCGTGGTTGCCGGCGCTGGTGCTGGCAAGACAGAAACCATGGCCTCGCGCGTGGTGTATTTGGTGGCCAATGGTTATGTGCGACCTGAACAGGTTCTTGGCCTGACCTTTACCCGCAAAGCCGCGCAACAGCTGGAGCAACGCATTCGCAAGCAGCTGATTCAACTGCGCGATTCCGGTCTCATCCCACCAGGCAGCGATGTGGCAGAAGCATTAGAAAACATTGCGCCGAAGGTATCCACCTATGACTCCTACGCCGGAGAACTCGTTCGCGAATACGGCCTATTAGTTCCGGTTGAGCCCACCGCGCGCATCATTACTGAGGCCGAGCGCTATTCCTTAGCCTACGATGTGGTGCGCAATTACACCGGCCAACTAGAAGACGATCGCACCCTAGCCACTATCACCGAGACCCTGCTGAGCCTCAGCCAAGATATTGATAACGGTCTCAAAGACACGAGCCATATCGCTGAGCATGCGCGCGATTTTCGCGCAGATATCGATAACCTTGACAAATCGAAGAAGAATGGCCCCGAATACTCTCAAAAGCTGCTGGGCTATATCCAGACACAGGAACGCCGCGTGCAGTACGTACCGCTGCTGGAGGCCATGAAAAAGGAACAATCCGAGCGACAAGTCATCACCTTTGGCGAGCAAATGTCTGTCGCCGCCCGAGTAGCGCGTGATTATCCCGTGGTGGGCAGGCAACAATCCCAGCGCTACAAGGTTGTCATGTTGGATGAGTACCAAGACACCTCCTATGCCCAGCGCGTTCTACTTCGAAGCCTTTTCGGCGGCGAAAAAGATGAATTGTCGGTTACGGCTGTAGGCGATCCAATGCAGGCCATCTACGGCTGGCGCGGCGCGACCTCTGAAAACCTCACCGCCTTCGTGGAGGATTTTCCAGTCGCGCCGGGCACACCTGCTCCGAAGGACCAATTGACTACCTCGTGGCGCAACCCCTCTGGTGCGCTGGATTTGGCTAACTCAGTGGCGGAGAGGGTATTTGAAGGCGTTGAGCGTCCCGTGGATGAGCTTTCTGCCGCCCCACATAAAGGCGAGGGTGAAATCCAGCTGGCCTACTTTGAAAGCGAAAATCGCGAGCGCGAATTTATCGCCGAGCATTTGAAAAAGCAGTGGGACAAACGCGAGGGAGACACCTTCAGCGCCGCGGTTTTGGTGCGTAAAAATAGGCAGTCCGCACCTATCGCTGCGGCTTTAGACAAGGCGGGCGTACCTAATGAAATCATCGGTCTCGGTGGTTTGTTGTGGCAGCCAGAAATCCAGGATCTCGTGGCCATTGCCACGATGCTCGTACGCCCAGAAGATCTGTCTGCAGCAGTGCGGGTACTGGCTGGCCCTATGTGCGGTTTGGGGATTAGCGATATTCAAGCCCTCACTTCGCGTCAACGAAACCTCGCCGGAGCAAGGGAGGAGCGCTTGCGTTGGGAACCAGGAATGGACCCGGAAGATTACCTGCGAGCGCAGTTGGAAGATGTCACCGCAGAAGAACCGGATCAGCGCGTTGGCCTTGCCGACGCCCTGGCTGACTTGGGGGAGAGGGACCGCTTTACCCCACAGGGCCTTGCCCGCATGGAAGAGGTATCTGCCAAACTGCGGCACTTGCGCACCTATTCGCTATCTAAGCCGCTGGTGGATATCTTCGCTGATATTGAGGCATTGTTTAATATCCGTACCGAAGTCTTGGCGCGCGGAAGCGCGGGGGGAACTGCCCACTTGGATAAATTTGCCGATATCGTCGCTAGCTTCCACGGTGATTCTTTGTACGCACTCTTGGACTATTTTGCGCTTGCACTCGAAAAGGAAGACGGTTTGGACATGGGTGAGGTGCCTGCCGCAACGGACCGTGTGCAAATTATGACTGCGCATAAGGCCAAGGGCTTGGAATGGGAGCATGTCTGCGTGGTGCATGCTGATTCTTCTAGCTATAACGCGCAAGCGGAGACCTTCCTTAGCAGGATCGAAAAGGTCCCAGGGGAGGACGACTATATTGAGGTCCCAGAGGATGCCGAAAAGCGCTCGCAGTTCCAAAACGCCTGCGAAGAGTTTAAGAAAGCAGATAGTGCCCTAAAGGCGGAAGAATCTGCGCGCCTTTTTTATGTTGCATTGACCCGTACCGAATCCACGCTGACCGTTACTGGCTCGGGGACTAATAACCTTTCTTCAAGAAACAAGAAGGGGCCCTATGAATACTTGGAGCATTTGAAGGAGAAGTTCCCGCAGTACGTGGTGGAGTGGTCCGTGCCAGATGAACCGTCCGAGGAGGACTTTGGTGAGAGCGCACAGTTCCCAGCGCTGAAGGCCAACCCGGAGGCAGTTGCCGGTGCCGATGCGGTGCTTGAGGCGATGGAAGAACTTCCAGACCTCAGCCACGGTGAAACCTTTGAGTTGTGGGAGCAGGAGGCTGGCGCGCTCATTGAAGAATTCAAGGCCCTGCAACAACCGGTGGTAGACGTTGAGTTGCCCAGTGAACTGACTGCTTCTGACATGGTTGCGCTGCGGGCTGACCCGCTGCAGTTCGCCCGGAGGCAACGCCGTCCAGTGCCGTTCAAGCCGAATGCTTATGCCAAGCGCGGTACCGCCTTCCACGCGTGGTTGGAGGACCGCTTTGGCAGCCCTGCACTATTGAGCGAGGAAGAGCTGCCGGGTACTGATGAGGCGGCGGACTATGACTTGGAAGAGCTGAAAAAGGCTTTCTTGAGCTCGGAGTGGGCGCAACGTCAACCGGAATACGTAGAAGCGCCTTTTGAAATCACCATCGGTGAGGCCGTGGTGCGCGGGCGCATGGACGCGGTATTCCGCTTGGACGACGGCACGTGGATGGTGGTGGACTGGAAGACAGGCCGCCCACCCCAAGGGGAGGCTATGGACGCCGCCAAGATACAGCTTGCGGTTTATGCAGAGGCATGGCGGCGTATCCATGGCGGAGAGAAGATTCGCGCTGCTTTCTACTACGTGCACGATGGCTATACCTTCGAGCCAGCCCGCCTTCCACGTGGGGAAGAGCTAAAGAAACTCCTTGAATCGTCAGTTGAGCACCAAAAGGGCTAAGGTATGTGAGCGGTTGCGTAAGCACGCAATCTCTTGAGCAATCATTCGAGACCAGAAAAGGCGGGGCTAGTGGGCAAAAATCGTGCGCGAGCTATGAAGTCGCACTTTAAGAGTCGCTTTTTGCCGCAGGTTGAGCTGTCCTCGCAGCCGGACCACGCGCTCATTGACGTCATTACGGTGCCGAGGGATGAAAATTCCAGCCCGTGGCGTCAGTTGGGCAAGCGTGTGCTGTGGGCTTTAGGCATTGTTGTCTTCGTGACAGTCGTGGTCTATTTGGACGGCGGTGGATATAGCGAGGACATGTCGCTTTTGGATTCCGCCTACTATGCTGCGGTGTCGCTAACTACAGTGGGCTACGGCGATATCGTTCCTGTGTCCCCGCAGGCCAGGTTCATTAACTTAACGCTTATTACACCTGCCCGCCTGATCTTCCTTGTTTTATTGGTTGGCGCGACCTTGTCCGTGCTAACGGATAAGGCCCGACGTACTTTCCAAATCCAGAACTGGAGAAAGCAATTGCGTAACCACACCGTCGTTATCGGGTATGGCACCAAGGGCGCCGGAGCGGTGGCCGCGCTGCTGGCCGACGATGTTCCGTCCTCCCAGATCGTGGTCATTGATACCAACCGTGCCTCCCTAGCTCACGCAGAGCACCACGGACTAGTCACCATTTTTGGTTCCGGCACAAAGCAAGACGTATTGAAGATCGCTGGGGTAGAGCACGCAAGCTCTATTGTTGTAACCCCATCTACGGACGATACTGCGGTGCTGTGCTGTCTATCCGTGCGAGAGCTTGCACCCAAGGCCAAGATTGTGGCGTCGGTTCGCGAGTCTGAGAACCGCCACCTGCTGCTGCAATCTGGTGCGGATTCTGTGGTCACCTCTGCTGAGACTGCCGGCCGACTATTGGGCCTAGCTACCGTGACCCCGACGGTGGTGGAGATGATGGAAGACCTGCTTTCACCTAATGAGGGCTTCTCCGTGGCCGAGCGTGCCGTGCGCGAGTTTGAGGTTGGTTCTAACCCACGCCACCTGGCAGATATCGTGCTTGCTGTCCTGCGCAATAATGAGCTGCACCGAGTGGATACCGCGGACGCCTCCGCGTTGAAGCCGGGAGACCGATTGCTGTATATCAAGCACGAGATGGAACAGCCCATTGAGGTCATGGACGATGATGACGAGGACTAAATGTTCCTCCCAGTAACTCCTAGTGGCCTCGTACCGGTTACGGGGGTGGGGGAGCCGGTGCTGGTGAAAGAGGTTCCCGGGGGCGTCGGCAAGCAGGTCGTGGTGGACCTAGGCACCTTGCAGGCATTCTTGGTCTCGGAGGATAGTGCCGGGAAGCTAGGCCGTTTGGAAAGTGCAACCTTTTTTGCAGACCAGCCGGTTATCCTGCAAGCCATCGCGCTTATCCGCAACCGACGCGAACAGCGCTTTGATCCCCGGACCGGACGCCAGCTGGACTACCCGGCGCCGGGAATCGTTGGGCGCGATCCGCACGACGAGAAACGGCTGGTCTTCCCGCGCTTGGATCCCGCCGTCATTGGGCTCATTCGCCTCAGCGGTACAGACCGGATTTTGCTGGCGCGCAATCGCCGCCGCAATAGCTTCTTCTCTTTGATCGCTGGTTACGTTGAATCCGGCGAGACTGCGGAGGCAGCCTTTGCACGCGAAGCGCTCGAAGAAACCGGGCGTAGGGTGGACCATATTCGTTATTGGGGCTCGCAGGCGTGGCCGCCGAGCGGCTCGCTTATGCTGGGCTTTTGTGCACAAACGGCTGATGTCCACCCCACCTGCCATACTGATGGGGAACTGGAAGAAATCCGGTGGGTGGAGCGCGCCGAGCTACCTCAGCTTAAGCTGGCCCGCCCGGGTTCAATTGCACACACGATGATTATGGAGTGGTATCACGGTGACTAAGCCGGATTTGTCCCTGCTGGATGAAGATCAGCTGCGCGCGGCCACGGCGCCGCGCGGGCCCGTGTGCATCTTGGCTGGCGCGGGTACGGGCAAGACCCGCACTATTACCTATCGCATTGCCAACCTGGTAGACCAGGGTTTTGTGAGCCCGCAACGCGTGCTCGCGGTGACCTTCACGGCGCGTGCAGCCGGAGAGATGCGCGACCGCCTGCGCACCATGGGCGTGGCCGGCGTGCAAGCACAGACCTTCCACGCGGCGGCGCGCCGCCAGCTGAAGTATTTCTGGCCCCAGGTAGCGGGGGACCTTCCGTGGCAGCTGCTGGATAATAAATTCCCGCTGGTCGCCCGCGCGGTGCGTTCGGTGGGGTTAGATAATTCCAAGGATATGATCCGTGACGTCCTAGCGGAGATCGAGTGGGCTAAGTCCGCGCTGGTGAGCGCCGAGGATTATGAGTCTGTGATCGCCACTACGGACCGCAGCGCTCCGGCTGATCCCGCCAAGGTGGCAGAGGCCTTTCGCCGCTACGAACAGTCCAAGGCCACACCGGACATGATGCACCTGGATTTCGATGACCTGCTCATGCACATCGCGGGTGCCATTGAAAATGTGCCGGCAATTGCAGAAACCTTCCGGGAGCAGTATCGCACCTTTGTAGTAGACGAATATCAGGACGTAACCCCGCTGCAGCAGCGGGTGCTCAATGCCTGGTTGGGCGAGCGCGACGATCTCACCGTGGTGGGTGATGCAAATCAGACCATCTATTCCTTCAACGGCGCCTCTCCGGACTATCTGCTCAACTTCTCGCGCACGTACCCGGATGGGACCGTGGTCAAGCTGCAGCGTGACTACCGCTCGACGCCGCAGGTAACGGACTTGGCCAATCGGGTCATTGGCAAGGCCACAGGGCGTGCGGCTGGCACACGCTTGGAGCTGCAGGGCATGCGCGAGCCTGGTCCAGAGCCCACCTTCAAGGCCTATGAGTCTGAAGAGAATGAGGCCCAGGAGGTTGCCGGCCAGGTTCTCACACTGCTGGACCAGGGCGTACCGGCCTCTGAGATTGCCATCCTCTACCGCATTAACGCTCAATCGGAGCAGTTTGAGCAGGCGCTTGCTGACGCCGGAGTGGTCTACCAAGTCCGTGGCGGCGAGGGCTTCTTCCGCCGCCCGGAGATCCTAGAGGCCATTCGCGTTCTCATCGCCGCGACCCGTCGTGAGGACTTGCCGGATGATCCGGTGGCAATTGCTCGCGCAGCCTTTGTCGAGTTGGGGCTAAGCGCCACCGAGCCGCAGGGCGCGCAGGCCCGCGAGCGCTGGCAATCCCTCAACGCATTGGTAGGGCTCATCGAGAAGATTGTGGAATCGGCTCCTGGCATAGATCTCAACGGGGTGTTGGGGGAACTGCGCCGGCGCTCCACCGATAAACAGGCCCCAGCCATGGAAGGCGTCACGCTAGCTACCGTGCACGCTGCCAAGGGCTTGGAATGGGATGCGGTGTTCCTCGTGGGGCTGACAGAAAAGCTCATGCCTATCAACCACGCTATCAAGGCGGGCGATGAGCAGATTGAGGAAGAACGTCGTTTGTTCTATGTCGGCATTACCCGCGCCCGCGAGCACCTCGCGCTGTCGTGGGCGTTGGCGAAGACCACTGGTTCGCGAGCCTCGCGCGAGCGTACCCGCTTCCTTGATGGCATCGTACCGGCGGCCGAAGACGCCTCTGGCAAGGGGACTCGCTCACGCCGCCCGAAACGCTGCCGCGTATGTTCAGGTCTGCTGGCGACACCGGCCGAAAAGGTTATCGGCCGCCACGAAGACTGCGAGGGAGGCGGAGATGAAGAGGTCTTTTCTGCCTTGCGCTCGTGGCGTTCCCAGGTTGCGCGCGAGGAAAAAGTGCCGGCCTATGTTATTTTTTCCGATGCCACCCTGCAGGCCATTTCGGAGGAACTGCCTGCCGATGAGGCAGAAATGCTGTCCATTTCCGGTGTAGGCCCCAGCAAGCTGGAGCGCTATGGCGCCCAAGTACTCGAGGTCATTCGTTCGGTGCGCAGCTAGCCAGGTTGGTTTTCCCGCCAAAACATACTGGGCAGCGCGGATGCGCAATGATGGTGCGTTGCTGGTGGTGACCGTAGACATCGACCTCCCACTGCTGCCCAGGGCGCGGCTTCGCGGTCGGCGCTCCCGGCGGCAGTGGCCGCCCCATAAGCCGCCGAATGATCACCTGCGTATGCGCTGAGACCGCATCGAGCACCACGGCTTCTGGGGTGCGGCGCACGCGGGGTAATTGGGTGCTGATGATATTCCAGCGCGGGTCTGTATCCACGCGGGATAGGTGCGCACACAGTGGGCATGGGCCTCGGCCCTGCACGCGTACCGGCCCGATGACGCCACGATTGTCCAATAAAGACACCGGAAGCCACGTGGTTTCCGTCCCCGCCAGTGCATTGGCGCAATCCAGCGGGCAGTGCAGCTGGTCTACGGCCAGGACCGGATACATGCCGTCGAGGTCGTGGATATAGGAAAAGATATTGTCATCCTCTAACGGGATGCGAACTTGGAATCCATCTGCCTCCAGGCGTGCGCGTAAGCCTTGCGCCAGTGCGGATTCTCCCATTAAGACAAGAGTGTCCGATTTCTCTACGGCCTCTTTATAAGGCCAAAGGATGCCATAGTCCAGTGCGTCCTCGATAAGGCTATGCGCTGCGGCCTCATCTAGACCTGCGGCGCATAGTCTCCCAGACAAATCTTCTGGCCTCACTGGCTCGCGAGCGGTATTGAAGGCCGCCGCGACGGAAAGCGCGCTGCCCGTTTCTGCCACTCCAACGCGGGTGGCATCCATGCCAAATTGAACCACCGTTTCCTCGCGGCAAAACACTGCGCTGCCCGGCGCCAAAACTACCTGGGTGACACAAGCCCCCACGCCTTTACCCCTTTCCCCGATGCATGTGGATTCCATTGCACCACAGGTACAATCACCTGTCATGTCGAGCACGCAGCCCCCCGCACCACAAACCCCAGAGGTCAGAGTCATTCGTTCCGCCAAGCGGAAGAAAACCGTGCAGGCTCGCATGGTCTCCGGGGTGCTCGAGGTACGCATCCCCGCCTGGATGTCCGCTCGCGATGAGCGCGAGGCAGTGGCGGATATGTTGGCGCGGGTAGAAAAGAAACAGGGCAGTAGCCGCCGCTCGGACGAGCAATTAGAAAAGCGTGCTCGGCGGCTCAACGCGGCTTTCTTAGACGGCCGCGCTACCATCGGCTCAATTCGTTGGGTTAGCAATCAAAATACGCGGTGGGGTAGCTGTACTACCTCCACCGCGGATATTCGGCTGAGCGACCGGCTACAACACGTGCCGGACTATGTGCTGGATTCGGTAATCATTCACGAGCTCACCCACACCTTCATCCCGCGCCACGGGCGGGATTTTTGGCAGTGGGCGGACAGGGCGCCCCACGCCGAACGGGCGAAGGGCTATCTTGAGGCCTACCAGCGCTGGGGCTGCTAGTTTTCGTCGTCCTCGTTGCCCTTTTCTTTCTGCTCGTCTTGCTCATCGGCTTCCCCGGTTTCATCGCCCTGAGTAGCAGAGGAATCCTCACCGTTTTTGAGCATTTCCTCCAGCTTGGCAAACTCTTCCTCAAAGCCCTCATCAGGTCCGTCATCCAATAGGGAGTCGATAAAGGCGGCAGGGTTATCTAGGTGCTCTGCAGTTGGCAGGAAGTCCGGGTGGTCCCACGCCTTATCGCGCTTTTCCGCACCCACCGCAACGGTGGCGCGGCGCCACAACTCAGCGGCCTCAGAAACCTTGGGGGCGTTGAGCTCGATACCAACGACCTTGCTGAAGGCGTTTTCGGCAGAACCACCAGTGCTACGGCGGTGCGCCCATGCCTGGGTTAGCTTCGAGGTGGACGGGATGCGATCGCCCAGTGCCTCTGTGACGACGTGCTCGGCCCAGCCTTCCACCAATGCCAGTAGGGTTTCTAGGCGAGAGGCTGCCGCAGTGTTCTTGGACGTGATGCGTGGGGAGAGGTCCATGCCCTGCAGCTTGCTCATCGCATCCTGGATTGCCTGGGGATCGCCGGACTCTAGGTTGAGCTCGCGGGTGACTTCCTCCAAGTGGGAGGTGTCAATGACCAGACCGATGGCATATTCCTCCACAGAGGAGACGATGCGCTCTACCAACCACGGCACGTGCTTGAACAGGCGCTGCCGCGCGGCCTCGCGCGCTGCAATATAGACCAGCACTTCTTGGCCAGGAATATTGAGCTCCCGGGCAACCTTCTGAATGGTCTGTGGCAACAGTGCCACGGTATTGGCCGGGGCGATGGGAAGACCGAAATCAGAGCCGGTCAACGCCTGCGCAGCCAAATCACCCAAGGCGTGACCGAGCTGCATGCCAAAGTTCATGCCAGACATCTGACTCATCATCTTGGTCATCGGGCCCATCATCTCGCGGGCTTCTTCCGGCATCGATTCCATCTGGGCATCATTCATATGCTCCGCCACCGGAGTGACCATGCGCTGCCAGGCCGGCATGGTTTCTTCCAACCACTGCTTGGAATCCCACGCCTTGGCCGTGCCGGAGGCGGTGGGCAGGTAGGTGGCGTCATCAAGCCACAGCTCCGCTAGGCGGACGGATTCCTCGACTGCCTTGGTATCGTCCGCGCTCACACCCTTTGACTGGGAGATTTGCTGCAGGGCGATGCGCTTGGCCATGTCGTAGTTAACCGGGCCGGAATTTTCCGGCGAGTTCATGGAAGAGCCCATGCCGGACAGCATCTGACCGAACTGGTTCAGCATGTCACCGAGGCCGCCACCATTAGCGCCGCCGAATGCGCCGAACGGGTTCTGGTCACGACGCCCGTCATTATCGTCGTCATCATTATTGGGGAAAGAAAAACCGAATCCGTTGCTCATGCGTCCTAATCTACCGACACCATCCGGCTAGTTTCCATGATCCCTGCTACGCTGACAGCGAACACTACGGCAAAGGTTGTAGGGTAGTGATTCGTGAATTCTCCTGCTAGCCGTCGCGTCCGCACCATCGCCTGGGGTGCTATCCCCGTCGTCTTAACCGGTGCGTTGGTATCGCTTGACCATATCCCCGGCACCGATGTGTCTTTGACCGTCCCCTATGCTGCCGAAGGCCCAGGCCCCACGGTAGACACATTGGGTGAGGTAGACGGCACCCAGGTCGTTGACGTTCAAGCCCCGAAAACCTATGACACGGATGGTCACCTCAACATGACTACGGTCTCCGTGCGTACCAATATGACCTTGGCCCAGGCGCTGGGACGCTGGATGATGACCGATGACACCATCGTGCCCATCGATACCGTCATCCCGCAGAACATGAGCGATAAAGAAGTAGAAGAGTCCAATAAGCAGGCCTTTACTCAGTCCGAGTCCGCAGCGACTCTGGCAGCCATGGACTACCTGCATTTGCCGGTCAAGATCTCCATCGCAGAGGTCCTGGATAAGGGTGCTGCGCAGGGAAAACTTAAAAAAGATGATGTCATTACCGCCGTGGCGGGCAAGGAAGTCTCGGAGCCGGGTGAGGTCCAAGACATCATTAAGGAAAAGAGCCCCGGCGATAAGGTCACGATGACCGTGGAGCGTGGCGGCAAAAAGCACGAAGAAGAAATAGAGCTAGGGGAAAACCCCCACCAGAAGGGGGAGGCGATGCTGGGTATCGCCATGCTCTCGGTCCCGCAAGACGATATTAAGGTCAAATACAACTTGCAGGACGTCGGTGGGCCATCCGCAGGCATGATGTTTACCCTGGCGGTCATCGATAAGCTCAGCGAAGAAGACCTCACCGGCGGCAAATTTGTGGCCGGCACCGGCACCATTCAAGAAGATGGCAAGGTGGGCCCCATCGGCGGCATCCAACATAAAATCGCCGCCGCCCACGCCGCCGGCGCGGAACTCTTCCTGGCGCCACAAGATAATTGCTCCGAAGCCGCCGCGAGCGACCACGGGGACATGCCCATCGCGGAAGTGTCCAACCTGGATGAAGCGGTATCCACGATGAAAGACTTCGCGGACGGCAAGGAAATTAAAACTTGCCAATAAGCGGCCTACTTAGCTAGGCCCAATTCCTTGATCTTCTCTTCCGGATCTTCCTGGTCTGAGGAGATCATCTGCTGCATGACCATGCCTTCTTTATTGTCCACCACGGTAATAACCGCCGTGGTGCCCAGCGTGGACCAGCCCACAACGCGGTCGCCGCTATCCTCAATGACCTGCGAGCTGCGCAGCTCAGTAAGCACCTGCGTGGTCTGCTTTGCCTTGGAGTGTGAGCGGAAGAACTGGAACTGGCCTACCTTCGGCCCAGAGCAGTTATACGAGTCATCCCCGCCCGTGGAATCGCAGCGATCAAAGTGTGCGAAAAGCTCTTGCGGTGCCACGGGTGCGAAGATGTCATAGGCCTTGGACACAGACTTTTCCAATTTTTCGCTCCCAGGCTCTGTGCTTTCCGACGCCGCCTCCGAGCTCGCCGCCGCACTCGACTCGACGCTGGACTCAGAAGCGGCCTTAGAGCTGGATGCGGTGCTGGTTTCCTCAGTGGCATCCGCCGCAGTGGGAGCGGACTCGGCGCTGGCAGTGGTGGTATCTACGGGGGCGTCGGCAGGCGCGGCATCATCCGAGGAACAGCCGGCAGTGCTCACGCCTACCCCCAGCAAGAGTGCTGCTGCGGTAGCGCGGGTAGCGGTCAGGCGAGTGAGAGTAAAGCGTCGCACGGTAGGAAACTGCTCCTTAGTCGCAAGCGAGAATTGTCTTTCCAGTCTAATCTAGTTCATCCGGGTCCTGGCTCAGCCCATAGCGCAGGGCCGCGATAATCCCGGGTGCGACCTGGGGGCCGCCGCGCAGCTGGATGTCATCCTCCGCGAATGGCCCGGCCGCTTCCAACTCCTCCTCGGTGGGGCGCAGCTGCAGCAACGTGGTTTCAATCCCTTCCTCACGCAGCGCACCTGAAAACAGGCGCGCCGGGCGAGGGGAGGGGTCTTCGCTGGAGGTATCGCGGAACCTAATCTCTTGGGCCAGGATGACACCGGCCACCTCCCGCGGCCAGGCCAAGCGGGAGACATAATCGGCCAACTGCTCAGAACCGGGCTCGATGTTTTCAGGCACATTATCCTGCACGATAAGGGTAAGCGGCGCGGCATCTTCCTCATCGAGGGCGGCCAGCTGGTCTGCTACCAAGTGGGTAGGAACGAGCGCGAAGATAGTGGGGCGGGCGTCCCAGCCTTCTGCATGGACGAATTCCACGGCTTCGGTCATCGCGCGGTTTAAAGCTGGCTGTGATAATTCGGGGGAACTCATAAACATCCTTATTCGTTATCTGTGTATTGCTTCCTTAAGCTGGAAGAAGTCTACAGGTTTTAAATTCGCACTATTTGATTGGAGCTGGCGTTGTCCTTAGGGTCATCCACACCAGCCGCCCCGTTGAAGCGGCCCCCGCGGGTCGCGACAATCATTGCGGCCGTCATTGCCGTCCTCTTGTTCATCGGTCCCATGTTTGTGGGCCTGTACACGGATTGGAGGTGGTTTGGTGCGATTGAATACCGGAACGTTTTCACCACCGCGATTATTGCGCGGATAGTACTCTTTATCATCTTCGGTCTCATCGCCGCTGCCGTGGTGTGGGCCGCGGGCTTCTTTGCCTGGCGCGGGCGTCCGGATTCGCTCGACCTTGGGGACTTGAACTCGCCGGTGTATCAGTACCGCAAGTCCATTGAAAAGTCTATGGGCGTCTTCTTCAAGGTCATCCCCGCCATCGTGGGCATCATTGCCGGTTTCATCGGCCAGGCTAATTGGCGCACGGTCCTGCTATTTTTAAACGGCCAGGAATTCGGCCAACAGGACGCCCAGTTCCACCACGACCTAGGCTTCTATGCCTTCACGTTGCCGGTATTGAAGATGGTGGTCAGCACCCTATCTATCCTGTTGATCTTGGCGTTTCTCATCGCGCTTTTCGGTCACTATGTGCTGGGTGGCATCCGCATTGGCAATAAGGCCGCAGGAGTTCGCGGCTCCATTTCCCACTCGGCTCGCCTGCAGCTGGCGATTACTGCCGGCCTGTGGATGGTTGTTCAGGTCATCGGCTACTGGTTGGAGCGCTACGAGCTCCTATATACCCAGCACGATCTCTTTACGGGTGGTTCCTATACCGATATTCATGCCTACCTGCCGGCGAAAATCATCTTGATGATCATCGGCGTCTTTGTAGCCGTGGCCTTGTTTATGGCCATCGTCATCAAGGACCTGCGTATCCCCGGCCTGGCCGTGGTACTGATGCTGCTGTCCTCGCTGGTTATCGGCCAGGCATGGCCGCTGCTGATGGAACGCTTTTCCGTGCAGCCTAACCGTCAGGCAAAGGAAGAAGAATCCATTGCCCGCAATATTGAGGCCACGCGCTATGCCTATGGGCTTACCGATGACCATGTCACCTACGAAGACAACTGGGGTGGGGACGAGGTATCTGATGACAAGGTGGCTTCTGATAACGCCACCATCAATAACCTCCGCCTGCTGGATCCGGAGATTCTTTCTCCTACTTTCACCCAGATGCAGCAGCTGAAGAATTTCTACGGCTTCCCAGAGACGCTATCGATGGACCGCTATGAGATCGATGGTAAGAAGCGTGACTTCGTCGTTGCTGCGCGCGAGCTGGATCCAAATGAGTTGCGGGAGAACCAGTCCGACTGGATTAACCGTCATACCGTCTACACCCACGGCAATGGCTTCGTGGCAGCGCAGGCCAATAAGGTCGATGAGGTAGCCCGCGACGCTGGCTCTGCCCGCGGTGGTTTCCCCATCTTCACCGTGTCTGATCTGCAGACCCAGGCCGGTGAGGCTGAGGGCGAAGGTGAAACCCAAGATGCCGAGAAGTCCCTGGGCATCAAGGTAGATCAGCCGCGCATCTACTATGGACCGGTTATTGCCGGCGCTGCCGATGGCATGGATTACGCCATTACCGGCAAGACTGGCGATAACCCGGTGGAATATGACACTGATAGCTCCACCTATACCTATGACGGCAAGGGCGGCGTTGGTATTGGCAATATCTTTGACCGTACTATGTATGCCGCCAAGTACCGCGAGCTTAACTTCCTGCTTTCTGATCGCGTTGGCAGTGAGTCAAAGCTCCTCTACGACCGCGACCCGCGCGAGCGTGTGGAAAAGGTTGCTCCGTGGCTGACCACCGATTCTGCTACCTACCCGGCCGTGGTGGATGGCCGTCTGAAGTGGATCGTCGATGGCTATACCACTTTGGAATCCTTGCCTTACTCCCAGCGTGCCTCGCTTTCCGACGCCACCCAGGACACCCTCAATCCTGATGGCACCACCCAACGCCTTGTCAATGACAAAGTGGGCTATATCCGTAACTCGGTAAAGGCCACCGTCGATGCCTATGACGGCAGCGTGGATCTCTACGAGTTCGATAAGAATGATCCAGTGCTCAAGGCTTGGGAGGGGGTCTTCCCGGACGTCGTCAAGCCAGAGGCGGAAATCTCCGATGAGCTACGTCAGCACTTCCGCTACCCGGAGGATATGTTCAAGGTGCAGCGTGACCTGCTGGCGCGCTACCACGTGGATGACCCGAATGTATTCTTCAATAACGATGCCTTCTGGTCCGTGCCGAATGACCCCACTGCGGAGGAATCTCGCCAGCTCAACCAGCCGCCTTATTACGTGATGGCTGCAGATCCAGAGACCGGCAAGCCAAGCTTCCAGCTGACTACCTCTTATCGCGGCTTGAACCGCGAGTTCCTTTCTGCACACATGGCTGTCTCCTCCGATCCGGAAACTTATGGCGATATCACCGTGCGGGTGCTGCCGACCAATACGCAGACTCAGGGCCCGAAGCAGGCGCAGGATGCGATGATGTCTTCTGACCAGGTCGCCCGCGACCGCACCCTGTGGGAAGGCACTAATGACTTGCACAACGGTAACCTGCTGGCCCTGCCAGTAGGTGGTGGCGAAATCCTGTACCTCGAGCCGATTTACTCGCAGCGCAAGGACCAGGCCTCTGCCTTCCCGAAGCTGCTGCGCGTACTCGTGTCCTATAAGGGCCGCGTAGGCTACGCCCCAACTATCGGTGATGCCCTTGAACAAGTTGGAATTGACGCCAAGGCCGCTCAGAACATTGAGGAAGTCGACGGCGATTCCGGCGAAAAGACCGACGCCAAGGACGACAAGAATAAGAAGGATGCCAAGGAAGACAAGCAGTCGGCCCCAGCCTCCGCTCCTTCCTCTTCCGATCAGGCTGGCGCCATCGATGACATCAACAAGGCTTTGAAGGGCCTAGAGGATGCTCGCGATGGTTCCTTCGAGGAATATGGCCGCGCCCTGGATGAACTCGATAAGGCAGTTGAGTCGTATCAGAAGACGGAAAAGTAGTTCTTTCAGTCTTTAAAAGCGGAGATTAAGGCACCTGCCCAGCGGATTTGGGTAGGTGCCTTTCCCTATGTATAGTTACATGAGTCGCCAGGACAGAGCGAATACACTTAGTGTTAACGTACTGTTCAAGCGCAGATGATGGAAGTCGTCTCGACGCGGGGTGGAGCAGCTCGGTAGCTCGCTGGGCTCATAACCCAGAGGTCGTAGGTTCGAATCCTGCCCCCGCTACCAACTTCCAGGCCCCTACCAGTGGAAACGCTGGTAGGGGTCTCTTTCGTTTTATGCTGAAATCGCCATTTGGTGCACTAGTCTCAAAATCCGCACCGCGGGGTTAAGGGTCAAAATGTGTGTCTGGCTCGGCGTGTCGCGGGGGTTAGATTTGG
>NGUZ01000299.1 GCA_002154655.1 Corynebacterium kefirresidentii
ATACAATTAAAGGTATACGACTGATTTGGCTCTCTGCAATTGCTGGTGTATAATTTGCCGCCGCAGTCCCAGAAGTACATAAAATAGCTACAGGGCGTTCGCTACCTTTTATTAAGCCTAAAGCAAAAAACGCTGCACTACGTTCATCAGGATGTATCCATGTCTTAATATTAGGATGTGCTTCAAAAGCAATGGCCAATGGCGTTGATCTTGAGCCGGGACTAATTACAACTTCA
>NGUZ01000300.1 GCA_002154655.1 Corynebacterium kefirresidentii
AGCTAAAAAATATGTGAAGCGTATAGATTTTAGCGATGAAGCAAACAAAGCACTTAAACTGTATAACTTGACTATGAAAGTATCTAGAGAAAAATTATTAAAGCAACAATTAGATTTGATGGTCAAAGATTCTACTTTGGATATTCAAGATAAGCTAGAAAATAAGTTAGTTGAGGCAGTGGATAGAGAAGTTGAAAGACAGGCACACATTCTTGGTGAACATGTAAAAATTGAT
>NGUZ01000301.1 GCA_002154655.1 Corynebacterium kefirresidentii
GTGTTAATGGCGTATGAACTGTTACAAAATCAGCTTGTCTAGCTATTTCATCTATGGTAGCAAGTTTAACGCCTAATTGCTGTGCTTTATCTTCAGTAAGATAAGGGTCATAAGCTAACACTTTCATACCGAAACTTTGAAGACGTTGTGCTACACCAATACCTATTCGTCCTGCACCTATGACACCTAATGTTTTCTGATAAAGTTCGACCCCCTTAAACGCTTTTCTATTCC
>NGUZ01000302.1 GCA_002154655.1 Corynebacterium kefirresidentii
AAGGCTATCAAAAACTTAATGGTGATGAAGCGCTAGCCGTTGCAAGAACACGACATCATGATTCTGATTTAAAACGTGGCGAAAGACAAATGGATTTAATTAAATTATTATTCCAAAAAGCTAAGAGCCTTGATTCATATGACAAATTAGATGATTTAGTACAAATAGTTGGGAAAAATGCGAAACATAATTTAACTTCTTCTGAAATCAAATCTCTAGCATCTATGTACTTAT
>NGUZ01000303.1 GCA_002154655.1 Corynebacterium kefirresidentii
AACTTCAGTACGCGTTCCAACACCCATATTTGCTAAAAATTTATCTAGTCTCATCTTAGGAATCCAACTTTACGACGAATCTTACCAGGTAAATCCCCTAAAAACTCATCAGCTAATCTGTTCTTAATTGTTATTGTTCCATAAATCAGTCCACCAACTATAACACCTATAATTAGTATTATAAATGCACCAGATTTTCGATCTACAGAAATAAATAAGCTTAGTAAGAAGTAT
>NGUZ01000304.1 GCA_002154655.1 Corynebacterium kefirresidentii
TTTTTGTTTAACTGGACCTATGTCATCACTATTTGTAGCATCATGAATTGCTAATCCAATGTGTGGTTGAATTCTATAACCATCATTAGCTATTGTAGAAACGTACTGTGATAATTGAATTGGACTATATGTGTCATATTGACCAATTGATAAATCAAGATAATTGCCTGAATTGTTTGTTAATGGTTCAATTTGACCTATTGTTTCATTTGGCAAGTCAATACCTGTTTTAAC
>NGUZ01000305.1 GCA_002154655.1 Corynebacterium kefirresidentii
GAAAATGGATTTCAATACGCACTTAGATTTAAAAGCTTATTCTGACAATATCAAGACTTATGAGTCACATGGTGACGAATTAATGCATCAAGTGATTACGGATTTAAATCAAACATTTATCACACCGATTGAACGTGAAGACATTTTATCTTTATGCAATGCAATCGATGATGTGCTTGACGCAATGGAAGAAACATCAGCAATGTTTGAAATGTATTCAATTGAATATACAG
>NGUZ01000306.1 GCA_002154655.1 Corynebacterium kefirresidentii
ACATAAACAGTATTTCTTGGAGAAGTGATAATGCGTTCTAAACGATCGCTAACACTTGAGATGCTGGGCGTATATTCACCCGGGTTATATAATGTATATTCAGATTCATCATAAATTTTGCTTAATAATTTAATAAAGTCTTCAACGTCTTTTATACTAATTTCACGAATAATATGAGCCATAAGGCTTCCTCCCAAATTAATAAACTATTGTGTCTTACATGGTATTATAGC
>NGUZ01000307.1 GCA_002154655.1 Corynebacterium kefirresidentii
AATTGCTACGATTGTATGCTTCTTGACTTTCGCGTCGCTCATGACGCGAAAGTCCATCTGCGCTTTGTCTGTTACGTTTGCGATATTGTTCATCATATTTGTAAGAATCTTTATATTTGTCTGTTCGTTTCATGATAGTCACCTCATATTTTAAATAGTTAGTTTTAATAGTCTTGCAATATTTTCAGCAGTATGTGTCATGTTTCGTTTAGCGTTATTTAATAATGAAGGCA
>NGUZ01000308.1 GCA_002154655.1 Corynebacterium kefirresidentii
ATTCATCTAAGGTAATAACCCCTTCATCATGCTGTTTCCAAAAGTATAAATCATATTTTTTAAATAATTTCATAAAGTCACTATAATCTATATCTTTAAACAACGTATACGTTTCAAACGTATCTTTATTCGCTTTTATCCATAATTTATTAAAAGAAAATAGCGTATTATCTAAATCAAAAATAACCAATTTAACTTTTTTAATCATTACTCACACGCCTTTTTAAATGAAT
>NGUZ01000030.1 GCA_002154655.1 Corynebacterium kefirresidentii
CAGCTCGCCCTCGGTGACGCCGACAGCTGCCGCGACACCGGTGACCGCGTGCGCACCCTCGGTCAGGGTGCCGGTTTTGTCGAAGAGCACCACGTCGATGGTGCGCATCCGCTCGAGCGCCATCCGGTCCTTGATGAGCACCCCGGATTTCGCGGCCCGCTCGCTGGAGATCGCAATGACCAGCGGAATCGCCAGGCCCAGGGCGTGCGGGCAGGCGATGACCAGCACCGTGACCGTGCGCACCACGGCATCGTCCGGGCTGCCGATGATGGTCCACACCACCGCGGTGATCAGAGCGGAGATCAGCGCGAACCAGAACAACAACGCCGCCGCCCGATCCGCCAGGGCCTGGGCCCGGGAGGAGGACTCCTGGGCGTCGGCAACCATGCGTTGGATCCCGGCCAAGGCGGTGTCCCCGCCGGTAGCCTCCACCCGGATGCGGACGGTGTTGTCGGTGGCCACGGTACCGGCGACCACCTTGTCACCGGTGTCGCGGAAGACGGGACGAGATTCGCCGGTGATCATCGCCTCATCGAATTCGGCGGCTCCGTCGAGGATGGTTCCGTCGGCCGGCACCCGGGCACCGGCCCTCACCAGCACGACGTCGTCGACGACCAGCTCGGAGATGGCCACGGTGCGGGTGGTTCCGTCGATGACTTTCTCGGCCTCATCCGGCAGCAGGGCAGCCAGCGCATCAAGCGCGGAGGACGCGGCCCCGAGAGCGGACATCTCCAGCCAGTGGCCCAGCAGCATGATGGTCACCAGCAGGGCCAGCTCCCACCAAAAGTCCAGCTCAAAACCGCCCAGCCCCAGAGTGGTGACCCAGGAGGCGACAAACGCCACGGTGATGGCCATGGCGATCAGGAGCATCATCCCGGGTTGGCGGGATTTCAGTTCTTTCCATCCGCCCTTGAGGAAAGGCGTTCCGCCGTAGACGAAGATGATCGTGCCCAGCACCGGGGGGATCCAGGTGGATCCGGAGAATGCCGGGAGGTGGTAGCCGAGCAGGTCGGCGACCATGGGGCTGAAAATAACGACGGGAATGGACAGGATCAGCGACCACCAGAAGCGGTCCCGAAACATTGCGGTGCTGTGTCCGGCGTGTTCGCCGTGACCATGAACGTGGTGGTCGTCATCCAGGGCGGAGTGCGGGTGATCGTGGGGCATCGCCTGGCCGTGGGTGCCGGCATCCGCGTGGTGTTCGTGGCTGGCATGATCCGGGTGGTGGGTGTGGTCTGCTTCCGGAGCGGGGTGATCACCATGGTGATCACCGGAATGGTGGGGAGTGCTCATGACGTTCCTTTCGCTCAACCCGGTCGGGGTCGAGATGATGGGTAAAACTGATCAGGATAAGACGGTGTAGCCAGCCTCCTCGATGGCCCGGCGAACCATCTCCGGAGGTACGACACCGGTGACCGTGACGGTGGAAACACCACCAGCAGCGAGATCAATCTGGACGTCGTCGACCTGGGGGAGGGCCTGAAGGGCCTGGGTCACGCTTTTCGCGCAGTGCCCGCAGGTCAGGCCGGTGACCTGGTAGCTAGGGGAGGACGCTCCTGCTGACGAGTCGCTGGCGGCAGGGATGGAGGCGGTGTCGGCACGTGAGGCAGGTCCGCAACAGCTGCAGCCGTGGGAGGCCATCGGCAAGAGGCGGGGCGGGGAGGTGATCATGGGAAAGCTCCTACGAGTCGGTGGGATGCGGCGATGCCACTCTCTAGCGTATACCCCCCGGGGGTATATTTTCAATGGGTGGAGGGAACGGCCCTCACGCGGAGCAGGGTGTGGTCATCGAGCAGCCTCCTCACTGTCGGGAGGGGACAGCGGGAGGCGGAGGGCAAACACCGCTCCGCGACCGGGTCCGGGGGAGGTGGCGGTGAGAGTGCCGCCGTGGGCCTCGATCAATGCCTTGGAGATGGTCAGACCGATACCGGACCCGCCGTCGTCCCGGCTGCGGGCGGCATCCCCCCGGTAGAAGCGTTCGAAGATGTATCTGAGCTGGTCAGGTGGGATGCCCTCGCCGTCATCGGCGACGTGGATGAGCGCGGTGGACGCCCCCTGTCGGTGGACGCTGATCCGGACCTGCCCGCCGGCCGGGGTGTGCCGTAGCGCGTTCGACAGCAGATTGCTCATCACCTGGCCGAAGCGTTGCCGGTCCACGAGCACCCGGGCGGTGTCTGTAATGGTCTCGACCTGTAAATCGACGCCTTTGTCAGCATAAGCTTCCCCCGCGGCAGCAGCGGCGGTATGGAGCAGATCCCCGAGCCCTTCCTGCGCCAGGTCCAGATCGATCCGGTGTTCCTGGGCCCGGGAGACATCGTCGATGTCTTCCATCAACCGGGTCAGGCGGGTGAGTTGGTCAGCCATGATCGTGTGGGTGGCATTATTCCAGTCCACGACCCCGTCCTGGAGACCATCGAGGTAGACCGTGAGCACCGATAAGGGGGTGCCCATTTCGTGGGCCAGATCAGAAAGCATCTGGCGGCGGACCTGTTCGGTGTGTTCCAGCCGGTCGGCCATGGTGTTGAAGGCATGCGCCAGGGTGGTGACCTCGGGGCCTGCTTTTCCGGCGGGCACGCGGATACGGGAGTTGCCGGCCGTCAGGCTGGTAGCGGCGTGGGTAAGATCCTGCAGGGGGGTGCGCAGACGACGCGAAAACCACATGCTGGCCAGTAGGGCGCTGATTAAGGCGGTGGGCAGGGCGACGGCCAGGGTGATCAGGTTGGCGCCCCGGTAGGCCTGCTCGGCATGGAACAGCTCCAGCGAGGGGTCCTCCCGGCCGGTCATCAACATATGATCATGGAATAGGGTCGGGCCCACCATCGTGGCCACGGCCGCGGCCACCAGCAGGCTAATCACCACGACCAACACCTGGGCGGCCAGGAAGCGGAAGGTTAGGCCGGGTCCGTGATTCATGGCTGCCCCATCCGGTAGCCCACGCCACGCACGGTGTCGATAAACCCCCGGCCCCGGGTGTCGGTGCCGAGCTTGCGACGCAAGTTGCCGATGTGGACATCGACGATGCGTTCATCACCGACCCAGGTGGTGTCCCAGACCTCGGTGACCAGGTCGTGGCGGGTCAGCACCTGGCCGGGGCGCAGGGCCAGGGCAACCAGCAGCTCGAACTCCGTGCGGGTGAGCTCCACGGTCGTCTCCCCCACCCGCACCTGATGGGCGACGGGGTCAAGGATGAGGTCACCGACGATCAAGGGGGTGGTCACCTGCGGTGGGGTGGTGCTGGTGCGCGGGCGGCGCAGCACCGCATGCACTCGGGTCACCAGTTCCCGGATGCTAAAAGGTTTGGTGATGTAGTCATCCGCCCCCAAGGTCAATCCGCTGATCTTATCGTCCTCGCTGCCACGCGCGGTGAGCATGAGGATGTAGCAGTCCGAGAAGGTGCGGATCCGTCGGCACACCTCCAGGCCGTCGAGTTCGGGCAGCCCCAGATCCAGGACCACGACATCGGGGGAAAAGCGACGGGTCTCGTCCACGGCCTGGGTGCCGGTGTGCGCCTGGCGGGTATCGAAGCCGGCCCGGATGAGGTAGGAGGCCACCATCTGAGCCAGGGGTTGTTCATCATCGACGACCAGCACCCGCCCCGGGGGCGTGGCGGTGGTCGGTGTGCGGTCAGCCATAGACCCCAGTATCGCTCCGGCCAGGGGGGAATACCACCCTCGCTCAGTGCCCGGCGGGGAAATCTTCATCAAATCTTCAAACATCACCCTTCGACCGCCGTCACCACTGTGCCCCACCCCGGGCGGGCGGCATCGTCTCCCCTGGTCGGTTCAGCAGGCGCCACCAGGGATTTCACTGCCTGCACCGCATACCCGGGGCGGGTAGAAGGACATCGCCCACGGCTGTGGGGTGGTGTTCCGGTGGTGACCCAGCCCACCGAATTCACCCCCTTTTTCGCCCTGTTATAAGGCTGTGAGCAGGGGTTTTGATTTCTAGTCCGTCAGGCACCCGTGCTAGATAAAGGTATGGCATCGACCTTGAGGCGGTGTCTTCTCACCGTCTTACCACGATCCAAGGAGATTGACGTGAAACGAGCAGTGATCGCAGCCGCCGCCCTTGCCCTCGCCCTCACGGGGTGTTCGGCTGCCGACCCGGAACCCACCGCCGACGGGACGGTGTCCCAGGATGCATTCCTGACTGCCCATGGCCTGGCCGACATGGACGCGGTGGAGATCATTGATCACCTCGACCGGCAGAAGGTCACTGAGCGTCCCACGGATCTGAAAGCCTCAGTGCGTGCCGATGAACTGCTGCTCTCGAGCGATGACCAGGAAGTCGTGGTCGATCTTCCCGACAATCAGACGTATGTCTCGATCGCACCCTATCTCACCTCCACCCACGACTGCTTCTACCACAGCCTCACGACCTGCCTGGGGGAACTCGACAATGAGGATATCCAGGTCACGATCACCGATGAGGCGACCGGTGAGGTGCTGGTGGACGAGGCGACAACCACCTTCGACAACGGGTTTATTGGCTTCTGGCTTCCCGATGATGCCACCGGCCTGATTGAGGTCAGCTACCAAGGGCGCACCGGCACCGCGGAGTTTTCCACCGCCGACGACGGTGCCACCTGTGTCACAGACCTGCACCTGACGTGATGGCTCAGCAGGGTCCTCACCTGCGCCTGTCTCCCGTGTCACTGAAATCTAACACCAAGGAAGGTTAAATCATGATGAACGGATTTTCCCGACGACAGTTTCTGCTCGGCGGGCTCGTCCTTGCCGGCACCGGGGCCGTGGCCGCCTGCACCAGCGACCCTGGACCCGCTGCCTCGGCACCAGGTTCCTCTCTTCGCCCCACTCCCACCCCCACTGCGCTCGGTGAGCCGACGGTGCGCCGGACACTGACCGCCCGGCCCCTCTCTCTGGATATCGGCGGTATCGAAGCCAAGACGTGGGGATACGTCTCTGACACCGGGGATGCGGCCATTGAGGCCACCGCCGGCGATGTCCTCCAGGTCGATATCACCAATGAACTGCCTGAGAGCACCTCCATCCACTGGCATGGCATCGCACTCCACAACGCAGCCGATGGTGTGCCCGGCATGACCCAGGACCCCATTGAACCTGGCGAGTCTTTCTCCTATGTTTTTGAAGTCCCCCACGGTGGCACCTACTTCTACCATTCCCACTCCGGCCTGCAGCTTGATCGCGGCCTCCACGCCCCACTGATCGTCCGTGACCCGCAAGACGCTGAGGACCAGGACGCCGAGTGGACCATCGTGCTCGACGACTGGGTCGATGGCATTCAGGGCACTCCCGACGATGAGCTCGACAAGCTCACCGGAATGGGTTCGGGCGACCATAACGGGAAGAAGGGGATGGGAGGCCACGGCCATATGATGCACGGCACCCCGGACCGGGTACTGGGCGGGGATGCCGGCGATGTGATGTATCCGCACTACCTCATCAACGGACGTATCCCCCGTGCTCACCGGACCTTCGAGGCTCGCCCGGGCGACAAGGCCCGCCTGCGGTTTATCAACTCCGGCGGTGACACCATCTTCAAGGTGGCCCTCGGTGGTCACCGCATGACCGTCACCCACACCGACGGCTTCCCCGTCCAGCCCAGGGAGACCGAATCGATCTACCTGTCGATGGGCGAGCGTGTCGACGTCGAGGTCATCCTCGGCGACGGCATCTTCCCGCTCACGGCTTTGGCGGTGGGTAAGGACGACCGCGCCTTCGCCGTCATCCGCACCGCCGGCGGCCAGGCCCCCCACCCCGATGTCGACTTCCCCGAGTTGTCGTCCACCGGACTGCTTCTGTCCTCCCTGAAGCCAGCAGACCGTGCACTCCTACCCGAGGACACACCAGACCGAGAAGTCAGCATCGACCTGGGCGGGCAGATGATGCCGTACGAATGGAGCATTCTCACCGACGGCCAATCCTCTTCCGCGACCGTGCAGGAGGGCCAGCGCCTGCGGATGGTCATGCGCAACAGGACCATGATGCCCCACCCCATGCACATCCACGGCCACACGTGGGCGCTGCCCGGCAGCGGCGGACTACGCAAGGACACCGTCCTTCTCCGCCACGGTGAAACCATGATCGCCGACCTGATCGCTGACAACCCCGGTGAGTGGGCATTTCACTGCCATAACGCCTATCACATGGAAACCGGGATGCTCAGCTCGCTTCGCTACGAGTAACCCCCACAGCAGGGTTGAATGCCGAGGTGGGCGGGGGTGTCCCCCGAGTAGTGAACACGGCGTTGGTGTCAGGGGTGAGCAATGTGTGCCAGGAGTCAACGGGATTGAAGTTCGCGTCAGCGCGCACGGCAGCAAGTCCAATGATGCGGTCATAGCGCTTGTTAAAGCCGGTGGTTTCGGTATCAATGACCGCAAAGACCGGCTCGCACGGCATGCGTGGGGTGTAGCGGTTGAGGAGGTTTTCTAAAAAGCCTATGCCTCAAGCCAAGAGGCCCATACCGACATGCCCGCCTAAACGCTATCGAACACTGCAACCAACGTGGATTTCTGTGGATAACCACACTAGCCCTGTGCGGGTTGTCCACAAGGTTAGTGTGGTTGGCCTTTCGTAGCGGGCGTGGGTGTGGTTGCCTTAGTGCTATGAGCACTTCGCAGGACTATCCGAACTCCACCCCAACCCCCGCTACTACGACCACTGGGGAGGGTCAGCGGCGGGGCCGAGTTTGCGGGATATTTCCCAGCAGGAATTAAATACTGCTACCCAGTACATGATTGATGAGCATGGATATGCTGCGTACTAAGCAGAAGAACTGCGACTAGGAAAAATAAAAAGAACCGGAGTGGAAACTTCTGTGGTTTCCATCTCCGGATTTCGATGGTGTGATGTTCACGATGGCAGCTCAGCATGGCTTTTCAAAGAGCATATCCCGTACTGCGGATATGGATTCTTCCCTAGTGCTTCCAACGACGAGAAGCACTAGGGGAGTTTCCTTTTATTGAGCGCCGTTTTCCTTCGGCCGGCCAGGGGTTTCGTGGAAAGATTGAAGATGTTTCTTGAAAGCCCCGTGACGGACGAGGGGCTTTTATGAAACTTCCTGACCAGATGTATTAGGTCCGCGGCAACACCCCGGTTACACGCAGTTTCGCCTCGGGTTGCACAACAGAAGTAAATTTTTGACGTGAGCAGGAGCGCTCCTGAGAACGGGAAGTCAGGAAATTCCGCTTCCGACTCTTCCTGCCTCTCGGCAAGCTCCACGCTCCACGGTGAACGTTCGACAAGTTCGTCAAAGGTGAGCACCTCCGGTGACTTATGGTTCGAGCGGAAACTTTCAACGCTACGGAACTTCGAGCCAATTCGGTTGCCTTCGGCGCGGCACAAATCGCACATGGGCCGATCATCAGAAACGAGCGTGGTTCAGCTGTTTTCGCAACTTTGCCGGAGTCTGCGCCATCTCTGCTACTTTCACTGTCTCTTCAGCAGCGCACACAGCTGCACCGCTACCCGGAACTTGACTAGTTCAGCGATCGCTGTATAGTTCAGCGCATGCTGACTATTGCTTCGCGTCTCGACGTGATGAACCGCCTGGGTCGTGCACTGGCCGACCCCACTCGATCCCGGATCATCTTGACCCTGCTTGACCATCCCGCCTACCCGGCGGAACTATCCCGAGATCTGGACCTGACACGCCCGAACGTGTCCAACCACCTGACATGCTTGCGCGATTGTGGGATTGTCGTCTCCGAGCCAGAGGGGCGTCGGACACGATACGAGATCGCCGATCCGCACCTGGCACAGGCACTGACAGCACTGGTCGATGCCACCCTGGCAGTAGACGAAGACGCCCCGTGCATCGATCCCGTCTGCACGCTTCCCGGGTGCTACGTAGCTGGGGAGGACGCATGATCCTCACCTCGGTCTTGCAGGCGATAGGCCTGTTCGCAGCTACCAACATCGACGACATCATCGTGCTCTCCCTCTTCTTCGCGCGAGGGGCAGGCCAGCGCGGCACCACCGCCCGCATTCTGGCCGGCCAGTACCTCGGATTCGCGGGCATCCTCGTCGCCGCGATCCTTGTGACCACCGGCGCCGGAGCATTTCTGCCCCCGGCAGCCATTCCATACTTTGGTCTCATCCCTCTGGGCCTCGGCCTCTGGGCCGCATGGGAGGCCTGGCGCGGAGACGGTGACGACGATGACGAGGCCAAGGTTGCCGGCAAGAAGGTCGGCGTGGGGGCGGTCGCAGGCGTCACCTTTGCCAACGGTGGCGACAATATCGGCGTCTACACCCCTGTATTCCTCAGCGTGGAGCCTCTCGCAGTAGTCGCCTACTGCGTTATCTTCCTCGCGCTCGTTGCGGTCCTGGTGGCCCTGGCAAGGTTCGTCGCAACCCGCCCCCCGATCGCGGAAGTGCTCGAACGCTTTGAGCACATCCTCTTTCCCATCGTTCTCATCGGCCTCGGTATCGTGATCCTCGTCAGCGGCGGAGCCTTCGGGCTCTGACGTAGCGGCAGCGTTCCAAACGGCCCCGACCGGGCGTTATCGGTGGCTCCTATAACGCCTGGAAGGTCTTTTTGAAGCGCTGTCGGGGCGTGTGAATCTAATCACACAGAGTTTACAGAATCCCAGCAATTAAACTTTCGGCTACCCAATTTCACCCGCGGACGCAATGAGACTAGCACCGACGCTTTCCCCAACGCGCCACCGCTTGCGGCGTAGCCCGACCAAGGCCACCGGCTGGTTCTCAAACGAGGACGAAGCCCGTGGCCTAGAGCTCGTGGTCGAGAGCCGAAATTCGGCCTAAAACCGCGTTTAGCCAAAGAAAAATGACCCCTAGAATCCGCCCCTTCCAGCCGTTCTTTGAGGCTGGTGGCTAAGTCTAGAAGTTCGTCGGGATTATCTGCGGGTCGTTGTTGAGACAGATTTCCCTGTCCCGCGCGCACAAACTTAGCGAGCATGCCGGCGTCGCGGTCCAGTGGGGAAGTGGCAGGCAACTCCGCTTGTATTACCTGTAGGTGCTTGGCGGCACTGTTGGCTGCGTCTAGTGCGTACTCGTAGTCTCCAGTATCCCCGTGCGCTCCAATAAACAAGGCGCACAGGTGCGTGTCCTAGGCTTTTGGTTAGTGAGCTGACACACAGAAAAAACAAGAAATTAGTCGTCGGTTTTGCAGATGTGAAGCACTCCCCTAAGTCACAAACTCTGGTGTAGTTTTACTGCTTCTACAAAAAGGGTAAGTGCGCTTTTAGATTGTTTGAATTACTGGAGTTTGAACTCTACGAGGTCGACTTCGTCATCGGCAGCTAATCCGGGATAGTGAGTATCTAGCGCTTCCTGAAGCTCGGTGAGAGAACCAAAACCGTCATTTCGAGCTTGCTTTTCCGATAATTCACTTCGCTGGGTAGAGACAACGGACGTGACCTGTGCAGGAATGGTGACGACCTCTCCGGATTCTTTCTCGAAGACAATGTGGGCACTTCCTTCATGGAAAGGATCATCTACTCGGATGGTTTGTTGCTTTTCTCCGCTACGAATTGATTCCTCGTAGCCTTCCCACATGTAGATGCGCTGCTCTTGTTCTATATCTCGCCAGTTGAATGCGAATGGTAAGAGTTCTTCTACGGTAGGTGCTTCAAGTCCATTGCTTCCGCGCACGATGCACCGGATGGACGGATCAACATCAAAAAGCACCTGGCGGCATTTACCGCAGGGAGGAATAACTTGACCAGTAGGTCCGTATACGGCGACTACTGCTTGGATTGGGTCCTCTGGATAACTAGCAGCATGGTTAGCTAAAGCCGAGACTTCCCCGCAAGGACCACCGAGGAAGTGGTGCGCGTTCAAACCGAGTACGTGTTTGCCTGATTTGGTGAGGAGTGCTGCGGCTACAGTGTGGTCTTCTCCGTCTTGAAAACGCTGTGCATGGGTGGTTGCTTTGGCTAGTAAATTTCGAAGTTCGTTGGTAATCACTCTTTAAGGGTAATAAATGCTAACGCGCTTGATCTATGCGAAGACAGAGATCGGGAACACCCCCCCGGATCATTTTCAGACAGGGACGAAAATAAGCCATACCGAAGCCAGCGACTAGTTCCACTGCCACAAGGCAGAAGGAACGCAGATAAACATAGCCTGCCCCAGCATGGGGCTAGGAGTACGAATCCTGGGCTCCTTCAAGCGGAACTGCCAACAACGTAATGGGATTAGGCTGGGATCTGGCGCGGGTCAGGAGGCGCAGCAGGAGAGTTTGGAAACGTCGGTGGTGAAGGACTGTGCGGCGATTTTGATCCCTTCGGCCATGGTCAGGTATGGGCACCAGAGGTTCGCGACCTGGTCAACGGTCATTCCGGCCTCGAGGATGTAGACTCCGGCGGCGGCCAGGTCACCGGCCTCCTTGCCGACGGCGGTGATCCCCACAATCCGTCCGGTGTCGGCGTCGGCGACGATTTTGATGAAGCCGCGGGTGTCCCGGTTCACCAGTGCCCGGGGAACGTATTCCAGGGGCAGGACCCGGCATTCACACCGGATGCCCGCCTCGTTGGCTTCCTTGTCGGTCATGCCGACCGCGGCCAGTGACGGGCTGGTGAACGTCACGCGGGGCAGGTGCCGGTAGTCGACCTCGCGCCCGGCGTTGTTGAAGGCGTTCTCCACCATCAGGGTTCCGTGGGCGGACGCGACGTAGACGAATTCTCGGTGCCCGGTCACATCCCCTGCGGCCCAGATCCTGGGGTTGGAGCTGGCGAGTGTGCTCTCGACCAGGATCTGGCCGGTGTCGCCGGTCTTGACGCCGACGGCGTCCAGGTTCAGTCCGACGGTGACGGCGCGTCGGCCGGTGGCTACCAGCAGCTTTGCGGCGCGGAATTCCTCCTGGCCCCCGGCGACCGTGGCGGTGACAAGGACCTCTGCGCCGGCGGGATCTGTGCGGACCGAAGTTACGGCTGCGCGGCGGACCACGCGGATGCCCTCGTCGGCGAAGACGCCCATCAGCGCACGGGAGGCTTCCGGTTCCTCGTGCGAGGCAAGCCTGGAGCGGACCAGCAAGGTCACTTTGGATCCGAGGCGGGCAAAAAGCTGCGCCTGCTCCAGGGCCACGTACCCGCCGCCGAAGACGATCAGGGACTCGGGCACCTCGTTCAGTTCCATGGCGGTGGTCGAGGTCAGGTAGTTGACTTCATCCAGTCCCGGCACCGGGGGTGCCCACGGGGTCGAACCGGTCGCGACCAGATAATGGGCGGCGGTCAGGGAGTCGCGGGTGCCGTCGGGTCCGGTGATTTCCAGGACCGGTTCCTCCGGGGTGCCGGCGAACACCGCGGTGCCCTGGCGCAGGTCCCATCCGTAGTCAGCGGCCAGATCCACGTATTTATCCGAGCGCATTCCCTCGACCAGGGAGCGTTTCCCGTCTATCAGTACACCCATGTCCACCGGGGCGGCGGAAGTGCTGATCCCGGGGAACCTTCCGGTCGCATCCACAGCTACATGCCGGGCTTCGGCGGCGGCCAGCAGGGCTTTGGAGGGAACGCACCCGGTGTTCACACAGGTCCCGCCCACCGTGGAGCGTTCGATCATCACGACCCGATTGCCCAGCTTGGTGGCCCGGATGGCGGCGGCGAAGGCGCCGCCTCCGGAACCGATCACGGCTAAATCAAAATCTGGTGCTGCCTCAGGCATTAGTCCTCCATGGAGTCTCGAATGAACACCCCGGGGGCGTTCCTTTTTGCATACTGTCCCCAGTCTGCACCTTCCCCTGCACGGGAAGGTCAAGAACGGGAGCGAAGAGATCGGTGTTGCTACGGAAGTGTTGTGTCAAGAAATTCCTTCAGGGCATCGGCCTTCATGGGCCGGGAATCGACCCGGCCCAGGATGTCACCGTCAGGTGCGATGACGACGGTACTGTCCAGGGATGTGACCGCGTACTCTTGGGTGAGTTCCCCGGTCCGGTCGACAACGAAGGGGTATCCGGGTGTGCCGGCCATTTCGCGGAACTGGTCCACTTGGGTTTTTGTGGTCTCCGGCGTCACGTCCACGGCGACGAAGTCTGCCTTATCGGCATATTCCTGTTCCAGTTCCTTCATCGCTTCTGCCTGCGGAACGCAGGTATAGCACCCGCTCGCCATGAAATACAGCACTGTCGGGCGGGTGGAAGGGACGGTGAGGGCCTTGCCGTCCACAGATGTGATCTCGATCCTGTCCACGTTGTTTGCGCCCGCTGGCCCGGCGGCGGGAGCGGTTTCGCTCCCGCGGTTCAACGCAGTGAGGGCCAGGACCAGGATGAGGGCCGCGGCCGCTACGACGGCAGTAATGGTGAAGATCCGCCGGTGGTTTCTGGTCGTTGTCATGGGTTTCCTTTCTGGTTGGTGCGCCCTGGCGCCGTGTCGGGAAGAAGATGTTCCGGGCCGCAGCACGCTTCGGTGCTGTCGCTGCTCTCAGCCCCATCCGTGATTGCGCTGTTGTCCTGTGCCTTGCTTTTACTGCGGCGCCGCAGGGCCAGGGCCGCGGCGGCGAGGACGGCGGCCACCGCGGTGAGGGTGATGATGGGCCAGTTGCCCGAGATGAAACCGGACAGCGCCACGCTGGCTTCGGTGACCGTCCCGCCCATGATCTCCCCGGCCTGCCCGCCGGACAGGGCCGGAACCCAGTAGAGCAACAGGTAGATCCCTGCGAGGATAAGCGCGGCTCCGCCGAGACGATTAACAAACGGCAGGATCCTTCGGACGTGGCGTGCCAGGACGTCCCGCGCTACCGCTGCACCGAGGGACAGAAGGACCAGCACCACCGAGGAGCCCAAGGCGTAGGCGGCGAAGACCGCCAGCAGCCCGGCCAGGCTCCCGGTGGACACAGCCTGGGCGACAACAGCCAGCAGCAGGGCCAGGCTGCAAGAGAGCGCAGCCACCGCATAGGCCACCCCGTAGCCAAAGACCGCCCTGAGGCCCGAACTGGTCCCGTCCGTCTTCAGAATCCGGGGCAGGTTCAACCTCGCCCCGGGCAGCTGCCATCCGAACACCATGCCAAGGCCGGCAACCACAATAACCGCTCCGATCAGCGCCGCCGCCCAGGGAAGCGCCGACGCCACCGACCGCAGGCCTACAGCGGCGAGCAGGCCGGCCGTAACAAAGACAGTGGCGAAACCGGCGCTGAGGGCAACCCCGGCCTGAAGACCTGCAAGCAACGGCCTCTTCCGTCCCGCACCGGGGCCTGAACCAATGAAGTACGCCAGATAGGTTGGCAGCATCGCAAACCCGCATGGATTCACCGTGGCAAGCATTCCGGTCAGAAAGGCCAAACCCAAAACACCCGTCATCCCTGTGACCCCGCATCCTCAGAAGCACCGGCCCGGGACTGCCCGGACCGCTCCTGCTCCGACGATGAATGAGGTGTTGGAGTAGAACCCGCGGACAGGCTGGCCCCCGGGCGGGAACGGGCGCAACAATCCGTCCCCGGGCTGCCCCGACGCTGCGCCCGCAGGAGCAGGGCCCCCGCGGCAAGGGCTGCGGCGGCAATGAACCAGAGGTTGCCGGCCATTGCGCCGGCCGCGGCGAAAACACCGGCTGCAGCCGTCAGAACGGGTACCCCGCAGCACACGAGCGCCACCATCACAACACCAAGGGAGGACAGCAGAGTGCCTGCCGCAAGCACCAGGCCAGAGCGCTCCCGGCCCTTCACTTTTATTGACATGATCATCCCTTCATATGTCCGGCTCGTGTCCGGGACCCCGACAGGGGACCCCAACACGAAACCGGACGGCCAGTAGTACGTCACACCCCATTATCAACCTTCCACTAAGGGGGAAGGTCAAGCTGGCGGCGGGACCTGTTGGTTTGCGGGTGCCGATGGCGGAACGTTCCAGTACGATGGAAGGGTCATATGCGATTTTTTGGAACGAGATGAGGACCCGAAATGCGAATCGGTGAAGTTGCTGATGCTGCCGGTATAACAACCAAGACGATCAGGTTCTATGAGGACCGGGGCCTGCTCCCACCGGCTGAGCGCTCGGCCAACGGCTATCGTGACTACACCCACGACACCCTCAGCCGCCTCGAATTCATTCGCCGCAGCCAAATCGCCGGGCTGACCCTGGCGCAGATCCAGGGCATTCTGCGGATCCGCGATAGCGGTTTGACGCCTTGCACCCACGTACGGGATGTCCTGGGGAAACAGTTGCAGGACCTGGACCGGAAAATCGCGGAGCTCACCGCGCTCCGGGTGACCGTGGCCGAACAATATGCAACCGCCGAGGTGGCCGACCCTCAGCGCTGCGATGCTGAACAAATCTGCAGTTACATCTGAGCCCGCCGCAGGCTAAGGGGCTTCACTGAGCCGGCTCCCGCCGCGGCCAGTGCCGTCCGCAGTTACGCAGCACCCGGCTCCACGGCACGGAAGACCTCCGTGCCCGCGGCGTCCAGGATTACAGCGGTGCTTACCTGGTTTATCCGGTAGGCGGTGATGAGCCGCGTATCGGTATCAGAGGCAAAGGCCAGGGATGACGCCCCATTTCCGGCCAGGAATTCCCTGATTTCATTGGCCGTCTCGTAGGACGCGATGTCCACCGCGAGATAGTTCACGGCAGCAGGAGAGCTTCGCTGGACCTTGGCAAGCACCCGGGCTCCCGGCTCGAAGGTCAAGCCCCATGGTGATGCCGTGGCCCGGCGAGTGAGCGAGGTCAGGCCGGTTGGCGGCGGCTTTCGGTGGGAATGATCTGGGGTAGGAACCGGACGTAGAGGATCGTGCTCTGATTCTTATTCTCTCCGAGACGGGTGACACATGTAACAGTTGATTACACCCTATTGTTACGCGTGTCCGTGGCGGAATGTTGCCTGTAAAATAGGGCCGTTCCTAGCATTGTTTTACACGTGTCTAGTGGGGTCTAGGACTCATGTTTACAGAAAGTGGTGAGTGCGGTGTTATCGTCTGACGGTTTCCATATTGAAAGTCATATTGACGAAGTGCCCGCGTTGGCGCGCGTGAAAGATCTGCATGGTGGGTTGTCGTCGGGGCAGCAGGCGTTGGGCAGGATTGTGCAATCCTTGCTTGCTGACGCTGATGGTCTCGACGGGGCACAGTTGTCTGACTTGGCGCGGGTGGTTGAGTCGTATCGTGATGCGGTCATCGCCCAGGAGAATGCTGCCTTTACACCCTCGCGGGGCGAAGACTAATGGGCAATGACCCTGGTTCGCGTGGGCAGCGGGTGGGCTATATCCGTGTTTCCACGGTGGAGTAGAATAATCAGCGTCAGAAAGAACTACTCAATGCTTCCGGCAGGATTGACCGGTTCTTTGAAGATAAGATTTCCGGCCGCACTAAGACTGCCCGCCCTGGGCTAGTGGAGTGTATGGCGTATGTGCGCGACGGTGACGAACTCGTCGTCTCGTCGATTGACCGCCTCGCCCGATCGCTGACCGATCTGCGCGGCATTGTTGATGAACTCATCGGCAAGGGCGTGACTGTTACTTTCCTGCATGAGAATCTCGCGTTTGCGAAAGACACCACGGACCCGCGCGCAGATTTAATGCTCGGAATTCTAGGTTCTTTTGCGGAGTTTGAGCGGGCCATTATCCGCGAGCGCCAGGCGGAGGGGATTGCGTTGGCCAAAAAGGCCGGCAAGTACAAAGGCCGCAAACCCGCTCTTAGTCCGCAGCAGGTGGCGGAGATTAAGCAGCGTACATTGGCGGGGGAGTCGAAAGCAGCCTTGGCGCGGGAATTCGGAGTCACCCGGCCTACGGTGTATCGGGCGCTGAAAACGCCTAAAGCAGCGTGGGATAAGAGTAAATAGCGTGGCCTGAACTAGGGGAGGATTGTCTTTTAACGACTCTGCGTTATCTACCACACGCGGTAAACGCACGCCAAAGTGTAAGTGACATTTATACCTGTCGTGTAGTCAGAGCGCTTGAACCATCCCTGATGGGGCACGGTATTTTGCTACAATTCCCACTGTAAACGTTTTATAGGAAAAATTTGTTTCTTAGATTGGCGTTTGGGGAATAACTTCACTTTATCCCCGCGCCTACTAGGATTTTTGAGCGGGAAAGGTAGAAACTTGTGAAACTGTCGTGGGCTCTGTGGTGGACGGTTACCCTCATTGAGGTATTGAGCTTTATAGCGCTTTCCGCCTTCCTGTTGGTGCGATCAGAGGATGCAGCGGGAGTTCAGCAAACCATTGAGCTGAGGTTGTTAAATGTCGCTATCCCAATATTTACCTACCTCATCCCCTTTGTCCTTCAGGTCGTGTGGTTCATTTTGAACAAGCGTGCAGAGAAGAAAGTTACACACCGCCCTTAATGTTTGCGCCTTAAACTGGGAAAGTAAGCTCCGCTTTTCGGAAAATCTGCACCCTATCGCGCCTGCCATATGGCAGGCCATATGTTTAGGCATATGGCACGGCATATGCTTTAGCATATGTCCGGAGTTATGTATTACTACCAGAGTTTTCGTACTTCTAGTTAGAGTGTTGGCCAGAAAACTCGATGGACTTGAGGGCAGCTACAAGTAGCCCTTTGCACGTATCCCTACATGGACGGGTTTTGCAAAAGGAGGAGAGGAATTACTCCACTAGGCCTAGGCGGCGTGCCTACGCACTATGCGGTTGGGCCTACAGAGCATGTGCGATGTTTATGCAAAGTAGACGATAATTATCGTTCCTACACTGCCTTGGCTACCAAGGCCGTTGCCCGCAATGGATTATCAATTCACCGCAGATTAAATAGCAAATGTACAAAACGATGCCTCAATCGTGGGCCACGGAGCTCGCTGGGAAAGACATTTCCGGGAAAGATATGTCCAACTATGACCTGACGGATATCAATCTCGAAGGAAGCATATGCAAAGGATGCTCGTTTCGCGGCTCCATGGTGGCATGGGCTAACTTGAAATCGGCAGATTTCACCGACGCAGATTTTACGAACGCAATTCTTAGCGAGTCAGACCTTCGTGGAGCGACATTAACGCGCGCGAATTTTACGAACGCATATCTGGTACCTGTTACCGCCAGTCCAAGGCAATTCTCTGAATGTACAGGTTTGGATGCAAGTAATGCGATACTTTATAGCCCCTGATTGCGCCTACACGAATTCCGTTCAAGACCTACGGTGTATCGGGCGTTGAAAAACGCATAGCTACCGCGATGGGGCGAGTGAATATATGCCCCACAGCGCTTGCCATATGTTTAACCATATGGTTAAACATATGGCACAGCATACGCTAAAGCATATGCTTTAGCGTATGTTCGCCGGAACGTGGTTTTACCTGTTTATTCTTTCAGATAGACCGGCGGCAAACATGAGGGTGTTGTTGCAAAGTTGGGGCAGTAGGAAGAGTGACGTGATGTAATCACAGCCATGGGTATTTTCTCCGGTTGTCATTTCCCCCGTGACATTATTCTGTGGGCAGTGGGTGGTACTGCCGCTACGGGGTGAGCTACCGCGCTCTGGAGGAAATGATGACTTCAGCGGGGCGTGCCGGTCGATCACACCACGATCTACCGCTGGGTCCAGAAATACGCGCCTGAGCTGGACAAGCAAACACGGTGGTACCGGCAGGTACCTGACTGGCAGGCCAGTTCTTGGCGGGTGGATGAGACCTATATCCGGGTCGGCGGCAGGTGGTGCTGTCTCTATCGGGCGATTACCGCCGGTGGCCAGACCTTGGACTTTTACCTCTCTTCG
>NGUZ01000309.1 GCA_002154655.1 Corynebacterium kefirresidentii
GTTGCAATCATACCACCTACAGCACAAAAGGTCATTGACACACCAAAGATTTCCGAGCGACCGGGAAAGAGATCATGTACTAATACTGGTACTAGTGTAGTATACGAAAACCCAGTAGCCATGATAATCAATGACGTAATAAATATTCTTGAGGCCTGCATATTATTCTTAAAGTATTCCCACACAACCGTAAATGAAAACCCTTTGTTAGCTTTATTTGCCTCACCAACTGT
>NGUZ01000310.1 GCA_002154655.1 Corynebacterium kefirresidentii
ATGTGACCACTTAAGTTATCCACATAATTATCCATTTTCAATAAGGCTTGTCTGACTAACACGATGCTAATAATAATCATCACGACTAAAATAGCTGCTGCAATTGTAGCGACTAATGGTTTAAAGATAAACCATACAACTACAAGTGCAATCGAAGTAAGTACCATTAAAATAAATGGTATCAGTAGAGCCTTCTTAGTGGATTGACGGTTCATTATTCCACCTCTATTCA
>NGUZ01000311.1 GCA_002154655.1 Corynebacterium kefirresidentii
CAATAGCTTTTTGAGCTAATGAAGTTGCTGCTGTTTGTTTACTACGTGGTGTAGAAATAGCATAGTTATTGTTTTGGATAACAAAAATTGCTGGCGCTTTATAAGCAGAAGCAAAGTTGATACCTTCATAGAAGTCACCTTGTGAAGAACCGCCGTCACCAGTGTATGTGATAGCAACTGCTTTTTTACCACGTTTTTTAATACCGAATGCTACACCAGCAGTTTGAATGTA
>NGUZ01000312.1 GCA_002154655.1 Corynebacterium kefirresidentii
TCACCTATCAAGATAGATACAAGCAATGCGCTTATTAACAACACAAAGACTAAAATAATATAGCCAATAAAACCTATGTTTACTTTTTTATCTTTCTCCATCATGATAAAAATTCCCTTTTCTTAGTTTATCTATATATTATGAATAATTACGTTCGAATAAGTCATATGTCACTAACAGTGGTTTACCTGTACGAGGGTCCGTACTAAGTACGACATCGATATTAAACACT
>NGUZ01000313.1 GCA_002154655.1 Corynebacterium kefirresidentii
TATTGATTGCAAATGAATCTTCTAATACAGAACGCTTACGATATTTTATCTCTGAGTTTAAAGTAGGTGGATTCGTTTGACCTTCAAGAATCGCTCTATTCCATTCGCGATTATCTTCGAATCTAATTGGTTTCGTTCCTTCAAACACACCACTTTCAATGTCTTCAATTTTTACTTTTCTATCATCGAATATCCAAGTTGTACTATCTAAAGTGATAGGGAACTTGACTAA
>NGUZ01000314.1 GCA_002154655.1 Corynebacterium kefirresidentii
TAAGAAGAAAAGCATTGCAGGGTCTGGTAATTTATTACCAGCTTTTTCAACACCATTTAGAAATTTATTAACTAAAGATGTTCTTTCTTTTGTATTAGTGGTCATAAAATGCCCCCCTTTGTTAGTTAACTCAAAGTATAACAAACTGATTTTTAAAATATAGCAATTTTCAGAAATTTAAGTATAAGAATTGGTTATTAATGTGATAAGTACAATAATAATTACTTATTAA
>NGUZ01000315.1 GCA_002154655.1 Corynebacterium kefirresidentii
TGTAAATAAATAATTGATAAAATATGTGATGACGTCTTCAACCATGACGACATATTGTTTAGCACCTTCATTATAAGTTAAGAATCTTGGAATGAGTGACGGGATTTGAACGATTGCTGAGTTGATTGCATCTTCAGTATCAATATCTACGAAGATATTTAAACTTTTATTGTTAAGTTTAGGGAAAGGATGATACGCATCAATGCCAAGTGGTGTCAACGTTGGTAAAAT
>NGUZ01000316.1 GCA_002154655.1 Corynebacterium kefirresidentii
ACGGATAGTTTTTCGAATATCTGGTACTGCTTGAGTAATTTGTTGCCCTGCTGGTGTATAAAATTCGAAATTTGTTTCCCAAGCAATAAATACCAGTCGTTTTCCTAGAGATTGTAAGAAACGCAAACTATCTATTGTGAAGAAGTCTACACGTTGATAATGGCTCATTTCAGGTACACGCTCATTCTTACCGTTACGTCCTAGATTAGCGAGCATTGAACGGAACAACTC
>NGUZ01000317.1 GCA_002154655.1 Corynebacterium kefirresidentii
ATATGTTGTTATTAATAATGAAGGTATTGAAGTGAAATCATATACGAGTCATACAAATACGGCTATTTCAGCTATGGAATATATTTATTTCGCTCGTCCTGATTCTACTATTGCTGGCAAAAATGTTCATGCTGTTCGTAAAGCATCTGGAAAAAAATTAGCACAAGAAAGCCCTGCAAATGCAGATATGGTTATTGGTGTACCCAACTCATCATTATCAGCTGCAAGTGG
>NGUZ01000318.1 GCA_002154655.1 Corynebacterium kefirresidentii
AAAATTAAAAATGGAATTGAAAAAGATGCTAAAGCTCAAGGAATGAAAGTTAAAGTTGTAGATGCTCGAGACGATTCAGCTAAGCAAACGAATGACATTGAAGATTTAATTCAACAACAAGTTGATTACTTAATTGTTAATCCAACAGATTCAAGTGCGATTTCAAGTGCTGTGGAGTCAGCGAACAATGAGGGTATTCCTGTAATCACATTAGATAGATCAGTGGATAAA
>NGUZ01000031.1 GCA_002154655.1 Corynebacterium kefirresidentii
GCAGCGCGGTCATGGTGACATCGCGCTGACCAATGGCGGACTGCGCCGTGGCCGCCCCATCCGGCAAATCGCCCAAGGTACCGGCGGAGGTGGAGACGCCGAGGTCATAGTTTTCGCCCACGCCAAAGGCCTTGGCATACTTGCGCAATTCATCTGCACCGAGCTGCTCCGACATCTCCACAAAAGCGGTATTGCACGACAGTGCAAAGGCGGTCTGCAGGGTTACCGCATCCTGGCCGTTGCACTTTTGGTTGGCATAGTTAGTCAGCTCCGTCACCGTGTCTGGCAAGGTAATGACATTGGAACCGGTCAAGGTGGAGGAAGGATTAAAACCGTTGTTCAGACCGGCCGCGGTGGTAATGATCTTGAAAATGGAACCGGGAGGCAGCGTTTCTGCACCGGCGTGGTTGACCAGCGGCTGCCCCTCCTGCTCTTGCAGGTTGGCCCAAACATCTTCAGCGGAATCGCCCATCAGATCATTCGGGTTATAGCCAGGGTTGGAGGCCATAGCCAGAATCTTGCCGGTGGAAGGCTGAATGGCAACCGCAGAGCCCTCGTAACCCGGGCCCACAAGCTGATCATAGGCAGCCTGCTGGAGTACAGGATCGATGGTGACCTCTACATTGGCGCCCTGCTTCGGCTTATCGGCCAGAGCATCGAGCCAGTTTTGCTTCATCAATGAATCATCGGTGCCATTGAGGATGTCATTTTGGGAGGACTCTAGTTCCGAGGCACCAAATTGGCTCGACAAGTAGCCGGTCAAGTTGCCAAAGGCCGGTGAATCAATGGGGTAGGAGCGCGAGTAGGTCTCGTCTGGGTTCTGCGTCGACTGTGCCAATACGGTATTGCCCGCGAAGATCTGTCCGCGCGGGGTGGTCTGCATTTCCATGAAGCCGCGCATATTCCGCGGATTATGGGCGTATTTATCTTCAGAAAAAGCCTGGATCACCGTCAAGTTGACCAGCAAGATGGCCGTCAAAATGATGGCGAATAGGGACACTAGACGGATGGATCTATTCATCGGTGAGCCTCCTGGACCGACGGGAACATGGAGGTATCGCTCGGCGCATTGCTCGAGGTCTCCTGCATGGGGCGACGAGCCGCGTTAGAGATCCGCAGCAAGATCGCCAATAACACATAGTTAGCCATGAGAGAGGAACCACCGGCAGACATGAACGGCGTGGTCAAACCGGTCATCGGCAGCAGGGCAGAAATGCCGCCGGTGACCACGAAGACCTGGACTGCCAAGGTAAGAGAAAGACCGGAAGCCACCAGCTTGCCATAGGTATCGCGGGTGCGCAGCGCAGTGCCAAAGCCGCGGATGGCCAGCATACCGAAAAGCACCAGTACGCCGGCAAGGCCAATGAGGCCGAACTCCTCACCGATTGCAGCAAGGATGTAATCCGAGTGGGCCACCGGAACGAGTTCTGGATGCCCCTCGCCCAAGCCGCTGCCAGAGATGCCACCGGAAGACAAGCCGAATAGCGACTGGGAGAGCTGGAAACCCGTGACGTCATAATTGCCCAGCGGGTCTAAGAAGTTAGAAAAGCGTTGCTGGATTTTCGCGGAGATCTGATAAATACCAAAACCGCCCACTCCGACGAGGACAACGCCGATAAGCAGCCAGCTCACTCGGCCGGTGGCCATAAACAGCATGCCAAGGACGGTGCTAAACAGCAGCAGCGCTGGGCCGAAGTCATTGGAGATACCCATGATGACGATCGCGACGGCCCAAATGATCAGGATGGGTGCGAGGTCGCGCAAGCGCGGCAGGGAGATACCCAGTACTCGGTATCCCGCCACGGTAAATAGGGAGCGCTTCTGCGTCAGCAGCATGGCAAAGAACAAGATCAGCAAGATCTTGGAGAACTCGCCGGGCTGGATTGAAAACGGACCCAAGTTTATCCAGATGCGTGCCTCCACGTCCGCAGGCTGCGGCCATACCAGCGGCAGGGCCAGCAGGACAAGGCCTGCGGCACCCAAGATATAGGAGTAGCGCGTCAGCGAGCGGTGATCCTTCAAAATGGCCAAGACCAGCACGAAGAGTACGAGTCCGACGACGGTCCACATGACCTGACGCACCGCGAGCCCGCTTTCTTTAACCAGATCTAGGCGGGCCAACATGATGAGCCCGATGCCATTGAGGATCGCCACGATGGGCAGCATGATCTGATCGGCATAAGGTGCTAAGAAGCACATCACCAGATGGGCGACGGTAAAGATGCCAATGAACCCGCCAATGAGATAAACCAGGTCCATGGTCAGAGCGTTGTCCTGGGAAAGCTCCAAGCTCACCAAGGTAATAGCGAAGACAATGGCGGCTAGGATGAGCAGGCCGAGTTCGGTTCCTCGGCTAAAAAACTTTTTCACAACCTACACCTCCCGGCAGGTGACGCCAGGCTTGTTTTTCTTGGCATCCTTCTTATCTTTTTGGCTCGGCGCAGTGATACATGGCTTGAGCGCCTTATCGCCCAAATCATTGACTTGCTGCTGCACCTCACCCAGATCACCAGTGGAGAGATGGTCGACGGCGCTGCGTTCAGATTCCGGTAGGTCCGTAACCTTTAGCGGTGCAAAGTCGCCCTTGCATGGCTCGCCGGAAAAGAGGAGCGAATTGCTGTCATTGATGCACACGTATTGGTTCGTGGAGTGTAGTTCCTTGCCAAAGACGGAGTAATCAGCACCCTGTTGGATGGTGATTTCCTGTGCCTCGTTGGTAGCTACGTAATAATTATTGGACAAGAAGTTTTTTGCCCACAGTCCGGCACCGATGACCAGTGCGAGGACGATGAGCAGGGCAAGAAGGACCTTCCAGCCGGTCTTTCGGCCGGAAGTTTCCTCCTCCGCTTCGTCCTCAGTGGGCTCCGGGCGCTCGTCCTCGGCATCCGCCATGACGGCCGGCGGAATTACCTGAGGCTTGCGGGAGAGCTGTGCCGCCCGCGAGGCGGAAGAATCCGGATGGGTTGGGTCTTCCGTAGGGCCCGCGAGGGCGCCGACGCGGAATGGTTCGTGCTCCTGGGGGCTTTCCTCAGTTACCTCACCGATAACCACGGTGACATTATCCGGGCCTCCGGAGCGGATGGCTAGGTCCACCAGGGTAGATCCCGCCTGCTCAATGCTGCCTTGCCCCAGTGCGGTCTCAATAGTGGAGGCGGTTACCGGATCCGAAAGCCCATCGGAGCACAACAGGATACGGTCGCCGGGCTTGGCGTCGAGAGTAAATAGCGTTGCTTCGACCGGGCGGCCCGTATAGGCCTTTAGAATGAGGGACTTTTGCGGGTGCGACGAGACGTCGCCTGGGTCCAGTTCGCCCTTATCCACCAGGGATTGCACGTAGGTATCATCCTTGGTGATCTGCTCGAGTTTGCCGTCGCGCAGCAGGTATCCGCGAGAATCACCCACATGGCAGACGCCGAAATCCGTGCCGTTGAAGAGCATGGTGGATAGCGTGGTGCCCATGCCTTCGGTTTCTGGATGGGCCTTGACGTGATCACTGATGGCCTCATTGGCCTGCTCGGCGGCTGCTTCCAGCAGTGCTTTAGTGTCTTCTTGGCCCGGATCTTGGTCCAAAATTTCTAGGTGGTTGACCATCAGCTCGGAGGCAACCTCGCCCGCCGCGTGGCCGCCCATGCCATCGGCCAAGATCAAAAGGTGAGGACCGGCGTAGCCTGAGTCCTCGTTGTTATCGCGAATGAGGCCGCGATCGGACTTAGCAAAGAAGTTCAGCTTCAGTGTCATGCGTTCAACCTCACGGTAGTGCGGCCCAGCTTAATTTCGGAGTCCGCGCCGACTACCTCGGGTTGGTCGATGCGCACGCCATTGACAAAGGTGCCATTGCGAGATTCCAAATCTTCCACGACCCACTCGCTACCGCGGCGGAATAGCCGGGCATGGTGGCCAGAAGAATAATCATCGCCCGTGACAAAATCGCAGTCAGAGGCGCGGCCCAGCGTGCAATCCTCTAGTGTGCCCAATTCCATGTGGGAGCCTTGCAACGGCCCCTCAACGATGGACAGCTGCTTAATCGCTTCCCGACGCCGCGGTGCCCCCACCTTCTTCGACTGCTGGCGGATAGCACCGGCGGACTTATTGGTATCGCGGCGCATGGCGTTTAAGGCCACCAGGATAAAAATCCAAAGCAGAGCCAACAAGCCGATGCGAAGCGCCAGCATGATGACTGCATCCATGGCGACCTCCCTTCCTTAACTGAACTTAGTAGCTGTGCGAATCAAGGCCCGTGATGCGGACCTCGATGTGGGAATGGCCCATGGTGATCACATCGCCATCGGCAAGCAGCCAATTATCAATCGGCGTTTCATTCACCGTGGTGCCGTTGGTGGACTGCAGATCCACCAGAACCGCATCCTGGCCGTTCCAGGTGATTTCCGCGTGCTGGCGGGATACGCCAGTATCCGGCAGGCGCAGGTCGGCGTCGTTGCTGCGGCCGATAATATTGGAGCCTTCTTGCACGTGATAAACGCGCGAAGAGCCATCCTGCAGCATCAGATTGACTGCGGGGCCCTGTGGCTGCGGGGCGGGTTGACTATCTGGAGCAATGAAAGCGGTAGTTACCGCGTCATCAGCCGTATTCTCGTGCTGCTCGGTCATCTGGTCCTCCTGACCATCAAAGTCGTGGAAAATAGCCTCAAAGCCGGTCTCTTCCGTGGGCTCGTGATCAATAAACGAGGACACGCGAAGCTGACCCGTACGCAAACCAGATTCCTCCGCCACCCGCACAATCACGGGGCCCGCAAGGGACCATCCGCTATTGCGAATGAAGCGCGACAACTGGTCTGCACAATCGGCCGGCAAATTGCGATCCTGCGACAAGTTCTCCAAATCCTTGGAGGAGACACCCACAGTCATTACGTTCGGACTATAAAGGTTGTCATCGTCGCCGCGCGCGAGATTGTCCTGAGCTTCTTGCTTCAAAAGCTCATCAATCTCCGCGGGAACGACCTTGCCGCCGAAGACAAGTGCCATGCCATTATCAAGGCCGCGTTGCATGGCGGAGTCCAGCTTCGCCAGCTTTTCTAAAAACGCCACGAGCTATTCTCCTTTCCACCATGCAGCGATCAGTAGCGATCAGTAGCGATCAGTAGCGATCAGTATAGTTTGTTCACTACCTCGAAACGTAGATGGCGACGCGAAAGTTCCCAGAAATTTCCCTTCTCTTTGCCCGAAATAGTTTATTTTTCCTGCAGATTTGTAGTTCTGAGCAGCATTCGTGGTATCTTTATCAAGTCGCTAAGACATCCACACCCTGCCCGGGTGGCGGAATTGGCAGACGCGCTGGCTTCAGGTGCCAGTGTTCGATAAGGACGTGCGGGTTCAAGTCCCGCCCCGGGCACCATGAGCAGTTGTACAAACTGTGACACCGGAGGTAACAAACTCGAAAGGGTTCGTGACCTCCGGTTTCTTTGTTTTTCTGAACTTTTCCGGTCGAGGATTGTAAGTGTGGGGATTTACATCCTAAATCCCGTTTTGTCGCTCGGCACGTCTTTCGATATTTGTTCATGTAAAACAATGGCCGAAGTGGTCCTATTTTGTAGGCGGCATTCCGTCGCAGGCACGTGTAACAATAGGGCGTACCCCAAAAAGACACACCTGATTAAAGACCCACCCCGGCATCGATATAAATCCCCCATGCAGCCAGGGAAAACAACCAAGTGGAACAAAAAGTGCAAGAGGTGTGGGATCGCCCATGCGCCTAGGGGGGGCAACCTCTTCCTGAGCAGCGAAAAAGCTGATCAAGACGCCCCAAAAAGTTCAAGTAGGCGAGACATCCCTCGCGGGATGACGCTGAGATACAGCCGAAACTGCACTCTGCACGCTTCCAAGCAAAACCGTCTCCCCGGGCCCATGCCCGGAAATTCAGTAATGCAATCCACGTGCGGTTTTAACGTCTGCTTCCGTCCGGAGCCGACGGCCCCCTCTACGGGGAGACGCTCGCCACCCTAACAGGACCCTGCGCCCCTGTGAACCACCGTTACCCAGTTCGAATTTAAGTTCGACGCTATCGGAGGGTGTCCACCCCAGTAGTTATCCTGCTCGTCCACTCACCACGAAAGGGCAACAAGGATGACCAATTCACCACAAGCTAAAAAATCCTCACCCAACACCAATCATGACCACGAAGGCTTCGTGTTTCGGCTCATTCCCACCCCTCAGCAAGAAGCCCTGTTTGAGGAGATGACACGGGCAGCACACTGGGGGTTCAACGCATTCACCGAAGCCTGGCAGAAGTACGACGAAAACTACCGGGCAAGAAAAGATCAGCTCCTGGCTGCCGGCGTGAACGCCAGCAGCGTGAACAAGCTGATCAAAAAAGAGGCCGAAACCAACCCAGCACTAAAAAACCGCACCGTTTTTCATTTGAGACAGATGTTTTAACTCCCGAAATCCGGCGTCACCGGGAGGCAGCAAAACTGCTGTGGCAACGAGACCACGGGAAACGATGGTCACCTCAACACCAAGAACGGCTTGATGCTGTCTGGAGTCCCGATACCAAGGGCGCCCGCCCCTTTCTCCATCTCGTCAACCGTCGCTGCCCCGTCAGTGGAATCAAAAACGCAGCCGAGGCCATGAAAAACTACTACGCCAGTAAAACTGGTCGAAGAAAAGGCCGGGCTATGGGAAAACCCCAGCGCAAGACCCACCGATCTCGGAAATCAGTCACCATTCACCCAGACAGCAGAATGGGGCCAAAAGGCTGCCCTCCACCCCGAGGGCAGCCCCAGATCACCGGGTACAAGCATCTATACCTGGCCAATCTTTTCTCGCATGCCTCCAAGCCGGATAAAAAAGACCGGATATTGCGCGTACGCGTCCATGGCTCCACCAGACGGTTGGTCAAAGCTCTGCAGAACCACCCTGACGCCAAAATCAGCAATTTTACGATCTCCCAAAAAGGCGGCTACTGGTACGTCGCTGTGATGGTTAAGTCAGCTCAACGCCAACCATCGCTAACCCGACGGCAAAAACAAGCAGACACCCTGGGCATCGATATCGGCATCCACAACTACCTATCGCTCTCGGATGGCTCCACAGTCATCCAGCTTCCACCACTGCTCCAGCGCAACATCAAACGATCGAAAAACCTACGTAAAAAGCTGGCCCGGAGCCAAAAGGGATCCAACCGCCGTCGAAAGCTCATCGCCACGATCAAACGCGTCGACCACGAGCTGAAGTTGCAGCGCGATGGGTTTGTTCATCAGATCACCGCCGAACTGGCCCGCAACTATGCCCTGATCGGCATCGAAGACCTCAATGTTAAAGGCATGACTCGTTCAGCCAGGGGAACCGTAGACGCACCGGGAACAAACGTGAGGGCGAAATCATCCCTCAACCGCCGAATGCTTGAGGGGATCCCTGGCGAGTTTCGTCGCCAGCTGGAGTACAAAACCAAGCGCACCGGCGCTGCTCTAGAGGTCATCGACCGGTTTTACCCATCCTCCAAAACCTGCTCGAGGTGTGGTTGGAAAAACGAGAATCTTTCCCTGAGTAACCGTCAATTCACATGTCTAGAATGCGGCCTATCACTCGACCGGGACCACAACGCCGCATTGAACATCGCAGCTGAGGCCGAAAGGAAACACCTGAAAGACACTAAGTCACCCAAACCCAGCCACGACTAACCAGACCCAAAACGTAGCGGCAACGGGGCTTCTTCCCCTCTTAACCCCGAGCTGGGACCCCACCCTCGCGGTCGCTACAGCCCCACAAGATGGGGCCAACGAGTCGAGAATCCTATACCAACCCCTGCACGTTCTTGGCTGCGGTGATGTGCTCTGCCCATGGTCTGTCCTGGCAGACCCGGGCAAGGTTTCCGACGCTAACCTACGAGCACAGCCTCATCACCCGCGATAGTTACCCCCATACCTTGGGCGACGGTCTGTCGTCCCGCACTTCGGGAAGTCTGGAGTTAGCGACTATCCACTCCGCCGCAGAGGGATCAATCCAGGTAGACAGCTTCTCTATAGCCTGCTGCGCTCGATCGAGGTTATCGTTTTCGTCCTGCAGGTCCTTTTTGATAATCGGCTCATGATGGGCGCACCGGTTACGCAGGTTGTAGACCACACCAACTTCACTTCTGAACTCGTCAAGGCTGGGAACAAGGACATCAGGCTTGCTTCCGCCAGTGGCAGGTGCCTGTGTGCCGACCAAATCTTTACGAACCAGCGGCCAGAGAGTAGAGGCGTAGGTTTTGGTGAACAGGTAGGCCCAGAAATCGAAGCTGAGTTCAGCGATAACCCGCCCCGGCGGTGGGGCTTGCTCTCTTCGTGTGCAGGCACGGCGTTCTGCTTTTTTAATGGCTCTCTCGGCCGGTTTTTCGAAGGGGATGGCCGGGTGGGTGTACCACCTGGGTCCGTAGCGCGGAGCGACGGCGGCGTCTACGCAGTTTCGTAGCAGCACCTCGACATGTTGGAGGTCCTCCAGGAAGGCCTTGGTGACGCGCGTGTTCCAGAGGTAGAGGGATTCAGGATCTGGGTGGTGGGCATAGGTGCTCATCCGCGCAGGTGAGAACCACTTGTCAAGATTGATCGTCAGATTTTCGTTGGAATTCATGGGGACAAATGTTACGATTTTCTATGAAAGCCCCGGAGCGATCCCTGCGTTTTAGATGCATATCACCGGGGTTACTGATTTTTTGGGGGAGGCTCGGGCGCATAACGGCAGGCCAATGCGGGTTAAGTAAAGAAAAGTGTGTCTTTTCCGGGCGTGTTGCGGTTATTTGATCCAGCCTTTTTGGATGCCGAGGTTGTGTTGGTAGCTGGTGTCGATGGCGGTGTCGTATTCTGCTGGTGCACCGATGTCATTGGTAGTGGCTGTGGTGTTGTGGGTGATCAGGTCTGTTGCTGTGGAAAGTGCGTCTTGACCCCATCGTTGGTCCCTGGCGATCTTGACCGGATCGTCAGGGACTTCTGTATGTAGATACAGCCACCAATCCATCACTGTGCGTTGATGCGGTAGTGATAGTCCGCGGTGTCTGCGGGCTAGTTCTTTTATGGGGGCGTTGATGCCACCTTCGAGGCTGTTTGTTGTTGCTGCAAGGTTGTCGGGGTCGATGGTTGTTGGTGGGGGTTGCAGGTAGGTAAACAGCAGGTCTCTGCGGTGCAGAGATAGCAATGATTGATAGGCCGCTCGGACGCGTTGGTGGGTGTAGACCTTGGTGTAGGCGCCGGTAGCAGGGTCTTTGATGGTGGTTTTCTCGTTCATCCATTCCCGGTAGGTGTGGTCGAATTCGTGCAGGTGGGCGACCCATGTGGATGCTTGGTCAAGGTCGGTGATGCGAGTGAGTTTCAGGGCTAGGCGGTAGAGGGTTTTGCCGGCATCGGTGCGGGGGTTGCTGGTGGTGTGGCGGCGGACTGTTCGTTGGGCGTGGACGAGGCAGCGTTGGATGCGTGTTGTTGGCCAGCAGTGGTGGATGGCTGATTGGGCACCTTGTCCGCCGTCTGTGACTGCGATTAGTGGTGCGGCAATGGGGCGTAGGAGTTCGGTGTAGGCGGCGGTGGTTTCGTGTCTGGCCCAGGTCCAGTTGATGACGTGGGTTTTACTGGCTGCGATCAGGAGGCATCCGGACTTTAGATAGGTCGCGTCGAGGAAGATTTGGTCATGGATGCGGAATGAGTCGATGGTGGGTGTGGGGATGATCCACCAGCACCATCGGAATCGGTGGTGCATGGTTTGCCTGGTTACGCCATGGTGTGCGGCGAAGGTGGTTAGAGATTGGGTGCCGGTGGCCCATTGGATGAACAAAGCCATGGTGGCGGTATTTTTGTTGTGGGTTTGGGTGTTGCGGGTAAAGGAGTGTCCGCAGTGGGTGCAGCGCCAACGGGTGGTTGATTTGCTGGTGGTGCCGTTTTTCTTTGTGTTGTTGCCGCATAGTGGGCAGCTGGGGCGGTTGGTGGTCATCCTTTAATCCAACCGGTGTGCGGTTAGCACAAATGTGGCCGGAGGTGCGGGATGGTGTGGGTAATAGCTTTCGGGGAGCTATTCTTTGGTGATTTGTGGTGTGTGGTCTGGGGTTATGGTGGCATGCGGACACACTTTTCTTTACTTAACCCTCAAAAGCTGCATATTAGGTTATGCTAAGTTAATTCACGCTTGCTGCACTTGTGCCACCACTTTGGCCAACGCAGCCCATAAACCCGTTATTTCCGCATCATGAGACAAGGAGCGCGTGTTGTCTAGCAACCCGTTTGATGACGAACAGGGCAGCTTCTTCGCCCTTATCAACGACGAGGGACAGTACTCGTTGTGGCCTACGTTCGCCGCCGTGCCAGACGGATGGACCGTGGCTCTGGGAGACCCTTCCCGTGGCGTAGACGGCGGGGTATCGCGGGACGAGGCGATGGAGTTCATCGACCGCGAGTGGACCACCTTGCAACCGGCAGGAAAGTCTCACGCTTAAGTGAGTGCCGTACTTCCCACTGCTTTGCCTGGTGAGTCCGCTGCGGAGATTGGCCGCCTGCTCCGTCGCACCGCAACTCCAGCAATTAGTGCGGTGCTGTTCACTTTCGCCGGTGCCTTGCTCTCTCTGGTGCCCATTTATCTGCTGGCCAGCGTCATCGATGCGGTAGCCGCCGGTGACGGCAAGTCTGGCGTGCTGAAGGTGATTGTGTGGGCTGCCGTGGCGTGTGTTGGTACTGCCGTTGTCGCTGGCCTTGCGGAGGCGCTGACGGGTGTGACGATTGCCCAGGTAGTTGCGAAGTTGCGTGAGCGCGCCGTCGCCGCGGTGCTGAATCTGCCTTCCACCACGGTGGAGTCCCTGGGCCGGGGAGAGGTGCTGGGCCGAGTTGGTGCGGATGTCGCCGCGCTGGTGAGCAGTGCCCGCAAGTCGGTTCCATCGACCCTCAGCGCGCTGGTGATGGTCGTGGTGGCCAGCGCTGGAATAGCGGGGTTGGATTGGCGCCTCGCGTTGGCGGGGCTGTGCGGGATTCCGTTCTATGCGCTGGGGTTGCGATGGTATCTTCCTCGTTCTGCCCCTTTGTATCGACGCCAACGCGAATTAGAAGCCGGTGTCATCGGTTCCTTGCAAGGTTCTATGGAGGGCATTCGTTCGGTTCGTTCGCATCGGCTGGTGGATAGCCGCCAAGGTCTCACCAGGCGCTACGCGCAGGCTTCGCGGGACGAATCAATCGCTGCGTTTCGTGTGTTTTCCGGGCTGGTGGCGCGGGAGAACTTCGCGGAGTTCATGGGGTTGTCAGCCCTGTCTGTCGTAGGCTGGTTGCTCTTCCGCGAAGATGCGGTGACGGTGGGCGAGATCTCGGCAGCGTTGATTCTGTTCCACCGTCAGTTCGTGCCGATCGGCACGATTCTGTTCACCTTTGATGAACTGCAGCGCAGCGGGGCGGCCTTGGGGCGCATCGTGGGACTCATTCGCTCCGCGGGTGCGGATACGCCACAGCCGATTGATGACTACTCCTCGCATCGGCAGAGTCCAGCTGTAGAGGTCAAGGGCCTGAATTATCGGTACGAGGATGGCCCAGAGATCTTGCATGACTTGGCGTTCCACATCCCTGCGGGGTGCACGGTATGCGTGGTCGGCGGATCGGGAGCTGGCAAGTCCACGGTTGCGGAAATTGTCTCTGGAACCCTCGAGATGGCAGAGCCGGGTGTGATCACCGTTGGGGGGTGCGACGTGGTGGGAATGAGTGCGCAAGAAAGAAGCTCGATCTTTTGCGTTGCCTCCCAGGAAAACTACGTCTTCGCGATGAGTTTGCGCGATAATCTCCTGCTGGCAGCCGAAGGTGCCAGCGACGCAGAAATATGGGATGCGCTGCGCCGAACCGGTGCGGAAGATTGGTGCACATCCTTGTCCCATGGCGACAAGCAGGGCTTAGACACAATGCTGGGCGAAGGGGGCCTGCACGTAGATGCGGTGGCGGCACAGCGTCTGGCGCTGGCCAGGGTGGCATTGTCTCGGGCTGGCGTCGTCATTCTTGACGAATCAACGGCCGAAGATGACGGTGACCTCGAGGAAACACAGCAATCACACGAGGCCTTTTCGATGTCCTTGGAGGACGCTGCCCGCGCGGCGATCCGCGGACGGACGGCGATGGTGATTGCGCACCGGCTCAGCCAAGCAACCTCCGCCGATAGCGTGGTGGTGATGGAGCGCGGGCGCGTGGTGGAAACAGGTACGCACGAGGAGCTGGCAGCAAGAAACGGAACATATGCCGATATGTGGACCGCCTGGAATGAGCAGGGGAGGCAGGCGCGTGTCTGACAACAAGGTGGTGACGCTGCGCGGGCTGGTCAGAAAAAATTCTCGCGCGATGGCTCTGAGTGGCTTGTTGCTGAGCATCTACCACGTGGCAGAAGCCATGATTGCGGTGTTACTGGGATGGTTGGCGCACAGTCTTATCGCTAGCGAGAATGTGTGGCACCTGGTGGGTGGAATCGCAGCCTTAGGCGCTACGCTGGCGACGGTGTCTGTGAGCTGGCAGACAGGGTTCCGGATACTGCAGGCTACGTCGGCTCGGAACGTATGTGAATTGCGGGCAGGCATCACCTCGCAGGTGGTGAGCCATGGTGGGCATTCCGACGATGCGGACAGTCTGCCTCGCCAGGAATTGCCCACGGTGGTGGGTGAAGACGTGGTGCAGGCGGTAGACATCATCGAAGTGGTCCCGGTGGGGATCAGTGCGCTGGTGGGAGCCATTTTCTGCACGATTGTTCTGGCGCTGATTGATCTGCCACTGGGAGTGGTGGTGTTGGTGCTCAGCGCGGTGGTGTTGATAGTCCTGCACCGGCTGTCTCAGATCATTGAACGCCGCGCGGAGCGGCAACAAACTCTGCTCGCGCGAGTGACCGCGCGCATGACCGACATTCTGCAGGGGCTGCCGGTGATCTCGGGAGTGGCTGGCGCGCATCCGGCCTACCGTGGATATGCGCGTAAATCTGAAGAGGCGTGTGCGGATGCTCGGAAGCTCGCGTGGGTCAGCGGAGGTTATGAAGCCGTGGCGATGGGCAGCAATGTGCTGTTGCTGAGTGCGGTGGGCCTGTACGCGGGCTATCGAACCATTTCCGGCGATGTGACGTTGGGGGAGTTGGTCACCGTGGTGGCGCTGTCACAATTTATCGCGGAGCCGATGCGGCAGTGCAGCAGAATGCCGCGCTTCATTGGATTGGCGAGGGCTTCCGTTCGGAGGCTGCAGCGCGTGGCGGAAGCTCAGCGGCTGCGTGAGGGGCAGGGCGTGCCATCTGCTCAGAT
>NGUZ01000319.1 GCA_002154655.1 Corynebacterium kefirresidentii
CTAAAACACTACTCGAACATGGAACGAAAGCACATGATATACGTAAGGCTAATGATTGGGGAATTGAGACACAAGCGATGAAAGTGAATTTCTCTAAATTAGTGCAACGTAAACAACACATTGTTAGCACGCTCACAGGTGGTGTGAAGCAATTATTAAAGAAAAACAAAGTTACTTTCATTAAGGGTGAAGCTACTGTAACAAAAGATTTAGAAGTTAAAGTTAATAATC
>NGUZ01000320.1 GCA_002154655.1 Corynebacterium kefirresidentii
AAGAAGCACGTTGAAAAGAGTAATTCCATGCCTATGCCTTATAGTATTGAGCATGATATGAGCGCATTTCAAGGTAGCAGTATTATGGCAATCTACGTACAAACTGTAGCGAGTTATATTTTCAAGCACATTCTGCTAAAAGTGTACAAAGCACAGTGCGATCAAAAAACGTTCAAGATTATAGTACCTATACACGATGCGATTATGATTGAATGTGAAGATGAAGAAATT
>NGUZ01000321.1 GCA_002154655.1 Corynebacterium kefirresidentii
AAGTAAAAGGAATATAATTTCCTTGATTAAAGAATTGTCAAGCTTCTAACAAACAAAGATATATATACTAGGGGGGCTCACTACATGAAAGTGACAGATGTTAGACTTAGAAAAATACAAACAGATGGCAGAATGAAAGCACTTGTTTCAATTACATTAGACGAAGCTTTTGTTATTCACGATTTACGTGTAATTGAAGGGAACTCAGGTCTTTTCGTTGCTATGCCAAGT
>NGUZ01000322.1 GCA_002154655.1 Corynebacterium kefirresidentii
TATGACAATTCAATATTAGACTCTATGTTGAACGATATTACCCTGGCAATAGAGAATGTGGATCTATTAAAACAAACCAGACAATCCATATTGAAAGCTGAACGAGAAGCCACACGTTCAAACTTCTTGCATTCAATTTCACATGATATTAGAACACCACTGACTTCCATTATGGGCAACTTAGATATGCTGAAATACCATAACGAGCATTTAAACGATCAACAACAAGC
>NGUZ01000323.1 GCA_002154655.1 Corynebacterium kefirresidentii
TTTTAAAGGTTCACCAATATGATATTCACTATCTATCATGCTCATTACGATTCTGTTGCAAAGTTAAAATTATATGCACATCTATACAAAACTATAAAAGCAAATATTGTTTTAACAGTAAAGAGTTTTGTTAGTATTAATTATTTTTTGTTTTTCAGTATAAATGTTACATGATTTTTAACTTTGCAACAGAACCGAAAATCTCCTAACACTAATAAATTAAACCGAAT
>NGUZ01000324.1 GCA_002154655.1 Corynebacterium kefirresidentii
ATCCAGGATGTTCAGTAGGTATGGTGAAGCTAGGGAAGATTTCACCTTTGTCTTCAATCATTGATTCACCGCCCCATTCAAACTTCAATGGATTCTCCCGAAGCCAAATATCAGCCTCAGCCACACGATTCAAGTAATCTTCTATTTCTGCAACTACATCTTCATATCGCTCGTTTGGCAAATAATGAACCGTTATCCATAAACGACATTCATCTGCAATGAATGCTGGA
>NGUZ01000325.1 GCA_002154655.1 Corynebacterium kefirresidentii
TGGTATGGGGATTGGACTAGTATTTTGGACTACTGCAGAACCAATAAGTCACGCATTTACGTTAACCCCTATACATAAAGCAGGTACTCAATCTGCAATCAATGATGCATTTCAATTTTCGTTCTTTCATTGGGGATTACATGCATGGGCAGTATATGGAATTGTAGCATTAGTCTTTGCATATTTTAGTTTCCATAAAGGTTACCCTGGATTAGTAAGTGCAACCCTAG
>NGUZ01000326.1 GCA_002154655.1 Corynebacterium kefirresidentii
TGTTCCATTTCCACTTTTTTATTAAAGTCGATTTATATGTAAATGATAGCGCATACATTGTGCTTGATTTATAATTAAATGGATAGGCCAAAGGAGGAAGTTGCATATGAAAAAGCTAATAAAACAAAAGGAAAACTTTTTAAAAGATATGTTAGACGGCTTAAAAATAGCAAATAATGATATCGAAATCATTGCAGAAACTGTTGTCGTGCGACGTAAAAAGAAATCT
>NGUZ01000327.1 GCA_002154655.1 Corynebacterium kefirresidentii
AAGCATCAACAACGCACACAGTTCGAAGTGGTGAATCTTTATGGTCTATTTCACACCATTATGGTATCACTGTATCTAAATTAAAATCATTAAATGGCTTATCATCAAATCTTATTTTTCCAAACCAAGTATTAAAAGTTTCAGGATCTTCTAATTATTCAAGTCGTTCAAATTACGGTAATTCAAGTAGTACATATACTGTTAGAGCAGGGGATAGTTTATCATCTAT
>NGUZ01000328.1 GCA_002154655.1 Corynebacterium kefirresidentii
AGCTTACATGGTTCTGAATATCAAATTATCCCTGATCGTATTGAAGCAGGGACATACATGTGTATAGCGGCAGCAGTTGGAGAAGAAATTACTATTAATAATATTGTTCCAAAACATGTTGAAGCACTTACTGTTAAATTAAAAGAACTTGGTGTAGACATTCAAGTAGATGGTGATGCTGAAAAAGCAATCATCAAACGCAAATCATCTTATAAAAATGTAGATATTA
>NGUZ01000032.1 GCA_002154655.1 Corynebacterium kefirresidentii
CGAAGAGAGGTAAAAGTCCAAGGTCTGGCCACCGGCGGTAATCGCCCGATAGAGACAGCACCACCTGCCGCCGACCCGGATATAGGTCTCATCCACCCGCCAAGAACTGGCCTGCCAGTCAGGTACCTGCCGGTACCACCGTGTTTGCTTGTCCAGCTCAGGCGCGTATTTCTGGACCCAGCGGTAGATCGTGGTGTGATCGACTGGCACGCCCCGCTCGGTCATCATTTCCTCCAGAGCGCGGTAGCTCACCCCGTAGCGGCAGTACCACCCACTGCCCACAGAATAATGTCACGGGGGAAATGACAACCGGAGAAAATACCCATGGCTGTGATTACATCACGTCACTCTTCCTACTGCCCCAACTTTGCAACAACACCAGGTGACAGACCTATTGTTCCTGCAACGGCTCCGGTTGGGATTGTGTTGTCTGTGTCTTGTAGATGACGCTTTTGTCAGACTGTTGCTCCGCCGTAAAGGAAGGCTTGATTTTCTCACGTGTGGGGAGCGCGCTGCGCGCTCTCTGTCGTGATTGAGGAAGTAGCCCTCATACGCAAAGCTTCCGATCCCTCTCTTGCGAATGACGGTGAAATAGTCACTACGGACTAGATACGCTTTACCAGTACAGAGCGATGATATCGCCTACCAAATAGAGATCTGAATCATCGTTCGGTGCGCGTAAGACGTTCTCCTCGCTCTTGAGTGGCGCTCCGGTTCCTTGCTCTAATCTAATTGCCTTGCTTCGCAAGCTTCCGATCTCATCGGGAGTGGTTTCTGTGCTTCCCTGCGACGAAAGTAAAAAATCAACTTGGTCAAATGCATCATTAAGTTGACGTTGAGAACCATCGGGTACCATTTGAGCTATCTCATTCACTTGTGGCTCTAGTTGAACCTTGAGTTCCTCATTGTCGGTTCTGATTTGTAGGTAATGGCTGAGGGTTCTTTCCGCTGCATTTGAAACCGGTGTTTCTGCTTTCTGCTTGCTGCTTAATATGGAATTCAACTCGGCGATTTTTGTATCAAAGCCGTCGAAGCTAGGCAATCCCCTAGCAGCATCGAAGAGCTTGAGGGGAGACCAGCTAGTTGAGGGGGTATCTTGGCTAATTCGAACCAGGGCAATGCACTCGGATTGGTCGAAAAGGAAGCTTCGAACATCTCCCCAATAGTTGTCGAGTTGGGTAAGACCGACTAAGCGGATAGGACTGTTTGCCGTGCCATCAGCGCGACGGATGAGTGTGCTAGATTTTTTGTCCCAGTCCCAATCAACGAGCTCCGAGTTTATTGGAATTTGGCCGATTAGCATTTGCTGAATTAGTTGGGCGGCCTGGATAAGGGTGTCGTCCTGGGAAAATCCGAGCGCTGGAGTATTGGCCGAGGTTTCGACAAGCGCGTTAGCAATGGTGCTATAGGCATAGATTGAATGGGCTTCTAGGCGTATTCTGACCTGAATTAGTTGGCCGCGTTTTAGTCCACCAGGCGGTAACTCTGGTTGACTGTTGGATTGCGGCACGCCGTCCCAGATTTGACTTTCTTTTCCGGCATAGGATTCTCTCGACACAAAATCTCTGAAAAGAGACTGTTCTGAAGAGACTTGTTCGATCTGTAGGGTTTTGCTTTTTCCAGATCGGAAGCTGATAGATGATGTGCCATTCGAGGTCTGATCATTGACGCGAGAAATGGATGCACCGCCTCCGAGTGTTAATCCTAAGTCCTTTGTTCTCGTCTGAGTAAGGGTCGTTTGGGCATCCTCAGGACCGAACCGGGAGATATACAAGCTACGAAGAGCCAATTCATCGAGATAGAGGAACTGTCTTATGTCGCCCAGCGGTGACGCTTTACGGGAAAGCCGCTCGATTTTCCTTAGAATCCGTGAGCGACGGAAGCTTTCGTGCTTCTTCCTATAGTTTCGGAACCAACTCTTAATATTCACTTTTCTTCGCCCTTTCGAGCATTTCGCGCGGTAGTTGCTTTTTCAAATCCCAAAAGAAAGTGATCATTATATATTCTTGAACGACCTTCGATGACAGCTAACTCTCCTGAGTACTGGAGAATCGACCGTAGTTCTGCGGCAGTCCATCCTTCGGTTTGTGACGAAATTTTATCGAAATCAATATCGTTGGCTAGCGTTGGCGTGCGAGACTTTAGAATCTCAAGACGGTCCATTTGATTCGGTAGACGAAAATATACTTCGCGGTCAAACCTCCCGGGTCGGCGCAGCGCGCGGTCAATGTCGGAAATACGGTTGGTTGCCCCGATAGTTAGGACATTTTCAGGTGCACCTACTCCGTCCATGTTCGTGAGAAATACATTAACGAGACGGGAACCGTGTTCATACGCATTCGAACGGTCTTTAGTTAAAACATCAATCTCATCAACAAAAATGATCGACATTTCTTGTTTAGCTGCGTCCTCGTATATTGCTTCAAGTCGTTCTTCACTTTGCCCTACCAGTTGACCACCTAGAGACGCGGTTGTAACCAAATAGAAGGCGGACTTGGACTGGGCTGCCATTATTTGAGCTAAAAAGGTCTTCCCGGTTCCCGGTGGACCTGCGAAAAGGATCCCGTGTACAGGATCAACCTTCATCTGTGAGATAAAATCTCGTCCCTCGGGCGTGGTGTACAACTCTACTATTCGTTTTGCGTCGGACAGTATCTCGTGCGAGCCGACAAAATAGTCCCAATGAAATCTCTCGGGGTCTAGGTCAATACGAAACTTCGAGGCGCTGTCTTCATCCTCGGTAGTGCTTTTTCGCGCTGCTTCTTGTGGGATCACTTTCAAAATCGAAGAGCTCTCATTGAAGAGGGCGTAATCTCCCATACTCCATCGAGTATTTCTATGCACCAACTTCTGGGCATACCCGTCCGAAGTCTTTATAAGAACTTCGTCGGGGCCGGCCTTTTGTTCGATAACCCCAATTTGGGCCTTAACTTCCCAGCTGTGGTCGGATGCGATTTCCCAGCCCGAGGAATACACGAGGATGTCGCCTACCTTAGGGCTCAATCTCTTGATCTCTTGATCCCCGGCTAATAGCACCCCATTTGGTAAACGCACCATCGGCGTTCCTTGGGGTGTGAAGTGATCGAGTTTAACCGTGAGTGTTGTTAACGGTTCGTCCAATGATTCGCTTCTTCCGATTACTCCCGTGGCATTACATGCCAGGTTGGTGGATATTTACGACCTGAGTGGGCTTCACTCTATCGGTCGAGATTGATTAGCATCTCAGTATATCCGCATCGTTTAACAGGAAGCGCGCGATTCCTTTAGTCATTTGCATCCGCTGGATACCTGGGATTCCGATTCGACATGTTGCTGTAATTTTTGTAAGCCAAACATTTGACGTTGCGATGATTGAAGCCTTGGTTGCGGATTTGATTTTCTGACGGCGGGTTGCCGGCTGGATAGATCGCGGGCCGAAACTCGAATTCTGACTGGGATCGCCGTGTGTTGAAAGTCTGAGCAAATGCAAAAGTCGTTGAGTGATTTGTTATGTGCCGGTTGGAGCCGGTAATCTACAAAGGCCCATTGATTCGGCAATCTACAAAGGCCCAATGCGGATCGCGCTTTGACGTGTAAAGACACAGCCCACACAGGGCTACTGATTTGACGTGACTTCAATGTCACTACTAGCCGGAGTTTTTTCGGCTGGCGCAGGCTTTTGCCTGTGTTTTCGTGGCACATCCGTGCCACGTGTTGGTAGCTGTGTGAAGGAGGCTCGATGGAAATCCCGTCGGCGCATTTTGGCCGTAAGGTCAGTCGGGTAGTGCCTGACGACGCGATTGTGCGCGTCGAATTACGCTTATCTGCGCCTATCGTGGCGAAGCTTTCTGCTGAATCGGCGGAGCGTGGGTGTTCCATGTCGCATGTGATGACACAGTGGCTTTCTGAGGCAGGGCTCTTACATGGGGATCGTGGGGGTGCGCCTGTGACCTAATCGCAATTATCGGACAAATCCGAAACATAATCAGGGCCCGATCCTGCAAGATCGCGCCCTGTGGTCGCCGACGTTCTGCAAAACGTTGAGCGAAAGAATCCAATCAATTCACTGCAAGTTACATGAATGGAGATACGCCTATCTTGTCATGCCTCAAAATATTTAGCAACAGTGTCACCCGGTCCAACGCCTCAAGCATGAGGGCGGTGAGCGCGCGTGGGTAGATTCACGGCTCTTGCAGCAGCACCAGTGGTCGTCGAGGAATCAAAGCGTAGCAGTATTCCTGCTGTGTCGGTGATTGGTCAGGCATCCCCGTCGAGGGTGCGCCGCCTTACTCGACGCACGTTGCCTGATACAGATCGCTATCTGCGACTGAGGGAGATCGGAATCCAGCGCCCAGCGGGACCACTGCGGAGTGACGCCATAGACCGTGCAGCCCTTGTCCAAGCGCACACCCGAGCTATAGATGAGGTCGCTGATGTCAAGGCGGCCCGCGTTGTAGCGCGATACCTCTACGATGAGGCGATCGTTTTCGGCTCGGTTGACGAAGAACAAGCGCTGACACGACCTGCAGTGGATAAATGGCTGTTCCGGGATGACGTCTTTTCTCGCAGGTCACAGCGCACATACCGGACGATCCTCTATGCTGCAGGCCGGACGCTGTACCCTCATGAATTCCCTGAGCCTCATCGTCAACGAGGACCGCGACGCAAAGCGGTCCCAGCTGCGAAAACATCACTGGAAGATGAGTTGTATGCGATTGCTCCGAGCCTGCGACCGATGCTGCGCGCGCAACTGCTGACGATCTTAGATCTGACTACGGGCGCGGGGCTGTCGTCTCAGGAGATCCGTCATCTGCGGGGCAGCGATATTTCCCCTCTTGAGCTGGCAGAACGCACGGTAGTGCAAATCGCTGTGAGAAAAAGAGGAGTTATCTCTCGCGTGGTCCCGGTGGTATGCCCGGTTCGAGGGCATCGCCTTTTGACACGGGCACGCGAGGTCGGCAGCGGTTTCGTTTTTCCTATTGTGGGGGATTCCATGCCTCGAAATGCAATTTGTCATGTGGCAGAAGAGCTCGTTGAGCAGGGTTTTCCCGGATTTAATGCAGCGGCGCTGCGGAACCGTTGGGTGGTAAAGCTGGCCTCTGACCCGGGGGTGCCGGCTGCGATGCTGATGAAAATGGCAGGCATTGCTGACCTGCGGGTTTTGCACGATTTGGAAGCGGATCTGCCGCAGTTTTCGCCGGAGGATGGGGCAAGAGCTTTGCTGCACTGTAAAGGGGAGGACCTCTAATGACAGTTGCAGTGCAGGAGCAGAGGGTGATGATCTCTCCGGACTATATGGACAGCTGCGCGGCTGTGATTGAAAAATCTGGTGCGCACCGGATGATCGAATTCTATTTTCACCAGGACCGTGGCGTGGGCGGACGGAGATCCACCGGCCCGAAATACTCAATGCTGGGGGTGCTCACCGTGGGTTTGGCTTTGATTGGGATTCGGCGTGTGCCTTCGATGGCGGAGATCTGGCGCACTCTATGGACGCTAGACCCCGCCCAACAGGAGCGGCTCGACCTAGATCTTTCTTGCGGCGAGGGCTCGTATCGCGCTTTTGCCATGTGGCTAACACGGCGGCTTGAACCACTGGATTCACTGCCAGATGCCCCTGCGCGCCGTGTGAAAAATGGGGATCATCGTCGAATGATTGCTGCGCGTTCTCCGGAGCAAGAGCAAGCCTCCGAGATGGCATCTGAAAGGCTCCATCAGGTTGTAAACTCGCTGGTGGCAGGCTCAATCCATGAGCAGGCCCCCAAGGGGTATCGAGGCGATATCGTCGCCGACGAGACTATTATTGACCTGGCAGGCCAGTCAATGGGGCTAGGCAGCCGCGATACGAAACACCGCGGCGCGGCATACTCGGGTGCATACTACATCCGCGATCGCGAAGACCACTCCCTGCACGCCGAGCTGGGTACCCGGCGTAGTACCAAAGGCGGGGTAGCCGTTGGCATTACTGCGGTATGCCGCGTCGGACCACCAAAAGCGGTCTACTCGGTCGCCCCGGTGATCACAGGAATTTCAATCGATAAACCCAGCTCAGGTTCGGTGCAGGGTCTGGCGCGTGCTATTCGTTTTCATCAAGAAAATGGTTTTGACCAGCGCATTACGCGTGGCCGTTTGCCATTGCTAACCGTCGACATGGGCTACAACGTCAAAAGGCACTTTAACGACGAGCTTCTTGCCGCAGGCTATGCTCCCGTTGTTCGCTATCCCAAATCCTGGCGTACTGTTTTCGCATCTGACAGCGCTGCAGGGGACGAACCTGCCAGTGGACCACTGCAAGTCGCCGGTGAGTTTTATTGCCCTGCCGCGCGTGCGATCGCAGGCGACGGCAAAATAGTTCGACGCACGATGGAACTACTTGGAGAGGACGACGGTTTTGAACGCCACGATGCTCGACTCGAATCCTTATTCCCACTGATCATGGGGACTAATTCACGGCCTTATCGTGCGCGTCAAGGCCGTGGCCGCCCTCGTAAGCAGGAAGAAAATTCAGAGAAGCCGGTGAAAATCGATTTGGTCTGCCCCGCCGTACAGGGGCGAGTGCGATGCCCACTCAAACCGGCGTCCATGACTCAATCACCCGAGGAGGCACCAGAAATTTCACCCAGCTGGAGTGCAGATCACTATAAATGCTGTGCAAAGTCGAGTATCACCCACACGTTTACCCCTGAGCAGTGGAGACGCGCGCAGTGGGGGCTTGTTCCCGGTTCCTGGGAGCATGCGACTTATTATGAAGCAGCTCGCGCCATTACTGAGCAGCGGTTTTCAATCATGAAGTCCCCGCACGTTACTGGCATGGAATCTTTCAAGCGCGGTGTGAGGCGTGAGCCGATGCTCTACATCACGCTCGCGCTGTGGGTGGCCTCGACGAACCTGGCAATTCAAGAGCAATTTGAGCGGAAAACCGCAGGTCAGGACTCGATGACACGACGACTCCGCATGGTCCGTGAGGACACTGGCCGAGACCTGGCCAAGGTGCCGCCCCGGACTTAATTGTCTGGGAAATAATCTTAAACGTATGTTCTAATGCTCACCTGGACTTTTCTAGGTGGGCATTTTTCATGTCACCTCTTTGTGTTATACGCTGTCGCCGACCGGTGAGACGGTGATTTTAAGGCTGTATTTGTGCCAACAAGGGTGGGGTGTGGGTGTAGTTAATTCTCGGGAGAATTCAAATCCGCAGTACGGGATACGCTTTTTGAAAAGCCATGTTGAGCTGCCATCGTGAACATCACACCATGAGCAGTTGTACAAACTGCGACACCGGAGGTAACAAACTCGAAAGGGTTCGTGACCTCCGGTTTCTTTGTTTTTCTGAACTTTGGCGGTCAAGGATTGTAAGTGTGGGGATTTACTTCCTAACTCCCGCTCTTGGCTTTCGTACTTTTGTTTTCGATGGTGTCAACAACTCATCTTGCTTGTTGTCTTGTCTTGATCTGACGGCCTTGGCCAGGAAACGCTTCGCTGCGGCCACGTTCCACTTCGGAGAGAGGTAAAAGTCCAGGGTCTGGCCACCGGCGGTAATCGCCATATAGAGGTAGCACCACCTGCCGCCGACCCGGATATAGGTCTCATCCACCCGCTAGGAACTAGCTTGCCAGTCAGGTACCTGCCGGTACCACCGTGTTTGCTTGTCCAGCTCAGGGGCGTATTTCTGGACCCAGCGGTAGATCGTGGTGTGATCGACCGGCACGCCCCGCTGAAGTCATCATTTCCTCCAAATCGCGGTAGCTCACCCCGTAGCGGCAGTACCACCGCACTGCCCATAGAATGATGTCACGGGGGAAATGACAACCGGAGAAGATACCCATGGCTGTGACTATTTCACGTCGCTCTTCCTACTGCCCCAACTTTGCAACAGCACCTTTCAGGGTCATATGGGGGCAGTGGAGAGAAGTGGTGGATCATTGGACGGCGGTGGATGCCGGAGTAGGCGTGGTGAGTTCCTCTTTCGACTCGGTCGGAGCCAGGTGAGCCGGATCCAGATCAATGCGGCGTAACAGCTGGGCGTTCAGGGCCACCACGATGGTCGAGGCAGACATTAAGATCGCGCCCACGGCCGGGGACAGCACGAACCCGATCGAGGCGAGCACTCCGGCGGCCAACGGCACGGCGAGGATGTTGTAGCCAGAGGCCCAGATCAGGTTCTGGATCATCTTGCGGTAGCTGGCCTGGGACAGCTCAATCATCGACAGCACTGCCCGCGGGTCATCACTGGCTAGGACCACCCCGGCAGATTCCATGGCCACATCCGTGCCGGCACCGATGGCGATACCGACGTCCGCGCGGGTCAGAGCGGGGGCGTCATTGACACCGTCACCGACCATGGCCACGCTCAAACCCCGGTCCTGCAGCTGCGTGACCTTGGTGTCTTTGTCCTGGGGCAGGACCTCGGCGAAGACCTCATCAATGCCTAGGTCCTGACCAACCGCCTGGGCCACCTGCTGCGCGTCGCCGGTGATCATCGCGACCTTCACCCCGCGGTCCTGCAGGGCTTTCACGGCGGCGCGGGATTCGGGGCGGATCTCGTCCTCGACGGCCACCGCACCGATGATCTGACCGTCGCGGACAATATGGAGCACACCGGCCCCACGCCCGGTCCAGGCGCTGGTGGTGTCGGTGAGCTCGGCCGGGGTGGTGAGGTTGAACTCGCGCAGCATGTTCGGCCCGCCCACGAGGATCTCAGCGCCATCGACAGTGGCCCGGACCCCTCGGCCGGAGGCGGCGCTGAAACCAGTTGCACGGATTTGCCGACGGGAGGCCTCGGGATGGGCGGCCGCGGCTGCCACGATGGCGCGGGCCACGGGGTGCTCGCTGTCGGCCTCCGCGGCGGCGGCTAGGGCCAGC
>NGUZ01000329.1 GCA_002154655.1 Corynebacterium kefirresidentii
TACATAAGATTCACTTGGATGTGCTAATAAGCCAGATTTAGACGCTACAGCTGGTAATACCTTTTCATTTTTATCAAATTGAATTTCATCTTTATATTTTGCAATCTTCTCTTTATGCTCGTCTAAACGTTTCTTACCTTCATCTTCTTTATTTAAAGCTTTGGCAATTGTTTTAAAAGCATCTATATTATCATTATAATCTCCATCAAAACTTTTTAATTCAATTGTT
>NGUZ01000330.1 GCA_002154655.1 Corynebacterium kefirresidentii
GTATTACTTTGATGTTAATAGCTATCTATATTTTTTATGAAGCTATTGAGAGATTTAAAAACCCCCCTGAGGTAGCTTCTACAGGCATGTTAATTATCGCCTTGGTAGGCTTGTTTATTAATATTATTGTGGCTTGGATAATGCTGCGCGGGAGCGATGTAGAAGAAAACTTAAATATGCGTGGAGCATATTTGCATGTAATAAGCGACATGCTTGGATCTATAGGTGC
>NGUZ01000331.1 GCA_002154655.1 Corynebacterium kefirresidentii
CACCCATTTTAAAATTAAATTTTGATTGACCTACTAAGGCGCTTGAATCATATCCACCTAATAACCCGACAATCAAATTAGCTAACCCTTGACCAATGACTTCTCAATCTTTATTGGAATGACTTTGTGTAATTACATCCATCATTTCATTTGTAAGATTTGTTTGTACTACGGAAATAATAGACATGGTTAATGCATATAAAGTAATAATACTTAATGCATGTAAGTT
>NGUZ01000332.1 GCA_002154655.1 Corynebacterium kefirresidentii
TATATCTCACCTCTTTTACGATTTGTTCTTTAATGACAACATTATATCATTATCCATTAAAGCATGAAAAATTAACACTATAAAGTTACACTTTTGTATTAAAACAAAATAAAACACCAGAAGCATTCACTTCTGGTGTTAACTAGACAAAAATTATTCAGCTACTGCGTATACAGAAACTTGTTTTTTGTCGCGACCTTTACGTTCGAAACGAACAACGCCGTCGAT
>NGUZ01000333.1 GCA_002154655.1 Corynebacterium kefirresidentii
GTTTAATACATTAAGAACTTCTTCGGCGTTTTGACCAGTCTTTTGCATAATGAATGGAATTAATGCAGGGTCGATATTACCTGAACGTGTACCCATTGTTACACCCGCTAATGGAGTGAACCCCATTGATGTATCGATTGATTCACCACCATCGATGGCAGCAATTGATGCACCATTACCAATATGACAAGAGATAATGCGTAACTCTTCAATTGGTTTATTCATGAT
>NGUZ01000334.1 GCA_002154655.1 Corynebacterium kefirresidentii
AACATTGGTAACATTTTTGGCGCAGCTTCAACACAAGTTACTCTAACTTTGTTTTGATTAACACCGTATTTATTACATAATTCAGGAATTCTTTCAGTTAATTCACCTAAGAATTCGATACCTGTAAAGCCTGCACCACCAACTAAGATAGCTAAGTCTTTATCATCTTTTTCTTTAGAAGCTGCGTAGTTTGCAAATTTATCTTCAATGTGACGAGATAATTTACGT
>NGUZ01000335.1 GCA_002154655.1 Corynebacterium kefirresidentii
AGTTCTTAATTCAGTAACAGCAATTAACATATGATTTTCGAAATCTGCTGAGGCTTCACCTAAATCAAAGCCTCCAATAAATCCATGTTCTGCTAATTTTTTATTTATATCTTTGATTGGTTGATCGAATTTGACAACAAATTCATTGAATGAAGTACCATCAAGCACTTCAAAACCATTGTCTTTAAATTGATTTTTAGCATAATTTGCGTGTTCTAAGTTTTGAA
>NGUZ01000336.1 GCA_002154655.1 Corynebacterium kefirresidentii
TAAGGTGACCTAATATCCAACCGCCATCTTTTTCACAATGTGCATAAATACCTTTTTTACAGTAGTAACATTTACCACACGACGAGATACAAGAAACAATGACTTTATCTCCAACTTTGAAGTTGTTTACACTTGAACCAACTGATTCAACGATACCAATACCTTCATGGCCAAGTGTTGTGTTTGATGGTACTTCGGGTGTATCGCCTTTAATAATATGTAGATCA
>NGUZ01000337.1 GCA_002154655.1 Corynebacterium kefirresidentii
AAACTATCAGGAATGCTGTGTGTAGTGTTAAAGAAAGTAATATTAACATTTTTAAATCTCATTACTGAATCATGATTTACAGTATAATAACGTACTTTCTTTTTAACATTACGTGACTTCATATTTTCTTTAACAAGTGCTAACGTTAATTTAGAGCCATATACTGGTGCATCAATTTGTTCTAAAATGTAGCTAACTGCACCAATAGCATGTTCATGACCATGGCT
>NGUZ01000338.1 GCA_002154655.1 Corynebacterium kefirresidentii
CGGTAAATCTTCCCATGGGATTAGCACTTCTCTTGGTAAACCTACATCTACACGTGCACCATCTCGGTCTGTTTTTAACACTTTTGCAAAATCATATTTATCTTTAGTAATGTCAGGCATGTTTTGAGTAGCAAATAATTCGCCTGAGCGATTTGGATATATGAAGAAACTATACTCTTCACCTGTTTCTAATTCATCTTCATCATTGATTTCTGATTGATTTAATT
>NGUZ01000033.1 GCA_002154655.1 Corynebacterium kefirresidentii
CCGCCCACAGGATGATGTCACGGGGAAATGCCGACCGGAGAAGATGCCCATGGCTGTGATTATTTCACGCAGGTCTTCCTGCCACCCGAACTTTGCAACAGCACCACCCAGGCGGTGTCGCCGATTTCGGCGGCGGCATGGGGTTCGTCGGCGGTGACGGTGCGGGTGTAGGTGAAGATGGTGCCGACGACGACCTCGCCCGGTTCGTTGGCGGCGGGAGCGTCGAAGGTGCCGAGTTTGTTGAGGCTCTCGGCGTCGAGGGTGAGGCCTACTTCTTCGGCAACTTCGCGCAGGGCGGCGTCGACAAGCGCCTCGCCCGCCTCGGGCTTGCCGCCGGGCAGTTGGTACTTGGTGGAGGACTTCTTGCGCACGGTAAGCACGTGGCCTTGTGGGTTGCGGATGACGACGGCTGCTACTTCAATCATGGCTGCTGATTGTAGGCGGCCTAGAGCAGCGGCAGGAGCACGAGGGCGAGATTGAGTGCGATGACCAGCGCGGCAAGCGTCCAGCCCACGGCCATAGACCAGGGTTTCGCGGCGAACTCACCCATGACGTCCCGGGAGCCGGCATAGCGGAAAAGCGGGATGATGGCGAAGGGGATGCCCAGGGAAAGAAGTGCCTGGCTGACCACCAGTGCCATAGTGGGGTCGACCCCGCAGCCGATGATGACCAGCGCCGGGATGAGCGTGACCAGGCGGCGGACTAGTAGGTGGACCTTGATGTGAAGCAGGCCGTCCATGATTTCGGAGCCGGCGTAGGCGCCCACTGACGTCGAGGCGAGGCCGCTGGCCAGCAGGCCGATGGCGAAGAGAACGCCGGCCAGCGGGCCGAGGTGGCTGGCAATCGCCGTGTGGGCCCCGGAGATGGTCTCTGTGCCGTCCACGCCGTAGAGGGCCGAGCCCGCCAGGACCAGCAGGCCCACGTTGACGAGCCCGGCGATGGACAGCGCCACGGCGATGTCCGCGCGGGTGCCGGCCAGCACGTGGGGGATTTCCAGGTCGGGGTAGCGCTGCTTGGTCAGGGAGGAGTGTAGGTAAATGGCGTGCGGCATGACGGTGGCGCCCAACATGGAGGCGGCCAGCAGGATGCTGTCCTTGCCCTCTAGGCGGGGGATGAGGCCGCCGGCCACGTCGGCGGGGTCGGGCGGGGCGATGGCGAGGCCGGCAAGGAAGCCGATGCAGATGACCAGGAGCAGGCCGATGACAAGCCCCTCGAACCACTGGTTCTTCTTCTGGAAGATGAGGAGAATGATGGAGACCGCGCCGATGATGAGCGCGCCCGCGAACAGGGGGAGGTTGAAGAGGAGTTGCAGGGCAATGGCGCCGCCGATGACTTCGGCGAGGTCGGTGGCCGCGGCGATGAGCTCGGCCTGGGCCCACATGCCTAGGCGCGCGCGGCGGGAGAGACGCTCGCCCATGATTTCCGGCAGGGAGCGGTGGGTGACTAGGCCCAGTTTGGCGGAGTGGTACTGGATGAACATGGCCATGAGGTTGGCCACGACGAGTACCCACACCAGGAGGTAGCCGTAGTGGGAGCCGGCGCTGATGTTGGCGGCTACGTTGCCGGGGTCGACGTAAGCCACTGCAGCAACGAAGGCGGGGCCGGTGAGGCTGATTAAGGTCTTACGCATAGGCATCTCCATACCAAAAGTTCAACTACTTGAAGTCTAGTTTTCATCGCCATATGTTCAAGCCAGGGGGGCTTCGGCTGGGCTTTTCGCATTTCTGTGATGTCGGTTTCCATTTGTTCTAACAGGGAACCCTTGACGCCATTATACCCCCAGGGGTATATTGGTGCTGGTAAGCGCTATACCCCATGGGGTATACGAACGAAGGGAGAATTTCTATGTGTCGTCCTGTGAAATGTAACAACTGTGGAAAGACCACCTGGGAGGGGTGTGGTAATCACATCGAGCAAGTAAAAGCTTCCGTTCCTGCCAACCAATGGTGCACCTGTCCACGCAGTAGTAACGCTGGAAGCAATGGCCCGGCGGGCCTGCTTGGCCGAATTTTTGGCTAGCGTTACGGATTTTTCGGAAGAGTGTCCTTCTTGTCTCAATCCTCTTGAAAGGTTCAGATATGTCCAATAATCCCACTACAGTTATTATCGGTGGCGTAGCTGGCGGTATGTCCACCGCTACGCGCCTGCGTCGTAACGATGAAAATCGCACCATTATCGTTCTGGAGGCCTCCGGGCACGTATCTTTTGCCAATTGTGGTCTGCCGTACCATGTCGGCGGAGTAATCCCAGATCGTTCTTCACTGTTGCTCCAGACGCCAGAAGCGCTTAAAGAAAGGTTCAATCTAGATGTCCGAGTTAATACTCGCGCGTCAAGCATTGACCCAGATGAGCAGACGGTAACCACGGAGTCTGGTGAGGTCATTAGGTATGACGATCTCGTGCTCTCACCAGGGGCAACGCCGTTCTTACCGCCCATTGCAGGAATCGAGACTGCGTATACTCTACGGACGGTAGAGGACGTAGACCGTATTGCCACTGCGGTACCGGGCAAGGAAAAAGCCGTCATCATCGGTGGAGGATTCATCGGCCTTGAAATGGCGGAAAACCTACGTCACCAAGGCTTGGCCGTCACGCTCGTAGAGGCTGGCTCACAGATTATGGGGCCACTGGACGTAGAAATGGCAGCGATCGTTGCTAAGCATATGCGAGACAATGGCGTGGATATCCGGACTAACGCCCAGGCTACGGAAATTTCTGAGACCGGTGTGACCCTGCAGAATGGGCAGACCCTTGAGGCAGATTTAGTCATTGCAGCAATTGGTGTGCGCCCAGCCAGTGAACTCGCTCAAGCAGCGGGGTTGGAAGTCTCGGACCGTGGCGGGATCATCGTCGATGCACAACAGCGCACAAGTGACCCGCACATATTTGCTTTAGGAGATGCTGCAACTAAGAAAGATATTCATTCCGGCGACAACACTTTGGTGCCCTTAGCGCAGACTGCTAATCGCCATGGACGCCTAGTGGCAGATATTATTACCGGCCGCACCACTAGTTCCCTGCCGGTACTTGGAACTGCAATCGTGGGACTATTTGGCCTAGCTGCAGCATCAACGGGGTGGAACGAGCGCCGTGTCCGAGCCGAAGGGAAGGACGTGCGCGTTATTCACCTCCACCCATCGAGCCATGCCGGGTATTATCCGGGTGCAGCCCAACTACATATGAAAATGATTGTGGATGCTGAGAGTGATGCCATTTTGGGCGCACAGATTGTAGGCGAAGAGGGAGTGGATAAGCGTATCGACGTTATCGCCACTGCCATGCGAGCTGGCTTGAGCGCGACCGATTTGGCAGATTTGGAATTGGCCTACGCACCACAGTTCGGCTCGGCTAAGGATCCAATCAATTTTGCTGGATTTATTAATGACAATATTGCCCGTGGGGAGAAAACCGTTCAGTGGCACGAGCTCGATGAGCGCCTAGCGTCTGGCGCATTGCTTGTTGATGTTCGCAGTCCAGAAGAGTTTGCTTCCGGCGCGATTCCAGGGGCGGTAAATATTCCTTTGGATGAGTTGCGTGTTCGGCACGAGGAGATTGCTGATCATGACGACGTTATTGTGCATTGCCAGGTGGGACTCCGCGGGCATAATGCGGCACGGTTGCTCACAAACCTAGGCTACGACGTTGCTAATCTAGACGGTGGTTACCTTACGTGGACTAATGGACAGGAGGATTAATGAACCTCGATCCGCAAGAGGTGAAGCCGTCGATTACCAGATTGAAACGAGCACGCGGGCAAATTGACGCGGTTATCCGCATGCTCGAATCTGGGGAGGAATGCGAGGCAGCAATCACCCAGCTCGCCGCTGCTGCCAAAGCAATCGACCGTGCAGGGTATTCCGTTATCGCGGCGGGGCTTAAACGGTGCTATAGCGAGGAAGGCCCGGACGGAATCGATGCTGAAAAGATGGAGAAGCTTTTTCTCTCTTTGTCTTAGGCACTTTAAATCTGGTTTGGGTGATAGGTCGATTGTTCCTGTTGGAGTGGTCCTACGTTTTAACTTTTTTGGTGCTGTTGCAACAGCACCTATCGAGCTAAGTGCATAAAGCTCTACAGTGAGCGAGGTTCGTGTTTTTGTTCATAGTACGGAACCCTCGCGGTCTCCTCGTCGACTACTTCAATAAGTGACCGCGCACAGGGAAGGCCACAGGTTTTCCTTCCCCAGCCGTGGACGGCGGTCGCCGCCGCAGTTGACATCGATAAGCATGGCGTCCACGCCGAATAGGACTCGAAGGAAGTGTCCATATGGAATTAGATCTTGTTGATATTTCTCGATGGCAGTTCGGCATCACCACCGTTTATCACTATATTTTTGTGCCGCTGACCATGGGGCTAGCACCGATGGTCGCCATCATGCAGACCATCTGGCACCGCACTGGCAACCCGGAATGGTTCCGAGCCACGAAGTTTTTTGGAAATCTATTCTTGGTCAATTTTGCCATGGGTGTGGTTACCGGCATCGTACAGGAGTTCCAGTTCGGTATGAACTGGTCGGAGTACTCGCGCTTCGTCGGAGACGTCTTCGGTGCTCCCCTGGCTTTCGAGGGCTTGGCGGCCTTCTTCTTTGAGTCCATCTTCTTAGGAGTGTGGATCTTCGGCTGGGATCGCGTTCCTGCCTGGGCACATCTGGCCTCCATTTGGACTGTCGCGGTGGCGGTGAATGTTTCTGCTTACTTCATTATCGTGGCTAACTCCTTCATGCAGCACCCCGTGGGCGCGGAGTTCGACGCTGAGCGCGGGCGCGCCACGCTGGTTGATCTGTGGGCGCTGCTGAGCAATCCCACCGCACTGCAGGCCTTCCCGCACGCAATGGCTGGCGGCTGGATCCTCGCCGGCACGCTCGTGGCCGGTGTCTCCGGATGGTGGATGATTCGCACCGCGCGCGCTGGAGACGAACATGGTCACGCGGCCGGCATCTGGCGCAGCCTTACCCGCTTCGGTTCCTGGATCATTTTATTGGGCACAGCAGCTGTGGCCATCACCGGCGACGCGCTAGGCAAGCTGATGTTTATCCAGCAGCCTATGAAGATGGCCTCGGCGGAGGCTTTATGTCACACCGAGACCGATCCTAACTTTTCAATCCTGGCTTTCTCACGCCTGAACAATTGCGAGACTGCTCAACACCTCATCGACGTACCCTACGTGCTCTCCTTCTTGGCTGAGGGAAAGTTCAGTGGCGTCGAGCTGCGCGGGGTTACTGAGCTGCAGCAATACTATGAAGTACTCTATGGCCCCGGCAATTACATGCCCAACCTCTTTGTCACATACTGGTCCTTCCGTTTGATGATCGGCTTCCTCGCCGTGCCTTGCATTCTGGCGATAGTCGCCCTGTGGACCACCCGCAAAGGACGCGTCCCCACTGCCCGGTGGATGGGGATCGGCGCACTGCTCGCACTGCCCGCGCCCTGGCTATCGAACTTTGCCGGTTGGATCTTTACCGAAATGGGCCGCCAACCGTGGATCGTCGCCCCCAACCCGGCATTCCAGGAGGGCGAGTTCCCCGGAGGCGAGGAACAGATTCATCTCATCGTGGACTTCGGTGTCTCCGATCACGCGGAATGGGTGGTCTGGACGAGCCTATTGGCATTTACCGCCCTATATGGGGCCCTGGCCGTGGTGTGGTTCTGGCTGATGCAAAAGTATGCCCGGATGGGGTTGAATCAGCCGGGCCTGCGCGAAGGTGAGGAGAAAGATATCGCCGCGGCGCTCTACGGTCCAGGCGAAGACACTGAGCTGGCTCCGCTGAGTTTCTCACCGCCTCAGGAGGGCGGGCCTGGAACCGAAACTGACACTGGAACCGGTTCCCATAACAAGCAGAACCCGGAGGAGAAGTAATGGATCTCAATACCATTTGGTTTCTAGCCATCGCCGCCTTCTTCACCATTTACTTCGTCCTAGAGGGCTTCGACTTCGGCGTGGGCATGTCCTTGCCATTGCTGGGAGGTAAAAGCGCCAAGGAGGCCGATGCCCGCCGTTCCGCGGCCGTCGAATCAATAGGTCCCCTCTGGGATGGAAACGAGGTGTGGCTGATCGTGGCCGGCGGCAGCATCTTCGCTGCCTTCCCCGATTGGTATGCCACTCTCTTTTCTGGGTTCTATCTTCCCCTCCTGCTCATTCTGCTCGCCCTCATTGTGCGCGGAGTCTCCATCGAGTGGCGGCATAAGGTAGACAGCCTAAGCTGGCGGCGTCGCTGTGACGCTGGGATCGTCCTTGGCTCCATCGTTCCGGCCTTCCTGTGGGGTGTGGCGATGACAAATATGGTCATCGGGGTCAACTTCACCTCCTTCGGTCATGTTTCAGCCGCCACCGAGGGCTTTATCGGTCTGCTCAATCCCCGCGGCCTGCTCGGTGGCCTAGCCTTCGTACTCTTATTCTTCGCGCACGGTCTGTTTTTCCTCGGTCTCAAGTGCGCTGACCCGCTGCGCCGGCGCGTGCATCAACTCGCCCGTGGCGGCATTGCTCCCCTCGCTGCTGCAGTGGGCGCAGCCTACCTACTGTGGATGCAACTAGCCACGGGCAAAGGCTGGACCTGGTTGGCACTTGTTGGCGTGCTCGCGGCTTTGGTCGTGGCCCTGGTCGCTGTGTGGAATAACCGCGATGCCCTAGCCTTCTACGGAACTGCAGCCGCGGTGGTAGGCGTCGGAGTCTTCCTATTTGGTTCCCTATTTCCCTACCTGCTTCCAGCCAGCAATGACATCGCGAGTCTAGATATCTACAACGCATCCGCGAATCCCTATACCCTGAAAATCATGAGCTGGGCATCGCTGTTGCTGGCACCGTGTGTCATCATCGGCCAAGGTTGGTCCTACTGGCAATTCCGCAAGCGCGTCACCGTCGAACACTAAGCGAGGCAGGAGGTACTATGGCCGCTCCCGTTGATCCTGCGCTCCTACGCCTTGTTCCGCCCGTGCGAAGCCTCATCGTGCGTACCGGCATCTTTCAGGCGTTATCAACCGTGCTAGTGCTAGCGCGCGGAATACTCATCGGCTCCGTCGCGGCCACCGTCATCACTCGAACGGCACTTGAACCGGGGGCTTGGCCCGCCGGCACGTGGCTCAAGGAGCCATCGATCTGGTGGATGCTCATAGCGTTATTCGCCGTGGTGGTCGTCCATGCGGCGGTAGCCGGACTGGCCCAGCGCGAACAATCACGTGCGGTAGGCGCGAGCGTCGACAAGCTGCGCGAGGCTACCGTGACTGCGTTATCCCACCGCGATCCCCGTGTGGTGGAAGAAGAATCAGGCCGTTGGCGCCACATCCTTGGCCGCGGTATGGAGGACTTTCGGCCCTATCTTTCCCAATTCCTTCCGGCGCTCATTGCCGCATGCATCTCCACCCCGGCTGCGCTGGCTACGGTGGCCTACTTCGACTGGGTTTCCGGTATTTTTGCGCTGGTCACCTTGCCACTCATCCCTGCGTTTATGATTCTCATCGGAACCCTCACCGCCCAGCACACTCGTCGTCGCCTGGAGGTAACCGCGGGCCTAGGCCAGCAGCTTGCAGATCTCGTGGGTGGTGCGCCGACATTGAGGGCGCTTCGCACTGCGGAAACTCCGAAGCAGTATGTGTCCCTATTAGGCAAACGGCACACAGCGGCGACCCTTGGAGTGCTGCGGCTGGCTTTCTTATCTTCTTTCGCACTGGAGTTTATCGCCACGCTATCTGTGGCACTAGTGGCAGTAAGCATCGGGCTGCGCCTAGTGGCTGGCGATATCGAGCTGCTTCCTGCGCTGGTGGTGCTCATCATCGTGCCCGAGGTCTTTAACCCAGTGCGCACCATCGGCACTAGCTTCCACGCTGCCGCGGATGGCATGGAATCTGCCAAGGCGGCTCTGGACCTAATAGCGCAACCGGTGCAGGTTGCCGGCAGCTACCGCCACCTGTCTAAATCCGGCAAGGTAAGCGTACACAACCTCAGCATCGACGGGCGCGAGGGAACGCGGCCCAAGGACTTAAGTCTGCAAGCCGAGCCAGGCCAGGTGGTGGTGCTGGCGGGGCCAAACGGTAGTGGCAAATCCAGTGTGCTGCTCGCCTTGCTTGGGCAACTGCCTGATTCCGCGGTTGGTGGGTACGTCGAGATACCCGACCAGGTCTCTTACTTGCCCGCCACCCCAGCCCTAATTACTGGCACCGTGGAGAACAATCTCGAGCTCTGGGCGGCGCCGGCACCCCAGCTGGCCCACGCGAGCGCAGAGATCCCGGTGGGGGTG
>NGUZ01000339.1 GCA_002154655.1 Corynebacterium kefirresidentii
ATTTTTGCATTACAGGTGCTAAATCACTCATAATTACGTCGATTTGTCTGTCATACATTTCTCGTGTAACTTCTTGATCATGTAATAAATAGTCTATGACAGAATCATATCCTCTTAAATCAGCCTCAATTTTTTCTTGTTGCACATGTTGATTGTAAGTTGCAGCAGTAGTATGTTGATATTTTTTCAGAGCATCACTAAAGCTTTTAAAACTTTTTTGTCTAAAT
>NGUZ01000340.1 GCA_002154655.1 Corynebacterium kefirresidentii
TTCCACCACTATTCCCTATTAAGCCCACTGGTTTCATTTTAACGTAATCCATATTAATATGATCCAAAGCGTTTTTTAAAATACCTGAATATGAGCCATGATAGTTTGGCGTACCTAAAATTAAGAAATCTGCTTCCATTGCTTTGTCCTGGAACGCTTTTGTATTCGCTTTAATTTCCTCTGTTGAATGTGTTGTGCCTGAAAAATCAAGTTGATTTAATGGTCTT
>NGUZ01000341.1 GCA_002154655.1 Corynebacterium kefirresidentii
GCCAAACTTTATAAATGTCCACAATATCTTATTTTGATAATAGTTTAATAGACGAATATTTAGGGAATAGCTATTAATCGCCACATTTAAATAGGTTTTAAAACAACGATAACCTGAGGCACTTACTATGCCTCAGGCTATTATAGTGTAGTATATGTTTTGGGAGAACTTAATTACTACTCTGAACATTAACAACTATGAAAATATTGTCGCTACTCAATATTATT
>NGUZ01000342.1 GCA_002154655.1 Corynebacterium kefirresidentii
AGAAATCGGCAGCGCTCGCACCATCAAGAATTTGATGATCAAACGTTAAACTTAATGGAATACGTGATACTTGTTTAACACTATCTCCTTCAAGTACAACTTCTTTAGAAAGTGCACCTACACCTAGTATTCCTGTTTCACTCAGGTTAAGAATTGGTGTGAAATATTCGATGCCACTCGTACCCATGTTGGTGATTGTGAATGTAGCACCTGACAGTTTAACATC
>NGUZ01000343.1 GCA_002154655.1 Corynebacterium kefirresidentii
ACCTGCCCCACGTTTATCTGAGTTTCGTGGCGTATATTGATCTATTACGTCCATATATTCGTCAAAGTCGTTTGCTTGAAACGTATTAGAACGCCCATCTACACTTTCCTGCGTCATACCTTCTGCGCCAACACGATTAAAGCGCTTGACTGCTACTTCTTCGACGATATATTCCAATCTATCTGGAACTTCATCACTACCGATAGGAAGTAAACTAATCAAACGC
>NGUZ01000344.1 GCA_002154655.1 Corynebacterium kefirresidentii
AGTTGGGATCAAAGCCTTTACCCCTGTCAATAATCTCAGCGATAAGACCTTCTTCAGTTTGTTGAATCGTTACTTCCACTTCATAAACACCTGCATATTTTAATGCATTAAATATCGCTTCTTGAACAACGCGATAAACAACGGTTTCAATTTCACTATCGAAACGTATTGTTTGAATATTTGATTGATAAACAACATTTAATCCATAAGTATGCTCTAATTGTTT
>NGUZ01000345.1 GCA_002154655.1 Corynebacterium kefirresidentii
CCTTTAGAGAAAAGTATAGAAACATCGACGTGTTACTGATTGATGACATTCAATTTATTCAGAATAAAGAACAAACGCAAGAAGAGTTCTTCCATACATTTAATGAATTACATCAAAATAAGAAGCAAATTGTCATTTCAAGTGACCGTCCACCTAAAGAAATTGCAAAATTAGAAGACCGTTTACGTTCTCGTTTCGAATGGGGATTAATCGTTGATATTACTCC
>NGUZ01000346.1 GCA_002154655.1 Corynebacterium kefirresidentii
GCCGAAGACTTGAAACACATAAAGTTAAATGCAATACCTATTAATTGAATATGAGTCATTTTGATGATTTCTTCAATATAATTTAGTACATCATAAGTTATAACCCCTTCACGTCTATCCTTCCAATCAATCATTAACATAATTTGATGTTTTTGATTTAACTGTTTAGCAATGTCATTTATCTCTCTAATTGACTCAATTTCAGTTTGCATACTCATTTTCACTG
>NGUZ01000347.1 GCA_002154655.1 Corynebacterium kefirresidentii
ATGGCTGCATCAGGTTTCGTTTTACTATTATTTGAAATGTAGCCAATTAATAAACTTGCAATCATGCCAGTGACTAATGCACCGACGAACATTGGAATATTGAATAAGAATGACAATGCCACACCAGGTAAAACAGCATGACTCATCGCATCTCCCATTAACGACAATCCACGGAGGATAATCAAACTTCCTACAGTTCCACACACAATACCTACGACAATAGAT
>NGUZ01000348.1 GCA_002154655.1 Corynebacterium kefirresidentii
CAGCAACAGCTAGGAAGTTCTTAGGTTCGATTGAACCTTCAGTTAATACTTCACCGCGTTCAACTGATTGACCGACTTCTACTTTTAATCTAGAAGTACCTGAAGCTAAGTAAGATCTTGTTTCATTAGCACCTTTAACAACAATTTCTTGTTGGCGATCTTTTGCTAATTTAATATCTTCAACGACACCTTCGATTTCAGTAATCACAGCTTGACCTTTTGGAT
>NGUZ01000034.1 GCA_002154655.1 Corynebacterium kefirresidentii
ACCCGCCGAGCTGGTCGTCGCACTGTCCTCCGCCGGCGCGGGCGATGCGGGGTCGGCGGCCGAGACAACCGTCGTCCGGGCGACTGGCCCGGGTTCCTACAAAATGACCGCGGTCATTGCCGCCGCCACCGTTGCGTCGGTCACGGGGAAGCCGGTCGCGCCGGGGTGCCGGGATCTCGTCGGCCACCCCCGGCTCCTCGAACCGGTCCTCGCCTTCGCCCGCGATGCGGGCATCCATATCGAAACGCCGCATGACAACCTGACCACGGGGCCACTGCCGGCAGCGGCCCACTGCGACACCAAAGAAAAGGAGAAACGATGACGGATCAAGCTGAACGGGGTGCGGCGATCGTCGTCCGCGACCTCACGAAGAGCTACCCGATTGCGGGCAAAGCCGGCACCGCGCCCGAAGGCGGGGCAGGTGCTCCGCCGGACGGCGGGCGTAAGGGAAAGCGCGGCGCCCGGATGCGCAAGCATGTGCTCGACGGCGTGAGTTTCACCGTGCCCGCCGGGTCGATCGTGTCGTTCCTCGGCCACAACGGCGCAGGCAAGACCACCCTCATCCGAATCCTGTCGACGCTCATCACCGCAGACTCCGGCGAGGTGAGCATCTTCTCGCGCGATGTGAAAGAGGATCCGGCGGGCGTGCGCGCCGACATTGCCACCACCGGCCAATTCGCGGCGATCGACGAGAACCTCACCGGCCGGGAGAACCTGGAGTTCTTCGGGCGTCTGCGCGGACTCGACCGCGCCGACGCGGCCGCCCGCGCGACGGAACTGCTCGCGCAATTCTCGCTCGCGGACAGTGCCTCGACGTTGGCGTCGGCCTATTCGGGTGGTATGCGGCGCCGCCTCGACATCGCCGCGTCGCTGTGCGTCGTGCCCAGGTTGCTGTTCCTCGACGAACCCACGACGGGGCTGGACCCGGTCAGCCGCGAAGAGTTGTGGGGCTTCATCCGGCAACTGCGGGACGACGGAATGACCCTGGTGCTGACCACCCAGTACCTGGAAGAGGCGGAGGCGCTGGCAGACCACGTCCATCTGCTCAAGGACCGCCGCATCGTCGCCAGCGGAACGCCGGAGGAATTGCGTCGCGACTTCGGGTCGCACGTGCTCCGCGTGTCCTTCGCCACCGCCGCCGGGGCGGAGGCATTCGCCCGCTGCCTAAGGGGAGCGTGTCTGGACCGCGCCCGCGTCGCGGGGAAGATGGTGTCCCTCGACGTCGACCCCGGACCGCAGGTCCTCGAGGCGGTGGCGCGGGCGATGGAGGCCTCGGAAGCGTTGCCGGATTCGCTGAGCGTGTCGCCGCCCACCCTTAACGAGGTGTTCATATCGATGAACGCGGGGGGTGCGGCGCGATGAGTGCGACGTCGGTCGCGGCGTTCCTCCGTCGGGATCTGCTGCTGTTGCGACGCAACACCGCGTCGCTGATCTCCATGTTCGTCGTTCCTCCCCTCTTCCTGCTGTGCCTGTACGCGGTGTTTGGGTACTCAGCAGGGCAATCCGGCTTCGGGTACCTGCGTTTCGTGCTCGGCGGCTGCCTGTTCCAGGCGGCGATGTTCACCGCCGCGGCGTCGGCGATGGCGGTGGGACAGGACGTCGAATCCGGGCTCGTCGACCGTGTGCGCGTGTTGCCCGGGGCCACGGGCGGCTATGTCGCCGGCAGGCTCGCCACCGATGTGCTGCGGATGTCCGCGTCGATCGCGGCGCTGCTGATCGTCGCGTGGGCCTGTGGCCTCGACATGGCTCTCGGTGACGTCGCGTGGACAGTCCTGTGGTCACTGCTCGCTGCCGCGGTCCTGTCCCTGGTCACGGACGGGGTGATCCTGATGGTGCCCGCTCCGGTGTCGACGGCCTCATCGATCCAGGCGCTGGAAATGCTGCTGCTCATGTTCTCCACCGCGTTCATTCCGACGACCGCTGTGGACGGCTCCCTGCGCGACATCGTGCGCCACATGCCTTTTTCGCCGGTGATCGAGGTGATCAGGGCGGCGTCCCCGGGCGCCTTCCCGAATCACGCCGGGGAAGAGGCCGCCCTGTGGCTCGGTGTCGCGACGGTCGTCGGAATCGTCCTGTTCATCCGCCTGTTCACCTCGAGGAGCGAATCATGATCGACGCCATTTTCGTGCATCTGCGGCGCATCGTCCACACTTGGCTGCGGCGCCCTGACTTCTGGTTCATGACGTTCATTGCTCCGCTCGTGTACCTGTTCATCGTCAACCGCATGTTCGGTAGCCTGGTCAGGCAGCTCACCGGAGAGTTCGAACTCCGGAACGCGGTCATCCTTGTCGTAACGGCGTGGGCGTTCATCTTGGCCATCACGGGATCGTCCACCGTGTTCGTTGAACGCAGCAATGGCCTCCACGAGCGGTTGATCACAATGCCGGCACCGTACGCGGCCGTGCCGACCGCACGGATAATCGCCGAGTTCATCCGGATCATGGCGATGACGATCGTCGTCGCGGCGGTGGCCGCCTTGCTTTCCGACGGCCCCCTGGAGGTGTCCTGGTGGTGGAGGATCACGGTGACCGGCGCGATGGTTGCCGCGGCGGCCGCATGCACCGGCACGTACATCGCGTTCTCCATCACCAGCCCCCAGGGATCCGTGGCCCTTATCCCGTTGATAATCGTTGCGATGTTCGTCAACACGGTGCTCATGCCCGCCGACCACTTCCGTCCCCTCCTGCGCGGAATCGCCGGGCACACCCCCGTATCCGCGGCCGGCGAGGCCGTCAACGGTACCGGGGCTGCGGGTCTGGTGGTCTGCGCGGCCTGGTTCTTTGGTATCGCCGTGCTCGCGGCGTGGGGCATCGCCGTGAAAACGAGGCCGGGGGAGTCTGCATGACGGCCCGCGAATCCGAGCATCTAACCCGAAACCGCCGCGTGGACGCGGCCCACACACCCGGAGACAGAACCAGATGAAGTCGATCGCCCAGATCGTCCAGAACAACCGCAGGCTCCTCGCGGCCTACGAGGACAAGGTCCAGCCGAGGTTCCTAAGCCGCTATGCGCGCGAACCGATGGACGCCGCCGCCGTGTACCGGAAGCTCCGTGCGCTGGATCCCGGGCCGGATGCGCCGGCCCGGGTCCTCGACCTCGGTTGCGGAACCGGGTGGCTCGCCCGCACGCTCGCCGCTGAGTCTCGCTATCGCAGGGCGAACATCGTCGGCTACGACCTGTCGCCCAATGCGATCCGCATCGCCCGCGAACGCGCCGCCGCCGACGGGCTCGGGGCCCGGACGGAATTCCACGTTGCCGACATCCTCACGCCGCTCGCGGGAGAGCCCGGCGGGGCCTGTGAAATCTGGGTGTGTGGCGCGCTCCACCAAATGAAGGATGCGGGAGCCGCGCTCGGCAGGGTCTCCGGGCTGCTCGCCGACGGCGGCATCGCTTACGTGCAGACGTTCGTCGAGGATCCCGACGTGAACGAGCGGGTCGACATGGCCGTCATGGCGAAGATGGGCCACCGGGTGTTCCGGGGCAGCGAGCTCGAGGACCTCGCCGAAGCCAACGGGCTGAAGCTGGACGGAGCCTCACGCGCCGGCATGGTGTATTTCTGCACTCTCGCGAAGAAAAGCGCGATCGGGGAGGCGGGGAAGTGAGCGCCGTGGACGGGACCGTCGGCCCGTGGTCGCTGCTCGCCCCGATCCGGACCCGGATGCGTGCGGTGGTCGCGTTGTCCGTCCTGTCGTCGGTGGCTACCGTCGCTTCGCTGGTCGGCATCATCGACATCGCGATGACGTACCCGGAGGCCCCGGTGCATCGGACGTGGTTGGCCGTGGTTGTCATCGTCGTCGCCGCGACGGTGCGAATGGCTGCGGACGGCGCCGCCGGCGTGCTCTCGCACCGGGCGGATAACGACCTGCAGCTCCACCTCCGGCGCCGGTTGGTTGCCCATATCCGGAAGCTGCCGCTGGGTTGGCTGGACGCCCGGCGCTCGTCGGGGATCATCGGGTCGGTTGAGAAGGACGTCGCGGCTGTCCACCAGCTCATGGGCCACACCGTCGGCGAGACCGTGGTGGCGGTGCTGGTTCCCCTGCTTTCCCTCATCGCGCTCGTCGCGGTCGATTGGCGGATCGCGGCGGTGGCGGTCGTCCCGGTGCTGGTCACCTTCGCCCTGATGGGCGTGATGATTTCGCGCGGAGCCGGTCTTCAGCGCGACTACGAGCGAGCCTCTGAAAAAGTGACGGCTGCGGTCATCGAGTTGGTGCGCGGCATCCCGGTGATGAAGTCCTTCGGACGCGCCAGCCAGGGCGCGGGCCGCTACGATGCCGCGGCGTCGTCGTTCGTCCGCGCGTGGTCCGCCTGGTCCCGGCAGTCGAACATCTATCTCGGGCTCATCGACGTGGTGACGTCCCCGATCACGGTCCTCGCAGTGGTGTGCGGCGCCGGCCTCGCTTTGAGGGACACCGCGGGCGGCAAACCGGAGGGTCTCGTCGCCGGGCTGGTTCTCGGCCTTGGACTCTCCGCGGCGATCGTGAGGGTGGCTATGAACTCCGAACCCATCATCGCGGGGATCGCCGCCCTGAAGTCCATCGCGGAGGTGCTGGGCACGCCGCCGATCACCGAGTCCGCCGAGCCGGTGCCCGTGCACGGAGGCGCGCTCGAGGTCCGGAACCTGGTCTTCTCCTACGGGGATGGGCCGCGGGTCCTCGACGGGATGTCCGCGACGTTCGAATCGGGGGCCCTCACGGCGCTGGTGGGACCCTCCGGTTCCGGAAAGTCCACCGTCGCCCGGCTGTTGGCGCGTTTCCACGACCCTGTCGAAGGCTCGGTGCTGCTGGGCGGCGACGATCTTCGCGACATCGCCGTGCGCGACGTGCACCGTTCGGTGTCGGTGGTGTTCCAGGATCCGCAGTTGCTCACGCTGCCCTTGCGGGAGAACATCCGGCTGGCCAGGAGAGACGCCACCGACGGCGAAATCATGGCGGCCGCGAAGCTCGCGAACCTCGATACGGTCATCGCGGCGCTGCCGAAGGGCCTGGATTCGGTGGTCAACGTCGACGTAACCTTTTCCGGTGGTGAGGCGCAGCGCGTGGCCATCGCGAGGTCGATTGTCACGGACGCGCCGGTGCTCATCTTCGACGAGGCAACCGCTTACGCGGATCCGGCTTCCGAGGCCCTCATTCAGTCCGCAATCGAGCGTTTGGCTCGTTCGCGGACGGTGATCGTGATTGCGCACAGATTGAGCACGATCCGCAACGCTGACCGCATCCTCGTTCTCGATGGGGGAGCGGTCGCGGAGGCGGGCACCCACGACGAGTTGCTTGCGCGCGGTGGCCGCTACCGGGATCTGTGGCGCGCGTTCGCCCTCGACGACGAACCATCCGCCCCGCGGGGCACTGAAGCAGACGATGAAAAGGCAGGGAACCGATGATCCGGGACTTGTGGTCGATGACGGATCGGCACTCGAAGATGACGCTGGCGTGGCTCATTGCGTTGGCCGCGCTTGCCGCGCTGGCACAGGGAGCGGCGTTCGTCGCGCTGCTGCCGCTGCTGTCGGCTCTGGCCGAGGGAGATGATGCGACGGCGTGGCGTTTCACCGGCGTCATCGCCGGCCTCGCGGCCGCCCATGCGGTGCTGTCCCTCGCCGCGGGGACGGTCGGCAGGGCGAATTCCGCAGCGGTGCTGTCGTCCCTGCTGCGTTCCCTGGGCGAACGCGTGCTGACGTTGCCACTCGGGTACGTCACCAAGTCCACGGCCGGCCGCTTTTCGGAGATGGCGTCTTCGGGCATGGCGTTCGCGGCGTCCGTGCCGCACGTGATCCTGCGGCCCGTCATCGCCGCTGTGGTTACGCCGACCGTCATCGCTCTCGGAATTCTGGCGATGGATTGGCGCGTCGGGTTGGTTCTCGTCGCGTCGGCGCCGGTGCTCTTCTTCGCCTACCGGGCCATTGGCCGGGTCGGCGGGGAGTCGGACGAAGCGCATGCTGACGCCGTCGCTGCCGTCTCCGGCAGGCTGATCGAGTTCACCCGCGGCCAGCAGGTGATTCGCGCCGCGGGCGACGGTTCGGCGGCGGACGCGATGGTGGATGAGGCGATCCAGGCCCAACACGATGCGTTCGCGAAGGCGACGTCGACGCAAGGCGCGGCCATCGGACGGTTGGGCTCGGTCGTCCATGCGGTGTTCACGGCGGCGGTGGTCGTCGCCGTGGCGGTCGCCGCGACGGGCGGGATGTCACCGGCGCATTTGGCGCCGATGCTCATTGTGGTCGTCCAGTTCACCGGACCGATCACCACGGCGGGAGCGTTGTCCGGCGGTTTCGGCGCGGGCCGCAACACGTTGGCTGCGCTGCGTGACCTGCGGGCGATCCCCGTCCTTCCCGAGCCTGCCGCACCGGAGCTGCCCGACGGGCATGACGTGGAGTTCCGCGGCGTGAGCTTCGGGTACGGGGAGAAGAAGGTCCTCGACGGCGTCAGCTTCCGTGCGCCTCAGGGAGCGCTGGTCGCCATAGTGGGACCTTCGGGGGCGGGCAAGACGACGGTCATGCGGCTGCTGTCGCGGTTTCATGATCCGGACTCGGGGGAGATCCTCATTGGCGGGGTGCCCTTGCCTCGGATCGGCACCGACGGCGTGAACTCGCTGGTGACCCCGGTGTTCCAGGAGACGTTCCTCTTCGACGCGTCCGTGCGGGACAACGTGGTCTTCGCCGACCCCGGATTCGGTTCCGGGCCCGGCGACGGAGACCGCTTGCGCGAGGCCGCCCGGCGATCCGGGGTGGACCGCATCGTGGAGCTGCTGCCTTCCGGGTGGGATAACCCGGTGGGGGAGGAGGGGACGCTGCTGTCGGGAGGCGAGCGGCAGCGCGTCGCCATCGCCCGGGCGCTTCTGAAGGATTCCCCGGTGGTGCTTTTCGACGAGCCGACGTCCTCGCTGGATGCGGCCACTGAGCGGGCGATTGTTGGCACGATGGAAGCGTTGCGCGGCGATCGCACCGTGATCGTCGTCGCCCATCGCCTGCACACCGTCCGCGATGCCGACCTCATCGTCGTGCTTTCGGAGGACGGGACGGTCGCAGAACGGGGCACGCACGATGAATTGCTGGCGAAGGGCGGCCGCTACGCCGAGTCGTGGACGTGCCGGACGGGAGGCTCCCCGGGCGCCTGATCCTCGTCCGTCGAGGACCATCGCTCCGGTCCGGTACCGGTGCAGTGGTCCCGCCACGCCGTCCCGGTCAGCGGGTCCTCGACGATGCCCTGGGCGACAGGGTCGTAATTGAAGCCGTAGTGCTCGGTGCGGTGGGCGGGGCACACGTCTTGGACGGTGATGTTGGTGACGCCGGGTTCCCGCACGAAGGAGTTTTAGTGGGGGAGCACGGCATTGTCGTGCCGCGTGCCCAGGAAGGTGTACCGCACGCCCGGTCGAGTGATGTCGCCGATGGTCAGCTCATTCAGCAGCATGGAACCGGAGATCTGCTGTTCCCAGGCAAGCGCGTTCGTTTTGCCGGCGTTTCGGGAGTATCCGTGGCGCATCTCGGGGTGGACGTCAAAGCGATCGGCTGCGCTGTGCGCCCGGGGCCCGTGGTTCGAGGCACCGGTACCGATGAGCTGTTCGACGACCCGGTCCCCGCCCAGCTCCCGGATGTAGTGGTGGGGCAGGGGTCCGCTGCCCTGCGAATACCCGACGAGGTTAACCGCCGGGGCTCCGGTCGCGGCCAGCACCCGGTCGACGACGGAATCCAGTGTTTTCGAGCTGTGGCGGATGTCGCCGCTGAACACAGCCCATTCGACGGGGTGTCCATCGACGACGAGCGGGTTGTCGGTGAACGTGTAGGCGCAGAGCCCGGCCCGGGCGAGGCGGGACGCGAGGCCCGCCCATTTCGCGTAGGCGTCCTCCCGGGTCCCGGGAATGAGGATGACGGGCAATTCACCGTCCCGGGGCGGCACCGGAAGTCGTTGGCGCCGGGGGCACCAGACCGGGCTTGGCCATGGACAGGGCCCGGGCGGCCGCGG
>NGUZ01000349.1 GCA_002154655.1 Corynebacterium kefirresidentii
TGGATCTTCCAACGCTATGACTTGAAATACCTAGATGATCCTAAAGGTTCTATGGGTAAAGCAGAAAGTATCAATACGATAGCTCGAAAAGGATTAAAAGAAGATGAACCAGAAGCATATAGAATCCTTGATAATTTTAAATGGTCTGTTAAGGATATGGAATCTATCATGTTAGAAATTGAAAATGGTAAAGATCCTGAAAAAGCTACTAAAGAGTGGATTGAC
>NGUZ01000350.1 GCA_002154655.1 Corynebacterium kefirresidentii
AACATAAATAGTAGCTTCAACTCTAACACGCTCGTCATTTTCTTTAATCATTCTATCTACATTTACGCCTATTGCATGCGGGATTTCTTCACTAGTTAAATGTAAAATTTTCTCACGTATGATTTCACTGACTACAAACTGTTCAGGGTGATCTGAGATTTGATCATCCGGATAGTATTTTGGACCTTCAGGTAAATATGTTTTTAGCACATCTATAAAATGGTC
>NGUZ01000351.1 GCA_002154655.1 Corynebacterium kefirresidentii
CTTGAAAAGACATTAAAATCGTTAGATGGGCAAAAATATGGAGCGTATAAACGAACGAAAGGTATATATGCTTTTGATCAATTTCACTTAGCAATAGATCATGTACAGGTGGATCCTTTTGCGCCACCTTCAAAAATGCGTCTAATCATTCAACGTGATGTCGCTAAAATTCCAAGTGATTTATTAGATGAGAAAGATAAACGTATTGCAGTATCAGATTTCTTA
>NGUZ01000352.1 GCA_002154655.1 Corynebacterium kefirresidentii
TGATCACGACGGTTTTCTTTATCATTTAAAGCGTCTTGCAATGATTTTATGTATTCATCTAAATCAATGTACGCAAGTGGAACAAGCACTTTATCTCCATAAGTATCAAAGAAGTTATAGAAATATTCGTCTGTTTTTGATACGAAACCTGTTCTTGCTTCTGTTTCACGGTATAAGTCTAAGAATATATGAAACTCATCTCTACCAAGGAATCTTACTTTCAC
>NGUZ01000353.1 GCA_002154655.1 Corynebacterium kefirresidentii
GTTTGTGTCCTTGTTAAACCACTTAATGATGCAAATTTAACGAAAGGTTGCGTTTGTACATCACGAGCCAAATTTCTGAAATAACGTAAATAACGGCCTATCCATCCAATTGTTAAAGCAAGTATCAAACCTAGCATTGAATTACTTACTAAGCTTAAGATGACTAATGCAATAATAAATGAAGGAATTGCCAATAGCATATCGGCAATAAACATGATGATTTG
>NGUZ01000354.1 GCA_002154655.1 Corynebacterium kefirresidentii
AGGTCAGCTAATACTTTAGCATTATTAATATTTTCGTTTAAATGTTGAACAGCTGGTAATCCTTCATTAATAACGATAGGTGTACCAATTTCTACGATATCCACATATTCTTCAACTTTTTTAGCTAATTTTGCTGCTTCTTCTTTATTTAATAAATCGATTGCTAATTGTAATTCCATTACAAACATCCTTTCATTACTAAAGTGATATATCTTCAGTTCTTA
>NGUZ01000355.1 GCA_002154655.1 Corynebacterium kefirresidentii
TAATAAACCATCACCTGTAGTATTGTAATCCATCATAACAATATGTCCAGATTGCTCACCACCAAGATTGTAGTTACCTTTTCTCATTTCTTCTACTACGTATCTATCTCCAACTTTTGTTTTATTAGATTTGATACCTTCGTTTTCTAAAGCTTTATAGAAGCCTAAATTACTCATAACAGTAGAAACAATCATATCATTGTTTAATTCTTGATTTTTATGCA
>NGUZ01000356.1 GCA_002154655.1 Corynebacterium kefirresidentii
AGATTTTAACAAATGCGTATAAAGATTTATTGAAAGAATATGATGTAGATTATAAAGACAGTGATATCAAGAAAGCTGTAGAAAACACTATTTTAAATCCTGAGAAACTTAAACAACAACAGTCATCTTCAGATAGTTCTTCAGCTGCATCAGGTTTATCTTCATAATTTTCATAGTATTAACATTAAATCGTAAGGGAGCAAGTCTTAATTCTTAACGAATTG
>NGUZ01000357.1 GCA_002154655.1 Corynebacterium kefirresidentii
CTGCAACTTCAAATTTCTTCCAATTTATTTCTGCAAAGTTAGCTGCCATTAAAATCCCAACTACTACTAATGCAGGTGTAGTTACTGCACTTGTAACAATTTCAATTAACGGACTAAAGAATAATGCTAATAGGAAACAAATTCCTGTCACGATACTAGCAAAACCTGTTCTCGCACCCACAGCTACACCAGAAGTAGATTCAATATAAGATGTAGTTGTTGTT
>NGUZ01000358.1 GCA_002154655.1 Corynebacterium kefirresidentii
TGTTGGATTAGGAACATTTAGACCTGTAAGTGTTGAAGATATTAATGACCATGAAATGCATAGTGAATATTATCAAATGACCCAAGAAACAGCTAACTTATTAAATCAAACAAAAAAAGAAGGTCATAGAATCATTTCTGTAGGTACAACCTCAACAAGGACTCTAGAGACTATTCGTCGTGATTACAATGAATTTGTAGCTGTTAGTGGATGGACTGATATTT
>NGUZ01000035.1 GCA_002154655.1 Corynebacterium kefirresidentii
CGGCGCGAGGAGGTGGCGGCCGGGCCTGTGGATAACAACGACGCGGGGAAAGGCGAGTGAGCGAAGTGGCGGCTGGGAAAGTTACGGCCACAGTTATCCACAGTCGGGGGCAACATCCCTTGCGCGTGGGAGCAAAAACGACAAAGCCCGCGCCGGCCACAATGAAGCGGGCACGGGCGCGGGCGAGGTCGCGGCAGGAACTAGACGGCTGGGGGAGGGGTGACCTTATCTAGCTGCTCGGTAATCTGCGGCCATAGTTGGCCCATAATGTCGTCCCAGGTGAGGATCCACACGGCGTTGTCTTTATCAGCCTTGCCCACCATGACGAGCTGCTCGTTGCGAGCGCGCATATGGTCCAGAGTCTTTTGCACGGTGGTGGAAGAAGACACGGACAGGGCAGGGCGGGAGAACTCGAGAACCGGGGTTTCTGGTTCTGCCAGCAAGGTATCGCGCACGTGGACCACGCGGGGGACTCGGGAGTCCTTGGGGAAGACCAGCACGCGCATGATGTTCTTGCGTACGACGAGGTCTTGGAGGTCCTCCACGGTGGCGTCGGAAGGCAGGGGCACTACCTCCGAGCCGTGCTCGCGGGCCATGGCGCCCACGGTGGAGTTTTCCAACTCGATGACATCAGAAATCTGGTTGGCAGACTCATCATCCAGAGCACCGGTCTCGCGGGAGTGCTCGACCAAGGTGCGCAGAGTCTCAGCGTCGTAGCCGGCCGCACCGGCGCGGTCGACGGGTTCTTCGCCAGCCAGGGACACCATTTTGTTGGCCATGACGTTGATCCACTTCAGCAGCGGGCGGAAGATCCACACGAAGCCACGTGCGGGGACCGCGATGAACTGCAGGGCGGTCTCCGGGTGGGTAATGGCCCAAGACTTCGGCGCCATCTCACCGAGTACGAGGTGGAGGAAGGTAACGATGAAGAGGGCGAGGAGGAAGCTGACGACGTCGGCAATGCCCAGCGGCAGTCCCGCGGCTTCTAGTGGTGCCATGAGCAGGTGGTGCACCCAGGGCTTGGTTACAGCACCGAGCACAAAGGTGGCGGCGGTAATGCCCAGCTGCGCGCCGGCGAGCATGATGGTCAGCTCATTGAGCGAGCGCAGGCCGGCGCGGGCGGTGCGGGAGTTTTCCGCATCCTCTTCTAAACGGTTGCGGCGAGCGCCCATCAAGGAGAACTCGATAATCACAAAGAAGCCGGAAGCGGCGATGATAAGGAGGGTAACGAGGAGGTTAAACCACCACGATTCGGTCATTATGCATCCTCCTTCTTATCGGCATCATCGGAGTGGTCGGAGTAATCCTCCACCAACTCGATGGCGAGCACGGACGGTACGTGGCGGTCCACCTCTTGCACGCGCAGGCGGAGGGAGCGGACGGGCGCCTCATCGTGGTCAACCCAGTCATCGGGTTCGGCCTCGAGCTGGATGGTGTGTTCCTCGCCTACCTCAGGCAGCGCACCGGAGTGGGCAATGACGAGGCCGGCAACAGTCTCAAAGTCGCCCTCGGGCAGGTCGTGGCCGATGGCGCGCTCAATCTCATCAATCGGCGTATCGCCGTCGACCAACCAGTGGGATTCGTCCTGCTCGGTGATTTCCTCGGTTTCTTCGATATCGTGCTCATCGGTGACATCGCCCAAGATTTCCTCGGCCAAGTCCTCCATGGTCACGATGCCCACGAAGCCGCCGTACTCATCGATCACGCACGCCATCTTCTGGTCGCTATCGCGCAGCTCTTCCACCACATCCGGCAGCGGCATCAGCTCGGGGACCACGACGGCCTCTTGCATGATGCCGGTGGCCTTGGTGGCGGCGGGCAGATCGCTTCCCAGGACGTCGATAAGATGCACCACGCCGACTGGATTGTGATCATCGTCGATGACGGGGTAGCGCGTGTGGTCGGTAGACATCATCTCGCGGACTTCACCGAGGGTGGTGTCCGGGTCAATGACGTCCACGCGGGAGCGCGGAATCATGGCGTGCTCAACATCGTGTTCGGGGAAGTCCAGCAGGCGGTCGAGCACCATGTAGGTATTTTCATCCAGATCGCCAGCCTCGTGGGAGGAATCCACGATGGATTCCAGGTCATCGGCGGTGGCGGAGGAGTCCACGTCTTCTACCGGTTCGATGCCAAAGACCTTGAGGATGGCATTGGAAGAGTACTCGAAGAAGTGGATGAGCCAGCCGAAAATCCGCAGGTAAAGCTGCGTGGAGGCGGCCAGCCAGCGCGCCGTCTTCATCGGTGCGGCGATGGTGTAGTTCTTGGGGAAGAGCTCCGCAAAAAGCATCGTCGCAATCGTGGAGATGAAAAGTGCCGCGATGGTACCAACGGTGACTGACACCGCGGAGGGAACGCCGACGCCGCCAAGCAACGTACCCAGTCCTTGGCCCACGAGCGGCTCGGCCACATAGCCGATGAGCAGGCCGGTAATCGTAATACCGAGCTGCGCGCCGGAGAGCATGAAGGAGGTCTGCTGGGTAATAGCCAGCGCGCGTTGGGCTGTCTTATCCCCCTCAGCAGCCTGGGTCCGCAGTTGCGTGCGGTCCACGGACATAAAGGAAAATTCTTGGGCCACGAAGTATGCGTTCGCGACGATGATGAGGCCAATGACTACGAAGCCGGCCAGGATCATCAAAATAGCCGATAACATGATTTACTCCCCACCGCCTAGAAGGAGGTAGGGACATCGACTCGGAGGTTCCACTGAGGGTGCCTTTCTACTTGGGAAGATGGAAACATACTACATGCTCAACCCCGCTTTCGGCCATTTTGTTCCCGGCCTATTAGGGTTTTATCCATGACTGAACCCTTCGGGCTGTATATCCACGTTCCTTTCTGTGCCACTCGTTGCGGGTATTGCGATTTCAATACCTATACCCCGGGCGAGCTTGGCAGCTCGCGCGATCTCACTGGGCCCTACCTGGATGCCTTGGACCGCGAGCTGGAGTTGGCGGCCGCGCGCGTGGGCCGCCCGGCCGAGACCGTCTTCATTGGCGGCGGCACGCCTTCCTTGCTGGGCGGGCAGGGACTGACCCGGATCCTCAATACTGTCCGCTCCACCTTCGGCTTGGCGCCAGGAGCAGAGGTCACCACCGAATCCAACCCGGAGTCCACCTCACCGGAGTATTTTGCCCAGCTTGCCGACGCCGGCTATACCCGCATCAGCCTCGGCATGCAGTCCGCATCCCCGGGCGTTCTCCAAGTCCTGGAACGCGCCCATACCCCCGGCCGCGCCTTCGCCGCCGCCCGCGAGGCCCGAGCCGCCGGCTTCGAGCACGTCAACCTGGACATGATCTATGGCACGCCCACCGAAACCGATGACAACGTGCGCGAGACCTTGGACCGAGTGCTAGAAACCGGCGTAGACCACGTCAGTGCTTATTCGCTCATCGTGGAAGACGGCACCCGCATGGCGCGCAAGGTCAATAAAGGTATCCTGCCCGCCCCCGATGAGGACGTGCTGGCACGACGCTATGAGATGATTTCCTCCACCCTCGAAGCGGAAGGCTTCGAGTGGTACGAGGTCTCCAACTGGTCCAAGCCCGGCGGCGAGTGCGAGCACAACCGTATCTACTGGGTAGACGGCAATTGGTGGGGTGCCGGCCCTGGCGCCCACTCGCACTTGGGCAACGAGCGCTTCTTTAACGTCAAGCACCCCTCGCGCTATATCGATGCCCTCGGCCGCGATGAGCTACCCATCAAAGAGGCCGAAACGCTTACCGACGCCGACCGCCACATGGAGAAAATCATGCTCGGCCTGCGCCTGCGCGAGGGCATCCCGGAGGCCTGGCTCGATGCCCACGCCGCGCCCGCCCTCGAGCGCTTCATCGGCCGCGGCCTGCTCGAGCGCGCCGGCGACCGCGTACGCATCACCAAGCCCGGCCGCCTGCTGGCCGATGGCATCATCACCGATCTCCTCGTCGCCGAAGAAACCTAATCCTCGTTCCCAGACCTTTAGACTTAGTCCAGTAGAAACCAAACCAGTTAGTTTTGACTCAGTCGATGAGAAACCTGTTATTCCGCTATTTTCTTGTTAGTCTTTTGATATGGACGATGCACTAAATCCGTATACGCCCGGTTCGGGACTTGCCCCTACAGTCCTCACCGGGCGTGACAGGGATCTACAAGCTTTTGACAACTTGATTAAGCGTGCAGAAAACAATTTGCTTGGCCGCCCGATGTTGCTCATTGGCCTTCGTGGAGTCGGCAAGACGGTCCTTTTGAACCAATTGAAATCACGGGCCGATAAGTGTGACTGGCTCACGGTAAAAGTTGAAGCTTCGCAAGGAGTGCGCGGGGCAGAGAGCGTACGGCGGGCAATTGCCAACGGGCTAGGAAAAGCTTCGCTGCGCTACCGTGCGAAGGCGTTGGTGAAAGAGAGTGCTTTGGCACTGTCGCGGGCGGTTGCATCATTTCACCTTTCCTTGGGGGACGGAGCAATGAACCTAGGAGTGGAGACTAAGGATTTAGCTCCTGTTACCGGAAACTTAGAGCTCGACCTTCAGGATGTCACCTCCGCTGTAGCGGAAACCCTAAAAAGGGATCGAAAGGCCCTTGCTTTCTTTATCGATGAAATGCAAGACCTAGATGAGGAAATGATGGAGGCGTTAATTTCAGCCCAGCATGAAGCAGGCCAAAACCGTCTACCCTTTTATATAATCGGCGCTGGCCTACCGAGCTTGCCCGGAAAAGTTGCTAGGTCGCGCTCCTATGCGGAGCGCATGTTTGAGGTACACACCATTGACCGCCTTGGCTTGCATTCGGCGCGCAAAGCTCTATCTGCACCCGCTGAGCGCCAAGACGTGGAATTCGAAGATGACGCTCTGGATTTTCTTGCGGAGGCAAGTGGACAGTATCCGTACTTTTTACAGGAGTTTGGATCCCAAATTTGGAAGGTAGGCGAAATCTCACCGTTTACCATTGCGGATGCAAGGCAGGCCGCTCGCTTGGGAACAAAGCAACTAGACGCAGGCTTCTTCCAAGCTCGCTGGGATCGAGCTACGCCAGCTGAAAGAGACTATCTCAGTGCCATGGCAGCCTTAGGCGATGGTTCAGCGGAAACGAAAGAAATCGGTGAACGTCTGGGGAAGGATAATAAAGCTCTTGGTCCGGTGCGGGCTAAGCTCATAAACAAAGGTCTCATTTATTCCCCTGAGCACGGTAAAGTCAGGTACACCGTCCCGAACTTTAAAGAATTTATCATTCGCCGAAGCGAATAGGAGCGCCATAGTGTCTACCTCAACCGATGCCCGCCGCAAGGAAGTCCTGCGCGCCATCGTGGCGGACTATATTGCCTCCCAGGAGCCGGTCGGCTCTAAGTCGCTGCTGGAGCGCTACCAGCTGGGAGTTTCCTCGGCCACCATCCGCAATGACATGGCCGTGCTCGAATCCCAGGGTCTTATCTCCCAGCAGCACGCCAGCTCAGGCCGCGTGCCCACCCAGCAGGGCTACCGCCACTTTGTGGACTCCCTCCACGAGGTTAAGCCGCTTTCGGCTCCAGAGCGTCGCGCGATGCTCAACTTCCTGGAAGGCGGCGTCGACTTGGAGGATGTGCTGCGCCGCTCGGTGCAGTTATTGGCGCAGGTGACGAAGCAGGCGGCCGTCGTCCAGCTGCCCAATCTCAAGGTATCCCGCGTCAAGCACTGCGAGGTCGTGGCGCTCTCCCCAGTGCGCCTGCTGCTCGTGCTCATCACCGATAACGGCCGCGTGGACCAGCGCAATGTGGAGCTCGATGAGATCATTGACCAGGACCAGACCTTCCGCCTGCGCGACATCGTCAATAGCGCGCTAGTGGGCAAGACGCTTAGCGACGCCTCCGTGGAACTTGCCCACCTCGTCGATGACGCCCCCTTGGATATCCGCCACCATGTGCTCAAGGTGGCCACCACGCTCATCGAGACCCTGGTGGAGCAGCCCTCCGACCGGCTGATTATGGCCGGTGCCTCCAACCTGACGCGCGTGGCCCGCGAGTTCCCGGAAGGTTTACCCAAGATTATTGAGGCGCTGGAAGAACAGGTCGTCGTCCTCAAGCTGCTCGCCCGCGTGCCCGATTTGGGCAACGTCTCCGTGGTTATCGGTGAGGAAAACGAGGAAGACCAGTTGCGCCAAGCCTCCGTGGTAGCTACGGGCTACGGACTGGGCACCGGCGACGAGGTGGCTACACTCGGCGGCCTCGGCGTGGTGGGGCCTACCTTTATGGATTACTCGGGAACAATTTCTAAGGTCTCTGCCGTTGCACGGTATGTGAGCGAAATTTTGGCCGGCGAGCAGTGCGAGTAAACTGGCTGGCCGCGCATTATTTTTTCAAGTTAACCCCAACAAGACGAATTAGAAGGAATATCTCTTACAGTGGCTCGTGACTATTACGGCATCCTCGGTGTTGATAAAAACGCAACTGACCAGGAGATTAAGAAGGCCTACCGCAAAATGGCCCGCAAGTATCACCCGGATCTGAACCCGGATGATGACGCTGCCGCGGAAAAGTTCCGCGATGCCGCGCTGGCCCAGGAGGTCCTGCTGGATCCGCAAAAGCGCCAGATCGTGGACATGGGCGGCGACCCCATGGAGCAGGGTGGCGGCGGTGCCGGCGCCGGCGGCTTTGGCGGCTTCGGTGGCGGCGGCCTCGGCGATATCTTCGCCGAGTTCTTTGGCGGCGGTGCCGGCGGTTCCCGCGGCCCGAAGTCCCGCGTCCAGCCGGGCAACGATGCCCTGCTGCGCACCCGCATCACTTTGGAGGAGGCCTACACCGGCCTGAAGAAGAAGGTCACCGTGGATACCGCGGTGCTGTGCGATAGCTGTGGCGGTACCGGTTCCGAGTCCAAGGCCAAGCCGGTTACCTGTGATAACTGCAATGGCATGGGTGAAATCCAGGAGATGCAGCGCAGCTTCTTGGGCAACGTCATGACCACCCGCCCGTGCCCGAAGTGCCAGGGCTTCGGCGAGGTCATTACTGATCCGTGCAACCACTGCGCCGGCGATGGCCGCGTGAAGAAGCGCCGCGATCTCACCGTGAATATCCCGGCCGGCATCAATGATGGCATGCGCATTCGTATGGCCTCCCAGGGCGAGGTCGGCCACGGTGGTGGTCCGGCCGGCGACCTCTACGTCGAGGTCCACACGGAGGAGCACCCCGTATTCCAGCGCAACGCCGATGACCTGAACCTCACCGTGCGCGTGCCGATGATTGACGCCGCCTTGGGTACCAACTTCACCATCGACCAGCTCAATGGCGAAGAGCTCACCATCGACATCGAGCCGGGCACCCAGCCGGGCGAGTCCATCAAGGTCGACGGCGCCGGCATGCCGCGCCTGCGCACCGATGGCTACGGCAACCTCTTTGCCCACGTGGACGTCGTTGTGCCGAAGGACCTGGACCGCAAGACCCGCGAGTCCCTGGAGAAGATCCGCAACTCCCGCGACGAGGGCGCGCGCGTGCGCACCACCGGCGACGGCCAAGAGGAATCCTTCTTCAGCCGCATCCGCGATAAGTTCCGCCGCTAATGTCGCTGCCCGTCTTCATGCACCCGGACCTTTCCGCCGCGCGCACCGGCGAGGCCTTCAGCTTTTCCGGCCCGGAGGCCCGCCATGCCGTGACGGTCAAGCGCATGGGGGAGGGCGAGCGCCTCGAGCTTATCGACGGCACCGGTACCCGCCTTACCCTCACCATTACCGCTACCTCGGGCAAGGACTCCTTGGAGGGCATGGTCGAATCCATCGACACCGCGCCCGATCCCACCCCCCGGGTGAGCGTGGTACAGGCCATCCCGAAGTCCGAGCGTGCCGAGCTCGCCGTGGATCTTGCCACCCAGGCCGGCGCGGATGAGATTATCGCCTGGCAGGCGGATCGCTGCGTGGCTAAATGGGACGGAAAGAAGGCACCGAAGGCGGTGGCCAAGTGGCAGGCGGCCGCC
>NGUZ01000359.1 GCA_002154655.1 Corynebacterium kefirresidentii
TAATTGAGAGCTACCGAAGAACTCTTTAATTGACGCAATAACCGGACGGATATTAATTAATTGTTGTGGTGTGATAGAGTCTGTATCTTGAATTGACATTCTTTCACGTACAACACGTTCCATTCTTGATAAACCGATACGGAATTGGTTTTGTAATAATTCACCAACTGAACGTAAACGACGGTTTCCTAAGTGGTCAATATCGTCTGTGTAACCAATGCCA
>NGUZ01000360.1 GCA_002154655.1 Corynebacterium kefirresidentii
AAATTGTTCATATTGATGATCCATTGAGTCGCCAGGTTCATCAGCATTAGCAAAGTGCGTATATACACCTTCGAATACCAAATGAGGATGACTTTGAATTAAGTCAATGACTTCTTTATATTCTTCCAGTGATTTAATTCCAAGTCTGCCCATACCTGTGTCGAGTTTCACATGTAGCCATAAATTCTTTTCATTATCATCACTAATTAATTCTATTGCATGT
>NGUZ01000361.1 GCA_002154655.1 Corynebacterium kefirresidentii
AAACCACCATCACCAACAAAGCAAATAACTGTTTTATCAGGTTCAGCTAATTGAGCACCGATAGCTGATGGAATACCAAATCCCATAGTACCTAAACCACCGCTAGTAACCCATTGACCATGATGTTTGAATGGATAAAATTGAGCTGCCCACATTTGATGTTGACCAACATCAGTAGTAACTATAGCTTCACCGTTTGTAATTTTTCCGATATATTCAATAG
>NGUZ01000362.1 GCA_002154655.1 Corynebacterium kefirresidentii
ATACAACTGTTACTGTAGACGTAGGTAGCCATTATATTTGGATGGCACGTAAATTTAGAAGTTACAATCCAAGACATTTACTATTTAGTAATGGTATGCAAACACTTGGTGTTGCTCTACCTTGGGCAATCGCAGCTGCATTAGTTCGCCCAAATACTCAAGTTGTGTCAGTAGCTGGAGATGGCGGTTTCTTATTCTCAGGTCAAGATTTAGAGACAGCCGT
>NGUZ01000363.1 GCA_002154655.1 Corynebacterium kefirresidentii
CTTAAAAGGGTGTGTAACACTTACATTAGGAAATTCACGATATCAGGCAAATGAACAAGATGTTTTATATTTTAGGGCTAATGAAATACATCAATTACATAATGAAACAACCGATGAAATTGAAATTTTAATTGTTGCGACAGCATCATATTTATAAAGGGGGAGTATAGTAATGGAGCCATTGTTATCTTTTAAAGGTGTGACAAAAGGTTTTGACGATGTA
>NGUZ01000364.1 GCA_002154655.1 Corynebacterium kefirresidentii
TTAATAATATCTCCCTTAATTTCTCTTATGGATGACCAAGTGATGCAATTGAAAGCTCAAGGTGAGAAATTTGTTACTTCTATTCATTCAGGCATGGATGAAAATGAAAAACAACAAAATATAAATTCGTTACACAAAAGTCGCTTTGTTTTTTTAAGTCCAGAATTTATTTTACAAACACAAAACTTTAAATTAATTAGGAATATTGACTTCGGATTAATT
>NGUZ01000365.1 GCA_002154655.1 Corynebacterium kefirresidentii
GAGCTATGTCCTAAATGCCAAGCACATTTTAATAGTCGTTGTAAATTCCACTATCATTTATATTTTGAATTATAATAAAGGCTTAGTAACGATTGAAAGATTGTTACTAAGCCTTTATACTTTACGTTTTTATTATTTTAATTTTTTCAAGATTTGATTTAATTCATCAATTTGTTTGATTGTTGTTGAAGTTGAACCAGCGCTAAAGTACCATAGTTTAGG
>NGUZ01000366.1 GCA_002154655.1 Corynebacterium kefirresidentii
ATGAATAATCTTATTAACTTAGAATGTAATTCTACATTGACAACGTACCAGCTACTTGGTATGATAAGGAACATATTAAATACTTTAGTTCGGTAGAGAGATAAAGGATGTGTTGTTATGTTTAATGCAGTTGTAATAGCCGTATTATTAATGATTGTTTTATGCTTATGTAGACTAAATGTAGTTATTAGTCTGTTCATTAGTGCATTAGTAGGCGGTCTC
>NGUZ01000367.1 GCA_002154655.1 Corynebacterium kefirresidentii
TTAGATTAATTGAAACACCCGCTAAACCATTGTATATAGCGAGAAAGCAAATAGAGCAATATGCAGAACGACAAGATTTAGGGCTTTATTTCACAAGTTTATCGCATAAGACAATTGTTTATAAAGGTTGGTTACGTTCAGATCAAATTAAGAAACTATATCTAGATTTAAATCACGAAGACTATCAATCTAAACTAGGACTTGTTCATTCAAGATTTAGTA
>NGUZ01000368.1 GCA_002154655.1 Corynebacterium kefirresidentii
AACGTTCTTGATTGTTCCTAAGATATCTGTGAATTGTAATCTTAAGTATCTAACGTTTTCTTCTTTTGCAAACTTACGAATGTCATCTTTACTAAATGTACGTTTAGGCATGGTAGAAATCCTCCAAAAATTTATTTAATAAACCGTGATAAATCCCCACGATTTATTGGCAAAGCTTCACCAGGTGGTTTCTGCGTTGCGTCTACAATCATTCTTTTTCTA
>NGUZ01000036.1 GCA_002154655.1 Corynebacterium kefirresidentii
TGGTGATGATGTTTGAGAACTCAATAGTGTGCCAATGTACTTTTTATTTTTTGTGTGCATGGTTGTGTGTTGATTGGTTTGTCTGCCAATGGGTCTGTGTGCTTGTTGGTTGGTGTGTGCCGGTTGGGGTATGTGGAACACGTACCTTTTTGAATGCTGTTTGGTGTTTCGGCTGCATTGAGATGGATTGGTTGGCATGTGATTGTGTTTACCTTTTTTGGTTTCCTCTTTTTGACCCCGTCGGGTTGAGGGGACTGTAATTTTTTTCTTTGTAGTAATTTTTTGGACGCCAGCATGAGCTTTTTGTGTGTTGTGCACTTGGGTTTGTGGTGGTTTGTTCTTTTGTTGGGTTTCGGGCTTTTCACGGCCTGTTTCGGATTTGTTCTGAAATTTTTTTGTGGAGAGTTTGATCCTGGCTCAGGACGAACGCTGGCGGCGTGCTTAACACATGCAAGTCGAACGGAAAGGCCCTGCTTGCAGGGTACTCGAGTGGCGAACGGGTGAGTAACACGTGGGTGATCTGCCCTGCACTTCGGGATAAGCCTGGGAAACTGGGTCTAATACCGGATAGGAGCCATTTTTAGTGTGATGGTTGGAAAGTTTTTTCGGTGTAGGATGAGCTCGCGGCCTATCAGCTTGTTGGTGGGGTAATGGCCTACCAAGGCGGCGACGGGTAGCCGGCCTGAGAGGGTGGACGGCCACATTGGGACTGAGATACGGCCCAGACTCCTACGGGAGGCAGCAGTGGGGAATATTGCACAATGGGCGCAAGCCTGATGCAGCGACGCCGCGTGGGGGATGACGGCCTTCGGGTTGTAAACTCCTTTCGCTAGGGACGAAGCTTTTTGTGACGGTACCTAGATAAGAAGCACCGGCTAACTACGTGCCAGCAGCCGCGGTAATACGTAGGGTGCGAGCGTTGTCCGGAATTACTGGGCGTAAAGGGCTCGTAGGTGGTTTGTCGCGTCGTCTGTGAAATTCCGGGGCTTAACTCCGGGCGTGCAGGCGATACGGGCATAACTTGAGTACTGTAGGGGTAACTGGAATTCCTGGTGTAGCGGTGAAATGCGCAGATATCAGGAGGAACACCGATGGCGAAGGCAGGTTACTGGGCAGTTACTGACGCTGAGGAGCGAAAGCATGGGTAGCGAACAGGATTAGATACCCTGGTAGTCCATGCCGTAAACGGTGGGCGCTAGGTGTGAGGGTCTTTTCACGACTTTCGTGCCGTAGCTAACGCATTAAGCGCCCCGCCTGGGGAGTACGGCCGCAAGGCTAAAACTCAAAGGAATTGACGGGGGCCCGCACAAGCGGCGGAGCATGTGGATTAATTCGATGCAACGCGAAGAACCTTACCTGGGCTTGACATACACTGGATCGGGCTAGAGATAGTCTTTCCCTTTGTGGCTGGTGTACAGGTGGTGCATGGTTGTCGTCAGCTCGTGTCGTGAGATGTTGGGTTAAGTCCCGCAACGAGCGCAACCCTTGTCTTATGTTGCCAGCATTTGGTTGGGGACTCATGAGAGACTGCCGGGGTCAACTCGGAGGAAGGTGGGGATGACGTCAAATCATCATGCCCCTTATGTCCAGGGCTTCACACATGCTACAATGGTCGGTACAACGCGCAGCGACACTGTGAGGTGGAGCGAATCGCTGAAAGCCGGCCTTAGTTCGGATTGGGGTCTGCAACTCGACCCCATGAAGTCGGAGTCGCTAGTAATCGCAGATCAGCAACGCTGCGGTGAATACGTTCCCGGGCCTTGTACACACCGCCCGTCACGTCATGAAAGTTGGTAACACCCGAAGCCGGTGGCCCAAACTTGTTAGGGAGCCGTCGAAGGTGGGATCGGCGATTGGGACGAAGTCGTAACAAGGTACCCGTACCGGAAGGTGCGGGTGGATCACCTCCTTTCTAAGGAGCTTTATTTATTGGGCACAGTTGTGCCTTGTCCTGCCACGGTTGTGGTGGGTGTTGGTTGAGTGTGCGAGTGTCATGCTGCCAACGTTGTTTATTGAAAATTTCCGGGTGGAAGATACACCTTTAGGACAAAGACCGAGTGTTTGAATGGCGCTTTGTGACACGCAGTGTTGTGCACATGGGAAGTAAGTGTTTGTATGTTGGTGCATTGTTGGGTGTCTGGGGCATTATCCCCTTTTTTGGTGCCTGACCATTTTGCTGGTGTGCATGGTTTGTGTGTGCTGGTTTGTGGTTGGGGTGTTGTGTGAGAACTGTATAGTGGACGCGAGCATTAAACACATGTGGCAGGCTGCGCTTTTGTGTGGTGTGTTGTGTGTGTTTGTGTGATTTCTTTTTTGTGTTTATTTTGTCAAGTTCACTTGTGTGGCCACTCGCGCTTGTTTGTGTGTGGTGGTTTGTGTGTTCGTTATTAAGGGCGCATGGTGGATGCCTTGGCATGCTGAGCCGATGAAGGACGTGAAAGGCTGCGTTAAGCCTCGGGGAGTTGTCAATTAAGCGTTGATCCGAGGATGTCCGAATGGGGAAACCTGGCCCTGGTTATGTGGGGTTACCCTTCAGTGAATTCATAGCTGTTGTGGGGGTTTACGCGGGGAAGTGAAACATCTCAGTACCCGTAGGAGAAGAAAATAATAATGATTCTGCTAGTAGTGGCGAACGAACGTGGATGAGGCTAAACCGTGTGCATGTGATACCTGGTAGGGGTTGTGTGTGCGGTGTTGTGGGCCCTGATGTGCGGTGACTACCATTGCCGCGTCTGCGCATTGTTGTTAGGTGAAGTGGTTTGGAATGGCCTGCCGGAGTAGGTGAGAGTCCTGTAGCTGAAGATGATGATGTGTGGGTTGTTGGGTTGCCCGAGTAGCAGCGGGCTCGTGGAATCTGCTGTGAATCTGCCGGGACCACCCGGTAAGCCTAAATACTCAGTGTGACCGATAGTGTATGAGTACCGTGAGGGAATGGTGAAAAGTACCCCGGGAGGGGAGTGAAATAGTTCCTGAAACCATGTGCTTACAATCCGTCAGAGCACCGTTTGTGTGTGATGGCGTGCCTTTTGAAGAATGAGCCTGCGAGTCAGCGGCATGTCGCGAGGTTAACCCGTGTGGGGTAGCCGTAGGGAAACCGAATCCTAATGGGGTGTTTAGTGGCATGTCCTGGACCCGAAGCGGGGTGATCTACCCATGGCCAGTGTGAAGCAGCTGTAAGAGGTTGTGGAGGCGCGAACCCACGTAGGTTGAAAACTGCGGGGATGAGCTGTGGGTAGGGGTGAAAGGCCAATCAAACTCCGTGATAGCTGGTTCTCCCCGAAATGCATTTAGGTGCAGCGTCGTATTATAGCTTGGTGGAGGTAGAGCTACTGGTTGGTTGAGCGGGACTACAATCTTAGCAATGTCAGCCAAACTCCGAATGCCATTAATTGTGTTGTACGGCAGTGAGACTGTGGGGGATAAGCTTCATAGTCGAGAGGGAAACAGCCCAGATCGCCGGTTAAGGCCCCTAAGGGTGTACTAAGTGGAAAAGGATGTGGGATCGCGAAGACAGCCAGGAGGTTGGCTTAGAAGCAGCCATCCTTGAAAGAGTGCGTAATAGCTCACTGGTCGAGTGGTTCTGCGCCGACAATGTAGTGGGGCTCAAGTACACCGCCGAAGCCGCGGCAACTTTTTTTAGTTGGGTAGGGGAGCGTCGTGCATGGGTTGAAGCGTTACCGTAAGGAGGCGTGGACTGTGTGCGAGTGAGAATGCAGGCATGAGTAACGAATTGATAGGTGAGAATCCTATCCGCCGGATGACTAAGGGTTCCTGGGTCAAGTTCGTCTTCCCAGGGTGAGTCGGGACCTAAGGCGAGGCCGACAGGCGTAGTCGATGGATAACCAGTTGATATTCTGGTACCCGTACATGCGCGCCCATGATAAAGCACTGATACTAACCACCGCGGATGCATTGCTGGTCTTCTTTGAAGTCTGGTGGTGTTGATGTCGTGGGGCCTGATGTGTGGTTCAAGTGATGGGGTGACGCAGTGAGGTAGCCACGCCACTTATTGGATTGGTGGTGTAAGCGTGCAGACCGTGTGGTAGGTAAATCCGCCGCACACTTATGGTTGAGGCGTGATGCGTAGACCCTATGGGGTTGATGGTGGTGATCCTGTACTGTCGAGAAAAGCCTCTAGCGATGTGTGTGTATGGCCCGTACCCTAAACCGACACAGGTGGTCAGGTTGAAAATACTAAGGCGTTCGGGTGAACTGTGGTTAAGGAATTCGGCAAAATGCCCCCGTAACTTCGGGAGAAGGGGGGCCCTACGATGTGAGCACTCTTGCGGTGTTAAGCGTTGTGGGGTCGCAGAGAATAGAGGGAAGCGACTGTTTATCAAAAACACAGGTCCATGCGAAGACGTTAAGTTGATGTATATGGACTGACGCCTGCCCGGTGCTGGAAGGTTAAGAGGACCGGTTAGTAGTCTTTGACTGCGAAGCTGAGAATTTAAGCCCCAGTAAACGGCGGTGGTAACTATAACCATCCTAAGGTAGCGAAATTCCTTGTCGGGTAAGTTCCGACCTGCACGAATGGCGTAACGACTTCTCTGCTGTCTCAACCACAGGCCCGGTGAAATTGCACTACGAGTAAAGATGCTCGTTACGCGCGGCAGGACGAAAAGACCCCGGGACCTTCACTATAGCTTGGTATTGGTGTTTGGTTCGGTTTGTGTAGGATAGGTGGGAGACTTAGAAGCTATCACGCTAGTGGTGGTGGAGTCGTTGTTGAAATACCACTCTGATCGGATTGAGCATCTAACCTTGGCCCATGATCTGGGTTGGGGACAGTGCCTGGTGGGTAGTTTAACTGGGGCGGTTGCCTCCCAAAATGTAACGGAGGCGCCCAAAGGTTCCCTCAGCCTGGTTGGCAATCAGGTGGTGAGTGTAAGTGCACAAGGGAGCTTGACTGTGAGACAGACATGTCGAGCAGGGACGAAAGTCGGGACTAGTGATCCGGCACCTACTTGTGGATGTGGTGTCGCTCAACGGATAAAAGGTACCCCGGGGATAACAGGCTGATCTTCCCCAAGAGTCCATATCGACGGGATGGTTTGGCACCTCGATGTCGGCTCGTCGCATCCTGGGGCTGGAGTAGGTCCCAAGGGTTGGGCTGTTCGCCCATTAAAGCGGCACGCGAGCTGGGTTCAGAACGTCGTGAGACAGTTCGGTCTCTATCCGCCGCGCGCGTTGAAACTTGAAGAAAGCTGTCCCTAGTACGAGAGGACCGGGACGGACGTACCTCTAGTGTGCCAGTTATCCCGCCAGGGGTATCGCTGGTTGGCTACGTACGGAAGGGATAACCGCTGAAAGCATCTAAGCGGGAAGCCTGTTTTAAGATGAGGTTTCGTTAAGGTCCCCTAAAGACGATAGGGTAGATAGGCCAGACCTGGACGCACTGTAAGGTGTGAAGGCTACTGGTACTAATTGACCACAACAAACACCAACACACACTATGTGTGCTGGCAAAA
>NGUZ01000369.1 GCA_002154655.1 Corynebacterium kefirresidentii
AGCCGTAAATCACCTTTCCCTGAGCGTAAAAAAGCACAAGACGCACGCTTACACTTACCTGACTTACCAACAACAACAATTGGTTCATTCCCACAAACACAGGAAGTACGTAAATATCGTGCCGATTGGAAAAACAAACGTATCTCAGATGAAGCCTATAACAACTTCTTAGAAAGTGAAATTGCACGTTGGATTAAAATCCAAGAAGATATTGGTTTAGA
>NGUZ01000370.1 GCA_002154655.1 Corynebacterium kefirresidentii
ATGCAAATGATTTATGGTACGCATGGAGATATACCTAAAATAGTAGTTGCTCCTACAGATGCTGAAGATGCATTTTATTTAACTATTGAGGCTTTTAATTTAGCCGAAGAATATCAGTGCCCAGTAATTATATTGAGTGACTTACAATTATCGTTAGGTAAACAAACAGTTGAACGCTTAGATTATAATAAAATTCAAATACGCCGTGGCGAGTTATTACA
>NGUZ01000371.1 GCA_002154655.1 Corynebacterium kefirresidentii
TAAGAAGTGGCTGAATGACGGTTGGGCCTGTAATCAAGAATAATCCGCCCATCACAACCGCAACAGAGATTGGAAAATCTAAAATTTTATGTAATGCAATCGCACCGAGCACCCATGATATAGCTGCGCCAACAGTAATAATTCGAATGACCGCTTTAGAAATGCCTCTTAATTCACGAAAGTCTAAATTACTACTTCCTTCGAATAAAATGACAGCTACA
>NGUZ01000372.1 GCA_002154655.1 Corynebacterium kefirresidentii
AGCTATTACGCATATTTCTGAATTGCAACATAACCTAGATAGTATCGACGGTAGCAAGTATTCAGCAACATTAGATGCAGATGCAACTAGAGCAAGAGAATCAATCAAATTAGCTAAGAAGCAACTTAATGACTTTGCTCATCAAAAGGCTAAAGCTAATCTTGAAGTTGATAGCGCTGGGGCTATTGCTCACATAAAAGCGTTCAAAGCTATGCTACGTT
>NGUZ01000373.1 GCA_002154655.1 Corynebacterium kefirresidentii
TCTAAAATTGTATTTTTATACTTTTGTTATATAATCTTTCTACTTAGAGATATATTGTAAAAAAACCAACAAAATGTTATATTAACATTACTATTTTATCGATGAAGGAGGATTAAAATGACAGCTTCTATGAGACTCAAATAAACCTTTTTGAATACAAAACTAAATTAATTCAAAAAGGCTTGTCCGCAATACACACTCATAGGATGACTTATGTCATT
>NGUZ01000374.1 GCA_002154655.1 Corynebacterium kefirresidentii
ATCATTATATTCAAAAGCTGAGTCTATATCACCTTGAACTTTATCAGCAATATTAGACAATCTTGACTGTTCAGCTGGATCTTCTGGTCTATATTGATCTCGTATATACTCTTTCCACTTAATTAATTCTGAAGCAATATGTTCTTTTAATTCTGAATCATTATTATTTGTTTTAAATGCGTCAACTTGTTGTCGTAACTCGCTTAAATCCATTAAATCT
>NGUZ01000375.1 GCA_002154655.1 Corynebacterium kefirresidentii
ATCAGATACAGATTTAATTGGATTGCTAATCACTGGTCCAATACCTGATTTAATATCAACATCAACACCAATTGGTTTCAAAGGTGTCATTATATCTTTATATAAAACTGCTGCATCAGTATTGTAATTATCAACTGGTAATTGAGTTACATAAGCACATAATTCAGGTTGGTGTGTGATGTCGAAAAGTGAGTATTTCTCTTTTAATTTTCGATATTCT
>NGUZ01000376.1 GCA_002154655.1 Corynebacterium kefirresidentii
ACATGTTGAGAAAGTACGTTATATGACGACACTTGCCGGATACATACATTGGTATCTAACTGATGAGAAAGTATTAGGTATCGGAGATGCGTCAGGTATGTTCCCAATTGATAGTGAAACACAGGACTATCGTGACGATATTATTCAACGCTTTAATAAGAAGTTTTCTGAAAAGGGTTACACACAAGATGTTAGAGATATCTTACCTAAAGTAGTTGTA
>NGUZ01000377.1 GCA_002154655.1 Corynebacterium kefirresidentii
CTTTGCGTCTACACCGGGGTTAACTATTGTCATACCTTCATCCCCTTATGATGCTAAAGGATTATTATTATCCTCTATTGAGTCAAACGATCCAGTATTATTCTTTGAACATAAAAAAGCATATCGCTTCTTGAAAGAAGAAGTGCCAGAAGATTATTATACAGTTCCTCTCGGAAAAGCTGATGTAAAACGTGAAGGGAAGGACATAACTGTATTTACA
>NGUZ01000378.1 GCA_002154655.1 Corynebacterium kefirresidentii
TTAGATGGAATTGAAGAAGCGGTTGTCGTTGGTGAGCCACATAGACGCTTTGGAGAAATTGCAGTATTAATTTATGTAGGAAATCAAGAACTTGATTATACGACATTGAGACGGTATTTACGACAAACGTTATCAAGATATGAAATTCCTTCAAAGCTTGTAAGGGTAAAAGATTTGCCATTTACCAATAGTGGCAAAGTAGCACGTAACACTGTTCAAA
>NGUZ01000379.1 GCA_002154655.1 Corynebacterium kefirresidentii
ATTTTTTGTTGAACATAGTAAAAGCGATTAATTTTTTATATAATGAAAGTGTCTAAGTTAAAAATTGGAGGACTATAAATGTTAAATAATGAATACAAGAATTCATCTTTAAAGATTTTCTCTTTAAAAGGAAATGAGCCATTAGCACAAGAGGTAGCTGATCGAGTAGGGATTGAATTAGGGAAATGTTCTGTTAAACGCTTTAGCGATGGAGAAATTC
>NGUZ01000380.1 GCA_002154655.1 Corynebacterium kefirresidentii
CTTTTGTCTTTTGGTTTTTTTGTTCTTTATAAACAAATTGACTACATCTTAACGCTGCAGGACCACTTATACCAAAATGAGTGAATATCATATCCATTTTATGACTTATTCTTTTTTTACCATTTTTCTTAAGTACAGATAATTCTACGTCTTTTAGGCTTAAACCTTTAAGTTCTTTGGATTTAATAAAGTGCTCTGCTGAAGTGATAGGGACTTCAGT
>NGUZ01000381.1 GCA_002154655.1 Corynebacterium kefirresidentii
ATTTATGAACCCGTGGTTCCAATTTGTATTAGCAACGCCTGTTCAATTTGTTATTGGTTGGCAATTTTATGTAGGCGCTTATAAAAACCTTCGTAATGGGTCAGCAAATATGGATGTTCTTGTCGCTTTAGGTACAAGCGCAGCCTTCTTTTATAGTATTTATGAATCGATTAAGTGGTTAATTAATACAAATTATGAGCCACACCTATATTTTGAAAC
>NGUZ01000382.1 GCA_002154655.1 Corynebacterium kefirresidentii
TCGGTTGTATCTTCCATAAATGAACGGAAGATTGGAAGTTCTTCTTCTGATAAGAACTTAACTTTCACACCATTTTTTTGAACTTTTTTAGTATTACGTTTACGTAGACTATCCATTCCATTTAATATATCTTTAGATGTTTTATTTTTTAAATCTAAAACAGAATGATATCGGATTTGTTTAATCGGATCAAAACCTTTAGTAAAGCCTTCATGTTCA
>NGUZ01000383.1 GCA_002154655.1 Corynebacterium kefirresidentii
ACTAAGAAGATTATTACGTTAGATGAAGCTAGAGCGCAATTCGGCTTTAAACCAGTAGAAAATGGCAGTGAACCACTCGCTGATTTAAACACTATATTCTTAAAAGACTTATCAGCTTATCAAGATAGTAAAGTTCAGAAGAATATAGATAGCCTCAATAAAGGAGGTGATGAACCGGGTGGCATACAGTCAGATTGAAACAACTACCGATGAAGAAAT
>NGUZ01000384.1 GCA_002154655.1 Corynebacterium kefirresidentii
TTACGGAGTTTCCGTTCTCAGAATTGATTAGCTTCAAAGAAGTGCAAGAGGAACTTGGTCTCAAGCATGAAACGGAAGTGCTCATTAACGAATTGGTTAAAGCAAGCTCAGTTCTTCATGTTAAAAAACAATTGAATATTAGTAATGATGATGTACTAATCCATGTAGTACGCACGAGAAACGTCAATCAAAAGGTCAAAATTTTGGATGAAGATTACT
>NGUZ01000385.1 GCA_002154655.1 Corynebacterium kefirresidentii
TTGCCACCTTGGACAACAACATCATCTTTACCTGTTAACACGATGGCTGTATTCAATTCCTCATGGGCTCTCTTAGCTATTTCAACAACATCTAAGTCAGTTTCACCATCTGTACCTTTCATCGTTGTAGTCGCATCTACTAACGTTAAAATTTCTGAGGCATTTCCTTTAATTACTGATACTTTCACTTCTGATAAGAATTTTTGGCAAAATGCTTTA
>NGUZ01000386.1 GCA_002154655.1 Corynebacterium kefirresidentii
TTTCTTCTAAAACAATTGTCACTAAAACCGATTATTTCACCATTATCTGCTACACCAATAATAAGATAAGCTTCTTTGTTTTCTAGATTATTAGCTAAACAAATAATATCGTGTAGTAATTTATGGTTATTGTCTGTCGTATGATGTTCCTGTTTAAAATCCCAATAGCTACCTTCATACTTTAAATTGATTAAACTTTTAATCTTTTCAGTTAATGAC
>NGUZ01000387.1 GCA_002154655.1 Corynebacterium kefirresidentii
GATTTGCTGATAAAACTTAGGGTGTTCAAACTCATCATCATGTAATACTTCATTCACAATATATTCATCCATCATTTGATACCCATAGGCTGCGAGCATCACGTCAGTTTTAAGACCGGCTTTCTCTATATGCTCGGGACGGTGCGACCAGAACCAACTTGTGATCAATGTGTTATTAATTGGATCATAGTAAGGGAATTTTTGAATTTTAACTTGTG
>NGUZ01000388.1 GCA_002154655.1 Corynebacterium kefirresidentii
CTTGTTGAATCACTCACACTTGTTGATGTTGACCCACTTAATGACGTGCTTGCACTTGTTGAGTCACTCACACTTGTTGATGTTGACGCACTTAATGATGTGCTTGTACTTGTTGAATCACTCACGCTTGTTGACGTTGATGCACTATCTGATGTACTTGTGCTTGTTGAGTCACTCACACTTGTTGATGTTGATGCACTTAATGATGTGCTTGCAC
>NGUZ01000037.1 GCA_002154655.1 Corynebacterium kefirresidentii
CTCCACACAATCACCTAACCCATGTCAGGTGTTTCCACGACCACTAGAAATCAAGCATGCACATAGTCGTCTTGCTATCCATTGTCTAGCCGCTATAACGTTTACTATTTTCCTTGTTGTTTCCGGTGGCGGCGGGAATTGGGCTACTCACTTGCAGATTAGCGGTTTCCTATTTGCTGGATGTATGTTGAGCTTCATAACATCAATCCGAGACAACCCTCGTCCTCGGCAAAAGAAACAGGCAGGTACCTGACGAAAAGTGGAGACAAAAACTCTATTTCTCAGCTATAAGTAACAATGCCAACACCAGTCCTAGGCGATTCTCTGAACTGCTCTCGCTCGCTCTAGGCGCTGCCATCGGCGCACTGCTTGCCGACCCCATGACCGTCATACACAGCTGGACGGAGCTGCTCGATCTGCTCGTCTTCTGGCACTAGCTCCAACACACTTACTATCGCATCGTGATTAAATCCCCGTGTCCACTTTCCGAGGTTCGGGCCCATTGAGGGAGATCCCCGCGTCGTTGAGCGCTGCCCGCCCGGCGGGAGTGAGACGCACGGCCCGGGTACGACCCCTGCGGGAAAGCCATTCCTTATCCAGCAGAGTCTTGCAGATTCCCGTGCCGAGAGGGCCGGCGAGGTGGAAGCGGCGTTCGGTGGAGTCCATGCACGACCTGCCCGTGTCGAGCATCTTCGGGGGCACACCCCACTGTATGAACAAGCGATGACCTTGATTAGTGACCTGACAGTGCGAGTCGATGAACTCGTGCTCTTCCAGTTGTTCAGCCAGGCGCACCCCGAGCTTACCGGCGAGGTGCTGATAACAGGTGCGGCCTTCACGTAGGTTCGCATTCGCCCGTGACGCGCTGAGGCTGTGAGGAGTGGGCAGGGGCGAGCGGGCGACCACGCCAAGGCTCTCGACCACTCGTGCGATGTCTTCCCCGGCCAGGCGAATGTAGCGGTGCCGGCCCTGCCGAATGTCGTGGACGAGACCGTGGGTGACGAGCACGTCAACATGCTCGCTCGCCGTCGACCGGGCCAGGCCCGCGTACCTGCCCAGTTCACCAACCGTCCAGGCCCGCCCGTCCATGAGCGCAGCACACATGGCCGCCCGCGACGAGTCAGCCAGAGCCGACGCGACTGTCGAGATATCCGGGACCGCTTCAGGAAACACGCGCGCAACCATGCCTCCAGTGTGCACCCGGAACTGTTCGGTGACGACCGAACAATCGCAGGCATAGTCTGAACTCACCAGATTCATTGCATCAGGAGGCGAAGGGAGCGATCGCGATGAACGGGGACCGCCAACAGCTACGCGGGCACTACGATGAGGACTTCTACTGGGAACGCGTTGACCGCAACCTGGGTTGGCTCGGCGACACCACCGAGGAACAGCGTGAACGCCAAGCACGGTTGCGCGATGCCGTGATCGGCATCGTCGGCACCGGGGGCATCGGCGGTGCCGCAGCCGCCCGCCTGGTGCGCATGGGCGCACTCAACCTGAAACTGGCCGATCCCGACCACTTCGACCTGACTAACGTGCAACGCCAGTACGGCGCCGGGCGAGCCACGATCGGCCGCAACAAGGCCGAAGTCGTCGCGGAGCAGGTCTTCGCACTGACCGGGGATGTCAACATCGATGTCTTCCCCGAGGGCATCACCCCGGACACGGCTGAAGAGTTCATGGACGGCTGCGACTATGTGATGGACCAGATGGAGTTCTACCAAATCAGCAACCGCTACGCCCTCCATCGCGCCTTCCGCGCCTCGGACCGGTGCAGGTTCATGTTCAAGATCCCGACCGTCGAGTGCGCGACGGTCGTGTTCACCTACACGAAGGACTCGATGCCCATCGAGGAGGTCTACGATCTCCCCGAGGATGCCGAGTTCACCCCGGACGTGATCCACCGGCTGATGGAACGCATCATGCCCGAGCATCAGGACTTCCCCTCGCCAGGCACGCTGGATGAGTGGTTCGTGGAGAAGCAGACGATGCCGATCTTCGGAGCCTGCCCGCCCCTGGCCGAAGGCGTCCTCGTTGAACGCCTCGCCCAAGAGATCATGGACTTGCCCGGCCGTACGCCTCTGCCCGTGCAGCCCGGGTACGCGCTCTTCGACACCCTGACCTGGGAAGCGAAGACCGTTGAGAAGGCGTGGTGGGCGAAATGACACGCATGGTGCTCTTCACCGAGACCAATTCCGTCTTTGGCTCTTACTTCCTCACCCGACTTGCCAGGCACGATGATGTCATCCTGGCGGCTGTGGTGCTGCGTGAACCCGGCGCACTCTGTGACTACTATCTCGATGAGCCCGAGCCCCTCGACCTCGCGAAGGACGCCGCCGAGCTGGATGTGCATACGCTGCGGCCGGCGCACATCAACACCGACGAATTCATTACCGCCATTGGGGGCCTGGCGCCGGACTACTTCATCGTCGCCAACTACCAGCTGCGGCTCGGGCAGCGACTCCTCGCGGTTCCGAGCTACGACGCCCTCAACTTCCACCCCAGCCCGTTGCCCCGCTATGCGGGGCTGGCACCGTTCTATTGGATGGCCGAGAACCACGAGACCCAGGGCGGAGTCTCCGCAGTGCGAACGACAGCTGGGCTCGACGAGGGCCCCCTCGTCGCCCAGCAACTCCTCGCGCTCACCGGGGGAGAGACGGCCAGGGAGATCCGGGACATGCACTTCGCCGCGTCCTGGCGCCTGTTCGATCTGGTGCTGCCGACACTGCTGGACCGGTCCTACCGGACCTGGGATCAAGACCTGAGCAAGCGCACCTACTTCGGCCACCCGCCCGCCGAGGCTTCGCTGGAGTCTCGCGTATGACCGCGCATCGGCGCACGGCGCTGGTCGCGATCCTCCTCGGTTTCTTCATCGTCATGCTCGATACGACCATCGTCAATGTCGCCCTCGCCGAGATCGGCACTGACCTCGACACGACGGTGGGCTCACTGCAGTGGGTCGTCGACGCTTACACCCTCGTGTTCGCCGCGTTCCTTCTCACAGCTGGGGCCGCATGCGACCGTCTCGGGGCCCGCAGGGTCTACCTCGCTGGCCTGGTGGTCTTTGCTGTGCTCTCGGCCGTGTGCGCCCTCGCTCCCACAGGCGGGTTCCTCGTCGCTGGTCGCGCCGTCCAGGGCGTGGGCGCGGCAGCGATCGTGCCGGGCTCTCTGGCATTGCTGTCGGCTGTGTACGACGATCCGAAGGAACGAGCACGCGCCATCGGGCTGTGGGGCGGCGCAGGAGGTGTTGCCGCCGCGATCGGACCGGTCCTGGGCGGAGCGCTGGTGTCGACGATCGGGTGGCGGGCGGTGTTCTGGGTCAACCTCCCCATCGTCGCTATCGGCTGTCTGCTCACCTTGTGGGCAATTCCCGCGCTCACGGGCAGTCGCGCGAGACGGGTGGACCTACCCGGACAAGTGCTCTCCGTGCTCACGCTGGTGGCAGTAACCTATGCAGTCATCACCGCAGGCGAACACGGATGGTCACCCTGGCAGGTAGCCGCGCTGATCGCCGGGGGCGTCTTCCTCGCCCTGTTCATCATCGCAGAGCGACGACACCCGGACCCGATGCTGCCGATGGCCTTGTTCACTCGTGCCCGGTTCTCCGTGGCCGCAATGGTAGGGCTCGCGCTCAACATCAGCTTCTTCGGACAACTCTTCGTGCTCTCCCTCTTCTTCCAGCAGTACCTGGGATACGAGCCGTGGCTGGCAGGCCTCGCGCTGGCACCACAGGCGTGCAGCGCCGTGGTCGCGTCACCGCTGGGCGGCCATGCCGTCGCCCGGTGGGGCGCGTTCCCCACCATGCTCACCGGCCTGGTAGTCGGCACGATCGGCTTCAGCAGCCTCGTGCTGCTCACCGCAGAAACCCCTTACGTGGTGGTCGCGGTGTTGACCTTCACGGCTGGATTCGGGATGGCCTTCGCGATGCCGGCCGCGACCTCGGCCGCAGTGGCCTCGGCCCCGCCGGAACATGTCGGCATTGCAGGAGGAGTCATCAATGCCGCCCGCCAGACCGGCAGCGTCGTCGGCGTCGCAGTCCTCGGCGAAATGGTCGCCAGTGGAGCGTTCCTCACAGGCTTCCACACAGCCGTCGCGGTCGCCGGTGGAGTCTTCGGTGCCGCAGCGCTCGTAGTTGCTGCCACCATCATCAGTCACCTACAGGAGCCAGTTACACCTGAAGTTTAGAATCATTGTGTGATGAAGCACCATCGGAGGAGGTCGAAGAAGCCGCCAGTCGAACGCGTACTGTGCTCCAAAACCGGTAAACGCGAATACGAGCACTATGATGACGCCGTGCATGTAGCACTGAAACGGTCGCGACGGGCAGGACCGCTTCTGCGGGAATCGTTAGCAGCCAGTCGCGTGTTCGCTGGTCAGAGTGGTTTTGGTGGTGTTGTTGCAAAGTTGGGGCAGTAGGAAGAGCGACGTGAAATAATCACAGCCATGGGTATCTTCTCCGGTCGTCATTTCCCCCGTGACATCATTCTGTGGGCAGTAGGTGGTACTGCCGCTACGGGGTGAGCTACCGCGATTTGGAGGAAATGATGACTTCAGCGGGGCGTGCCGGTCGATCACACCACGATTCTCACCGCTGGGTCCAGAAATACGCCCCTGAGCTGGACAAGCAAACACGGTGGTACCGGCAGGTACCTGACTGGCAGGCTAGTTCTTGGCGGGTGGATGGGACCTATATCCGGGTCGGCGGCAGGTGGTGCTATCTCTATCGGGCGATTACCGCCGGTGGCCAGACCTTGGACTTTTACCTCTCTTCG
>NGUZ01000389.1 GCA_002154655.1 Corynebacterium kefirresidentii
ATCATTCTTTGTACTGTCAGAAACTGGAAAATTAAAAATGCCATTCGATAAATTTATATCGGTTATCGATTATGAAGAAGCAGAAAGGTTAGCACAAAATAATAATCACATTCGTATTTACAGTAAAAATAAACCTTATATTGGTGTAGGAATATCAACGAATTTATGGATGTGTGACTACGACTATGCTAGTCAAAATAAAGATATGAGAGAAAAA
>NGUZ01000390.1 GCA_002154655.1 Corynebacterium kefirresidentii
TACTTGATGATGAACCACATACTGCACATACAGCCTGTAATTTAGTAACTTGTTCACTTACCGCCATGATTTGTGGCATGGGTTCGAATGGTTCCCCTCTGAAATCCATATCTAAGCCTGCAACCACTACTCGATGGCCATTTTCAGCAAGCTTCTCCACTATATTTACAATTTCTTTATCGAAAAATTGAATCTCATCAATACCAATGACATCAAC
>NGUZ01000391.1 GCA_002154655.1 Corynebacterium kefirresidentii
CGCCTGTTATATTAAAAGGGTTCAATTTGTTTTGAGTAGGTGGCGCTTCATATTTGAATCCTGGCATAACAGTACGATATTGATTGGTATTAGGGGTTAAATGTTTAAACCCTTCAATTATTTTGTAATTGTCATCAACAAGTAACAAGTTACTATGTTTACCCATGATTTCTAAGATAACCGTGCGGTAAATGGTATCACCAATTTCATCTTTAC
>NGUZ01000392.1 GCA_002154655.1 Corynebacterium kefirresidentii
TTATTCCAATCAACACCCTAACAATCATTCAATCAATGACTGGAACAAGCTCAATCCTCTAGCCCCAACATATGAATATTACGTTAAGACTCAAAAGCCATCGAAAGTAGAAGTCGTTGATAAAGAAAAAGATTTCTATATCTATCATTACAATCAAACGGGTTACACGAAAGATGGTAAATCTAAAAAAATTGAATACACAGCATCTAAAAAATT
>NGUZ01000393.1 GCA_002154655.1 Corynebacterium kefirresidentii
TATTAACAAGTTATGTTGATGATGAACATGTTATTTCAGCTATTAATAAAGGGGCTGATGGATATGAAATGAAGGATGTTGAGCCTCAAAAATTAATTCAAACCATACATGACGTTTTAAATAATAAACGGATTATTCATCCAGAAGCACAAAGTGTAATAGAGACCGTGTCTTCAAAACCTCATAACACTAATAAGCTATCTAAACGAGAAATAG
>NGUZ01000394.1 GCA_002154655.1 Corynebacterium kefirresidentii
GGTCTACGGATGAAGCGAAATTCATTACCCTATCTGATGCTTTCTCTACAGGTTCATCTATTATGCCTCAGAAGAAGAATCCAGATATGGCAGAACTTATTCGTGGTAAAGTAGGACGTGCTACAGGACATTTAATGAGCATGCTTGTAACATTAAAAGGGTTACCACTTGCATATAATAAAGACTTACAAGAAGATAAAGAAGGTTTATTTGACT
>NGUZ01000395.1 GCA_002154655.1 Corynebacterium kefirresidentii
ACAAGTCAATTCGCTAAGCACAATGTAGCTCCTTCATCACTAGCGCTTATTCAAAGTTTGAGAGGAGCGTATGCTTTATGGAAATCGGAAGGCTCAAACATAGAATAAAGATTTATGACCAAACTGAAACAGTCAATGATGAAGGTATATATGTAACAGATAAGAAGTTGATTGCCACTCCTTATTGCGAAGTGTCAAAAACTACAATAAAAGAAT
>NGUZ01000396.1 GCA_002154655.1 Corynebacterium kefirresidentii
CTCATGGAAACATGTGACCCAAGTAACATTGCTTTCACCTAACCCTTTTTATTATTTTTTCGTTGTTGTCTATTTTGTCTTTTACTAAATTGTTTTCTTTCTTGTCTCTTCATTCTTTCGACTTCTTGTTTGAATTTCTTTTTATAACCTGGTTTGACTTTATTTTTAGTCTTACTTCGCACTTTATGCTTCACTTCGTTCGTTAAGTGATCGTCT
>NGUZ01000397.1 GCA_002154655.1 Corynebacterium kefirresidentii
CTAAATAATTTAGTTTTTAATGTAAGTATTAAATTAATTATTGAAATGACTAAAGTGACTATTGCTAAATAAAACGTTAAAGACGTTAGTTTTTCACTTCTCAATTTAAAAAACTCCTTCAATATTAATATTCTATTAACCAATATTGTATTCATTGGAATAAACACTTAGGAGTTAATTAAATGCTTAAGTGTCTATAGATCAAACTTCAAATTC
>NGUZ01000398.1 GCA_002154655.1 Corynebacterium kefirresidentii
GCGACTACTCGCAGCATGTGGTTTTGTAGGTGCTGTAGCATGGACAATTTATCAATTCACTGTAGATATGGATTTAGGAAAAGTAGGTGCCTCATTTCTAGGAAGTTTAATACTCGGGTTACTTAGCCATGTTATGAGTCGTCGTTATAAGCGCCCTGTGATCATTTTTATAGTGCCCGGAATTATTCCACTTGTTCCAGGTGGAACTGCATATGA
>NGUZ01000038.1 GCA_002154655.1 Corynebacterium kefirresidentii
GCTGCCTAAACACTAGGTAGCCCCACTACGTGTCCACGAATTGCGGTCAACCCCAGCAACGGGGTCTTGAGTGTTAGAAATTGCGATAGATAAATACTCCACCCTCGCGGGCGTCGGTAGCGGTGACGGTGTAATCGTAAGCTAGGTCACTCACCCAGGAGTCCCAGTCAAAGTAGGTCCGTAACGGAGAGTCGGGGTCAGTATCCTCCATCAATCCAGTGTCTTCGGCGAGATTTAGCGCGTACTCATAAAAGCTCGGCCACCATCCGCAGAACTGTTCTTCAAAAGTGGCAACATCGGGGACGTTGTCCATATCTTCAACAACAACACCATCTTCAGCCCAGCGACAAAAGGCGGGCCATAGTGTGTAGCCGATCTGCTCATATGCAGCAGTCCATGCTTCAACGTTTACCGGCTCAATTGAATAGCCTTCTGGCACACCATAGGAACGGAATATTATCGCGCCACTACACCTATCTGTCATGGGATATCCATTCCACTCATGCACGTCTTTAGCGGTCGGAACACCTTCCCATTCAGATACTTTAATAAATCGCCCTTTGTCGATACCGTCGACGGTGTAGCAGTGCTCGCACATGACAAGCGCGCCAGGCTCGCGCTCTAGAACTGTATCGGGTGCTTCTCGTTGGGTGAACATGTTCGGTCCTCCTTGTTAGTGACTGACTTGCCACCACTAACTCCGCACCGGGTCGCTACCCGGTGTGAGGACATAAAAAATCCCCCTGCACTCACCGCTCTCTACTAGATGACACTTGATTTCTCCATCCAACAAATGGGGAACAGTTCATTCCCTGGTAGGGGACGGAAGTTGGTAACGGGGGCAGGATTCGAACCTACGACCTCTGGGTTAGACGCCCGAGTTCAAACAACGGGCCTGACCCCCGACGTGTCCACTGTCCGGGGGTCAGGCCGCCATCCTAGGCGTTTTTCAACGCCCGATACACGGTAGGGCGAGTGATCCCGAATTCTCGCGCCAAGGCTGCTTTCGACTCCCCTGCCAGTGTGCGCCGCTTAATCTCCGCCACCTGCTGCGGACTAAGAGCAGGTTTGCGGCCTTTGTACTTGCCTGCCTTTTTCGCCAACGCAATCCCCTCCGCCTGCCGCTCCCGGATAATGGCCCGCTCAAACTCCGCAAACGAACCCAAAATACCGAGCATAAGATCCGCGCGCGGATCCGTGGTGTCTTTCGCAAACGCGAGATTCTCATGCAGAAAAGTAACAGTCACGCCCTTGCCGGTGAGTTCATCGACAATACCGCGCAGATCGGTTAGCGATCGGGCGAGGCGGTCAATTGACGAGACGACGAGTTCGTCACCGTCGCGCACATAGGCCATGCATTCGCCAAGTCCAGGGCGTGCAGTCTTGGTGCGGCCGGAAATCTTATCTTCAAAGAACCGGTCAATCCTGCCGGAAGCATTGAGTAGTTCTTTCTGGCGCTGATTATTCTGCTCCACCGTGGAAACACGGATATAGCCCACCCGCTGCCCATGCGAACCAGGGTCATTGCCCATTAGTCTTCGCCCCGCGAGGGTTTAAAGGAAACAGTCTCTTGTTCTATGACCGCATCACGATATGACTCGATTGCATCCGAGAGGGCGTAAAGCTGAACACCGTCGAGACCGTCAGCGTCAGCAAGCAAGGACTGTACAATCCTGCCCAACGCCTGCTGTCCCGACGATAATCCACCATGTAGATCTTTCACTCGCGCCAACGCGGGCACAGAGTCAATATGACTTTCAATATGGAAACCGTCAGACGACAACACCACACTCACCACTTTCTGTAAACATAAGGCCTAGACCCCACTAGACACGTGTAAAACAATGCTAGGAACGGCCCTTTTTACAGGAAACATTCTGTCGCACACCGGCGTAACAATAGGGTGTACCCCAAAAGCCTCATGTCTCGATTATGCCTCACAAACCCCTACCGAGCACCACCCTGCGACAACTTAGGGCGAGACGCTTTAGTGAGACGGGGAGGAGGCCAATTGCCCCATGAAACGGTCTCACATTCCAGTTCCTGCCGGGTGTCTCATAAAACTTTAGGTTTTCAGGACGCTCCGCGACCGCTAGTGGGCCATATAAGCGAGTCGGGTGTGGTCATCGACAGCGGCATGGACGTGGTCGAACCCGATCGGGTCTTCCGGTCGCGGATCGGTCGTGGACTCGCCAACCGCCGCTGTCGGGGGTGCGGCTGAGTTTCTTCACATCGATATGGATGAGCTTGCCTGGCCACCAGCAACGCTCTCGCATGCGTGGTCAAGCGGGCGTTACCGTTGGGCATAGAGGCCTCCTGGCAGTGAAGAACTAGACAGCTCCACTAAGCCAGGAGGCCTAGCTATTTCACAAGACCGAAAGTGCCACCAACGTCACGGTCGAGTACAACTAGTGGGTGTCACTGTGGCTTTCCGAAGTCCACCACACTGACGTTCCCGTCATTGCGGGGGCGGTACAGAGGGCTCCTGACGGATTGCCCGAAGTCCTCTGCACGAATTGACTTCCGGCCTGATGCCGCTGTACCAACCTGTCCTGATAGGCGCGCGCCTCGTTTGCCAGAAGATGGGCAAGGTTCCCTCTCCCCATTGCTTTTTGGGAGTCCTCGGCCAGCTACGGGATCGTGCCTGGCCGGTCCTCGGTCGAGTTGTTGTCCGGAGTTGGTGTGCAGCAGTCGGGTTCCCCGCTTTGCCCGGGACCCTCGCCTGTGGGCGGCGTTCCCTGTCTGATGCGCAGTCTCCTGCGCCGGTTGAGGGCGGCCAATGCCGATGCGAGCACCACGGCTGCGGCGAGGGCTGCGATCAGGGTGCTGTTGTCGCTGATCCAGGCGCTGGCGGCGGCCGACCATACGGCGAGGCTGTTGGCCTGTGCGGTTCCGCCGGTGGCGGCGGGATACCAATACCAGCTGAGGTAGGCGCCGGTTATGGTGAGGATGAAGGCGGCGATGCGGTTGCTGTGCTTGGCCAGGCCGGTGATTCTTCGCCCGAGGGCGGCCCCGGCGATGGCCGTGCCTGCCGAAACGAGTATCAGGACAGTGGCCGAGCCTGCGGCGTAGGCGGCGAAGACCGCGAGCAGCCCGGCGTAGCTGGCGACGGCCTGGGCTTGGGCGATCACGGCCAGGAGCACCCCGAGGGTGCAGCCGAGGGATGCTGCGGCGTATCCGATCCCGAAAGCCACCATGCGCCCGGTTTTGTGACCTGCCCCTGCGGCTTCTTGTGTGCGGGGTTTCGTGGCCCAGGCCGGCAGACGGAGCCGTGGTGTGAGTCCGGTGAGCATGGCCAGGCCCAGCAGGAGAAGGATCACCCCGGTGGCCATTCCCAGCCAGGGCGCTGCGCTGATCAGGGTCCTGGCGCCCGCGCTGACGATCAGCCCGAAGGCTGCCAGGGTCCCGGCGAAGCCGAGGCTGAGCGCGAGCCCGGCCCGGAGCCCGTGGGCCAGACGCAGCGCGAGCGGGCGCGTCCGGGCGTCCCCGATGGTCTGGGCTATCCAGGCGGGCAGGAGGGCGAAACCGCAGGGATTGACCGGGGCAATCATTCCAGCGGCGAAGGCCAGGGCAAGCAGGGCTGTCATTGGGCACCGGCCTTGGTGAGTTCTTCTTGGATCTTTTCCGCAGACGGGTCGGTGGCCCGGAAGGTAACGTCGCCCTTCGCGTCGACCACCACCAGGGTGCTTATGGAGGTGACCTTGTACCGGGTGGTCAGTGTGGCCTCGGTGTCGATGACGGCAGGGAGCTCAGGGGCCTTGATGTAATCGCGGAATCCGTTGATGGTCTCCTTCGGTTCTCGGGGGTCCACGTCCACCAGGAGGTAGTCGGCCGAGCTTCCCAGGGCCGTGGAGGCCTTGTTCAGGGAATCGGCCCCTTCTGCACACTCACCGCATCCGGCAGAGAAGAAGAACAGTGCTGCGGGCTTACCGTCCGGGATGGTCCGGGTAGTGCCGTCAATGTCGGAGACCGTAACGGCAACGGCACCGGCCGCGTCGGGCGACGAACCGCCTGGCGCGGCCGACGGGCCGCTCGGTGAGCTGGCGCAGGCGGTTGTCAGTGCCATGACCGCTGCCAGAAACAGGGCGCAGGCGAGGTGCCTGGGCCGGGGAACGGACAGAGAACGGCGGGATCTCGGGTATGTCATGGTGTCTGGTGGTTCCTTCCAGGAATGGGGATGGGGACTCAGGCGGTGCCGTGGTCGGTGCGGTGGTGCTCGGGGACAACAGATAGGTGAGGGCCTGGTCGGTGGCGGTCAGGGCATTCCTTTGCTTCGGTAGTGGGGGCTGGAGCTCAGGCGCAGCAGGAGAGCTCGGAGACGTCGGTGGTGAAGGCCTTGACGGCGATCCTGATTCCCTCGGCCATCGTCAGGTAGGGGCTCCAGGCGGCGGCGACCTGCGCGGTGGTCATGCCCGCTTCGAGGATGTAGACGCCGGCGGCGGCGATTTCCCCGGCGTCCTTGGCCACCGCGGAGAGGCCCAGGATCCGTCCGGTGTCGCGGTCCGCGACAACCTTGATGAAGCCGCGGGTGTCGCGGTTGACCACGGCTCGCGGCACGTACTCCAGGGGGAGGACCCGGCACTCGCAGCTGATCCCGGCGGCGACAGCTTCCTTTTCCGTCATCCCGACCGCCCCGATGGCGGGACTGGTGAAGGTGACCCGGGGCAGGTGCCGGTAGTC
>NGUZ01000003.1 GCA_002154655.1 Corynebacterium kefirresidentii
CTATCGAGGTCCCCGCGGGACACGCCGTGCGCATCATGACCGGCGCCCCGGTAGCTGATACCGCAGGAATGCTCGTCGTGCCCGTGGAAAATACCACCACCCCAGCCGGCCCAGTAGCGCTTCCAGACGAGGTCACCATCACCGATGCTCCCGCCAAGTCACATATTCGCCCTGCCGGGGAGGATATCCAGCCCGGCGCGCCAGTGGCCGCAGCCGGCACGCTTATCGACGCCGCCGTAATCGCCGCTCTCACCTCCGCTGGCGTTTATTCCGTCTCGCCCTACCGCCGCCCGCGCATAGCGATCATCTCTTCTGGCGAAGAACTCGTCTCTTCCCCAACAGAGCTCGCTGCCGGCCAGCTGCCGGATTCCAACGGCCCGATGCTCGCTGCCCTGGCAGGTGCAGACGCACACGTCCACGTGGGTGATGCCCCTGCGGACCTCGCCTCCGCGCTGGATGAGCTAGCCCCGTCCCACGACCTCGTCATCACCTCCGGTGGCGTGTCAGCCGGCGCCTTCGATGTGGTCCACACTGTGCTGGGGCGCACGGATTCCGCGTGGTTCGGTCACGTCGATCAGCGCCCGGGTGCCCCGCAGGGCTACTCCCTGTGGAATGACACCCCGGTGCTGTGCTTGCCCGGCAACCCCGTGGCTGCCTTCGTGGATTTCCAGCTTTATGCTCGGCCCCTCATCGCCGCACTTTCCGGGCACCCTGCGCCACGGGAGCGGGTCAACCTGCGCGCCCGTGTGGACTCGCCTCTTCCTGCCTCCCGCGGCCGGCCGACCATTGTCCCCGTGACCGTAGACTTTCAGCCGGAGCCCGCCATTACTTCGCACCTGCCCCACGGCAGCCATCGCGTCGTATCGCTCGCCGGTACCAATGGCTTTTGTCTCATCTCCTCCGAACCGCCCGCCTTGGGCGAAGAGACCACCGTTTATCTGTATTAAAGGAGCAACTATGAAATTTACCCACCTAAACTCTGACGGCGCTGCCTACATGGTCGACGTCACCGAGAAGCAGCCCACCGTGCGCACTGCCACGGCCGAGGGCGAAGTTGCCTGCTCTCCCGAGGTCATGACCGCTTTGCGCGACGGCACGGTCCCCAAGGGCGATGTCCTCGCCGTAGCCCGCATCGCCGGCATTTCCGCCGCCAAGAAGGTCCCCGAGCTGCTTCCGTTGGCCCATACCATTGGCGTGCATGGTTGCGCCGTGGAGCTCACGCTTGCCGACGACCACGTATTCATCTCCGCCACCGTCCGCACCGCCGACCGCACTGGCGTGGAGATGGAAGCGCTCACGGCCGTGAATGTTTCCGCACTTGCCATCATCGACATGGTCAAAGGCGTGGACCGTTCTGCCTATATCCGCCGCTGCGGCATCGTGGCGAAATCCGGCGGCCGCTCCGGAGACTGGTCCCGCACCCTCCCGGAGGCCTAATGCTCGGCGCGATAATCCTCGCCGGTGGCCAAGGCAGGCGCATGGGCGGCGCCGATAAGGCCTCCCTCTCTGCATACGGCACGCGCTTTATCGACCGCCTGCTCGCCCAGCTTCCCTACGGCACACCGGCCGTGGCCGTCTCCCCGCATTATCTCGGCCTACCCCAGGTGTGCGAGTCCCCGCTCTACGGCGGTCCCGTCGCTGGCATCGCGGCCGGCGCACATGCATTATCCCACTGCTCGGAGCTCGCCCTCTTCGCCGTGGATGCCCCCGATTCGCCCCAGCTGCTTCCCCGGCTGCGCACGGCCCTTGCCACCTCGACTGCCGATGCCGCCCTCACTCGTGCCGCCGACGGCTACCTCCAGCCGCTGTGTTCCCTCTGGCACGCCCCCGCGCTTCGCACGCAGCTTGAATCCCTTCCGACAACTCGAAACGTCTCCGCCCGCCGCCTCATCCGCGGGGCGAATTTTATCGAGGTCCCTGGCACCGGCGCCGAACGCGACTACGACACATGCGCGGAATTGCGCGAGCTTCCAGAGCTCTGCTTCCCCGCGCCCCGGCCCCTTCGCGCTCACTGAGAGCCGCTGAGCTAGGCCACGGCACTGCTCTGGTGAGCGGCAAGGGTTAGGGTCTTCTTCCCACCACCCTTCGCGCTCACTGGCAGCCGCGAGGAGCGCGTAGTCACCGTCCCGGTGAGCGCGAAGGGTGTATCGAGCGAGGCTGGCCTACTCCGTAACGATGAACTTGCCGTGCTGGCCCTTTTCCGCATTAGTCATAATGTGATTCACAAAGGAATAGGTTCCGGGCTCGTTGAAGGTCATCTCGACAAACCCGCCTTGAGCTGGAAGCAGGTCAAGCGCTTGCGAACCAGTGGAGTCCTCATCCTTAATGAGGTAGGCGCCTTCTTTATAGGCGGTATCGAATTGTTCGCCCACAACGTGGAAGCTCAGCGGCTGGTCGGGGCCTAGATTGGTCAGCCACAGGCGAACGGTATCGCCCACCTTGGCCTTGATGGGTTCTGCGTCGTACTGGCCGGGGTAATAGTTAAAGGCCATGAGGTCGAAGCGGCCGTCGGCTACGCGCTGGGCATCGGCACCAGTGTTTTCCTCACCGAGGAACACGTCGGTCGCCATGAAATTGTATTCCGCGTCCACGGGCTTCAGGTTCGGCGGATCGATGATGACGTTGCCGGCCATGCCATTAGCGATGTGGAGGGACATGGGCATCGTAGAGCAGTGATACATCCAGATGCCGGAGCGATGCGCGGTGAATGTGTAGGTCAATTCCTCGCCCGGCTGGATGGATTTCATGGTCTTATCTGGGTTGACCTCGCCGGCGTGGAAGTCAATGGAGTGGGCCATGGAGCCCTCGTTCTTGATGGTGATTTCGAACTTATCGCCCACTTTTCCGCGCAGGGTCGGGCCTGGGGCTTGGCCGTTGAAAAGCCACCGCATCTGTTTGATTCCTGGGGCGACCTCTACGACCTTCTCGGTCATCGTCCAGGTCTCTTTGTGGGTCTTCGTTTTGGCGGCAGGCTGCACAGAGGCGTCGAAGGCAGAAAAGCCATCGTGCTGGGTGCCGAGTTCGGCGGCGGTGGGCACGTCTACGTGGGGGTTGCTCGCAGACGCCACCGTGTGATCATGCCCTGCGGCGGCGCCATCTCCGACGTTGACCTTAAAAGTCATGCCCTGCATCTTGTGGCCGGCGATGGTGCAATAGCCTTCCTCGGAGGAGTCGATGACTCCGGCATCAAGTTGGACGGTCTCGCCGGGATCGACGCGGCCGGTTTCGGCATCGCCAATCTTCAGGTCGTGGACTTGGTCACCCGAGTTAGTGAAGTTGACCACCAGGTGGGTTCCCGGGTCGATATCGATGGACGAGGGCGTAAATGCCATGCCATCCACGCCCACGTCAATGGTCTGCGTTTCACCGGTTGCTACAGGCGTAGCGGATTGAGAGCTCTTGCCGGTGGAATTGACCACCGCGAGTGCGATTACTGCCGCTAACGCGATACCGATGAGTAGCCACGATGCCCAAGAGGAATCCTTAAGCGCGGGCTTATCCGCGGGTTGTGAGGAAGAGACGCTCAGCATTTAGTTCTCCAGTCTTTTCTGTAAGTAGAGGGCTCGGCCAACGGCGAAGATATTGGCGGCAAGACCTATCCCCATCATGATAAGCCCGGCCGCAATAGCATCCAGCAAGCTAAATAGTCCGCCTAGGTTGATGAGCAGCAGACGAGCGTAACCGGTGCGGTCCGCGGTATTGGGGCGCGCTCCAGTAAGGATGGGCAACAGATGGTGCAAGACACCGGTCACCATTTGCAAGAGGCCAGCGCCGAGGAAGGCGGGAAGTACAACCAAGGTGATGGTGCGCGGGTAGGCTCCGACGGCCGCGGAGATGGCATCACCGGCGCACAACGCCAGCATCCACAGCAGGCCGGCGATGACAGCAACGGTGGCGGTGGTCAGTCGTGGTGAGCGCCCCATAACGGTGGCCAGAACCGGTTGGATGATGAGCACCGCTGCAAGGACCACCAGCAATTGAGCCACACCTGCAGCTCGGGTGAGACCTACCGCGTATAGTGCCATCGCACATCCCAGCCCCACGCAATGCACGATGAGCGCACGAGTACACCGCGCACGAGCAGTGGGCGAAATCGCGGTGGCAGACAGCGTGGGGAGCAAGGTCACCACCGTGCCGATGACGGTAAGCCAGGCAAATCCCCAGACCATACCGCGCGAGTGGGCGCCGATGAGGAGGGAGTACTCGCCTACCCCGTTGCCGCTGAGGATGACGAGCACTATGGAGACAATCATGAACACGCTCGCGGCGATATAAAAGGGCACGGTCACGGCAAAGGAACCAGACAGCGAACCGCGCAGGCGCCGCGCCACGAACCACAGGTGCCAGGCGAGGGCGGCGATGATGAGGGTTGAGGCGACGTCGGCAAGCGGGCCCCAGTCATACCCCGCCCTATCTATGAGCAACAAAATAAGCCCCAGCTGTACCAACCCCACGCGACTGCCGACGCCCCGATAGTCCCCACCCGCAGTCCTAGTCAAGGCCTCGGTGAAGTGAGTGGAAAAGACGATAATCGCCGTGGTCAGCGCTCCAATTGTGAAGGGATGGATGATATCCCACCACACCACGGGTGCGCCCAAGGAGCTAGCGATGAGCAGGCCGAGGCCGACCAGAATCCACCCGGCGATAATGGCAGCGCTAAGGGTATGCCAACGGCCGCGTGCGGCCAGTGAAATGTCATGAATGCGCACGTCGCGCCTCCTTGCTGGTCAAGGTAATGCCGCAGGCAAGAAAGCCTATTACCGCAATAATGGTAACCACCCCGCCGCTTTGGAGCGCTGTGGTGTGCTGGGCACAATCTGCAAGGACTCGCAGCGCAAGGCCACCATGCAAGAGCCCCACAGGTACGTAGAGCACTTTGTGGTATGGCAGGCGGCGGCGAATAACAGAGGTGACGATGATGGGCGCGTGCGCGAAAATCATGGACATGACAAAGCCCAGGAAAATGGTGTGCACCGAGGCATCATAGACAAAGCCGGTGGCCTCGCCATAGATCAGCCACAAGTACCCGCCGAGCGCGAGCCAGGCGTAGCCGGTCAGCATGCATGCCGCCGAATAGCGCGGCAATCCCTGTGAGCGCACCAAGTTCTTGGCCACATCCACCCGCGCGGTCGCCACGGCGATGGCGATCAACATCAGCCCCATTGCGCGATAGCCCACCGCCGGGGAAAGCACATAGATAACGCTGGCTGCCGCCAGCCCCAGCACTAAGAGGGTGAGATGATTTTCGGCGCGAGTTCCGGCCATGGTTATGCGCGCTAATTCCATGCGCTCGCCGATGATGGTGGCCACGGCATAAAGCGCGCACAGCGGCATCGCAGTAGCAAACCCTGGCCCCATGGCCCAGAGGGCGGCGGCGACTACTCCCCCAATGACGCCGACTGCCTGCACCAGGATCGCGAGGCTAGCCTGACGGCGGTAGATAGTGGCATAGATGCAGCCAAGGACAAGGAAGCCGGCGGCAAAGAACATGGCTGCGACCCCACGCGGTAGGCCGGCGAGAATGCTGAGCACGCCAGCGACGTGGCATACAGGCCCCACCCAGGCCCACGTGGTGCGCGCGGCGACGACGCGTTCGAGGCCGATGGCCCCGCCTATAAAGCCGAAGACCATAAGCGGCCCGTGGTCGGCGGCAAAGGATGCTCCCGGGGTGGCGTTCAAACCCAGGAGGGAGGCGCCCGCACCCAGCCCAACCAGCAGGGATAAACCTGCACAGGCGAGAAGGATAAGGCGATGCGCCACGCTATTATTTTGCACGAGTTTTATCGTACTAATATTGGGGTCAGAGCGAAACTAGCACCCCAGTAGAAAGGACTACTTGCCATGCAGCTGCCCATTTCCGACGCCAATAGGCCGCATTCCATCCCCACCCTCAACGCCTCAGAAATTCCGCACGCCGTTCGCCACGGTGCCATCCATGGCGCATTGGGCACCCTTAACGTGGGAGAGTCTATGATCCTCATCGCCCCGCACAACCCCATTCCGCTGCTCAAAGAAGTCGAGTCCCGCGAGGAGAAGTTCGAGCTTGACTACCTCCAGGAGGAAGAAAACGACTTCCACATCAAGTTCACCCGCGTGAGCTAAACCTTTGCACGTCGGAGGGCTATTCTAGGTAGGTCATACTCACCGCCAAAGAAGCCGAAAAGGAACTCTCCGCAGATGAAAAGACGCATCGCCGCACTCCTCGTTGCCTTGGGATCCGCCCTTTCAGCCTGCGCTCCGCACACGTCAGTAACGTCGTCACAGGATGCGGCGGATCCCACACTCAATGTGCTGGCGGCTTCGTCGACCCGAGTTATCAATGAAGAACTTACCCAGCGCGCGGGCCAGCTCGAATCCCCGGTGAATTTAAGCTTTGAAAATGGCGGCTCTTCCGATCTGGTGAGCAAGCTGCGCGAGGGTGCCCCGGCCGATCTTCTCCTCACAGCTTCTAAGAAGACCATGGATAAGGCGGTCCAGGATGGCACAGTCACCACACCTGAGGTGCTCGCCACCAATGTCATGGTCATGGTGGTTCCCAAGGGAAATCCGGCGGGAATCCATTCCGTGCACGATCTCTCCCACTCCCATCACTTCGTACTCTGCGATCCGCAAGTACCCTGCGGCGATATTTCCTCCCAAATCATCGATGACCAGCATCTGGACGCACACCCTTCCTCCCAGGAGCGCCAGGTGGCAGACGTTTTGGGAAAGGTGGCCTCGGGCGAAGCCGATGCTGGATGGGTCTACTCCACAGATGCCGCCGCGGCCGGCAATGATGTTGAGGTGATTGATATTCCTGGGGCGGAGAAATTCTCCAACCAGATTTTGGGTGCCGTTGCCACGGACGCCTCTCATCCCGACCAGGCACGCGCGGTGCTCGAGGTACTGGGCAGTGACTTCGATTCCACCTGGCGCGACCTTGGCTTCAGCCCAGCAGAGTAGTCTATGTCCGCCCCTCAACCCGTCCGCCCCAAGGCCCCGCTGCTTATCGGCCTCATTGGTCTCATTGCGGTAGCTACCATCATTGTTCCCGTGGCAGCTCTCGGGCTGCGGGTACCGTGGGCGCGCATCGGCGATTACCTTGGCCGCGAAGAGATTCGAGACATGCTGCTCATCTCCGTGGCGGCGGCCTTCCAATCCATGCTGCTCGCGCTCGTAATGGGCTTGGGCCTGGCATTATGGGTCCAGCAGCTCGGCCGCGGCAGCACCATTATCCGTCTTTTGGTCTACCTTCCTCTGGCTATGCCACCGGTGGTCGGCGGTTTGGCCCTTACCGCAGCCTTAGGGCGCAAGGGCTACCTCTCCCCGCTTCTCGACGCCCTGGGGATCCACCTCGCCTTCACCTTCCCCGGAGTCGTGGTGGCGCAAACCTTCGTGGCACTGCCCTTTGTGGTGGTAGCGGTCGATTCGGCGCTGCGCCAACTAGACCAGGAAATCCTCGCTTCTGCGCGGGGCGTGGGCTTGGGGCATTGGGAGATACTCGGCAAGATCACCCTTCCTTCTATCGCGCCGGCTGTAGCTACCGGCGCGGCACTGGCCTTCGCGCGCTCGTTGGGCGAATTTGGCACGACACTGACATTTGCCGGCTCTCAGCCAGGGGTTACCCGCACGATGCCGCTGGGTATCTATTTAGAGCGAGAGGTCGACGCGGATGGCGCCTACGTGCTCTCCGCCCTGCTTATCGGGCTGGCTTTGGTCTGCCTGGCGTTTGCGGGCTTGCCGACCCTGCGAAGGCGGCGCTACCAGCCACAGGCAAAGCAGCTGCATTCACTGGACGTGGACAAGCTCCGCGAGCTCACCCAGCCCACGAATGCGCAGGCGGTATCCGTTACGGTCGATGGCGAGCGCACGGCTTTGTCTCCACGAGCCATTACGGCCGTGGTGGGGCCGAACGGCTCCGGCAAGACCACTTTCATGGGACGCATTGCTGGGCGCCTGAGCGGCGGTGAGGTTTCTCCAGGCGCAACCGGCATCGTCTTACTCACCCAGCGGCCGGGCTTGCCGCCGCGCTCGACGGCCCAGCAAGCGGTCGCCATGGTTACCCGCGATAGGACCCGTGCGCAGGAGCTTCTCGCGGCAGCAGGATTGCACGAGCTTGCCGACGTCCCAGTAACAGCCCTCTCCGGCGGCCAGGCCGCCCACGTGGCCTTGGTGCGCGCGTTAGCCGCGCGACCAGCCGTTCTCATATTGGACGAGCCACTTGCCGCAGTCGACGTGAAATCGGCTGAGAGGTGGCGCCACTTTCTGCACGCGGCACGCGAGGATAGGACCACCCTGCTCGTTACCCATAACGCGCTCGACATTGCGAACCTGGCGCAAGACATGCTGGTCATGGAAGCCGGACAGGTACGAGCGCACGGCGCTACCGCGCGGCTCCTTAATGCCCCGCCGACTGGCTTCGTTGCAGCACTCGCGGGGCTTAACCGCCTTGAAGGAACGGTGACCGCCACAGATGCCTCCACTGTGGAGGTCGCCTGCGGGGAGATTACTATTTTGGCAACGACGGAATACGCACCTGTTCAGCCCGGGCAGGAGGTGGCGGTGACATTCGATCCGCATGCGGTCACCATCGGCGCCGTGTCGGAAGCCTGCAACCAGTGGGCTGTGCAAGTCCTAGCGGTCGAGGCCACCAGCCTCGCAGCCGCTCAGCTGCGCGTGGATCTGGGCGGTTACGAGGCCACCGTACCGGTAGACCGCGAGTCTGCTTTAGGTTTTGCGGTGGGTAGCACCGTATCCTTGGCAATATCTACAGCAAACGTTTTTGTCCACCCCAAATAAACTCTCTGTTATGCAGACCCCAAGGCGGATTTCCTACCATGCCTGACTCACTACCCCGGCCCACCACCGAACTCTTCCCAGAGGCCCTCAACCTCTCGCCAAAGCAGCGCGAGGTACTCGCAGCCTTACAACGCCACCCCAATGGCGCCAAAGCTGGCACCGTGGCCGAGGAGCTTGGCATGCACGTCAACACCGCCCGCGGCCACATCGATGAGCTGGTCAACGCCGGAGCTATAAACGTGCTATCCGCCCCAAGTAAGGGCCGGGGGCGCCCTTCCCTGATTTTCCAAGTCCGCGTCCCCGATAATAAGACGGTGGCCGAGGAATACATCACCTTGGTAGAAGTGCTGACCACCATGCTGGCGGGCAAGGAAGAGCTTGACGACGCCGCGTCTGCCAGGGCCATCGAGATCGGGCGCCGCTGGGCACGCGCTGCAGGCGCGGAGGGCTCCGATCGCGCACTCGATACGCTCTTTTCCACGCTGCGCGATATGGGCTTTGACCCCGCCATGCAGCCGGACTCTACCGACATGGAGCTCCGTGCCTGCCCGTTTGTGTCTTCGGGACTCCAGCCTTCACTATTCCTCTGCGCAGTACACGCTGGCTTCCTGCAAGAAACTACCGATGAAGGCACCACCATTAACCTGGTGCCGCGCCAGCCTCACAACGTATGCAGGCTGGAAATTAAGCCTGCGTAAGCTCCACACTGACTGGGCCGGCGATGGCGAGGTCGAGGACGCGGAGGTTTTGCTCGCGGGCGTCGGCAAGAATGCTCTCATCGATGTCCTCGGTGTGCAGCACCATTACAGTCGGGCCGGCGCCGGAGAGGTAGGCTGCGTATCCTCGGTTGCGCAGACGGTTAACCCACTCCGCGGTCACAGGAAGCACATCCGCTCGGTACGGCTGGTGCAGGCGATCGCGGGTGCCTTCCCATAAAAGGTCCGGATAGTTTTGCAGTGCAGCCACTTGCACCGCGGTGCGCGAGACGTTAAACGCCGCATCCGAATGAGTCACGTGCGACGGCAAGACGCGCCGCACCGCCTGGGTAGAAGCATGGAAATCCGGCACGAGCGCGGTGGCACGAATATCTTTATGCACCTTGATGGAAGCAGCGCGATAGTCCGGCAAGGAGTGGCCATCGACGGGGACATTGGTCCACGACACCACGGCATCACCCAGAACGGAGGCGGCCGCATTATCGGGGTGTCCTTCAAAAGCGGAAGAAAGCTGCACCACCTGCTCTTGTGTAAGGGGGCTTCCCGCCAGCGCATTGCCAGCGGCCACGCCCGCCACAGCGGCGGAGGCGGAAGAGCCTAAGCCACGTGACTGCGGAATATTATTATGCGAAACCACCCGCAGGCCCGGCACGGTAGCATCGGCCGCCGAGAGCGCGGAGCGAATCGCCTTAACCACTAGGTGGGAGCCATCGCGCGGCAGGTCTTCTACGCCCTCACCAAAAATCTCTACCTCCAGCCCAGAGGTGGTGACCTCTACCTCGACGGTGTCATAAAGGCTTAGCGCCATGCCCAAGGTGTCGTAACCGGGGCCAAGATTCGCCGTAGAAGCGGGAACGGTCACGATTGCTTTGGTGCCGACTTCAACTTCGATACTCATAGCTATTTAGTCTATTGCGTCGGGCTAGCTGCCGAGGCGGATTACGGAATGGACGGCCTTGACCTCATCTAGCTCATCCAAGTCAGCCACGATCTTGTCCAGGGTGGCTTCCTTGGCAGCATGGGTGACCACGATGAGGCGAGCAGTATCTTCGCCGTCCTCTTGGCGTACCGTGCGCAGGGATACGCCATTATTGGCAAAGGCCGCAGAGATGGCCGCGAGCACACCGGTGCGGTCTTGGACCTCCATATCGATGTGATAGCGGGTTTCCACCTCACCAAAGTCGGCGATAGGTAAATTGGCGTAGGTATTTTCACCCGGTGCGCGGCCGCCGTGGACGATATTGCGGGCTGCACCGACGACGTCGCCCAGCACGGCAGAAGCAGTAGGATTGCCACCTGCGCCATTGCCGTAGAACATCAGGGAACCTGCGGCCTCGGCTTCGACAAAGATGGCGTTATAGGACTCGCTGACAGAAGCCAGCGGGTGCTCCTTGGGCACCAAAGTGGGGTGTACGCGGGCGTTGACAGCTTCGGAACCGTCCTCTCGCTGGAGGCGCTCGCAGATGGCCAGCAGCTTGATGGAATAACCAGCGTCATTAGCCGCCGCGATATCCGCGGCCGTGACCTTGGTAATGCCCTCGCAGTGCACGTCTTCAAACTTCACGCGGGTGTGAAAGCCCAAAGATGCCATAATGGCGGCCTTGGAGGCGGCGTCATGGCCCTCAACATCTGCGGTGGGATCAGCCTCGGCGTAGCCTAGGCGGGTGGCCTCGGCCAGTGCCTCATCATAAGAGGCACCCGTGGACTCCATGGCATCCAAGATGAAGTTGGTGGTGCCGTTGACAATGCCGGAGATGCGCTCTACCTGATCGCCGGCCAAGGAGCGGCGCAACATGCCCACCACCGGGATAGCGGCGGCCACGGCAGCCTCAAAGTAAAGGTCCACGCCAGCACGGTCAGCGGCTTCTGCCAGCTCATCCGCATGCGCGGCCACCAGCGCCTTATTGGCGGTAACCACGGATTTGCCGGAATTGAGAGCGGCGAGGACCAGCTCGCGCGGAAAATCAATGCCGCCGATGACCTCAACTACAAGGTCGATATCCTCGCGCGCAACAAGTGCCTTGGCATCATCGGTCAATAGCTCCTGGGGTACCCCTGGGCGCAGCTTATTCTTATTGTGGATGGCGATGCCGCGAATCTCGGCTGGGCCGCCAATGCGGTGAGCAAAGGCATCAGCATTTTCTCCCAGCAGGCGGAAGACCTCAGCACCAACGGTGCCAAAGCCCAGTAGCGCGATACCAACGGTCTCGCCTTCGCCTTTGCCGGAATGCTTTTGTGCCTGAAGCTCACTAGTCGGTGCAGCCATAGTCCGTCTCCATATTGAAGTTGGGGTTAACGTGTCGTTCCCGCTCAGTGCGGATACAGGACACTATACAGAACAAGCTGTCTACTTTCGCCCTAAATAGACCCATAGATAGAAAAGTCCCCGTCACAAGGCCTGAATTAAATTAGACCTTGTGGCGGGGGCTGGGGGCGAACTAGTCTACTTCGAGAGAAAGAAGATCCTCGATGGTCTCGCGGCGCAGCATCGGCTTAGTCTGGCCGACACGCGTAGCGACGACCGCAGGACGCACCGCACCGTTATAGCGCGAAGACATCATGTACTGGTAGCCGCCGGTAGCCGCAAAGGCAATCAAGTCTCCCGGCTGGATATCATTGGGTAGCTCGCCATCCTCAAGGAGGATATCTCCGGATTCGCAGTGGAAACCCACCACGCGCGAGGGCACCTCTTCCCCATCGCTAAAGCGGTTGACCACGCGCACGTCGTACGCCGAACCGTAGAGCGCTGGGCGAATATTGTCCGACATTCCGCCATCGACGGAGATATAGCGCCGCAGCGGCAGATCGGATTTGCCGGTTTCTACATCCTTGACGGTACCCACTCGGTAGACGGTCACCGCAGAGCCGGCGACCAAGGAACGGCCAGGCTCGACTAGGAGGAAGGGCGCCTCGATGCTCAACTCCTCTGCGGTGTGCTTGACCGCACCGAGCATATCGCTGGCCACGCGCTCGATATCCAGTGCCTCCTCATAGGGCATATAGGGAATGCCGAAGCCACCGCCCAAATCCAGCTCTTCCAAAGTCACGCCCAGCTCGGTGTAGATCTGACAGTACAGGCCCATGACGCGCTCGGCAGCAAGTTTGAAGCCCTCCGCATTAAAGACCTGGGAGCCAACATGGCAGTGCAGGCCGCTCAAGTGCAGGTTCTCTGCTTCCAAGCATCGCTTGGCCGCGGCGAAGGCCGCACCGGTGGCTAGCGAAATGCCGAACTTTTGATCCTCATGCGCTGTCGCGATGAATTCATGCGTATGCGCATCCACGCCCGGCTTGACGCGGATCATGACCGGCTGCACCTTGCCCGCTTCCCCAGCGATGCGATTGAGCTCTTCGAGCTCGTGCTCATTATCGATGACGACGTGGCCCACGCCGGCATCTACACACAGCCGCAGGTACTCTTCGTCCTTATTATTGCCATGCGTGGTAATGCGCTCGGCCGGGAATTCTGCCGCCAGTGCAATCTTGAGCTCGTTGAGGGAGGCCGCGTCCAAGCACAGGCCTTCCTCATTGACCCAATTCACGATCTTTTTGGAAATGAATGCCTTGGAGGCATAGTGCACATGCTCGGGGCCACCGAAGGCGCGGGCCATGTCTTGGCAGCGGGACCGGAAGTCATCTTCATCGAAAACGTAGAGCGGGGTGTGGAATTCCTCCGCCAAGTCCGGCAACGGAACGCCGGCGATGGTAACTACACCGTCTTCCTCGCGCTGCGCATTACGCGGCCAGACATGGGCCGGCAACTCATTAAAATCCGCCACTTACATCTTCTCCGGGGTGCTGACACCCACCATGGTCAAGGCATTAGCCAGGACCACGCGGGCTGCCTGCGCCAATGCCAGGCGGGCGCCATGGATAGGAGCCTTCTCCTCGCCAGCCTTGGGAAGGACCTGGCAAGAGTCATAGAAACGGTGGAATACCGCAGCGAGGTCCTCGGCGTAGCGGGCAATGCGGTGCGGTTCGCGCAACTGCGCTGCCTCTTCCACTACGGCCGGGAATTCACCCAGTGTACGGATGAGGTCTCCCTCGCGTTCGTGCGTAAGTAGGGAAAGGTCCGCACCCTCGGCATCAACCCCCAGCTCGGCTGCCTTGCGGCCGATAGAGCACAGGCGGGCGTGGCCGTACTGCACGTAGTAGACGGGGTTATCGGAGGACTGGGATTCCCACAGGCCGAGATCGATATCGATGCTCTGGTCCACAGAGGAACGCACCAGGGAGTAACGGGAGGCGTCCACGCCGATGGCGGCCACGAGATCCTCCATGGTGATAACTGTGCCCGCACGCTTGGACATGCGCACCGGCTTGCCATCGCGCAAAAGGTTGACTAGCTGGCCAATTAGTACCTCGACAGCATCAGCATCGTAGCCCAAGGCGGCCGCTGCCGCCTTCAAGCGCGGCACATAGCCGTGGTGGTCCGCACCCAGCATGTAGATATTCAGATCATGGCCGCGGTCGAACTTATCAGCCACGTATGCGATATCGCCTGCGATATAGGCCGCATTGCCATCAGACTTAACCACCACGCGGTCCTTGGAATCGCCGTAGTCGGTGGATTTGAGCCACCACGCATTCTCGGCCTCATACATATTGCCTTCAGCCTTGAGCTTGTCCAACGCAGCGTCGACCGCACCGGACTCAAAGAGGGAGTTTTCGTGGAAGTAGACATCAAAGTCCACGCCAAACTCATGCAAGGATTGCTTAATCTGTGCAAACATCATCTCTACACCGTCTGCGCGGAAGGCTTCCTGCACTTCTTCATCGCTGCCCTCCAGGGCGGATGGATTCTTCTCCACCACGGCCGCAGCGATGTCTTGGATATAGGCTCCGCCGTAGCCATCCTCCGGAGTTGGCTCGCCTTTCGCGGCCGCCACGAGGGAGCGGGAGAAGCGGTCGATCTGGCCGCCATGGTCATTGAAGTAATACTCGCGGGTAACCTCCGCGCCGGATGCCTCCAGCACGCGGCCCAAGGAATCTCCCACTGCGGCCCAACGAGTACCACCGAGGTGGATCGGACCGGTGGGGTTAGCGGAGACGAATTCTAGATTGACCTTCTTGCCTGCAAAGGAATCATTAGAGCCATAATTCTTTCCGGCGCGGAGAATCTGCGCGACGATCTCCCCCTGGGCATCGGCACCGAGGCGAATATTAATGAAACCAGGCCCGGCGATGTCGGCCTCCGCAATGGCGTCATTTTCCGCTAGGGACTCTGCTAGCCAGCCACCCAACTCGCGCGGGTTAGCTCCGGCCTTTTTGGCCACCTGCAGTGCCACATTGGTGGCATAATCGCCGTGTTCAGGATTGCGAGGGCGTTCGACGGTTACCGTTTCGGGCAAGACGGAGGAGTCAAGGCCATGGCTTTCCATGACCTTGGTGGCAGTTTCTTTAATCAGTGTGGCCAAATCAGCTGGTGTCATGTCGCACGATTCTAGTGGACTGAAAAGTCAAGTGTGAAAAGGGTCGGGCCCTAAAACTCCCCTTTACTGCACAAACGGCTGATAAACACTTTCTGCAACATTAATATTGCAAAATAATCGCTGGTCAACGAGGAGACGCATTACGCACGTACTGCTTAAAAGGAGTAAGGTTGTGCCTACCCCATGTCAATAATCAACGAGGAGCACCGTATGCGCATTGCGCTATTTTCCACTTGCATTGGTGACGCCCTTTTCCCGGACGTACAAAAGGCAACGGCACTGGTTCTCTCCCGCTTGGGCCACGAAGTGGTCTTCCCGGAAGAGCAGACCTGCTGCGGCCAGATGCACATCAATACCGGCTACCAAAAGGAAACGTTGGGCATGATCCGCTCTTATGCGGATGCCTTCGCAGATCCCTCTATTGACTACGTAGTTGCGGCCTCCGGTTCCTGCGTGGGCGCCGTTCGTGAACAGCACGAGCGCATCGCCGACCGTTTCGGCAACTCCGCCGACGTCGACGGTGCTCGCAAAACCACCCAGAAGACTCTGGATCTACCGGAGTTCTTGGTAGACGTCGCCGGCGTGACCAATGTGGGCGCATTCTTCCCGCACCGCGTGACCTACCACCCCTCCTGCCACGGCTTGCGCTTCCTAAAGCTGGGCGACCGCCCGCTGCAGCTGCTCCAAGAAGTAGAGGGCATCGACCTGGTCACCCTTCCTAATAAGGAAGAATGCTGTGGCTTCGGCGGTACCTTCGCAATCAAGAATGCGGAAGTATCCCGCGCAATGGTCACCGATAAGACCCGCCACGTTAAGGAGACCGAAGCAGAATTCGTCACCGGCGGTGACTCCTCCTGCCTGATGAACATCGGCGGTGCCCTGAGCCGCCAGCGTTCCGGTGTCCGCGCCGTTCACATGGCTGAAATCTTGGCTTCCACCAAGGAGCACCCATGGACTCCTACCTCCGCCGCCTACTCCAAGGAGACGATGCTCTAATGACCTCTTTCCTCGATACCACCCCGCCGCGTGCGCCGGAAGGCTACGGTAACCTGCGCGGCAGCAAGGCCTTTGTTCCCCTCGCACACGTTGGCCTAAACAACGCCACCCAGCGCCACAACCTGCAGCATGCCACCACCTCCATTCGTGAGAAGCGCTCTGGCGCTGTAGAAGAGCTGGATGATTGGCAGGAGCTGCGCGCCGCTGGTTCCGCAATTAAGGAAGATGTCGCCGCCCGCATGCCAGAACTGCTCGAGCAGTTCGAAGAGGCAGTTAAGGCGCGCGGTGGCACTGTCCACTGGGCACGCGATGCCAAGGAAGCTAACCAGATCATCGAGGGTCTGATTCGCGCCACCGGCGAGACCGATGTGGTCAAGGTTAAGTCCATGGCCACGCAGGAAATCGGCATGAACGAGCACCTAGAGGCGGCGGGCATCAACGCTCGCGAGACCGACCTCGCGGAGCTCATTGTTCAGCTGGGTGAGGATAAGCCATCCCACATTCTGGTTCCGGCTATCCACCGCAACCGCGCCGAGATTCGCGATATCTTCGTCAACAAGATGCCGAATACCGATGATTCCCTGCAGGCGGAGCCGGCCGAACTGGCCGAGGCATCCCGCCAGTTCCTGCGTGAGCAGTTCATGAAGGCCAAGGTTGCCATCTCTGGCGCCAACTTCGGCGTGGCAGAAACCGGCACCATCAACATCGTGGAATCCGAGGGCAATGGCCGCATGTGCCTGACCCTGCCGGAAACCCTCATTACCGTGATGGGCATTGAAAAGCTGGTTCCTACCTTCCAGGACCTGGAGGTCTTCCTCCAGCTGCTGCCGCGTTCTTCCACTGCGGAGCGTATGAACCCGTACACCTCGATGTGGTCCGGTGTTACTGAGGGCGATGGCCCACAGAACTTCCACTTGGTGCTGCTGGATAACGGCCGTACCGCGGCCCTGTCCTCCCCGATTGGCCACCAGGCCCTCAAGTGCATCCGTTGCTCGGCCTGCCTGAATGTTTGCCCGGTCTACGAGCGCGCCGGCGGCCACGCCTACGGCTCAGTCTACCCTGGCCCAATTGGCATTTCCCTGACGCCACAGCTCACCGGCATGAAGGACCACAACGATCCTTCCGCCAGCCTGCCTTATGCTTGCTCGCTGTGTGGCCGCTGCGACGAGGTTTGCCCGGTTAAGATTCCGCTTTCTGACGTCATTTTGGAAAACCGTCACCAGAAGGTCACCCACGCTACCCCGCCGATCGAGCCGAAGCTCTTCAAGACCATCCAGCTGCTGTGGAGCAACCCGAAGCTGTGGAACAAGGCAACCCACATGGTCGCCTTGGGCCGCATTTTGGGTGGCACCAACAAGACCATCGAATCCCTGCCACTGTTTATGTCCGGTTGGTCTGAGGGCCGCGATACCGCGGTTCCACCAAAGAAATCCTTCCGCCAGTGGTTTGAATCCGAAGAAGGCAAGGAACTTCTTGCCGAGGCCCGTGAGGAGTCCAAAAAGTGAACGCAAAGCAGGAAATCCTAAGCCGTATCCGCTCCGCTCAAAAGCAGGCTGGTCTCCCCGACCACGTTGATGCCCCGCGCGACTACCAGCGCGAAGGCACCCTGAACGCGGACGAACTGCGCGATATGCTCATTGACCGACTCGAGGACTACAAGGCCGAGGTGCACGTCACCGAGGAGGGCGAGCTGAAGCAGGCCATCGCCAAGATCCTTAAGGATCGTGAGTGCAACGACATCCGCTATGCCGAGGGCATGGACGCTAGTCTCTTCGAGGGCTTCGATGCTAAGCCGGACGATAAGACTGTCGATCCACGCACCCTCAATGAGACCGACGCCGTTGTCACCTTGTCTCACGTCACCTCCGCCCAGACCGGCACCATCGTGCTCGAGTCTGATGAGCGCTGCGGCCGTCGCGCGCTCACCCTGGTTCCGGATCGCCACCTGTGCATCGTCCACCAGGATGAGATCGTCTACGGCATCCCCGAGGTTATCTCCCGCATGAACCCGGAGAAGCCAGCGACGTGGATCTCTGGCCCGTCCGCTACCTCTGATATCGAGCTCACTCGTGTCGAGGGCGTACACGGCCCGCGTGATCTCATCGTCCTCATCGTCAAGTAGGTGCATAGCCCTCGCCCCGGCCGGTGAGGGCACCCACCTACTGTGAAAATGATGCTAAGAGCATCAAAAAGCATAGGCTAGGTCTACCAATAATTTTTATTCTGGAGACCTAACCTATGCTTTCTTTTTCTTCTAAGCTTGCGGCCACGCTTGGTGCTGCCGCACTGACCATGGGCATCACTGCACCGATTGCCACGGCCGCGCCTGCACCTGCACCACAGGCAGCCAAGCCCGCCATTTCCTGGGAAGACTGCCCAGAGCAGGTGGACATCGACACTGCCGAATGCGGACGCATTGAAGTCCCCACGTACTACGACAACCCAAAGGCGGGCACGATTAGCGTCGGCTTCGTGCGCGTTCCCGCCGCCAACCCCGGCGCTCGCCGTGGCGCGCTGTTTACTAACCCCGGTGGACCAAGCGGCGATGCCTATGAATGGGCCGGCAATAGCGCTGCTCCTTGGCCTCAGGCCGTGCGCGATGAATGGGACACCATCGGTGTACAACCACGTGGTCTGCCTGGCTCCACTCCAGTCAAGTGCGATGCTTCGGCTGCTAGTGACCCACTCCGAGATAGCCTGCAGATAGGAAAACTCACTCGCGATGCTTGCGAGAAGAACACCCCGGGCTATACCAATTCTTTAACCACCGCCAATACCTTGGAAGATTGGGAGATGGTTCGCCGCGCCTTGGGCGAGGACAAGATTGACATCGCTGGTACTTCTTATGGCACCTACCTCGGTTCCGCTTATGCCACCAAATATCCGGAACACACCGGCAAGGTCTTGTTGGATTCCGGTATGAGCCCCAAGCTGGCGTGGAATGGCATCTTTGCTTCGCAACAACGCGGCTATGAAAAGGCACTGCACGATCTCTTTGGGTTCATTGCCAAAAATGATGCCAAGTACCACCTCGGCACCACCCCGCTGCAGGTCTATGAAAAATGGTCTCAAAAGGTAGCTCGTGAGGCAGGTGTACGCCCTACCGTATTGCCACCGAACGCCAAGATTGGTGACCTACCTCCAGGACTCGAGTTTGCCGGTCAGCCTGGTGCGGACATCATGACTGCCACCGGCCCATTGCGCGTGCAGGCGGAGTTCCTCAGCCAGAAGATTCACAACCCCAACGCCGTGCAGGCAGCCTCCCCGTTACTGAACATGACGCGCCTCCTTGTTGTACCGACCCCTTCACGATGGGATGCCTTTGCCAAGCACCTCAACGGTAGCGAACCTATCGATGCGGAGCAGGCCGATCCGGACGCCGTGCAGAAACAACAGGAGTCCTTCGCGCAAGCAATAAATATGCAAAACCTAATCGTTTGCAATGAAAACACCGTGCCCGGAAATCCGCTGCTGTACCCGAGCTACCTGTGGTCCAACTTCGTCAGCTTTGATCCCTTCACCCAAGTCAACTCTCTCTACGGCTCCGGCGCGGGCTGCGGTGGCCGTGCGCCGGTCACCGGCCAGGCGCCTCTCGACGGCTCCAAGCTCGCCACCAAGCCCCTCCAGATTCAAGCAACGGGCGACCCACAAACGCCGTACCAGTACCACACGAGCCTCTCCAAGCCGATGCAGTCCCGCGTGGTCACCGTCCATGGCCCCGGCCACGCGCACTTTGCCTCTGGGAATAAGGTTGTCGATGACATCGGTGTGCACTACCTGCGCACCGGTGAAGTCACTACTGCCGACGCCCCCGGGTTGATTTAGTCCCCCACTACCCCATGCGCTAAAATCACATCGTTGGGAATTTTCCCAGCGATGTCTCCGTAGCTCAGCGGATTAGAGCATCGGTTTCCGGTACCGAAGGTCGCAGGTTCGATCCCTGTCGGGGACACAGTTACCGCTGGCCACCAGTACTTTCTGGTGGCCAGCGGTTTATTTATCTTCCGGCCCGCTAACTATTTCCACTCCGGATTGGCGGTATCCACCCCTTGTGCCTTAGCCGCATGCTCAATCGCGTCTGCCAACCACTGGGCCAACCCTTCCTGCTGCGCCTCATAGTGCGCACGGAAGCGCTCATCGGCAACGTAGCCGCGGGAAATTAAGAAGTGCTTTGCCGGCGTTACAGGAAAGAAGGCGCTGAGTGCTACGCGGTGCTTTTCGACGAGCCCCTGGGCCTCCTCCGAGTCCGGTGCCACTCCACTGGCTACAGCCTGGGCCAGCTCCTTTTCCACCTCAGCAACTGCCGCCTGAGCTTCGCTCCAGTTCTGCTTCGACCAGTCGGCAGTGCGTTGCTGATACATTGCCCAGTCCTCGCTCGATCCATAGGCCTCTTCAGCCTCTTGTTGATGCGCGGCGAAGTTAGCATCGCCGACAATGTGTCCGATTTCTTCCACAGTGAGCTTTCGTTTATTCATTGCATCCTCCATCAAGGTGTCAATCGCTGCCAGCATTTCAGTGAGGTTGTCGCGCTGGGCAAGCAAACTTTCCCTCTGCCTCTGCAAATGTTCTATATCGGAGGCAGCGCCATCTAGCAGCTGTTTAATATCGGTCAATTTCATACCGGTGGCGCGGTAGATGAGAATCTTCTGCACTCGGGCACAGTCCTCCTCGGTATATAGCCGGTAGTTGGACCAGCTGCGCCACGTGGGTGACAGCAAACCTTGCGCCTCCCAGTGATGCAGCGTGCGCACCGTAATACGGAAGAGCGCTGCTACCTCGCCAACGGTATAGAGAACTCCATCGATGTCGTCCATGTTTTCATTGTTGCGCCTTACGCTGCGTCAGGGTCAACTGCAGAGAAAATCTCCAGAAACACTTGCCAGAGTGTTGGGTTTATGCAACACTTAGGTACATGACAGCAAACGACTCCCCTGTTTCAACAACGATTCGCGCCGAACGGTTCCGCCGCCCCGGCCCCACCCGTGGATTAATCGCGTCAATGTATGGCTGCGTGGCCGTATCCGCGGTTTTCCTCATTTATGCCCTGGCATTTTCCTCCTACTGGGCCCTCTTCGCTATGTCTATAGCAATGGTGCTCTCTTGCGTTCCATGGACCATTCTGCGAATTTCCATCGACTCGAAGGATACGAAGCCCCTGTCCTCTCTCGATGAATATGAAGCGCAAACCCTCGATCAATGGCGCCGCAAAGCCTTCAAGCTGTCTACTTCCCTGCTATTTGTCGGCGGGTTTGCCACGCTCCTCACGGGAAATTGGTTCCTTGGAGGAGGAATTACCGGAATCATTGGAACCAAATTTCTTTTAGGAGTCGGCTACTACCTGCTCTTTAGCTACTTCATCTCTGCCACCCTGCCCGCTGTCGGCTACGCATTAACCTTCAATCAGAACTCGGAGAACTAAGCATGCCAACCTTGACCATTGACCACCTCAATAAGTCCTTCGGGGAGACGCAAGCCCTGCGGGATATGACCTTTAGCGTTGGCGAGGGCGAGCTCTTCGGCTTTGTCGGATCCAACGGCGCTGGAAAGTCCACCACAATGCGCATCGCGCTTGGCGTGCTGTCTAAGGACTCCGGCGAAGTCTACTTTGATGACGCTCCGATTAATGACGATAACCGCCGCCGCATTGGTTATATGCCAGAAGAGCGCGGCCTCTACGGGAAAGAACCGCTGCTCAGCCAGCTGGTCTTTCTTGGCACGCTGCATGGCATGGATAAGTCTGCCGCTAAGCGCGCCGGCGCTGAGCTCCTTGAGCAGCTGGGCTTGGGCGAGCGCATGGACGATAAGCTCGATGACCTCTCCCTGGGCAACCAGCAGCGAGTACAGCTCGCGGCCTCCCTGATTCACGACCCAGACATGCTGATTCTGGACGAGCCCTTTTCCGGTCTGGACCCGGTTGCGGTCAACGTCATGTCAGATATGCTGCGCGAGCGCGCCAACCGTGGCGTTCCCGTCATTTTCTCCTCGCACCAATTGGACTTGGTGCAGCGCTTATGTGACCGCGTGGGCATTGTGACGAAGGGGCACATGGTGGCCGAAGGGGGCGTCGATAAGCTGCGCAGCCAGGGCCCGCCGCGCTTTGAGGTCACTACCCCAGCACGCGGCTGGTACCCGGAGGGCACGGAGCTGGTGGCCGAAACTCCCGACGCCGTGGTACTCCAAGCAGATCCCAGCGTTGATGACCAGACGATCCTGCAGGCTGCCCTAGCCGCTGGCCCAGTGCATTCCTTCGGTCGCAAGATCCCAGACCTGACCGAGCTTTTCCAGGACGTTGTCACCAGCAACCAGAATGAGGAAGCCTAAGCCATGCAGTATTCCGCAATGAAGACCATCGGAGTTGTAGCCAAGCGTGAAATGGCAGTCGCGCTGAAGTCGAAGATGGTAGTGGGCACTATGCTGCTCCTCATCCTCGGCGCCATTATCGCCCCGATTGCTATCAGCTTCTTCAGTGGCGATGACGAACCTGATTCCGTAGCCGTCGTGGGAATGGAAGAGTCCGCCTTCAAAGACTCCGGCATCGATGCCACCGCGGCGAAAGACCGCGCAGAAGCCCAGCAATTGGTGGAAGATGACGAGGCCGATGCCGCCCTCGTTCCGGCAGAGAACGACGGCTGGGATCTCTTGAGCAAGGGCGATACGCCTGCCGCGGTGACTACCACCGTCAACCAAATCGTTTCTTCTCAAGCACAAGCAACGGCGCTGGAGAAGCTCAATATTGACCCGCAGGAGCTAGAAAAGGCTACCCCGTCGACCACGGTAAATCAGGTGAATCTAGAAGAAGAGGACGGCACTGAACAAAAGATGGCCGGCGTAGCCACGGTCCTCATTGGCGCAATGGCAGTGGTCTTTTCCATCATGACCTTCGCTGGCCTGATTGGCGGCCGCGTCACGGAGGAAAAGTCCTCCCGCGTGGTGGAAATTATCTTATCTTCCGTGCGCCCGGTGGACTTCCTAGCCGGCAAGATTTTGGGCAATACCATCATCGGTTTCTTGGCCACCCTCCTCATCCTGGGCGGTGGCGCGATTTCGATTGCTGCGTCCGGCCTGGCTAGTGACCTCGAGCTGGACTATGGCTTGGTAGCCGTCCTCCTTGTGGGCGAGATTCTAGGCCTGCTTTTCTTTGGCAGCCTCTACGCTGCAGCCGGCTCCATGGTGCAACGGACCGAGGATCTCCAGTCCACGCAGGCACCGATCCTGTTCCTTGTCTTTGCCACCATGTATGTACCGATGTTCGGCTGGATGCATCTGGATGCCACGTGGATGCAGGTTATGACCTGGTTGCCGCCGGTTTCCATGCTGGTCGCTCCGATGCAGGTGGCCGGGGGCAACCTCAGCTGGCTGGGATTGCTGGCTAGCTATGTGCTCATGGCTGTGGTGACCGCACTGATTATCGTGCTAGTCGGTCGAATTTACCGCCGCGCCATTTTGAATAATGGACGCAAGATGACCTGGCGCCAGGCGGTGGGCAAATAAAAATAATCCGGCTCCCCTGCCGTGTGCAAGGGGGAGCCGGATTCTTCTATGTGCCGAAGCTACTGAGTAATGAACTCGTTGGTGATCGGCTGGGTGATGTCCAAGGTGCCGTGCTCGATGTAGTACATACCGAAGAACATGGCTGCCAGCATCACTACGGCTAGCAGCATGGAAGGAATCCACTGAAGGAATACGGGAACCCAGCCCTTGCCCTTGTCGCGAGCTGCTGCTTCGCGCTGTTCCTGAGCCTCACGCTCGTTCATAATGATAAAACCTTTCGATCCACCGAGGATTAACTACGGATATCTTAACAGTTAAGTGCCCCGAAGGCCGCATTCCTCGCACTTTTGATTGACACCGAAATTTCGCCCTTAAATTCCGGGGTCCTCGTTATTGAGCAGCGCCTCTACGAAAGACTCGCGGTCCGCGAGCATGCGCTCGATGTCCTCTTCCGCGCCAACAATCCACAGCTCGGTGTCTTGGTCATAGGTCAGCGCGGAGTCTGGGTAGGCCTCTAGGGCCTCTTCCATGGCGGAGACTTGTTCCTCGCTGGCGGCATCATCCAGGTGCGCTTCGGGGTCACCGATGCGCGGACTCAGCTCCTCCAACGCGGTGATTCCGTAGGTCTTATATTGCTTCTTTGGGTGCTCGAAGAGCTCTTGTCCCATCATGGAACTTAATCCTTTCCGTGTAGTAGCGAATCTGGCACGTACCCCTCATAGCCGGGGAGGTTTTTGGCCTGCAAAACGCCGTTGAAAAAGCGCCGCAGCGCAGGCACGTCCTCGGGCTGCAGGTGGTCAAAGACCATGCGGCGGACTGATTCCACATGTTCGGGGGCGGCGCGCCGCAGGTGTTCTAGGCCTGCATGAGTAACGCACACATTAATCCCCCGGGCATCTTCCGCATCTGGTTCTTTATAAAGCAGGCCACGCTTTTCCATGCGGGTTACTTGGTGGGAGGCGCGGGAGCGGTCCCACTCTAGCTGCGTGCACAACTCGTGCAGGCGCAGGCGCTGCTCTGGCGCCTCAGACAAGGCAACGAGGACAGCAAACTCGGAGGCAGATACCTCGCCGCCGGCCTTGAGCGTTTCATCCATTCCCCTATTAATCTTGCGCACAGCGCCAAGGAGCAGGCGCCATAGTTCCTGCTCCTCGTCGTCTAACCAGCGAGTTTGAGAAGGCATGGCACTAGATTACCCCTTTGAGGGAAGCGATGTCGCGCTCGCTGCGCCCCGGCACGCGGGAGTAGCGCTCCGGCATGCAGGTAAAGACCAGCACCTGATTATCTCGTCCCACGTGGGAAAAGAGCGTAGCCATGAGCTGTAGGCGGTGCGCGTCGGTAGAACCCAGCGCATCGTCTACGATGACCGGCACGGACTCTGCCCCTACCAATTGCGCAATGGCAAAGCGGGTGAGGATGGCTAGCTGCTCGCGCGCACCGCCGGACAAGCTGGCCAGGTTCACCGTCTCTTTGTCCTGGGTACGGGCGGTCACGCGGAGATCTTCATCGAGCTCGAAGGTGATATCGCCACCATAAACGGTGCGAGCCAGCTGTGAGAGTGCGTCCACGAAGGGCGCGGCATAGCGTTGGCGGGCGGCATCGCGGTGCTTGAGTAAAAGTTCGCGCAGATAGCGAGCTGCTTGCGCGCGCTTGTCTACGCTCTCGTACACCGCGCGAGCCATCTCTACCGCTGCGGTGGCCTGCTGGGCGCGCTCGGCGGCACCAGAGTGGAAGTTGATTTCGCTCGATAGTCTGCCGAGGTCCACCTCACAACGCTGGATGCGTCCAGTGAGGTATTCCAGGTGGGACTGCGCGCCTTCTACCAGCGAATTGGCGGTATCAAGATCGACCGCTTCCATCTGCTCCAGCTGCCCGCGCAGCTGTGCCACGACGGTCTCCAAACGGGTGACCTCGGCATGGAGCGCCTCGTCGGCGGCATGCTCGCGCGCGGAGGAAAGCTCCCTGGTCACGCGCTGTGCATTCTCGCGGGCGGCGCTCAACTCGGCGTTTAAGCGCACTACCTCGTGGGCAAGACGGCTTTCGCGATACGGCACCAGCTCGCGGTCAAGCGCATTGACTTTTTCGCTGGCTGCTTCTTCCGCGGCTTCGGCGGCAGCGAGATCGACCTCACCCGCATCTTCAAGGTCCGCCACCTTCTCAGACAAAGCGGAATGCTGGGCGCGGAGGTCGCCTAAATCATCCGGCCCCAGTTCCACGGCAAGAGCCCGGGTGGCGGCATCCAGAGTGTCGTTGAGCGCGCGGTGCTCCTCATGGGTCTTTTCGGCCGCTTCGACAGAATCCACGCCAAGGGTATCGAGCAGGTCCTGCAGCCGCGTGCGGGCCTGTTCCACATCGCGCAGGGTGGCTTCGGCCGAATAGGACCCAGCGGAGAAGCGGGCGGTGATTTCACCAATGGTGATAACTCGGGCGTCGACAAGCTCGATGGCGGTGTCCTCGCCTAGCTCGATGTCTTCCCCATCAACACGGATCCTAGAACCATCCGGACCCGAAAAGTGCACCTTGGCGGCCGCAGCCTCGTGCAGGCGCGTGGCCACAGACAGCGCCGAGTCCGCCTTATGCAGGCTGCTGATATCGGCCGCGGTAATCTCGCGTCCGCGCTGGGCAATGGCCGCGCGGGCTTGGTCTACCTCGGCGGCGAGAGCGTCGAGCGATTCCAACCGGGCGCTTAACTGTTCAAATCTCTGCCTATCTTGCAGGCGGCGAGCCTGTTTGAGAGTGCTGCGGGCCGCGGCATAGTCCTCTTTTGCCTCTGCCAGGCGCTTGTCCAGTGACTCCTTTTCCGCAGCTTCTTCTTGAGCTTTTTCTTGCGCGCCGGTGAGCTTCTTCTCGGCGTCCTTGGCAGCCGTGGCAGATTCATCGGCTGCGGCGACGAGCCCGGCGCGGTCGGTAACCGCTGCTTGGGCGCGGGCAAGATCCTCGATGGCGCGCTCGAGCGTGGCTTTGTGGGAATCCAGCGTGGCCTGCGCGGTTGCGGCTTCCTCCGCCTGGGTCCGCTTTTCAGTGAGATCGGCCCGGGCAGCGGGAAGCTCGGCTTCGGCGGCGGATTGGTCGCGCTGGAGTTGCTCGTAGCGTTCAACCACGGAATCAAGCTCGCGCAGCACGCGGGTGGCCTCGGCGTATTCTTCCTCGGCGTGTGCGAGGGCTTCGGCAGATCCCTTGTACTCGCCTGCCGGATTCCCCTTCGCGGCGGTGAAATAGCGCTGGTATTCCTTATCCACGCGGGCAAGGAGCGCGGAATCATCGCCGGAGACCTCTTCTTCGGCCAGGCCAGATTCGCGCTCCAAGGCACGGGTGAGGCTAGGAATGCCGACGGCCGAGATGGCCTCGCCGGTGTCGTCTTGGCGCATAAAGAGGGCGTCGACAAGCGAGCGGTCCAAGTGCTCCGAGAGAATACGCTCCAACTCATCATCGGCCTGACTGCCGGTAAATTGCGCCGGCCGCGGGGAAAAAATGTGTAGCTCGCAGGATTTCTTGGAAAGCCAGCGCTTGGCAATGCTAAAGCGGTAGTCGCCTACGCTTAGCTCGGCCTTAACCTCCGGGGCAACGTCCTTGCCCACCGGCTGCAGGGCGCGAATGCGCTTGGACCGGCCACTGTGCTTTTCGGTCAGCACCACATCGAGCGCCTCCACGATGGTGGATTTGCCGGCCTCGTTCTCGCCGTGGATAACCACGACTCCGGTCTCAGGAAGCTCATCCAGGACTAGGTGCTCAATGCCGCGGACGTTATTAAGTTCTAGGCGGTGAATGCGCATTAGGACTGTCCCTCCAGGCGGAATAGCAAGTTGGCAGCGTCGCGGGCGATGGGATCCTCGCGGTTATCCAGAAGCTCCTGCAGGGCCTCGGCCGCGTAGCCGGAGATATCGAGGCTAGCTAGTTCCTCCTCGCTGGGCTCAAGGTAGAGATCCATGGTGCGCTCGCGGGGGCGAAGGGAGGCAAAAACGGCCTCGTACTCATCTAGTCCGCGCTGCAGGCGGGCGTGGGCCTCGATGCCGAGCGTGCCGCGCAGGCTATATTTCACGGCCGTGCGCACCTTATCCGGGTACTCGTCCAAGCGTGCCAAGAACAGGTCCACGTCTTCGGCGGAATCCACGGCGGCATCGACGGCCTCAAAAGTCCAGCGTCCGATGCGGCGCTTCTCGACGTCCACTTCATCCCCCACACGCACCACCAGCGCATTGCCAGAATCCGACTCGCCGCCGCCGGTGATCGTTTCCTTATAATCCGTGGTCTCCGGGCTGCCGGAGAACCACACCCGGCCGGTGGTGCCGAGGCTGGCAGTGGAGTGGGTATCTCCGAGCGCCAGGTAGTCAATCACCCCGCGGTCCAGGCAGTCTTCAACGAAGGCTAGATCGATGGTATCGGCGTCATCCTCGCCAGAGCGGGAATCCACTTGCCCGTGACCAACGGCGACGCGAATGCCCTCGGCCGGCTCCAGCGGCTCGAGAGCGTGGCGGACTAAGTCGTGGTTCGCGCGCTTGGACAGGTACGGTGCGCCCACCAGCTCCACGCCGGGGGCCACCTCAATCGGCTGGGAGTCCGCAATAACGTGAACATTATCGGCGCTGGTCTTATAAAAGACCGAGTCCGCCACCAGCGGGTCATGATTGCCGGGCAGGACGTAGACCGGTACAGGTAGGCGCTTAAACATTTCCGTGGCGCGGGCGAGGATTTCGCGGGAGAGGGAATTGTGCTCAAAGACATCGCCGGCTACGACGATGAATTCCGCCCCGGTGTCCTCGGCCAGCTCGCCCAGCCGCATGATGGCGGCTTCGCGGTCATCATTAAATCGGCCCTGGGCCTCGCCCTGCAAAAACCAGCGGGTCATGCCCAGCTGAAAATCGGAGGTATGGATGAACGTGGTAGCAGTCATTAGTGCGTGAGGTGGTAGTAGAGGTCTTCAATATCGGATACTGCGCGCAGAAGATCCAGGTTGGTATGCGAGACCGAACGCATGGCCTTGCGCAATAAGTCCGGGTCGGAATCATCGATGGCCGGGGCTACCTTGGGCTGCGGCAACTTCGGTAGCTCGCGGCCATTCCAGAAGATGTCATTCTTTTCTTCCTCGGACAGCCCGCTTGGGGTAAAGCTTTCGCGGCTGACTGTCTTGGCCTGTTCGAGGACCATGCGCTCTAGGCGGGCAAAATCCAGACCGCGCATATTAAAAATGACAGCCGGGTCCGCATCAGCGCGGGTGGCGAGCTTATCGCCCACCGCCACGATGTGCTTGCACACGTACTCGCCGTCTGGGCAGTCACAGGTCAGGCGCAGGTCTTCGGCCTCGGGGGCGAAGAGGGTGTCTAGGGCGGCGTCGGCAAGCAGGCCTTTGCGTGCATTAGCAACGGAGTTGGGGGTGCGGGCGAATTCGGTGGCTAGCTGGGCAATATCGTCATTATTGCGGTAGGGCAACTGGATGAGCACCGCGAAGGGCTCATTCTGGGAGCCGGCCACGCGGCCGTGGATGGCGCCGTTGCGCACCTCCAGTCCCACGACGTGGCCGCCCTCGGCATACTGGCGGCCGCGAGTAATCCGGCCGCGATCCGCACCGTGGGAGGTAAAGGCCGCGATACGCGAGGCCGTCGTGGATAGGATGCGCCCGCTGCGGTCGACGTGATTGACCTCAGCCGGGGTGCTTACCCGCTTGCGGGTACCAAAATTGGCATAGATAACGTTGTCATCGCCTTTAACAGCCATGGATTATTCCCTCCCCCGGTAGCTCATGAGTGCGGCCAGCTGATCTGGATCCAGCTCGGTAAGCCAGCCCTCGCCCTCGCCCACGACGGCGCCGGCCAGCTGCGTCTTACCGTCCAAAATGTCCTGGATGGATTCCTCCAGCGTACCCGCGGTGATCATCTTATATACCTGCACATTGCGGCGCTGGCCGATGCGGAAGGCGCGGTCCGTCGCCTGGTTTTCCACCGCCGGGTTCCACCAGCGGTCCATGTGGACGACGATGGAAGCGGCCGTCAGGTTCAGGCCGGTACCGCCGGCCTTGAGAGAAAGGATCATCGCCGGCGGACCATCCTCGGACTGGAAGTCTTCCACCATCTGGTCGCGCTTATTTTTGCTCACCCCGCCGTGGAGGAAGGGTATCTCCCGGCCGAGCTGATCGCTAAGGTATGGCTGCAGGATATCGCCAAAGGCCTTGTATTGGGTAAAGACCAAGAGGCGCTCGCCGGATTCAGTGGCCTGGTCCACGATGCGCATGAGTTCTTTAACCTTGCCGGAGCGATGCTTACCCTTGATCGTCACCGGCGAGCTATCGCCCAGGTAATGCGCGGGGTGATTACAAATCTGCTTGATACGGGTGAGCGAGGACAGCACCAGCCCGCGCTTATTCATTCCCGTAGCTTCCTGCAGGTCTTTTTTCACTTGGTTGACCAGTGCTTTATACAGGGCAGCCTGCTCGGTGGTCATGGAAACGGTAAGGATTTGCTCGGACTTTTCTGGCAGATCATCGATAATATTCGGATCCGTCTTCACGCGGCGAAGGATAAACGGCGCGGTGAGCTGGCGCAGGCGTTCAGACATCTCTTCGTCATCATTGCGCTCGATGGCCTTAGCAAAGTGATTGCGGAAGAACGAGGCGGTGCCCAATACTCCGGGATTACAAAAGTCCAGGATGGAGCGCATCTCTGAGAGGCGATTTTCCACCGGGGTACCGGTCAGCGCCACGCGGTGCTCCGAGGGCAGCGAACGCACGGCCTTGGACGAGCGCGTCGCAGAGTTCTTGATGGCCTGGGCCTCATCTAGAACAACGCGCTGCCAGCCTACCTCGCCCATGTCCTTAAAATCGCGGCCCACGGTGCCATATGTGGTGATAACCAGGTCGCACTCAGTAGCGGATTGAGCGAAGTCTTCGCCCCGCGGGCGGCTTGAACCATGTTGCACCATAACCTTGAAATCCGGGACGAAGCGCTGCGCCTCGCGCGCCCAGTTTCCTACCACGGAGGTTGGCGCCACGACGAGCGTGGGGCCAGTCTGCTCACCGCGCTCCTTTTCCACCGCGAGAAGGGACAGTAGTTGGAGGGTTTTGCCGAGCCCCATGTCGTCGGCAAGCACGGCGCCTATGCCATTGCGAGACATCCAGTACAGCCAGTCGACGCCGCGACGCTGGTATTCGCGCAGCTCCGCATGGACAGTTTTGGGAATGTCCACGCGCTCTGGGGCGACCTTATCCACCCCGCCGAGCAGGGCCGTATGCCAGGTACTGCCGGTGAACTCGATGGGTTCTTGGGTCATGGACTCGAGCGCCAGCTCGCGCAGCTCGGCCACGGTAACCTGCTCGTGTTCTTCGCCGCCCTCGTTGAACTCTTGGCGGCGCCGCTCCACGTCCGCCATCAATGCTTCCCACCCAGGCTCTTCGAGCTGCTTGGCCATCTCTGCGGTGGCGGCTAGCTGCTCTAGCTCCTTCTTTTTGCGCGCTAGGGACTTCTCCCGCAGCGCGTCCATATAGCCGGTGACCTGGGAGACAACCTGCTTATCGGCCATGACCCATTTGCCGCGCAATTGGATAAGTCCGGACTTGGAGTTGACCAGGTCCTCCATTTCTTCCTCGGTCAACTCCACATCGCCCACGGACATGCGCCAGTTATAGTCCACCAGCTTATTCATGCCGATGTGCTTTTTAGTGGCGGCCTCGGCCGGATCGCGGGCCTCGTGGGTTTCCAGCTTGGCCTTCGTTTCCATCTGCGCCCAGGCCTTGGGCAGCATGACAGTCACGCCACTGGCCTTGAGCTTGTCCACCTCGTGAGTGACAAAATGGGTGAGCTGGTGGGTTTCTAAGTAGACATCCCAGTCACCATCGCCAGGTTGCGGCAGTTGTGCGGTCTCCCCCAGCGTGGGAGCGATGCGCACGGCCTTGCGGTGGGCTTCCCTCAGCTTTTCGACGCTCGCCCTATCCAGACTCTGCGCTGACACCGGCCGCGGAGCATCCGTGCCCGAGCGCACCCGCACGCGCACCGGCCACTTGGCCGCATCCGGGTCATCTTCTGCCGGTTCTTCCACGATGTAGACCAATTGGAGTTCCACCTCGTAGATGGAATTCTTCCACTCATTGAGCCCGCGCAAAAGCTGCGCGCGCCCACGCCGGATCGGCCGCGTATCGAGCAGGGCGCGGGCGAACTCGTGCCACGGCATCGGCCGCGGTGCCTCCGCCACGGGCCGCAGCTCACGAAACGCGATCCAGTGCGTGAGTTCATCGGCCATGTCATCCGACAGCGCCCGGTTATTAACATGCAAGATGCCGGGCGCGGCCGCCATCATCTCTGCAAGCCACCCGCGCTCCCCCAAGCCGGAGGCCAGCTGCCACATGGGGAACCACTCATTGGCCTGGTAGGCCAACCGGAACGTCACGCGCCCTGCGCGCACGAATTTGCATAACCCCCCATAGGCGTGGAGCAGCCACTGGAGGTCAGGGGCGATGGTGGCAGGCGGCTTGTGATTCAGGTGTTCCATCTGGGCGAGCGCCGCGACGGCCTCTTCTGGGCCGAACATCGCCATCGGCACCATCAAAGAGACGTCCTTGCCCTTGGGTGTGCGCAGCGAGACCCGCGCCCGGTTGCGGAAAGATTTCTTCCCCAGGATGGACTCCACCGCTGGCGGGAAGGTGCCTTCAGGAACGGCATTGGGCATGACGATCTTGTGCCCTTCTACCTGTTCAATCCACAGACCAAGCCCCGTAACGGGGAGCCATAGTCCATGCACGAGGTAAGAAGCCATAACCGCCAGCATAGCAGCCCTTCCAATTTTGTTACACGCTCGTTATATTGCCTCCTTTCCCCAGTTGAACGACAGAAATTCTCATCGGAGATCTATGCCACACCTGTATTTTCGCTTGGGTTAACCTTGTGACCCCGTTAACGTGAATGTGTCCTACATATCACTACAAGGAGTAAAACGTGCAAGATTCAACTTGGTACGTCATTGCGATGATCGTGTATCTCCTCGCAATGGCAGCCATTGGCTACTGGAGCTACAAACAAACCGACCAATATGATGATTATGTTTTGGGCGGCCGTGGCCTGCACCCATTCGTAGCGGCTCTTTCCGCTGGCGCATCCGATATGTCCGGCTGGCTACTCATGGGCCTGCCCGGCGCCCTCTTCCTCTCCGGTATGTCCGAGCTGTGGATGGCCATTGGCCTGCTCGTCGGCTGCTGGGCTAACTGGAAGTGGGTCGCACCGCGTCTGCGTTCTTACTCGGAAATCGCGGCCAACTCGATTACGGTGCCGTCCTTTTTTGAAAACCGCCTGCACGATAAGTCCCGCCTGCTGCGCATTATCTCCGCAGCCATCATTATCTTCTTCTTTACCTTCTACGTCTCCTCCGGCATGGTTTCCGGTGGCCGCTACTTCGAGTCCACCTTCGGTGGCGACTACCTCACCGGCATGCTCGTCATCGCTGCGGTGACCATCTTCTACACCTTCGTCGGCGGCTTCTTGGCGGTGTCTTACACGGACGTCGTCCAGGGCGTTCTTATGTTCGTCGCCCTGATGATCGTGCCGATCATGGCCATTGTCTCTCTCAGCGATCCATCCTCGATCTTCTCGTTTGCCGCCAATAATCCCTATGGCACCGATGGCGTAGTGGAAAATGACAGCTACTTTTCCATGTTCGCAGGCGTATCCGCCGGCGTTATCATCGGCAACCTGGCCTGGGGCTTGGGCTACTTTGGCCAGCCGCACATCGTTGTCCGTTTCATGGCGCTGCGTAAGCCTTCCGACGCCAGCCAAGGCCGCTTCTACGGCGTGACTTGGATGGGTCTGTCCGTCATCGGCGCAATCTTCGTCGCGCTCTCTGGCACCGTTTACTTCACCCAAACCGGCCACAGCATTACCGACCAGGACAATTTCGAAACCATCTTCCTGGACATGGCACAGGCCATGATGCACCCGTTGCCCGCAGGCTTCGTCCTGACCGCGGTTCTAGCCGCCATCATGTCCACCATGTCTTCCCAGATGCTCGTCGTCTCTACTTCCCTCATCGAGGACCTTTTCCTCATTTTTGCCAAGAAGAAGCCAGGCGAGCAGGTCCTCATCAACCTCTCCCGCACCGCAATCGTTGCCATCGCGGTCATTGCTGCCCTCTTGGCAATCAACCCGTCCGACTCCATCCTTGGCCTGGTTGGCTTTGCGTGGGCAGGCTTCGGTTCCGCTTTCGGCCCAATCATCTTGCTGTCCCTGTACTGGAAGCGTTTCAACGCCACCGGCGCGATTGCCGGCATGCTCACCGGCGCCATCGTAGCCATCGGCTGGGGCATGTCTCCGCTTTCCGATACCCTCTACGAGATGGTTCCTGGCTTCTTCCTGGCCCTCATCGTGGCCGTCATCGTCACCAAGCTCACCAAGGAGCCAGCACCGGAAGTTGTTAGCGAGTTTGAAGAGGCCACCAAGCTGGCCAAACTCGTGGAAAAGGACTCCAGCCTCGACTTCGAGGAGGCCGCGGAAAAGGTCACCGATAAATAATCGGAACCATCACGGACTCCACGCAGTCCAATAGGACATGAAGTCCTATTATCTGGCCGCACTATCATGCGTCACCGTCCTTATCGGCGCATGGTATGCGTGGCCTTTTCCACGTTTTGAGGTCGATACCGTAGCTGCACGCCCTAACGCCGCTGGTTACAATCGCGATGATTTCGGCATCTGGCAGCCCCACGGTGCCTGTAGCACCCGCGAGGCCATTCTGGAAAGCCAGGCTAGCGATCCCCTCCACGATTGCCATGCCCGCAGTGGGACCGTCTATGACCCTTATAGTGGCACCACCATTCCTGCCACTTCACCCATAGAGATCGACCACATCTTTCCGCTCTCCGCGGCCTATGACATGGGCGCTTCCGAGTGGGACCGCGAGACCAAAGTGCGCTTTGGCAACGATCCGCTCAATCTCGTAGCCACCAGCCGCAAGCTCAACCAAGAAAAGTCGGATGCTCTTCCTGCCGAATGGCTTCCGCCGGCCAACCGCTGCGAATATTCTCGCCGCCTCGCAGACATCGCCCGCAAGTACTCGCTTCCGCTCCCTTCCGCGGACGTGCGCGCCATGCAAAGGCAATGTCGGATAGCCCTACTCACCGGAAATTGATTAGGGTAATTGTGGCAACTTTCCGCGATTGAAGGGTTCTTTCAATGACTACTTTCCTTGTATTCCTCCACGTGGCCGCAGCTATTCTCTTAATCGGTCCAGTCTGCGTATCTACCTCCAGCTTCCAGACGCAGATGGCAAAGGCAGCACAAGGTGAGCACGCAGCACTAGGCTCCGCCCGCGTTCTACATAACATAACCAATACCTATGGCTACATTTCCGCTATTGTGCCTATCCTCGGGCTCGGCGTATTTCTCTCCAATATCAGCGCCTACAAGTCCGAGGTAAACTTCCACATCGCCATCTTGGTTGCCATCGTCGCGTGGTGCTTGCTCTTCTTCGTCATCATCCCCAAGCAGAAGAAGGCAATGGCCTCCCTCGAGTCAAACGAAACCTTTGACTACGCGGCGGCAAAGAAGCCACTGTCCGCGTTCGGTGGCGTATTTAACCTCCTATGGATCATCTGCCTAATCCTGATGTACGTCCACTTCTAATTGGTCTTCTAGAAGGCCATCTACTCTTCCGGGACAGTTTCTTCGCTGTCCCGTTTCTCGTTTTCCAGCTCTTCTTTCAATCTCTGTGCATCCTCGTGCGCATTGTGCCGACGCCGCTGTGTCGCCTGCGCCACCGTCTGCGCCCACCTCCGATTTTTCGCTGCGAGTGGCCCGCTAGCTTCGTCATAGACCCACGTGGAATCCTCAAAAAGCCAGACTATGTCCCCACTAATCGGATCCTTTATATAAAACGCCCGCCCATCAGTCTTGATGTTGTGGTGATGTTGGCATAGGCACGCAAGATTGGCCGCCGCCGTAGGCCCTCCTTCGGCAAAGTCGTGTCGATGGTCCATCTGGGAAGCCATTGCTGGCCGCGTGCAGCCGGGCCATCGGCAGGTTCCGTCGAGTCCTTCCACAAAGGCACGGATATGTGGCGGCGTTAAGTAGTTTCCACTTTCGTCCTGTGCTGCCTTTTCCATATCGCGGACGGTTGTCGCCCGCGTTTGCATGTCGTCGGCAACCTCTGGCGAGACCCAACCCAAACTTTGAACGAAGGCTGGCGCATCAGGAAGATCGCAGCGGTACATATTGAGCACCACCTTCGCCTTGGCTTCAGCCTCGCCGGTGAGAAGGGCAACTGCCGCTTGGGCCAAGGAAATGTCCTTCTCCGTAGCCACGCTGCGGATATTTCGGTCAATGATTTCGGCGGTTTCTAGGCCCACGTCGAGACAAACTGCAGCCCACTCCCCTCCTGTGGGCTCGAGGTTATAAGACTCCTTACGGCGTGGATCGCGCGCGGCGATAGTGGGATCGAGGCGGACAATAAGCTCCCGCAACTTGCGCCGCAGGTTGCGATGGGACGGCAATTTCTGGTTGGGGCGCTTGGGGGTGAGATAGGTGGTTAATTCGACGTCGATAAGCTGTCGGTGCTCGGTGCCAATCTCCCCTAGCTTGGAGAGTGTCTGGTCGATAGTTATTAAGCGGTCTAAATCTAGGTGGTAGAGCTCTTCCTGCCGCGCTTGAAGGCGTGGTAGCTCTTTTAAGCGCTCAAAGGCGAAGATAATATTTCTAATTCGAGACTGCCGCGTACCGGTAAGGTCCGACAACGATTGGCTGATGATTTCGATATCCTCATCCGGATCTGGATGCAGGCGCCTCCATAGCAGGTATTCGGCCTTGCGTATGGTTGTAGCTGCTCGTGAAGTTGAATTTTGTGGATTGGTACTGGCAAAGTAGGGCGCATTCATAGACTTCCCCCGCAGAAGTTTCCCTAGAACATGTTTGCGCTTTTAGTATATAAAATCGCTCCGACACGCTACCCCCGTTTATAGTAAAACTGCTGGTCACAGGGCATGAAAAATGGGCCTCCGAAGAGGCCCATTGAGTCGAAAACTTAGTCGCGCCAGCGTCCACCGCGCTTGCGTCCACCGCCGTGATCACGGCGTGGTGGTCGGCCGGTGTCCTTTTGAATATTGATGAGCTGGCCGGAAATGCGCGTATCTTTTAGGCGCTTGAGCACAGCTGGATCCAAATTCTTCGGCAGGTCCACCAAGGTGTGGCCTACCGCGATGGTGATGCGGCCGAAGTCCTTAGCGGACAAGCCACCTTCGTTGGCAATGGCGCCAACGATAGCGCCAGGCCGCACATTCTGCCGCTTGCCGACGTCCAACCGGTACGTCTCAAAATCCCCATCGGGTCGCTTCGGGCCACGGCCCTTGCCGCCGCCCTTGAAATCACGGTCGCGCTTACGATCGTCCCGGCGATCACGCTTGGGCTTTGGTAGCGGTTTATCCTCCATGAGGAAGTTCTTGCCGCCCTGCAGCATGACTGCGAGAGCCGCGGCGATATCGTCCATTGCCGCATTATTGTCCTCGGAGTATTTACGCACGAGGGTACGGAAGAAGTCAGCCTGCTTATTGTCGATGGAGGCGGTAATGGATTGCGCAAACTTCTCCTTGCGCTTTTCATTGACCTCATCGACGGAAGGCAAATCCATTTCTTCCAAGCGGGCATTGGTTACGCGCTCAATGGAACGCAGCATGCGCCGCTCGCGCGGAGTGACGAACAAGATGGCTTCGCCAGAGCGCCCCGCCCGGCCGGTGCGGCCGATGCGGTGCACGTAGGACTCGGTGTCGTTAGGAATATCGAAGTTAACCACGTGGGTGATGCGATCGACGTCGAGACCACGAGCGGCGACGTCAGTAGCCACGAGGATGTCCAGACGGCCATCTTTGAGCTGATCGACGGTACGCTCGCGCTGCGCCTGCGCAATATCACCGTTGATGGCAGCGGCGCTAAAACCGCGGTCCCGCAGGGTCTGGGCTACCTCTTCGGTCTCGTGCTTCGTGCGGCAAAAGACGATGATGGCATCATAGTTAATGACCTCAAGGATGCGGGTGAAAGCATCCATCTTCGCGCGATGCGGGATGAGGAGGAAGCGCTGCGTGATGTTGTCATTGGTGCGGCGCTCGGACTTCACCGTGACCTCGGCAGGGTTGTCGAGGTAGCGCTTAGAAAGGCGCCGGATAGCGTTCGGCATGGTAGCCGAGAAAAGCGCCACCTGCTTGCGGTCCGGGGTATCCTCCAAGATGCGCTCAACGTCTTCCTGGAAGCCCATGTTCAGCATTTCATCGGCCTCATCAAGGACGAGGAACTGCAGCTGAGACAGGTCCAGCGAGCCCTTTTCCAAGTGGTCGATGACACGACCTGGAGTACCCACGATGACCTGCGCACCGCGACGCAGACCGGATAGCTGAATGCCGTAGGCCTGACCGCCGTAGATAGGCAGTACCTCGACGCCCTTGAGGGACTCGGCGAAGGACTGGAAGGAGTCTGCCACCTGCAGGGCCAGCTCGCGGGTTGGCGCGAGCACAAGTGCCTGCGGGTGACGGGCCTTAGCGTCAATTTGCGACAGAACTGGCAGCGCGAAGGCCGCGGTTTTGCCGGTACCGGTCTGGGCGAGGCCGACTACATCGCGGCCTTCCATCAAGATCGGGATGGTTTCTTCTTGAATGGGGGACGGCTTGGTAAAGCCTACTTTCGCAACGGCTTCCAGAATCTTCTCTGGCAGGCCAAGATGTGCGAACCCCTGGGAGTTGTCGTTGGCCGAGTCTTGAGACTCAGCGCCGGTGTCCTCAGAAGTATTCGCAGCCCTGGTGTCCTTGGTGACACCTTGCGAGTTGTCCTGAGATTCCGACTTTTTAAAATCTTCCGGCTCGTTGACGCCGCCGGTGGCGTTATCGGTAATGCTCATTGCTTCACCAACCCTACGCGATTGCAGCTATAAACTCCATTGCGCAACTCCTCGGCTTTCCTAGTCCAGATTTCCTGCCCTGTTCGAAGCAGTTCGAAAACACCGAAGTGCGGCGTCGGGTCCGTCTTCTACTGTGCAGCCCATGAGTCATCCACGCCCACGATTCCTTGACGACCAAGCACGTATCCGCGCCAAGCTAAGTTCTTATCCAGGGTTCAGCACGGAACTGGACCCGCCGGTAGACCTATATTTGTCCTCGCTGTCTACGGGCCTGATATATCCCACTAGACGCAGCCGTCGGCCACAGAGCGGCGAGTATGTACACATAACAGACCGGCGTTTTCATCTAAACTCCGTCTTTCGCATAACCGGGGCGGAGGATAATTTTGAATTTTATGTAGTGGAGCTAGAGCCAGTGTGCTTTCACAGCACGGAATACGCCGCACGCCCAAAGCTTCTTAGCCTCGGCAGCGTGGTGGACAACGAGAAAACAACCTACTTTCCGGTGGAGTTTGATTTCGCATCCCGGGGCAAGTTTGTGACTTTTAGTGCCGTCGATAAGCCTAAGGTAGGCCACCTATACTCCTGTTTTACTTCACGGCCTCGGCATCCTTTATGCCTGCGCATAGAATCCACGGAAGACAAAAATGGGCTGGTGCGTGCCCAGGTGAGCGAGGTCTATAGCGATTTTGAGCGCGGAGAAAGAAAAGGCCCGCGAAAGGACTATGGACCCGACAACCTCCCCTACCGGCCACCGGCTATCACCCGCAGGGACGTAGAGATAGAGCTAGGGCGCTTTCGTCGCCTCTACGACCCAGAGTCGTGGACTGTCCACGGCGCACAAGACGAAGAAACCCTCTTTATGGTGGAAGATCCGGATGGATCGCGCGCAGTCTTTATCGGCAAAAAGGCCGCGTGGCTACATATGACAAAAGAAAAAGGCCGCCGGCTATATCAGATAGCGGCGACCTTTCTAGAAGAGCGCTAGGCTCCGGCGATAAAGGTGCGATAGCTCAGCGGCATGCCTGGGCGGTAGGCCAAATGCACGGCGCTGGGGGCGTCGAGTACGTGCAGGTCGGCGGCGGCACCTTCCACGATGGTGCCCTTAGCGGGTCGGCCCTGCGGGTCGAGACCATTGCCCACGTTGTGGCGACGCAGAGCGGTAGCCCCACCGGTGGTCGCCGCGTGGATAGCCTCATCAACGGACAGGTACTGCTGGAGGACCGCGGTGGTCACGCAGTAGTTCATCGAGGAGGTATAGGACGTGCCGGGGTTGAGGTTGGAGGCGATGGCGAGGGTTGCGCCGGCGTCGAGAAGCTTGCGGCCTGGGGCTAGCGGCTCGCGGGTGGACAGATCGCAAGCCGGCAGCATCGTGGCCACGGTATCGGAGTTGGCCAGCAGTTCTACGTCCTCGTCGCTCAAGTGATTGACGTGGTCTACCGAGGCCGCACCCAACTCCACGGCTAGGGCCACGCCTGGGCCTTCGCCCAGCTGGTTGCCATGCACGCGCAGGCCAAGGCCTAGCTTCTTACCGGCTTCCAGTACGCGCCGGGATTGTTCCTCGTTGAAGGCTCCGCGCTCGCAGAAGACGTCGATCCACTGCACATAGGGAGCGACGCCCTCAAGCATCGGGCCAACGACTTCGTCGAGGTAATCTTCCGCATCTGCCCCTGGCGGCACCAAGTGGGCGCCAAGGAACGTCACGTCATCTACGTGGCGCGACGCGACCTTTGCGGCCTCTACCTCGGACTCGGTGTTGAGGCCGTAGCCCGTCTTGGTCTCGAAGGTGGTGGTGCCGCCGCGACGGCCAGCGGCCACGCGATCTGCCACCAGCTTGTCCAGGCGGTCGGTGCCGGCCTGGCGGGTGGCGTCCATGGTTACGGCGATGCCGCCAGCCTCATAGGAGCCGCCGGAGATGCGGGCCTCAAACTCAGCGGAGCGGTCACCGTCGAAGACCATGTGGGTGTGCGAATCGACCCATCCCGGCAGGACAGCGCGGCCACCCAGGTCCACCTTCTCATCGGCGGCCGGCGCTTCGGATGCCGGGCCAATCCAGGAGATGGTGCCGGATTCGGCTACCAGGGCGGCGTCTTTAAGCGTGCCGCGCTCGCTGACCGTACGGAGTTCTGAAATGCCGGTAAAAAGTGTGCTCATCTAGTCCCTTGCCTTGAATTCCATTGGAATGCGGACGCCGCGCTCATCGGCGACTTCCTTTGCGCGAGTGTAGCCGGAATCAACGTGGCGGATAACGCCCATGCCCGGGTCATTGGTCAGCACGGCGCGCAGCTTGGCAGCGGCCAACTCGGTGCCATCGGCAACAGTAACCTGGCCGGCGTGGATGGAGCGGCCCATGCCCACGCCGCCGCCGTGGTGAAGGGAAACCCAGGTAGCACCGGAAGAAACTGCAGTCATGGCGTTGAGCAGCGGCCAGTCAGCTACAGCGTCGGTGCCATCGAGCATGGCTTCGGTCTCACGGTACGGGGAGGCCACGGAGCCGGAGTCTAGGTGGTCGCGGCCGATGACAATAGGAGCCTTGATCTTGCCCTCGCGCACGAGGTCATTGAAGAGCAGGCCGGCCTTGTGGCGCTCGTTATAGCCGAGCCAGCAAATGCGTGCCGGCAGGCCCTCGAATTCGACGTACTCCTCGGCGGCATCGAGCCAGTTGTGCAGGTGCTCGTTATCTGGGAAGAGCTCCTTGAGCGCTTGGTCGGTGACCTTGATGTCCTCTGGGTCACCGGACAGGGCGGCCCAGCGGAACGGGCCTAGGCCCTCGCAGAAGAGTGGGCGGATATAAGCCGGGACGAAGCCGGGGAATTCGAAAGCGCGCTGGTAGCCGGCCTTGCGAGCCTCATCACGAATGGAGTTGCCATAATCAAAGACCTCGGCACCCTCATCCTGGAATTCGACCATGGCCTGGACCTGGGCCGCCATGGACTCACGAGCCTTCTTGGTAAAGGTGGTCGGGTCTGCCTTGGCCTCGTTATGCCAATCCTCCATGGTGATTTCAGAGGGCAGGTAAGACAATGGATCGTGGGCCGAGGTCTGGTCTGTGACGATGTCCACGGTAAATTCCCCGGCGCGCTGGCGGCGCAGGACCTCTGGGAATACCTCGGCAGCGTTGCCTACCAGGCCTACGGAGAGCGGCTTCTTGTTTTCCTTAGCGTCAAGAACCAGCTTGAGTGCTTCATCTAGGTCGGTGACAACCTCATCGAGGTAGCGCTTATGCTGGCGGCGCTTCAGGCGGGTTTCATCAACGTCGACAATGAGGCAGGCGCCACCGTTAAGGGTGACAGACAGCGGCTGTGCGCCGCCCATGCCGCCGCAGCCGCCGGTCAGGGTGAAGGTACCGGCCAGGGTGCCGTTGAAGCGCTTCTTGGCCACGGCTGCGAAGGTCTCGAAGGTGCCCTGCAGGATGCCCTGGGTAGCGATGTAAATCCAGGAGCCGGCCGTCATCTGGCCGTACATCATCAAGCCTTCATCCTCGAGCTTGCGGAAGTGCTCCCAGTTAGCCCAGTCTCCCACCAGGTTGGAGTTAGCAATAAGCACGCGCGGTGCCCACTCATTGGTCTTCCAGATGCCCACCGGCTTGCCGGACTGCACCAGCAGGGTTTCATCGGATTCGAGGTCCTTGAGGGATTCTACGATGGCGTCAAAGGCTTCCCAGCTGCGCGCTGCACGACCGGTGCCGCCGTAGACCACGAGGTCCTCGGGGCGCTCGGCAACCTCGGGGTCGAGGTTATTCATGAGCATGCGCAAGGGCGCTTCGGTCTGCCAGGACTTGGCGGACAGTTCGGTTCCGCGCGGCGCGCGTACTTCGCGTGGTTGAGACATGGCTTCCTTTCTTCGTGCTTTTTCGACGCCTTCCCAAGCCCCCTAGGCCGGTGTCCCGGGGCTGTCCCCGAGGACTTGTTCAGCGTCACATGTCATAAAGTACTGTGACCCAGCTCTGTGTACCATGCCACATGAACCCCAACTGTCTCGTATATGAGACACCTGCGAGATGATCTACGATGGCCTGCATGCGCCGGTTCATCCCCTTCCTTTCCGCGGCCCTCGTCGCCGCTTGTTCCACCCCCGCCGAGGAGCCACAGCCACCCCACTATGTCGCGCTGGGGGATTCCTATGCGGCGATGGGCTCAACCACGCTGCCGCTCGATCCGCCCAATACCTGCGTGCGCGCTCAGGATTCCTACCCCGAGCTTGCAGCCAAGGAAATGGACGCGGAGCTCACCAATGTAGCCTGCCAGGGCGCTAGTACCCTCGACGTACTTTCCTCGGCCGGCGAACACCCTGCCCAAGTCGACGCCCTGCGGGAGGACACCGAGCTGGTAAGCCTGTCCATCGGCGGCAATGACGCCAGCTTCGTACGCCTTACCCAATGCGCCACGGATGATATCTGCCAGGCGGAATCCGGCCCGCAGATAGACCTGGAAATTCGCGATCTACCCCGCCGTCTAGACAAGGTCTACGAGGAGATCCACCGCCGCTCCCCTGCTGCGAAGGTCCTAGCCACCGGCTACCTGCCATTGATTAAGCGTGGCGAGACCTGCCCCTACATAGAAAAAATCCCGGCCAGTGACCGGGAATGGTTGGCACGCTCCATCGAGCGCATCAACCAGGCGGTGCGCGAGGCCGCCGAGCGCAATGGGGCTATATACGTGCTTGCCGACGCCGCCTTAGACCACACCGCCTGCTCCCCCTCACCGTGGGTGGATTTCACGGGCCAGGAGACTAATTCCTTTCCCATGCACCCCACCCACGCGGGCCAGCGGGCTATGGCCGATGCGCTACGCGCTGCCCTCTAGTCCGGCGCGCGCGGCGTCGTCGGAGCCGGGCACGCGCATCTCGAATTTTTCTGTGACCACGGTGTAGTCAAAGTAGCCCATGCGCGCGATGGGCTTGATTTTGAGGATGTCGAGCTTGCCCTCAGCATCAATGACGGATTCATCGATATGGATGGTCTTTACATCCGCTACCACGAGGTCGATGGTGCCCACCTTAGAATTGCCGGGCACGCGCAGCGTGGTTTTGTACTGGCACTCGAACTTCACTGGCGATTCTTTCACCATGGGAATGTGGTGATTGTCCGCATATTCCTTGTTAACGGAAAGGCGGTCCCACTCGCTGTCGCCATAGTCAAGCACCTGAGCGGATTTATTGACTTCCTCACGCAGGTCATAGGTGGCCATATTCCACACAAACCAGCCGGTTTCCTCCGCGTTAAGCACCGTGTCCTTGCGGCGACCATCCGGGTATTGGTTGGCCGAAAACATCACCATGGGTGGATCGAAAGTGAGGTTTTGCCACTGGCTATAGGGCGCGATGTTTTCGCGGCCCTCACCATCCACGCTGGAAAGCCAGCCAATGGGGCGCGGCACTGTGCTGGCTTTAAAAGGGGAAAACGGCAAGGGGTTGGGCTCAGATTGTGGGTGCCAAGAGATGGTCGACATATTAGCCACGCAGCTTTCCAGTAACATTCTCGACGGCTTCGACCAGCGCACCCTCCTTAACCAGGCGCACGGTCTCCTCGATTTCCGGCGACAGGTAGCGGTCCACACCCGGCCCCTTGACGGTCTCGCGCAGCTTGGCGATGACCGCGCCGGTTCCCTTGGCTGGGGTGCCCTCGCGCATGTCGATAGCGCGGGCGGCGGTGAGGATTTCTACGGCAAGCACGCGCTGCAGGCCATCGACGGCCTTGCGTAGCTTGCGGGCGGCGGACCAACCCATGGAGACATGGTCTTCCTGCATGGCCGAAGACGGAATGGAATCAGCCGAAGAGGGGTTGGCCAGGCGCTTCATTTCGCTCACGATGCCGGCCTGGGCGTACTGGGCAATCATGTGGCCGGAGTCAACACCGGGGTCGTCGGCAAGAAAGGCATTCAGCCCGCGGTTGCGCGCCGGGTCTAGGAAGCGGTCGGTGCGGCGCTCGGAAATGGAGGCCAAGTCCGCGGTGACAATAGCTAGGAAGTCAAGCGCATAGGCCACCGGCGCGCCGTGGAAGTTGCCGTTAGAGACCACGCGACCATCCTTGGTCACCACCGGGTTGTCCACCGCAGCAGCCAGCTCGCGCTCGGCCACCTGGGCGGTGTGGGTCAAGGTATCGCGGAATCCGCCAGCTACCTGCGGGGCGCATCGCACGGAGTAGGCATCCTGCACCTGATTCTTCTTGAACTCCTCCAGCGCGGCCTCCAAGATCTCAGAGCCTTCGGCCACCTGGAGGATATTAGCCGCAGCATCGGCCTGTCCCGGATGCGGGCGCAGCTGCTGCAGGTCATCCGCGAAGACCACGAGGGTACCCAGCAGGCCTTCCACGGTCATGGCGGTGGCAATATCGGCGGTCTTTGCGGCCGCGCGCAGGTCAGTGATGGCCAGGCAGAGCTGCCCCAGCATGCCATCGGTGCCGTTGATAAGCGCTAGGCCTTCCTTCTCGCGCAGCTGCAGCGGCTCGATGCCAGCTGCGGCCAAGGCTTCGCCCACATCCTGCAGCTTGCCGTTCACGCGTACCTCGCCCTCTCCCAACAAGGCCAGCGCACAGTGAGCAAGCGGCGCCAAATCGCCGGAGCAGCCCAGCGAGCCATACTCGCGCACCACCGGCACAATGCCGGCATTGAGGGCCTTGGCATACGTTTCCACCACTACGGGGCGCACGCCGGTGCGGCCGGTGCACAAGGTGGACAGGCGCAGCAGCATCAGTGCGCGGATGACTTCTTCTTCCACTTCCGGGCCGGTACCCGCAGCGTGCGAACGCACCAGGGAAAGCTGCAGCTGGGCGCGCATCTCCTCTGGGATATGGCGGCGAGCAAGCGCGCCAAAGCCGGTGGAAATGCCATAGACCGGGGTGGGATCTTGTGCTAGTTCTTCCACGCGCTCGCGGGTAGCGGCCACCTCTTCTAGGGCTTCAGGCGCAATCTCCACCTGCGCGCCATAGCGGGCAACGGCAACGACATCCTCGATGCTCAGTGCTCCGACATTTACGGTCACGGTGGTTGGGTAGACGTTAGGCATGGCAAATACTCCTCTACATAAGGGATCAACAATTGTGATGTGTCGCGCGACAGCCTAACGCGATGAATGTATGCTACCTCACTTTTTGCGATTGCGGTACATTTTGGCCGCGACCTTGTCCGATACCTCCAGCAAAGCTCGAATGGCGGCGTCTACCTTCGTATCCGACGTCCCTACCGGATACGTCACCGCCACCGCTGCCGCCGGACGATCCAAGTGATCCAGGATGGGCGCCGCTACAGAGGCCTGACCGCGGGTAATCTCTTCAATCTCCTGGTCCCACCCGCGTGCAGCCACCAAACTCAAACGTTCTTTCAATGCAGCAAAGCCGCTACCTCCCGCAGTATCAAAGGCGGCGCGTACCTCCGCATCAGGTAGATGCGCCAGCATCACGCGCCCGGACGCCGTCTTATGCGCTTGCAGGCGCACACCCACCTCGGTCACCAAGGAGGTAGCGCCGGCCGCACGCACCTCCTGCAGATACAAAATTTCCGATCCAGCCATACGTGACAGGTGCCCCGATCCACCCACCAGCGCCGCACACTGTTCCAAGTCTCGAGTAGCCATGCGCACCAAGGGTTGCTGCGTTACATAGGCCGAGGCCATGGAATACGCCGCCAGGCCCAGGCCATAGGTCTTGTGCTCCGGCAGATGGGCTACAAAACCAGCATCAACCATCTCCGCCAGCAGGTGGTATGTAGACGAGCGTGGCAGGTTGAGCTCACCTTGGATGCGGGCGGCAGATATAGGGACGTCAATGGTGGATAACAGCTTGAGGATCTCCATCGCATGACGCGCCGCCGGGACTCTGTTGGTACTCACGGAGGGCAATTTTAAGCACCACTGTGGCGCTTATCAGTGCAGCACACGGCACCAAGTCTGAAATTCCAGACAAATAAATATGTTCCACGACACACCTTGGACAAATAGAGACTTAGACTACATAAAACCTTTCATACGCTAGGAGATGCCATGTCCCAACACGGCCTTAAACACAGGCACCTGCACTTCATCGCCCTCGGATCCGCGATCGGCACCGGACTGTTTTATGGTTCAGCCGGCGCCATCCAAGCCGCCGGCCCCTCTGTCCTCGTCGTCTATCTCCTCGCCGGCGCGGTGGTGTATTTCATGCTCCGCGCCCTAGGCGAAATGGCCGTGCGCCACCCCATCACCGGCTCCTTCGCCGGCTACGCCCGCATGTTCATGGGCGGATGGGCGGGCTACATCACCGGCTGGATGTTCGCCTTTGAGATGGTCATCGTAGCGCTTGCGGACCTCACCGCCATCGGCGTTTATATGCGCTTTTGGTTCCCAGACGTCTCGCAGTGGGTGTGGGTAGCAGCCACCTTGCTCATCGTGGGCGGCGCAAACCTCGCCACCGTCAAGGCCTTCGGTGAACTGGAATTTGCCTTTACCATCATCAAGGTCGGCGCCGTACTCGCCATGATTGCCGGCGGCCTTGCGGTATTAGCCTTTGGGCTTTCTGATGCCCACACCACCGGCCCCGTCAACCTCGTCAACGACGGTGGCTTCTTCCCTAACGGTCCCACGGGCATGATCGCTTCTTTCATCCTCGTTCTCTTTGCCTTTGGCGGCACCGAAATCATCGGTGTTGCCGGCAGCGCAGCCCAGCACCCAGAAAAATCCGTACCCAAAGCAATCAATACGGTGCCCATGCGCATCCTGCTTTTCTATGTCCTTGCCATCGCAGTCATTCTCATGATCACCCCATGGCGCGAGATTACCGGCGAGCAGTCCCCCTTCGTCCAAATCTTTAATACCCTCGGCGTTTCCTGGGCTGCAGGTTTGCTCAACTTCGTGGTCATTACCGCCGCTTTATCGGCCATCAACGCCGACCTCTTCGGTGCAGGACGCGTTATCACCGGCCTTGCCCACCAAAAGCACGCCCCCAATTTCATGTCCAAGGTAGTGCGTGGCGTACCCGTAATGACCACCATCATCCTCATCGCCACCATGATCATTGGCACTATCCTCAATGCCCTCCTGCCGGAAAATATCTTCGAGGTCATCGCCTCGCTAGCTACCTTCGCCACCGTGTTTGTATGGCTCATGATTCTGCTGGCTCACCTGTACTCCCGGCGCGGAATGAGCACACAAGACGTAGCGAACCTCAAATACAAAGTTCCCTTCTGGCCCTATGGTCAGTACCTGTCCATCGCATTTATCCTCATGACCTTCGGCATCATGGTCTGGCAAGAGGAATACCGCATCTCCCTCGTTGTGGGCGTGGCCTTCATCGCCATTATGACGGCGGTTTATTTCCTCACCAACCGGCACGAAGTAACACATGAGGATGAACCCACCGAAGAGCCAGAAGAACTCGTCGTTTCCGCCTAACATCGAAAACCATGAACACTGAAAAAGCTGAACTTTTCACCCCCGCCCCCGAATGGTCCGGCCGCTCCGATGGCCCGGGACCAGAGCACGCGCGCTGGCATAGCGTTATCAATCAATCCACCGACTCCCCCGCCCCCGTAACCCTTCTGGGTTTTGCCTCCGATGAGGGCGTGCTGCGCAATGGCGGCCGCCAGGGGGCAGCCGCAGGCCCGGCCGCGCTGCGATCGGCCCTAGGTTCCTTGGCAGTCCACCATGAGCATGCGCTTGCCGACGCCGGCACGATCACCACCCAGGCCGACGACCTCGACGGCGCCCACGATGCTCTTTCCGATAAAGTGCAGGAACTCGTCGAGGCCGGCACCCTCCCCATCATCCTGGGCGGCGGACACGAAACTGCCTTTGGCTCCCACCGTGGCCTCTACCGCGCGGTAGGCGCCACCAAGATCATCAACCTGGATGCTCACTTCGATCTCCGCCGCGCGGACCAAGCCACCTCAGGCACCCCGTTCAAGCAGATTTCGGAGCTTTCCGACGACTTCGATTACACCGTGTTGGGAATCTCCCGCCCCAATAACACCGCTGTGCTTTTCGACGAGGCAGAGAGCCTGAACGTCGCCATCACCCTGGACGAGGAACTAGTCAATCTCACCCCAGCCGAGTGCGCTGAGCTAGCCGCCAAGGCTACCGAGGGCAAGGACAAGGTCCACTTGTCCATCGACCTCGACGTTTTGCCAGCGTCCACCGCGCCGGGAGTATCCGCCCCGGCGTCGCTAGGCGTCAGTTATGAGCGCATCCGCGCCATGGCCGTAGCTATTGCACGAACGGGCAAGCTGGCCCTGGTGGACGTCGTCGAGCTCAACCCCACCTTCGACATAGATAACCGCACCGCCAAAGCGGCGGCGCGGCTTATCGATGACATCGTCACGGCCCACATCGAGGCCTAGCTCTTAAATCAAAACAGCAGGTGAGCAATCGGCGTGGCGATAAGAATGGTCAGCGCCACGCGCTCAAACCAAATGATAACCAGGTGGGTAAGCTTCACCGGAATCTTGGTAGCCAGGATGCAGGGCACCAGGGCGGAGAAGAAAATAATGGCAGAAACTGCCACCACGCCGATGACGAACTTGAGCACCATGCTGTCGCTGCCTGCCACTGCGGTGGCGGGCAGGAACATTTCTGCAATTCCCATGGCCGCACCTTTGCCGGCTTGTACCGGCTCCGGCAGCTGCACTACCCACGCGAATGGGTAGAACAGGTAACCAATCCACTCAAAGATGGGTGTAAAGCGCGCCAGCAACAGGCCAATGAGACCCACCGACATGATGGAAGGCACAATGGCCGCCGCCATGCGCACACCATCGCGCAGGTTCTCCCAAATGGATTCCCACAAAGACGGTGCCCGCTGCAGCGCCAGCATGGCCTCGCGCCACGCATTTTTGATGCGCGAGCCTTCTACCGGCTTTTCCGGATCTGGGTGCGCATCCGCAAAATACTCGTCCGGAATGGTGCGCAGCGGGGGAATCCGCACGGTAATGGCGGTAACCACAAAGGTCACGATGAGCGTGACAATGAAGTAGGTGCCCCAGACCTTCATCAGGTCAAGCTGCTTGGCCACGATGACCATGAAGGCCGCAGAGACCGTCGAAAAGCCTGTGGCAATAATCGCTGCCTCGCGCCCGGTATAGCCGCCCTTTTGATAGACGCGGTCTGTGACCAAAATTCCGAGCGAATACGAGCCTACAAACGAAGCCACCGCGTCAATTGCTGAGCGCCCCGGAGTCTTCCACAGTGGCCGCATGATGGGCTGCATGAGCACGCCGACAAATTCCAGCAAACCAAAGCCAATGAGAAACGCAAGGAACGCACCGCCAATCGGCACGATAAGCCCAACCGGAGTGGCAATGGAGTTCCACAAGAATGGCACCAGGTCCTCGTCACCGAGCACCCATGGCAGTGCGTCGATGACCATCAGGAACGAAACCACCGCACCCACAATATTGAGCACCGCAAAGACTGCCTGCAGCACGCTTTCTTTAAACGCGCCGGTAGTAAAACTGCGCACCGTCCCGTACACGGCCAAGGCAAAGATAATCCACGGCACCGCCGCAGGAATCCCCTCACGCACCATCGTGACCATGTGGTCCAAAGGAATGGAGCGCTTATCCTGATACGTCACCGGCAGGAAGAATACGAACGCGCCAATCGCGCTATATAAAAAGAGTTTCCACCGTCCCCCAGGCTGCGGGATTTCCCCGTCATGGCTCTGGATGGAGGAGTAAACCGATTCGGTAGAAGTCACAGTAAAACCGTCCCCTCAAGCTTGCCTACAAAAATCAAGCCCGCGTGACAGCCTTACGCGAACATTGGGGATATGTTATCTAAGTAACAGCTCACTGTCTAGACGTTTTCGAGATCCAAGGCACAATAGAGTCATGTCTAAACCCATTCGCGTCGTCGGCGCCGTCTTCCATGACGGCCAGCGCTTCCTCGCCTGCCGAAAGAAACCGGGCAAGCCATTAGAAGGCCACTGGGAATTCCCAGGTGGAAAAGTCGAGCCTGGTGAAACGCCTCAGCAAGCCCTAGCTAGAGAAATACACGAAGAGCTCAACCTCAAAGCCGAGGTGGGAGCTAAGGTCGCGACAACAACCTACGAGTACGAATTCGCCACTATTGAGCTAACGACTTTCTATTGCACGCTTATTGACGGCGATCTCCACCTGACCGACCATGACCTTGCACAATGGGTTACCCCCGCAGAGGCCACCAGTTTGGACTGGGCTCCCGCTGATATTCCAGCGGTAGAAGCATTAGCTTCTACTCACAACTAAGGAACGAAAGTTCCTTTCTTTCGTAGTGTCCTTTCGTCAGCATTCGGCGGACATCCTCCGCTAGACGCAACACCAGCGGGAGAATATTTAGTCACTAATGCTCTCTTATGCCACTTTAGGATGCCCAGCCTTTAGAATTTGGTCATTATGAGCATCAGTCCCGATTCCTCCCTACCTTTCGGTGTATACGAAACCCCCATTACGACCCGTATTCGCGAGCGAATGGAGGAAACGCTAAACCAACACCCTGCTGCAGGATTCGGTATTGGGAGAAGCTCCGATCAGGAAGCTCAGGGCCGCTATACTTCGGCGGTTTCTCAACACATCGGCTCACTCTTAGAGCACCGTCTCCGCGGTTTGAAGTCGCCCGAGGACCGCGTTGCCCTCATCAACGCCATTGCGCTTCTGCTGGGCGATGATGAAGGAATCGATTCCGAGGAGCTCCTCTATGCTGTGTACAACTCCGGATTAGCGGATCCTCCCCTCCTTCCTGACGTTTCACTCACCAAGAGCGCACTATTTACCAATGCCCGGGGAGAATCTAGTTTAACCAGCGAGATCGAAAGAGAAATTAAAACGGCCGATTCGGTAGACCTGCTGTGCGCTTTCATCAAGAATTCCGGCATTAGCGTCCTCGATAGACAGCTGGAGTATCTTCGCGATAACAAAATCCCATTCCGCCTTCTTACTTCTACGTACTGCGGTGCGTCTGACGCAGCCGCGCTCAAGCGATTGGTCGAGAAGTATCAGGCAGACGTGAAAATTTGCTATGAACACAAATCCACTCGCCTTCATGCCAAGGCTTGGCTGTTCCGCCGAAAATCCGGTTTCGACACTGCATTTATTGGTAGTTCTAACCTGTCAAGGTCAGCACTTGTCGATGGTTGGGAATGGAATGTCCGCGGCTCTAACACCGCAACACCGGAAGTGATTGATAAGTTCATCAAGACTTTCGATAGTTACTGGCACGACAGCCACTTTAAAACCTTCGTCCCAAATAGTGACATGGAGCGTCTCGAGCGGTCTCTACGCATAGCCAAAGGCGGTGAATCGTCCGGAGCACTACGCCAATTGGAGCTTTCTGGCCTAGAGGTAACGCCTTACCCATACCAAGAAGAAATGCTCGAGGCGTTGCGGTCAGAGCGGGAGATAAAGGATCGACATCGAAACCTCCTGGTAGCTGCGACAGGAACTGGAAAGACCGTAGTTGCTGCACTGGATTATCGAAATCTTTGCGAACAATGGAAGCGACGTCCCCGATTGCTCTTCGTGGCTCACCGGAAGGAGATTCTTCACCAAGCCCGACGGACATTCCGGGAAGTTCTCAAAGACGCAGACTTTGGCGAGCTGCTTGTCGACGGCGCCGAGCCGCACCATTGGGATTTTGTCTTTGCCAGCGTGCAATCCCTACGTGCTTCCCGTCTAGAACAGCTAGATCCCAAACGCTTTGATGTCGTAATAATCGACGAGTTTCATCACGCACAAGCTCCCACCTATAACGCGCTTTTAGACCACTTCCAACCACGAGAGCTCTTAGGCTTAACAGCTACGCCGGAACGTGGTGATGGCGAAAACGTTCAGAAGTACTTTGACTATCGCGTAGCCCATGAACTGCGCTTGTGGGATGCTTTGCGTTTGCAGCTGTTAGTTCCCATGCATTACTACGGGATCGCTGATGGGACGGATCTTTCTTCGTTGACCTGGATCCGAGGCAAGAAAGACTATAACTCCAGAGAGCTCTCCGAGTTCTACATCAAAGCAGGAGAAAAGCGCACCCGCTTCATTATTAACGAGCTGAACCGGCGCATTTTCGATCTCTCGGAGATGAAAGCCATCGGTTTTTGCGTCACTATCGCTCACGCAAAATATATGGCAACGCAATTCCAACAATTTGGAATCCCAGCGCGCGCTGTAACGAACGAGCTCTCCGCCGCCGAGCGGGCCCAGGCCATTAGAGATCTGGAGGCTGGTGAGGTCAAAGTTCTGTTTTCTGTAGATATATTTAACGAGGGCGTAGACATTCCTGCTGTTAACACCCTACTTTTGCTCCGCCCGACGCAAAGCCCCGTGGTCTTTCTGCAACAACTGGGTCGCGGTCTCCGTCTATCTCCAGGTAAAGACTCCTGTGTCATTTTCGATTTCATTGGCCAGCAGCATGCGGATTTTGATTTCGAGCGCAAGTTCCATGCCCTAACTCGGAAACGGGGCAAGCGCTTGACCGAAGAAATTGAACAGGGATTTCCCACAACTCCGCCGGGGTCACATATTCAGCTAGACCAAACGACAACCGAGCAGGTTCTTCGCAATGTCAAGAAGATCTCACGAAATTCACTACGCAAAGTACGTGCATTACTTTCTGAAATTCGAACTACAGATCTTAAAGAGTTCCTTGAGGAATCAAATCTCCAGCTAGAAGATATCTACCGCCCCTCAAAATATTCGTGGACGCGGCTTCTTCGTGAAGAAGGCCTTATTCAGCAGAACGCCAATGAGACTGAAACATTTCTGCTCAATCGGATTCGGGTTTTCCTGCACGTCAACGATCCGCACCGAGTCGACGCCTATCTGCGCATCCTTTCCACCCCAGATCTCCACTACGCCGACATGGCTCAATCCGATCAAGCCTTCACCCGAATGCTCGTCCTCGGGTTCTGGGCGAACTCAAATTCTCCGCATCCCGGTTCCTATGACAAGGCTCTGTCAATTTTGCGCCAGCACCCGCAGGTCGCTTGGGAATTGCAACAGGTTATGCAACTGTGCAGTGACTCTTCTCGAATCATTCCGCAGCATAGCGAGACGTCTGTGTTGGAAACGCACGCGGATTATTCATTGGCCGAACTAATTGGCGCTTTGGAGACTGGGAGCCTTGCACAACTTGTAAACCTTCCCCGCGAGGGCGTGAAATACTTCCCGGATATCAATACGGACCTGTTCTTGGTGACGTTTCAAAAAGACGAACAGGTAAGTGCCTCTACGAATTACCGAGACTATCCAATTTCACCCGATCTATTGCACTGGGAATCTCAATCAACAACGACGCTGAAGTCGAAGGCGGCTAAACGCTACATCGGCCATCAGAATCGTGATGGCAAGATTCTCATAGCCTCGCGCTTTAATAAGAAGAACGAAGTCGGTACAGCGAGCGCTTATACCTATTTAGGCGCTGTGGATTATGTGTCACACCATGGGGAAAAGCCGATCCAATTCGAATGGAAGCTCCAGCGAGCAATGCCCAAGGCACTCTACGCTGCGGGAAGAACGGTGGCATAGACGGCCGATCGAAAATTGAAATCTGCGTTTTCCTGATAGAAAAGCACCACCCTCCCTATAGTGATTAGAAACACAACTAATTGAGAGGGCGTCATGAGTCATACCCACGAATCAAATTCTGCCCGTCCTGCAGGCAGCAGGCACGACGCCGCAACGACAGACCAAGCCAGAGTGAAATGGACTATAGTCGGTCCAGGATTAGTGGCTGCAGCGACAGGCGTCGGTGCTGCCGACCTAGTGGCCACCATGATCGCCGGCCAACGCTATGGCTACGCGCTCCTTTGGGCGGTCATCATCGGCACGATTATGAAGATCGTACTGGTCGAAGGTGCCGGACGGTATAGCCTAGCCACTGGAAACACGATGTTCCATGGTTGGCGCGAGCTAGGGCGTTGGACTGCTTGCTACTTTGCCCCTTATATCGTTATCTGGGGACTCGTATACGGCGCCGCCGCGATGTCCGGCACTGGACTGGCCCTCAGCGCTCTTTTCCCGAACACCAGTCTCGAAATGTGGGCAATTATCACCGGCATTTCCTGTTTTGTCCTGACTTGGCTTGGCCAATATCAGCTTTTTGAAAAACTTTCAGCCATCTTGGTCGGGATTATGTTTGTCACTGTAGTCGGCATCGCCGCCATTACTGCCCCTAACCTTCCCGAAATCATCGGTGGCTTAGTGCCACAAATTCCGGATGGATCCTTTGTCTATGTACTATCCATCGCTGGCGGAGTGGGCGGGACTATTACTCTAGCTGCCTACGGCTACTGGCTGCGGGAAAAGGAATGGTACACGCCGAAATGGATGAAGGTTATGCGTATGGACAATGCGGTAGCTTACGCAGTCACCGGAATCTTCGTTCTGGCTACACTCGTGCTGGGCGCCGAGCTTCTTTACAGCGCCAACGTCGCCGTATCCGATAACGATCAGGGCCTCGTTGATATGGCAGATGTACTCGAGGACCGCTACGGAACCTTCATCTCCAAAATGTTCATCATCGGATTTTTCTCTGCCGCATTCTCCTCTTGCCTTGGTGTTTGGAACGGCGTGTCCCTCATGTTCGCCGACTATATTGGCCACCTCAAAAAGATTCCGCAAGGCGATCCGAGGACAAGTACCGGTGGAAAGTATTACCGCGCTTATCTCATCTGGCTAACCTTTCCACCAATGTTGTTGCTTCTCCTTGGAAAGCCAACTGGGCTCATCATCGCTTATGGAGTCCTCGGCTCACTTTTCATGCCCTTTTTAGGCCTGACCCTCCTGGTATTGCTGAATACCAGACACACGCCAAAGAAATGGAGAAATGGCTGGTTCGTCAACACCTTGATGGCGATTATCTCCGTCGCCTTCGTTTATCTATGCGTCTCCCAATTGGCTGAACTTTTCTAGCCCAACTCCAAATGCTTAGTTCTCCTGCGGCACCCGCTTCGGCTTATTCCCTACCTCAGCGTGCGGATCGCGGCCGAATGCCCAGGCAATGATGCCAATGAAGGCGATGGCGCCGCAGACGGTGAAGGCGAGGGGGAAGCCGGAGGCGTCGGCAAGCAGGCCAATGAGCATGGGGCCCAAGATTTGGCCGAAGTCTCCGGCCATCTGGAAGGTGGATAGTACCTTGCCGCCGGAGCGCTCATTGCCCACGATGTCTCCCACTGCGGCCTGTTGGGAGGGGTTAATGAGCCCGGAGGATGCGCCGGCGAAGGCGGACACGAGCAGGAGGAACCAGACACTGGTAGCCATGCCCATGAGAACCATGAAAATGGCGGAACCGACCAGGCCGATGAGGATGAGTGGTTTGCGGCCGTGGATATCGGACCACCTGCCCGAAAATTGCAAGACGATGGCGTTCCCAGCGGCGAAGACTGCTAGCGCAAGGCCGGATGCCGCGGCGCCATTGTGGAAGATAGAGGCGGCAAAAAGAGGCAGGACGGATACGCGCACGCCCATATTGATCCAGCCATGCGCAAAGTTGGAAGTTAATACCGCGCGATAGGCGGTATCGCCCCAGGCTTCCTGCAGGCGCATGGGCGGCAGTTTATCCTTATTGGCCTGCTTGTGGTTGACGCGGGGCATTTGCCACCAAACGACAAATGCGGCGAGTGCGACGCCTACACCGTAGATGAAAAATGGCCACCGAAAGCCCAGGAAGGACAGGCTGGCGCCGAGAACCGGGCCAGCAACGTTTCCTAGCAGGAAGGCCGTGGCATAGGTGGCAGAACATTTGCCGCGAATCGACGGCGGGGACATGCGCACAATAAGACCCATGGCCGAGACCGTGAACATGGTCGAACCAATGCCGGCTAGGGCGCGCAGGGCTACGATGTGCCAGTAGCTTTGAGCAATGGAGACGAGTCCTGTGGTTACCGCGACGGTCATGAGCCCGATGAGGTAGACACGGCGTGAACCAACGCGATCCACCAAGGAGCCAGACATCGGCGCGAAAAGGAGGCGCGAGGCGGCGAAGATGGAGACCACCAGGCCCGCGGCGGCCATGGAGACATCGAAGCTCACCACAAACTGCGGCAAGAGCGGAGCGATGAGACCATATCCCAACGCGATGATGAATGCGGCGGTGACCATAACCCAGATCTCGCGTGGAATGTGCGGTTTTTGTTCTGGGCTTATTTCCCCACTCTGCGTATTCATCATATCGGCTGCAACTCTAATCCTTCAGTTACTGGAAAGCCATTTTCGATCGCCCGTCGTACGTGTGTTCTAATGGCGCAGGCTTGTGTCCGCACGGGACCCTAAGGTGATGGCCATGTACAAAGCACAAAAGAACTTTCCCCAGTCCACCCCGATGTTCCTCCCACGTTCCGCTAGCGAGATTGCCGCGGACCTGCTTTACCACGAATACGACACCATCAAGTCCATTACCGCTATCCTGCACCACCCACGTTCCCTGGCGCGCCCAACTCCCACCTGGCGTCCACCGCTCAAGCAGCTGCCCACCGCCGCGGGTGGACCGGGCGGAGACTACTGCATGAGCATTACCCGCCACCGCGTGGGTTCGCGCGTAAAGGCCCGGGTGCGTGGCTTTGGGCAAGACCGCATTCCCGCATATCTCATCACCATCCGCATAACCGAAAACTTTGGCCAGCCGGTGGACCCTGCCGTGGCCGAAGGCTGGGTACGCACGCTTGTGCCGACGGAGATGGTGGATGCTGTTCACGAGGTCTCTCGCGGCCCCAATGCCACCTATGTGTGGCTAGTGGATAGCTCTTATCAGCCCGTCCGCTCCCCCGAGTCGCTATTCGTCGGCTTGACCCAAGCCGCCTAAGCGGTCGCGGGCTGTTTTGTTTGTTTCCCCGGCACATCCGGTGTTGCATGCGGGTCAGGCGCGTAAAGGATCTTTCTCAAGACCTCGCGATTGAAGGTCACTGTGTAGTGTCGAGCGATTGCCTTGGGCATAAAACGCAGGATCACGCAGGCGATGAGAACGGTATAGACCTTATCCAAGACGTCAGAGGTAAGGCCCTGCAGGATGATGGCTAGGCGTTCATCTTGAAAGATCAGCTCATAGAACTTGGTAAGGTTTTGCGGGCCCTGGCGGGGTCGCCCGCTGAACGAAAAGATCAGGACATATACGCTCATCACGCCGCAGCCGATGCCCATACCGAAGCCGGAAAAAATGATCGACGAGAGCCTATTAAATACCCCGCGGCGGGCCATCAAACCCACGGCGGCGCCGATAAAGATGCCCACAGGAGCAAAGGCGAGATCATAGGCAAAATACACTCCTCCCAACACCGTGGTGGTCAAGCCCGTGGCCATGCCCAGCACAGGACCGGCGATGATTGCCACGATGGAGGTGCCCACAGCATCGAAGAACAACGGGATTTGCGAGCGCACCGTCAATGAACCCAGCAATAAATTTATCGAGGCACCGAAGATGGGATACAAGAGGATGCAATTGGGCACCAACCCATACTGCGAGGTGTATAACAGCACCGCGGCCACCAAGAGCAGCACCCAGACGCTGGCGGTCAGATAAGACTCAAAAGTCTCGGTCACCGTGGAGTACACGCCAAGGACGGTGCAAAACCACGCGGCAAGCGAGAGTGCTACGGCGACAACGACAAGAACGAATCGCCACGTAGTATCGCGGTTCACTGCCATGGTTTTCTACTCCTCATAAGGTTTGGCCTGGGGCGGATTTTCAGTCCCAGGCCGGGAACCTTCTAAAGCCTAGTTGCCGGCGCGTGAAAGTAGCAAGACAATAAGGAATATATAATCTATACCCCTACCTGCAATGATGTTTTGAAAAAGAGAAAGGCCCAGCCTCACCGCAAGAAGACGGTGAGCTGGGCTATGGGAGGCAGGGTTTACTTTTCTTCAGCTGCTTCGGCCTCGGATTCATCGTCCACGTCGGCATCATCGTTGTCGAAGTAGTCCTCCTCTTCGTCCCCGTCATCCTCACCGAAGATGTCGTAGACGTCCGGTTCTTCATAGTCTTCATCATCGAAGGATACGAGCTGCGCTTCCCAGTCCAAAGCTTGCTCAGAGACAAGCCCCAGGACGTCGAAGAGGCGATCGAAATCGGTATAGGTACCAAGTTCGAGGGCCTCGGCAGGAACCTCCACGATGGGGACATCATCAAAGTCGGCGTTATCAAAGAGGGCGAGGCGGTCGGCCTCATCGAGATCCTCATCCTCTTCATCAACTTCCCAGGCGAGGGTGACGGCCTCATCTTCCATGTCATCTAGATCGTCTTCGTCGAAGTCGAAAGCGAGGAAGCGGACGATCGCAGAAGGGACACCGTCTATGGTTTCCACAAGCACACGCAGCTCCGAGTCATTGGCCACTTCAGCCACGACAAGGTGCGGGTTGAGCTCATCTTGGGAAAATTCTAATTCCGCAATGCGTTCATCGGTGCCCTCCAGCAGGTCGCGCAGGACGGTGACCACCTGGTCGGTAGCGATGTGGCGAGAAACCGCCTCCACGGCGTCATCTACAGAGAAGGCGACGGAGACCAAGACTGCCTCAAATTCTTCATCGTCTTCATCAACGTCTGCCGCAGCGATATAGACATTTGCTGCTGGCAGGAGCGGATCGATTTCAATAAATTGGATTTCCAGATCAGAGGTGATTGGAACGAACATGACGTCATCATTGACGCGGGACTCGATGCCCTCGGCATCCAATGCAGAAGCAATATCTTCGAAAAAGCTCATGGTGGTTTAAAATCCATCCTTCGGAAGCAGAGGTCCCCACGGTAGGCAAGCCGCCGCCCGCGGTCACTGTGGAGTCTACCGCTATTCCCACCCGTATGGTTGGAAGCCCAAAGATTTCACCAGCTCTGGGCGCCCACTTCCCCACTCCAACATGTGGTATCCCTCCCACGCTTGTCGCTTGAGCTCGTGCGGGGCGTTTTCAATATAGGCCTCGGCATCAAAGATCATGGTGGCGCGCTGCTTGAGCCCGTAGCGCGGCCAGCTCATCTTCGGGCGGCCACCGTGGATAAAGGCGGACCAGTGCTGCTGCATGGTGGCGGTAAGTTCTTCCATCTCCGCGCGCGAGCCCCAATTGGTAAGGAAGGACGCGCGCGAAGAATGTGGGTCACCAAAGACGTTGCCCAGCTCCATCGAGTGCATGGCGCCTAGGCCCAACCACTTGAGTACGGCAGAGGCGAAGTCGAAGCGGTACATCCACGTTGGTGCCACCTGCGCGTGGGCGGCGGCGATGCGGGTGGAGGGTGCCCAAAAGAGGGCGTCGGCAAGCAGGTGCGCAAAGTCCTCGCGGGCCACTGCGCCGTCATAAGCGGCAACCACCTCAGGGGCATGCTGGGGATCGAAGGAGGCCAATAGGCGCAGGGCGGCGCGCTCACGGGAGCTTTGGCGTTGGAAGAGGAATTTGCCAAAGCTAGCCTCGTCCGAGTTCGTGCCGATGAGCAGCGGAACTTGATGCTGGTGGCCGTTTTCAAAGGCGGAAATGGGGTGTTCTGGAATAAGCTCCTCATCCACTGTGGGCGCATAGCAAGAATTAAGGTGAATGAGCTCGCCAGCCCGCCACATCATGGACTGACCGGAGCGCACCAAATCAGCAAAGTTTTCCTGCCGCAGATCCTCTACCGAGGTGCGGCGCGGCAAGGCCAACCTGTGAACCAGCTCGCGCGCCCACAAGGTGGATTGAGCCCGGGAGTGAATCATGGCGATCGGCGGGGACTGGGCGATAGCGCGATGGAATAGGCCCTCCGCGGGCGGGCTCGTCATCAAGGTCAATACGGCCGCACCGCCGGCAGACTCGCCCATGAGGGTGACAGAGTCAGGGTCACCGCCAAAGGCGGCGATATTATCGCGCACCCACTGCAATGCCAAGATCTGGTCAGCCACCGCCGGGTTGGCACTGCAGTCGCCGCCTAGGCTGCGCAGGTCCAAATAACCCAAAGAGTTAAGGCGGAAATTGATGGATACGTAGACCACGTCCATGCGGGTGGCTAGCTCGAAACCACGAAGCATGAGCATATGAGACGAACCCATAATGAAGCTGCCGCCGTGTAAATAGACCACCACGGGAAGCTTCTTTTCGGTGCGTGGGCGCACAATATCTAGGTGCAGGCAATCCTCAGATCCAATAATGCGGTCGGTCCAGGAATACGTGGGCTGCGGGGCCGGCGGGCCGAACTGACTGCAATCGCGCACGCCCTCCCACGCCGGCGCGGGCTGCGGGGCGCGGAAGCGATTGTCCCCAGCGGTGGTATCTCCAAACGGGATTCCGCGCCACGTCAACACCGGCCCGGCGCTAATGGGGCGATCGGGGCGCAGATCCTCTTCAATAACACCGCGCACCCAACCAGAGGTGGTGCGCACCGTCAGCTCATCTGCCAGGGCGTTTCGAGCTTCCTCGTAGGCGCGGCGGGCGCGTTCGTGCGCCTGCTCCGCCTTCAGGCGCGCCGCCGCGGAGGACTCCTCCGGGAAGACATCCCCGGAATCGCGGTAATTCTCGTGCGGCCTAACCATGTCCACTAGCTTAGGTGGCCTGCACGCCCAGGGCGATCTGATTGCGGCGCGGCGGCACATTAATGCAGCCTTTACTATGCTGGGCACGGATAATTTTTAGCGAAAGAGAAGGAAACATGGGTTTATTTACTAAAGATAAAAAGGACAACTCCACCGAGGTGGATACCGTCGATACCTATGACATCGATCCGGAGGACAGCAACCGCTTTACCTCCGCCCTGCTCAACTCTTTGGACCGGGCGGTATCGATACAATCTGGCGTCATCATCAAGTATGTCGAGAGCCTGAAAAAGCGCAATAAGGGCGCAAGCCCACAAAAGCTGCAGGAGCTCATTGACAAGCACTTCCTTAATATCACCTCCGGTACCGGTGCGGCCGCAGGTGCATCCGCCGCCATCCCAGGTGTTGGTTTGGTAACCGGCGCTGCCACCATCGCTGGCGAGTCCGTGGTTTTCTTAGAGGCCGCAGCTTGGTACATCTTGGCTTCTGCCTACCTGCGTGGCGATGACATCAAGTCCCCCGAGCGCCGCCGCGCCCTTGTACTTTTGGTGCTGACCGGTTCGAAGGGGTCCGCTTTGGTGGATACCTTCGTGGGCGATCTCAATAGCGTGGCGGGCATGCGCTCGGCCGCCACCCTGTCCCGATTCTCCGGCCCCACTCTATCTGGCATCAACGGCCGCCTGACCAAGCTTTTTACCAAGCAAGTCACCAAACGCCTCAAGTGGGCGTGGGTAAGCAAACTGATGCCCATGGGCATTGGCGCGGTATTAGGCACCACCGCCAATCGCAAGCTGGCCAAGCAGGTCATCGAGCACGCCGGCGAGCAGCTTTCGCCCCTTACCTAAGGCTAGGGGTAGCCAGAAACCGGAAAGTGGGGCTATTGATACCCCTAACATAGTGAGTTTAGGGGTATGCCCCGTATCATGTAGGCAGACTCTTTGGCGGGTGACGTATGCGCTCGTACAAAGGCCGCACTAAAGTCGAATAAACGACCATTTTAAAGCAGAGAAATGAGGCGAATACCTGCCGTGAGCACATCGAATATCTTCGGCCCCAATGCGTGGCTGATAGACGAGCAGTTCCAGCAGTACTCCAAGGACCCGAGCTCCGTAGATAAGGAGTGGCGCGACTACTTCGAGGCAAACGGCGCGCCTAAGTCTAAGGCCCCAGCCAAGGAGGCCGCGAAGCCGTCTAAGCCAGCCGCGAAGAAGACTGAGGGTACTACTACCGCCCGCAAGCAGGAGGTCCGCGAAACCAACGTGGATAAGTCCGTGTCCAAGGCACAGGAGAAGTCCGCTAAGGCACAGCAGTCCGTGAAGAAGTCTGAATCCCCGCTGGACCATATTGCGGACTACAAGGGCGGCGAAGAGCGCCAGCTCAAGGGAATGTTCAAGGCCATTGCTAAGAACATGGAAGAGTCCCTGGAGATTCCTACCGCTACCACCGTGCGCGATATGCCGGTCAAGCTCATGTGGGAAAACCGCTCCATGATCAATGACCACCTCAAGCGCACCCGCGGTGGCAAGATCTCCTTTACCCACATCATCGGCTACGCCATGGTCAAGGCCGTGCAGCTGCACCCAGATATGAACGTGCGCTACGAGTTCAAGGATGGCAAGCCTTTTGTCATCCAGCCCGAGCACATCAACCTGGGCCTAGCCATTGACCTCCCGCAGAAGGACGGCTCCCGCGCGCTGGTCGTTGCCGCCATTAAGGAGTGCGAGACCAAGTCCTTCTCCGAGTTTGTTGCGGCATATGAGGACATTGTTACCCGTTCCCGCAAGAACAAGCTCACCATGGATGACTTCTCTGGTGTGACCATTAACCTCACCAACCCGGGCGGCATCGGCACCCGCCACTCCATCGCCCGCCTGACTAAGGGCGCGGGCTCCATCATCGGCGTGGGCTCTATGGATTACCCGGCCGAGTTCGCCGGTGCTTCCGCAGATCGCTTGGCTGACCTAGGCGTAGGCCGCCTGGTTACCTTGACCTCCACCTATGACCACCGCGTTATCCAGGGTGCAGAGTCCGGCGAATTCTTGCGCACCATTGGCCAGCTGCTTGTCGACGGCGCGTTCTGGGACGACCTCTTCTCCTCCATGGGCGTGCCTTATGAGCCATTCCGTTGGGCACAGGACGTGCCGAACTCCGGCGTGGACAAGAACACCCGCGTCATGCAGCTCATCGAGTCCTACCGCTCCCGCGGCCACCTGCTGGCCGATACCAACCCGCTGGGCTGGGTACAGCCGGGCCTGCCTAACCCGGATCACCGCGACCTCGACATTGCGACCCACGGCCTCACCATTTGGGATCTGGACCGCACCTTCAACGTCGGTGGCTTTGGCGGCAAGGAGCAGATGACTCTGCGCGAGGTGCTGTCCCGCCTGCGCGCCGCCTATACCTTGAAGGTCGGCTCCGAGTACACCCACATCTTGGACCGTGATGAGCGCAGCTGGCTGCAGGACCGCCTCGAGGCTGGCATGCCTAAGCCCACCAATGCGGAGCAGAAGTACATCCTGCAGAAGGTTAATGCCGCCGAGGCATTCGAGAACTTCTTGCAGACCAAGTATGTAGGCCAGAAGCGCTTCTCCCTCGAGGGCGCTGAGACCCTCATCCCGCTGCTGGATTCCATCATCGATACCGCTGCCGGCCAGGATTTGGACGAGGTCGTCATCGGCATGCCGCACCGCGGCCGCCTGAACGTCCTGTTCAACATCGTGGGCAAGCCGCTGGCCGATATCTTCGGCGAGTTCGACGGCAACTACAAGGGCGGCCAGCTCGGCGGCTCCGGCGACGTTAAGTACCACTTGGGTTCCGAGGGCCACCACCTCCAGATGTTCGGCGATGGCGAAATCAAGGTCACCCTTGCCGCCAACCCGTCCCACCTCGAGGCCGTGGACCCAGTCATGGAAGGCATCGCGCGCGCTAAGCAGGACATTTTGGACAAGGGCCCAGAGGGCCACACCGTTGTTCCGGTCATGCTCCACGGCGATGCATCCTTCACCGGCCTGGGCATCGTCCAGGAGACCATCAACCTGTCCCAGCTGCGCGGTTATACCAACGGCGGCACCGTCCACATCGTGGTTAATAACCAGGTGGGCTTCACCACTACCCCGGATTCCGGCCGTTCCACCCACTACGCCACCGACTTGGCCAAGGGCTTCGACTGCCCGGTCTTCCACGTCAATGGCGACGACCCAGAGGCTGTTGTTTGGGTGGGCCAGATGGCTGCCGAGTACCGCCGCCAGTTTGGCAAGGATGTCTTCATCGACCTCATGGTCTACCGCCTGCGCGGTCACAATGAGGCCGATGACCCATCCATGACCCAGCCGGAGCTCTACTCTGTCATCGACGAGCACAAGGCAGTGCGCGAGCACTACACCAACGACCTCATCGGCCGTGGTGACCTCTCCGCCGAAGACGCCGAAGCAGCCGCACGTGACTTCCACGATCAGATGGAGTCCGTCTTTGCCGAGCACAAGGAAGCTGGCAAGGCTCGCCCGAAGGAGCAGACTGGCATCACCTCCTCCCAGGAGCTCACCCGCGGCCTGGATACCTCCATCACCGCCGAGGAACTCGCCGAGCTGGGTGCCGCCTATGGCAACCCACCAGAGGACTTCGAGTACCACAAGCGTGTGGGCAAGGTAGCCAAGGATCGCGAGAAGTCCTCTCGTGAGGGCGGCATCGACTGGGGCTGGGGCGAACTCATCGCCTTCGGTTCCCTGGCCGGCGAGGGCAAGGTCGTCCGCCTGGCCGGCGAGGATTCCCGCCGCGGCACCTTCACCCAGCGCCACGCAGTCGCTTTCGACCCACGCAACGGCAATGAGTACAACCCGATGCACGCCATCGCCGCTTCTAAGGGCAACGGTGGCAAGTTCATGGTCTACAACTCCGCGCTGACCGAGTACGCTGGCATGGGCTTCGAATACGGCTACACCGTGGGCAACCCAGACGCCCTCGTGGCGTGGGAGGCACAGTTCGGTGACTTCGCCAACGGCGCCCAGACGATTATCGATGAGTACATCTCCTCCGGTGAGGCCAAGTGGGGCCAGCTGTCCAGCCTGGTGCTCCTCCTGCCGCACGGCTACGAGGGCCAGGGTCCGGACCACTCCTCCGCCCGCATTGAGCGCTACCTGCAGCTGTGCGCTGAGGGCTCGATGACCGTGGCTCAGCCTTCCACCCCGGCTAACCACTTCCACCTGCTACGCCGCCAGGCACTCGGTGAGATGAAGCGTCCATTGGTTGTCTTCACCCCGAAGTCCATGCTGCGCAACAAGGCGGCCACCTCCGCCGTGGAAGACTTCACCGAGGTCAAGCGCTTCCAGTCCGTTATCAACGATCCGAACTACGTTGACGTTGACGGCAAGAAGGTTGGCGATACCGACAAGGTCAAGACCATCATGCTGGTCTCCGGCAAGCTGTACTGGGATCTGGAGAAGAAGCGCGAGGCCGACGGCCGCGATGACATCGCCATCGTCCGCGTGGAGATGCTTCACCCGATTCCGTTCAACCGCCTGCGCGAGGCATTTGAGGCTTACCCGAATGCCACCCAGGTTCGCTTCGTACAGGACGAGCCGGCCAACCAGGGCCCATGGCCGTTCTACAACGAGCACCTGCGCACCCTGATCCCAGATATGCCTGAGATGGTTCGCGTTTCCCGCCGTGCCCAGTCCTCGACTGCTACCGGCAATGCCAAGGTGCACCAGATTGAGCAGAAGAACCTGCTGGAAGAGGCTTTTGACGTCTAGTCACCTCTGCCCCGTTTAAGCCCCAGTGAGGACTCCTCACTGGGGTTTACTCATGCGGGCCAACGTTCCTCAGGAACTACGGACTCGGCTCGCTTCTCAACTAGAACTTTCTTCTGACTTGATTCTCCTTGCCTCTCACGTTCTTAGCGCACACTTCACTCCTTTCGCGCTCACGGGGAGTGCCCGATGCGAGAAAGGTGCGCTGCCGGTGAGCGCGAAGGGAGGGAGTGAGGGTATTGCTGTGCTATGGCCGACCGCGTTCGCAACAGCACCGTTGATGGGACCTGCTGAATTGTTCGGGAATTGGCATCTACGTCAATCTCGAAGGCTTTGGGCGCCGTTCAGATAACCACGAGCTGTCGGGCCCGTTGATTTTACTTGACTTGGTGGTTTCCGAGTTGTCGACGCCTGGAAACTTTCGCCTACCCGCCAAAGAAAAACTATTTGGAGCCTCCGGTGAGATCAGACCCACCGGAAGAATCTGAGTCGCCTTCCTCATCGAGCATTTTCGTGCCGGAGCCGTGCAGCCACGTGCGAACCACTTTTGCCACGTCGCCTTTTTGCTCTGCCTCTTGCGCCAATTCAGAGATGTCTTTTCGCGTGATGAACTTCGTCAATGAAGCTACAGATTGGCGTTCCTCGCGGTCCAAGAGATCATCCTGGTAGAGCGCCACAAAATTCTCGGGGAGCTTTGGCTCCGCGTCCTCACAGCCAGTGGCGCTGGATGGTTCCACCGCGGCTAGGTCGCCTGGAAGTGCAGACATTAAAGCGATGTGAGTACGCGCCAGGTAGTCCTCGCCGCCGGGTTGGGAGGATTGCTGAGCTTTTCTATAGTCCTTGGATACTTCCCGCGCCTCACCGGGATTGAGAACGCTGAGAAAAGCCCCCGTGCAGCCGACATAAAAATTACCATTAGGGTTCAAATAGCGACCGGACTTAGACTCTTGGAAAATATCCTCCCTAACAAGGGAGGCCTCACGCCCCTGTCTGATCAGCTCTTGGCGAAAGATCTCCGCCAGCACTACTTGGTCGGTCTCACCAGCATCTACCATGATGCCAACGGGGGCACGCTTAACATTATCCGCATAAGGATCTCCATCAAACTGGGAGGAGCAGCCGGTAAGCAGCATGGCAGAGAGCACCACGCCAGCAATGGCGTGGGCAGGGCGGGCACAGCTGCGCATGGCGATACTATTCTCCTTCAGATTGGCGGCGCTCGAGCGTCTAGATGATTCTACACCGAGGGCGTGTTTACCTCCTGTTGCGGCCCGACTAAGATGGCAAGGGTTATGTCTAGCGTTATTACTGAATCCGCCGTACGCGAGGCACTTTCCCGCGTTGAAGATCCCGAAATCGGGCGCCCTATCACCGAGCTCAACATGGTGAAATCAGTTTCTGTCACCGGAAACGATGTAGCCGTAGAAATTTACCTCACCATCGCTGGCTGCCCCATGAAATCCACCATCGAGTCCAATACTCGCGCAGCAGTAGAGGATATCGAAGGCGTAGGAAACGTCACCGTGACGATGGAAGCCATGAGTGATGAGCAGCGCCGCGAGCTGAAAAAGAAGCTTCGTGGCGGCCAAGCTGAGCCGGAAATCCCGTTTGCCAAGCCAGAATCCACCACGCGAGTCTTTGCGGTGGCTTCTGGCAAGGGCGGCGTCGGCAAGTCCTCGATGACGGTAAATCTCGCCGCGGCGCTGGTGCACAAGGGGCTTAAAGTCGGCATCGTCGATGCCGATATTTACGGCCACTCTGTTCCTAATCTGCTGGGCTGCACCGATGGCCCGACCGTTCTCGATGATGAGATGCTTTTGCCCCCGATTTCCCACGGCATTAAGCACATCTCCATCGGGCAATTCGTCGAAGGCAACGCCCCTGTGGTCTGGCGCGGACCTATGCTCCACCGTGCATTGCAGCAGTTCTTGGCCGACGTTTTCTGGGGTGACCTAGACGTTCTCTTGCTGGATCTGCCTCCAGGCACAGGCGATATCGCCCTGTCCGTAGCCCAGCTCATCCCTAATGCGGAGCTACTTATCGTAACCACCCCGCAGGCCGCGGCCGCCGAGGTGGCAGAGCGTGCCGGGTCTATCTCCCAGCAGACGCGCCAGCGCGTGGCCGGCGTGATTGAGAATATGGGTGCTATGGTCATGCCGGATGGTTCCACCATGGATGTCTTTGGTACCGGCGGCGGACAGATTGTGGCCGATCGCCTCGGCGTCATTCTTGGCCATGAGGTTCCACTGCTGGCTTCGGTGCCTCTGGATCCCACCCTGCGCAGCGGTGGCGATGCCGGCACTCCGATCGTTATAGATGCCCCCGAGTCCCCCGCCGCCCAACAGATCCAGGCGGTGGCCGATAAACTGGCCATCCGCTCCGATTCCCTAGTGGGCAAAAACCTGAACTTGGGCGTGAACTAGCCCCTAGGTTACATCTTCCCACATGCCGCCGCCGGTGGATTCTTCCCCACCGCGCGGCGGTTTCTTTTCGGTCGCGGGCTGCTCCGTCGATTGCGGTTGCGAAGCTGCGGCGCGCTGCTGCGGCTGTTCGGCAAAAACCTGGGAATAGTCGAAGCTTGGGCGCTGTTGCGGTTGTTGCTGTTCCGGCTCCTTGGGAGCGGTATTGCTCTTAATATCTTCTGCCATCTTCTGGGGATTGAAATCATCCCAGGCGGATTCGTCGCCGTCGAAAAGCGCCTTGGTGATTGCGCCCTTCGGCCCCAGACGCGTCCACTGCGCGGCTTGGGTAAGCGGGCCACGGATATCATCAAATTCCGAGGTGATAGAGCCCATCTCCCCATTGAGCTCCGCCTTGGCATTATTGATGGCCTTCCGCGCCGCATAAATGGCTGCGCGCACGTCCTTAATCACCTCAGGCATGCGTTCTGGGCCGATGACGATGATGCCCAAGAGCACAATGACGAAAATCTCGGGCCAACCAATGGAAGAAAACACGCTTAAATACTAGTCCTTCGCTCTTAGCCGCGCTGATTGTGCTTGATTGCGCGAACCACCATCTCCACCTTGTCCAAGAAGTCCTGCTGGGGCCGGTGCGCTGGCGTTGCTGCATCGGGCCCCGGGGTTACCCCCTCCGAGGCAATGCCTGCAAGCTTCGCGAGCAAGGACTGCGGCGCCTTGACCGTTGCGGACTCCGCACAGTGGCGCACCCATTCCGAGGCACGACGCTGCTGATGCACATCCGCGCGGCATTCAGCGCAGTGCACCAGGTGAATGCGCACACGGTGCATAAATTTTGGCTCCATCTCGCCGTCCACAAAGGCAACAACCGCCTCTGGGCCCAAATGCCCGATGGTATCGCTACGCCGCGCCTTGGCCTTCGCCCTATCGCGAGCCTTGGCTTGGGCGGCATCAAATCCGCCGTGCACGCTCAGCGTGGACAAGGTTCGGCGTCCTCGCAGCGAGTCCATCGATCCCTCCTCCACTAGTTGCTCGGCCTTCATTGACGCGGAAAGTCCCCGCCGGCAGCGGGGACTATGCAGTTTCTCTAAAGTTTAGCGCGTACGCAGCAGCATGCGCGTTTCCGCATTGGTTTGCGCCTCTTTTTCTAGCGCCGCGCGTAACTGGGAACGGCCGCGGTGGATGCGCGAGCGCACCGTACCCATCTTGACACCAAGGGTCTCTGCAATCTCGTCATAGCTCATCCCAACGACATCGCACAAGACCACGGCCACGCGGAAATCGGGAGCCAGCCCGTCGAGCGCGGACTGCAAAGCTGGATCCAGGTTAGCCACGGAATAAGCCTGCTCCGGGGTCATATCCGTACCAGGAACGCGTTCATAATCCTCCGGCAGGGCCTCCATGCGGATCTTGGAACGGTGACGCACCATATCCAAAAAGAGGTTAGTGGTAATACGGTGCAACCAGCCTTCAAACGTTCCGGCTTGATACTTGTCCAAGGAGCGGAAGACGCGCATGAAGGTTTCCTGGGTGAGGTCCTCGGCGTCATGCTGATTGCCGGACAGGCGATAAGCCAAGCGGTAGACCCCATCGGCGTGCTCGGCCACAAGGTCACCCCAAGCGGGCATGTCGCCCGTGCCAGCATCGAATGCTGCGGTACCGGTCAACTCTGCCTCAGAGGTTGCAGGTTGAAGGGATTCGGCATCGCGCTTCATCTTTGTCATGCATGTCATCTTTCTACACTCAGCACAGAAACTCCAGCCATAGTGCTGATAATATCCTGTGAACCCGTCACATTATCCCCACCGACCACAACCTTGCTGGCTAAGCGCGTTTTTGCCACATTGGCGGACACTTTTCCCTATGGTTTATTACGTGACTAATACCGCATACGAAGCACTGCGTTCTTATATCGAGACCACCAGCGAAGCATCCCCGGCCCTAAGTGGCGCACGCGACCACGCCGCAGAATACGGACTGCCAGTCCCGGATGAATCCACCGGCCAGCTGCTCACCACCCTGACGGCCGCCTCCACTGGTTCCACCGAGCGTCCCCAAGCTGTGGCCATTACCCCGGCCGCCAATGTAGTGGGCCTCTATGTGCTCGCCGGCATGCCCGATAACGGCATTTTGACCTGCATCGACCCCGAGGCAGAGCACCAGCGCAGCGCCAAGACCGCATTCCGCGAGGCCGGCTACGCGCCATCCCGCGGCCGTTTTTTGCCATCGCGCCCGCTCGAAGTCATGGGTCGCCTTGCCAACGATGCTTATCAGGTCATCTACGCCGACGTCGCCGCGCTCGAGTTACCAGCCATCATCAAGGCCGCGTGGCCACTGCTGCACCAGCGCGGCACATTAGTCCTGGCTAATTCCTTGCTCGATGGCACGCTTGCCGACGCCTCCCGGACCGACCGCGACACCGCCGCCGCCCGCGAAGCAGACGAGTACCTGCGCGAGCTCGAGGGGGCGAGCGTAACCCGCTTGCCGCTGGGTTCTGGGCTCACCCTCGTGACGAAGCTCTAGACCTTCTGATTTTTGCCGACGACGACCACGCCGCCGTCAGAAACCTTAAAGCGCTCCTCATCACGCTCGCGGTCCACTCCGATAATCGCGCCATCGCTGACGACGACGTTCTTATCTAGGATCGCGCGGCGCACCACTGCACCGCGCCCGATACGCACGCCAGGCAGGATCACTGATCCTTCGACCGTAGCTCCGTCGGCCACATGGACATCGGACGCCAGCACTGAATTGCGCACAGTGCCGCCAGAGACGATGCAGCCTGGGGCCACCATCGACGACTGCGCGATGCCGTTTTGCACGAACTTGGCCGGTGGGAAATTGGAATCATCCGTGGAGTGGATCGGCCAATTCTGGTTATAAAGGTTGAAAATCGGGTGCACCGAAATCATGTCCATGTGCGCCTCGTAGAAGGAATCGATGGTGCCGACATCGCGCCAGTAGCCGTGGTCACGTTCGGTAGCCCCTGGCACCTCATTGGCCATGAAATCGTACACATGCGCCTGTCCCCGCTCCACAAAGTACGGGATAATATCGCCGCCCATATCGTGGGCGGAGTCCTCGTTCTTTTCGTCCTCCAAAAGGGCGTCGATAAGCGCCTGCGCTGTAAAGACATAATTGCCCATCGAGGCATAGCTCATATTCGGATCATCCGGAGTAGCCGGCGGGTCCGCGGGCTTTTCCACGAATTGTGTGATCGTGCCCATGCCATCGGCTTGGATGCAGCCAAAGGCCGTCGCTTCCGAGCGCGGTACGCGAATACCTGCCACCGAACAATCCAATCCGGTGGCGATATGCTCTTCTACCATCTGTGCCGGATCCATGCGGTATACGTGGTCTGCGCCAAAGACGATGACATAATCCGGATTCTCGTCATAAATGAGGTTCAGCGACTGCACAATTGCATCTGCCGAGCCGTTGTACCAGCGCTTGCCGCGGCGCTGCTGGGCGGGCACCGAGGCAATATACTGCGGAGTCGGACCCGCCAAGTTCCACGCCTGGGAAATGTGGCGGTCCAGAGAATGGGACTTGTACTGGGTCAGCACCGCAATCTTGAGATAACCGGCATTGACCAGATTGGACAAAACGAAATCAACGAGGCGGTAGGAACCACCGAAGGGCACGGCGGGCTTTGCGCGGTCTTCGGTCAGGGGGAAAAGGCGCTTTCCCTCACCGCCGGCGAGGACAATGGCTAGGACATTCGGCAGGCTTCTCACGTTTTCAAACCTATCCGCAAATCCCACATTCCGCAGCAGAACTTTGCACATTTTTACCCCCATCTCGGAATTCTGCACATGACAGCAGAGATACGTATTCTGGGTGGGCATGAGAGCCGGAATCTTTTCCAAAGAATACCCGCCGGAAATATACGGTGGAGCCGGAGTTCACGTAGCTGAGCTCACCCGTTTCATGCGCGATATCATCGATGTCTCCGTGCACTGCATGGGCTCCCCGCGCGAAGAAAAAGACGTCTTTGTCCACGGCGTGGACCCCGCACTCGAGGGTGCTAATGGCGCGCTGCAGACCTTGTCCACTGGGCTGCGCATGGCCGATGCCGCCTCCGATATCGACATCGCCCACTCCCACACGTGGTATACGGGCCTTGCTGGCCACCTCTCCGCCCGGCTTTATGATATTCCGCATGTGGTCACCGCCCACTCTCTCGAGCCGCACCGCCCTTGGAAGCGCGAGCAGCTTGGCGGCGGCTATGACATCTCCTCATGGTCCGAGAAGAACGCCATGGAATATGCCGATGCCGTAATCGCCGTCTCCGCCGGTATGAAGGACTCCATCCTCGATGCCTATCCGCGCATCGATGCCTCCAAGGTCCACGTCGTCCTCAACGGCATCGACACCGAGCTATGGCAGCCGCGAGAGGGCGATGTTTTGGACAAGCTGGGCGTCGACAAGCAGCGCCCCATCGCTGCCTTCGTCGGACGCATCACCCGGCAAAAGGGCGTAAAGCACCTGCTGCAGGCGGCGCAGAAATTCGATCCAGACATCCAACTGGTCTTGTGTGCCGGCGCCCCTGATACGCCCGAAATCGCGGCCGAGACCGAGGCACTGGTCGATGAGTTGCGAGCCCAGCGCGATGGCATTTTCTGGGTCAAGGATATGCTCCCGCGCAACGAGGTCCAGCAGATTTACACCGGTGCCGATGTTTTTGTCTGCCCGTCCATCTACGAACCGCTGGGCATCGTGAACTTGGAAGCAATGGCCTGTGGCACGGCCGTTGTTGCCTCCAACGTGGGCGGCATTCCCGAGGTAGTAGTCGATGGTGAGACCGGCGTGCTAGTGCATTATGACGCCGCCGATACCGCAGCCTTCGAGGCCGACCTCGCCGCTGCGGTCAATGACGTCGCCGCCGATAAAAAGCGCGCTGCCGAATTTGGGCGCGCCGGCCGCGAGCGTGCCATTCGTGATTTTTCTTGGGCTACGATTGCCGCCCAGACCGTCGATATTTACCGCAGCCTGATTTAAGGAAGGATAGCCGTGACAACCCACCGCCCCGAACTGCATTTTGTCCCTGAAGACGGCGTCCTCGACGCCCCCGCCGGTATCCTGCGCGATGGCGATACTTGGCATCTGTTCTACCAGTACCGCCCCACCGCGGACTCCCCCGCCCGCTGGGGCCACACCTACTCCGAAGAAACTCCCTTCGACTGGCTAGACTGCGACGATGTCCTCGCCCCCGTCGGCGGCGAACTCTCCCTGCGCGCCGGTTCCGTGGCCCAAGGACCAGAGGATATCCACCTCTACTTCACCTCCGTAACCTCCGCCGGTATTGCTGTCCACCTCGCCCGCTACGCCAACGTGGACGAAATCTGCGAGGTCTCCGATGACCCACAGGCCCTCGACCCCAATGTCGTTCGCTTTGGCGAGGTCGTAGGAAATATCCGCAATTTTGATCACTTCCGCTCGCCCTCCGTTGTGCCCGACTGGGCCTCCGAGGACCGCGCTGACGGCCACGACGGCTGGCTCATGTTGGCGCTCACCGGCCACTCCGATGCCCCAGTTCCCGTAATCCTTGAATCCGCCGATGGCGTGTCTTGGCGCCTGCGCGGTAGCCTCAAGTTCGACGGCGACCCTGGCTTCCTCGAAGGTGAAGTTCCCGCTACTTCCCCCATCCCACCAGTCGTCTCCCCGCGCCTAGTTCGCCTGCGCGACGAAGTAGATGGCAACATCTACGATGTCCTTTTCGTCACCTTGGAGCGCGGCGGCCGCGATGTATCCGGCTACCTCGTCGGCCGACTCGAAGGCACCACCTTCACCGTGGCCTCGGGTTTCCGCCGCGTGGACTTTGGCCACGACTTCTCCCGTCCGCGCAATACCAACACCACCACCGGCACGCTCACCCCCGAGCAGCGCTATGAGCGCGCCGTTATCGTTGGCCTCCTCAACGGCAACGGCCGCGGCGATGACGCCACCAAGCACGCCTCGTGGGGAGCCGAAGGCTGGGCCAATGCCCTTTCCTTACCCCGCCGAGTCACCCTCGAGGGCGGCGTCCTCTACCAAGCCCCCGCCCGGGGCTTGCCCGATGCCGTCAAGCTTTCCGATTACGCCCGCTCGTGGACCGGCGTCATGGAGGTGCCTTCCGGTTCCTGCGTCACCGTCACGCTTCTCGACGGCGCCGGTGCCCCCGCCGCCACCATCTGCCACTCCGGCGATGACATCAGCCTCGATCGCTCAATGAACAAGGCTTTCAATCATTGCTTCGCGGATTCTGAGCCCGCCACCGCCGCGCTTGCCGAGGGCGACTCCGACACCCTCACCATTATCCAAGACGGTTCCACCGTCGAGGTATTCGTCGATGGCGGTCTCATCGCCATGGCCTCCCGCGTCTACTTCGAGGGCGGCTGCTCCGGGCTGCGCGTCGAAACCTCCGGCGATGCCGTCATCGAGCAGGACTGGCAGCGCTCCGGTTCCAAGCTCTAAACATCGCCCGACGCCCCGCTCGGTTCCCCCACCCCGCCCTTCGCACTCACGGGGAGACGCTGGGGCGTCGGAAAGCGTGTGCTGGTGAGCGGCAAGGGCGAGGAACCACCCCTCGCGCTCACCGGAGCAACGAAAAGAACCGCCCCACGCGCTCCTAGTGAGCGCGAAAGGCGGAGATGAGGCAGAAGGGCCGGGGCTAAACTGCGCGGAGGCGGTCCAGTCGAGCGCGGGCGGTAACCGTAAGTGTCGGAGGAAGAGCGGCCATGCGCTCGGCGAGTTCTCCGGCGCTAATGTGACGCGCGGACGGGCTCATCCCAACCTGCGCGGCAACGGAGGCCTTATCGAGCTCAATGGGGAACGAAATATCGACTGGATCGGCCGCCTGCTCGAGGTATCCCTCGGCCTGCTCGTACATGCGCTCCACCTTGCCGTCTTCCACGCCGAGGATGCCCAAAGGCTCCCGCAGCTCGTCCAAGTGGCCGGCATCAGGGGTCAAGACGATGACCTGGCCGCCTGGGGCGAGCACGCGCTGGAATTCGGCCGCATTGCGTGGGGCGAAGACGACGGAAATGGCGTCGATGGACTCATCACGAATAGGTAGGCGCTCCCACACATCGGCCACGACGGCACCGACGCGCGGGTGGCACTTAGCCAAGTGCTTCGCAGCGTGCGGGGAAATATCGAGCCCGACGCCGCGGGCCTCAGCGATGGAGTCGAGGGTGTGGGCCAAGTAGTAGCCCGTACCAGCGCCCACCTCAAGCAGAGAGGCGGGCGTAGATTCGGCCAACGATGCGGAATCCAGCGCCCCTTGGACTGCCCCAGTCACGGCCTCCACGAAGGGCGCGAAGTGCCCCATGGCCAAATATGTCTCACGGGCGTTGACCATGTCCATGTCATCGCCCTTGTGCTTGAGCCCGGCGCCGGCCGCGAGGGTGACGTAGCCCTGCTTGGCCACATCAAAAGAGTGGCCGGATTCCGAGACTAGGCGAGAGAAATCATCGGCACCAGAAAGCGCGGTGCCATCATTGGGATCAGCCAGAATGTCGACGATATGAGAAAGCATGTATCTAGACTAGCTAGAAACTTCGGTCAACAGAGAACCAAGCTCGGCGGCCTCGTCCTTGCTCAGCTCAATGACGATGCGCCCGCCGCCATCGGAGGGGATGCGCATGACGATTTTGCGGGACTCCTCTACTGCTTCCATTTCTCCGCCCGTGGTGCGCGGCTTCATTGCTGCCATAGTGAGTCTCCTTTAGTTAACTTCTTTTCCTTCCAGCTTAGACCTTTTCGGCGTGGAAGATAGTTGCTCTTCTAGTTGTGCGAGGAGATCATCTACTTGGTCCTGGCGGTACCCGCGGGGCACAACCTCGAATTTCACCTGGTCAAGGCGTCCTTCGCGGGCAGCGGCGCGGTTATTTTCGCGCACCTTCTCCGGCTCATCGAGCGGGTGCATAACCTCGCCGCGGCCAAAAATCGACCCCCATACCCAGGTGCCAATGACGGTCAGGGAGAAAAGGACGAGGAGGAGCATAATCCAAGACAGCATGGCTTAAACCTTACCTTTTAGCGGCGGGCGTTGAGCAACGGGCGCGGTAACCCCGGCGCGGGAGAGCAGTGTGCGCGCGACTACCTCGGCCATCGGCGCGAGTTCATGCAGCGGTCGGTTGCGGTGCACCCGCGTTCCCAAGTCCACCTGCGCTATTGAGCCCCGCTTGCCGACGTCCACCAATAACCCCGCTTCCACCCCGTAGCCTTCTACAAAGGGCAGCTCGACGGCGGTGGCGCGGCGCAGAGAGTATTCGCCTCCGAGCGGCTGGTCGATATGAGCGAGCTCTGGGAAAAATTGCTTAATGAGCGGTTTGGCTGTCAGCTCGGTGACGCGGCCGCCGCCGGTGGGCTGGCCGTTGAGGCTGCGGCGGTAGCGGGCCTTGACCATTTCTACCGCGGGGTCGGAAAAAGGAGCGGCTAGGGCAGCTACCATGCCGGGCGCAGCGGATTCAAGATCCGCATCGACGAAGACAACTATGTCTCCCTTCGCCGCGGCGACCCCGCGCCAGAGGGATTCGCCCTTGCCGGGGCGCGGTTCTTCTGGCAGAACATCGCGCCAATTGCGTACCTCGGCGCCGGCTGCGGCAGCACGAGAGGCGGTGGCGTCGGTGGAATCGGCATCGATGACCAGCACCTCAAGGGGGTCATCGGCTAGGCAGGCGCGCACGACGTCTGCGACGGTGCCCTCCTCGTTGAGCGCTGGAATGATAACGGAGACGCTCATGCAAGGCCTCGCGTGGTTGCTAGCGGGGCGACCTCGCCTTGGATGGCGGCGGTCATGCGAATGACATCTACGGTCTCTGCTACCTCGTGGACGCGGAAGGCAGCCACGCCCCGGGCAGCGGACCACGCGGTGGCGGCTAGGGTACCCGCAACGCGCTCTCCTACCCCGCGGTCTAGCGTCTCGCCCACAAAATCTTTGTTTGATAACGCCATGAGCACCGGCCAGCCGGTGGCCACAACCTCGTCTATGCGCCGCAAAAGCTCCAGCCCGTGAAAGGTGTTCTTGCCAAAGTCATGGGTGGGATCGATAAAGGTAAGTTCTTCGGGGCAGCCAAGGCCTGCGGCGCGTTCGGCGAGCTGGGTGGTTTCCGCAATGACATCGGCCACCACATCATCGAAGTGAACGCGGTGCGGTCGGGTGCGCGGGGTAATCCCACCGGTGTGCGAGCACACGTAGCCCACGCGGTGGTGGCCGGCGACCTCGATGAGCTCGGGATCCCAGCCAGCCCAGGTGTCATTGATCAGTCCAGCACCGGCTGCGATGGCTGCCTCTGCCACCTCGCTGCGCCACGTATCGACAGAAATGAGAACATCCGGGTGACGCTGATGCACCTTCTCGATAGTTGGTACTACGCGCTCGATTTCTTCCGCCGTATCGACGGCCTTACCAGGGCCGGCCTTAACGCCGCCGATATCGATGATCGAGGCGCCGGCCGCAATCACCTCATCGCAGCGACGCAGTGCCGGGTCGAGGTCAAAGGTTGCCCCCTTGTCATAGAAGGAATCCGGGGTGCGATTGACAATCGCCATCACGCGCGCAAGGCTCAACGTGGCTCCCTGATGCGCTTATCGCTCATAACCTCGTGACGCTTAATGATGTGAGAGAGGGCTTCATCAGGGTCGTCGGTAAGCAGGAAAAGCTCCCGGTCGCTTTCGTTGATAAATCCACCCGCTGCTAGCGTCTTGTCCATCCATTCCAAAAGGCCGGTCCAGTAGTCGGTGCCCATGAGCACGATGGGGTAATTAGTCACCTTGCCGGTTTGGACCATGCACATGACCTCAAAGAACTCATCCATGGTGCCCATGCCGCCGGGCAGGCAGATAAAAGCCTGGGAGTATTTCAAGAACATGGTCTTGCGGGCAAAGAAGTAGCGGAAATTCAGACCCAAGTCCACATATTCATTAAGCCCTTGTTCGTGGGGCAGCTCGATGCCTAGGCCCACGGAAAGCCCATCGGCTTCATGGGCGCCGCGGTTGGCCGCTTCCATGATGCCGGGGCCGCCGCCGGTGATCACGGCATAGGAGTGTTCGGCCAGCTTGCGGCCCACCTCGACGCCCAGCTGGTAATTCGCATCGTCTGGAGTGGTACGTGCGGAACCGAAGACGGTAACGGCCTTCGGCAGCTTGGATAACGCATCAAAGCCGGCGACGAATTCGCCTTGGATGCGCAGCACGCGCCACGGATCGGCATGCTGCCACTCGTGGTCTGCACCGGATTCCAAGAGCCGCTGATCAAAGGTGGAGGCCTGTTCGCCTTCGGTGCGCAGCAGCATCGGGCCGCGCAGAGTGCGCATCTGCTCAGGAGTCATGGTCTATCCCTTCAGGTATTTCAGGAGGGCGGTGGATACTTCACTAATCTGCGCGGTGGGGACCTGCTCGTCCTTTTTATGCGCAAACCCTGGGTCACCGGCGCCGAAGTTCACGGCCGGGGTGCCCATTTCGGAGAAGCGGGCGACGTCGGTCCAGCCAAACTTGGCGCGGACGTTGCCCCCGACGGCGTCGATAAGAGCTTTGGCCGCTGGCTGGCCCAACCCAGGCTGGGCGGCCGGGGCAATGTCGTCGATGTCGATGGTGACATCTTCTTCCTCGCCGATGATGGATTTCATGTACTCCAGCGCCTCCTCGCTCGTGCGGTCCGGGGCGAAGCGGAAGTTCACAAACATCCACGCCTCATCCGGCAGCGTATTGGTGGCCACGCCGGACTCGAGGTGAACGATATTGAGGCCCTCGCGGTAAGTACAGCCATCGATGGTGACGTCGCGGGACTCATAGGCGGCGATACGGGTCATGATGGGCGCGAGCTTGTGCGCGGCATTGGAGCCGAGCCAGGCGCGGGCCGAGTGCGCGCGGGTGCCGTGTGCGGTCACGCGCAGGCGGATGGAGCCCTGGCAACCGGCCTCCACCATGGCGCCAGAGGGCTCGCCCAGAAGCGCGAAGTCCCCCTCGAGCCACTCCGGGTGGTCCTTTTGCAGATGGCCCAAGCCATTAAATTCAGTGGCTACTTCTTCACCCTCATAGGCGATGACGGTGAGATCATGTTTCAGCTCCTCCGACTCGTGCAGCTGGGCAAAGGCATTAAGGTAGATGGCCATGCCTGACTTCATGTCCACGGTGCCACAGCCCCACATAATCTCCACCCCGTCTTTAGTGGTTTCCATGTGATGCGGTACATTTTCTGCCAACGGAACGGTATCAATGTGTCCGGCGAGCACCACGCGGGAATCTAGCCCACGGTTCGTGCGGGCGCACACGGTATTGCCGTAGCGGGCAACCTCGACGTCCAAACCACGCAGCGCTTCTTCGACGGCGTCTGCGATGGCCTCCTCATGGTGGGAGGGGCTCGGAATATCCACGAGCGCCTTGGTTAGTTCGATGGGGTCTGCATATAGATCTAAAGTCACAAAGCGCCATGCTAGCGCCCCGCGTAGCTCCCCGCATTGTGTAAAGTTCACTTCACTGTAAATATTTCGTCCTCCCTAAGGTGATAACAATGGCCGAAACCGCTCAATTGAAATCCCGTCATCTCACGATGATGGGCCTTGGCTCTGCCGTGGGCGCCGGCCTCTTCCTCGGAGTAGGCCTCGGCATCCAGATTTCCGGCACCTCGGTGCTCATTTCCTATGCCGTGGCCGGCGCGCTCATTGCGCTAGTGATGTGGATGCTCGGTGAGATGGCCGCCGCCCGCCCCTCTTTGGGGTCATTTTCCACCTACGCCGGTCAGGCCTTCGGACACTGGGCACGCTTTACCATGGGATGGATTTATTGGTTCATGTTGATCATGGTCATGGGCGCCGAAATCACCGGCGCGGCCGCCATCATCTCCAGCTGGTTCGGTATTGACCCGTGGATTCCGGCGCTAATCGCCGTGGCATTCTTCGCGGTGGTTAATTTCGCGGCCGTGGGCGGATTTGGCGAGTTCGAGTTCTGGTTCGCCATCATCAAGGTCGGCGTCATTGTCGCCTTCCTTGCCATAGGCGTACTTATGGCGCTGGGCATCCTGCCCGGCATGGATCTCTCCTTGGCCGGGACCAATTTCACCGCTAATTTCCTGCCCAATGGCATGCCCGGCTTCGCCGCCGGATTGTTGGCTGTGGCCTTTGCCTTCGGCGGTATCGAATTGGTTACTATCGCGGCGGCCGAATCCGAGGACCCAGCACATAACGTGGCCACCGCGGTCCGCGCCATTATCGTGCGCATCATGATCTTCTACATCGGCTCCATCGTGGTTATCACCATGGCGCTGCCTTTTAGTTCCATCCAGGACGCCGACGTAGCCGCCGATTCTCCCTTCACCCTCGTGCTTGCGGCCGCCAAGATCCCCTTTGCGTCCGGTTTCATGGAAGCGATAATCGCCTTGGCGCTACTCTCCGCCTTCAACGCGCAGATCTACGCCACTTCCCGCTTGGTCTTTGACATGGCTAAGGATCACTGCGCCCCAGGATTCTTCCTCAAGCAAAATCGCGCTGGCTCCCCCATCAACGCGGTCATCTTGTCCATGGTCTTCGCCTTCGCTTCGGTAGGCCTGCAATTTTGGAACCCTCCGGGGCTCCTAGCATTTCTCTTCAATGCAGTGGGCGGGTGCCTGCTGGTCATCTGGTTCTTCATCGTGGCTTCCTTTATCAAACTGCATCCCCAAATGCGCGAAAATGGCGAGTTGACTGATCTGCGTGTGCCCGGCTTTCCCTGGCTGCCATGGGTCACGACCGCGGCGCTGGGCGGGCTCACCCTGCTCATGCTCTTTGACCCGGATGCACGCAACCAGGTCATCTCGGTACTCATCCTCGCTGCGATACTCGTCATCTTGTCCTTCGTACTACCCACCGGCCAGCGCGCAGACGCGCCGAAGGAGTTGCTAAGCTAGCGGGCATGACTTCTGCATCCGCACGTGGCCTGGCAACCATTACCCATGACGGCACCGTCTTGGACGTTTGGTTCCCAGCCGTTTATACCGATAAGACCGTAGAGACCACCGAGACCAAGCGCTTGGAGGAGGTCCCCCAGCAGTTCTCCGCGCTGGCAGGCCCAGACGAGGAGCGCGGCGTGGCCCGCGTTGCCGTCGAGACCTCCATCAAGGATCTGGATGACGCACCCGTCGATACCTACGATGCTTACCTGCGCCTGCACCTCCTTTCTCACCGCGCGGTCAAGCCGCACGGCCTGAATATGGATGGCATCTTCGGCCACCTCAATAACGTGGTCTGGACTAACTATGGCCCCTGCGCCGTCTCCGATTTCCAGATGGTGCGCGGCCGCCTCGCCTCCCGCGGCCCGGTCGTTGTCTACTCCGTTGACAAATTCCCCCGCATGGTGGACTACGTTGTACCGTCCGGCGTTCGCATTGGCGACGCGGACCGCGTGCGCTTGGGCGCCCACCTTGCTGAGGGAACCACCGTCATGCATGAGGGCTTTGTAAACTTCAACGCCGGCACCTTGGGCGCCTCCATGGTGGAGGGCCGCATCTCCGCGGGCGTCGTCGTGGGCGATGGCTCCGATATCGGCGGCGGCGCGTCCATCATGGGCACCTTGTCCGGCGGCGGCAAGGAGGTCATCTCCATCGGCGAGCGCTGCCTGCTCGGCGCCAATTCCGGCATCGGCATTTCGCTTGGCGACGACGCCGTAGTTGAAGCCGGCCTCTACGTCACCGCCGGCACCAAGGTGACCGTTTTTGGCAAGGTCGCGGAAGCACTGGGCGTCGACAATGGCGAGAGCGTCAAGGGCTCCCAGCTTTCTGGTGCCTCCGGTATGCTGCTGCGCCGCAACTCCATCTCCGGTGCCGTCGAGGCTGTGGAATGGAAGGCCGAGGCCGTCGCGTTGAACGACGAGCTGCACAAGAATTAATACCCCCGATTCCTATAGACCAATCGGGGAAAATATGATGGAGGAGTGACTGATAACTCCTCCTCCCTCGGTTCTGGTCTGAAGGTCCGCCACCTCACTATGATGGGGCTTGGCTCCACCATCGGTGCCGGACTATTCCTCGGCACCGGCGTCGGTATCTCCGCCGCCGGGCCCGCCGTGCTCCTCGCCTATATCATCGCCGGCTTCCTGGCCATTTTGGTGATGCAGATGCTGGGCGAGATGGGCACCGTTATCCCCGCCTCCGGCTCCTTTTCCGAATACGCCGAACATGGCATCGGCCGCTGGGCGGGCTTTACCCAGGGCTGGATTTATTGGCTGGCCACCGTCGCCGTACTCGGCGCCGAAATCACCGGCGCGGCCGGATTCATTGGCTCCTGGTTCGACGTCTCGCCGTGGATTCCCGCCGCTATCTGCGTGGTCCTCTTCGGCATCATCAACCTGCTGCGCGTCCGTAGCTTCGGCGAATTCGAGTACTGGTTCGCCCTCATCAAGGTCGTCGTCATCGTGGCCTTCCTCATCATCGGCGCGCTACTCATCCTGGGACTTCTGCCTGGCCATTCTTTCATCGGCACCTCCGTCTTCCTCGAGGACGGCTTCATGCCCAATGGCCTCGGCGGCGTCGCGGCCGGCCTTTTGGCCGTAGCCTTCGCCTTCGGCGGCATCGAGGTCGTCGCCATCGCCTCTGCCGAATCCGAGGACCCAGAAAAATCCCTGGTCAACGCCGTTCGTTCCACCATCTTGCGCATCTCTATCTTCTACTTGGGCTCCGTTCTCGTCATCACGTTCCTTCTGCCTTATTCCATCTTGGGAGGTGCCTCCACGGCCGCGGAATCGCCCTTCACCATGGTCCTCGAGCGCGCCGGCATCCCAGGCGCGGCCGGCATCATGGAGGTTGTCATCGTCCTCGCGTTGCTCTCGGCTTTCAATTCGCAGATCTACGCCTCCTCCCGCATGATGCACTCGCTGGCCTCCCGCGGCGAGGCTCCGCGCATCTTCACTACTACAAATAAAGACGGCGTTCCCACCACCGCTATTGCCCTGTCCGTCCTACTCTCGGCCGTCATGGTGGTGCTCAACTACGCCGATACCGGCTGGCTTCTTACCTTCATGCTCAATGCCGCCGGCGCCTCCCTGCTCATCGTGTGGGTATTTATCGCCGTAAGCCAGCTGCGCCTGCGCCGTCAGCTCGAAGCACTCCATCCCCTCCCCATCCGCATGTGGGCCTTCCCCTACCTCACCTGGTTCGCCCTCGCGCTCTTCGCGGCCATCGCGGTGCTCATGCTTACCGACGCCACCGCCCGCACCCAACTCCTCTCCGCCACCGCTATGTTCGCGGTGCTCGCCGTCGCCGGTGTCATCAACTCCAAGGTTCGCGGGATTGACCCCACCTCCACCCTGCCGCTGACTTAGCCCCTCCCTGACTCCCCCTGCCCCTCTTCCCCCCCTGCCGCTCCCCGCTACTCCCCGCCCTTCGCGCTCACCGGCACGCGGAGGGGCTCCTCTTTTCGTCCCCCAGTGAGCGCGAGGGGGTGAGTTGCCCGATGTTCCGCCCGCCGCGCTCACGGGGAGCGAATGGGGACGTCGGAAAGCTCTGCCGGTGAGCGCAAAGGTCATGGGCTTTCTATCGCTCCCCTCGCGCTCACCGGCAGCCGCCCTTTGACGGTGATCCGTGTTCACGGTGAGCGCGAGGGGCGGTTATCCACAGCGATCCAGGCCACGCGATGGAAAATAGGGCCCCACCTTTGAGTTATCCACAGGCTGCCAGGGTGTGCGTAGCCATCACGCACTGCGGCCGTTTACGTTCAATCACATGGGGAATGGACAACCGCGGAACTACGCGAGCAAGGTTTGAGCAAAGAGGCGATTCGCCGCGAGGTGCGTGAGGGCAAGCTCTTTCGCGTACATCGGGGGATTTACACCGATACATGGACGCCCCAGGCGGCGGCGCGGGCCTTGGCGCATGGGCTCAGCCGAATCCATTTCACCGGAAAGACTGCACAAGAGATTTATCTCGGCCGGCAGCTAACCTTTCCACTGGAAGCGGAGGGGCCTCGTACATTGAAGGGAAACTGCTTCCACGTTTCGCACTCACGTCTCCGGGCCACACACAAGATCAATGGCCTACCGGTGGTGCAACCGCTATGGGCTGCGCGCAAGATTTCGCGTGTGTGCAGGCCATTATTGGAAGCGCACTACCGCGGAAAGCACGGGCCCGGCCGCCTCGAAGAGGACCGTCGGCGAATGCGGCGCGTTCCGAAGCCTCTTAAAGAGACGATACGACACGCTGCTATAGGTGCAGATAGCTCACCGGAACGCACGCTAAGCAGGCAGCTGCGCGCAGAAGGAATCTACCCCAAGCACAATGTTCTCATCGCCGGCTACCGCTTTGACCTGAAGATTGGCAAGTTGCTGGTAGAAGTTGACGGCTGGGAATACCACAAGCACAGTGTGGCCTTTCAAGCTGACCGTACCAAGCAGAACGCGGCTGTAGCTCACGGTTATACCGTTTTGCGCTTTACTGCCGATGACATCATCCACCACCTCAGCCAAGCCGTTTTGCTCGTCAAGGCCACGTTGGAAGTGCTAAAAGGCGGTAGTCCGCAGCTCCCTACCTCAGCCACTGTGCCCTATTGGCGGTGACATCTGTGCGTATAACCCTTGCCTTGGTGACAAATTTCCTTTACACTCGGTAATGCAAGAACGACAGCCCGTAAAGGAGAACAGGTGGCCGAGCACCCGAACATGGTCCGCAAATGGCGCCGCTGGCTCGAATTATCACAAGCTGAACTCGCCAGAAGAGTTGGCGTATCCCGCCAAACCATCGCCAATATCGAACGCGGCAACTACTCGCCCTCCGTGCACCTCGCACTGGATATTTGCCACGAACTAGGAAAAACCGTCGAAGAAATTTTTGGAGCTGAACAACATGATTAACGCCATCGCCAATTACTCCCTCAAGGAAATCGATCGCGCGACTCGCGATGAATTCGAACGCGACACTCTTTACAAGGCCTGCGCAATCGGAATGACCCCAATCCCGTTCCTCGAACTCGTCGTCGCCGCAATTCTCGCCTGGGTCCTTCCTGGCCAAATGTCCATGCTGTGCTTCCTCGCGCTCGTGCCGTCCATCGTGGGCAACTCCATCGGTTCTGCTTGGATGCGCCAGCGCGTGGCCACCCCAATTGTTAGCCGCAATTGGACGGCTATCGCTGTCTACCTCATCCCTCTTATAGTCATGTTCGCCGGCATTGCCTATAACGCCTATGCGCCAGCCGACGGCCACGACCCCGTCTCCTACCTCATCGGTACCGCAGTCGGCGCCATTACCGTGCTCGCCCTGACCCCCTTCATTCGTCGCCGCCAGCACCGCCGCGACCAAGCTCGCCTCGATGCCGAGTTAGAAGACTAGTTTCACTCCGGCACCTCACCCCGCCCTTCGCGCTCACCGCGGACGGTGGGTTTTCTTTGTTTTCGTTCCCCGTGAGCGCGGCGGGAGGTACTGTCCCCTTCGCGCTCACTGGGAGAAAGAAAAATCTCCGCCAGCCTGCGCTGGTGAGCGCGGGGGCGGAGAGGAAGGAAATACGGGACCTAGCTAGGCCGGCTCGGTTTCCTCGACAAGTTGAGGCGTCTTCGGCTGCGAGCGGAAGGTCCACAGCTTGTTCAAGATAAAGTTAATCGGCATAGCGACAATGATAGAAATGGCCGATGCCCAGTACACCTTTGTACGCAAACCGGTCGAATCATCCAGAATGTCTGTGGGCAAGTGCAGCGGCGAAGTCGGATTCATTAAGAGTGTCGCCACAACTTGACTTACGATAAAAGCTCCAATTCCAGCGAGAAGGAATGGGAAGAAACCGCGCAGCCAAGACACCTTCGCCACCGATCGGAAAGTCCACATGCGATTCAGCTGGTAGTTCCAAGTGTTGGCGACCAAGAACGCAATGGTCAAAAACACATGGTACCAACGGATATGGAAAACAGAGCCGAAGAGATTGATGAAGGGATCATCCGCCTCGATGCCGCCAGACCACCAAGTAATCTTTCTGCACAAATAGACCACAAAGAGATTAACCGCGGCACCGGAGCCGCCAACAATTCCGAATTTGATAAACTGCCCAAAATTGGACACAAAGCGCGCGACGCTGAGGTCTGCCATGGGCCGCCTTTCTAGCCAGTGAATATATAACTATTCAATTGTAGTGCTTAAGACTTGCGAACTGAAAAATTGACGCTCGGATTGTGATAGAGGATCTATAAAAGAGATAGCCTCATGGAGTAGAGAGAGCGGGGCGCGAAAATCATAGAGGTCGAGCTCGCGCGGAGCGGGATACGTGTCTTCCCCGAGAAGCGGGTGCCCCAGATGATTAAGCAGCACGCGCAGTTGGTGGGTATGGCCGGTGCGCGGCCACATGGTCACCTCCCGGCCGGCGACGCGCACATACGTAGAGGTGGGCGTGCCATCGGAAGCAACGAGCACCTGGCGCGAGCCGCGGGGCTTGTGCATGTGCAGGGTGATTTCCCGGTCCACATAAAGCGGCCGCTTAACGACGCCCCGATACCTCTTCACTGCACTCCCCTCCCCAAAGATGCGCTGGTAAGCGGCGCGAGTGGCGGGATTGCGGGAACACAGCACAAGGCCGGCGGTCAAGCGGTCTAGGCGGTGCAGCGGCACGATATCGTCTTCACCGAAGTCCACGCGCAGCCGGGTTTGCAGAGTTTCGCGTTGCAGTCGGCCGTTGGTGGTCGTCGGCAGGAAGTGCGGCTTATCGGCCACGATGAGGTCGCGGTCGGCGTAGATGACTGAGTAGTCGAAAGGAATGGGGCGCTCGGCAGGCACAGTGGGGTGATACCAGGCGGGCACGGGACGCGGCAGCGCGGCCCCAGCCGGCAGCAAAGCCCCAGGCGGATAAGGGGAATCGCCGGCGCGGGCGGCGAAGTACTCCCCTTGCTCGGGCACGTGGCCGCGCAATACCGTCTTGCGCGGGGATATGCCCCCGCGTGCGGGAGGCCTGCCGGAATTAGGCACCGGCAAGGCGGTCTACTGCAGCATCGATGCGTTCATCGGTGCCGTTGAGACCAATGCGCACGTGCTTCTCGCCTGCTGGGCCATAGAAGTCGCCAGGGGCGGCGAGGATACCACGCTCGGCAAGCCAGTCGATGGTCTCCCGGCAGTTCTCGCCCCGGGTGGCCCAAAGATACATGCCGGCATCGGAGTGGTCGATGGTAAAGCCGGCGTCGACAAGCGCGTGCATGAGCACCGCGCGACGGGAGGCGTAGCGGTTGCGCTGAAGCGTCTCGGTGTCGTCGTCGTTTAGCGCGGCGACCATGGCGGCCTGAATGGGCCCTGGAACGATGAGGCCGGCGTGCTTGCGCAGCAGCAGCAGCTCGTCGATGAGGTCGTTATCGCCCGCGAAGAAGCCGGCGCGGTAAGAAGCCATATTCGCGGTCTTGGACAGCGAATGCATGGCAATCAGCCCGGTATTATCGCCGTCGGTCACGCGCGGATCGAGGATGGACACCGGCGGATTATCGTCATTCCAGCCCAAGCTCATATAGCACTCATCGGAGGCGATGATGGCGCCGGTCTCGCGCGCCCACGCCACGATGCGACGCAGCTCCTCCACCCCGAGCACACGGCCCGTGGGATTGGACGGCGAATTCAAAAAGACTAAAGAGGCGTCGTGGAAATCAGAATCCGCGCGCAGCGGAGTCGCTCCGGCAAGCAGCGCGCCCACCTCGTAGGTGGGATAAGCCACCGAGGGGAAGGCGACGGTCTCGCCGCGCATTCCCAAAAGTGTGGGCAGCCAGGCGATGGCCTCCTTGGTACCAACCACCGGCAGTACGCGATCGACCTGCATATTGTAGCGGCGGGTCAGCGCGGCGGCGATGGCCTCGCGCAACTCCGGGGTGCCGGCGGTCTGGGGGTAGCCGGGGGCCTGCGCGGCTGCGGTCAACGCAAGCTGCACGCCTGGGGCTACTGGGTCAACGGGGTTGCCCACCGAGAGGTCAACGATTCCACCCGGGTGGGCCTGGGCCTTCTTCTTGGCGCCGGCCAGTGAATCCCAGGGGAAGTCTGGAAGCGTCTTTCCTAGCGGTGTGCGAGCCATGTCTTACTCCTGATTCTGTGGCGGAAGCGCGGCAATCATCGGAACGTCAAAGTCCTGCGGGCCGAGGGCAGCTGCGCCACCCGGAGAGCCCAAGTCATCGAAGAAGGCTGCGTTGGCGTCGTTGTAGTCCAGCCACTCATCGGGAACGTCATCTTCGTAGAAGATGGCCTCGACTGGGCAAGCCGGCTCGCAGGCGCCGCAGTCCACGCACTCATCCGGGTGGATGTAGAGCATGCGCTTGCCCTCGTAGATGCAATCAACAGGGCATTCCTCAACGCAGCCGCGGTCCATTACGTCAACGCAAGGCTGTGCGATTGTATAAGTCATGGAGATTCCTTGAAACTTCCTGATGTCACGGATTTGGGATGTTTAACAGTATGTCACTTCTGCTTGAAAAATGGCCAAACGCCCCCGCCTATCCCGGCCAAAAGCAGGAGCAGACTGAGAATATTATTGGCCAAGAGCATGTCTCCAGTCATTGGCACCATCAACATGAAGGCGAAAAAGCCCAAGCACCATACGATGAGCGGGATGGCGCCGACTACCGGGGTGCGGCTCCACAAGCGGGCGGTGCGGGTGAGCACGGAGTTAAACCACCACGCAATCACAATGGTAATGGGAAAGGCTACGCTCGCCCCATTCGATAGCGGGATGCGGGCGGTGAGATAAATGACCTCGAGAAATACCGAAAGCAACGCGCCGATAGCCAACCAAACCAGGCCGGTTACCTGCTCGCCGCGGCTAAAATCCGTGCGCATCACAGGCCACCGAGCAAATCATCGGCCGGCTCACCTTGGCCCAGTTGGAAGTATTCGGCAGGCAGCAGCGGCATAACTAGCAGATTGGACAGGCCAAAGGCGCCGGGCACGCGCTGAGGTTCATGGAGCGCGGCCACAGCGGACGCGGGATTGGTGCGGGTGGTGGAGCCATCGGCCAACCAAATTTGGGAGGCGTGAGCGCGCATGGCGCGGCGCTTGGCGTCCAAGGCGGCGTCAGAGAGAGCGACAGTGACATCAGCCCCCTCGTTGGTGAAATTGTCCAAGTAGTCCTGGCTGGGCTTGGTCCATCCAGCTGGGGCATCGAGGGTTTCCAGGCCGGCGTAGTTAGCGGCGCGTTCAAAAATGCCGTACCAAATGCGCACGCTTGGCGACGCCGCCTTCATCACCACCTTATGCACCGCAATGTGATCCGGGTGGCCATATCCGCCATCGGGCCCGTAGGTCAAAATGGCGTGGGGGTCAATTGCTTCGAGCTCATCACCGAGGACATCGGCAGCCTCATCGATACGATTGACCAGCGCGCGCGAATTTTCGTGCGAGGGTGAGCCCGCCATGCCGGAGTCACGGAAGTGACCGAAGCCGCCCAGCTGGATTCCCTTTACTCCAAGAGCCTCCAGTGCGTTAGCCAATTCGCGAGCGCGAAAGCCGCCGAGCTGATCATGATCGGCCAGGCCCTGATAGGGCTCACCGATAACCTCGCCGTCCTCGCCCAAGGTGAGCGTAATAACGGTGACCTCGGCGCCGCGTGCGGCGAGGCTCGCCAGGGTACCGCCCATAAAAAGGGTTTCATCATCCGGGTGGGCGTGGACTGCCACCACGCGATAGCCGGTTAAATCCTTAGTCTTCATCTATCCTCCAGCGGGGCGCGGTGATAAGACCCCCGTCCCAGTCATCAATGCTTTGGCCGGGGCCTACAATACCCTTCCCGAGCGCGTGGATACGCGTCTCATCCATCAGCGGCACGTAGAGCGCTTCCTTAGAGTTCACTTCTCGAATGCGGCGAAGGGCTTCCTTTGGGCTGAGGGCGCCGGACAAGATTTCCTTGCGAATCTCCTCCGCATTCTCCGGACAGATTCCGGACAAATCGCCTGCCAGTGGTTGTTTATTATCGCAGCTAAAGATATTTGCCGCGGCCAACGAGTTCAAGGAGATATCTTCCCAAGTGACCACAGCATCCACATCGCCTTCTGGCAAAAGCTTGGAGGTTATTGTGGTTAGGCGCTCGGAAACCACCTCGGCATCTATCCCGTGGGCTTCCAGGACATCGTAGAGGGTATTTGCCGCGGCCAAGGCAGTGGGGCTAGTAGGGTCTACTGCAAAGCGAATCGGTTTCTTACTGGCGCGGGCGCGCAACGCAGTAAGATCCGTGTCTTTGCTTATAGGGTTATTTCCGGGCTCCAGATTGGAAGCGCGGCCGGTGGCCAAGCGGGCGACCTGATCCGTATCAATCAGTGAGGCCAATCCGCGGCGCTCTGCCCTTTCCTCCAATGCGCCTTCCGCAGTAGACATATGCAGGCGCAGTTGGCGTGGGCGGGTAAGTGCTTTTTCAGAGACATGCCCTAAAAGACCCAACGCCTCCTCTGAGGTTTGGTCCGGAGTAAAGTCCGCGAATCCAATCTGTCCGGAGCGCAGCATATTCAGCGCCTGGGTGCTATCGCGCACCTCACTTAGCTGGATGACATCCACTTGGGCCGGGTTAGCGCCCCAGAACCGATCATTTCGGTTCAAGGTAATGACTCCGCGGCCGCGGTCCACGCTATCGACAAGGAAGCGTCCGGCCGAGGCTGGAATCTTATCCGCTAAAGCAGAGTCGAAATTATCATCTTGCAATAAGTGCGAAGGCAGTAGGTTATGGAACAGCAGGTGCCAGTCCTTAACCTTCTGAGAAAAATCCACCGTGACTACGCGACCACCATCAGAGGTATTCACTGCCGAGATGGCGTGGTAGCCAGCGGGATCTCGTACACCGGCGGTCGTGGTCATCTGCTTCCACAAGTAGCTAAAGTCCGCGCCAGAGATGGGCGTCCCATCTGACCACTGCGCAGGCGATGCAATCACGTAGCGCACCCGCTGCGCCACCCCCTTGGGGGCGTTGACCTCGGCGGCGGATTCCAGGATATCGGCGTCCCTCTGACCGCCGTGGAAGGTTGAAGGCAACACCAGTTCCGCAATCTGGTCCACCAGCTCGGAGTTATTGGCCACCAGGTGCGGGTTTAAGCCCGCGCGCAAGGGATCTACGCCCACTGAGATAGTAGGACGCTTGGCGGAATCGGTGTCTTGGGGTGGCTCTTCTTGCTGTTTTGCAGTGGTGGTGGCCTGATCCTCTTGCAGCGCGGAGGCATTATCCTCCACCACCGGTGGAGGACCGGGGTTAGCCGCGCAAGCGCTTAAGAAAGCGAGGCTGGCGGCGCTCAGCACCGCCGCCGCTGCCATAGCCGCACGCCTTGTTGAAGCCGGATTCTTTTTCATCGCGGACTACTTTAGTCCCTCTACCCCGCCGAAACGAAGATTAATGGCGCTAGACTCGGCCATAGACCGCTACTTTTTGAGGAGGCCCCAATGCTCATCTGCCAAGAAATGTTCCTTCTACTGACCAAGGACAACGGCAAGAAGGAAGACTGGGTGTCCAATAATGAGGCCGCGCTGCGCGCCACCGTACTCGCGGACCTGCTGCTGGGCGGGCATGTAGAGCTCGGTGAGAAGAAAAGGGTGGAGACTACTCCACAGCGCCCGGAGCACCCCGTGTTGGCTTGGGCTTGGGAGGAGCTGCAGCAGCACAAGGCCACCAGCATGCAGAGCCTCTTGGAGGCTTCGTGGTTTACCCCGCGGGAAATCATCGCTTTGGATTTCCACGCGAATGGACAGCTCGATGTGGAAAAGGCCAAGTGGTGGCAGATAAGCGGCGACCGCTACATCATGACGGACCTGGAGCTAGAAAACGAACTGCGCGAGCGGCTGGTTGCAGTATTGAAAGCGCAGCGTCCGGCCGCGATCAATGACGTCATCATCCTAGATATTCTCCGCGAGGTCAGCGGGGCTTATACCCTGCTGAAAAACGATGCGGAGGGAATGAAGCGCCGGGAGATGCGGGCACGCATTCAGGAAATCAAAAAGGAGGTCGAGTATGACAAAACCGCCTCCTCTGCGGTCAAGGCCGTAGTTGAGGAGGCGGCAGCGGTGGCGGCGATGGTTGCCACGTCAGCGGCAATCACCACAACCTCAATCACCACAACCTAGAGTGATGCTGACTACTTATTCATCTGCTTCGCGCGAGCAGCCGCACGCTTGCGGTCGGTAGCGGAAAGCTCTACCTTGCGCACGCGCAGGACGTCCGGGGCGACCTCGACGCACTCGTCGTTGCCACAGAATTCCAGTGCTTCTTCCAAGGAAAGGGTGTGTGCCTTGGCCAGGGTGACCGTGGCCTCCGCAGTAGCGGAGCGCATATTGGTCAGCTTCTTTTCCTTGGTGATGTTGATGTCAATATCCTCATCACGGTTATTGGCACCAACGACCATGCCCTCGTAGGCCTCAGCGCCCGGCTCGACGAAGAAGTTGCCGCGGTCAGCCAACTGCGTCAGCGCGTACTGGGTGATCTGGCCGGTGCGGTCAGCCACCAGGGAACCGGTCGGGCGGGACTTGATATCGCCGGCCCAGACATCCAGGCCGTCAGAGATGGAGTTAGCGATACCGGCACCGCGGGTCTCGGTCATGAACTGGGTGCGGAAGCCGATGAGGCCACGGGCAGGAACGCGGAAGATCATGCGTACCCAGTCGCCCTCGCGCACATCCATGGCCTGCATCTGGCCCTTGCGGGCGGCCAGCAGCTGGGTGATAGCACCTTGGTGCTCGGACGGGGAGTCAATGGTGAGGATCTCGTATGGCTCGTAGGTCTTGCCGTCGATTTCCTTGGTCACAACCTGCGGCTTGCCAATCGTCAGCTCGAAGCCTTCGCGGCGCATGGACTCAATAAGCACGGACAGCGCCATCTCGCCACGGCCCTGGACCTCCCAAGCGTCGGGGCGCTCGGTGGGCAGCACGCGCAGGGAAACGTTACCGATGAGCTCTTGCTCCAAGCGGGCCTTGACCATACGCGCGGTGAGCTTATCGCCGCCGCCCTGGCCTGCCATCGGGGAGGTGTTCACGCCGATGGTCATGGAGATGGCCGGCTCGTCTACGGTGATGCGCGGCAAAGCCTCAGGGTGCTCCGGATCGGCGATGGTGTCACCAATCATGACGTCAGAAATGCCGGAGATAGCCACGATGTCACCGGCGATGGCTTCCTCGGCCGGCTGACGCTCGAAGCCGACGGTGCGCAGCAGCTCGGCGACCTTCACGGTCTTGGTGTGCTGGTTGCCATCCTCGTCGTAGTGGATCCAGGCCACCTGCTGGCCCTTCTTAATGCGGCCGGCGTAGATACGCAGCAGCGCGATACGGCCTAGGAAGTCGGAGGCGTCCAGGTTGGTCACGTGCGCCTGCAGTGGGGCGTCGACGGTAGCGGAAGGCTCTGGGAGGACGTTATAGATGACGTCGAAAAGCGGCTGCAGATCCTCGCCCGCAGGGACGTTGCCATCGCCTGGGTTCTCGGTGGAGGCAACGCCGGCGCGGCCGGAAGCGTAGAGAACCGGCAGGTCCAGCAGCTCCTCGGCGGCGGCTGCAGCTTCCTCATCCTCCAGGCCGGCGGCGATTTCCAGCAGGAGGTCCTGGGACTCGGAGACAACCTCGTCGATGCGGGCATCCGGACGGTCAGTCTTGTTCACGCAGATAATAACCGGCAGCTTGGCTTCCAGTGCCTTGGTGAGCACGAAGCGGGTCTGCGGCAGCGGTCCCTCGGAGGCATCGACGAGCAAGACGACGCCATCCACCATGGAAATACCGCGCTCGACCTCGCCACCGAAGTCGGCGTGGCCTGGGGTGTCGATGACGTTAATAATCAGGTCCTGGCCGTCCTTGCCTAGGCCCTTGCGGTGAATGGCCGTGTTCTTGGCCAGAATGGTAATGCCGCGCTCGCGCTCCTGATCATTGGAGTCCATGACGCGGTCCGTGTGTTCACCGTGGTCACCAAAGGCGCCGGACTGCTCCAGCATGCCGTTGACCAGGGTGGTCTTGCCATGGTCAACGTGCGCGACAATGGCAACATTACGGAACTCGGTATTACTCACTAGTGGGTTACTCCTTCGGAGGATCTACAGCGCTTGCGCGCGCGAAATTGATCTTGAACGACCTCCCACGATACCCCCTTAAAGGGCCAAGCGCAGCATTGGGGTTGGCTTTACCCGGTAACGCACCGTATAGGGCGAGCGAAGATTCTTATAGATCGCAAACACACTTGACACCTCCCTAGCTATCACTATCGTTACTTTAGGTACTATTGTTACGATTGTGACTAATGGGGTTTGAATGCCCTGACCGAGACCGCACCCAAGGAATTGATAACGTGAGCAACGCCCGCACCACCTGGCGCCTATCCGGCCGCATCGGTTATATTTCCGCCGCCACGGCCGCGCTCATCGGCCTCGCCTCCCCACTCGTCGCCCCAGCGCAAGCATCTGCACCAGACCTTTCTTCCCTGGTGCAGCAGGCTTCTTCCCATAGCCCCCTCGACGAGCTAGGCCGCCCCAATCAGGAAACCCAAGATCGCATCCGCGCCTTCGCGGCTCAACCGTGGATTCCAGAAGATGCCCGCAACGCCATCCTATCCGGCCTCGCATTCTTCGCCGGCGGCGGCGATGGCAAGGGCGGCGTGGCTATGCCGGAGGGCAATAACCCGAATTTCCGCCAGTTTTATTGGCCCACGGTCTCCGCGCATTGCATCGGCGGCACCAGCGATGCCATGGGCTCGGCCATTGCCGTACCTGGCCCCACGGAAATGCCGGCACCCGGCGCAAAACCGGGCGAAACCGTCTTCCTCTTTACTGCTCTTGGTACTCCTCCGGCCGCGCGCGAGCAGGGCGGAATGAATGTGCAGTGGTTCAACCTCGATACCCTGCGCAGCGGCATCACCCCGCTGAATAACAACGGCATCAACCAGGATGGCCCCACTACCTTGTCCGGCACCGCCCAGACCGGCAAGGGTACCGTTATCGCGCTTCTATCCGGCGGCGTTAAAACCCAAGAGTCCCACTGCAAATTCGCCCCCACTGCCGCTTTCCTTGAGGTGAAGTAAATGGCGGCGGACCTCCATCCGGTCAAGCGCGAGACCTTTAATACCACCGATTACACCAATACCGACCCCAAAGGTTTCCTGCGCGAGGTCGATACCTACGCCGAAACCGAGTTTGGTCTGTACATGGCCCGCGGCGCCGATCACCCACGCTTTGGTTACCTAGAATCGTGGCTGCTCCCCGGCCTTAACCTGCGTGCCAATATCTTTCACTTCCGTCCGGGCGTAGACGTCCACCAGGATTTTTATATCGACGTTGCCGAAATCCAGCGCGATGGTGCGGTCTGGACCACCCGCGATCTTTATGTGGACCTGGTCGCAACGCGCGGCGAGCCCATTTCCGTGCTCGATATTGATGAGCTCTCTGCCGCCACCTCCGCTGGCTTGATTACTGCCGAGGATGCAGAAAAAGCGATCGACACCACCCTAACCGCAGTGGAAGGCATTACTCGCAGCGGTGACGATGCGATGGCTTGGTTGGCACATCAAGGGATAAACTTGACGTGGTCCGATGACATTACCCTAACCCCAGAAGGATAATTTATGGCCGGTGGCCTATTTGCGCTGCTTGACGACGTCGCTTTGATCGCCCGCTCCGCTGCTTCCAGCGTTGACGATGTGGCCGCACTCGCGGGCAAGACCTCGGTGAAAGCCGCTGGTGTTGTAGTCGATGATACCGCGGTAACCCCGCAATACGTCGAAGGGATTAAGCCGCAGCGCGAGCTGCCGATGATTTGGCGCATCACCAAGGGCTCGCTTATCAATAAGCTCGTTATCATCTTGCCCATCGCGATGATCCTCTCCTGGATCGCGCCGTGGGCACTCACACCTATCTTGATGTGCGGCGGTACCTACCTTTGCTTCGAGGGTGCCGAGAAAATCTTGCACCACCTTCTTCCCCACCGAGAGAAAGAAACCGAGTCGGTGCAAGAAAAGGGTGCCGACGCCGAAGACAGCTTGGTCAAGTCCGCGATTACCACTGACCTCATCTTATCCTCTGAAATCATGGTCATTTCCTTGAACGAGGTCATCGACCAGCCGTTCTGGATGCGCCTCGGAGCCCTCATTTTCGTCGGCATCATATTGACCTTGGGTGTCTACGGTGCCGTGGGCCTATTGGTCAAGATGGACGATATTGGCATAGCCTTAAATGAGCGCCACAATGGCAAATCCACGGTGGGCAACGCGCTGGTCAAGGGCATGCCCATTGTGCTCGATATTATCGGCGTCATCGGTACCGCCGCGATGCTATGGGTCGGCGGCCATATCGTGGTCAAGGGCTTGCACGAATTCGGCATGAATCAGCCACACGAATTCATCGCTTCCGTGACCGAAAAGATTTCTAATGGCGCCCTGGCCTGGCTGGCAGAGACCGGCATGTCCATGGTGTGCGGACTGGTTCTCGGCACGGTCATCGCCACCATCGTCATGGCGGTCAAGGCCTCCTTTGGCAAGTCCTCGGCCTCCTCTGCCAAGCAGGCGGAGGCTTAGGCTTAAATCACCGCAGCCCAGCAGCTACATAAATAGCATGAGCGACACCGCCATTACGGCCATGCCGGCGATCAGGCCATAAATGGCGTGGTGATGCTCGCCGGTTTCTTCGGCGGTGGGCAAAAGCTCATCCAGTGAGATAAAGACCATGATGCCGGCGATGGCGGCGAAACTAATGCCCATTGTTGCCGGCCCTATAACCGGCATGAGAATGCCGAAACCAATGAGTGCGCCAATCGGCTCCGCCAGTCCAGACAAGGTGGCCCACCAGAAGGCCTTCGTGCGTGATCCGGTTGCCTCCCGCAGCGGGACGGCCACCGCGATGCCTTCCGGGATATTGTGAATGGCGATTGCCACCGCCACCGGCACCGCGATTTCCTTAGATTCTAGGCCGGATAAGAAGGTGGCGAATCCTTCCGGAAAATTGTGCAGGCCCAGTGCGCAGGCGGTAAATACGCCAGTTTTCATCAGCTTTTTGCGTCGTGCCTCTTCGGCCGTCGTAGCCGGCTCATGGGGGTTGATCTCTTCCGGCACGAGCCGGTCAATGATGGCAATGACGGCGATGCCAGCAAAGAAGGCGCCGACGGCGGCCCAAGTGCCGGCGACTTCGCCCCCGAGGGCGTCGGAAAGCTGAGACATGCCTTCGGGGAGAATCTCCATGAAGGAGACGTAGAGCATGACACCGGCCGAAAGACCTAGGGCTGCGGCCATGAAAGCCGGACCTGGCTGCCGCTTGCCCACCGCCAAGGCTCCGCCAATCGAGGTCGATAGCCCCGAAAGCAGCACCAAGGCGAAGGCGAAAGCAAAGGTACTAAGAGTCATAGCTGGCACCCTACCTGATAATAATTATCAGGTATTAACCCTCATCCTTGTCCTCAGGCACAGGGGAGATAAATTCGCCATTCTTGATAGAAGGATCATTGTCCACGTACTCGCCTGTCTCGTAGTCATAGCCCACAGCGTGGCCTTCCTCGTCCGTGCGCGCGTACCAATCGGTCACCTCTGCTGCAGTGGAGTTGAAGTGCGCGCCCGTTGCATAGTCCCCCTCCGTCGGTTCAATGGACAAGGCAAAGTTATCACCATAATCGCGCACGCCACGCACAATCGCATTAGAAACCGCCTCATCCTCGTAGAAGTGACGGATAGAGATTGGATCATGGCGCAGCTCGCGCACCAGCGCGATACACATAAGCACAATGATGACCGCAAATGGCAGAGAGGTAATCGTAATAAGGTTCTGCAGGCCCTGCAGCGCATTGCGTCCGCCAGCGAGCAAAATGACCACGGCGATGCCGGCCATGCACACCACCCAAAAGACGGTAACAATAGGGTTTGGCTTGGGGTTACCCCGCTGCGTGAGCTGCGAGTTCACAATGGATGCGGAGTCCGCCGTGGTAATGAAGAAGACAACCAGCATGAGAATGACAATGGGTGCCATCCACTCAGCACCTGGGAAATGGTCCAGGACCTTAAAGAAGATATCTTCTGCCGCCGGCATAGAGTCAATGGTGCCGTCCGGGGCGATATCGCCATCGCGGCGCTGCAGCCAAATGGTGGTGCCACCAAGGACGGTAAAGGCAGCAACAATGATGGCCGATGGAATAAGCAACACGCCAAGCACGAATTGGCGGATGGTACGCCCGCGCGAAATCTTGGCTACGAAAACACCCACAAATGGTGACCACGATACCCACCAAGCCCAGTAGAAGGTGGTCCATGAGGAGAGGAATTCCACCATATCTTCGCCTTCGCCCATATTGGCAGAGAGCATCTGCGGCATTTCATCGAGATACTCAATCACCACTGCCGGCAACATGTTGATCAAGAAAGCGGTGGGACCTACCACGAAGAAGAACAGCGCCAGCGCAAGCGCTAGCACAAGGTTGATATTTGAGAGCCAACGAATGCCCTTAGCCACGCCCGAAACGGCCGAAAAAATCGTGCCGATAGACAGCACCACGATAATGACCAGCGCCGCAGTATTGCCGGTGGTGGACCAGCCGCTAACCAATTCCACGCCGCGGCCGATCTGCAGCGCACCAATGCCCAAGGTCGCGGCGGTACCAAAGAGCGTGGCAATAATGGCCAGGCCGTCGATGATGCGCGCCGGCAGGGAATCTGTAGAGCGATTGCCAAAAAGCGGCATCAAAATGGAACTCATCAGGGGAACGCGGCCGCGGCGGAAAGACACATAGGCCACGCACAAGCCCACGATGGCATAGATTGCCCAAGCATTAAATCCCCAGTGCATGGCGGCCTGAGCCATTGCCCCAAGCACGGCTTCATCGCTAGCTGCCTCGTACGCGCCTGGCCGCGGCGAAAGGTAGTAGCTCAGCGGTTCGAAGGGTCCGAAGAAGATAATGCCGATACCAATGCCGGCACCAAAGAGCATCGCAGCCCAGCTCACCGTGGAAAACTCTGGCTTCTCCCCATCGAGCCCCAGTGGAATCTTGCCGTACTTGGAAAAGGCCAAGATGAGGAGCAAAAACATCAGGAACGTAGCCAAGGCAGTAAAAATCCAACCCAAGTTGCGCATTACCCAATCCAGCGCGGCCGAAGAGGCATCAAAGACTTGCTCGGGCGCAACCACACCCCAAATGACGAAGGCCATGACTAGGCCGCCGACCGCCACGAGGATCGGCTTATCCACTCCATATTTAACCTTCTGATCCTCAATGGAAACGCCCGGCACCAGCGCAGGGTGGATATTATGCGGGTACATAATGTCTTTGAGAATGCGCTTGGCGTTGCGGGTGCGTTTTTTACTTTCTTCCGAGCTATTTACCCCGCGCACAGGGCGGGATGAAGAAGACGGTGAAGAAGAGATGGTTCTACTCCTATTCTATTTTCAGGCGTCACTTTGAAAGAGATGTCTACACATTAATAAAAACTCGCTGGATATAAAGCTGGCGTCAGCCTTACCCCCATATGCGTAAAATAGGTCCAGCATTGTTTACCGGCCTTTAACCTTGGGAGTGACTTTCTATGGCGCTTTACCCGCTCGCGACTAGTTACTTCGGCGTGGAGCATGTCGCAGTCCTTGAGCACCCCGTGCTGGGCACCGCGTTGAGTATCCCCGGCGTGTCCGAGCATGCAGCGCTTGTCGATGTCTCCCTAGAGCCCGATACCTACACCAACGGCTGGCGCATCCGCTCAGACTTCGGCTTCTTAGGTTTTTTGGACGAAGTCGAAGCCGCGGAGTACCCCGCCCTAGAGCGTTTGAAAAACTCATTTGCCCAGCCACAGACTATTGCCACAGTGGAAGTAGTTGACGGCGAGGTGGAGATTGCCGTGTCCCTTGGCTTGTGGCCGTGGATGGTTCCGGTCAATGACCAGCCCCAAGGAACCGCGCTGCTTGCCGGAGGACGAGGCGTGCTTATCGACGTCGCCGCCGGCGACCTTTCCTCACCCCAGCTTCAGTGCATGGGTACGCAACAATTCTTCGTTACCCTGGAAGACCTTTCCGGTACGGCTGTGGCTACCTGCGACGATATGGTTCTCGGCCCCTGCGGCGATATCGCCTCGCTGCCTGGTCTGCGTGCCGCATTCGAGGCTGCTAGTGCCTCCGGAGCGGGGCTGTCCGCCCGTGCCTACACGAGCCACGGCATGCTTGCAGTCGATATCCCCGCCGATACCGCCACCACCGAGGAAATCTTCTCCCCCGCCGTCCCACCATTGCGCGTGCCTGCTCCCCAACCTGCGATTCCTGCCGCCGCGCCCGCATCCATGCCCACGCCGCCCGAAGTCTGGGATCACACAGTATCCGGCGAGACCATCGTCACTGCACTTCCCACGGGCTCGCGTCGTCCGCAAGGACCGCACGCGCAGCCAGCCGCACCCGCTGCGCCTTCCCAGCCAGCTTCGCTACAACAAACTGCTCACTCGGCCACGCCGCCTAAAGCCAGCGCCAAGCTTGCAGATTTGGTCTCCTCTGTCCCAGGCGAGCAGAGTTTTAGTTGGCGCGTGCTCCCGGTAGCCGAGGAACCAGGCCGTTATTCTTCCGAATCCGCGCGCGTGCGGGCTCGGCGCGTAGCACGCGAGACTTCCCACCACCGCGGAGGAAACCACCGCAAATAGCTACCGGCCCCGCCAAAGTGTCCTTGCTAGCGCAAGGTTCTGCAGCCTCCCTCCCCGCGGCGAGTAATCCGCTGGGCATCTAAATATTCCAGGAGCGGAATGGCTACCCGTCGCGTCGTCCCCAAGGCCCGGCGGGCAGCAGAAAGCGTGAAGGGCTGTTCCAGCTCGGCCAAGTGCCGGCGCGCTTCCTCTGGCGCCGAGGGCAAAAGCACAATGCCGTGCTGAAGACGCAACAGGCGCCCAGCGCGCTCAGCGGCAGCAAGCTCCTTGGTACCCAGGCCCAGCTCCGCTAAATCATCTGCCTCCGGTGCCGCAAAAGGTGCTGCTTTAAGTCTCTCCTCGATAGCAGCAATGCCCTGCTCAGCCGCGCCGAGCTCCACCCGTTGCCCAGGCAAGCGCAGCACTCCCTCACTGCTTTCTGCTTTCGCAGCGGCAATCGCAAGCCCTAGTAATCCTTCATCGCGCAGGCCGAGGGCATCCATGGCCGCTTTGCGAGGCATTCCCGGTGCCAAGGGATGTGCGGCAGCGTGGGCATGCAGAGCATCGTTGAGTGCTTCCTTCCACCGCGTTACCTGGAAAGCGGCTATCCACCACTCGCGGAAGGCGATGATGCCTGCGGGTGGCGCGGCAGTATCGAAGCCATCGCGGGCGAGGTCATCCAAGCGGGCGTAGCCGACGCGCCGCAGATAGGAGGCAGGATCCCTAAATGACTCCTGCGCGCTGAGTTCTTCTGCGCGGCGGCGGGCTGCACCGCGACGGTTAAGCTCCGGCGGGCGGAGATCTACTGCTTCTACCCCGGCGACGACGTGGCGGCCGCCGGGGCTGCGGACGACGAAGCGGTCGAGGAGTCGAAGGGGCAGCGGGTGGGCCAAGCTAAGGCGCGCGAAATCGGGCGAAAGGGGCCGCAAGTGGCCCTCTACCCCGGCGGTACCGGTGTGGACGACGAGGTTATCTGGCAGCCCATCGAGCTCGGCGCCAAAGGTGCGGCGAATATCGAGGTGCTCCACCAGGCGCCATGCGCCTGGGCTCAGCGCTACGTCGCCGCGGTGTATCTCGGCGGCATCCACGCCCCGCAAGTTGACGGCCGCGCGGGTGACAGGGCCAAGGGATTCCTGTGCGCGATTTTCGCTGTGCAGTCCCCGAATCTCCACCGTCTTTTCGCCCTCAGCTGTCACCACTTGCAGGCTATCGCCTACGCGCAAGCTGCCCGCGGCGAGTGTTCCGGTGACCACGGTGCCCGCTCCCTTTACGCTAAACGCACGGTCGACCCACAGGCGCACTGGGGCTGTCGGATCGGGAGCAGGTACTTCAGCAAGCACATCATCCAGCGCCCGCCGCAGCTCTGCAATGCCTTCGCCGGTAGGGGCGGAGACGGGGATAATGGGGGCGTCGGCAAGCGGGGTATCTGCCAGCTCCGCACGGATCTCGGCGGTGCGATCCACGGTGGCGCGGTCGCTGCGGGTAAGAGCGATAATGCCATGCTCTACGCCCAGTGCGCGCAAGGCATCGCGATGATCGGTGGACTGGGCTTGCCACCCCTCATCAGCTGCCACCACGAAAAGGACCACTGGGGCCGGGCCCACGCCGGCAAGCATATTGCCCAAGAATTTTTCATGGCCAGGCACGTCCACGAAAGCCACATCTGCACCAGAGGGCAAGGTGGTCCAGGCAAATCCTAGGTCAATGGTGAGCCCGCGGCGCTTCTCTTCTTCCCACCGGTCCGGGTCCATCTCCGTAAGTGCGCGCACCAAGGTGGACTTGCCATGATCCACGTGGCCGGCGGTGGCAACGACGTACACCTAGCCCACCGCCTTAATAGCGGCAATGACCATGGCGTCTTGTTCTGCGGGAACGCAGCGGATATCCACTAAGCAGCTGCCCTGATGCACGCGGGCTACCACCGGTGGTTCGTGGTGGCGAAGCGCTTCCGCAAAGTGTTCGGGCAGGCTAACCGCGAAACCAGATAGCGGGTATTCGGGCGCCCCGCCACCGCCTACGCGGCCATCGTGGGGCACTACGCGCGCACCGACTGCCTCCGCTATCGCTTCCGTGCGTGCGCGATGGGTCTCTCTGGCCAGATGCAATGCATCCTGCACCGCATTCGAAGGCGTGGAAATTGCGGCCTCCAAGGCGTTGAGGCGCAGCTTGTCTATACGCACGGCGCGCGCAAGTGGGTGCTTTTTCACCGCAGCAATCGCCTCCTTGGTACCGAGCAAAATTCCTGCCTGCGGGCCGCCGAGTAGCTTATCGCCGGAGGCAATGACGATATCGGCGCCGGCGCGCAGCTGGGCCTGAATATCTGGTTCCTCCGGCAATGCGGGATCATGATTTAGCAAACCAGAACCCAGGTCCACAATGAGCCGCGTATGGTGCTGCGCTGCTAGGCGGTGCAGCTCATCCACCCCGACTGCAGAAGTAAAGCCCTCAATGCGGAAATTGGAGGGGTGTACCTTCAAAATGGCGCCGGTATTTTCCCCCAGCGCGCGCTCATAATCGGCCAGATGCGTGCGATTAGTCGCGCCGACCTCCTTGAGGCGCGTGGCCGTAGACTCGATGAGCTCCGGCAAACGAAAGCCCGCACCGATCTCAATAAGTTCGCCGCGCGAAATGATGACGTCTTTGCCCGGCGCGAGTGCGGCAGTGGCTAAAAGCAAGGCACTGGCACCGTTATTGACCACGAGGGCATCTTCTGCACCGGGACAGGCGGCGAGCAGCGCAGCCGTGGCGCCAGCTCCGCGGCTTTTCGAGCGCTTGCCGGAATCAAGGTCCATTTCCACGTCGGTATAAGAGGCGGCGTCATGAAGGGCCTCTACTGCGGCTCCCGGAAGAGGGGCGCGCCCTAAGTTGGTATGGATGATGACGCCGGTGGCGTTGATGACCGGCCGCAGGGAATGCACCCTCTTCTGCCCCAGGCGCTGCGCAATTTCTGTGGGGATATCGTTGATAGGCAGATCGCCGCGGCGTGCTTGGGCAACCGTGCGCTGAACAATTGCACGAATGGTGTGCTCGGCAAGTCGCTGTCGCTCGGCTTCTACTTCTGGCAGCTGGAGCAGCTCATCCATGCGGGGAATATTCCGACGGGGATCGGGGCGGGCTGCAGGGGTGGGCGTGGGCACTGTGGCATTCCTCCTTGCGCGCGAGTGGCGGAGACGGACAGGAATCGAACCTGCCAGACCGAGATGCTCGGCCTCACCGGTTTTGAAGACCGGGGCGCCCACCAGGACACGTACGCCTCCGTGTGCTCACCTTACACGCGCATTCCCCGGTGCCAATACACCTGTCACCCGCTACGTCTACCAAGCCCCTCGAAGGCGAAAACTCAGCGCCCTCTGCCCTATCGCCACACGTCGCCACAAGCGGTTTCCCGCCCTAGCTTTGCAGCCAGATAATCTCTGGAGATGAGTAAAATGGCGCTATGACCGAAGATATTAAACTCACCTCTTTCGCCGCAGGCGGCGGTTGCGCCTGCAAGATTCCCGCTGGCCAGCTTGAGTCTGCCGTCGAGGGCCTGATAGGCAAGGCCGACCCTAATGTACTGGTGGGACTAGATGATGGCGATGATGCCGCAGCCGTCAAAATCCAGGATGGTCTAGCAGTTATTTCCACCGCGGATTTTTTCACCCCGATGCTCAATGACCCCTACGATTGGGGGCGAGTGGCTGCGGCCAACGCGCTTTCTGATGTCTATGCCATGGGCGGCACCCCCGTTACCGCCATCAACCTCGTAGGCTGGCCCAATGAAAAGCTCGGACTCGACGTGCTGCGCGAGGTCTTGCGCGGCGGCATGGACGTAGCCACCGAAGCCGGCATCTCTGTTACCGGCGGCCATTCCATTACTGCCCCTGAACCGCTCTATGGCATGGCCGCCACCGGTATCGTCGCGCCCGAAAAGATCATGTGTAACGACGCCGCCGAGCCCGGCTTGCCCATTACCCTCACCAAGCCCATCGGCGTAGGCATCCTCAACAATAAACACAAGGCCACCGGCGAGGTATCCCAAGCCGCAGTCGATTCCATGACCACCTTGAACCGCGAGGCCGCCCGTGCCGCGGTGGAGGCGGGCGTGCGTGCGGCCACCGATGTCACCGGCTTCGGCCTGCTCGGCCACCTTTATAAGATGTGCCGCGCCTCTGGCATCGCCGCGGAGCTCGACTTTTCCGCAGTGCCCACCATCGACGGCGCGAAAAAGGCCTTGGCGGAAGGATTCATCCCCGGCGGCTCCCGCCGCAACCTCGACTGGGTACGCCCGCACCTGGAAACCTCCTTGAGCGAGGAAGAGCTGGTGCTGCTTGCCGACGCCCAAACTTCCGGCGGCCTCCTCCTTATCGGCGAGGTCCCCGGCTACCCCGTCATCGGCCACACCACCGAGCGCACTGGCGATGCTTATATCAAGGCCTAAAATTTCTCCTCCCCAGCGCCCCTAGCCGCGCTGGGGTTGATGGGGTGTGCAACCGAGGGGGCATCGCCAAGCGCATGCTCCCCTCCCCTTCGGGTCCACCGACCGGCAGTTTTATTGCTCCGCAGCCGAGCAACAACGCAGGGAAGATATCGGCGCGGAACTCGCTCCCGCCCTACGGGAGGTGGACTAGTCCGGGCTCACTACATCGTGGTCGAGACCCTGCTCGCGCCGGCGCTTTTCCGCCCGGCGCTTTTGCGGCCCGATGGTAGTCTCCGGATTCTTCACTGCTTCTAGGCCGGCGTTGAGCACACCAAAGCGGGTGCACGCCGATCCCGCCAACAACGATAGCCCCGCGGCCACCGATACCGCGCGGGACTTTGTGGCCGCAGCCAGCATGCTCCCCACGCCACCGGCCGCAATGAGGTATTCCGAAGCCTTCATCAGCGTGCCCGGTTTTCCCTCGTGCAGCTCCTCGCGCGGCTCCGGCTCCATGCCTTCTTCCAAGACCTTGGTCGCCGCTAGATCGCTGGCCGCGGCGGCCATGCCCAACACGCGGGCAGGACCTGCGTGCTCGACCGGAGTCGTCACCATAGCCATTCCCGATGACGCCGCCGCTGCCGAGGAAACAAAGACATACGGCAGGTGCTTTTTCATGTCATTCCACACCGGGTTCGAGGTATTCGACAGCAATACCGCGGTATACCCCGCCAGCGGACCACCGAGCACTCCCGCGACTGCGCCAGCTGGTCCAGCCGCTTTCTGCAGCGCCGTGCGCACGAATTTAGGCAGGGGCAGCTTATGGCCAGTCGCTGCATCCACTTCCGCTGCGGCCGGCAGCGCGGCCGCGCTCGCGAAGCCCGACAGGATCCACGATCCCAGAGACATCGGCGAGGTCACCTTGAAGACGCGGAACATATTCAGCGCGCGCTCCGGGCGGCCCAAATCCAGAATCAAAAAGACTGATCCCGCGGCCGCCGCGCCAAAGGCAGAAAGGCGCGTGGTACGACGCAGCGGTGCATTGCCGACGGCCTGTGCGCCGGCGGCCAAAAGCCCCGATCCGCCACTGACGCCGCCCAAGAAGAGATACGCACCGATTGGCCATTCCCACGGCGGCGCCTTAACCACTGGCCGGCCGTAGTAGGACGAGAACTCGAAATCCTGCGCCATGCGCTCTTCTTTGGAACCATCCTGCGCGCCCGCGCCTGGGCGCTTGCGCTTCTTTTTAGGCTTGGTGCCATCAAATTTCCGGTAGCGATTACGACGCTCCGGCTGCGGCGGGCGGTACTCATCAAAGTTGCTCATTTACGTCCCCCAATCAGGAAGGAACCGGCCACGGCCAGCGCCATACCGCCGATAGCCTTCACTGCGGTCTTATACATCTGCGGCAAATCCGCCGTCGGCACGCGTGGATCAGGCGGAAGCCCATAGACCTCTGGCGAATCCAAAAGCAAGAAGATGGAACCGGTTCCGCCAACACCATCGTCTTGATTAGCACCATAAAGCCGGGCTTCGGTAATCCCCTGCTCGTGCAGTACCCGCACACGTTCCTTGGCGGCGGCCACCATCTCCTCATAAGGGCCAAACTGGATGGAATCCGTCGGGCAGGTCTTAGAACACGCTGGCTGCTCGCCTTGCTTCAAGCGGTCATAGCACATAGTGCACTTTTGGGCCACGCCCAAGTTCTTGATCGGCATCGCCTCGCCCGGTGTATGGTCCGGGCCTTGCGGGGCAAGCTGCTTGAGCTTTTTCAACACGTTGACGCCAGCATGGGAATTATCCACGTAATCCACCGTGGCGGTCTTGTCATATTTCAGCGCCACACCGCCATCATCGCGGCGTTCAATGACACCGAACGGGCAACCGGCTACGCAGGTACCGCAGCCATTGCACACGTCATCTTGCACCACCACAGTGCCAAATTCGGTGCGAAACAGTGCGCCGGTAGGACAGACATCGAGGCAACCTGCATGCGTGCAGTGCTTGCAGACATCCGAGGACATCAGCCACCGGAAGGTATCGGTATCCGGCGGAGTGGTATCAACTTCTTGCGGCTGCGCCCCGACCGAAGGCATGCCCAAAGAAATGAGCTTCTTTCCCTCCTCGCGGGCGTGCTCAATACGGTCATTATTTTGTTCCACGAAGGCCACGTGCCGCCAAGTATTAGCGCCCAGCGCACCGGTGTTGTCATAGGAATCACCGGTGACGTCATAGCCTTCTACCGGATTGCGGTTCCACTCCTTGCACGCCACCTCGCAGGCCTTACAACCAATACAAATGGAGGTATCGGTAAAAAAGGCCATGCGGCGGTACTTATCGTAGCCGTGCCGGCTCGCGTTCTCGGTCAGTAGATTTGTCATTTACTTACCTTCTTCGCTTTCCTCGCCCTTCTCGCCGGGCGTGTCCGCATCCACGGGCTGCTGCGGCTCTGGGTTATAGGTGAAGGAATCATCCACGGTGAGTAGATCATTGCCGGAATCTAGGTTCAGGTGCGCACGCTTCTGGTATTCCTTGAGCATCTCCACACGGGCCTCACCACGAGGGCGACGCCCCGGCTGGATATCGCAGGCGCCGATCTTGGAATTCTGAATGAATACATTCGGCTCCAGCGTGAGGCCCAGCAGATCATTGGCACCATCGCCAGCTACGGCTGTGGAATCGGACTCGCCATAGTGATACGGCAAACCAATTTGGTGGAACTCCTCGCCATTGATCTTCATCATCTGCATACGGTCAGTGACCAAGACCTGCGCCTCAATCACGCCGCGAGGCGAGACGATGGTGGCCCACTTTCCATTTTCTAGCCCACGCTTTTCTGCCAAGGCCTTATCAACCTCGCAGAATAGGCCCGGCTGCAGCTCCGCCAGATACGGCAAGCGGCGTGACATCGCACCCGAGGTGTACATCTCCGTCAAACGATAAGTGGAGAACACGAATGGGAACACCTCCGAGCCAGGTTCGCCTGGCTCTGGGCGCGACAGGTTATCTGGCCGCTTAATGGTCAGACGCGTCGGCGATTGCTGCTGCTTGTACAGCACATTGTGTACCGGGGACTCGTGCGGCTCATAGTGGGTGGGCAAGGGGCCGTCGGAAAGCCCGGTCGGTGCAAAGAGCCAACCGCGGCCATCAGCCTGCATGATGAAGGCATCGGTGCCATCGAGGGCGTCCGGCCCCACGGCGTCGACCGGAGCCTTGTAGTCAGGGGCTTTAGTAACCGGGAAGTCCGGTACATCATCGCCAACCCACTTCCCCTGGTCAGCATCCCACCACACATACTTCTTGCGCTCCGACCACGGAGTGCCATCCGGCTTCGCCGAAGCACGGTTGTAGAGCAGGCGGCGGTTTGCTGGCCACACCCAACCCCACTCCGGAGCTACTTCATTCTGTTCCGACCCAGGAACCTTGCGCGCGGATTGATTAATACCATCCTTGAACACGCCAGTGTAGATCCAGCAGCCACCCGAGGTGCTGCCATCATTTTTCATCTCCACGAAGGCAGGCAAAAGCTCGCCCTTCTTCGGGCCCTCAAGGTAATAACCGTTGATCTCCTTGAGGACGTCCTCAGAATTCGGCTCGCCTTCCTCGGTTTCCACATAATCCCACGTGACCTTCTGCAAAGGCAGATCACGCGGATCAGTGGAATCGCGCAGACGCTCCTTAATCTTCTTGCCCAACTGGTAGAAGAACCACAGGTCACTCTTGGCATCACCTGGCGGCGGTGCCGCCTGGAAACGCCATTGCAACATGCGCTGCGTCTGGGTAAAGGTTCCCGCCTTTTCCACGTGGGTGGCCGCCGGCATCAAGAAAACCTCGGTACCGATATCTTCGGTCTTAAGCTCGCCGTTTTTAATCTCCGGCGAATCCTTCCAGAACGAGGCAGTCTCAATCTCCTGGAAATCGCGCACAACCAGCCATTTCAGCGCCGCCAAGCCACGGCGCTGCATGCCGCCATTAGACTGCGCCACTGCCGGATTCTGGCCGAAGACAAAATAGCCTTCCACCTGCTCATCCAGCATTGCCATGAGCGTTTCATAGGTCGAATGCGCACCAGAAATACGTGGCATGAGGTCATAACCCCACCCGTTTTCCTTGGTCGCTGCATCGCCCCAGTAGGACTTCATCAGCGAGACCGCATAGTTCTCTCCGATCTGCCAGAAGCCCTTCTGCGACTCATTGCGGATGCCATCTACATACTCAGGCCAGCTTTGCTTATCGACGCCCGGCATAGGCAAATACCCCGGCAGGGAGTGGAACAGGGTCGGAATATCAGTAGACCCCTGAATAGACGCGTGTCCACGCAACGCCATAATGCCCGAGCCTGGTCGGCCCACATTACCGGTCAGCAGCTGCAAGATGGCTGCGGTACGGATGAACTGTGCGCCCAAAGTGTGCTGAGTAAAGCCCAAAGCATAAGCAAAGCACGTGGTGCGATCCGGCGTGGAATTCCGCGCGATCGACTCCGCTAGGTAATAGAAGTCCTCCTGCGCAATACCGCAGGTCTCCTCCACTATCTCAGGCGTATAGCGTGCATAATGGCGCTTGAGAATCTGGAAGACCGAATTCGGATGCTCCAGCGATTCATCGCGTTCCACATTCCACGACGCACCCTCGGGCTTCTGCACGTACTGCCACGAATCCGTAACGTATTTTCCGGTCTCTGGGTCATAGCCAGAGAACAAACCATCTAGATCCTCGGTGTCTTGGTAGTCCTCCGAGATAATCATCGGCGCATTGGTATACGCCACCACATAGTCATGGAAGTACAGATCATTTTCCAGCAGATAGTTAATCACTGCACCCAATAGCACTACATCCGTGCCGCCGCGAATACCAATATGGCGATTCGCAAACGCGGACGTACGCGTATAGCGCGGATCCACGTGAATAACGCGTGCACCACGCTTTTTGGCCTCCACTACCCACTGGAATCCCACTGGGTGGCACTCGGCCATATTAGAACCCTCAATGACGATGCAGTCCGCATTCGCCATATCCTGCAGCGGTTGGGTTGCGCCGCCGCGGCCAAACGAAGTTCCTAGACTAGGAACGGTGGCAGAGTGTCATATGCGAGCCTGGTTCTCAAGCTGTATCGCACCAGCTGCGGTAAACAGTTTCTTAATGAGGTAATTTTCCTCATTATCCAAGGTCGCACCGCCCAAACCGGCGATGCCCATCGTGCGATTGAGGGTGCGCCCCTCATCGTCGACATCCTGCCAACCGTTGCGACGCGCCTCCAAGAAACGATCCGCAATCATCTCCATCGCGGTATCTTCATCAAGATCCTGCCACTCCGAAGAGTAAGGCGCGCGATATTTAATCTTGGTCAGGCGCGTAGCAGAGTTAATGAGCTGCTCCGACGCAGATCCCTTCGGGCACAAGCGCCCACGAGAAATGGGCGAATCCGGATCACCCTCTACCTGGATGACACGGTCATCTTTGACATACACGCGCTGCGAGCAACCGACCGCACAGTACGGGCACACTGACTGCACCACGCGGTCCGCTTCCACGGTGCGTCCATGTTTATCCTTGCTCTTTTGAGACTGCGTATTGACGTCCCTGCCAAAGGGATCGCCGCTACGCAGCTGGCGCACAACTGGCCAGTTGAGAGGGCTAAAGCGAGACATATCCATAAATCTATATTTCGCTGGTCCAAAAAGCCACAAAGGCTACCCTAACTAGCCTGCACCGCCCAGAGTGCCCGCGTTATCCCCTCGACTATCTCAGTTAGCGCCATCATGGGCTTATCCGCTTTGTTCTGCTCCTGAATATAGGGAACATGTACAAATCCCGCGCGCACCTCCGTCCCCGCGAAGTGATGCAAAAGACCATACAGGAGCTGATTGCACACGAAAGTCCCCGCCGTATTCGACACCCGCGCCGGACAATCATCCATCGCCGCGACCATTTCCTTTACCGGTAGCGTGGAAAAATACGCCGCTGGGCCACCCTCCACGACCGGTACATCCACTGGCTGATAACCCGCGTTATCAGGAATTTCGGCATCCATCACATTAATGGCGACTCGCTCCGGGGTGATATGTGCCCGGCCACCTGCCTGCCCCATACAGACAATTGCATCGACTGATGATTCCTCTGCGAGTGCAATTACTCGGCGCAGGGATTCCCCAAACTTGGTCGGAATCACCGCCTTGACAAGCTCCGCTCCCCCAACCTCCTCAGGTAATTGCTCCAGCGCCTGTTCTGTAGGGTTAATGCTTTCTCCGCCGAAGGCGTCAAATGCAGTCACGAGGATTTTCATGCTGCCAGTATTCCAGAAATCGCAGCCCCTCCTCGCTCTGCGCTTCGCCCTCCTCCCTTCGCGCTCTCCAGCAGCGTGAAGGTGATGCTTCCACCCCGCTCTGGTGAGCGCCAAGGGCGCCCACCACAATTCCTCCTCCCCCTCGCGCTCAGTGGGAAAAGAACCCCAGGTATTAGGAAGCCACCCGGTGAGCGCGAAGGATGAGGTCGCAGCCATGGGAGAATCCCCACGTCTTGTGCCTAAAGACGTCGAAGGAATAAACTGAGCGAAGTTGAAGTTGAACAGGACAGTATCTGAAAACTAGTCCGATCTGTCCATTTTTATTTTCAAAGGAACCTTTATGTCTCAACAGGAATCTTCGCGCTCTGGGCTCCCAGGCTGGGCCACAGGATTCGGCGCGCAAGTTATCGCCGGCCTTATCATCGGCCTCATCTTGGGTTTCATCGCCTCTGGCATGGATACTGACCCAGACAACCCCGGTTGGTTGACCACCCTGCTCACGGGAGTCGGTAGCGCCTACGTCCAGCTGCTCAAGGTGATGATCCCGCCGCTGATCTTTGCCGCTGTTGTTACCTCTGTCGCCAATTTGCGCAAGGTGGCTAACGCGGCTTCCCTGGCGATTTCCACACTGGTGTGGTTCGCCATTACCGCATTCTTCTCTGTCTTGATGGGCATTTTCGTTGCCATCATTATGAAGCCGGGCGTCGGCACGAGCGTCGATGCCGCCACTGCGCAGGATCCTTCCCACGTCGGCTCGTGGACCGCGTTTTTTGAGCAGCTTCTGCCACAGAACTTCGTAGGCCTTTCTGCCTCGCTTTCCGACGGCGAAGTATCCCTCAGCTTTGGCGCGCTACAACTGCTTGTCATCTCACTGGCCATTGGTATCGCCGCAGTCAAGACCGGAAAGTCCGCGGAGCCGTTCCTGCGCTTTACCGAGTCCTTCCTCAAGGTCATCCAGGTCATCTTGTGGTGGATCATCCGCCTTGCACCGATTGGCACCGCCGCCCTTATCGGTAAGGCAGTAGCAACCTACGGCTGGGACGCCTTGGGCTCGCTGGGCAAGTTCGTTTTGGCCATGTACGTGGGCCTTGGTCTGGTTTTTGTCGTGGTCTACCCCGCCGTACTGAAGTTCAACAAGATTCCAGTCATGGGCTTTTATAAGCGCGTTTGGCCGGTCACCTCCCTGGGCTTTGTTACCCGTTCTTCCATGGGTGTCATGCCAGCTACCGAGCGCTTTAGCGAAAAGGCCATGGGTGTTCCCTCTGAATACGCTTCCTTTGCCGTTCCGCTAGGAGCAACCACCAAGATGGACGGCTGCGCCTCCGTATACCCGGCCATTGCAGCCATCTTTGTTGCCCAGTTCTACGACATTAACCTCGACTTCACCCAATACCTGCTCATCATCTTTGTTTCCGTCATTGGTTCCGCTGCTACCGCAGGCACCACGGGCGCAACGGTTATGCTCACGCTGACGCTATCTACACTTGGCCTTCCGCTGGCCGGTGTCGGTCTCCTGCTGGCCATTGAGCCGATTATTGACATGGGACGCACTGCACTCAACGTCACCGGGCAGGTACTGTGCGCCACCGTCGTTGCTAACCGCGCCGGCATCCAAGACAATGCAACCTGGGACGCAGCAGAGAGCGGCGTCAAGTACATTATGGATTCTGACTCGGCCGCAGCCATCGGTGCCAAGGCTTAAATAAGCCCTCAAAAACATAAGAAACGCCCGCAAGGAAAACCTTGCGGGCGTTTAGCTATGCGCTTTTACTTCTTGAGGCCATCAACACCATCGGTGTCGATCTGCTCCTTGCGCAGCTCCTCGGTGTAAGTCTCGGTGTCGCGAACGGTGTCCTTCTTCAGGTTGATCTTCTCAACCGGAACGGTTTCCTTGTTCACGTTTACCTGCTCCTCGTGCAGGGTGACGGAAGCTTCCTCAGTGTCACCGGAGATGGTGCCGTTGTAGTTCTTGGCATCTTCAGCGTTGATCGGGGTGCGCTCGACGCGGACCTCTTCGCGCTCAACCGGAACCTCAACGGTCTCGGTGTCGGTTACAACGTACTTGCGCAGGCGAGCCTCGCCGGTAGCTACACGCTCCTTGTTGACGTTCAGCTGCTCCTCAGAACGGATGAGCTCGCCGTCATTGTTGGTGTGCGCAGCTGCGGTGTTCTTGGAAGCAGCGTTATCGGCAACGCCAGCCTTACGCTCAGCAGCAGCGGAATCGGTGCTGTGGGTAGCTTCCTTCTTCTCGTTAGCGTGTGCGCCAGCAACGCCTGCACCAGCGCCAGCAACGCCGGCACCTGCGGTCAGGTTGTGGTCCTTGTCAGCGCCAGCCTGAACGTCGCGCTTGGAGTCTAGGTTGGAGTCCTTGTAATCGGTAACGTCCTGTGCATTATCCAGGCCGTAGTGCTTGAAGATATCGGACTGTGCCTCTGGGGTCAGCGGCTTATCGGAATCGAAGTCCGGAGCGTCCTTGATGCGGTCCTTGGAGAAGCCCAGCTTCAGGTCATCGCCGGAGAAGTCGTGGCCGCGCAGCGGAACGAGGCTGGAGTTCATACCGAACAGGCCGTGGTTAACCTCAACGAAGGTAGGCTGGCCGGACTGGTCATCAACGAATACCTCGTTAACGTTGCCCAGCTTCTCGCCGTCCTTGTCGTATGCGGTTGCGTTAAACAGATCCTTAATGTTCTTACCCATTGTCAGTAAATCCTTTCTACTATTGGTATAGCTCTCTTCAACCAATCAAAAGGACATATTCTTGCCCCCACATGTGGAATGCGGGGGTGAGAATCGCTATTTGCTTGGTGTGACAACCACCATACGGAGAATTCAAAATTTTTCGACCGACAGCGAGAAATTTTTGCCGTTTTATTTACCCAGAGAAGGCTTCATGCAGCTCAGAGCAACCAATAACATTTTCATAACGTTAAGAAATCTGCACCATAAATGGCCCGAAGCTAAAAATTGGATGTCGTTTCACTTGCCCGCAGCGCCCTAGCCAACACCCTCCAATTTCTCCAAATCATTCAGGACTTACCGCACCCCCAAAATGCGGTGCCAGTAAACTCACAGCCCGCTTTCAATAGGGTGTATGCCCTCTGTGGAAAGTCACAGTTTATGTACAGGCCCTATTCACCCGAACGGGTCTATACACACATTGGTCTAGAAAAAATCAGCCCCAGTGACCGCCGGAAAACTTAGAATATTAAGGCCTAGCGGAACAGGTACGGGCGGCGGTTTTCCACGCCCGCCGGTTCCACATGAATGAACGCACTGCAGCCCGGATACAGTTCATCTAGCGCGATTTCCACGACGTCAGCAACCTCGTGGGAATGCATGACGCTCCACTCTCCTGGCACCTCCATGGTCAAGTAGACCAGGCGCTGACGGCCGGAGGCGACAGTACGCCGGTCTGTGAAGGTAACCGATTGCTCCTTTTCCAACCGGGCCAGCAGCTGGCGAATCTGCTGGCGCTCATCCGCGGGAAGTGCTTCAGAAAGCAAACTGCTCAAGGAATCGCGCAGGAGGGTGTAACCAGTCCACAAGATATTGATACCCACAGCGAGTGCTACTACAGGGTCTAGCCACATCCAGCCAGTTAGGTAAACGGCGGCGATACCGACAAGGACGCCGACGGAAGTCCAGACGTCGGTAAGCAGGTGATGCCCATCCGCATCCAAGGTGGCAGAACGGTAGCGTTTGCCGGCGCGGATGAGCGCGATACCCACCACCAGGTTAAGCACGGACGAAAGCGTCGATAATGCCAAGCCCCAGCCTGCCTCCGCAATCGGCTGCGGAATAAAGAAGCGCTGGATGGCCGTATAGATGATCATGCCGGCCGCACTGAAAATCATCGCGCCTTCCACCAAGGCGGAGACGTACTCCGCTTTGCCATGGCCAAACTGGTGGTTATCATCGGCCGGCTTGGCAGCAATCCGGAGGGCATAAAAACCGGCGACGGCCGCCACGAGGTTCACTACGGATTCAAGGGCATCAGATAGGAAGCCCACCGAGCCGGTAAGCCACGCTGCCAAAGCCTTGAGGACGATGGTGGCTAAGGCGGCAGCGATGGAAAGCTGCATAAAGCGCTCAAGAATGCGCTGTTCAGAGGCAATTGAAGACATAGTCTTTCCCTTCGGTGCGGTTGCTGACCGAAGGTCTCGTTCACGCCCGCGTACATTGCGGACGCTGGCTGGCCGGGCTAAACGCCAGTATGTCGACCAGGCATCTCGAATCATCCGAGGGAACTACTCCCCTTCAGGAAACTATAACCTTATAGGGGCCGGAACTCTGGCGCAAGATCAAAAAAGCCACGGGTGATACCCGTGGCGTGCAAGCGAGGAGCTTTAGTGCTGTCCCTCTGCAAACTCCTCAACCAGCTTGGCATTAAAGGCTGGCAGGTCATCGGGAGTACGGGAGAACACCAAGCCCTGATCGCAGTGGACTTCCTCATCTACCCACGTAGCGCCTGCATTGCGCAGGTCGGTCTGCAAGGAGGGGAAGGACGTCAAGGTACGACCCTTTAGAGCTTCAGCATCGGCCAAGATCCATGCACCGTGGCAGATAGCTCCAAGCGGGAGCTCCTTGCTCATGTGGTTGCGCACGATTTCTACTGCGGCCTTGTCCAAGCGCAGCAGGTCGGCATTGTCGGTACCGCCAGGCAAGATGATGCCATCGAAAGACTCGCCGGTGGAGTCAGCGGTAGCGGCGTCAACGGAAATCTCCGTGCCCTTCTTGCCGGTAATAGTACCGGCCTTAGGGGCGATGACGCGCACGGTAGCACCAGCGTTCTTCACGGCCTCCAAGGGGGAAGTCAGCTCAGAGTCTTCGAATCCATCGGTAGCGATAATTGCAATGGTCTTGTTGTCTAGTTCAGCCATAATGTGACCTCCTATAGTTTGGGTACCTCGCCCAAAATAACGCGGAAGATTCTCATTCGCTATAATTTCTCCGCCTGCGCGGGCAGTGCCTTCTCCGTTAGGAGGCCCAAGACTTAGAGGACGCGGAATTAACCGCCGATCTTAAAGTCGCACACGTCGCCGTCTTGCATGATGTAGTCCTTGCCTTCTTGGCGGACCTTGCCGTGAGCGCGAGCCTCGGCCATAGAACCGGCGGCTACTAGGTCATCGTAGGAAACGATTTCGGCCTTGATGAACTTCTTTTCAAAGTCAGTGTGGATAACGCCGGCGGCTTGCGGGGCGGCAGAGCCCTGCTTGATGGTCCACGCGCGGGCTTCCTTCTCACCGGCGGTGAGATAGGTCTGCAGCCCCAGCGTGGCAAAACCCGCCTTGGCCAAAGTAGCCAACCCCGGCTCATCTTGGCCCACGGACTCAAGCAATTCGCGCGCTTCGTCTTCTTCCAACTCAAGCAGCTCAGTTTCTGTCTGGGCGTCAAGGAACACGGCCTCGGCCGGGGCGACGAGCTGGCGAAGCTCTTCCTTCTTTGCGTCGTCGGTAAGCACGGCCTCGTCCGAGTTAAAGACATAGAGGAAAGGCTTTGCCGTCATCAGGTGCAGATCGCGCACGAGCGAAAGGTCAATCTCGCCCTCCTTAGCTGCTGCGAAGAGGGTGCGGTCATCTTCTAGAATCTCCTGCGCCTTCTTGGTGGCTTCCACCTCAGCAGCCAGGTCCTTATTCTTGCGCGCATCTTTTTCAAGGCGCGGCAGGGCCTTTTCAATGGTTTGGAGGTCCGCGAGGATGAGCTCGGTATTAATAACGGAGATGTCATTGCGCGGGTCAACTTTGCCATCAACGTGGATGACATTGTCATCGGAAAAAGCGCGCACCACCTGGCAGATGGCATCTGCCTCACGGATATTGGCTAGGAAGGCGTTGCCCATGCCTTCACCCTGCGAAGCGCCGGAGACGATACCGGCGATATCCACGAAGGACACAGTGGCGGGCAGGATACGCTCCGAGTTAAACATTTCCGCCAGGTGGGTCAGGCGGGAGTCCGGCAGCTCCACCAGGCCCACGTTGGGCTCGATGGTGGCAAACGGGTAGTTCGCCGCCAGGATCTCGGAACGGGTCAGGGCATTAAACAATGTGGACTTGCCCACGTTGGGCAGGCCGACGATTCCTAGTGTAAGACTCACGGGGCCAATCCTAACTCACCCACCTTCTTTTAAGGCAAGATGGTGGGGTGAGTTCTGATAACCAACCGCTGCCCGAGGCTCCCAAGACGGGCCTGGGCGATAAGTTTGATGAAAGCTTCGATACCAGCAAGCTGGAGGATGTATCGCCTCATCCGCCGGGCGATCAGGTAGATCGCTCCGTCATTGCCGGCGAGGTAGTTAAGTCTGCGTCCCTATGGGCGGTCCGCCTGCTCATCATCTGCGTTTTCCTCTACGCCCTCTACCGCTTGCTCGGCAATTTCTGGCAGGGCATCTTGCCAGTGCTTTTGGCCCTCATCATCTGCACCGTCCTAGCCCCAGTGGCTAAGAAGTTGCGCAGCATTGGCCTCCCCGCCGCGTTGGCGGCTGCCGTAACCATTTTGGTTTCTTTCACGGCAGTGGGTGGACTCATTTCCTTCGTTGCCCCGGACTTCATGCGCCAATCCCGGTCTTTGTACTTGCAGACGGTCTCTGGTATCCAAAGCCTGCAGCTCTGGGCACAGGGCCCACCCCTTAACCTCGATAGCGAGGATATGAGCAGCTACATCGATGAAGCGGCTTCCTGGCTACAACAGCGCGCTGGCGCCATCGCCGGTTCCGTCTTTACCGGTATCGGCACCGCTACCTCCATCCTGGTCACCCTCTTCATTGTGTTGGTGCTAACCTTCTTCTTCCTCAAGGACGGCGCCAAGTTCCTCCCCTGGCTGCGCGATGCCACGGGCAAACGCGCCGGCTGGCACCTTACTGAGCTACTCACCCGCGCATGGACCACGCTTGGAGGCTTTATTCGTGCACAGGCAGTTGTCTCGCTTGTCGACGCCGTCTTTATCGGCATCGGCCTCGCCCTCATCGGCGTTCCCCTGGCTATGGCTTTGGCGATCATCACCTTCATCGCCGGCTTTATCCCCTTCGTCGGCGCAATTGTGGCCGGTGCCCTTTCCGTCACCATCGCATTGGTGTCCCTTGGCATTACCAAGGCCTTGCTCGTTCTTGGACTGGTCTTGCTAGTCCAACAGCTGGAGGGAAATGTCCTTTCCCCTTGGCTGCAGTCCAAGGCCATGGATCTGCACCCCGTCATCGTCTTGGTTTCTGTGACGGTAGGCTCTGCGCTATTTGGCCTGGTGGGAGGTTTCCTCGCGGTTCCGGCAGCCGCGATGTTCGCGGTGGCCTATCGCTACAGCCAAGATATGATGAAGCTCCAGTCGGGCGAAAAGACCGCCGCGGAGCTGGACTTTTCCACCGTAGCTGGCTACCTCATCGGCCGTTATACGGAGGAACAAGGGCGCTATAAGCGCGAGGCGTGGCTTAAAATGCCGGACTACGCAGCCCCAGAAGGCGCAGTGGCGGACGTAGCCGCAGACGGCAATTCCAATTCCCTCGACGCTGCCCTCAACGTGGAATCCACCCCGAAAGAGCATGAGAAGCCCGGCGTGCGCTCCAACCTGCGCCGTGCCCGCGATGCCTTCGAGGGCCTTTTGAACGGAGATTCGAAAAAATAGTGGGCTGTGTCGGCTGCACGTGCCATGCTGGGTTCCATGACTTCCACATTGCCCGTGCTGCTACTTTTTATCGGCCTCACCCTCGGCGCGGTAATGGGTTGGTTGGCCCATTCCTACTCCGCTGCTCGTTCGGCGCCAAGTGCCGAACACCGCGCGCTGCAAGAATCGCAGCGTCGCCAAGCTGAGCTCCAGCCGCTGGAAAAGGCCATGGACCGCTTGGGGTTTCAGCTCCAAGAAATTGAGGAAGACCGCACCGCGCTGCTCGCTTCCCTTTCTAGCCAGGTCCAGGCGGTAACCCGTACCTCCTCTCGTCTGACTGAACGCACTGACAAACTTGTTAGTGCCTTGCGCTCGCCCAATACCCGCGGTCGTTGGGGCGAGGTGCAATTGGAGCGGGTGGTTGAAATAGGCGGCATGACCAAACATGTGGACTTTGACTGCCAGGTTTCTGCTCCGCTGGGTGGTCGCATCGTTCGCCCAGACATGGTTATCAAGTTGGCTGGTGGCCGCCATATCATCGTTGATGCCAAGGTGCCTTTTACTTCTTACCTCGACGCGCTGGAGACCGATGACCCAGAAGAACACGCCGGCTTCTTGCGCCGCCACGCACACTTGATGCGTGGCCACGTCCAAGCACTATCGCACAAAGACTATATTGAAGCGTTTCAACCTACACCCGAATTCGTCATCCTGTTTGTCCCTGCAGATCCTTTCCTCGATGCTGCATTGTCAGTGGACCCAGAACTCATCGAGTATGCCTTTGAACGCAATGTAGTAATTGCCACCCCCAGCTCGCTCTTCGCCCTCCTGCGCACGGTTGCTATGGGGTGGCACCAAGAAGATATCTCCGCCAAGGCTAAAGAAGTTCAGCGTTTAGGGCGCGAACTCTACACGCGCCTGAATACGCTTTCTGATCACTATGGCAGGGTGGGCCACAACTTAGAAAAGGCAGTCGAGGCCTACAATGCCACGCTGTCCTCGCTAGATTCCCGTGTCGGAGTCACGGCCCGCAAATTGCACGAGATGGATATCCCGGGCCGCACTGACCGCACGCCGCGGGAGCCCGTAGCCATCGATACGTGGCCGCGCGGGCATTCGCCACTATAAATCCCGCGATTTAGTGCGTGGAAATAGCCATGGGCAGGCACGAACCGGTAGGATCTTTCGACGTGTCACAAGCCAAGCAAAGAAAGTCTTCCGCCGCCCAAAGCTCTGGACTCCCCAGCATCGCGCTGGGCACGGGCCTTGGGCTGCTCGCGGCAATTTTGCTCACCGGCGCGTTGATTTCCATCCTGATGGGTACCATCGGGTGGGCTTACCTCGCCTTCCTCGTCATCGGCTCGCTGCTGGTGGCGCTCATCGTAGAAGAACGCGGCCTCTTCCTCACGGTGGCTTCCATCCCCATCTTGTATGCCATCACGGTGGTACTGGCCGGATTCTTTATTACCAAGGCCAACTTGCCAGAGGGAGCATCACCGTTTTCCAAGACGGCTACCGTAACCGCAGCTTTCCCCCTTGTCCAAAGTTTTCTCTGGCTCCTCATCGCTTTAGTAGGTGCAGGAGTCATCGGCTGGTTGCGATGGGTCCGCTACCGTAAGACGGCACGTCGCACCGCTGAAATGGAAACTTCCTCCCGCCGTTCCGATGCTGAGCAAGACCGCCGCAATCGCGCTGAGCGTTTATCGGTCGCTGACTTGATGGCGCGCGATAGGCTGGCAAAGGAACCTACTAAAACTCAAGCCACTCCGCAGCGCGCCCGCGCCTCTCATACGTTAAGGAAGTCCCGCCCCGCGCCCAAGGATCGCCTGCGTGGGCGCGACCGAGAGGAACGCCGCCGCCTCCAACAAGAGGAACGCGCAAATCCAATGCGCCCGGATCCAACCCGGCGCGCCGGCGATTCGGTACCGGCCTCTAAGGAGCACAAGCAAGCACCCAAGCAAGGTTGGGACGATAACCTCTATGACGAGGACTAAAACAAAAGAAAGGCCCGTTTCCGGGCCTTTCTTTTGTTTTAGATGTAGTTTAAGCGCGCGCCCATTTAAGTGCGTGCTGGACGCAGGTCGCGCGGGAGGGCGAAGGTAATCGTCTCCGTAGAGGTAGTTACCTGCTCTACGTCGCTATAGCCACGCGCATCGAGGAATTCCAATACCTCGCGTACCAGCAATTCTGGTACCGATGCACCACAGGTGACTCCGACGGTGTGCACGCCTTCCAGCCAGGCATCGTCGATCTCCTTGGCAAAATCCACGAGGTGCGAAGCCTTAGCCCCAGCCTCAAGCGCCACCTCCACCAAGCGCACCGAGTTAGAGGAGTTTTTAGACCCCACCACAATCATCAGGTCGCACTTGGGGGCAATGGCTTTGACGGATTCTTGGCGGTTTTGGGTGGCGTAGCAAATATCGTCTGAAGGCGGGTTTTCCAAATGCGGGAAACGCTCGCGCAGTTTATTGACGATGGTGATCGTCTCATCCACCGAAAGCGTGGTCTGAGATAGCCAGATAAGCTTCTCGTCCTGCAGGGAATCTGGCAGCTTGGCAACGCCCTCGACGCCGTCCACGAGGTGGGTAACCTCCGGTGCTTCGCCGGCGGTTCCTTCCACTTCCTCATGTCCTTCGTGGCCAACCAAGAGGATGTGATAGCCATCGCGCTGGAAGCGCTGGGCTTCCTTATGCACCTTGGTTACCAATGGGCACGTGGCGTCCAACGTTAGTTGCTTGCGCTGCGTTGCCTCTGCCCGAACGGCCGGGGAAATACCATGGGCGGAAAAGACTAGGTGGGCACCTTCTGGGGCCTCAGAGGCCTCGTCAACAAAGATGACGCCGCGTTCTGCCAAGGACTCTACGACGTAGCGATTGTGCACGATTTGCTTGCGTACATAAATGGGCGCGCCGTACTTTTCCAGCGCCTTTTCTACGGTTTCAACCGCGCGATCTACGCCTGCGCAGTATCCGCGCGGCGCCGCGAGGAGAACATTTTTACCTTCAGTCATGGCTCCCAGAGTATCGAAACAGCACGCAAAACAATAGTGGGGCCCACCGCCACCATTCTGGCTACCCCGAGCGGGGCAATCAACTGCGCTGGCCCCTAAACTAGGCGGAAGAACACGGCAGACTGAAGAAAGGGAGGCTGTGTGAATCAACCGGCAAACACTCCGGATACTCCCTGGCCCGTTGGAAAGGTCAATGACCAAGTCAAGGGCTGGATCGAGCGCCTGGGTTACCTGTGGGTAGAAGGTCAATTGACCCAAATTAATTTCAAACCCACCTGGAAGCTGTCCTATCTCACGCTGCGTGATGTACAGCAGGAAAAGTCCGTGCAGCTGACCTGCCCATCGTCAATGTTGCAGTCATTGTCAGCACCGCTAAAAGACGGCGACCGCGTCATTGTCCATGGCAAGCCGGCTTTTTATGCCGGCCGCGGTTCTTTTTCACTGTGGACCACGGAGATTCGTCATGTGGGCATAGGTGATCTACTCGCGCGCATTGAGAAATTGCGCCAGCAGCTTTCGGCAGAGGGTCTTTTTGATCCTGCTCGCAAGCGGCCACTGCCCTACCTGCCGCACAAAATTGGGCTCATTACCGGCCGCGGATCGGCTGCGGAACGAGATGTGATGGCGGTAGCTCATGATCGCTGGCCAGCGGTGCAATTCCGGGTACTCAATACCGCGGTTCAGGGTGCGAATACCGTACCTGAGGTTATTGATGCGCTCCAGCAGCTTGATGCGGATCCTGAGGTGGACGTCATCATCATCGCCCGTGGCGGCGGCTCCGTGGAAGATCTGCTGCCCTTCTCAGAAGAAGCGCTGCAACGCGCGGTCGCGGCTGCTGGCACTCCGGTGGTCTCCGCCATTGGCCACGAGCCGGATAGCCCAGTGCTCGATAACGTCGCCGACCTGCGCGCCGCCACGCCTACCGACGCCGCAAAACGCGTCGTCCCCTCCGTGGCCGAGGAGCGTGCCATTGTCGCAGAGGCACGCTCCCGGATGGCTGCCGCCTTGCGCGGCTGGGTGGAAAGGGAGCGACGCGGCCTGGACAATATTCGTTCCCGGCCCGTCATGGCAGACCCCATGACCCCCATTCGTACGCGCCGCGAGGAAGTAGAGCGCACCCGTGCCACCATGCGCCGGGAAATTGAGGTCATGGTAGAACGCGAGACCCGCCACGTGGAGTCGCTGCGCGCTCGTGTTTCAGCTTTGGGACCTTCAGCTACTCTCGCCCGCGGGTATTCCATCGTCCAAGTGGTACCCAAAGATGGCTCCGGCCCCGAGGTTGTCACCTCTTATGCGCAGTCGCCTCCTGGCGCGCAACTGCGCATCCGCGTGGGCGATGGATCTATTACCGCTGTTTCAATGGCCTCCCAGGCCGCCGATTAACCACCAAACGAGGAGAAAATAATGTCAGAGGACACCATTGGCACCGGTCAGCCAGGCCAGGATGCTTTTACCCCAGTAGAAGAATTGAGTTATGAGCAAGCCCGAGACGAGCTCATTGAAACCGTAAAGATCTTAGAGCTCGGGCAGATGGGCCTGGATGAGTCATTGAAGTATTGGGAACGCGGCGAGGCCCTTGCCCGAACGTGCGAGGCACATCTCGACGGCGCGGCAAAGCGCGTTGAAGCAGCGCTCGAGAGGGCCGAAGAAGCAGACGCAGAAGGAGACGAGTAGTGCAGATTTATGGGTATCCAGGTGAGCGGGTGGATTTTGTGTCGAAGTCTGCGGCCGCCGGTTCCATCATGGCGGGAGACTCCCGGGAATTCGTAGAGGAATTCTTTGGCCCAGCACATACCCGCGATGATGACGAGGTGAGCTATTTCTCCCAATCCGTGGTGCTGCGCTTTACAGGCGATAAGGTACGCGAAATCGCTATTTATCCGCAGCGTTCCCAGCGTGAGCGCATCGATGTTTTTGTGGGAAAGACGCGCCTCAGCGGCCTAGATGAGGAATCCCTCGCAGAGGTCATTGCCCAGGCCGGCGACGGTCTTAGCGCCACCGCTGCGGCAGAAGGATTGGGCGAGGCTATTTTTCGGCTATAGGTGCGGCGTCGATAAACGCAGCGGTAGCAGCCTCAAAATCGCTATCGTCCGCGGCACCGGAGATGATGAGGCGAGCGTCGCCCAAATCAGTCACCCACAGGCGGCGCACGGAGTCGTCATCACTTTCTAGTACCCGCACTTGGTGCCCTTTGACTTCGCGGGCAGATTCGATGCCGCGGTAGTTGGCGTCGTATTCCTTGCCCGCATCATCGGCCGCCACCTGTGTCTGAGTAGACTCCACAAACCCTTGGTCAGCGGTCACCCAGCTGACCACGGTGGCGTTTTCTCCTCCCATATCAACGCGGCGGGCAGCATTAGCCTCCCAGCCCTCTGGCATATCAGGATTGCGAATAGCGCCAATTCCCGCGCGAGCTTGGGTTTCAAGGAAGGTTTGTTCATCCACTTCCTGCACCGCTCCCTGTTGAGTTTCGGAATTGATCGAGCATAGGCCGGTCGCTCCCACGGCCAGCAGCATCATGATCACCACGACGGCGAGGGACAGGGAGATATCCTTCGCGCCTTCAAAAATCTTTGGTCTTTCTTCTGCAGCCACGCGCCTTAGTATCGCACGGTGTGCTTCCAAAAAGCCACACGGCCCCTTCTCCCCCGAAAGTTTGACGAATCCCCCACAAATGGGGCGCAAAATCGAACCCATTAGAGCAAAAAAGTGCGAGAATGGAAAGGTAGAACATCAAGGGGAACACCCCTCGATGAGAAAACTATGGAAGGCAACCACTACACATGTCCGAAAATACGTCTTATCTTCCTGACCGCAACCTGGCGATGGAACTGGTTCGTGTCACCGAGGCAGCAGCGCTCGCATCCGGCCGTTGGGTAGGCCGCGGCCAGAAGAATGAGGGCGATGGCGCGGCGGTCGACGCCATGCGCAAGCTCATCAATTCCGTAGCCATGAACGGCGTCGTTGTCATTGGTGAGGGCGAAAAGGATGAGGCCCCCATGCTGTTTAACGGCGAAGAGGTAGGCACCGGCGAGGGTGCCGCCATGGATATCGCCGTGGACCCCGTTGACGGAACTCGTTTGATGGCAGAAGGACGCCCCAATGCGATCTCCGTCATCGCGGCCGCAGAGCGCGGAACCATGTATGACCCTTCTGCAGTCTTCTACATGGAAAAGATTGCTGTTGGCCCCGAGGCCGTGGGCGCTATCGACATCAACGAATCCGTGGAGTGGAATATCAAGTCCGTCGCGGAGGCTAAGAAGATTCGCCCAGAAGACCTGACCGTGGTGGTCCTTGACCGTCCGCGCCACGAGCAGCTCATCTCGGAAATTCGCGCCGCAGGTGCCAAGGTACGCCTCATCATGGATGGCGACGTTGCAGGCGCCATCGCCACCTGCCAGGATTCCAACTCCATCGACATGATGATGGGCATCGGCGGCACCCCAGAGGGCATTATCACCGCCTGCGCTATGCGCTGCATGGGCGGCGAAATCCAGGGCAAGCTGTGGCCAAAGGATGAAGAGGAAGCAGAAAAGGCCCGCGCAGCCGGCCACGATTTGGACCGCGTCCTCAAGACCACTGACTTGGTCTCCTCCGAAAACTGCTACTTCGCTGCCACCGGCGTGACCAATGGTGACATGCTGCGCGGTGTTTCCTACCGCAATTCCGGCGCTACTACCCGTTCCCTGGTTATGCGATCCAAGTCCGGCACCATCCGCTACATCGACTCCATCCATAAGCTATCCAAGCTGCAGGAATATTCCGTAGTGGATTACACCACCCCGACCAAAAACTAGGGGTCACCCCCGAAGGCGGCCCTCCTGGTAGATCTCCGCCATACTGGAAAGCACACACTACCCAATTAACTGAGGTGATCTTCACATGACTGAATACCGCATCGAACATGACACCATGGGCGAAGTAAAGGTTCCTGCAGATGCCCTGTGGCGCGCACAGACCCAGCGCGCAGTGGACAACTTCCCTATTTCCGGCCGCGGCCTCGAAAATGCGCAGATTCGCGCACTTGGCCTCCTTAAGGCAGCTTGTGCTCAGGTAAATAAGGATTCCGGCAAGTTGGACGCGGACAAGGCCGATGCCATTATCGCCGCCGCTACTGAAATCGCCGAGGGCAAGCACAATGATGCTTTCCCTATCGACGTTTTCCAGACTGGTTCCGGCACCTCTTCGAATATGAACACCAATGAGGTCATCGCCTCCTTGGCACACCAAAATGGCGTGGAGATTCACCCGAATGACCACGTGAACATGGGTCAGTCCTCTAACGACACTTTCCCCACCGCCACCCACGTTGCCGCTACTGAGGCCGCCGTTAATGACCTCATTCCGGGCTTGAAGGTTCTGCACGAGTCCCTGAGCAAGAAGGCCAAGGAATTCGCCGATGTGGTCAAGGCGGGCCGTACTCACTTGATGGACGCCACCCCGGTTACCCTCGGTCAAGAATTCGGTGGCTACGCCCGCCAGATCGAGCTGGCCATCGAGCGCATCGAGGCCACCCTGCCACGCTTGGGCGAGCTGGCCATCGGCGGTACCGCCACCGGCACCGGCCTGAATACCTCTGCGGACTTTGGCGCTAAGGTCACCGAAGAGCTCAAGAAGCTCACCGGTGTTGCGGAACTAAAGGAAGCAGAGAACCACTTTGAGGCACAGGCCGCCCGCGATGGCTTGGTAGAGTTCTCCGGCGCCATGCGCGCGGTTGCTGTGTCCCTTAATAAGATTGCTAACGACCTCCGCATGATGGGCTCTGGCCCACTGACCGGACTGGCAGAGATTCACCTGAAGGACCTGCAGCCAGGTTCTTCCATCATGCCGGGTAAGGTCAACCCGGTCATTCCGGAGGCCGTCACCATGGTTGCCGGCCAGGTGGTGGGCAATGACGCTGCAGTCGCCTTCGGCGGTGCCCAGGGCCACTTCGAGCTCAATGTCTTCATCCCGATGATGGCACGTAACGTGCTCGAGTCTGCTCGCCTGCTGTCCAATGCCTCCCGCGTCTTCGCTGATAAGTGCATCGATCACATCGAGGCCAACGAAGAGCGCATGAAGCACTTTGCGGAGTCTTCCACGTCCATCGTGACCCCGCTCAACTCTGCTATTGGCTACGAGAACGCGGCCAAGGCCGCCAAGCATGCCTTGCATGAGAAGATCACTGTTCGCCAGGCCGTCATTGATTTGGGCTTTGTCGACGGCGAAAACCTCACCGAGGAAGAGCTGGATAAGCGCCTCGACGTACTGAGCATGACTAACCGCGACCGCGATAACTTCTAAGTATCCGCCGCACCGCTACCCCGCCCGGGCAGGATCCGGGCGGGGTTTCGCATGCCTGGGGTAAGGGGGCGTCGGCAAGAGCAATGGCACATCTCACATAAAGACGGATGCACCTCTAAAATCACCCTTTTTGCACTTGGTGCAAGTTTGCACCGAGTGTAAAGTTGCATGGCGTGCAAGAAGAACTATCACTACGCGAGCAGAAACGCCTCGAGACGCGCCTGCGCATAGAGGATGCCGCCACAAAACTGGTGGATGAACAATCCTTTAGCGCAGTCACTATTGAGCGGATCTGCGAAGTAGCCGGTATTTCTCGGCGCACCTTCTTCAATTACTTCGATTCCAAGGAATCCGCCGTTTTGGGCGCTCCAAGCACCGAGTTTACGGAAGAGATGCGGGAACTCTTCCTTAATGAGCCAACGACCAGCATGGTAGACCTCGTCCTTCAGTTGGTCAGACGGCATATGGAAGGCCACCACATCAACCCGACTATCCGGGATCGCCGCAAACGCATCTCCAATGATCCAGATGCAGCTGCGGCGGCAATAAGCCGGAAGCGAGCAAAATCCATTGAGCTCATCGATCTCATTGAAGAGCGCCTTAACAAAGAACCGGAGCTTCGCGTCCTTGACAACTGCTCTTCTAGCACCGAGGCGATGCTCATCGCCGGCCTCGTCCGTGAGGCACTGTGGTTGGCGATGGCATCCCCGGATGCAGATTGCAGCCTAGACCTCGGCGCGCGTCTCGATACTTCCCTCACGCTAATAACAGACTTTATGAAAGGAATGCGATGGTAGATACGGCTGCTAAGGCCCCCTCGCAGGGCCAGTCCCGCGCCGATAACCTCGGGCTTATTTTCTCGGCCCTAATGCTCACCATGCTGATGAGCTCCTTGGGCCAAATGATCTTCTCTTCTGCTCTTCCAACCATCGTTGGTGAGCTCGGCGGCGTCGACCACATGAGTTGGGTCATCTCCGCCTTCCTTGTCACCATGACCATCGCCATGCCTATCTCCGGCAAGCTGGGTGACATGTTGGGCCGCAAGTGGCTCTACATTGGGGGTATCGCCACCTTCGTCGTGGGATCCACCCTCGGTGGCTTTGCCAACTCCATGTCGCTGCTGATTATCGCCCGCGCCGTGCAAGGCTTTGGCGCTGGATTCATGATGATCTCTTCCCAATCCATCATCGCCGAGGTCACCTCCTCCCGTGAGCGCGGCAAGTTCATGGGCATCATGGGCGGCGTCTTTGGCCTGTCTTCCGTCCTCGGCCCCGTCCTCGGCGGCTGGTTCACCGACGGACCAGGTTGGCGCTGGGGCATGTGGATGAACATCCCGCTTGGCATCCTCGCCATCATCGTGTGCACCTTGGTGCTGCACCTGCGCGTCGGTAAAGCCGACATGAAGCGCTTTGACTGGCTCGGCGCAACCTTCATCGCGATTACTACCGCTTCCCTTATTCTCATGACCACCTGGGGCGGCACCGAGTACGAGTGGGGCTCGTCGATGATCCTCACCTTGGGTGCCATCACCATCATTGGCGCCATCATCACCATCCTGGTGGAGCTGCGCGCCAAGGAACCGCTCATTCCAGTTCGCCTGTTCAAGAACCGCAACATGGCCCTTACTACCCTGTCCGGCGTGGTACTGGGCCTGGCAATGTTCGGTGTTCTGGGCTACATGCCTACTTACTTGCAGATGGTGCACACCCTGACCCCAACCAAGGCGGGTCTGATGATGATCCCGATGATGGTGGGTCTTATCGGCACCTCCACTGGCGTGGGCTTCATCATTGCCCGCACCGGCCACTACAAGGTCTACCCCATCATCGGCCTGGCAATTACCGCTGGTGCATTGTTCTGGATGTCTCACCTGACCGTAGAGACTTCCCTGAAACAGCTGGGCTGCGAGTTCCTGGTCTTCGGCATCGGCCTGGGCATGGTTATCCAGGTCCTCGTGCTCATCGTCCAGAACTCCTTCCCACTGTCCCAGGTGGGTACCGCTACCGCGGCGAATAACTTCTTCCGCCAAATCGGTTCCGCACTGGGTGCTTCCCTGGTTGGCTCCATGTTCATCCACAATATGAAGGATGAGATGGCCACCCGCATGCCAGAAGCCTTCCAAAAGATGGGCCCCGAGGGTGCCGCCTATGCAGAAAAGTTTGGCAATGCCGATGGTGGTGCCAATAGCCTCACCCCGGATTTGGTCGCGTCTTTCCCCAAGCCAATCGAGGAAGCAATCCTCAATTCCTATAATGACGGCCTGACCCCGGTTATCGCTCTGATGGTTCCGTTGGTCATCGTCGCCCTCCTTCTCCTCCTGCCTCTGCGCGAGGAGCGACTGAAGGAAACCATTGACTAATGTCGCTTACACCTGCAGAAACTAAGGCTACAAGCCAAGAGCTGCATGCCTTGCGCGATGCACTCCCGCTTGCCGACGCCCCCCATTGAATCCGCCCTCGGCTATGCTCCTGGCGGCCTGCAGGCGGCATTGAATGTCCAAGCCAACCCCATCGAGGTATGGCGCACTAGGGACTATCTAGTTTCCTTAGCCCGCGCACACGGTATCCCGATCCCGCGCTTTAGCCGCTTGAGCAATAACATGCGCTCATCGGCGCAGCGCTGGTTCGGCCCCTGGGACGTTCCTACGGTGTAGCGTCCCCCACACACCCCGCTCTCGGCGGGGTATTTTTATTGCCAGAAACCCATCTGCCGCAAAACTTGGGACCCAATTCCCAAAATGGCAACGATGGCGGCAATGATGCCGATAGCCGCGCCGGCGCTCGATCCTCCACCAATGCCGCTTATCGCTGGCTTTTTGGTGACCGCTACCGTCTGGTTCAGTGCTTCTCCAGCCGGGCGAGTTTCCCCGTTGCGCAGCAGGTATGGAGTAATACGCACCTCAACCGTGCCTTCCTGCAAGGCCTCATAAGTCCCGTCAGAATGCACCGCAAGAACCTCCGGATCGGACGAGGTTAGCGATGACCCCGGCACCCCTAACCGGGCACCGTCCCATCCCGCAATGCTTACGCCAATGCTGCCGGAATCGCCCACATGGGTACCGCCGCTAAAACGTATAGCCGCGCTTGCCAGAGCGGTTTCCGGTACCGCAATGGGAAATGCGTGCCGTCCTTCGAGGCGCTCTGGGGCGCCCGACACCGCGTGCTCGGAATAATGGCCGGCCGTCGTATTTCCAACCTGTGCCTGGGCAAAATAGTGGTTGGCTGGGTTAAGCAAGCTGTAAATATGCCCCGCACCGTCAGAATAGGAACCGTTAGAGCGAATGAGCTGATTCCACTCGCTGCCAGAACCGCCATCAGTAGACCAGTTGGCAATGGCGCGTTCCATCGGTGAAGAGGTGAGGTTTTCTGCGAAGAAGGCGCCGGACTTTTACCGTCCACGGCTCCTCCCCGTCTCCACGGCGATGATCAAAATCGTAGTTTTCCTCCGCAGCGCGCTGCATCGCGGAGTGTTCCAATCCCCTGCTCCAGGACATGCCGTTTATATATGCGGTGCGGTCCGGTGCGACGTCGCGAAGCCTAGCTCCAGCAAACGGAAGATTGGCATCCCAGGCCTTGGCGCGCAACTCATGCAACTGGCGGGTCACCGTCTCGATATGGGACTGTAGCTCAGGAGTGGCAATCACATAGGCCACACCACCATCAACCTGGGTGATATCCAACTGGGCAACAGGCACCGAGCCTGCGGAGGGATAGGACACAGCTCCCGCTGTAGGAACAGAAAGCGCCCCTGCCCGTCATAGCCGCAACGGTGGACAAAGCAAGGGCACGAATACTCCCTTACTTTGTCCGTGCGCTTTGGGAGAAGCTACCGCTTCTTTTCCTCGGGCTTGGGCAACAGCAGCTCGTATACATCGGTATCTCGCCACTGGCCCGCAAGCTCGCCGTAGGTCATCTTCGCCATGTGAGAGTAAGTGCCCACCTTCACGAATCCACGGGACTTATGCAGCCCCGCAGAACCGGCGTTTTCGGGGAAGATCCACGAGTGGATAGCCCACTTATGCAGGTCCTTACACACCTCAATCAAGCGATCCAAAAGCGCGCCGCCGATGCCGCGGCCCTGCGCCTCGGAGCCCAAGTAAATAGAATCCTCCACTACTCCGTGGAAGACGGTGCGGGTAGATACCGGCGCCGCAGACACCCATCCCAAGACCTTCGAATCATCATCGGCTTCAACAGCCACATGCACCGAGGGCATGATTTTGCCGGCTTTGAATTCTTCAAAGGTCAGGGAACGGGTCTCATAGGTGGCGTGCCCGGTATTGAGTCCCTGTTCATAGATCTCTCGCATCTGGGGATAGTCCGCCGCGGTAAAGGGACGGATGCGGAAATCTTTCTTCTTTTCGTCCGAAGACGTCTGCTTGGCGTTCTCGCTCATATGCAACATTATTACTGGGCAATGCCCAGCTTCGCCACGCTGTACACATCACGATCGCCATACGCGAACATGCCTGGCCTAATCGCCACCTTCCAGCAGGTCGGTGACGAGCTCTGCAATGGCGGAACGCTCAGAGCGTTGCAGCGTAATATGCGCAAACAGCTCGTGCCCCTTGAGCTTTTCAATCACTGCCTGGACGCCATCGTGACGGCCCACGCGCAGGTTATCGCGCTGTGCTACGTCATGAGTAAGCACCACCCGCGAGCCCTTGCCCAGCCGAGAGAGCACGGTGAGCAAGACATTGCGCTCCAAGGACTGTGCCTCGTCCACAATGACGAAGGCATCATGCAGGGAGCGGCCGCGAATATGCGTCAAGGGCAAGACCTCAATCAGGCCGCGCTCATGGATTTCTTCCATCACGTTTTCAGACACCAAGCCTTCCAAGGTGTCATAGACTGCCTGCGCCCATGGGTTCATCTTGTCCGATTCGGTGCCCGGAAGGTATCCCAACGACTGCCCGCCTACCGCATACATCGGGCGGAAGACTACGATACGGCGGTGCTCGCCGCGCTCGAGTACGGCTTCCAGTCCGGCGCACAGGGCGAGGGCCGATTTACCAGTACCGGCGCGTCCCCCGATGGAGACAATTCCGACGCTTGGATCCATTAGCAAGTCCAAAGCGATTCGCTGCTCCGCGGAGCGCCCTTGCAGGCCGAAGGCATTGCTATCACCGCGCACGAGCTCCACCACGCCATCCGCGGTGATACGCCCCAGCGCGGACTGCGCTCCCGCTACCAGGGTCAGTCCGCAATGGACTGGTAGCTCCTCCACGGCAGTGCCCTTTTCAGTGTGAACGCCGTCTAGCATGACTTCCCCATCACGGTAGAGGGCATCGATGACATCCGAGCTGGTTTGCACGGTTGCCATTCCGGTATAGCCGGTCAGAACCACATCCTGGGCGTGGTACTCATCCGCCTGCACACCTACCGCACCGGCCTTCACACGCAGTGGCACGTCCTTGGTGACTAGCACGGTATCTTTACCTTCGTGTGCAAGGTTGAGGGCGCAGGCCAAGATGCGGTGGTCACCTTCTGGGCCGCGGAACGCGGCTGGCAGTAAGGACTGATCTTGATGATTCAACTCCACGCGCAGTGTGCCGCCTTCTACGTTGACGGGCACCGGCTGGTCTAGCGCCTCATAAGTAGCGCGCAGTTCCTCCAAAAAGCGAAGAGCTTGGCGGGCGAACCAGCCAAGCTCCGGGTGATGACGTTTTCCTTCCAGTTCAGAAATAACCACAACGGGAAGGACCACATCGTGCTCTGCGAATTTGCGCAAAGCCCAAGGGTCAGAAAGCAAGACCGAGGTATCTACTACATAAGTCTTGGTAGCGACGGTGTTATCGGTTGTGGCAAGCGGAGTAGAAAGTACAGAGGGACGAGTCATGGTGGCAGGGTTCTCCCTTGAAATGCGGTAGATGAAACTTCTTCCGTATAGCCCCAAATTCCGGGGTTGCCACCCAACGTAGGCACCGAAGGTTGAAATTACATGGGTGCAAGATGAACTTTAAGAAAACGAAAAATCCCTCCGCAGCGGATGCTGCGAAGGGATTACCTCAAAAAGAGCTTTTTACTTCTCTACGGAAGAGGTGAACTTGCCGCTCTCATCCTGGAGCCAGGAGATAACGCCATTGTCGAACTGCTGGGTCCAGCCCTTGCCCTCAGTAGCCTTCTCCTCTGCAGCCTTAGGCAGGCCTACCTCTGCGTCCAGACCGCCCTGCTCCTTCCAGGTTTCAGCGATCTTGCCGACGATTGGCTGAGCCTCATCGCCACCCTTGGCCATAGCCAGCAGGTTGCCGCCATCGAAGGTTGCCAAAGAACCCTTATCGGAGGACTCTACGCTCTGCACGTCGCCCCACTCAGCCTTCTTCTCCTCGATGGCAGACGCCAGAGCTGCCGGAACCTCCTGGTCGCCATTGGCAGTGGAAACGGTCTTGGTGTCGCCATCCTTGGAATCAGCATCCTCAGACTCAGAATCATCCGCACCCTCAGACTCGGAGGACTCCGCGTCCTTATCCTTTTCGGAGGTAGCTTCATCCACGGCGGAGCCAGCAGCGTCGGAAGCGTCAGCTGCTACGGAACCAGCAGTGTCCTTAGCGTCGTTAGCTGCATCCTCAGCATCGGAGCAAGCCACGAGAGCAACGGACAGGGTTACGGCTGCGAAGCCACCTGCGATACGACGAGTCATCTTCTGCATTTCTGCATCATCCTTTCAACGAGAAAGTAAGTTAATTCTAAATTTTTGTTTAATCGCCCTTCATGACGAACGACCTTCATGACGAACGACGCCCACCGTAATGGCACTACCCAGCTAGCGCCACCCGCACGGACAGGAAGCGGACAGCAAATACTAAAGGACTACCTACGTTTGCGCTGCTTAAAAGCTTTCTTTCTATTTTGTAACGAATTGTTAACGTTTCTCCGCGCTTGCTTTGCCTTCGCCTTTTCCCTGGCGCTGCGCTTCGGCTTCTCCTGCCGCGAAGACCGCGCTGTGCGGCCCTTGGCGACGCCCACGAAGTCCTGAATTGCCTCTCCGTCATCCTCCTTGCGCCATACCAACGCAATCTCTGTCACCGGCACGGACTCATCCTTTAGCTCGAGTGGCACCACCTGTTTCTTGCTCAGCACCTTGAGAAGAGGGCGCGGCGCAATAGCGATTCCCACATTGGCCGCCACCACTTGGAGGGCATCGCGGACCGCAGGGACATCAACAAGCCCGGAATCGGAGAGGCGGTAGTTGAGGTGTTCATCTACGACGTCGGCAAGCGTAAGCTCCTCGCCTACTTCGGCATAGACCGAGTCCTTCGGAACCGCAATGCCGGGTGCCTCTTTATAAAGACGCACCACATGAAAGGAGTCATCCACGCGGGCATCCGGCAGACGCGCGAGGGCCACATCCACCTCTCCGCCTAGCAGCGGAGCTAGCGCATCGTCTGCATCAACGGTGTATAAACCACCATGAGCAGTATTTTCTTCGAATCGGCGGAACCACTTTCCAGGCTCGGTACCGGTGGCAAAAGCTAAGCGCAGCATAGAGGACAGTCTACTGAAAGTGCTACGGTAAAAGCGTGACTGAAGAACATAAGCAACCATCCGGCACCGCCATGCGTGCCCAGACCGCGGCGAAGAAGCTTGGCATCTACCTGCCCGCCGCGCCGGACGAGTTTCAAAATAGTGCCATTAGCCACGAAGAGCTGCGAGAATTGCAGCATAACCCGCCCGAGTGGCTGCAAACCTTGCGTCGCGAGGGGCCCCACCCCCGCCCGGAAGTCGCCCATAAACTGGGCATCTCCGTTACCGCGCTTAAGAAAAACGATATGGATAAGCCGCTAACCACAGCGGAAATCAATCAGCTCCTCCAAGAGCAACCAGAATGGCTCCAGCAGGCCCGCGCCACCTTGGCGCAGGCCCGTGGGCATGAGGTAAAGGACTAGACCAGCTTCCAGTCCTCGAGACCCTCATACAGCGGGTAATGCTGGGCAATCTTATCCACGCGTGCGCGGAGGGCCTCCACATCGGCGTTCTTGCCCTGTACCAAGGCGGTGCCGATGATATCTGCGACCTCGGTAAAGGCCTCAGCATCCAAACCGCGGGTTGCCAGCGCAGAGGTACCGATGCGCAGGCCCGAGGTGACCATCGGCGGACGAGGGTCATTCGGGACGGCATTGCGGTTAACAGTGATGCCTACTTCATGCAGCAGATCCTCTGCCTGCTGGCCATCCAACTCGGAATTGCGCAGGTCAGCCAAGACCAAGTGCACGTCGGTGCCGCCGGTGAGCACGTCCACGCCAGCCGCCTTGGCATCCTCCGCGGTAAGGCGCTCCGCCAGAATGCGAGCGCCCTCCAAGGTGCGCTCCTGGCGCTCCTTGAATTCCTCGGTAGCGGCAATCTTCATGGCGATGGCCTTGGCTGCGACCACGTGCATCAGCGGTCCGCCCTGCTGGCCAGGGAAGACGTTGGAATTGATCTTCTTGGCGTAATCCTGCTTGGCCATAATCATGCCGGAGCGCGGGCCACCCAGGGTCTTATGCACGGTGGTGGACACGATATCCGCGTGAGGCACTGGGCTCGGGTGCAGGCCGGCCGCTACGAGACCAGCAAAGTGGGCCATATCTACCCACAGGTAAGCGCCGACCTCATCAGCAATTTCACGGAAGGCCGCAAAATCCATGGTGCGCGGGTAAGCAGACCAGCCACCAATAATAACCTTTGGCTTCTCCTTCAGCGCTTGCTCCCGCAGCTTATCCATGTCCACGCGCATGGTCTCTGGGTCCACCTCGTAGGCAGCGACATCATAAAGCTTGCCAGAGAAGTTCAACTTCATGCCGTGGGTGAGGTGGCCGCCGTGGGCCAAAGACAAGCCCAAAATCTTGTCGCCCGGCTCAGCGATGGTGGAAAGCACCGCTGCGTTCGCCTGCGCACCGGAGTGTGGCTGCACATTGGCAAATTCTGCGCCAAAAAGCTCCTTCGCGCGGTTACGAGCCAGGTCCTCCACGACGTCGACATGCTCGCAGCCACCGTAGTAGCGGCGCCCCGGGTAGCCCTCGGCATACTTGTTGGTAAGCACGGAGCCCTGCGCCTGGAGCACGGCGCGAGGCACAAAGTTCTCAGAAGCGATCATTTCCAGAGTTTCGCGCTGGCGGGAAATCTCTCCCTGGATAGCGCCGAATACGTCCGGGTCAAGGTCGCGGAGGTCAGAGGTAAAAGAAGCCATAAAGGTGTGGTCCCCTTCTCAAAATCAAGCGGTATGGGATGCTGCATATCTTATCGTGCCATGCTCCCTAAGGGGGCATACTTTTACCCACAGATTATGCAAGTGCAACAATGGAGCCATGGCGCGCACACTGGATTCGAGTCCCTACCTAGATTTTGACCGCGAAACCTGGCGTGGTTTGCGTAAATCCATGCCCCAGGTGCTCACGGAGACAGAGGTTGAAAAACTTCGCGGCCTAGGAGACCGCATAGACCTCGATGAGGTAGCTGATGTCTACCTCCCCCTCTCCCGCCTTATCCATATGCAAGTCACGGCGCGCCAACAGCTCACCTCAGCTACTGAATCCTTCTTGGGGAATCCTCCAACACACGTTCCGTTTGTCATCGGCGTGGCAGGTTCGGTAGCGGTAGGAAAATCCACCACCGCCCGCCTCCTTCAGGTGCTGCTGCAGCGTTGGGATTCTCACCCCGAGGTCGCGCTCGTTACTACCGACGGCTTCCTCTTCCCCACCAAGACCTTAAAAGAACGCGGTCTCATGCAGCGCAAAGGCTTTCCGGAGTCCTATGACCGGCGCGCATTGCTCCGCTTTGTCACCGACGTAAAATCAGGAAAGCCACTGGTCAAGGCGCCACTATATTCGCATATCAGCTATGACATCGTGGACGGAAAATACCAGGAAGTCCATCAACCTGACATCCTGATCCTAGAGGGGCTCAATGTGTTGCAAACAAGCCCTACGCTCACCGTGGCGGATCTCTTTGACTTTTCAGTCTACGTTGATGCCCGCACCGATGATATCGAGCAGTGGTACATCAACCGCTTCCTCACCCTGCGCCACACCGCTTTCCGCGAACCTAATGCCCACTTCTCTGCCTTTGCAGATATGGACGATGAGGAAGCCCGCGCCCAAGCCCGTGAAATTTGGCAGTCCATCAACCTGCCCAACCTCGTAGAAAATATCCTGCCCACCCGCATACGAGCCTCTCTCGTACTCAAAAAGGGCTCGCATCACTTGGTGGAACAAGTGCGGATGCGCAAGCTCTAGCGCTTATTTACCAAAGCGGCGCGAACGTTGGGAATAGTCCCGCAGGGCACGGAGAAAATCCACCTTGCGGAATGCCGGCCAGTAGGTATCTGTAAACCAGATCTCCGAGTACGCGGCCTGCCATAGGAGAAAGCCCGAAAGTCGTTGTTCACCAGAGGTACGGATAACCAGGTCTGGGTCCGGAAGCCCCTTAGTGTACAGGTGCTCGCCAATAGATTCTGCGGTGACGCGATCCGCCATCTCCGCAGCAGAGGTTCCTTTCTCGGCTTCCGCGCGCACCAAGTTCTGCACTGCGTCTACGATTTCTTGGCGTCCGCCATATCCCACCGCCACATTGACGATGACTCCGGTATTGTCCTTAGTTTCCGCTGCCGCCGCCACCATGCGCTGGCGAATATCATCTGGGAGCAGATCAAGGTGGCCGACAAGGCGGACTTGGCAGCCGACATCGCTGTGGGATAGGTGCGTAACCACATCCGAGATGATGTCAAAGAGCAGCTCTACTTCTTGTTCGCTGCGCTTTAGATTCTCCGTGGACAGCAAATAGATGGTGACTACTTCGATATCTGTATCGCTGCACCATGAGATCATCTCTCCAATTTTCTTCGCGCCTTGGCGGTGACCGTGGCTGATATCGGTAAAACCAGCCTCGCGCGCCCACCGGCGATTACCATCGGCCATGATGGCAATGTGCTTGGGCTGCGGCTTGCCTTTAATTAGGCGCGCCAGACGGGCTTCATAAGCCGGGTAAGCCAGCTGTTTGAGAGAACTCACGCTCATTAGTCTATCCGCCTAGAAAATGGACTTTTTGCGGTTATCGTAAATGCCAGCTTCTTTCATCGCCTCATCCACGGCTTCCTCATCAAATGGATCGATACCGTGGTCTTCCGCAAACATCATGCGGCGGCGGAAGCGTGAGTAACGGCGGTGAAAATTCCATCCCGCGATTAACACTGCAACTCCCATTAGGGCCAAGATCAGCAAGCCGATGGGCGAAGCTTTGCCAAATTCAGGACCCATTGGACCGCCTTCGGCGCCCTGGGTGCCTTGAGCAAGTACAAATGCATCATTTGCGGCTAGAACGAAAGAGCCATACACGCTCATGTCTTAAGCCTCCTCTTTTTCTTCGATGCTTGCAAAAAGGTTGTTTTCTGGCAAGGAGGTAGAAACGCGGGTTTTCGCCAGCTCAAACTCCTCGGTGGGCCACAGGCGTTGCTGCACCTCCACCGACGTCGCCAAGAAAGCACCAGCCGGATCAATCTGCGTGGCATGCGCACGCAGAGCCTCCTCGCGATTGCTGAAATAGTCTGCGCATTCCACCTGGGTCGTTACACGCGCCATGATATCTCCAAACGCGGTGTCCCAGCGCGCCAGCATCGGCCCATAGGGGCTAGTTTTGCCCTCCTCCAAGAGCAAATCATGGAACATCTTCATGCGCTGATAGACAAAGCCATGCGAGTAGTACAGCTTTAGCGGCGTCCACGCCTCACCCAACTCTGGGTGATACGCGGCATCGCCGGCCTTTTCCCACGCAATCATCGAGGCCCGATGCACCATCAAATGATCTGGGTGCGGATACCCGCCATTTTCGTCATAGGTGATGATGACGTGTGGGCGAAACTCGCGGATCACCTGGACAAATTCCTGCGCAACGGTGTCGTCTCCCTGCAACGCGAAGCAGCCCTCCGGTAGCAGCTCTTCCATAGACTTGCCTTCAACCGGATCCGGCAAACCGGAGTCGACGTAGCCCAGCCAGCGATGGTGCACGCCTAGCGCACGCGCAGCTTTAGCCATTTCTTCCCGACGAACCTCGCCCATATGTTCCTTGATCCCAGGGCAGTCCATGGCGGGGTTAATCACATCGCCGCGCTCGCCGCCGGTACAGGTCAGCACCAAAACCTCGTTGCCTTCTGCGGCATAGCGCGCGGTGGTTGCAGCCCCCTTGGAAGACTCATCGTCCGGGTGCGCGTGGATAGCTAGTAGGCGAAAATCGCTCACTGAAAATCCATCCCCTTATAAATCTAGGTTCTTTGAACAGATGATTATCCTAGTAGATAATTGGAAAACAGTGGTCCTCGGCTAGAGTGGGAAGCATGACTTCCGCCGGAAAATCTCGCTCAGCCGCCCGCTATGGCTCTCGGGGGCCTTCTGAAAAGAACTCAGGTAGCTGGACTAATAAGGCGCTGGTGCTGATCTTTATCGCCATTTTTATCGCGCTCATCTTCTTTGGCTTCCGGTACTTTCAACAAAAGGAGCGCGTGAACGCGCAGGTTTCCATCGTGACCCAAGAGGTTTTGAGCGATGACACCACCCGCGTCTGGGTCGACGTCACCCGTAACCACACCGATGAAGAGGCTTATTGCATTGTCCAAGCCTTTGATTATTCCAAGTCCGAAGTAGGCCGACGCGAGTTTCCTGTTCCCGCTGGCGGAAATGAAACCCAGCGTATCGCTGTTGACGTCCCGACCAACGCCCGCGCCGTCGCTGGCGGCGCTTATGGTTGCTCTGGCAATATCCCCGAATACTTGGATATGGATAACCCTGACTACGCGGAAAGCCGCTAGCCGCGTGTGCTAGGATTTGTAGCGCCTAGAACTGGGCATTTGCCTAGTTCCACTTTTACTTATGGCCCCAGGGACAACTAGGGGCTTTGACCACAATTCCTATCTACGGAAGGTTGCAGAATGGCTGAGCAGCAAAAGCAGTACATCACCCCAGAAACCAAGGCGAAGCTCGAGGCCGAGCTGCAGGAGCTTATCGATCATCGCCCAGTAGTCGCGGCTGAGATCAACGAGCGCCGTGAGGAAGGCGACCTCAAGGAGAACGCCGGTTACGATGCTGCTCGTGAAATGCAGGACCAGGAAGAGGCCCGCATCAAGCAGATCTCTGAGGTCCTCGCGAATGCCACCACCGAGCGCGGTGCTGTTCAGGAGGGTGTAGCCCACACTGGTTCCGTAGTTCACGTTTACTACAACGGCGACAAGGACGATAAGGAGACCTTCCTCATCGGTACCCGCGCCGCTGCTTCTGACAACAAGGATTTGGAAACCTATTCGGAGCAGTCCCCGCTGGGCGCTGCCATCCTCGGCGCGCAGGAAGGTGAGACCCGCGAGTACACCGCTCCGAATGGCAAGACCATTTCCGTCACCATCGAATCCGCTGCGCCGTATGATTCTGCTAAGGCCGCTACTCCGCGCGAGTCCTAAACTTTAAGCCAATTACCACTTTGGAGAAAGAGCATATCCCCATGAAGAAGTTCTCCCGTTACGCTGCCGCTGGTCTCGTCTTCACCGCCGGCCTCTCCCTCGCTGCTTGCCACCCACCCAACCAGCAGGACTCTGATTCCAAGGTAGAAAATGCTTCTACCTTCACTGGTGAGGCCCCAATGCAAAAGGACGCTGACACCAGCTCTTCCGCACCTGAGTCCGTTGTTCAAGAGCAGCAGCCTGTAGTTGAGTCCGGTGTCCCTGAGGAGCCAGCACAGCCGCACCTGAATGGTACCGCCACCGAGCTGCCGCAGCAGTAAAAAAGACGGAAGGGCCGAGGGTTTCCTCGGCCCTTTTTCATGTTATTTTTCCACGTTTACTTCCCGCACCCAGTCCCCGATTACGCCGGGCACTACAGCGGGCGGCTCGCCTAATAGGTCGCGTTTATTGGGGTCCCTTTCGACCTGCGTAGTCACGGACTTTACGCGCTTTTTCTCACTATCCTTACCGCGCATCCCCATCATCGGGCCATAAGCCCGCGCCCCGCCAGTAGAACGACCGGCATTGCCCCCGCGCGTTGCCGCGCTGTTTTCGCCACTTCCGGTTCCAAGACCAAGGCTGCCGCCCGCACCGGCACGCATACCGGAACCTCCTACGATTCCTGTACCGGCGCCAAGACCTGCGCGCGAACCAACTCCAGCGTAGGGAATTGCCGCGCCAGTTCCGCGTCCAAGGCTTTGGCCCAGTTGCGCACCCCTTCCGGCATGCCTTATATCGGCGCTGCTGCTGAAGATTCCCGGGCCGGCTCCGAACCCACCACGCAGTGGCTGTTGCTTACCAAGAGCACCGCGACCGGCATCTGCAGGCCTTCCGGATGCCATCATTGGTGCCATACTCCCGCTCGCAGAATGTGCATTAACTGATGGCGCAACCGGGCCGCTACCGTTGAGCGTCCCCGTACTCACTCCAGCACCAACGGGATGTGCTGTGCCACTAGGAACCTGCCCCATCACCCCATTCGCTGCAATAGCCCCCGGCATCGATGCCCCTTGGGTGGATACTTTGTTGCCCCCAATGGTTACTTGTTCTCCCAGCCCCAAGCCTTCCAGCGCATTTCTGCCACTAGTATGCATCTGCTGGTGAAAATCGCTGATTTCCTGCGGGCTCATCCCCACAGCATCCAACCCGTTCACGTTTCCATTGACAACGTCAAAGTTTCCGGGGCCCAAATCGCCTCGCGCAATCGCCTCCGCAATCTTCTTCGGCCACACCACTGCTTCGGTAGTGTAGCGCTGACCATCACCTTCCACTCCGGCAAGTCCCGCATCGACGCCTCCGCCTCCCGACGCCGGCGATTGCTCCATCAATGCATGTTGGTAAGGCATGGCCTCTATCGCGAACCGCTGCAGGTCTGGTTGCAGCATGGCCAATGCGGCCTTTTCCGCAATTTCACGCTCCACCGGTTCTGGGATTGCCATCACTTCCATAGCCATAGCCATCGCGGCCGGCTGCATCCCCATGAGCTTGGCATGGAATCCGGTTAGCTTCTCCCCCATGACCTTTGCATTTGCCACAAAATGGCTTCCCGACGCCGCCACCTCCCGAATCTTCGCCGCAGCCCTCGACGTAGCCTCGCTATCATTCTCGCTTTCCAAAGACCCGGCTGCTTCCTCTAACCCACTGACAATATCGTCGACTTCCGACGCCAATGAGCTCCACCGCGCATTTGCCTCCGACACATTCCAAATCTGTGTCGACATCAGGTCCGTCGCCAGCTTCACGATGTCGGTGCCAACATTCACCACCGGCATAGAAAACCCGAAGGGACTGTACCCTGGCTCCGGCTGGTTCATAATCGGCATAGACTCAATGCCTATGTCCCCACCCGCATCCGCAATCTCCATTCCCCTGCTATTCGCGTCCTCCTGCGCCTGAAAACCCCGTGCTTCTCGACCTAAGCTGTCATCCAACCATTCAAGTTGTTGAGAAAACGCTCTAATCGAATTACTAGCCGAGCCTGGATCTGTCTCAAGCACTCGCTGGTGGACGGCCCCGACATGGTCTATCCCAATTACTGGAGAGAATCCCGCAGTAAGTGGTGACCTAGCTTGCCCTACCAGTGAGTTCATTTCGCGCCGCATTGTTGAAGTTTTTAATGCTGCAGACAAGATACTTTCCGTACGAATTTTCATTCTTCCCCCGAGTTATTCATTAAAGTATTTCAGCCATTATTTGCTCGACTTCCGAGCATTTCTCTTGAAGATTGCTTTCAAAGCCGTAACCAGAATGGCTCACGGTAATATAGCCACGCTCTGTCTGAACTCCGCCAGTACAGAACATGTCATCAAACAACTCATTTTTGACAAAGTCCACTGGCAACAGTTTTTCATCACCGTCCGGCTTTTTGAGTTCTAACAGTTCCTCATCCGCCGGAGTCCTTATCGAGCTCGAAAATCCCACGACTCCCGATCGTTGAGAAGTGTCTGTAAGAGAATATGTGCAAAGAGAGAAGCCAGATTCCCTTACTACATCTCCTTCTAACTTCCCGACTCCCATATTTTTCAAAGCTTCATCTGGAATCTCCGTACACGGATCGAAAAGCTCGAAACTTGGATCAGCCGGATCGAATTCCCCCAGTGGCGGTAGGACGCCGGAAGATTCCCCCGACCCCGTGGCGCCGGCCTCCCCCGATTGGCCGGCGCCTTTCACATTTTTCTCGCCGTCGGTACGTGCCGATTCCCCCTGATTACTGTCCGCGTCATCCCCCAGGTCCCCGTTGGTTCCCCCTGCACCGTCGGCCGAACTAATGCCGCCAGTCTCGTCCACATTCGTGGCTTCCTCTGACGCGCTCCTCGTACCGATGTCCGCAACGCAGCTACCCAGCACAACGGAGCTACTGACCATCAACGTTGCTACGGTTACCTGACGCTTCACAACAATCCTTCGCGCACTCACTTTCTGACGAGAGGAACAGAGAAAGTGAAGAAGAGAACTCTTCACTTCGTTTTCCTGTTCCGGTACACAGCATGCACGGAACTCCACGAATTTTCTACGCAACCAAGAAGGTTAACGGCGATTTAACAAAATTATTCGCCCCATATGTCACATCCATAACGCCTAAAAGGCGAAGTTTCCTGCTTATTAGCTGTACTACTCCTGAGGCCACCCTCCTAGACCAAATAAAGCCTAAACCCTCACTTTATCCCCCGAACTACCCCACTAATTACACGCTTGTAAGCGTTTTATGGCAGCAAAAAGGCCCGCATCTCAGTGCGGGCCTACGTGAAAAGTTGATTAGTCTCGCTGGAAATAGCTCAAGAGACGAAGAATCTCAGTGTAGAGCCAAACCAAGGTCACAGCGAGGCCGAGAGCTACGCCCCAAGCATTGCTAGCGGGAGCGCCGGCACGGATCATACGGTCAGCCTGATCAAAGTCAGTCAGGAAGGACAGCGCACCAAGAACGATGCAAACAAGCGAGAAGATAATGGCAATCGGGCCGCCATCACGCAAAGGGTTGAAGTCGAAGAAGATTGCGCCCAAGAAGTTAACCAACGCCATGACAGCAACTCCGGCGACCAAGCCGAAGAGGATCTTGGTGAACTTCGGGGTCACCTTAACTGCACCGGTCTTGTACACAATCAACATGCCGATGAATACACCAATGGTTCCAACGATTGCCTGGCCGATGATAGCCATTCCGCCTTCACCTTGGAAGTTCACATTGGCAAACATGAAGGAGAAGCCACCAACGAATAGGCCCTCAAATACGGCGTAAATCAGTGTGACCGCAGCAGAACCCCACTTCTTGCCAAAAGAGGCAACCAGCACAGTAATGAAGCCACCGATGCCACCGACCAGAGTCAAGGCCATGGCAATACCTGGATTTACCATTCCCAGCCCAAAATTGATGGCTGCGGCGACGATAATGACGCCGAGGGTGATGCCTGTCTTGGTGACGACGTCATCCACGGTCATTGGACGAGCAGCTTCGTCCCCGTATCCAGAATTTTGGCGGGTACTATTTTCGGTCAGAGAACTCATTACCGGATTGCTTGAACGCACGGTTGTCCTTTCTAAGAGAGGTGCAATTTAGCTATCTCATCCTGTTCAACGAGACACCGCCCTATAAAGTTCCGCAGTCTTTCCCTGTAGCTAAAAGTTTTGCGAACAGTTTCCGCATAAAGGCTGTGGAGACTTACCAAAACAAAATCTCGAGACACCATAGGAACGATGTCTCGAGACTTCACACGGTGCCCCCAGTGGTGTCTGATTCCATGACATCGTTCCGCTCTGTCTCACGACATCCTTCCGCCTCACAAGGCCCTGATGTGCCACAACATCGTTCCGCTGTTCCCACACAATCACCCCAACAGGGAAAATGAGGCCACACGCACCAACCCAGGATGTAGCGAGACATACTTCCGCTCAAAATGGAGCATGGGCAAGAAACACACCTCCTACAAAGTCATCGTCGAAACCATCCTCGCAACCGGCATGAGCCATAAAGATGCCGCCGCACTCTTTAACGTCAGCACCCGCTGGATCCGCGAACTTATCCACCGCTATCGCACAGGTGGCTACCAAGCACTAGAACCACGCTCCCGGCGCCCGCACTCCAACCCCAGACAAGTGCCAGAGGGCACGGTTAAAACCATCCTTGACATCCGACAACACCTAGAAAACACCGGCCAAGACAACGGCGCCCACACCATCCGCTGGCACCTTCAACAACAAAAAATAACCCCACTACCAGCAGCATCGACTATCCACCGCATACTCAAACGCCACGGCTGGGTCATCGAACAACCTCACAAAAGGCCACGCAGTTCCTGGAAACGATTCCAAGCAGACCAACCAAACGAAACCTGGCAACTCGACTACAGCCACTGGTACCTCAACAACAATCAACGCGTAGCCATCCTGACCATCATCGACGACCACTCACGCTTTGTCATCGCTTGCACAGCCGTCGAACACGAAACCGGCACCAACGTCATCGACACCTTCATATCCGCAGGTAACAAACATGGATTCCCTAAATCCACCCTCACCGACAACGGCAGCGTATTCACCACGAAGCTCTACAGAAGAGCCGACACTCGCAACGGCTTCGAGCAGCTACTGCTCCAAATGGGCATCCACCAAAAGAATGGAACCCCATACCATCCCCAAACCCAAGGAAAAGTCGAGCGCTTCCACCAAACACTCCAAAAAGCCCTGCACACAAGGCCATTCGCCCACAACATCGGCGAGCTAAACCAACAACTCGATGACATCATCGACTACTACAACAACCACCGACCCCACCGAGCACTCAACAGACAAACGCCAGCACAGGCCTACAAACGACTACCCAAAGCCCAACCACTCGATATCCCCATCGGCACCGACAACCGACTACGCCGAGACAAAGTCGACAACGACGGAAAAGTAACCCTCCGCTGGGCCGGCACGATGCGCAAACTCTACGTCGGAAGAAAACACCGCACCAACGAAATCATGCTCATCTGCATCAACAACGACATCACTGCCATTAACCCCCACACAGGCGAAATCTGGGGCCGATACCACCTAGACAAAACCAAAAAATACCACCGCAACCAACTCGGCGAAATCTAGAAAACGAACCCCCAAAACGAAGAAAGCCCCGAGACACCGAAATAGGAACGATGTCTCGAGACTTCACAACGGTGCCCCCAGTGGGACTCGAACCCACACTGAATCGATTTTAAGTCGACTGCCTCTGCCGATTGGGCTATGGGGGCAAGGCAAGAAATATTTTAGGCTACCTTGCCCCGCAAGAGTTAACGAGGGGTACCCTCTGCAGCAAGACCTGCAATAATGCCGTCGAGAATGTCCTTTTCACTAATGAAGAAACTACGCGCAGCGCAATTTCGCTCGATTAGTTGCATGATACCTTCCACGGCTACTGCCCCACCGCCGATGACATCGGCACGGCCGGGGTGAATGACGGGGTTGAGGGCGCGGACGTCGGAAGGCAGGGCAATAAGCTGCTGCAAGAGCACGCGCAGGGCACCGAAACGGAGCTCAGAGCCGTGAATGGCATCGGCATCGTAACGCTCGAGGCCTTGCGCCAGTGCGGACAGTGTGGTGAAAGTGCCCGCACAGCCGACGATGGTACGAGCCTTAGAAATAGGTACTATGTCCTCGACCTCGGCTGTTCGCTCACCGACGTACTCCGAAGCGATCTCGATCTCCGATTCGGTAGGTGGATCGGTGCGCATGATGCGCTCGGTCAGCCTGACGCACCCCATGCGCGCCGAATGAGTACCCAAGATTTCGCCATCCGCCGTTCCTACAACGAACTCAGTCGAGCCGCCACCCAGATCAATCACGCAAAATGGACCGCGGTCTGGCTCTAAATCGGCCACAGCGCCATTAAAGGACAACAGGGCCTCTTCCTCGCCCGAAACAACTTCTGCCTGAGCACCTGGCTGGATTTGGCCGAGCAGCTCAGCGGTCATATCGAAGAATTCCTGCTGATTCTTGGCATCGCGAGTAGCAGAGGTAGCGACCATCCGCACCCGGGAGACCTTTTCAAACTTCATTTGGCGAACATAGCCCTCCAGGGCCACGCGTGCACGGTCAAGAGCCGCAGGGGCGATTTCACCTGTGGCATCCACGCCCTCTCCCAGACGGATGATTTCCATCGTACGAGTAATATCGCGGACCTTTCCATCATCTTGAACTTCAGAGATAAGCAGACGAATTGAATTAGTTCCGCAATCAATCGCAGCAACGCGAGTCATAGCATTCCTCCTATTCCGCGTTCGAAAAATCGAACTGCGCTAGGTCAATTCCCAAATCTTCTACCGTGGGCCAATCCTGGGGGATGGCACTTCCTCGAAGCTTGCCATGGTCGGCGGCCATAGCTACCGCTTCAGTTCCCAATCGGAAATGCTGCGGCCCCTCAGCCAAGGCGTAGGCAATGAGCACGTGCAGGCACTTCACGCGATCCGGCATACCTCCACCGGAGAAATCGGTGCCGAGATCTTCGATGTCATTGCGCTTGGACAAAAAGTATTCATGTGCACGCTGGTAATCAGCAGCCAAGTCCTCATCCTCACGCAGTCGGGATTCCATCCACTTCATGACATGGGCAACTTCCAAGCGTGAAGCTTCGGCCGTAAGCCGTGGGTCAGTGAGGTAATAGAGGGTGGGGAATGGAGTGCCGTCGGCAAGCTTGGGCGCTGTCTTAATCACCGCAGGCTGGCCATCTGGCGTGCGATAAGAAATCTCCAGTACTCCGCGCGGAGTGCGGCCCAATTGCTCAGTTACTACAGCGATGTCTGCATCAGTGACGGTCATGCGGACAATTATCGCACATCCGCTTTCTCTTCCGGTGCCGGCTCAATTGGAAGATGATTTACCTGCTCGGATGGCGCTTCTTCTTTAGGGGGTTCAGCAACGGAATCCCACAAGACCTCATACCATTCGCGGGAATCTTCTTCCTTCTGACCGTCTGTGGTGAGCTGGTCTTCCGGCTTAATCTGCGGGTCAATGATGCGATAGGCAGTTTCGCCCTCATCAACAACCCCGAATCGGCGCCGCGCCTCCTGCTTGATGTACTCATCGGATTTATATTTATCAATCTTTTCCAGCAAAGCAGCTTTTTCATCTTGCTTGGCAGCGATTGACTCATTCAAGCGGGCAATTTCGGACCGGCCATGATAGTAATTGCGCAGGGGAACAGCGATAACCAGCAATACAACCAGCACGATAGCCACGATCACGCCCACTCCGGCAATACTCATCCGGTCTGGTTTTTGCTTCTGCTTTAGTTGTGCGCGTTGAGCTTTACGGACATCTGCAGCACGCGAGGCTACCGGAACCCTAGTGCGGCTCCGGTTTCGCTGCATCTTTCTTTCGCGTGCCATAGGTTTCCAATCCTAGCGTCGTCACTCCTGTAACAGAGACTTGGCACGCGCATTTTGGGTACACTAAAAGAAATTCTCCCTCCCAGTAAGGAATTTTTATGTCTCTCAAGCGCCTCTTACCTGTCCTTACCGCAAGCCTATTCCTCGCCAGCTGCAGCCCCTCCGCCCAAGATGGTGAATATCCCGTCTACGGCGACGGTTACGATCTAAGCACCCAAGACGGCATGGCCGACTACCTCAAGGAATATAAGACCCTGCCAGATGATTACATCGACCACGATGCTAAAGAGCTAGACGGGAACGATAAGCCGGAGAGCTTTGAAGCCAACGCGGCGTCTGTCAAAAAGGCCGGCGAAGTTACCTGTAAGAATGACGAACTGCTGCAAATCGCAAAGGACTTTTTCCAAGGCGATACGGACAAGCTAGGTAAAGCTGTAACGTCAGCAGGCGGACCCGATGAAAAATATGGTGACGTTTTTGAGGCCCTCGACATCCCCGATGACGCACCTGATAATGACAAGTATATGGCCGCAGCGATGACCCCGCTGGGCGCTGTTATGTCCTGTGGCGATGAGTTCAGCGATGAAGAACTGGAAAAGGTCGCGGCGTCCATGCACACGAGCTAAAGGCTCAAATCATATTCCCCTCACTTAAGGAATAGTCATGCCTCTCAAGCGCCTTCTTCTACTAGTAGCCGTCGGCACTCTACTGAGCGCCTGCAGCATTTCCGACCAAGAGGAAGAATCTACCGCCCAGACTAAATCCTCCACGCCCAACAGCACTACCAGCAGCGAGGTTCCCACCACCACAAGCAGAAGCTACGATCTCAATACCAAGAGCGGCTTCATCTACCACATCAAAGAGCATGGGACGATTCCGGACTACTATTTGAATGTGTTCGCCTCCGGAGCTTCCGAGGCCGAAGAAGGCCCCACCAGCTACGAGGTCAATGCCACGACCCTGAAGAAGGCGGGTGCTGTTGCTTGCAACAATGATCAGATCCTGGACGACGCCAAGTATTTGCTAACCCATGGCGAAGGCGCACTTGCGGAGCTCGCCGCCAAGCCTGAAGAGTTTGATCAGAAATACGCCCCCATCTACGAAGCGCTTGATATATCAGCCGCCGCCCCTCCTGAAGACAGGCTATTCACCCTATACATGGCCAGTGTTGGATCTCTGGCAACATGCGGTGATAAATACACCGATAAAGAACTCGAAGCAGTCGCTGACGCCATCTTCAGCCTCTAGCTCTCCACTGGAATTTCGCACACAATTTCGCTTTTGGCCTTGCGGGGCCCGAATAAGTGTTTTAGACTAAGGGACGTAAATTCGATTGGGTGTGCGATTTTTCAGGGGGACTTTTTCGTGACAGCTACCGACACACCGTCAAAGAAGGCCTATTTTTCCACCAATAACCTCGACGACACCGTCTGCGTCTTGGCCTTGCTCCAGCGCATTCAATCTTGGCAGTTGTACCAATCTGTGCTTCCACGATTAGAGGACGATGTCGAATGCACCACCGCCGCTCTATCTAAGCGTGTGGGTCTGAGCTACTGGCGAGTTCTATCCGCGCTCCGCTCCCACCTACGCATGCAGGAATTGCCATTGACCACAGCGGTGCAAACCGAACATTGGATCCTAGACCTCCCGCGGCTGCACGTAATTGATGCCGAACTTGCCCCGCTTGGCGACGACGCAGAAAGCATCCAACTAGTCGATGCCGCCCTCGCGGACTTCCTCACTCCAAAGGAACCTGCTCAGCATGTCCCCACAGAATCCGAAATCCGGAGGTTCTTGCGTGACTATATCGATGGCATCCTCAAGCCGGATATTGAGAAGGAAATCGAGCATTCCGTTTCCATCTCCTATTCCAAAGGCCAAGCCACCATCACATTAAAAACGGATAAAGCCACCGCCAGCGCTATATCCCGCCATATCGACAAAGCAGCGCGAAAGAAAAACATCACCAAACCAGAGGCTTTGGAGGCGTTAATCTTTAACCGAACCCAGACAAAGGTAGTAATCAACACTTATGCATCTGGCGATGATGCTTCTCGGGTGTATATCCCTTCGGCGGGGTGGTGCGTACTTACGGAGCAATTAAATAGTTACTCCATGACTCGTGAGCTGTGTCCGCAAGAAACTTCTTCTTACGTTCCCACCGAACAAATCAGAACATGGGTCCACGGTCGCGATGCCACATGTCGATGGCCGGGGTGCTCAATGCCAGCGCATTATTGCCAGCTCGATCATCGAGTGGAGTATGCCGACGGCGGACCGACGAGCGTCGATAATTTGGTAACGCTGTGTCAGCACCACCACAACGTGAAGACCGATGGAAGAGCGCAGTACATCATGGATCCGATCACTGGGGACGTCGTCTGGCTCTTTTCGGACGGCACCTTCGAGATTGACCGCGCCCAAGGACCTTTGGCACCGCGCACCGTGAACTGGAAGCAAACTTGGCAACAATATCTGGACATGCGAAAGCGCCCCCGCAGTAATACGAGGGCGCTACACAAGGAGGCGATTAAGCCTTAAAGCGTGGGAATGCGGAGCGGCCAGCGTAGACTGCGCCGTCGCCCAGCTCCTGCTCGATGCGCAGCAGCTGGTTGTACTTAGCTACGCGCTCGGAGCGGGCTGGAGCACCGGTCTTGATCTGACCACAATTCAGTGCGACAGCCAGATCAGCGATGGTGGTGTCCTCGGTTTCACCGGAGCGGTGGGACATCATGGTGCGGTAACCATTGCGGTGAGCCAGCTCGACAGCATCGAAGGTCTCGGTCAGGGTACCGATCTGGTTTACCTTTACCAGCAGTGCGTTGGCAGCCTTCTTCTCAATACCTTCCTGCAGACGGGCAGGGTTGGTAACGAAGAAGTCATCGCCAACAATCTGTACCTTTTCGCCAATGGCGGCGGTAAGGGCGGTGTAGCCGTCCCAATCGTCTTCTTGCAGAGGATCCTCGATGGAGACAATCGGGTACTCATCGATGAGTTCCTCATAAACCTTGGACATTTCTTCAGCGGTATGCTCGCCGCCTTCAAAGTGGTACTTACCGTCCTTGAAGAACTCGGAGGAAGCAACATCGAGCGCGAGGGCTACGTCCTTGCCCGGCTCGTAGCCAGCCTTCTTAATGGCGTCAACGATGACGTCCAGAGCAGCCTTGGTGGAATCAACGGAAGGAGCGAAGCCACCCTCGTCACCCAGACCAGTAGACAGGCCCTTGTCCTTCAGCACTGCCTTCAGTGCGTGGTAGACCTCGGCACCCATGCGCAGAGCTTCAGCGAAGGACTCAGCACCAATCGGGGCGATCATGAATTCCTGGACGTCAACGCCGGAGTCAGCGTGTGCGCCACCGTTGAGGATATTCATCATCGGCACTGGCAGTACGTGAGCATTGGGGCCACCGATGTAGCGGTACAGCGGCAGTGCAGCGGACTCTGCGGCGGCCTTGGCTACGGCGATGGAAACGCCCAGGATAGCGTTAGCGCCCAGCTCAGTCTTGTTATCGGTACCGTCCAGCCTAATCAATGCTTGGTCAATGAGGCGCTGATCGTCAGCTTCGAAGCCAGCAATCTCATCGGAAATCTTCTCATTGATATTCTCAACAGCCTTCAAAACACCCTTGCCCAGGTAGCGCTCGCCGCCGTCGCGCAGCTCGTGGGCCTCGTGCACGCCGGTAGAGGCACCGGAAGGAACGCCTGCTACGCCGCGGGCGCCATCGTCAAGGAATACCTCTGCCTCAACGGTTGGGTTGCCACGGGAATCGAGAATCTCGCGGGCGAAAGTGTGGATGATATCAGCCATGCTGTTCTTCACTCCTCATCAAAATGTTCGCTCTGGACCAGCCGGCCCAGCCACGTTCTCAATTGTTGCAGAAAACGTAGCCGTGTGACACTACTTGGCACTTTGTGGAACTGAGTAAGCATTGGCGGCGTGTGCAACCTTATGCAAATAGTCGCTGGACTGATTGTAATTTAGGATTGCTTCCTTCCACTGATCTGGGTTAGAGAGATCTCTGTCACCGAAGCACAAAAGTCCGGCCGCCCCAACAGCGGCGTCATCGATTTGGTTGGGATCAGCCTTCCCATCACCATTGGCATCAGCGCCCACCGCTTCCCACGTGGTGGGGATAAATTGCATTGGGCCTACGGCGCGATCGTATTCGGAGTCTCCATCGATTTCGCCGTTATCGGTGTCTGGGGTGTGGGCCGTGTTGTTCAGGCCATCGAGGGCGATGCCGTTGATGGGGGGTTGGGGGTAGCCGGCGTCGTCAAGCTTGGAGTGCTTAAACCAATTGCCGTTATAGGTACCGTGGCGTGTTTCTACATAGCCCAAGCCGGCAAGGGTATTCCAACGCAGGTGGCAATTGGGCCACTTTTGCTGAGCAATGAGCTCAGCATTGCCATAGGCGCGCAGGGCGGCCGGCGGGATACCAGTGCGATCAGCTAAGTCAGAGGCCCAGTAGGTGAGTTTATCTGCGGTGCGTCCGGGCGCATTGACGTCAATGTGCGCGACCTCTTTACCTTCAACGGGCGGGATGTTTTCAGGTACGGGCTGCTGAGAGGTACCGTGCCCAGTCAATAGCCATGCTACTAGCGCGATGATCACGACTACGGCTACCCCGCAGCCCCCGAATATCTGCAGCAGCCTCTTCATGGGAAGCTATCCTACATCTCCTTGCCCGCGCGCCACAGCCGCTCTTGCGTGTCAACATCGACTATCTCAGTCGTGCCATCAAATAGGTACGGGGCGCGGGCGCGCATTTTGGTGACGAAGCTCTGGGCGACGTCGTCAAGCGAAAAGGCAGAGATTTCCGCATGGAAAAGGACCTGCAGGAAGATATCGCCCAGTTCCTTGAGAATCTCGCTTTCCGGCTCACGGTTGCGCACGGCCGCAGCGAATTCGGCGGATTCTTCCTCAAGGTAGGGCAAAAGGGAGGCATGGGTTTGCTCACGCTCCCATTCACCAATGCGCCGCGCAGTGGCCATAGTCTGGCGCGCCTGCATGACGGGATCCGCGAGGGATTCGGCCCGGATGACCGACTCCCCACTAGCTATGCGAGCGCGGGTTTCAGGATCGCGTTCGTCGGTGCTGACTAGGGTTCCGATGGAATCTTCCCCTACGAGGAGATCGGAAAAATTCCACCGCACGGAAACCGGAACTTCACCGGTGAAGTAAACGGGGCCGCGTAGCTTCCCGTGTGCTTGCATGGGGATCATGGTGGGCCAGCGTTCATCGAGCAACAGCACAGTCATGTGCACAAAGTCTAGCCCGAGTTCCCATTATGGGGCTATTCAAGGTATTTTAGGCCAATGACCTCCAGCCAGAATAAATCCCACTCCGTGACGTTGTGGACCCTCGTCGCGCTCATTATCGGTTCCACCGTTGGCGCGGGTATTTTCTCGCTGCCGCAAAACATTGCCTCCGTTGCCGGCCCAGGCGCGATGCTCATTGGCTGGCTGGTAGCGGGCGTCGGCATGCTCTCTGTGGCTTTTGTGTTCCAGATTTTGGCCCGCCGCAAGCCGCACCTTGATTCTGGCGTCTATTCCTATGTGCGCGCCGGCCTCGGCGATTTTATTGGTTTTACCTCGGGCTGGGGTTACTGGCTGGGCTCCGTTATGGCGCAGGTAGGGTATGCCACCCTCTTTTTCAATACGCTGGGCCATTACCTGCCGCTTTTCGACGCCGACCATTACTGGTCCTCCGCCATCGCCGTCTCCCTCTTGTCGTGGGGAATTTTCGCGGTACTCGCCCGCGGCATCAAGCAGGCCGCCTTCATGAACCTCATCACCACGATTGCCAAGATCGTTCCCATCCTGGCTTTCGTGGTACTCATTGCTTTCCTCGGGTTCAGCTGGGATAAATTCACCGTGGATTTCTGGGGGCGCGCCTCTGAGGCCAGCGTCTTCGAGCAAGTCCAAGGAATCATGCTCTTTACCGTGTGGGTCTTCATTGGCGTGGAGGGAGCATCCGTGTATTCCAAGCAAGCCTCCAAGCGCACCGATGTCGGACGCGCGACCGTGATCGGCTTCTTTTCCGTGCTGGCGCTATTAGTCTCCGTGTCCACCTTGAGCTTTGGCGTCATGACCAAGGAAGAATTGGCCGCGCTGCCAGATAATTCCATGGCCTCCGTGCTGACCGAAGTCACCGGCCCCTGGGGCGGCGCGCTCATCTCCATCGGACTGTGCTTGTCGGTTCTAGGCGCCTACGTGTCCTGGCAAATGTTGTGCGCCGAGCCCATCGTCATGATGGCCATCGACGGCCTCATTCCCCGGCGCATCGGCACCATCAACGTAGCCGGTGCGCCGTGGGTAGCGCAGCTGATTTCCACGATGTCTATCCAGCTATTCATCATCGTCTTCTATCTCAACGAGGCGTCTTATAACGCCATGGTGCAGCTAGCAACCATCATGTATCTGCTGCCGTATATCTTTTCTTCCCTGTACCTATTGCTTCTGACGTTGCGTGGCAAGGGGCTGTCTCACCCGCAGGCGGGCATCAAGTTCGATCTTTCCGGACCAGAGGTAAGCCGCAAGGAAAATCGCAAGCATTTGGCAATTTCCTTGCTCGCGTTCATCTATTCCCTGTGGCTGATTTACGCGGCTGACCCCGTCTACGTCCTGCTCGGCGCGCTGGCCGTAGTACCCGGCCTTATCCCCTATGTCGGTACCCGTTTGTGGAAGAAGGAACGCATTTTTAACACGTTCGAGTGGTGCGTGGTGGCCATTGTCTTGGCCGGTGCCGCCGCCGCCATTTGGGGCTTGAGCACCGGCTGGCTCACGCTCTAGCTACTCCCCTACGCTCACCACGTTCGAGGAGCTGGGCTGGGCGCCGCTGACGTTGATAGAGGTGACGTCGAAAAGCGCGCTCAAGAAATCCGCCGCCCATTGAATGAGCTCGGTATCGCGCAGCTTCGGCGAGGTAACATTGCGCCCCGCCTTCGGGAATGGCACATTGATGGCCTTCGCCGCCGCGCGGAAGCTGGATCCTGGATACAAGCGCTTGAGGCGCACCTGCTTGGAATCCGGCAGCTCCACTGGGTGGAACTTGATGCGGGTGCCCTGCACGGTGATATCCGATACCCCGGCGCGGCGCGCTTGGTGACGCAGGCGGGCGACGGACAGTAAGCGTAAGACCTCCTGTGGCAGCGGGCCAAAGCGGTCTTCCATTTCCTCGATGACGGCCTTGAGATCACCATTATCCTGCGAGGCCGCAAGCTTGCGGTAGACCTCCAGGCGCAGGCGCTCAGAATCGATATAAGCCTCCGGGATATGCGCGTCCACGGGGAGATCGATACGGATTTCTTTCGGTCCCTCATCCGTCACGGTAGGAGCTTCGCCGCGAGCGAGAGATTTGAAGGTTTCTACCGCCTCGCCAACGAGGCGCACGTAGAGATCGAAGCCCACACCGGCAATGTGGCCGGACTGTTGGGCACCGAGCACGTTACCGGCACCACGCATCTCCAAATCCTTCATGGCTACGGCCATGCCTGCGCCAAGGTCGTTGTTCTGGGCGATGGTGGCTAGGCGGTCATATGAGGTTTCCGTAAGCGTAGCGCCTTTCGGATACAGGAAGTAGGCATAGCCGCGCTCACGGGAACGACCCACGCGCCCACGCAACTGGTGTAGCTGGGACAGGCCCATATGATGGGCGTTTTCCACAATGAGGGTATTGGCGTTGGCGATATCCAGGCCGGTTTCCACGATGGTGGTGCACACCAGAACGTCATATTCGCGGTCCCAGAAGCCCTGAACGGTCTGCTCCAGCACTTCCTCGTTCATCTGGCCGTGCGCGACGACGACGCGAGCCTCAGGTACCAAGTCACGCAGCTCGCGGGCCTTCTTTTCAATATCAGAGACCTTATTGTGGATGAAGAAGGTTTGACCATCGCGCAGCAGCTCACGGCGGATGGCCGCAGCGACCTGCTTGTCTTCATAGGCACCGACGTAGGTCAGCACGGGGTGGCGGTCTTCCGGCGGGGTCAGGATGGTAGACATCTCGCGAATGCCCGCCATGGACATCTCCAAGGTGCGCGGAATAGGTGTAGCGGACATGGTGAGCACATCCACGCTAGCTTTAAGAGCCTTGATATGTTCCTTGTGCTCCACACCAAAGCGCTGCTCCTCGTCTACGACGATGAGACCAAGGTTCTTCCAGTGCACACCGGTCTGCAGGAGGCGATGCGTGCCAACGACGATATCGACGCTGCCATCGGCCAAGCCCTTAAAGATGTCTTTGGCTTCTTTCTTCGAGGTAAAGCGCGAGAGCACCTCGATCTTGACAGGGAAGCCGGTCATGCGCTCGCTGAAGGTATCAAAGTGCTGCTGGGCTAGCAGCGTAGTGGGCACAAGAACGGCCACCTGCATGCCATCTTGTACGGCCTTGAAAGCAGCGCGGATGGCCACCTCGGTCTTGCCATAGCCCACATCGCCGACGACGACGCGGTCCATCGGCACCGTGGATTCCATGTCCTGTTTGACGGCGTCGATTGCAAGCATCTGGTCTTCGGTTTCGACGAAGGGGAAATTATCCTCCATCTCCGCCTGCCACGGATTGTCAGGGGCGAATTGATGGCCGGGGGCTGCTTGTCGCTTGGCATAAAGCTCAACGAGTTCGCCCGCAATTTCGCGTACCGCGGCGCGCGCCTTCTTCTTGGTGTTCTTCCAATCGGAGCCGCCCATCTTAGACAGGTGGGGCGATTCGCCGCCGGTGTACTTGCTCAGCAAATCCAAAGAGTCCATGGGGACCCAGAGCTGGTCGGCGGGCTGACCGCGTTTCGAGGGTGCGTATTCGAGCACGATATATTCGCGGCGGCTGGTCTCATCGCCGGACTGGATGGTGCGTTCGGCCATCTTTAAGAATTTGCCAATGCCGTGGGTTTCGTGCACCACAAAATCGCCCTGTTTTAGGGCAAGCGGATCGACCTTATTGCGGCGCTTGGCGGGGCGCCGCTTCGCTTCGGCGATATCGCCTACGCGGTTGCCGGTCAGATCGGTCTCGGTGACAACGACCAGTGGGAGGGCCTCGGCGTCCTTGGGCTTTTTCACCTTGGGAAATACCAGGCCGGCGTGGCTTAGTGCTTGGTAGAGGGTAACTTCCCCCGCGCTAGGTTCCCAGCCAGGGGTAGCAACCTTGGTACGGATACCCTTTTCTGCGAAGCGATCCACCATGCGTTTGATAGCGCCCTGCGCCGGAGCGATGAAGGCCGCGCGGCCGCCGGCATTGGTATGCGCGAGCAGTTGGGCCATCATGGCGTCGATCTCTTCAATATTGCCGCGCGGGGTGGGCCCTGGCTCGAATTCGAGCGGGAGGGTCTCCTCTTCTGGGGCAGCGAGCATTCCTGGTGGGGAGAAGGTCCACAAAGGCAAGCCGGACTCGCTAATGGAGACCTCGAGCGATTCATAGGAGCGGTAGCTCGAGGCCTCGGTATCGAGTCCTTCGGTGGCCAACGGGCCATCAGCACCCATGGCCGCGGCTTCCCAGCCAGCGGCGAGGAACTCAGCATCAGTCTTTTCTAGATCCGCGACGCGGCGACGAATCTTCTCCGGGCCGACCATCACCACGTGAGTGGTGGGGCGGAGGAATTCGGGGAGGGTGATCATGGGGGCGTCGGAAAGCACGGGCAAAAGCGCCTCCATGCCTTCGGTCGGAATGTGCTCGCTCACCTTGGTCAAAAGCTCCACCAAGGCGGGATTACCGGGGTGCTTGACGGCGAGATCGGCCGCACGCTGAGCAATAGCGTCCGTAATAGGAAGCTCGCGGGCAGGGAAAATATCTACGCGGCCGACCTCGATTTCCGGGATGGTGCGCTGGTCAGCTACGGAAAATTGGCGGATATCGGTAATCTCATCGCCCCAAAACTCAACGCGGACCGGATAGTCCAACGTGGTGGGGAAAACATCGATAATGCCACCTCGAGTGGCGTACTCGCCGCGCTTGGCCACCATGTCTACGTGTTTATAGGCGCGGAACTCGAGCTCACGGACTACCTCGTCGAAGTCATACTCATGGTCTTCTTCGAGGTGAATGGGAGCACGACCTTCCACTTCCTTGAGGATAGGCTGGGACAGCCCGCGGGCAGCGGTGACGATGACCTGCACATTGTCCAAGTTGTGCAAAACCTGGGCGCGGCGGCCGATGATGTCTACGCCAGGGCTCAAACGCTCGTGCGGCAAGGTCTCCCACGCGGGAAACATGGCCACCTTCTCCCCCAGCATCGCCGTAAGCTCCGCCGTGAGATCCTCGGCCTCGCGGCTCGTAGCGGTTACCACGAGCACTGAGACATGATGAGCCAAGGTGCCCAAGGCCCACGGCCGGGACTGATCCAAGCCTGTGATGTGGAGGTCTTCGCCCACATGAGAAATCATGCCCTTGAGCTTGGGATCTGAGGCCGCTACCTTGAGCAGGCCGGCCAGCATTGGGGTCGCCATCTATTTGCCTCCTAGCTTGGGCTTTACTTCCATACCGGACAAACCATTCCAGCATAGATTGACAATATGCGTGGCGACGACTTCCTTGTCCGGGTTGCGCTCATCTAACCACCATTGCGCCGTGGTAGATACCATTCCTACCAGCGCTTGGCCATAAATATCCGCCAAATCCGGTTGGATACCACGGTGTTCAAACGCTTCTCGCAAAATATAAGACACCTGGCCTACCGCGGAATTTAACAGCGTGGAGAAACTGCGTTCATCGCCCGGCTTGGCATCGCGCACCAGAATGAGAAATCCATCGGTTTCTTCCTCAACATAGGTCAAGATGGCCATAACGGCCTGCTCGATGCGCTCGCGCCAGCTGCCGTTTTCCAAAGAATCAGTAATGACCTTTTCCAGTGCCAACATCTCGCGGTCAACGACGACCGCATAGAGACCTTCCTTACCCCCAAAGTGCTCATAGACAACGGGCTTGGACACCCCGGCGCGAGCCGCGATCTCTTCGACACTGGCCCCTTCAAACCCTAGTTCCGCAAATGCGGCGCGTCCGATGGAAATGAGTTGTTCGCGGCGTTCTCGGCCGGTCATCCTTTGTCGAGCCATACCTTCTACCCTATCCCTCGCCCCGCAATTTGTGATTTACCCGGGTGCGTCAGGTACGCTATGCCTACAGCAATTTGCTGTGTTTCCCCATGGTGTAATCGGCAACACTACGGTTTTTGGTACCGTCATTCTAGGTTCGAGTCCTGGTGGGGAAGCTTTTTTAGTTTTTCTTCCTGCCCCGACGAAAGCCTTTGAGCTCGGCTTTCTTCGCAATCGCAGCCACTTGGGCCGCGGTGTAATTAACGGGGGCTACACCAGCGCGGGGCAACACCCAGCCGCGCCAATAGGACAAGATGGCCATGCCGCTTCCGACGATGGGGGAAATGATCATGCCGAGGGCAAATTGCCCGTTGTGGGCGAAGGTCACCATAACGATGCCGGTCAGGATGGACGGCACGGCATAAAGAGGGCTGCCGCCGAAGATAGAGGGGATTTGCCCAGAAGCTACGTCGCGAACCATTCCGCCGCCCACCGCGGTAAGCACGCCAAGGAAGACGCAGGGAATAAGTGGCATGCCGTGTGTGAGTGCCTTGACGCAGCCAGTAGTGGACCACACGCCGAGGATGATGGCATCGCCATGTTCGCGGAAAAGCTCCCATGCCTTGCCCTTAAGATCGATAAGAAACGCAATGAGGGCGCCTCCACAGGCGAGTCCGAGGTACCACGGGTCTGAAATCGCCGCCGCTGCTCCATCGCCGATGAGCATGTCTCGAATCATGCCACCGGCTAGCCCAGAAAAGAGGGCGAGGAATACAAAGCCCACGATGTCGAATTCGCGGCGGCGGGCAATGGTGCCACCAATGATGCCGTTTAGCACCACGCCAAGGAGGTCAAAGGCTTGATAGAGGGAATTGATGAGGGGATCAACATCATGCATGATTCTTAGGCCTCCTGCCGCGCGGGTAGAATTTCGGCGTGACTGCGGCCGTGTTTTAGTCTCCGGCGTGTCAGCATGGCTTTTATTTAACCAACTCATTTCTCTGAAAGATCGAATTTCTCATGTCTCAATCCAATGCCCGATATTTCATCTGGTCCAATGGCCTGCAAAATTTGGGCGATCAGATTGTGGCGGCCAAGACGGTGCTGCCAGCGCTTTTTAGTGCAGCCGGCGTGCCTGCGTTCTTTACCGGTTTGCTCACCCCTATTCGCGAATCTGGTTCTATGCTGCCGCAGGCGGCGCTGACCCCGTGGGTGACTACGCATAGGGCCCGCAAGCGCCTGTGGATCATCGGTTCACTGGGTCAAGCACTGTCCGCCGCGGTCATCGCGCTAGCGGCATTTTTTATTCGCGGAACGGCACTGGGTGTAGTAACACTGCTGGCCTTGGCGGTCCTTTCCCTTTTCCGCGCACTGTGCTCGATTGCGGGCAAGGACGTACAGGCGCGCACGATTTCCAAGGGTGCGCGCGGCCGAGTAACCGGTAGCGCGGCAGCACTCGGAGGCGGTGCCACTTTGCTGACCGGCGTTATCCTTTACTTTTTGGGCGAGCTCAGCATCCCCATGATGGGCACGGTCCTCGGCGTTGGCGCGGCCACGTGGGCCATCGCCGCGTGGGTATTTTCGGGCGTGGATGAGCCGGTGCCAGAGGAAGCCGAAGGGGGCATCGATAAGCACTGGTGGAAAGATACCTGGCAGCTTTTTACTAGCGACGGGCAGTTTCGCAACTTTGTTATCGTCCGCGCGCTCCTTTTGGTGTCGGCGCTTTCAACTTCTTTTATCGTGCTGCTCAGCACCAACCTGTCCGGGCTCTACGGATTCGTGCTTGCCTCGGGCCTGGCCTCGTTGGTGGGCGGACGGATCTCCGGGGTGTATTCGGATAAATCCTCCAAAAACACCATGGCTGTAGGAGCGGCTGTGGCCTCCCTCGTGCTGGTGCTCTTGGTCGCCAGCTCACATTGGGCCCCAGATGGGGTCAATGCCTGGGTCATGCCGATTGGTTTCTTCGCCGTGAATCTGGCGCACACGGCCATTCGAGTGGCGCGAAAGACCTACGTGGTGGATATGGCCGGTGGCGATAAGCGCACCCAGTACGTAGGTGCAGCTAATACGATGATGGGCATCATTTTGCTCATCGTCGGTGGCATTTCCTCCGTGGTGGCGCTGGCCGGGCCAGAGGCGGCCCTGCTATTCCTCGCCCTCATCGGCTTTCTCGGGGTGTGGCGCGCCCGCGGCCTGAAAGAGGTTTCTCACACATAAATCGCACTCGGGCTATAGGATGTAGTCCGGATAAGAATCAGACTCGACCCCAGGAGCTCAATAACCCGTGGTAGCAACAACCCCGTGTGCCGTAGTCGTCCTTGCGGCTGGTGCCGGCACCCGCATGAAATCCACCAAGCAAAAAACCTTGCACGAGATTGGCGGGCGCAGCTTGCTCGGCCACGCTCTGCATGCCGCGGCCGGGATTAATCCGGAACGCATTGTCACGGTGGTAGGCCACCAACGCGACCAGGTCTCCCCCGCTGTGGATGCCATCTCCCAGGAGCTGGACTGCGAGGTGCTGCAGGCAGTACAGGAAGAACAGCTGGGCACCGGCCACGCAGTGGCCTGCGGCTTGGAGCCGATTCCGGAGTTTGAGGGCACCATCATCGTCACTAATGGCGACGTACCGCTGCTTACCCCAGAGACCATCGAGGGCCTGCGCGCTACCCACACCGAGCAGGGCAATGCGGTAACGGTGCTATCCATGCGCTTAGAGGATCCCACCGGCTACGGCCGCATCATCCGCGCTGCAGACGGCAGTGTGTCTGCCATCGTGGAGCAAAAAGATGCCACCGAAGAACAGCGCCAGGTCAACGAGGTCAATTCCGGCGTCTTCGCTTTTGACGGCCGCGTGCTTGCCGACGCCCTGCAGAAGCTCGACTCCAATAACGCCCAATGCGAGCTATACATCACCGATGTGCTCGAGATCGCCCGCACCGCTGGACACGGCGTCGGCGCGCACGTGGCAGCAGATCCGGCCGAACTGGCGGGCGTCAATGACCGCGTGCAGCTCGCCGCTGCCGGCCGTGAGCTCAACCGCCGCATGGTGGAAAAGGCGATGCGCGGTGGCGCCACCATCGTCGATCCAGAGACCACCTGGATTGGTGTCAATGTCACCGTGGGCTCCGATGTCATTATTCACCCAGGCACGCAGCTGTGGGGCGCTACCAGCATCGCCGATAACGCCGAGATCGGCCCCGATACCACCCTGACCAATATGCAAGTGGGCGAGGGCGCTTCCGTCGTGCGCACCCATGGCAGCGATTCTGTCATCGGCACCAACGCTAAGGTCGGCCCGTTTACCTATATCCGCCCGAAGACCGTGGTGGGCGAGGACGGAAAGCTCGGCGGCTTCGTAGAGGCAAAGAATGCACAGATTGGCCGCGGCTCCAAGGTGCCGCACCTGACCTATATCGGCGACGCCACCGTGGGAGAGCACTCCAATATCGGCGCCTCTTCCGTCTTTGTGAATTATGACGGCGTGAACAAGCACCACACCACCATCGGCAGCCACGTGCGCACCGGTTCTGACACAATGTTTATCGCTCCGGTCAATGTCGGTGATGGCGCGTACTCCGGGGCGGGTACAGTAATTAAGGACGATGTTCCTGCGGGAGCACTCGCAGTCTCCGGTGGCAAACAGCGCAACATCGAGGGCTGGGTTCAAAAGAAGCGTCCGGGTACTCCCGCGGCTGAGGCCGCAGCCCGTGCGCAGGACAACGAAAAGTAAGGGGCATATTCTCCCATGACTGGCAAGGTAACTGGTAGCAGCAAGAACATGAAGCTCTTCTCTGGGCGTGCACACCCAGAGCTGGCGGAGGCTGTGGCTAAGGAGCTCAAGACCGATCTGGTTCCTACTACCGCCCGCGACTTCGCTAATGGCGAAATCTTCATCCGCTTTGAAGAGTCCGTACGCGGCGCAGATTGCTTTGTGATGCAGTCGCACACCCAGCCGCTCAATAAGTGGCTGGTGGAGCAGCTCATCATGATCGATGCCCTCAAGCGCGGCTCCGCTAAGCGCATCACCGCCATCCTGCCCTTCTATCCCTATGCACGTCAGGATAAGAAGCACTTGGGCCGCGAGCCGATTTCCGCTCGCCTAGTGGCAGACCTACTGCAGGCAGCCGGCGCGGACCGCATCGTCTCCGTCGACCTGCACACCGATCAGATTCAGGGCTTCTTCGATGGCCCTGTCGATCACATGCACGCTCAGCCCATCCTGACTGATTACATCAAGTCCAAGTACGCCACCGATAACATCACCGTGGTCTCCCCGGATGCTGGCCGCGTAAAGGTTGCGGAAAAGTGGGCCCATGACTTGGGCGATGCCCCGCTAGCCTTCGTGCACAAGACCCGCTCCAATACCGAGGCCAATAAGACGGTGTCCAACCGCGTGGTCGGCGATGTTGAGGGCAAGGACTGCGTGCTTCTCGACGACATGATTGATACCGGCGGCACCATTGCTGGCGCCGTGCGCGTGTTGAAGGACGCCGGTGCCAAGAAGGTCATCATTGCCTGCACCCACGGCGTCTTTTCCGATCCCGCCCGCGAGCGTCTGTCTGAGTGCGGTGCGGAGGAAGTTATCACCACCGATACCCTGCCGCAGTCCACCGAGGGCTGGTCCAACCTCACGGTGCTGTCCATCGCACCGCTGCTGGCACAGACCATCCACGAGATCTTCGAGAATGGTTCTGTCACCACCTTGTTTGACCGCGCCTAAGCATGATCTACTATCACTAGCCGCCGAGAATTTACTTCGGCGGCTTTTGATTTGCTAACGGTACACGTGCTAATCTAACCCAGTCTCGGCGAGGGCGACCTCAGGATGAGGAAGCCGTTATCGACGCGATTGAAGTTTGAGCACGTTGCTTTTATATACGCCTGCGATGACTCGTCCAAGACGTCCATCGGCAGGCTTTCGTCGTTTTATCGCGTTGGCCGCGCCGCACTACTTTGACTAAGGAGAATGAAGCATGGCACAGCGCCCAGTAATCAAGGCTGAAGCACGTACCGAGTTTGGCAAGGGTGTCGCACGCCGCCTGCGCCGCGACTGGAAGGTCCCAGGCGTCATCTACGGTGCCCACCAGGAGCCGGTTCACTTCGCAGTTCCGCTGCTGGACATCCAGTCCCTCGTCCGCAACAACGGTGTCAACGCCGTTTTGGAGCTGGAGATCGACGGCGAGCAGTACCTGACCATGGTTAAGCACGTTGACCAGAACGTCCTGACCTTCGACATCGACCACGTTGACCTGCTTGCCATTAAGCGTGGCGAGAAGGTTGAGGTTGAGGTTCCGGTTACCCTGACCGGCGAGCCGGCCCCAGGCACCATGCACATCCAGGATGCTGACGTACTGCTGGTTGAGGCAGACGTACTGAACATTCCGGAGGAGCTCGAGGTTTCCATCGAGGGCCTCGAGGAGGGCGCGGTTATCACCGCTGCCGATGTCACCATGCCGGAAGACACCACCCTGGTGGCAGAGGAAGACACCGTTATCGTCTCCATCTCCCTGCCTGAGGTTGATGAGGAGCTCGAGGAAGCAGCCGAGGCTGCTGAGGAAGGCGGCGCCGACGCTGGTGCCGAGTCCGCAGAGGAGAGCGAAGAGTCCTCTGACTCCGAGGAGTAATCCCCTCTTCTTCAAGCGCGTAGGCCGCCGTGAGAATCCCTTCTCGCGGCGGCCTTGCCGTATTTCTTGGCGCCTATGAGACAATTGAGCGCGTGACTCCACTTCTCGTAGTAGGCCTTGGCAATCCCGGCCCCAAGTACGCAGGAACCCGCCACAATATTGGCTTCGATGTAGCTGATGAACTCGCTGGCAAGCTCATGAGCAGATTTTCGGTACATAAGAAGACCAATACCGAGGTCGCCGAGGGCATGACAGGTGGCCGCAAGATTATCTGTGCTAAGCCACAGTCTTTCATGAACCTCTCCGGCGGGCCGATCAAAGCCCTAAGCCAATATTTTCATCTCTCCGCCGCCGATATCATCGTCGTCCACGATGAACTGGAACTCGATTTCGGCACCATTAAACTCCGCGACGGTGGCGGCGACCACGGCCATAATGGTTTGCGTTCCACCACCAAGTCCCTGGGAACAAAGGACTATAAGCGCCTTTCGATTGGCATTGGGCGCCCACCGGGCCGCATGGATCCGGCGTCGTTTGTGCTCAAGCCGTGGACAAAGCAGGAAAAGGTGGAGATCCCCATTATCTGCGCGAACGCGGTGGATGAGATCCTGCGCGTAGGATAGTCGCCATGAAACTGGCTACCCTCCGCACCGGCTTTGGCACTTCCGCTATCCGCATCGACGGCGATAACGTGGGTGTCGAATTGGATTATGAGGATGTGGGCCAGCTGCTACGCAGTGAAGACTGGCATAAAGCCGCGCAGCTTTCTGGCGAACCCGTGGTCTTCGACCACACTGACTTGGAGGCCGTAGTACCGAATCCCGGCAAGATTATCTGCGTCGGGCTCAATTACGCCAAACACATCCGCGAAATGGGACGCGAATTCCCCGAACACCCTACCTTGTTCATCAAGTTCGCCGATGCCCTCACCGGCCCCTATGATGATGTCTTCATTCCAGAATATGCCACACAGAAGCTGGATTATGAAGGAGAATTGGCGGTCATCATCGGCGAGCGCGCCCACCGTGTCACCCGCGACGAGGCACTGGATTATGTGGCCGGCTACGCCATTATGAATGACTACACGGTGCGTGACTTCCAGCGTCAGACGAGCCAGTTCCATGCCGGCAAATCCTTTTATCGCACAGCCGGCTTCGGCCCTTGGCTTACCACCGCCGATGAGTGGTCACCGGGGTCCGGAGCTGTCCTCACCACTACCGTAGGCGGCGAGGAAAGGCAGCGCGATAATACCGATGACCTCATCTTTTCCGTAGCTGAGCTCATAGAGTTCTGCTCGCAGCTCTATCCACTCAATCCAGGCGATGTCATCGTTACCGGCACGCCGGAAGGCGTGGGCTTTGCCCGCACCCCGCAGCAATTTATCGAGGACGGCCAGAACGTCACCATCGCCATCGAAGGCTTGGGGCATATTTCCAATACCACCCGCTATGGAGAGCCCGGCTGCGGCCCCGGCTGTACCTGCTCCTAAGCTGTGCCCAGGTTCTCACTCCAAAGTGGGCGGTAGCGTTTTCATCCCAGCCGCTTGTGCCAGTTAAGCTGGATTAATGAGCACAAAAAGCAGTAAAGCCCCTAAGAAACTCAACAAGAAGGCCTACGAAAAGGAGCTCGAACGCCTTCAGGCAGAACTCGTGGACATGCAGCAGTGGGTCGTTGAAACCGGTGCCCGCGTAGTCATCATCATGGAGGGCCGCGACGCCGCCGGCAAAGGCTCTGCTATCAAGCGCATCACCCAGTACCTCAACCCACGTACCTGCCGTGTTGAGGCGCTGCCTGCCCCGAACTCCCGTGAGCAGGGCCAGTGGTACTTCCAGCGCTATGTGGAAAAGCTGCCAACCAAGGGCGAAATTGTCATCTTTGACCGCTCCTGGTACAACCGCGCCGGCGTCGAACGCGTCATGGGCTTTTGCACCGATCAGGAATACGTCCGCTTCCTCCACCAGGCACCTACCTTTGAGCAGATGCTGGTAGAAGACGGCATCATGCTGCGCAAGTACTGGTTCTCTGTCTCCGATGAGGAGCAGATTAAGCGATTTGAATCCCGCCGCAATGATCCGCTGCGCCGCTGGAAGCTCTCCCCTATGGACCTGCAATCCATTACCCGCTGGGAAGACTACTCCCGTGCCAAGGATGCCATGTTCATTCACACCGATACCCCAACCGCCCCGTGGTACACCGTGGAATCGGAGGATAAGAAGCGCTCCCGCATCAACGTCATCTCGCACCTTCTCAGCACCATTCCCTACGAGAAGATCGAGCGCAAGATGCCTGAAATCCCGCAGCGCCCTGAATCTGATGGCGAGACCTACGAGCGCCCAGCACGCGAAGAGTTCCGCTATGTGCCTGATGTAGCAGCCAAGCTGGAGCGCAAGTCCGAACAGAAGACAGCGAAGAAGACCTCAAAGAAGGGCAAGAAGAAGGATAAGAAGAAGTAGCAGTCAGGGCTGTATTACTATCTTCTTTTATGAGCACTGACACCGCCGCGCGAGCGCGCTTAGGGGATAAAATCCTCACCGCGGTGGCGGTGCTCATTGCGCTATTTTATGTCATTTCTGCCGCGAAGAATCCCAGCATAATTGAGATTATTCAGGCAGTTCTATCGTTGCTATTCCTGCCATTTATGTGGATCTGGCGGAGCCGTCCCGTGCTCAGCGCCACGGGCTTTATCGTGCTTCTCGCAGCTTGGGCGGTGGCTTGGATGAGCCAGCTGCCTACTAATCTTGGGCTTACCCCTTGGGCCTTGACTGCACCCATGGCGGTGTATGCTACCTCCCGCTATGTCACGCGCCGCGCCATTCCCCGTACGGTGCTGGCTCTAACGATTCTTGGCTCCTTCATTTCGCCCTTCATGTGGCGCATAGATCCGGAGTCTTTCTTTTTGCATTACCAACTGGACCGCCGCTACTTGGCCATGTTGGTCGTGCACTGGGCGGTTCTAGGCAGCACATATTTTATAGCTGCGCGCTACTTCGATTTAGCACGCCAGCGCGAGCAGCTAGCGCAAGAGCGATTTCGCCAAGCCCAAGAAGAAGAACGCTTGCTCATCGCACGGGAGCTGCATGATGTACTCGCTCATTCCCTCACTTTGATCAAGGTTCAGGCAAACGCCGGGATCATTGCCGCTCGTGCGAACGCTGAGGCTGCCCACGATGCGCTGGCCAGTATTCGTGATGGCGCGGATTCTGCTTTGGAAGAGGTCCGCGGCATCGTCACTGCACTGCGAAGCACCGGACCTACCTCACTGGAGCCCACCACGCAGCTAGAGCACATCGAGGGCATTATCGATGGCTTCCGGGCGGCGGGCTTGGACATTAACGCGCATTTACCTGAGGCCTACGAGGCTCCAGCACTTACGCAATTGGCGTTGGTGCGCATCATTTCTGAGGGTTTGACCAACGCGTTGCGCCACCAGGGTCCAGGAACCCGGGTGGAGGTGGAGCTTGCGCTTGCCGACGTCGCCCGACTCACCCTAATTTCTTCCACTCCCTCCCCGACTCCCAGCGAAGTCCCAGGTAGCGGCGTGGGCCTGATCGGTGTGGAAGAACGTGCCCTCGCATTGGGTGGAAAGCTAAAGAGCTGGGGCGATGCCACAAAATTCACCCTGCTCGCCGAGCTTCCGTTACAGAAGGAAAACCGTGTCTAAGATTCGTGTCCTGCTCGCCGATGACCAGGCGATGCTTGTCGCCGCTTTGTCCACCATTCTCAACGCACAGGATAATATTGAGGTCGTGGCCACCGCGAACACCGGCGCAGAAGCCGTCACCGCGGCGATGAGCCACCGCATTGACGTCGCCATCCTAGATATCCGAATGCCTGGAATGGACGGTATTGCCGCGGCTCAAGCCATCCTTTCTCGGGTGCCTAACTGCCGAATCATCATGCTCACTACGTTTAATGAAGATGATTTGGTGGCTCAATCTATCGCCGCTGGCGCGCATGGGTTTCTCCTCAAAGACGCGGATCCGGAAGTATTGGCGGGGGCTGTTCGGGACGTCGCCAAGGGCGAATCGGTCCTAGCTGCTAAGGTAACCGGCCCAGTTTTGCAGACCTACCGCGCCGCAATTGCGCGCGGGGAGCTGAGCGCGCAAGAGCGCCAGGGCTTAAGCCTTGTCACCCGCCGCGAGAGAGAAGTCTTAGCCCTCATCGCCCGCGGTGCCACCAACGCGGAAATTGCCGGTGAAATGGTCATCGCGGATACGACTGTCAAGACACATGTTTCCTCTCTGCTTTCCAAACTGGCTGCACGCGACCGCGTAGCTCTCGTGCTTCTGGCGCAAAAGGCTGGCATCGCCTAAGCCTCCTACCGTGGTAGGAGAATTTCGCGCTAAGGTCCATAGCCTAGGCGGAGGTTATTGTGGCGCTGTGCCACGAGACTAGGCGGTATGAGTTTTGAGATCTCCTTTGAACGCGTCAGCAAATCCTTTGGCTCCCACGCGGTGCTGCGGGATGTGGATTTTCGTATCACCCCTGGCCGAGTCCATGCCCTTCTTGGACGCAACGGGGCCGGAAAATCCACCCTCTTTTCCATCTTCCTTGGCCTGCTGCCGGCAGATTCCGGAATAGTACGCGTGGCTGGTGCTCCTTGGTCACGTGAAGTACTCGACCACGTGGGGGCATCCGTGAACGGGCCCGCCTTCTACGGGCATCTTTCCGCCGCTGCCAACCTGCGCGTACATACCCGCTTGCTAGGTCTGCCGGAGTCTGAGGTAGAGCGTGTTTTAGCCATTGCGGGACTCACCGAGGTCGGTTCCAAGAAAGCCAAGTCCTTTTCCACCGGTATGAAGGCTCGCTTGGCATTGGCGCAGGCTTTGCTAGGTGATCCGGAAATTTTGCTGCTGGATGAACCTCAAAATGGTCTTGATCCACAGGGCATAGTGGAGCTGCGTACTTTGCTGCGAGACTTGGCAGCAGCCGGCCATACTGTTGTAGTCAGCTCTCATCAGCTTGGCGAGGTCCTTCATTTAGCCGACGACATCACCATTTTGTCTCAGGGCACCATTCGCTACTCCGGGTCCTTGCAGGAGCTTGCCCCCAGCGGCCAATTGGAATCCGAGTTCTTCCGCCTCACCTCTCTGGGCGGTGAGGCCGATGTTTAAGCGCTACCTTTCGGCAGAGCTGCTGCGCAGCCGCGGCAGCGCTGTGCAGTGGCTACCTCTTCTCGCCTTACCGCTTGCGCTAATGACCATAGTCTTTTCCGCTATCGCTTCCCCGGCTAAGGATGCTACCGGTGTTCTCAGCTGGCAATCTATGTTTGTCACCGGCATGTACGCGCCGCTCGTTGCGGTATTTGCCGCGGTTACAGAGCGCCGAGAGGTTCTCGCCCGTGGCGGCGGCACATGGTGGCGCCGCCTCACTACCCGCTACGAACACACTGCCCGCTTAGTGGTAGTGCTCGCCAGCTTGGCCGCGTTCCACCTCCTCAACTTTGGGGTGTCCTGGGCAGTAGTGTTCGCACAAGGCCGTGAACAGCACCACCTTGTGGCACTCGCCGGGCTCTATTCTTTCCTCGGTGCTGTTGGCATTGCTGGCCTTGCCTCGGCCTGCTCGCGGCGCTATGGCCTTGGCGCGACACTAATACTCAGCGTTATCTGGCAGGTTTTAAGCGTGACTTCCAAGGTCGTCGAAGGCCCTACGTGGTGGGCTTTTCCACCAGCTTGGCCCATGCGGCTCTTGCTTCATTCACTGCATATTCATCAAAATTCCGTGCCCTTGGATCCAGGCGATCCACTCCTGCAAGAAAGTCCGCTGCCGGCCCTCGCTCTGACGCTACTTCTCGCAGCAGTAGGCATATATGCGGCCATCGTCACTCCGCGCCGCCTACGCCGCCTCGCCTTACCTCGCCGCGGCCAGACGACCCCTGCCTCTAGCGGCGCCACTGCCACGTGGCGCCCGGCCACAGCACCGCGTGCCACCGCCCGCCCCCGCTTTGCAGGCGCGCTAGTTGGTCTCCACCGGGCGGCGTGCAGCCCAGCGGTTATCGCCTGCTTGGTGTTAAGTGCCTTGGCACTGCTATCTCTTGCCCTTTTCTATCCTCCGACTTATGTCCAGGGTTTCTTTATTTTTCTGCTTCTCCCTGTAGGGGCAGGTGTGCTACCGGTTTTGGTGTGGCCATTACTCGCGCCGGTATGGCCGCTCAGCCACATGGAATCCCGCCATTGTTCCAGCGCCCTCCTCTGGTGGTTTATCGGGATAGTATCCGCAGTATGCATGGGCGCTTCGCTCGCGCTTATTGCTTCTGGTAGCCCGGCTTCGACGACGATCATCCAACTGCCCCTAGCCATTGGGGTGGGATATGTGATTTCGGTATTCTCTCTTCTCATCGTGATTCGTCTGGGCATCATGAGTGGACTGGCACTGTGCATCGTCTGCACTATCGTCTCCGTGACCTTGGGTGGAGACGTCCTCGCTAGAACCCCGCTGTGGTTGATCGCCTTCCCCGCATGGCCCATGAACGCGGATTCCCCTGCCCGCTATTTTCTTGCGGTGGTGCTGACAGGAATCTTCGCCACGGCTGGTACGTGGATGGTCATCCGGCTGCTTAAGACTAAAGCGCTGCGGCCGGCAAACTAAGCCTCGCAAGAGTATCGCTCTGCTAACGGGTTGACCTGGCACCACCATCAGGAGACTGGAAGAATGCAGCTAGTTGAAAAAAGGCGCACACAGAGCACCTCACAAAGGTGGATTTAGCCTTTGGGGCAAGAAAGGATAAATAAATGAAACTTCCGTCAGACTTTTTCTCAATTAATGGCGATCCGTTTACTGAGGAGGAAATTTCAGAATTAAAGCGAACCGTAGATTCATCTCTGCCTGAAGACTATCTAGAATTTTTATCCCTTCATGGAGGTGGAGTCATTTCCGAGACCTACTCACATGTACAGCTCAGGACAAACGACTCAACTGCTCTCGAAGTTGAAGCAACCATGATTTTTGGAAACGCGACACCAATCGACATATGGGAAAATGCCATTCAACTGGACCCTACTTGGCTCCATGACTGGGGATTTTACTTTTGCGAAGCAAGCAATCCCCCCGAGGACAAGTTTTTAATTAACCTCTCCAATGAAGAGTTTTCAATCGGAAGCATACTATATGAAGACGAAGGGAAAGTTTTCCAAGTATCAAAAGATTTTACATCCTTCATATCGCTTCTAATCAATAGCCGAGGGAAGGCACCCAAGGCACCGCAAAGGCGATCGGAGAAGTTTGGAAAATTCTTTTTCCAAGCAAGACTGTCAAAAATATAGAATTTCCAAATGTCAACCTAGACCATTAAAAGTAGTCGCAGCCACTCTATTTCCTATCGATTAATTCCACTAATACATCTTGATCGATACCCTACTTGAAAGAGCGCTTACCGAACCTTTTATCTAGATGTTTATATTGCAACAATAAAGCCTTTTATGAATCGCAAGAAATTCATCAATCCCCAATCCCTCAATCTTTCCTACTAGATCGTCTATTTTATCGCATAAGCAGTAGAATTAACCATCAATAGGGCTACCGCTAGGGGCACACCTGCTTTGGTTCCTGCCCCCGGAAAGTGGACACGCCAGGGGTTAGGCTCAAGCATCTGAAGTGGCCGGTGCACGAGCCCCCGTTATTTGCCGGCCAGTATCGGGATACTGAATCCGAGCGGGATTACAACCGCCTCCGTTACTACAGCCCCACGCTGGGCGCCTAGAACGCTCAAGACCCACTCGGGCTCGCCCTACGCCTCGCCTCAGCACAATGAACCGCCTCGATGAATTTCCGTACAGATCAAGTAGACAGGGAGGCGCAGGAGCATTCGTTAATGGGATATCGCGTTTTGCGCAGAGAAGTCAAGGAGGCTCATTGTCCAGTTTCTACCGCTCTAATAAAAATGGCAATGGCGACTATTTTAGAGTTAAATTAACTGATTAGGAGTATACGATTGAAATCCTTTCTCATTAAGATCGAGCCAACAAACTACATTTTTGAAGTGTTTGGCGACGGATCTACTGGAACCGAACTTCATTGGTCGGATAATCCGCCGGTCGGTAGAGCCAAGGGCGCATTTGCAGTAGCGCTTCCAGATCTAGAGATAGGCGAGAAGTTTTCAGCCACTGTTTGCTTTACCGATACACCCATCGAAGAGCAAAACGCTTTCTCCAAGCATGTCATTGATACTTTTGATGGGAAAATAGAAATATCAGATGTAGTTGAAAGCCAGGTTGCAGGCTCGGAGGGATTTGTCGGAGCTCTTTACTCCTTACCATGGTCCGGCTCCACAGAAATCTCATTAAGTGCCCCGAAAGGTTTCACGAAAAATAGTGAGGGCGAGTTAGTGCCGCTTAGTTTGCACTTAACATTTAGCCCCGCATCAGAGACTTAAGTCTAGTGAGTTTCTAGCAGAGTCAGCGACCGAAGCCTCTTCCTTTCCTACACCTACGACGGACTCGTCCGACGCGTGGCCAAAACACCATCAACACCACCACTGGAGTCTTAGAGGTACACACCATCCAAACCCTCTACGGCACACGCACATGATCTGGTCGGTGCACCAGTCCCCTGCTGTTTGCCAGCCAATATGAAGATGCTGAATCAGACTGGGCGTACAACCGGTTCCGCTACTACAGTCCCACCTGGGTACCTATAACGCCCAAGACCCACTCGGACTTGCACCACGGCTCGCCTCCGCACAGGGGTATGTCGACCACGCAGCACACTGGGTCGACGTGCTGGGACTGCACGGCTGTTGGGCGGCCAAGGAAGTTCAAGGGAAGGTTGTATATCAACAGACTAGTAGACAGGTATTCAATCCGCACAAAGAGGTGTACCTTCCTCGGGAAATTGGTAGTGGAATTGGCACCAGTGTCGATTTAATGAGGCATGGGCGCGCCCCCATAGGGGTAGATGGAAACACAGTGAATTTGCACCATATCAGACAAGATGATCGATCAGCCGTGGTAGAAATTACAAAACAGATACACACAGAAAACGCTAAATTTCTCCATATATTCCACGGAATGAATAGGAGCGAGTTTCCAACAGATGTCCCCCCTGTCTACCGCGCATTCTTTAGGGAGTGGAGACACACATACTGGAAAGAAAAGGCATTGGACTATTTATGACCGGTCAGAAAAAACTCTCAGATAAGCTACTCTCATACTTGTACGGCCACGGTCTAAGTAAAAGTGAACTGTCTCAGCTGAAATCGGTGGCTCCATCTTGGATTCCCGAACAATACTTCCAATTCTGGAAGCATTACACGGCCTTTTCTCCGCCATCGTTAATTTTCTTCACACCTGCCCCATATGGAGTCTATGAAAACGCCTTCGAAGGGTTTCTAGAAGATTTCCGGTCAGCCGATCTTGTCGATTCAAAACGCTTCTTCCCAGTAGCCTATGATGACGGTTTTGTCTGGGGCGTCTTCGAACAGAAGCCCAATGGGTCGGTTATATGTGGAATGTACGATTTTCAAGAAAAGGACTACGTTGAAGGCCCCTTCAAGACATTCGAGCAGTGGGTGTATAGCTACGGATAAACAGGCGGACCTGACCCCTGTTTGGTAGACACCTGATATCCAGCCCGGTTGGGTTGGGAAGAAAGGTAATCTACCAAACAGGGGTCAGGACCCAAACAACTTGACACGCTCGGTGTATGCGCTACAACACGCGCAGACGACACTCCTGATGCAACCTTCTAGCTCCCGATGACTTCGAAGCACTCACATCAGCTATGCTGATCCAAGCAGCATAGCTAACCCCGACGTGTCTACTTTCCGGAGGTCAGGCCCCCTAGATGCTAAAATTCTCTTTAGACAGCCCTAAAGGCAGCCGCCCTAAAGCGGGACAGCTCTACCTGATGAAAACCACCCTCGGTTACATCCCTGTTGGCGTCGCCTCCACCGAAGCATTCTTTGGTGCGGCCGCAATGCTCCACCCTTATCGCGCGCTCATCAGCGATCCATCAGATACAACCTGGTTTCCACTCGTCGAAAAGAACGAACTGCTTATTCCGCCAATTCAGATCGTCAAGAGTGACTTCAGAAAAGGCGGACCTTTTCAGAGAATCCCAGCGAAAAGCCATCCTAATACCATCCCTTTTGACAACTACTTCGACTACACACTCGCGAGCTTATGGTCACCAGAGGAGCAAGCATTCGTCCCCACAACAAAAGAAGATGAATGGGTGCCAAAGGAAAGACGGATCATCAACTACACGATCCACGACACAAATCCGCCGCAAGGCGGCACCACGGATGAAGCCCCAGAAGGCACCTACTTTATGACCCCTGTCCTAGGCGAGCACCGCGAAATCGAATATGCCCTTGAAGACGCACTCGCCTACTACGGTCTAATCGATACCCCGCGCCCCACGCGCCCCGACTTCATTGAAAGTCAGGAACACGACACTATGCAAACCGACTCACAGCAGGAAGACCAGCCACTCTTCCACCTCGCAGAAATCGACGGTATGACCACCCTGTTCGCCGCCATGGACACCATGCCAGAAGAAGCAGCCGGCGTCATAGAACAAGCAGGGCACACACCCAACGGCTACTTCTTCGACAACCTCGCCAAGTACCTACTCCGACAAGCAAACGTAACCACCAACGGCATCGAATTCGACAGCGAAGCAGGCATGTTCAGCCTCATTGGCACCACCAAGATCCTGCAACCACTCCACGACCAACTCACAGAACTCTTCAACAACACAAACGACCTACAACAAAGGCTCAAGCAAGCCGAAGCAGCAGGAATAGACTTCGACGACTAAAAAGAAGCTTTATCCTGACACGTTAAAAACTAGTCAGCTGGCTGGAATGGTGCTGCGCATTATTACTGGTATACCTACGACAGACTTGGCCGACATATAGCCAAAGACACCATCAATACCGGGCCTGACCCCTAGCAGAATCGTTGAATACCACCCTCAAGCGTGGAGTCTTGCGCAATAGGAAAGTCTTTGACAATCCGATCGCCTGAAGGCGGTGAAACCGAGACTTCAGCTACACCGGCTAGGGGTGCCCAAACCATTCAATCAGCATCCAAGAAGACCAAATCTAATCCCACCAACACGCTGAGTCACAAACGTTTAGCCCTGAGCCCTGGAAAACGACTTAAGCCCGCGGATAACCGCGGGCTATAGTTCATTGAGCCTTAAAGCTCAGCAGGAGATACGCGCTTCGGCAGAACAACCGGGCGGGTACCCGCCAGCTCTTCTACGATGCGTACTACCTGGTTGGAGTAGCCGAACTCGTTGTCGTACCACACATAAAGCACGAGGTGCTTGCCGGAGGCGATGGTGGCAACACCATCGACAATGCCGGCATGGGTATTGCCGATGAAGTCAGAGGAAACAACCTCTGGGGAGGCAATGTAGGAAATCTGCTGACGCAGGTCAGAATGCAGAGAGACATTGCGCAGGAAGTCGTTGACCTCTTCGCGCTCTACTTCCTTTTCCAGCTCAAGGTTAAGCACGGCCATGGACACGTCCGGGGTAGGAACGCGGATGGCGTTGCCGGTGAGCTTACCCTCAAATTCCGGCAGGGCCTTAGACACAGCCTTAGCAGCACCGGTAGCGGTGAGCACCATGTTCAGGCCTGCGGCGCGGCCACGGCGATCGCCCTTGTGGTAGTTATCAATGAGGTTCTGGTCATTGGTAAACGAGTGCGCCGTTTCCACGTGGCCGTGGGTGACACCGTAGCGGTCATTGATGACCTTGAGTACCGGAGTGATGCCGTTGGTGGTGCAAGATGCAGCGGAGAGGATCTGATCCTCATCGGTGATCTTTTCGTTATTGATGCCGTAGACGATGTTCTTGATATCGCCCTTGCCCGGTGCAGTCAAAAGCACACGAGAGATGCCCTTGGCCTTGAGGTGCTGAGACAAGCCCTCACGGTCGCGCCACGCGCCGGTGTTATCTACCAAGATGGCGTTGTTGATGCCATAAGAGGTGTAGTCAATCTCGGAGGGATCGTTAGCGTAGATCATCTGGATCTTGGTGCCATTGGCCCAGATGACCTCGTTTTCCTCATCCACGGAGATGGTGCCGTTGAAAGCGCCGTGGACGGAATCGCGGCGCAGCAAGGAGGCGCGCTTGAGGATGTCTCCATCGCCCTTCTTACGCAGGACAATGCCGCGCAGGCGAACTCCACCATAAGCTGCCTCACGGGCGACGAGCAGGCGGGCCAGCAGGCGGCCAATTCGGCCGAATCCGTAGAGAACGACATCAGTGGTTTCTAGGTCAACGCCGGCACCGACGATCTCGCACAGCTCGCCTTCCAGGTACATGCGGAGGTTTTCCTCGTTGGACTCCTCCCAGCCCAGAACCAAGCGGCCTAGATCCACGCTGGCGGCGCCTAGGTTCATGTCCGCCAATTCCACCAGGATTGGCAGGGTCTCCGCCGTGGACAGGTGGCGCTGCGCAATGCGGCGACCGTAACGGTGAGACTTGATGATGTCGATATCGGTCTGCCCCACCAGCGGGCGGCCGAAGATGGTGGTGACAACGTTATTGTTGCGGTGCAGCTGGTGGATGAGTGGAATCATCTGCTGCGCCAGCTCAAGGCGCTCGTTCCAATCATCATGGCCAACATGTGCGTTCGCGGTCACGTAATTCATTCCTTTTCTGTCACGGGGGTGGCATTGAATCTACAAACATAAATATTAGCGCCTACTAGTGTGGGTTTTGGCATAGTCGGTTAAGGATGTCGGCCACAGTACCCCCGTTTATTTTCTCCACTTCGGTTCCTACGAGGCAATAAGCTACGGCATCATCGTGCTGCGCACGGCGTTCCTTGAGCACGGGATTCAAAAGCGGATACACCGGTGGAAGATCGGGATGGCTACGGGTGTACTCGGTCTCCAAACCGCGGGCAAAGCGGCCTGAAAAGGCACGGGTGGATACGGTCTTCCCACCACGGCGAAGAAGCTGCCGGTTATAGTCGCTCGTGCCGGCCTCGGCAGCCAACAAAAAGGCGGACCCGCAAGAGCAGGCGGCAACTCCGCTCCAGGACATAGCGTTGGCTACATCAGCCGCGGTGCGCAGGCCACCGGCTGCGATAAGGGGAAGTTCTGGCGCCGCAGCGCGCACATCAGCCACTAGCTCTTCTAAGTCCCGGGAGTCTGGGGTTGCGGAAAGCTCCCAGGTTCCACGGTGTCCACCAGCCGCCGGACCTTGGACGCAGAGCACGTCGACGCCGCCACGTGCGGCCGCAATTGCCTCCGTAGGGGTGGTAACGGTGGTCCACGCCTCTGCGCCCGCAGCGTGGATTCGCTCTATCTGTTCGGGTGTGAAGGTTCCAAACATGGACCACACCACCCGGGCTCCGCCGCGCAGGGCTAGCTCCAGCTTTTCTTCAAAGCCAAAGGAATAGTCGGGCTCGGGTAGCGGCTGGCTTTCTGCTTGAGCCAGCTCGCGTGCGGCTGCCAAGTACGGCTCGGTAAGTGGTTCCTGTGGGCAAAAGAGATTCACCCCGAACGGAATTCCGGCGCACTGTTCTATCTGTGTGCGAGCAGAGTCGATGCTGGCAGAGCCCAAACCTAGGGTGCCGAAAGACCCAGCCGCATAAGCTGCGTGCACCAGTTCCGGGGTGGTGGGGCCACCGGCCATTGGCGCGGGAATTACGCTACGGGAAAGGGAGCTAATAATCTGGCTCATACCACCCCACCCTACCGAGAGAGGAAGCTAGCGCAGTGGCAGCTTTAGGAGATTTTTTCGCGCGGATCTTTGGCTCGAAGGATAAGCCGCAACTAGGACTCACACCGTCCGAGCTTGAGGCGGACTGGCTTATCGTGGGCTTGGGCAACCCCGGCGCGAAGTATGCCGCTACCCGCCATAATGTGGGCTATATGGCCATCGATGATCTCCTCGCAGCTGGTGGAGATGTTCTCGAGCCGGTGCGCGGGCTAGATCTGCAGGTTGCTTCGCTTAATTGGGAGGGCCATAAAGTACTTGCCGTGCGTTCGGGCACCTTTATGAACCTGTCGGGGGATCCTGTAGCACCGTTAGCGCAGCAATTAGGTATCGCTCCAGACCATGTGATTGTCCTCCACGATGAGCTCGATCTGCCGACTAATAAAATCCGGCTCAAGCAGGGTGGCAATGAAAACGGGCACAACGGGCTCAAGTCCCTCACCGAGCGCTTGGGCACGCGCGACTACTTGCGTGTGCGCATTGGCATTGCGCGCCCACCCAAGGGAGCCTCGATTCCGGACTACGTGCTGGGCCCAGTTGATGCCGGTGCGGGATTCGACGCCGCCATTGCCACCGCGGCTGAATCCGCCCGACTCATCGTTACCGAAGGGCTAGGCAAGGCCCAAAACCAGATTCACTCGCGCTAACACTGGGAAAATTTCTCTAGGGCCTGCGGGCTGCCGGCGGCGACGATGAAATCGGTGGGGGCGAGCTCGGTGGCGTCGGCAAGCGGGGCCCACTGCCCTTCCGCACAACGCACCGAAACCAATTGCACGCGGTGGGTGCGCCAGATGGCGGAAAGGTCGAGCGGTCGGCCCACCAATGAGCTAGGAACGGCCATCTGGGTCACGCCGTAGTCGGTGGCAATCTCCGCGAAATCACGAAAGCGCCCGCCCAAAAGATAGGCCACACGGCGGCCGGTATCGCGCTCCGGACGGATGACATGGTGGGTGCCAATCTGGCTCAAAATGCGCGCATGCGCCTCCGAATCTGCCTTGGCCCAGATATCTTTCACCCCCAGCTCCACCAGATTAGACGCGGTAAGAATGGAGTCTTCTAGGTGGGAGCCGATGGCGACGATGACGCGCTCGACCTCCTCCACGCCCAGCTGACGTAAGGCTTCCGGGTCAGTGGTATCTGCCGCAATGGTCTCAGTGAGGTAAGGCGCTTCCTCGCGCACTCGCTTTTCGCTGGAGTCAATGCCCAGGACCTCAACGCCATTGGCCATCAACTCATGGGCTAGCGAGGAGCCAAATCGCCCCAAGCCGATGACGACGACGGGTGGAATATCGATGCCGGCGCGGGTGCGGCCCAGCGCCTTGAGAATATTAGCCAAGGAACGGCCTTTCTTCGGGATAGCTAAAACGTCGACTTACGGTTTTTGCCGCCAGCGCCGCTACCAAGGTGGTTGGGCCAACCCGGCCCAGGTACATGATTAGGCACAGCACTATCTGCGAGGGTGCAGATAGGCTGGCGGTAATTCCGGTGGACAAGCCCACCGTAGCGAATGCGGAGAGCACTTCGAAAGAGACTTGGTCACCGCTAAACTCCGGATCGAAAAAGCGCAGGGCCGCCACTCCCAGCGTGACCACCATGACTCCGGCAAAGCTCAAGGCTAGGGCCTGGCGGGTTACCGAGCGCGGAAGGCTGCGGTGCCCGATGGTGGTGGTTTCGCGCCCGGTGAACTCTGCTGCCATGGCTGCCAGGAGCACGCACGCGGTGGTGACCTTGATGCCGCCGGCGGTACCGGCCGAGCCACCACCGATGAACATCAAGATATCGGTGCCCATCAGGGTAATGGGGTGAGCCTGCCCGTAGTCGATGGCATTAAAGCCGGCCGTGCGCGGAGATGCACTGGCGAAAAAGGAATTAAGCAACTTGTCTCCCAGCGACATGGACGACAACAGCCCGGTCCATTCCATGCAGGCGAAAAAGACCGCACCCGCTACCAAAAGCACGGTCGTAGCCACCAAAGTCATGCGCGCGGTAATGGAGATGCGGTGGACCACGAAACGGTTGCGGCGCACGAGGCGTACCAACTCCGCCCATACCGGAAATCCCAAGCCGCCACCGATCAGCGCGGCGGCCAGGGGCAGCAGAATCCAGGCATCGGTAACAAAGGGCACTAGGTTATCGCTATTGGTGCTAAATCCCGCGTTATTGAATGCAGAAATGGCGTGAAAGATGCCTTCCCATACCGCGCGCGGAAAGGAATGACCATAGCCAATCATCAACCGCGCAGCCACGATGACAGCGATGATGATCTCTGCCACGGCGGTAAAGGCAAAGGTAAAAATCAGCGTCTTGCGAATTCCGCCAGGAGCAATGGGGCGCCCCTCATAGGCACCCGTCTTGCGTGCTTTGAAGCTAATCCGGCCGGTAAAAAGCAGGCCGGATAGCGAGGCCAGGGACATGATGCCCAAGCCACCCAGTTGGATGAGTGCCAAGATGACTACTTGGCCGGCCGGGCTCCAAAAACTACCGGTATCGACCACGATAAGTCCGGTGAGCGATACCGCAGACGTAGCGGTAAAAAGCGCAGACAAAAAAGAAGCGCGGGCGGTGCCGGCCTCGGCGAACGGCAGCATGAGCAAAACCGTTCCCAGCAAAATGAGCAAAAGAAAGCCGGCTGCGGTTAAGCGCGCCGGTCCCCAGTGCCGTATGGAAAACAGATGTTTCACGAGCGGAAGTATAGACCTGCTTGGGGTGCAAGGAAACTGCTAGCAGGCACCACCCCCGCCTCGAAGTTAAGATTGGGGCTATGACTTCGCCAAATAGCACTGCCAAGACGATTGTGATTACGGGCGCATCGGGCGGGCTGGGCGCCGCGGCCGCACGCCAGTTGCACCGCACCCGCCCGCAAGACAACCTGGTTATTATTGGCCGCACCCCGGAAAAGACTCGCGCGGTGGCACAGGAAGTGGGCGGCCAGTACTTCCTTGCCGATTTCGAGTCTTTGGGGCAGGTGCGCCGCCTGGCTGGAGAGTTGAGCGAGCTGGAGCATATCCATGCGCTAGGCAATAATGCTGGCGGCATTTTCGATGGCCCCTCCACCACTGCTGATGGATTTGAGCGCACCTGGCAAGTCAACGTGGTTGCGCCCTTTCTGCTGACTTCCCTGCTTCGGGACAAACTGCGCGAGGATAACGCGAACGTGGTCCAGACCGCTTCTCTGGCCAATTTTCTCATGTCCTACTTTGACCCGAACGATCCCAATACCGTGGAGCACTTTAGCCCCGAGCGTGCTTATGGCAACGCGAAGTTGGGGGATATCCTGCTTACCCGCTATTTCGATGCCCACGGGCTTAATGCAGTCTCTTTCCACCCGGGCGTGCTGGCCACGGACTTCTCCAAGTCCTCGACGGGCATGATGTCCAAAATGTATTCCGGACTGATCGGCAAAACCTTTGGCAAGCCTGCAGACGGCGGCGATAACCTCGCCTACTACCTGACCGGCACGGAAGGCATCCACTTCAAATCCGGCGAATACTACAACGACAAGCGCAAACCCGGCCTGCAGCGTCCCATTGCGAAGAAGCTATCGGTAGCCCGCCGCGTCTTTGATGATTTGGGGCGCCGCCTCAATGTGGAGTGGTAGCGCAAACCCACTAGACTATGCCGCATGAGTTCTGTCGTTTCTGAGGCCTCGCGCCGCCGCACGTTTGCCGTCATCGCCCACCCGGATGCTGGTAAGTCCACGCTGACGGAGGCGCTGGCGCTACACGCACACGTTATTAATGAGGCCGGCGCGGTCCACGGCAAAGGCAACCGCAAGTCCACCGTGTCTGACTGGATGGACATGGAAAAGGACCGCGGTATTTCCGTGGCTTCCTCGGCGCTGCAGTTCGAGTATGCGCCCGAGGGACACGAGGGCGAGCCCTACATGATCAACCTCGTCGATACCCCGGGTCACGCGGACTTTTCTGAAGATACCTACCGCGTGCTCACCGCGGTGGATGCGGCAGTCATGCTTATCGACGCCGCCAAGGGCCTCGAGCCCCAGACCCTCAAGCTCTTCCGCGTCTGCAAGGCCCGCGGCTTGCCCATCGTCACTGTGATCAATAAGTGGGACCGCGTGGGCCGCGAGCCCTTGGAGCTCGTTGATGAGATCGTCAACGAAATCCAGCTGCAGCCCACTCCGCTGTACTGGCCGGTAGGCATTGCCGGTGACTTCCGCGGCCTGGCACACATCAACGAGGATGGCGAGGCCGATGAGTATATCCATTTCATCCGCACCGCCGGTGGTTCTACCATCGCCCCGGAGGAACACTTCGATCCGGATGCCGCCGGTGAGAAGGAAGCAGACGTATGGGAAACCGCGGTCGAAGAGGCCGAGCTCCTCGCCGCCGATGGTGCCCTGCATGATCAGGAGCTTTTTGAGCAGTGCGTGACCTCCCCGCTCATTTTTGCCTCTGCGATGCTGAACTTTGGTGTGCACCAAATCCTGGATACGCTGTGTGCCATTGCCCCGGCCCCGCACTCGCGCGAGTCTGATCCTAAGGCGGTTGAGGCTGCCACCAGTGCTATCGATGAGGTCCGCGAAGTAAGCGATGATTTCTCCGGCGTCGTGTTTAAGGTTCAGGCAGGCATGGACCAAAAGCACCGCGATAATTTGGCCTTCATGCGCGTGGTCTCCGGCGAATTTGAGCGCGGCATGCAGGTTCACCACGCCCAGTCTGGCCGCAGCTTTTCCACCAAATATGCGCTGACCGTCTTCGGCCGCACGCGCGATACCGTGGATACCGCCTATCCGGGCGATATCGTAGGTTTGGTCAACGCCGGCTCACTCGCCCCTGGTGACACCATCTATTCCGGCAAAAAGGTCCAGTTCAAGCCGATGCCACAATTCGCCCCGGAGGCTTTCCAGATTCTGCGCGCGAAGTCGCTGGGCAAGTACAAGGCCTTCCGCAAGGGCCTGGATCAGCTAGCAGCCGAGGGCGTGGTTCAGATTCTCAAGAACGAGGCCCGTGGCGATGCCTCGCCGGTCATGGCGGCGGTTGGCCCCATGCAGTTCGAGGTCATGCAGGCCCGCATGGAGTTCGAATATAACGTGGAAACCGTCACCGAGCCCATCCCCTATTCCGTGGCCCGCCGCACCGATGCCGAGTCTGCCCCGGAACTGGGCCGCCAGCGCGGAGTGGAGATCTTTACCCGCCAAGATGGCGAGCTCATCGCGCTCTTTGGTGATAAGTGGAAGCTCGCCTTCATTGAGAAAGAACACCCAGAGCTGACCATGGAAACGCTGGTGGCGGATTAAAGCAGCACTGCTTTCTTTTCTCTACAAGACAAGCAAAAGGCCGCTTCCCATTCTTGGGAAGCGGCCTTTTTCGGGTTAAGGGTCAAAAAGTGTGTCCGGAATCGCGGATTTTCACGGATTGACCTGT
>NGUZ01000399.1 GCA_002154655.1 Corynebacterium kefirresidentii
TTAAGTGTTTTCAGTTCATTTTCTAATTGTTCCATACGTTGCAATAACACTTCGTTGTTAGGTTGGGATGCAACTTGAGTCGTTGCTACATTAGTAACGGTATCAGGTTGTGATTTCACCATTTCAGCAATTTTCACTAATAGCACTTCAAAATGAACGTTTTGATTTACACTAAATCGTATTGAAACTAATGTATCATTAATAATATCAATCAT
>NGUZ01000400.1 GCA_002154655.1 Corynebacterium kefirresidentii
AATATCAAAGTCAAACTCGATTTAAGTGGAACTAAAAAAGACCGTATGGCAAAATTAATACAATATTGCCATACGGTCTTAAATTATGATTATTTAGCTCTTAACAAATCGCGAATTTCTGTTAATAAAACAGTATTTTCTTCGATTTCTTCTTCAGGCTCTTCTTTCTTCACTAAAGTATTTGCGATTTTAACAAATATAAATAGTGCGATTGC
>NGUZ01000401.1 GCA_002154655.1 Corynebacterium kefirresidentii
ATTAGACAATGACTGTTGTGTCGATAAGTGTATTTCTAATTTAGGAGAAACTTGCTTACAAGTTTCAATAATTAAAGGATCTGCAACAATGATTCCGGTAGCACCCGTTTTTTCTAATTCAATTAAATAATTTTCCAGACCTTTAATATTCTCGTCATGAGCGATAATATTAGTAGTTACGTATATTTTTGCATTATATTGATTTGCAAATTCAA
>NGUZ01000402.1 GCA_002154655.1 Corynebacterium kefirresidentii
CTATATGACCATAAAAACGACTGGTTACAGTGTAAGTTGGTATGATAGAGAGTGGGAAATTCATCTTCGCCACTTGATTAAACTTCATAGATACTGATTTAGTACCTTCAAGGATACCTTGGTTTACGAAGAACCACATACTAATCCCTACAAGTAGCCAATAAATAAAAGGTATGCCATGAATAGGTTGGTTACTTCTAATCCCCATACCAAAT
>NGUZ01000403.1 GCA_002154655.1 Corynebacterium kefirresidentii
GCACGTGCTAAAACACAAACAACAAATGCGTTAAGTAAATTGTTGAATTTACAAGCTAAAGAAGCACGTATATTACGCAACGGTGAAGAGACTATGGTTCCTTTAAGTGAGGTAAAAGAAGGAGACTATTTAGTTATCAAACCAGGAGAAAAAATACCAGTAGATGGCAAAATAATTAAAGGTATGACTTCAATTGACGAGTCAATGTTGACAGG
>NGUZ01000404.1 GCA_002154655.1 Corynebacterium kefirresidentii
TTGACATATGACAACGAAACAGTGAAATTAGATGAACCATTGGCTGCATCTTTATATGGTTCAACAATTAACGCAAGTGTATCTAGATTTGAAGGGTATAATGATTGTCCGTTTAAACATTATGCGAATCATGGTTTAAGGTTAAATGAGCGTACGAAATATAAGCTTGAAAATTTTGATTTAGGAAATATTTTCCATACAGCATTGAAGTATAT
>NGUZ01000405.1 GCA_002154655.1 Corynebacterium kefirresidentii
CAACACAAACAAGTACGCCAAGAGAAGAATCATTCTCTCAAAGCTCATCAAGCTCTCGTTCTTCTGAAAGTGTATCAGAAAGAAGTCATACTACTAAAGATGACGATATTCCTAGCTTTATCAGAAATAGAGAAGAAAGACGTTCTAGAAGAACTAGACGTTAATTGAAAATAAGTTTTGTCTATATTTCGTTGTATGATTAAGTGTATTTATCG
>NGUZ01000406.1 GCA_002154655.1 Corynebacterium kefirresidentii
CCTAGCAATCTTAACGGTGCTCTCATTTACCGCACCTAATTTCAGTGATACTGGAAAGGTCATTTGGGCGTTCGCAACTTATTTAATGTTTAACGCGGCTTATTCAGTCGTTAATATCCCTTATGGCTCATTATCAGCTGCAATGACAGTGAATGCGGATGATAGAACACAGTTATCTGTATTTAGAAACTTAGGATCACAAAGTGCATTATTCA
>NGUZ01000407.1 GCA_002154655.1 Corynebacterium kefirresidentii
TCGTGGAGTTAGATTTATTTTTAAATTGACAAACGATGATACACAGCAATTACCGAAGTACGTTCAGTTTAGTGATCACAATATCGCACCTAAGAAAGCTGAACATTTCCATATCTTTATGGGTGATAACAATGATTCATTACTTAAAGAAATGGATCATTGGCCAACTTATTATCCTGCCTCACTAGATAAGGATGATATTAAAGAAGAAATGT
>NGUZ01000408.1 GCA_002154655.1 Corynebacterium kefirresidentii
GACGGTACACAATTCTTCGATGTCTTCAAAGATTTATCGGATGATATCGCTGTTTATAATGATGTAGATGCGGCATTGTTAGGAGAAATTAAACTTCATCGTTATGAAGAAGATCATATATTTTGTTTAACTTTGGGAACAGGTATTGGTGGTGCATTTTACAGTGAAGCTTCTGGTATTTATCAAGGTTCACGTCACCGTGCCAATGAAATTG
>NGUZ01000039.1 GCA_002154655.1 Corynebacterium kefirresidentii
TCTCGGCGACTTGGATTAATGTAGTCCACCACAACCAAACAACACAAATCCCCAGCACACAACGGAAAACTGTGTACTGGGGACGTCGTTAAAAGAGCTCTTCTTCCTGAGTTCTTTCGATCGTGGCGCCGAGACGCTGCAGGTTTTCTACAAAATTCGGATAACCGCGGTCGATGTGGAAAACATCGTGAACCGTAGTGGTCTCATCCGCACACAACGCAGAAAGCACCAAGCCCGCACCTGCGCGGATATCGGAGCTCCATACGTGAGTAGAAGACAGCCGCTCTTTGCCGCGGACTACTACATGGTGCCCGTCAACCTGGGCGTCGGCACCCAGGCGCAGCATTTCATCTACAAAGCGGAAGCGGGATTCAAAGACATTCTCTGTAATGACCGTCGTTCCGTCCGCAATGGCGGAGATGCCAATGGCCATAGGCTGCAAATCAGTAGGGAACCCCGGAAATGGCAGGGTCTGGTAGTCCACCGCCTGCGGGCGCTGATCCATGCGTACGCGGAAGCCGTTCTCATAGGTTTCCAGTTCGGCACCGGCAGACTTCAGCTTTTCCAATGGCAGGTGCAGGTGACGCGGCGAGATACCGCCCACCGTGATGTCCCCCTGAGTCATGGCGGCGGCATATGCCCATGTACCTGCCACGATGCGGTCACCGATAACCTCGTGCTGGGTGGGCTGCAGCTTATCGACGCCCCGGATAGTCACCACCGAGCTTCCTTCACCTTCGATATTGGCACCCATGGACTTGAGCATGGTGCACAGATCGACGATTTCGGGCTCACGAGCCGCATTATGCAGAACGGTTTCTCCTTCAGCGAGAACCGCGGCGGTGAGGATGTTTTCAGTCGCGCCCACAGACGGGAAATCAAGGCGAATATTCGCACCGCGCAGGTGGGTGGCTTCTGCCACGACGGCACCGTGCTCAATACGGGTGGTCGCGCCCAGCTTTTCCAAGCCCGTCTGGTGCATATCTAGCGGACGGGAACCAATCGCGTCACCTCCGGGCAGCGCTACCTTGGCATGACCACAGCGGGAGGTCAGGGGCCCGAGCACGCAAACGGAAGCACGGAACTGGCGGACTGCATCAAAATCCGCATTAGATTGTGGCTGCGCTGGAGTAGTAATCCGGACTTCAGAGCCCTCGATAACTACCTCGCAACCGAGCCCCTCGAGGACCTTCTTCATCAGGGGGACGTCCAGAATTTCTGGGCAGTTGGTCAGCGTCGTAGTGCCCTCCGCCAGCAAGGATGCGGCCATGAGCTTTAAGACGCTATTTTTTGCGCCATCTACTTTGACGGTGCCCTCTAAGCGGGCACCGCCGGAAACAATAAACTGATCTTTCACAACTGCCTACGCTACCGGTTCTTAAGGCAACGCGCCGATGCGACGGGCGGCATTGACCGCCTCGTAGCGGGTGTGCGCACCGAGTTTACGCATTACCGAGCGCAGATAAGACTTCACGGTTTCTGCGCCGATTCCCATTTCCTCAGCCGCTTCCACGTTGGTGTGACCCAGGGCCACACAAGAGAGAACGTCGAGCTCGCGGGCGGAGAGCTTGGTGGATTGCTTCACGCGCACCGGCGAGACCATCTGGTCACACAACGTCTCTAGCTCCTTGCGCAGTTCTTCGTCTGCTACGCGGTTGGCCAGCATACGCAGCTTGGAGTGAGTGGAACGGACCTGCTCCCACTCGGCACCGTTCATGACGTGGCCGCGGGCGGCTCCACCCTTGGACCCATCGGCACGTCGCATGGCGGAATTAACGGCCAAGTCTTGCTCGAGGGTGCGCGCGGTCATCGTCACTTCTTCAATGACCTTGTCGCCCAAACGAACTGGGGAGTGAACGCCGACGTAGAGGACACCGCGAATTTCGCGCTGCACAGTAACGGGCACGGCCACAATGGAGTGCAGACCCTCGTCCTGGATTACGCGGTCGTTCTCGTGCGAGATGGTGGTGGCACGCGTGTAGTCGGATACACCTACCGCGCGGCGAGTGCTCACCACTCGCCCACCCACACCAACGCCTGAGTCAATGATCAGATTCTGCAGCGCTGGGGTACGTAGGCCCACCCACTGCGTAATCTGCAAGCGATTGTCTGGCAGCAGCGTGGCATACATCGTCACCGGAATACCTGTAGCGGTTTTCAGGGACGATAACGCCGCGCGTACGGATTCTTCATCATCTTTGAGGCGATGCGACTCCATGAGACTCTTTCCTCGTCGGGGGTAACCAAGCAGGTGTACCCGTCTTCCCCCCGGGAATTTGGGGGCCAGCGGGCAACTGAGTGGAAGTATAGACAGCATGTGGGGGTAATTCGAAATCGCCCCTGGCTTATCCGGTGTTGTAATCCCACATGGAATGCCCGAATGCCCGGTCTAGAATTTATATACTGACTGGTCTACTTGTGTAGTGTACCCTTGCGTTGTACACGATTTGAATCCAAATCCGATTCCCAAAGGAGTCAATACAATGGCTGTCTACAACAACATTATGGAAACCATCGGCGGCACCCCACTGGTCCGCTTGAACCATCTCACCGAGGGCAAGGGCGCCACTGTGCTTGCCAAGGTTGAGTCTTTTAACCCTGCTAACTCCGTAAAGGACCGCATCGGCAAGGCCATCGTGGAGGCCGCTGAGAAGTCTGGTCAGCTCAAGCCGGGCGGCACCATCGTGGAAGCCACGTCCGGCAATACCGGCATTGCCTTGGCTCTGGCCGGCGCCACTTTGGGCTACAAGGTCATCTTGACCATGCCGGAGACCATGTCCAACGAGCGCAAGGTACTGCTGCGCGCCTACGGCGCAGAGATTGTACTGACCCCAGGCGCGGCGGGCATGCAGGGCGCCGTCGACAAGGCGAATGAAATCGTCGCCGAGAACGACAACGCTATTCTGGCTGCACAGTTCGCCAACGAAGCAAACCCGAAGATGCACGAAGAGACCACCGGCCCGGAGATCTGGGAAGACGCCGAGGGCAAGGTTGATGCCTTCGTTGCTGGTGTAGGCACCGGCGGCACCGTTACCGGTGTGGGCCGCTTCCTCAAGTCCAAGAATCCGGACCTGCACTTGGCCGCCGTCGAGCCGTCCGACTCCCCTGTCCTATCTGAGGGCCACGCTGGCCCGCACAAGATCCAGGGCATTGGCGCTAACTTCGTGCCAGAGGTGCTTGACCGCGAGCTTCTCGACGAAGTCTTTACCGCCACCACCGAGGAGTCCATTAAGGCCTCCCGCGACCTGGCCACCCAGGAAGGCCTGCTGGTAGGCATTTCCGCCGGCGCTAACGTCTCTGCAGCTTTGAAGCTGGCGGAGCGCCCAGAGTTTGAGGGCAAGACCATAGTGGTTGTCCTTCCGGACTTCGGTGAGCGCTACGTCTCCACCATCCTCTTCGAAGACATCCGCGAGGCTTAAATCACTTCGGATGAATAAAAGCACCCGCCAACCTTGGCGGGTGCCTTTTTTATGCCAGTACTATGTGAGCATGAACATTATGAGCTACATCCGTGAAGACTTAGCGAATGCAAGAGATCACGATCCGGCCGCGCGTGGCGACGTCGAAAATGCAGTAGTGTACTCCGGTCTCCACGCGGTGTGGTCTCACCGCATTTCGCACTGGATGTGGAAGCGCGGCCTGCGCGGGCCCGCACGCATCTTGGCGCAGATTAATCGCTTCTTTACCGGCGTGGAGATCCACCCAGGCGCAACTATCGGCCGCCGCTTCTTTATTGACCATGGCATGGGCATTGTCATTGGTGAAACCGCAGAGATTGGCGATGGTGTCATGCTCTACCACGGTGTCACCCTCGGCGGCCAGGTACTTACTCAGACCAAGCGCCACCCCACCGTCGAAGACAATGTGACCATCGGTGCGGGCGCCAAGGTGCTCGGTCCCATTACGATCGGTGAAGGATCGGCCATTGGCGCCAATGCCGTGGTGACGAAGGACGTTCCCGCCGAACATATCGCGGTGGGCATCCCGGCCAAGAACCGTCCGCGCAACCCGAATGAGCGCATTAAACTGGTCGACCCCGACTACTACATCTAAATTCTCTCCCAGCGGCTCACAGGCAACTGTGGGCCGCTTTTTATATGCCTTCTGGGCGTAGCAGGTCGCTGTATTCGGGATTCTTTTCGATAAAGTGCGCCACGGCGGAGCAGGAAGCAATGACTTGCTTGCCGACGCCCCGGGCGTCGTCAAGCGCGGCCTTAATCAGCGGCGCTGACAATCCTTGGCCGCGGAACGCATCCTTGATGACGGTGTGGTTGAACTCGCGGGTCGTGCCGGCATCTACGTAGTAACACGCGCCCGCCTCGACTCCGTCCACGGTAAGGACATAGCGGGACTTATCTGTCTGGTGTGCAATAGCATGTTCCATGTGCCCATACTAAGCAAAAATGGCCCCTCTTACGAGGAGCCATTATTGTGGCCAGAGCCAGGATCGAACTGGCGACCCCACACTTTTCAGGCGTGTGCTCTACCGACTGAGCTATCTGGCCAGAAACCCGAAGGTTTCCGCGACCCTGACGGGACTTGAACCCGCGACCTCCGCCGTGACAGGGCGGCGCGCTAACCAACT
>NGUZ01000409.1 GCA_002154655.1 Corynebacterium kefirresidentii
GGATTTGTGCTCATTCAACAATTTGTAATTAGCTTTGGTTTCTTATTACCCGTTAGCGCACCACAAAACATGCTTGCTTATGGTACGGGTACATTCACAGTTAAAGACTTCCTAAAGACAGGAGTACCACTAACTATTATTGCCTATATCTTAGTAATCATATTTAGTTTGACATATTGGAAATGGTTAGGATTGGTTTAAAGACTTTGGTATT
>NGUZ01000410.1 GCA_002154655.1 Corynebacterium kefirresidentii
TTGGTATTCTATTAATATCATTTACATTCCTATCTTCACAAATGTATGTTGTCGTATGTGTCATTGGTTACTTATTATACGGACTAGGATTAGGTTTCTATGCGACACCATCTACAGATACAGCCATTTCAAATTCTCCTGAAGATAAAGTAGGTGTGGCATCTGGTATTTATAAAATGGCATCTTCACTTGGTGGTGCCTTTGGTATTGCCCT
>NGUZ01000411.1 GCA_002154655.1 Corynebacterium kefirresidentii
TTTTGGCTACTAATTGACCTAGTTCTCGTTGACTACCGGTCGTTCCCTCATCTAAGTAACTCAATATTAAGAAAGCATCACCATTAATTTCACCGCTATCAATCACATGTGGTGCTGTAACACCTGCTTCCTCAAAAGCGTTAAGTCCAGCAATTTCAGCAGCATAGAATCATTTATCACGATTGCGTTGAACTAACAAGAAATAAACGTCATC
>NGUZ01000412.1 GCA_002154655.1 Corynebacterium kefirresidentii
TCTTATTCATTGATGAATTACACACATTAGTTGGTGCTGGTGGAGCTGAAGGCGCAATCGATGCGTCAAATATATTAAAACCAGCATTAGCACGTGGTGAATTACAATGTATCGGTGCGACAACATTAGATGAATATCGTAAAAACATCGAGAAAGATGCAGCGTTAGAACGTCGTTTCCAACCTATTCAAGTTGATGAACCAACAGTTGAAGA
>NGUZ01000413.1 GCA_002154655.1 Corynebacterium kefirresidentii
GTATTCTAGGCATTATCATGATCATCTTTGGGTATTATATTTCTACTGAAATGTTTGGTAAGTTCGAAGTTTTAACAATGGTCTTAGTCACACCTTTCTTAATTCTGTTTCTAACCGTTGTGGGGGCTTATCTATTCTTTAGAAGTTCAGTATCTATCATATTTAAATCACTGAAAAAGTCTAAACATGGACGCATTTCAATTACAGATGTCG
>NGUZ01000414.1 GCA_002154655.1 Corynebacterium kefirresidentii
CTAAAAATAATTATTATATATTTTCAAATGGCTTTTATGTAACAATATCACTTATTGCATTGGTGGCTTTATTAACGCCAAAGTTATATAAACACTATTACTATAAAATTTTTGCTATTATAACGTGGTTCTTACTTATTGGTTCATTATCACAGTACTTTGATAGTGCTTTTAATGGATTCTCATTACCACAACGACGTTGGGTTTATTTCT
>NGUZ01000415.1 GCA_002154655.1 Corynebacterium kefirresidentii
CGGTAAATAATAAATTTATTATTTCTTCTTGGTTAGGTACAATGGGTTGCGGACTTCCAGGAGCAATTGCTTCTAAAATCGCTTTCCCTAAACGTCAAGCTATCTCAATTAGCGGTGACGGTGCATTCCAAATGGTAATGCAAGACTTTGCAACTGCTGTTCAATATGACTTACCAATGACAATTTTTGTTATGAATAACAAACAATTATCA
>NGUZ01000416.1 GCA_002154655.1 Corynebacterium kefirresidentii
TAATTAAGTTGACATCATCTATCTCGATTTGTATTAATTCAGTAACACGCATGCCTGTTGCGTATAATAACTCTAAAATTGTACGATCGCGATACCCATTATTTTTAGTTAAATCCGGTGTTTCTAGTAACTGAATTACTTCTTCAACATCTAAAACATCTGGAAGTTTTTTCTCGTACTTAGGTGTTTCAATTAAAACGGTAGGATCTTTA
>NGUZ01000417.1 GCA_002154655.1 Corynebacterium kefirresidentii
AAATCAATACCATGTCGATTCTCTCCACGAGTTTCAATATAATCTTTAACATTAATTGGCAATGTTTCAAACTTCGCTTTAATATCATCATTAATTTCATATGTAGTTGATGTAGATGGTCCAATTACAATCTTTAGATCATTATAATCAAAATCAATTTGCTTTAACATTTCACTAACAATTTGACCATATGTACCTCGCCAGCCAGCATG
>NGUZ01000418.1 GCA_002154655.1 Corynebacterium kefirresidentii
TTATTAATAAGTCTAATAGAAAGTTATTTTAGTATGAATTTCGATATTGATTTTTTGTTGCATAATAATTATGTGACTTACGGCGCAATTGCATTACTTGTTGTTTCAGCATTTCTACAAGAACTTATCGAACATCAATACAACAATAATGAAAGTCTCTTTTAAAACATTGGGGAAGAAAAATATAAGTGAATATTATATAATGGAACAGT
>NGUZ01000040.1 GCA_002154655.1 Corynebacterium kefirresidentii
GAAAACATATATAATAATATGCATGGGTGAGTAGATAGCCCTGCTCACCCTTTAAAGTTCAACGTTTTCGCAGGCTATGGCGGAAAAGGAATAAAAAATGAGCATTCCAAACTACTTGACCCCCTTGACGGCGCTTACTGCTCCTATGGAGATCACCGGCCCTGTAAGGGAGAAAAAAGACCAGGAAGACGTGCAAAAAAGAAGCCAGGCGTTTGATAACCGGCTGGGGTGGATTGTCCCGGTGGAAATAGTGAGGGGAACAAGACAGAAACGCCTACCCACAGGGGAGGTGATGGACGTCCTGGACACACAAGCACTAAACATCACCGTGTGGAATAACGCGGCTCCACAAGCTCAGCCAGGAACATACATTTCCCTGGTCAAGCCCATGATTGGAAGCGTGGAGGGGACAATCTTTGTCCAGGCCCTGGACGTGAAAGCAGTAGAAGATGATGAACTCACCGCGCTAATGGCTGGTGATGATGATGAGTAGAGCTGGCGTTGTATCCATAGACACCCAGGCGCGTGATGAAACAGCACTAGAGCGCGTTCTATCCACCCACCGCCTACTATCCATGTCCCTGGCCCTGGGGGCGCTCGCCGCGTTCCTCTCCTGGGCTCAGGAAACCATTCCTGAAATAGCTGGTCTATGGAAATGGATAGCAGCAGCCGCCGCTATTCTCTTCCTCCTGTCTTGGGCTATAGACCCGCTCCTAGCAGTGTGGAGCCGCTGGACAGTGGTAGCCGCTGATGCTGGACTAAGGCGCTCCCGGGGTGGGGTTCCCGCCCGCTGGACAGCCTTTCCTGCTGGTCTTAGAGCGGTGAAGCTGGTGGTTTCCCCTGATACTTTCAGCGCCCAGGAATGGGAAGAAGCCGCCCCGGCCTTAGCCCAAGGCTTTGGGTATGACCGCGCTAAAGTAAGCCACTCCCGCCGCCGCGTGGTGCTCACTTTCACCAATGGAGCCGCCCCCACTGATAAGCCCTACACAGCGCCGCTAGACCTGAAAAAGCAAGCGGTGCATATGGGGATAGATGAGAACGGGAAACCCTACTACCTAGACACCGCTGGACATTCAGGCTTAATAGTGGCGGGTATCCCCGGGAGCGGTAAAACCGTTGCACTACGCCGCCTGGTGCAGTCTTTTGCACTGGACAGCGCTAATGAAGTGGTGGTCTTTGATGGTAAAGGAACTCAAGATTTTAATGACTTGACCAGGGAAAACATTAAAGTATTTTCTGGAACACCTGATACAAGTAGCACCATTGTGGAAGAGCTAGAGCAGCTATCCCGCCAACTCCAGGAGCGCGCCGCCACAGGGGACGTTCCCGGGCGCGTGGTGGTGGTAGTAGATGAGTGTCAAGGCTATATCCCGGTTAAAGGCTTAACCAGTGAAGAAAAAGAGCGGCGGGAAAAAGCCGTCAAAGTCTTAAAAGACCTGGTAGCGCGCGGACGCTCACTAGGATTTTTGACCGTCCTAGCAACCCAGAAGCCAGACGCCAGCACCCTCCCCACCGTTCTTAGGGACAACTGCGGGCTGCGTGCATGTGGGCGTTTGCGCACGTCAGAGGGTGAAAAAATGGTTCTAGGAGACGCCCCCGGTATAGCCCAAAACCTCACCGTAGGCCAGATGATATTTGATAACTCCCGCGCCCGCGCCCTGGTGAAGATTGGCCGCCAACCTTGACCACTGGCGGGGCGGGTATGGGGCGGCAGCCCCATCCTTGCGGGGTGTGGGGCGTAGCCCCGCCGGAGCAACCGCCACCCACCGCCCACAGTGGCGGGAGGTGAAAACACCAACCCCCACACCACCCCCGCTCTCCCCGTCCTTGCCCCGCGCGCTAGCGCGGAAAAATACCCAATGACCAGCAGTAATAAATAAAGCAACCCCGGCTTTTTGGATACATAAATCAATGTGATACTTTTAGAGCATAAACAATATAAACCCACAACTTATTACCCCTTATAGGGGTGGAAAGGAAATATGCAATGATTAAATACTTTGCTGACGGTATGCCCCAGAAGGATATGACTGATGAAACCGATCTTGTGGTGATTGGGATTGAAGATGACGCCCAGACCTGGCGGGCGTCCAGTCTTCTAGACCATTGCAAGCGCTTGGGTATTCCCGGGATTTTGGCTACTGATGATCCCGTAGATTCTTACAAGGACATTGAGGGCCACCCGTTTAACCCGCTACTGCACGTGAGTGTGTGTGAAACCAGTGATAAGCCCATCACTGAGAAAATGAAGAGTGAGGTCATGGACTGGATCGCTTCAAGCATGCTTGTAGAAACCGAAGGCAAAACTGATTGCACCGGTACAACCCCTGCTGTTATTGAACGCGGGGACATGCTGACATCAGGGGACTGGGAAGCAACACCAGAGTTCTGGGAGTATCCACTATTCCATGAAGCTAGCGGTGAAGACCACTACGCCCGTCATGAGCATGCTCATGTTCCTATGAGATAGAAGCACGTCATTCCCCCAAATAACAGCGACGTGATTTAAGCTAAAAAAAGTTCTAGAAAAGCAGAGAACCCCGGTACGGCGCGCCAACGCCATTTTGTACCGGGGCCAAACCCCCCTGAAAGGGGAGATAACAACTATGAGTATAACGGCCCCCCTAAAAAATGGCTACACGCCACGCAAAAAAGGCGGCACTGACCCCGAGCACGCCCGCCAGGGCGCGCGCAGGGAGGAAGACGCCGCCAGCGCGCGGGACGCGCGCCTGGGTAATAAGGCAATAAAATCACAGCACCCTCCACAGTCCCATGACCTGCAAAGACGCTTGTGGGCGCTCCACAAAACCATGTGGAAAATCACTGATTATGACCGGCTTAGGGGCTGTCATAGGTGGATTGCTGGCGGTGCTGGTGCAGCTTCTCTTAGGTGGCATGAGCCAGGGCGCGCGTCCTGGTCTAGTCTTTGCACGTCCTCTAGCGTGTGGGCGTCCCCGCTAAGCGCGGCTGCTATTGGAAAGACCCGCTCTATAGAGGTAAGCACAGCGCTAGATACATGGTTTAAGCAGGGAAAACAGCATTCTGTAGAGTTCTTGACCTTGACGCTAGCCCACAACAAGAACCAGGAGCTAAAGGACGTGTGGGACACCTTGGCTTATGCATGGCGTGGAGTAGTAGCTGGGGCGTCATGGCGCGGCGGTAAAAGGTATGAGGGAGACAAGGCGCGCTTTGGAATAGAGCACTGGATTAAATCAGTGGAGACTACACACGGCGCTAACGGCTGGCATGTGCATTTGCACGTGCTTTTACTCCTGGACAAGGAACTAACCCAAGACCAGCGCGGAGCGCTGGAAACTAATATTTACCGCCGGTGGAGTGCAGCCGCTCAGCGGCGCGGGTTTAAATCACCCAACCGTCTTCGCGGTGTGAAGATTGAGAAAGCTAGGAAAGATAAAAACGCCCATGACCTGGGAACATACCTCACAAAAGGGTCTATTGCTTCAGTAGCTGAAACGCTGGCTAAGGAGATGACCGCCGGCCAAAGCAGCAAAGAAGGCCGCGCTGAAAATAGGACGCCTTTCCAGATACTGGACGATATTAGGAAAAGCGGGGATATGAGCCTGAAAAACCCAGATGTGCAGATATGGCGCGCCTGGGAAAAGCAAAGCATGGGACGGCGACAAATAGCCTGGTCAAAGGGGTCAAAGGACGCTTTGGCCGTGAATGCTGTGAGTGATGAAGAAGCCGAGCAGCAAGGGGAAGAAACCCACACCACCGTGGAAGTAGCGCGTGTGGAGTTTGAGGAGTGGAACCGCGCCCGGGAGGATACCGGGGAAAAGTTGAGGGATGATTTAGCTACCCGTGGTGATGTAGTGGAGTATGTAGCACAGGCTAAAACCCCAGGTGAAGCCCATAAACGCGCCACTACTATCCTTAGAGCGCTAAAGATTAGATACCAGCAGGAGGCCAAGCCCATACCTGCAGAGCACGCGGCTGCTGTGGTGCTCCCGGCCAATAAAGACCAAGCCCGGGAGCTGCTAGACGCGGGCTAGTCCTCCTGGTCTTGGGCGGCTAGATACATTGTGAAGGCCTCTTCTACAACGTCTTGCACCTTTCTTCCCTGCATATGGGCGCTTCGGCGTATCCCCGTAGCCACTGACCTAGGGACGCGGGTAGCAAAGGTGATCCGGGCGTCCTCCTGGGCTTCCAGGCGCGCTTGCTGCTGCTGTAGAAGCTCCCACAGCGCTTTTTTGGAGATATCCCGCGGGACGCCCGCGCGCTTTTTTAACAGATCCAGCTGCTGTTGTTCATTCATGATTTCAAGCATACATGAAAACGTGAAAGTCAGAATGTTTGCAAACATACATGCAAGCTTGAAAGTAAGAATGTTTGCAAACATACAAACAAAAATGAAAACATATATAATAATATGCATGGGTGAGTAGATAGCCCTGCTCACCCTTTAA
>NGUZ01000419.1 GCA_002154655.1 Corynebacterium kefirresidentii
TAATATTTTTGCCATCCGTGATAGTCAATTTCTCAATCCCAGTAGAGGGATCAAGAAATTTGTTTTCAATGATGATTGGACTAGATAAACGAACTACCTTATCTTCGTCGTTTTTGTTTTTTGCTCGAATAAGTTCATACCATCCAGTTGAATTTACCCAATATGGATATTGCTTGAAGATGTTATGAGTCATAATTAATCTCTCCTTTGCT
>NGUZ01000420.1 GCA_002154655.1 Corynebacterium kefirresidentii
GTTTGAACAATTGTGATTGGATTGATGGAGGTATGGTTTCTCCGACAAATGCTATGTTAGCTAAAGGTGCAGACAGTATTATTATTTTAGCGCCGATAGCAGATGGTTTAGGTATGATGCCAGGTGCATTTGATGATGCGAAATTATTAAGCGAGCATAGTCATGTTTTAGTAATTAGTCCAGATAGTAAGAGTAGAGCTGAAATTGGAGAT
>NGUZ01000421.1 GCA_002154655.1 Corynebacterium kefirresidentii
TTTTAAATCAATTTCGTCTTGTTGTATATGTTTAGCGTAAGGCTTTTTACCTACATCAATGAATTCCGCATCAGCGGGTGCATATTGAAGTATGAGTGGGTTTACTAAACGATCATATAGAATAACTTCAGCTTTCTTAATACATCGTTCTGCTTTTTTCGTTAAAAGATTAGGATTACCAGGTCCAGCACCTATCAAGTAAACCTTTGAT
>NGUZ01000422.1 GCA_002154655.1 Corynebacterium kefirresidentii
GTTGTAGAATCTGCTGAAGTTGTTCAAGTACCACTACTAAATGGTGGGTTTGATTTAGAGAATATTATTAAAGAGGTCGATGAAGAGACTGCTTTAGTGTGGCTATGTAATCCGAATAATCCAACTGGAACCTATTTCAATCACGATGAATTAGAAAGCTTTTTAGAACGCGTACCTAGTCATGTACCTGTATTGATCGATGAAGCTTACT
>NGUZ01000423.1 GCA_002154655.1 Corynebacterium kefirresidentii
CCCCATCTCCATGCACACAAATCGTATCAGCTTTTAAATCAATTTCTTTTCCGTTTTTACTAACAACTTTGTTTTCAATTACCATTTTTAAAACTTGATCTAAGGCTTCTTCAGTATTAGTGATTACTGCATCTGCCTCTTTACGACTAACGAGTTGACCATTGTCTTCATATCGTCTGTCAGCAAACACTTCAGATGCAGTACGTAATCC
>NGUZ01000424.1 GCA_002154655.1 Corynebacterium kefirresidentii
TATAAAGCGGAAAAGAAATATCGCAAAGCAACAGGTCAAGCACCTGTTAAAAACGAAGATATACAACCTACAAATTTAGATGAGTTAGGTTAGGTGATGGCGATGTTAATGACAAAAACACAAGCCGAAAAATGGCTTGATAATTCGGAAGGGAAGCAATACAACCCAGATTTAAGTTATGGTTTTCAATGCTACGATTATGCAAATGCAT
>NGUZ01000425.1 GCA_002154655.1 Corynebacterium kefirresidentii
ATCATTCGAACCATCAGTTGCTGCGTATATGACACAAGACGAACAACTGATTGACTACTTGAATCATGAAGAAGGGTTATACGATGCATTACTGAGAGACTTATCTTTGTCAAAAGAGAAGCGCGTGAGTGTGAAACGTGCATTTATAGGGTCATTTCTTTTTGGCGGTCGTTATAGTAGCTCTAAATTCAAAATCAATCAAGAGGTTAGT
>NGUZ01000426.1 GCA_002154655.1 Corynebacterium kefirresidentii
AAAATGACTTCTTCTATGATTTGGTAATTCAGTGTCATGAGCGTGTATCTTAATACTTCAGTTTGAATATTACTTTGTAAGATTAATCTAGGACCATTTGCTAAGTGAATGCGTCCTTCATTCAATATTCTTGCTATAAGCGGACCACCCATGCCACAAATTGTTATATTTTGAATAGATTCATTCTGACGAAGTACACTTAATCCGTCCC
>NGUZ01000427.1 GCA_002154655.1 Corynebacterium kefirresidentii
GAAACCGGCGCTTGGAATACATTAGTTTGGTTCTCAGTGCTAGTTATGATGGCAGATCAACTGAATCAATTAGGCTTTATTCCATGGTTAAGCCATACTATCGCAAACAGTTTAGGCGGTCTAAGTTGGCCAGTCGTCCTTGTGATACTAATAATCTTCTATTTCTATTCACATTATTTATTTGCTAGCTCAACTGCTCACGTCAGTGCTA
>NGUZ01000428.1 GCA_002154655.1 Corynebacterium kefirresidentii
CCTGATATCCCAACTTGCCGTGTTATCTTCACGCCACATCAAAAGGAATGGGAACGTTTGAGTGGTATCCCTATTGAAGAACAAACTTATGAACGTAATAGAGAAGCTGTAGATAAGTTAGGTGCTGCAGTTGTATTGAAAAAACACGGTACTGAAATATTCTTCAAAGACAAAGAATATAGACTTGCCATTGGTACACCGGCAATGGCG
>NGUZ01000041.1 GCA_002154655.1 Corynebacterium kefirresidentii
ACAAGCACTGAAGTAGATTTATTCTTTACTCTATGTAATAAACTTAAAGAGCAAGACACAAGAAAAGTAACTATTCCTTTTGCAGAATTAAAATATTTAAGTAATTACTATACTCGTTCACAAGAACGTTTTATTAATGATTTAGAACATGTATACGATAAAATGCTTAACTTAACTTATATAGAACGTAATGGTAGATCATTTGAAAAATTTATTTTGTTCACTTCCTATAAAGTAGATTTAGATGAAGAATGTTTATCTATTAGTATTAATTCTGATTTAAAACATATTTTAAATTCTATAACTGCCGATTTTACAAAATTTGAGTTGAAGGAAATGACACATCTCAAATCCACCTATGCTAAAAATATGTTTAGGATACTTAAACAATACAAACATACTGGTTATGTAAAAATGAATTTAGATGATTTTAAAAATCGTCTAGATGTCCCAAAAACTTACCAAATGAATGATATAACTAAACGGGTATTAAAACCAATAGTTAATGAACTATCTCAGATTTTCAATAATCTACATATCAATAAAATTAAAGCGAAAAAAGGACGTAAAATAGAATGGTTAGAGTTTACTTTTGATGCTGAGAAACGCATTCATAGTAAGCGACAACCCAAAATGGCGAATGTAGCCCAACCCAAACAATATATCAGTCGTGAGAAAACGCCAAAATGGCTACATGAACGAAATCAAAGTAATACAACTAGAGAAATGACAGAAGAAGAAAAAGCACTATTAAAAGAACAACAACAAGCATTTAGACAACAATTAGAACTAGATTGGGAAGATTAGAAAGTTTACAAAAGATAACATGAAAGATATACTGAAGTTAACAAACAGACAGATACATCATTAGATGTGAAAACCCCAGCATGCCGACCAAAGCATATGCTGGGGTTTCTTTTTTATCGTTTATGTTCTTGATTTAATAAATAAAGAACACGCCCAACAATAATTGGACATACGATATACTTCATAACAAACAGAACGACAATCATTAGATGTGGCACCTCCTTTCTGCACAGGAAGTGCTCTCCAATTATAACAAAATCCCTATGACCTGTATGCGTGCATACAATATACAAGCATACAGTATGCACGCATATTGTATGTAACATCTAAATACGATATATCAATTACAGGTAAACAAGTTTATTAGTTAACTAGTATACGCATGAATAATAATTTGTGTAATTTACACTTGTGTAAACTGAATAAAGATACAAACCGATTATTCATGAAAAGTGATGAAAACGCATCAGATCAATGATGTATAAAACCTGCATAAACCATAATCCACGTTAAAAGGGACAAACACTGATCTGACAGTGTTTGTCCCTTTTGGATTGGTTAACATAATAAAGTGTTATAGGTAGTAGATTTGTATAACATATCCATTCTTATAAAGAGGTTTATCTATATATTGTTATACTAAAATATGATTAGTATTGGTTAATAACCATATCTGTATAGTCTTCTTCTTTTATTATTCGAATTTGATTATTACTCGATTCATGCTCTACTCCCCATACTTTCGACCGTTTAAAAATCAACAAATCACAAAAAACCAATAATATTAGAATACATATTCCTTTGCAAAACTTCATAACATCTCCCCTTAAATACCATTCTTTCTATGGTATATTTTAATAATTTTTAACTAGCTTTTTAGCCAATAATGCACAAACTAAACCAATAATGGGGAAAATAATCATCATATAAATAGTTAATGAATAGGATTGGAAAATATCATGACCTAGGCCTAATGGTAATGGTCCTAAAGAGGAACCAATCACTAGCATAGTTGATCCAATTCCATTTATACTCCCTACATGCTTACGTCCAAAGTAGTTAGCCCAAACAATATTGGTTCCAATTCTTTCTAGACCGTTCGCAATTCCCCATATGATTCCAAATAGAATAGCTAAAGAATATATTGAGGAAACTTCTGTACGGCTCCATCCAAATGTTTGAATATATTCATCAATAAATGCTGCGTTTGAATAAGTTTGGCCAGGGCCAGAGAAGAAAACTGTCAAACCAGCAATAAATACAATAACCCAACCATAATAGAAATTTTTGGTTTTCATCTAATATTCACCTCTAAAATAAAACTCAATCCTTTCACGGATTGAGTTAGACAGACTATTTTACAATAACAACGGGAATTTCTGAACGTTTTGCTACTTTGTGACTGACGCTACCTAACACCATTTCTTGCAAACTATTTAATCCACGTGTTCCCAAAACAATAGCCTGAAATTCTCCACTATTTGCAACTGAAACAACTGTGTCCGCAGGAACACCATGTGCAATTTTCATTTCATATTTCACATTATGCTCTACAAATAACTCAGTGATATGAGAGAGTTTGTCTTCTCTTTCATTCGTCAAACTGGAACTTTGTTTACCATGTAAAACATCTGTTTTCGACTCCTCAACATCTACAACTGTAAGAATAGTAACAACAGTATTATGGTTCTGTTGCAAAGTTGAATTTATAGTATAATTTTAACAAAAAGGAGTCTTCTGTATGAACTATTTCAGATATAAACAATTTAACAAGGATGTTATCACTGTAGCCGTTGGCTACTATCTAAGATATGCATTGAGTTATCGTGATATATCTGAAATATTAAGGGGACGTGGTGTAAACGTTCATCATTCAACGGTCTACCGTTGGGTTCAAGAATATGCCCCAATTTTATATCAAATTTGGAAGAAAAAGCATAAAAAAGCTTATTACAAATGGCGTATTGATGAGACGTACATCAAAATAAAAGGAAAATGGAGCTATTTATATCGTGCCATTGATGCAGAGGGACATACATTAGATATTTGGTTGCGTAAGCAACGAGATAATCATTCAGCATATGCGTTTATTAAACGTCTCATTAAACAATTTGGTAAACCTCAAAAGGTAATTACAGATCAGGCACCTTCAACGAAGGTAGCAATGGCTAAAGTAATTAAAGCTTTTAAACTTAAACCTGACTGCCATTGTACATCGAAATATCTGAATAACCTCATTGAGCAAGATCACCGTCATATTAAAGTAAGAAAGACAAGGTATCAAAGTATCAATACAGCAAAGAATACTTTAAAAGGTATTGAGTGTATTTACGCTCTATATAAAAAGAACCGCAGGTCTCTTCAGATCTACGGATTTTCGCCATGCCACGAAATTAGCATCATGCTAGCAAGTTAAGCGAACACTGACATGATAAATTAGTGGTTAGCTATATTTTTTACTTTGCAACAGAACCTTATAAAAAAACGCTTGATGAGCGTATCGAAACAAACGAAATAGCAATAAAACAATATGATCAAGCATTCAATCGTTTAACTAAAGGGATTACAGCCATGTTTTTCATCGTTGCCTTAGTAATGATTACTTTTGTAGTCTTAAGTCCATTAGGCGACCTATTAGGCGTACAACATTTTTATGATTGGATTAACCACGTCTTAAAAACAGGTCATTCAGCATGGCGTTATCTAATTGTGACGCTTTATCTGGCCCCTTACATATTATTTAGTTTGCTTATATATGCCATTTTAAAGGCGTATGAGCGACTTTAACCTTAGTCAGTATTAAAAACCTATAACTTATCATGAAAAACGCTGCATACGGTTTAAATTAGTTTAGAAATGGAATTAAACATTTTTTATAAGGAGATCCGAAATGCTTATATTTTTGTTTATTTTAATGAGTGGACTTTTAAGTTATTACTTGATTAATCGTTCAAACAAAAAGAAATGACGCTATTATGCCGAGAAAATTTATTGTGCATTGAGAAGAACCCTTAATTAAACTGTTTCGACGAATGTCGGTATAGCGTGAGCTATAAAACCGACGAGTCGACAGTTTTAGGGTTTATTAAGGGTTCAGAGGCTCAATGTCAATAAAGCAATTGGAATAAGCAATAAGTAAATGATTTTTATTAATCAAAACCAATCATATTTTATGATTGGTTTCCTTTTTGTTTTTTTGAATTTTGAGGGGCAAATTGCCCCGAACTTTTTAATATCTTTTTATAAATCTTTTTAAAACCTTTTTAGGCACCTTTTGAGCCTTAGAGCCACAATGGATTTGGAATGCTAAAAGGGACATTTTGTAACAGTAAAAGGGACATTTTGT
>NGUZ01000429.1 GCA_002154655.1 Corynebacterium kefirresidentii
CTGAATTCTTATTAGGATCTAAATAAAAAACAGCAATATCCATACCTTCCATAGCTTTTACAACATCAGTATAATTATAAATATCTCTTTTCAACCAAATAATTCGATCATTATCTTCTTTTTTAGTATTTGGATACTTTGATAGGGCATATATGTTTGCATCTTTTTCAATAACACTACTTATATACTTACCAATATAACCACTACCAC
>NGUZ01000430.1 GCA_002154655.1 Corynebacterium kefirresidentii
ATAAGTAATAACTAAAGGTGGGAAGAATCCTCCTAAACCACCCATCATAGAAACAATACCATTAGCTGCACCAGATTCTTTTGCGAAGTAAGAAGGTACAAGTTTAAATATTAAACCATTACCTAAACCAGCACAGATACTGATAGTTAAACAACCGATAGTAAATAAAGCAATATGACTTGAAATTCCTAAAATAACAGCACCTACAAT
>NGUZ01000431.1 GCA_002154655.1 Corynebacterium kefirresidentii
AGAACAAAAGAAACAAATTTTTAGAGTAGTGAAAGAAACTGTTGGAGACGATGTGAACTTAATTGCGCAAATTGGATCATTAGATTTAAATGAAGCGATTGAACTTGGGAAATACGCAACAGAACTAGGTTATGATGCGTTATCAGCAGTGACACCATTCTATTATCCATTCTCTTTTGAAGAAATTAAGCAATATTATTTCGACATTAT
>NGUZ01000432.1 GCA_002154655.1 Corynebacterium kefirresidentii
TCGATCTTGAACATTCCATAAAGCAGTTAAGTTTGCACGATTTCCTAAAAAGCGATACGTACTATTTTTATCAACGGGCATATTAATTTGCATTAATTTATCATAATATTTCAAAATTCCTCCATCAAAAATGCTTGAGTATAGCGAAATACCATTGTAGTGATAAAGAAAAGGAGAATTTAATGCATATGCCGACATATAATCAATACG
>NGUZ01000433.1 GCA_002154655.1 Corynebacterium kefirresidentii
CTACTACTAAGATTTTAGAATCACTATTAATAATGTCAGTAACTACTAATACAAATAAATCATACTTTTCATTAGCACTTGTTTCTAACATTGCTTTTTCAAGATCTTCTTTACGATTTAATACTTCATCAATGTCGACAGTATTTACTTGGGCAATGCGTGTAACATAGTCGCCCATATTAAATGATTTAGCATCCATGTCTAATAAT
>NGUZ01000434.1 GCA_002154655.1 Corynebacterium kefirresidentii
GCACAATTTGACCGTCCAGATGATGAGGACTATTGGGCGAAACAATGGGCTGAAGCGTACGTGCGATTTGCCACTTTTGAAAAGGAAAACTATCTAAAAGAGATGGGCGTTCGCTTAACACCTATCTTAGGTTGGGCTGAACGTGGTGGCGCATCAGCTTCTGGTCATGGCAACTCTGTACCACGTTTCCATATTACTTGGGGGACAGG
>NGUZ01000435.1 GCA_002154655.1 Corynebacterium kefirresidentii
AATCTTCCATTTCGTTCATTCCTTAGTCTTTTCTATCTCATACATTTTTGGATACGAACTTATTATTGGAATTCTGTAACCAATTGTTTTTACCCTCACCTTTTCTCCAACATGTAAGGTTGCCTGTACATCTGCACTGTTAAATCGACCTTTAAAGATCAAATCGGTATTTGCTATCACTTTCTTGTTATCTAAAACGATGTAGAAGG
>NGUZ01000436.1 GCA_002154655.1 Corynebacterium kefirresidentii
CACCATTGCCAAAGAATACACGACCAATTTCATATAATCTAACATCTTTATTTTTACGAGCTACATTATATGCAGTTGCTTCAATTAAATGTGGTAATAAGCTCTGACGTAAAGTAGCATGTGCTTCACTCATAGGCATTAATAAACTGATTGTTGGACGTTCTTGAAGTGCGAAGTCCTTAGCATGATCTTTAGAAACTAATGAATAT
>NGUZ01000437.1 GCA_002154655.1 Corynebacterium kefirresidentii
AGAATGGTAAATCTGTATATATTGAACTAGTTAAATCATTTTTCTATAGTAAAGATATTGTGTCTAAGCCACTTAATGAGCTTGAAGGTCGTTTTGACAAAGAAAGTTTAATTGACAAAAGTCTAATGGCAAGTCATGAAATTGGGCAATCTAGGATTCAAGAAAAGATCGTAAATGACTTCAAAAAGTTATTATCTGTAGAATCAATG
>NGUZ01000438.1 GCA_002154655.1 Corynebacterium kefirresidentii
ACAAATAAAATTAAGAGATATAGCTCGCAAAATGACAAGAGCACGAACAATTGAGGAAAAATGGAAAAGAGAACAAGAAATGGATAAGTTGCTCGGTATATATAAATCAAACACAAAAAATGCTGATTTACCTAAATTTGTACCAGAAGTATCAGATGAAGAGTTAGAAGATATATTACTTGGCCGAAAATAAATAACACTTATTTATA
>NGUZ01000042.1 GCA_002154655.1 Corynebacterium kefirresidentii
CTTGAAGCCCTAACCGCCTAGAATTAAACCAGTCCAACTTTCGGGGGCCAGTTCAGAGAGCGCGGGGGCTGGCTTTTTGTATGCGGCCACCAGGCACTGATTATGCGGAAACGGCGTCTTCCAGCTCAGCCAGCAAGGAATTGGTGCGCTCCACCTTGAAATCGACCGGACGGAATTCGCCCTCTGCCCAGTCGGTGGCGAGGAAGAACTCGACCTGGTTGCGCAGCTGCGGCATGGAGAAGTTCACCACGATAGGGCGCCATGCTTCGATGGCGCGGACCGCACCGGATGGGCCGTAGCCGACGAAGGCAACGGGCTTGCCCGCCCACTCTGCGGCCAGGCAGTCGAAGGCATTCTTGAACGGGCCCGGCACGGAGCGGTTGTACTCCGGGGTGATGAAGATGAAGCCATCGCAGGCGTCCACTGCATCAGACCATGCCTGGACCTTCTCGTCCTCGTACTGCTTATTAGCGGCAGCCGGTACGACATCGGTGGTCAGGACAGGAATATCGAATTCCTTGAGATCCAGCAGGGTGTACTCCACGCCATTCTGACGACCCTGGGCCACGTCATTGAGCCACTCGCCCACTACCTTGCCGGCCGAGTTATCGCGGGTAGTGCCGATGATGATGCCAATACGAGACATGAGAAAACCTTCTTTCCTTCAAGCTTTATGTAACGCCTCTAGCCTACCGCTCGTGCAGATACTTGTCTGATAGTGATGTTGATACGCCCTTCACTCAGCCCACACCCCTCCGGCAACGTGCCGTCATTAACGCGCACTACCCCGTGGTAGGCAAAGCGCTTTGGCCCGCCAAAGACCACCAAATCCCCAGAGCACAGCGTGATATCATCCCACGGCCGCGTGCGCGCCTCGGTATGCCCCATGCGGAAAAGCGCCTCATCCCCGATGGAAAGCGAAATGACCGGAGCGGGTGACTCCTCCGAATCATCCACGTGCATGCCCATGGCCGAGCCTGGCGGATAGTAATTCACCAATGCCATCTCCGGCACAAAGGTCTCCACCCAGGGCGCAAGCTCGGGCGCTACCTCGGCCGCGGCGTGCAGCGCCCCCGGCGCAATCTGGCGCAGACTCTCCGGCACCGGCGGAACCCGCGTGCCGTCCATATTGTCCACATAGCGATAGCTGGGATAATGCCAATACCTGCCCAGATGCAGCTGAAAAACGCTCATCTGCCCGCCGGATTTCAGCCGCGGGCGCACCATCGCCATCGGCGTAGCCGCATACTCGCGCGCAATAGCGCGCATTTCCTCCACCAAGGCCTTCTGCTTATCGACGCCCACCCATCCCGGCACATGCCCCACCCCCGGGGCCACACGCACGCTAGGACGTGGCAGCGAATCAAAAAGCATGACCTCACCCTAACCCCAGCACCCCAATAAATCGATTCAGAACTTTTCCTTCAAAACGGTGAGGTTACCCTCAAGTCGTGGACACTGAGCGAAACCTCCTCGGGGTGAGGCAGCTGCATCTCTCATGTATCCGGCGGGCCCTAGTTATATAGAAATCCCCTCCAGCGTGTGCAGTTACACGCTGGAGGGGATTCGCAGTGATTAAGTCGCGTTAGCGATACGGGCTACTTAACGTAGCTCTGCATGCCCGGCTCAAGCTCAGTTGCGCCGGATGGTACGGACTTAATATCGACACGCTGGGCGTCGGATGGCAGTGCATTGCCGACCTCTTCAGGTTCTTGACCCGGAGCATCGCCGTTGCCGTTGCCATGGCCAGAGTTACCGCCCTCTGGAGCATCCTGGTTGCCTGGCTGGTGGTTGTTGTCACCGTGGCCACCGTTGTGGTTGCCATGATCCTTGTGGTCGAAGTGATCCTTGATGATCTTGCCCAGGCCAATGCCCGGAATCAGGATGAGCCACCATGGGGTCTTGCCGCCCTTCTTATGAGAGGTAACGGTCTGATCCTTATCGTTGATGTCCGTGTGCTCAGCAATCTTATTCTCATCGCCAGACTCGGAATCCTTACCAGACGCATCCACCGCAGTAGACGTCAAGTACTCATAGGCAACGCCCTGCTTAACAGAACCAGCCTTAACATCATCATTAACAATGATCTTGACATCAACATCACCCGAAGCAGACTCCGGAGTGAACTTCACCGGCTCGTCAGGATTGGACTTACCAATAACAGACTCATCAGCCTTATTACGCAGCTCCGCATTCAGAACGTATTCCTTACCCGGAACCAGACCCTCATAGTGAACATGGTCAGTAACAACCGTGTCCTTCTTAAGAGCCTCATGCTCATCAAGCTGATCAACCTTCGTACTAATCTTAGGCGTCAACTCATCATGAGAATCAACAGTCTGAGCCTTGTCATTGATATCCGTGTGCTCAGCAATCTTATTCTCATCGCCAGACTCGGAATCCTTACCAGACGCATCCACCGCAGTAGACGTCAAGTACTCATAGGCAACGCCCTGCTTAACAGAACCAGCCTTAACATCATCATTAACAATGATCTTGACATCAACATCACCCGAAGCAGACTCCGGAGTGAACTTCACCGGCTCGTCAGGATTGGACTTACCAATAACAGACTCATCAGCCTTATTACGCAGCTCCGCATTCAGAACGTATTCCTTACCCGGAACCAGACCCTCATAGTGAACATGGTCAGTAACAACCGTGTCCTTCTTAAGAGCCTCATGCTCATCAAGCTGATCAACCTTCGTACTAATCTTAGGCGTC
>NGUZ01000439.1 GCA_002154655.1 Corynebacterium kefirresidentii
GACAATCCAATTTACTATGCTCAATATGCGCATGCACGTATTTGCTCAATCTTAAAACAAGCGAAAGAACAAGGTGTTGAAGTTACTGCTGATGCTGACTTTTCAACGATTACAAATGAAAAAGCAATCGACTTATTGAAGAAGATTGCTGAATTTGAACCAACTATTGAAAGTGCAGCAGAAAGTCGCGCACCACATCGTTTAACAAA
>NGUZ01000440.1 GCA_002154655.1 Corynebacterium kefirresidentii
AGTTCCTTTCCTAAAAACATCAATTTTTAGTATGAAACTATAAATGGTTTTATAAATAAATCTTAATGTAAAAAGTGCTATACAATTTAAGTTGATTAATAAAAAAACTTTACTTATCAACGCTTATTTTTAATCTTTATTATTTTTATATAACATCCATATATTACTTGCTCACACTTTTTTCAAAAACCAAATCTTATCTCTACATA
>NGUZ01000441.1 GCA_002154655.1 Corynebacterium kefirresidentii
GATAAAAAGAAAAACAAATACACAATTGACTAAGAGAGGGATTCATAAATGATAGAAATTACTTTACAGCAAATTCAGGAATGGATACCTTGTGATATTGATTCACAATATTTACGACAAACCATCAAAGGTGTGACGATCGATTCACGTGCAATCAAAACTAATATGTTATTTATACCATTTAAAGGTGAGAACGTAGATGGTCATCG
>NGUZ01000442.1 GCA_002154655.1 Corynebacterium kefirresidentii
ACTTCTCAAAAAACAATTGATGGTACGTTAGGTAACATCGTTGAAAAAGCGTCAGAAATAAAAAATCCCGCTATGATTATTATTGGCGATGTTGTCCAAATGCGACAAAAAATTAGTTGGTTTAAAGAACAAACTACGGATTTAGAAATGACCTTACCTTAATTATTAAAAATAAGAAAGAATAATCATAAAAGGAGGATACAATATGA
>NGUZ01000443.1 GCA_002154655.1 Corynebacterium kefirresidentii
CGTAGAACGTTTCCGTGAATTACGTGAGATGGGGATTGAAACGGTGATGTGTACAGGAGACAACGAATTGACAGCTGCGACAATAGCGAAAGAAGCGGGTGTGGATCGCTATAATCATAATTTGAATACAAGCGAAAGGTATCATAATGAAGTCGTTACAACACATACATATGAAGATCGTGTGCGTACGGTTGAAATTATGAAAGCGA
>NGUZ01000444.1 GCA_002154655.1 Corynebacterium kefirresidentii
TTACTGGCTATTTAATTTCGATACATCAGTGTTAAATAAGGACAAGACAGCAAATTTTTTATAATTTCGTCATAATGCCTTTCGATATTTATCTAATGGTGATTAAATGCACCTATAATTTTAACTTCAAAATCTAAAGTCTGTAATATTGTGATAACCTTATTGAGTTTTTCATTTTTCCCAATATCGGTTTGAACAAAAAATCTGT
>NGUZ01000445.1 GCA_002154655.1 Corynebacterium kefirresidentii
ATTCCCTGCATTTAAAGTAGATGAAAGTGAATTAACAGAATGTTATCAAACAACCATTCAATCATTAAGAGCACTTTGGCAATCACATTCTCCCAACATTTCAAATTCAATTTTTGAGTTATATGAGGATTCAGGGTTACAAGCATTGCCAAAACATCATACGATTCCTATGTTTGGTACAGGCTACTCAAGACAGTCTATGTCCTGG
>NGUZ01000446.1 GCA_002154655.1 Corynebacterium kefirresidentii
GTTAATACAACGAAGTTAATTAATCCTGCTGCAAATGTGATACCAATTTTTGCAAATGTAGCTACGAATGGGCTTCCGATTTCACCTAATTGATTCCAAGGATAGATAGAAACAATTACGAAAATCGCTCCAATGTAGAAAATCAAAATACGCCAGATAACACCATTTACCGCACTTTTGATATTTTTCTGTGGATCTTTAGTTTCAC
>NGUZ01000447.1 GCA_002154655.1 Corynebacterium kefirresidentii
ATGAATAAACTCCTACTTTCTTTCCAACAATCTGAGAAATTGAAACGTCACATGTCGTTCTTGATGAAGAAAGGGAAACTTTACCTTCCATATAATGGCAACCTTCTTATTCATGGTTGTATCCCTGTTGATGAGAATGGAGAAATGGAATCATTCGAAATTGAAGGTGAACAACATAAAGGACGTGACCTATTAGACGTATTTGAAA
>NGUZ01000448.1 GCA_002154655.1 Corynebacterium kefirresidentii
ATGAACGGTCAAGAACAGTACATTGCTACTGCATATGTAGGACGTCAACATAAGGGTTTAGGCTGGGTATTGAGTTATGATCAAAACGAAGCCATTAATACTTCTTTTTTCGAAAAACAATTTCAAATTGCATTACAAGAGCGTGATTATTACTATCACATTGAAGGAACCAATGCGTTTAGACTATTTAACGCTGAAGGCGATGGTG
>NGUZ01000043.1 GCA_002154655.1 Corynebacterium kefirresidentii
CGCCAAATTTCATCGTCCGGCAGCGGGCTATCAGCTGGCCAGCGCGAGCGGCTCGGCATCGTTCGCGCCCTAGCCTGCCCTGCCCGCTGTTATCTCCTCGATGAGCCCACCGCACACCTTTCGCCCGCGCTTGTCGACGGCGTCCTTGCCGCCCTGCGCTCCCGAGCCGATGCCGGTGCCACCGTCGTCCTCGCCAGCCACGATCCTCGTGTACTCGAGGTTGCGGACCGCGTCTACCGCTTGGAAGGAGCCGAAAATGAGCCGAAATAGTCACGCCTCTAAGGCTGAATCCACAGGCTTTTCTTCCTCCAACGAGGCCTCAACCCCGCTCGTAGCTGAGCGGGAGGCGACCTTAACTCAATTGCGGTTTATCTTCTCCACCTGCGGGTTTAGTCCCGCGTCTTTGGCAGTGGCCATTGGCGTTAGTTCCTTGGCCCTGCTGGCGGCCCTGGCTCTGGCAATGACTTCGGGTTGGCTGATTACTCGAGCCTGGCAGGCTCCTCCGGTACTGGAGCTTTCCGTCGCCGTGACCAGCGTGCGTGCGTTGGGAATCTCACGCGCAGTCTTTCGTTACGCAGACCGGCTTTATGCGCACCGTTTGGCGCTGCGCACGACCACACGATTGCGCAGTGCCATCTTTAATGGGCTCATCGATTCCCAGGTGGATCTCGGTCCCCGCGGGCGGGCCCACGTACGCCTAGTCGACGATGCGGACAAGATCACCGATCTCATCGTGCGCACGCTGGTGCCCTGCGGGGTAGCTGCGGTCTTGAGCGTCGTGTCCTTAATCTGTGCCTTCTTAATGTCGGTCCCGGCCGCGCTGGTTATGGCTGGAGCCTTCGCCCTAACCGGCATCGCCGTCCCAGCATTAGTGGCACAAGCTAGTAGAAAGCCCCAAGCCACATCTACCCGAAATGCCTTCACGGAGAATCTAGATAACACCCTGCACAACCGGGTGGAGTTCGCCGCCGCGGGGCGCGGAGAACTGCTCAGGAATCTCGCCGCACGAGCCTCGCGGCGCGAGACCTCGGCCCGGGTAGCCGCGGATCGGCCCCTCGCCGTAGCAGATGCACTAAGTTCCGGCGCCATCGGCTGTGCAGCAGTAGGCGTATTGATCTGTGCCCTTGCCTTCTACACCGGAAACCCGATGTGGATGGGCACGCTCGTGTTGTTGGCACTGTCCTCTTTCGAGGCACATGCGGCGCTACCGCAGGCGGCACAGTCCTGGCAGGAGGCCTCGGGGTCTATTCACTCGCTTTCGGCCGTTCTCAAGGCGCCGCCGAGGCCGCAGCCTCGATTCACGGACACGCGCTTCGTGCGCGCCCGCAACCTGCGGACCGAATTCGGGGATACAGTATGGAATTTCGAAGCCTTACCTGGCCAACGCGTGGTAGTGCGCGGAAAGTCCGGGTCCGGAAAGACTATGCTGCTCGAGACTATCGCCGGTGTGCGCGAAGCCATCTCCGGCGAGGTAACGCGGCCTGCCTCTTGCATACTATCGGCGGAGGATGCCTGGATATTTGCCACCAGCGTGCGCGAAAACATTCGCGTGGCTGCGCCTGAGGCCTCCGAGACTTTAATGAGCACTACCCTTGCCGCCGTGGGATTTGAGCTCGACCTCGACACGCAGCTTTCCGACGGCGCCGATTCACTTTCCAGCGGACAACGCCGCCGACTGTTGCTGGCCCGCGCGCTGTGCACGAAGGCCGATGTGTTGCTGCTCGACGAGCCCACCGAGCACATAGCTGCGAGTGATTCCGCCCGCCTACTTAATGTGCTGTGCACCCAACCTTTGCCGGGTGCGCTGCCCGAGCGCACCGTCATCATAGTCACGCATGCCCCCGGGCCGGTGGGGATCGAAGTACTCTCCCCTGCCCACCTAGCTTAGAAAACTAGGCGCGCATATCGCCCTTTTCTGCGAAGTTAATCTGGAAATCAAAAGCGGTCTTCAGATCGTGCGGGGTGTGGATGAACTTATTCTTCTTCGCCCGCTCGTAGTACTGCTCCAGCAATGGACGGTACTCGGGATGCGCCACCGCGATGACCTTCTCCACACGTTCACGCGGGGCTAGCCCACGCAGGTCAGCCACGCCGTACTCCGTGATAATCACCATGGCATCGTGCTCGGTGTGGTCGGTGTGGGAGACAAAGGGAACAATGGCAGAAATCTTGCCGTCTTTCGCCACGGAAGGCGAGACGAACGTGGTGATATAACCGTTGCGTGTGAAGTCTCCCGAGCCGCCCGTTCCGTTCATAATACGAGAGCCACCCACGTTGGTGGAGTTAATATTGCCGTAGATATCGGCCTCGATCATGCCGTTGGAGGCAATAAAGCCGAGGCGGCGGATAACCTCCGGGTGGTTGGAGACTTGCTGCGGCCGCAAGATGATGTGCTTGCGGTAGCGCTCCGCCTCGGCGTTCATCTTTTCTGCGTACTCGGGCGACAGGGCGAAGGAGGTGGCCGAGGCAACGGTCATCTTGCCCGCGTCAATCAGGTCGAGCATGCCGTCCTGGAAAACTTCCGTATAGGCCTGAATATTCTCAAACTTTGACTCTAAGAGTCCCGCCATCACAGCATTGGGTGCTGTTGCAAACTTCAGGCGGAGAGCCGTGACGACCCAGTTTCTCATTTCCTGATGGCCGCTGCGTGCCGGCGTTCTCAGGCAGCCTCGAACACCCGGCTGACGATCACCGCATCCGGATTGG
>NGUZ01000449.1 GCA_002154655.1 Corynebacterium kefirresidentii
CGATTTCTCAAAAGGTAATCATCAAATTGTTAAGTTTAAAGAAATAGTACGCATGTTACTTTTTAACAATGCTGCATTCCTTACTACTGATAATCAAATCAAGATTTATACTGATGGCCATGCAAAATTTGATGCATTATTAAGTGATATTAAAAATGCAAAAGATTATATACATATTCAATACTATATTTTCAAAAGTGATGAATTA
>NGUZ01000450.1 GCA_002154655.1 Corynebacterium kefirresidentii
CGTTTCATTTCTTGTTGATATAACACTTTGTCTGCTTGAGCACGTAACGCACGTACTGCTGGTCCTTTACCAGTATTTAACATACGCATTTGGATATGTGTTTTATCAATCGCTTTAGCCATTTGTCCACCTAATGCGTCAATTTCTCGAACGACAATACCTTTCGCTGGACCACCTACTGATGGGTTACATGGCATGAATGCAATAT
>NGUZ01000451.1 GCA_002154655.1 Corynebacterium kefirresidentii
GCTTTACTTTTATGTTTTCCAGCAATAACTCTCATCTTGACTTACACTTCCATTTCTCTAGGTAATTTATTATAATTTGTTGTAAAAAGGAGAAGGATTATATTATGAAACAGTCATTTATCGTATTGGGAGAAGGATTAACAGATTTATTTGAATTTAATACCTTAATAGAATACAACCATCTCCGAATAAATAAAATTGTATACTT
>NGUZ01000452.1 GCA_002154655.1 Corynebacterium kefirresidentii
CTGAAATGCCTTGACCAATTCCAAAGCCGAAGTAAAGAATGGCTATAATTATTACCAATACGATTCGATAAATTGCAAATGGTACTAACTTAACTTTATTAATTAAGTGTAAGAATGTTTTGATTGCAATCAAGCCAACAATAAAGGCAGCCAAGAATCCAATTAAGTAAAATGGAATATGTGCAAGTTCAATATATTGATAGTTTT
>NGUZ01000453.1 GCA_002154655.1 Corynebacterium kefirresidentii
TATCGATAAGCCTGATAAAGTTTATCTTCATATTCAGTTTGAGTTTGTTTAGCTTTTGATAACTGCTGTTCTAGTTGACTTATTTGAGTCTCAATATCGCTCAATTGTATAACAGTAGCTTGATGGTTGCGTTCTGTATTAGAAATTTCACTTTGCAACGCTTTAAGTTGATTGAAAGCTTCAACCAAGCGAGAATCTAAGCGTGAT
>NGUZ01000454.1 GCA_002154655.1 Corynebacterium kefirresidentii
AATGTGATTATCTATACCCTCTTGGTTGTACATGCGTTCATCTGATTTTTGTAACTGAGCATCTTCTTCATTTTCGATACGTTCCATTTCTTGTTGTGGGTTATCAATGAACGACACGAGCGACATCAACGATTGTTGACTGATTTGTCCACCTGCTTGTAAGTACATATCCATTTCATCTTTGACTGACTTAGGTATATTACGTGT
>NGUZ01000455.1 GCA_002154655.1 Corynebacterium kefirresidentii
TTTGTTTAGCATCTTTATATAGATAATTTAAATCGAAACCTATATCTAAATGATGATTTTGATTAATTTCTTTTGAGTTAGGGCCATCATCTGAATCCAATAACTTCTCAATGTCTAGTGTTGCTGCTTTTGATTGTTCATCAATTCGACTTGAGCGTTGTAACAAGTCGGTACGTCCAACCAATTCTTCAACTGTTCTTATTCCTA
>NGUZ01000456.1 GCA_002154655.1 Corynebacterium kefirresidentii
GGCGTTGTAAATAGCCATTATGCAAACTAACTATTGTTAAATCGCCCCTATCTTTAAGTAGGTTGTTATATTCTTTTAAAGATATAGTTACCTCTTGCATATATGTGCCTCCCGTTATATGATTAAGATGAATTTTATTTAATATGTGCTTGACTGTTAGTCGTTGCAGCGACTTTCAGTCTTTTTTTGTGCGTAATATAGTTTGTC
>NGUZ01000457.1 GCA_002154655.1 Corynebacterium kefirresidentii
ATCAACAACTGCAATGTCGACTTTATTATTTGCAAGGTACGCGATTGCACTTTCACCACTTGCTTGAGTGACGGTTTGAATTTGGGCTGCTTCGAGATGTTGAGATACATAATGTAATATCTTATAGTCGTCATCTACTATTAAACACTTCACCATCAGTTTTACTCCTTTATTATTCATAAAATGATTATATGAATAACTATATCA
>NGUZ01000458.1 GCA_002154655.1 Corynebacterium kefirresidentii
TGTTTCTGCAAAATTACCAATAAAGGCTATGTTGCGAGCATTTTCAGGCACGACAAGTGGTCTGTCTCCAATGGATCTAGGCATAAAATAAGAACAGATATATGGCATATAGACTGGTATCGTATTACATTGCGTTTTAGCGAGGTCTTCAATTTGATTGATAGGAACGCCCATATGATATAACCATTCTTGGCAAATTTCATTTCC
>NGUZ01000044.1 GCA_002154655.1 Corynebacterium kefirresidentii
CTGAGTTATTCCATGAAGTTAATATGGTTAAATAAACAATTGAATAACTAAAAGAAGAGGCTAGTACATAATTCCTAGCAAAATAGCCAGTAAATGAGTTTTAACAAATTCATTTACTGGCTTCTTTATTTACAATACTCCGTATTGTTGGCTCGCTTTCTTAGGGGACAGCTTCAGCCTGTAGTCTTCAGCTTGTCCTGTTCCCTCAAGAGTCTCGCCAAAATACTTTGTATTTATATGTAATTTTACATTGTAATACTTTAAAAAAATAAAGCACTTTCGTATAATTTAATAAACATCACTAAACTAAATTAACGAGGTGCCTTATGTATAAAAATTATAACATGACTCAACTTACTCTACCAATGGAAACTTCAGTTCTTATCCCCACAAATGATATTTCACGACATGTAAATGATATTGTTGAAACAATTCCTGACAATGAATTCGACGAATTCAGACATCACCGTGGTGCAACTTCGTACCATCCTAAAATGATGTTAAAAGTGATTCTATATGCCTACACACAATCTGTATTCTCAGGTCGTAAAATAGAAAAAATGCTTAATGATAGCATCCGAATGATGTGGCTATCACAAAATCAAAAACCTTCTTATAAAACAATTAATCGATTTAGAGTAAATCCAAAAGTAGATGCTTTATTAGAATCTTTATTTATTCAATTTTACAGTCAGTGTGTAAAACAAAATCTTATAGATGATAAAGCTATTTTTATTGATGGTACAAAAATTGAAGCAAATGCCAATCGATATACATTTGTATGGAAAAAGAGTATTCAAAACCATGAATCAAAGATGAATGAGGATTCTAAAGCCCTCTACCATGAATTGGTAACCAATAAAATCATACCGGAAATTAAAGAAGATCATGATAATGAATTAACAAAAGAAGAAATAGATTTGATTGGTAGTCACTTAGATAAAGAAATCGAAGATTTAAACCAACATATCAACAATGAAAAATGTACTAAAACAAGAAAACAAATACGTCTCAAAAGAACTAAAATCAAAAAATACAAAAAGCAAATCAATGATTATTTTGAGCGAAAGTATCGATACGAATTTCAAAAATCTATTTTAAAGGATAGAAATAGTTATTCTAAGACAGATCATGATGCGACATTTATGAGAATGAAAGAAGATCACATGAAAAATGGACAACTTAAGCCAGGGTATAATTTACAAATAGCGACAAATTCCCAATTTGTTTTATCTTATAATGTGTATCAAAATCCAACGGATACTAGAACGATGATTCCATTTTTAAATTCAATTCAAGAGACCTACGGTCATTTACCTGAATATATTGTAGCTGATGCAGGTTATGGTAGTGAATCAAATTATAAGGCAATTATAGATGACTTTAATCGAACGCCACTCATAACATATGGAATGTTTATAAAAGATAAAACTAAAAAATATAAAAGTGACATCTTTAATACTCAAAATTGGAACTATGACGAAATTAATGACGAATTCATTTGTCCGAATAATAAACGGCTAGGTTTTAAAAGATATGCCTATCGTCATGATAAGTATGGTTATAAGCGAGACTTCAAATTATATGAATGTGATGATTGTTCAGAATGTCCTCTGAAAAATCAATGTATGAACTTCAATTCAAAAACAAACAAAAAAATAATGAAGAATTATAACTGGGAATATTTTAAATCCCAAATTAACAAAAAGCTTTCAGAACCAGAAACAAAAAATATCTACAGTCAAAGAAAAATTGATGTGGAACCTGTTTTTGGATTTATGAAGGCTATTTTGGGTTTCACTCGGATGTCTGTCCGAGGACTCAATAAAGTCAAAAGAGAACTTGGTTTTGTATTAATGGCACTTAATATAAGAAAAGTAGTAGCTCAACGAGCTGAAAATAATCAAAAAATTTATAAAAAAGACAATTTCTATATTATTTCAATAGAAATTGTCTTTTTTCACTTATCCAAGAACTTTATGTCCCGGACTCTTTAATATTCAAATTAAAAGTGAGTATAACATTTTATTCTCATTAATATAAATATTTGATGGATCAAAATCATGAACATTAATT
>NGUZ01000459.1 GCA_002154655.1 Corynebacterium kefirresidentii
GATATCCACCATTTTTGCCTTTATGAGCATATATTTGGACACCTTGATTTTCTAAATCGACAATGTCACGACTAATTGTACGAACAGAAACATTTAAGTGTTGCGCCAATTCAGATGCATTCATTGTATGACCTTGTTGTATTAATGAAATAATTTGATTCTGGCGATCTAATTTCTTCAACATAAACACCACCTATAACCATTACA
>NGUZ01000460.1 GCA_002154655.1 Corynebacterium kefirresidentii
CGATGTCACTTCATATGTCTTAGAAACATGTTTAGAGGGACTCATTAAATCATGACTAAATTGACCATCATTAGTAATAAGTAGTAAACCTTCAGTATCCTTATCTAGCCTTCCAACAGGAAAGATATTTAGATGTTGGTATTCCGGAATTAAATCAATTACAGTACGATTTGATTCATCGTGTGTAGCTGAAATATAACCTTTTGG
>NGUZ01000461.1 GCA_002154655.1 Corynebacterium kefirresidentii
AGGTACTGCTACAGTAATTGGACTTGTTTCAGTACTTGTTATTTACTTCTTAATGACTGTATTGGCACAAGGCGTCATTCAACAAAATCAAATTGCTGATCTTGCAAGCCCATCAATGGCACAAGTGTTAGAACATATCGTTGGTCATTGGGGTTCAGTACTCGTTAACATTGGATTAATTATTTCTGTTTTAGGTGCATGGCTTGG
>NGUZ01000462.1 GCA_002154655.1 Corynebacterium kefirresidentii
ATGGTAACATTAATGGTTGCCTCTAAAGGTATGGCTGGAGTACCTGGCGTTTCAATCGTAGTATTATTAACAACATTAGGAGCTATGGGCTTACCAGCACAAGGGCTCGCGTTAATTATCGGTGTAGACCGTTTATTAGACATGGTTCGTACATGTGTTAACGTAATAGGTAATGCACTATCAGCTGTTGTTATCTCTAAATGGGAA
>NGUZ01000463.1 GCA_002154655.1 Corynebacterium kefirresidentii
TGAAGATATTCAAACAGCTGTTCGTAATAATGGTGGCGGACACTTAAATCACTCATTATTCTGGGAATTATTAACTCCTAATTCTGAAGAAAAAGGTACTGTTGTTGATAAAATCAAAGAACAATGGGGCTCTTTAGATGAATTCAAAAAAGAATTCGCTGACAAAGCAGCAGCTCGTTTCGGTTCAGGTTGGGCATGGTTAGTAGT
>NGUZ01000464.1 GCA_002154655.1 Corynebacterium kefirresidentii
TTAGATAATAATTTTAAGCGGGTATGTGCAGTTTCTAAGCAATCAATAATTCTGGACTGTAATTGGCTTGGATCATCTTTAAAGATAAAATCCATCGCTGACACTTTGTAAACAAAGGTTAGGTACGTTAACTCACTATGACTTGTAACGAATATGATATTCCCAATTGGGTCATACTTACGAATTTCACTACCTAATTTAATACCG
>NGUZ01000465.1 GCA_002154655.1 Corynebacterium kefirresidentii
ACTATAGAGGATATTGCTCTGATATAACAAGAACATTTGCTATAGGGGAACCTGACTCTAAGATGAAAGATATTTATAACATTGTTCTCAATTCCCAAATTAAAGCAATCAACGAAATAAAAGCTGGAATGACTGTAGCTGAGGCTGACGCGTTATCAAGAGACTATATTGAATCTCATGGTTATCGGGAGGCATTCGGTCACTCT
>NGUZ01000466.1 GCA_002154655.1 Corynebacterium kefirresidentii
GGAGTTATTTGTGGCATGGGTGAGACGAACGAGGATATCATCGATATGGCATTTGCGTTGAGAGAAATTGATGCTGATAGTATTCCAATTAATTTCTTACATCCAATTAAAGGGACAAAATTCGGGGGACTCGATTTATTGTCACCAATGAAATGTTTAAGAATTATTGCGATGTTTCGATTGATTAACCCATCTAAAGAAATTCG
>NGUZ01000467.1 GCA_002154655.1 Corynebacterium kefirresidentii
GGCTCCCAATGTTTCTTGAGGGTTAACTAGTCCCAATATCGGTCCAATCAATAAGCCCACAATCGACATGACTACAATTGATGGCCATTTAATCTGTGTCGCTAACCATTGACTAAATATGCCTAATGCTAAAAATAAGACAATGATTAACATGACAGGTAAATCTAATGACATACCTACACCTTCCTCAATAAGATTCAATTTTT
>NGUZ01000468.1 GCA_002154655.1 Corynebacterium kefirresidentii
CCTACTCTAGCGGAACGTAAATCTGCTACCACCGGCGCTAAGGAGCTTACTTTACTTCGAGACAAGCACTCGCATCCTTCTTTATTTTCTAAAATTGCTTGCTCTTTTAGCTCAACTAAACTCGCTTCTCAATTTTCTCAATTCATCGGCTTCAAACGCTTTCTCTTTGTAAAACTATACACTTTGATTTGTCGATATCTTATTAA
>NGUZ01000045.1 GCA_002154655.1 Corynebacterium kefirresidentii
GGTGATCGTCAACCGGGTCTTCGAGACGGCCTAACAACGCCCACACGCAGCGGCCATCAGGGAATGAGAAACTGAGCCTTCGCTGCTCTCCGCGCAAGTTTGCAACAACACCTTCCGCATCGGGTTGGTTTTCAATAAACTATCCCTGAACTAAGCACTAAGGGATTGACGGTAGCGTGATTGGAATGTTGCCATACAGATGTTGCTGTATTGTTTAGATAAAACTCTAAGAGAATCTTCCGACTAGGAAGATTCAAAATGGTTGGGAGAGTAAATTTTATGTGGAAAAAGCTCTTGGCTACTGTGGGCGTTCTTCTGATGGCGCTTTCCGTTTACGCTAAGTGGCCGTATGTCGTGACGGTTGCTCTAGCAATTGTGGTCATTCTCCTCCTATTTCTTCCCTATGAGAAGAAATAGGACCTGAGCAGAGGTAGGAATTTAGATAGACCTACCTCTGCTTTGAACTGCTCCCCATTAGCTGGACTGAGAAATCAGTTACCGATTAGTGGGGAGTAGTTTTCATTGAGAGCTCGAAGTTCGCTGAGTGAGCATGAGCGCGAGCAGTTGGTTGAATTATTTGAGCAAGGCATGGGCTATGGTGCCGCTGCTACCGCTCTTGGTGTCTCCTTATAGGGCTAGCGGTAACGACGACTGTTTTGTTCGCTTTATTCTTAAGCACCTTAAGCGGATGGAAGGTACTTTGCCCATCGGTTGCGCTTCAATTCGCGTCACTTTTTATCGGATGGCTAGCCTCGGAACAACTTAGCGGCTCCTATGGTGGCGTAAGCGAACAGACCTAGTGTCACACTGCTAAGTGGAAGGTAGGTCTTGTTTTGGGGTGCCGTAGCCTTGGGGTCTATGAGCCGAAGTAAATACAGTCCCCAACAGGGAAAAGAAAATAAAACAGTCCCGGGCGAGGAAGAACAGTCTTCACAAACAAGTAGTTGGTGGCTCCTTGTCCTCATTGCCCTGTGTACCGTCACCACCATTGTCGATAAGCGAAGGCGGCACCCCTCTACAGCTCCAACAGAACTTCAGGATAAGCAGACTAAAAGGGGGCAGATTGAATCAAGCGCTTCTGACAATGGGCAAGGCCGAAATAAATGGAATCCTCAGACTTGGGGAAACTTCTCGCTAGTGCTGATTCAAGGGGCGCTATTCTCTTTGTTTCAGATAGTTGGCCCCAGTGGGAGTTGGGAGGATAAAGAGGGGGGCGTTTACTCTTGTCTTCTGATAGCGCTGGTGGGGTTTGTAATTTTCTGCTTTACCACCACAATGAGCGCGTCTGGGGTTGTTATAACAGGTATGATGTTCCTGCTCCTTACAGTTTTCGGAACCTACTCAAGCCAGCAAAAAGTAGCGACTGGATGGATCATTTTCTTCCAGATTTCCATCCTAGTGGTCGCGTGGAAGGCTTCAGAAAGTCTCAAAGGGCCAAATCAAAAGTGGATTGAATAGGGAGCACGGAATGGCTGATATTGTTCATGAAGTCCAGGACACGCACCTGTGTGCGTTGTTTATTGGGGCGCACGGGGATACTGGAGACTACGAGTACGCACTAGACGCCGCCAACAGTGCCGCCAAGCACCTACAAGCAATGCAAGTGGAACTGCCTGCCACTCCCTCACTGGCCCACGACGCCGGCATACTCGCTACGTTTGTGCGCGCAGCACAACGGAACCTGCCTCAACAGAGGCCCGCAGATAATCCCGACGAGCTTCTAGACTTAGCCACTAGCCTCAAAGAACGGTTGGAAGGCGCGCAATAAAGGAAACTCCCCTAGTACTTCTCGTCGTTGGAAGCACCTTGATTTCTAGTGGTCGTGGAAACACCTGACATGGGTTAGGTGATTGTGTGGAG
>NGUZ01000469.1 GCA_002154655.1 Corynebacterium kefirresidentii
TTAAGATTGGACGACTAGATTGAACAACTTGTTCTAATAAAGGTAAGATATCTTGGAATGAAGAGATTTTTTTATCTGTTACTAAAATATATGGTCTTTCTAACTCAGCAATCATTTTATCTGAATCTGTAACCATGTATGGTGATTGATACCCTCTATCAAATTGCATACCTTCAACAACTTCTAATTCTGTATCTAGTCCATTT
>NGUZ01000470.1 GCA_002154655.1 Corynebacterium kefirresidentii
TCGCAATTGTAGGTTGGGTAGGTATTAAATTAGTTGTTATAGTACTTGCTCATGAAGATATAGGTATTTTACCTGAACATTTCCCTCATAGTACATTATGGCAAGCTATCTTCTGGACAGTTATGATTCTTTTAGTCGTAATCGGTTGGTTAACATCAGTACGTAGCAACAAGAAGAAAGCCAATAAATAGTATTAAATAAGTGAT
>NGUZ01000471.1 GCA_002154655.1 Corynebacterium kefirresidentii
TTCTGTTGATAAAATTCATATGTATAGGCTAGTAAAGGCTCGCCATCGTAGAATAAACATACAATTAAACAATAATCTTTACCTTGCTTAACAAGATTGGTTGTTCCATCAATGGGATCTATCGCCCAAGCATAGCCACGATACATATCTACTTCACTGTTACTTTTTTCCTCACCCATAATCTGATGTTCTGGGTAATTCTCTTC
>NGUZ01000472.1 GCA_002154655.1 Corynebacterium kefirresidentii
TTTGCCCCAGTTAAACAGAGTAATCGAACAAACAATTACGCGTTTTCGAGATGGTGGACGTCTAATTTATATAGGAGCTGGTACAAGTGGACGTTTAGGTGTATTAGATGCAGCTGAATGTGTTCCAACTTTCAATACGCATCCTAATGAAGTAATTGGCTTAATTGCTGGAGGGCAACAAGCTATGACTGAAGCGATTGAAGGTG
>NGUZ01000046.1 GCA_002154655.1 Corynebacterium kefirresidentii
CCGCCCACAGGATGATGTCACGGGGAAATGCCGACCGGAGAAGATGCCCATGGCTCTGATTATTTCACGCCGGTCTTTCTACTGCCCCAACTTTGCAACAGCACCTTATAGGCTCAGTTTTGGTTGCGAGTGCTGTGGTGGCAACTGTCAGTCCAGAGGCCAAGAAGCTTTTGGCTCAAAATGCACCAAAGGTATTATCCTCAACCGCCAAAATGTTACTTCCAGGTAAGAAATAGTCCCTATTTATAGATAGCTCCTGGCGGTTAATCCTGTCATCCTGGCTCTCGTCGAGCTGCAACTCTCGCATAGCGTGGTTGCTAAGGAGGTGTGCCCAATTGGATTACAAGTACCTACACACTTGATCGGTGCTGCACGTTTCAGGGTCCGGGTGTGCGGCGTCCTGTCTGAGGTCCGCGATAGTGTCGCGCAGCACGGAGAGCTGCGCGATCTGCTGCTCGATCTCAGCGAGGCGCACGTCAAGCAGGTCGCGCACGTGCTCGCAGGGCGCCTGGCCGCCGTCGCGGATGTCGAGGATCTGGCGGATCTGGGCGAGGGTCAGCCCGGCGGCCTGGCCCCGGTGGATGAACCCGACCCGACCCACGGCATCCTCGGCGTAGTCCCGATAGCCGGAGGCCAATCGCTCGGCCGGAGGGAGCAGCCCCGACTCCTCGTAGAACCGCAGGGTCTTGGTCGTGGTTCCGGTTGCTTCCGCAAGCTGTCCGATCCTCATGTTCGCCGATTCCCCTTCCAATGGCCACCACACTTGACCTTCCATTGTACTGGAAGGTTCACAATGGTTCCATAGGAACTTTTGAACCACAGGGAAGAGACATCTGGAATGACAAACGAAAAGTTCGATCTGGCGATTATTGGTTCCGGCGGCGGAGCGTTTGCGGCCGCGATCCGGGCCACCGGACTGGGCAAGCGCGTCGTGATGGTGGAGCGCGGCACCGTGGGCGGGACATGCGTGAACACGGGCTGCGTCCCGTCGAAAGCGCTCCTGGCTGCCGCGGAGGCCCGCCACGTGGCGTTGGATTCGGCCCGCTTCCCTGGGGTGGCGGCCTCGGCGGGCCCGGTGGACATGCCGGCCCTGATTCAGGGCAAGGCCGCGCTGGTTGAAAGCATGCGCACGGAGAAGTACGTCGATCTGGCCGCGGACTACGGGTGGACGATGATCTCGGGGGACGCGTCGTTCACCGGAACCCAGGACGCACCGCTGCTCCGGGTGATCTCCCCGGATGGTGCAGTGAGAACGATCGAGGCCGGGCACTACCTCGTGGCCACTGGCTCCGCACCCTACGTGCCGCCCGTTCCCGGACTGGCCGAGGCCGGGTACCTGACCTCGACGACGGCGATGGAACTGGACGAGGTGCCCGAATCAATGCTGATCCTGGGCGGAGGCTATGTTGCCCTGGAGATGGCACAGCTTTTCTCCCGGCTGGGCTCCCGGGTGACCATGCTGGTCCGTTCCCGGTTGGCCTCGCAGGAGGAACCGGAGGTATCCAAGGCGTTGGCGGGGGTGTTCGCCGACGAGGGGATCCGGGTGGTCCGGCGGGTCATGGCCGACTCCGTGGCCTCCGGCCCGGACGGGGTCTCGGTGACGGCAAACGTGGCCGGGGGCGAGGAGGTGTTCCGCGCTTCCCGCATCCTCGTGGCACTGGGCCGCCGCCCGGTGACCGAGGGACTGGACCTTGACGCCGTCGGGGTGAAGACCGGCGCATCCGGCGAGATCGTGGTCGATTCCCGCCTGGCCACGTCCAACCCGCGGG
>NGUZ01000047.1 GCA_002154655.1 Corynebacterium kefirresidentii
GGCAGATTCTAGTGGTCGTGGAAACACTTCCTATGTTTCGGTTGAGTTTATCAGTGCGGCCATTTTCTCGGCTGGTGTTTGAAAGCCCAGGGTTTTGCGGGGTCGGCGGTTGAGTTGCATGGCGACGAATTCTAGGTCCGCTGCACTATGGACGTTGAGGTCTGTCCCTTTAGGGAAGTACTGTCTTAGTAGTCCATTGGTGTTTTCATTGGTGCCTCGCTGCCACGGCGAACCAGGATCGCAGAAAAACACGGGACAGTTTGTAGCTACAGAAAAGGCCTTATGGCAGGCCATTTCACTTCCCTGATCCCAGGTAAGTGATCCTTTGAGATGATCTGGCAAGGTAGCAATCGCTTTTGTAAGTGCTTCATTTACTTCGGTAGCACTATGCCCATTCGGTAAATGCAGCAAGATGACATAGCGCGTGGTTCGCTCTACTAGCGTTCCAATTGCGGACTTATTACCCGCGCCTAGAATGAGGTCGCCTTCCCAATGACCTGGTACTGCCCGGTCGTCTACTTCTGCTGGGCGGTCGGAAATCATCACCATAGGGTCAACAAACCGCTTGCGGGCACTGCGCGTGCCACGAGGTCGACGTTGGGCGTGACCGCGACGCAGTGCAGCAGCGACTTCCTTTTTCAACTCGCCTTTAGCCTGGAAATACAAAGACTGATAAATCGTTTCAGGACACACGTACATAGTCTCATCACCGGGATAGCAGCTGCGCAACCTCCCAGAAATCTGCTCTGGCGAGTACCTATCTTTCACCATCGCCCAGACCACCGTGCGCAAACGTGGATTGGCATCAATCTTGCGCTTTTTCGGTCTAAACCTACGCAACACCGATTTACGGTGCGCATACGTGGGAAGATACACCCCAAATTCATCCCGGTTGCGTTTAAGCTCCTTGCTGATAGTGCCAGCAGAGCGGGCAAGACGCCGAGCTATCTCACGTACGCCTTTGCCTTGCCGGTCAAGATCAAAGATGAGCTCGCGCTCTTCTACCGACAAGTAGCGCGAAGAAATACGCCTATCGATACGCTGTTGCGGAATAACCTGGACTGGAACTGCTTGGCGACCATCAACGTACTCAATTACCTGCATAAGCCTGTTATACAGCGCCACATCCGGGCCAGCCGGGACAAAAGGCACACGCCCGGTAGAAAGCTTAATGACACCTTTGTCTATATCAGCAGCATTACGCGGATGAATGCCACAGGCTAAAGCTGCATCTTTGCGCCCTAAAGCATTCGCACGCAGTTGCAGATAGCTACATCGGCCAGTTGTGGCCGCAGCTTTGCGGCCATGTGGATTGCGTTTCCACAAACCAAGCTCAATACCGATGCGGTACACCGGAGAAGAGCCTATAGAAAGCTGGCGCGCAATATCCATCGGTGCCACACCTTCCAGTCACAGGCGAGCTATTTCCTGACTGTCATCCGAGCTAGTAGTCCTGCGGCGCTTGCGCGGCAAGTCCAACTCACCAGCAAGCCGATACGCCACCGAACGCGCTAAACCAACCACCCCAGCAGCCGCCCGTATTGAACTACCAGCCCGAACCAACGACGCAAACCGCGCCACAACAACAGAATCCGGAACCCATTTCGACTCCACACAATCACCTAACCCATGTCAGGTGTTTCCACGACCACTAGAAATCAAG
>NGUZ01000048.1 GCA_002154655.1 Corynebacterium kefirresidentii
TGTTTGCTTACAAGTCCAGTACGCAAATTGCATCAGCAATTTGTGTTTCATTAGAACGACCAAAGCACTTCTCAACTTTGAGAAGTGTTTTTTGGCTCTATGTCAAATCGGACTGATGAGTCCTAATATTGAGATTAAGCAACCTTAGGTTGTTTAATCTCTTTTTTTGTTGTTGAGGCAAATAGTCGCGAAGTTATAATAATTCGATTACGTAAATTATCATAATTTCTATAACCAAAAGATACCCTTTTAATGAGTTTGATTTTATTATTAATTCCTTCTAACGGACCGTTGGTCAGGTTAGAATATGTCATAGTATTTTCAATGAAAGTTGCTAATCGTCTTAAAGTTCTAATGACTGGGCGTAATTTAGGACACACATCTGAAAGATGAATAGAAAAGAGTTTATGATTAAATTTCTCTATTTGGTTTTCTTTTAAAAATCTTCTTAGCTCATGAACGTAGTGATATGTATTATATAATTCTTCATCTACACCTAATAAGTAATTTACAATGCCTTTTTCAGTTTTCCACTCTTTAAATAAATGGACTTTACGATAATTAAATGCCTCTAGCGTTTCAAAAGGTTTAAGAAATAATTTCCAATAACTTTTATATTTATTATAAAGCGGTCTATTTGAGGTCCTATAACAATTCATTACATGAACTCTAGACATATTTAACGCTCGATTTAAAGATTGAACAATATGAAAACGATCAATAATAATCTTCGCGTTAGGAAATAATTGTTTGATTAGTGACATATATGGTTCATACATATCAATCGTGACTGTTTTGACTTTTTGTCTGAGTTTCAAAGAATAGCGATAAAAATGATCTTTTAGCGATTTTAACTTACGATCCGCTACCACATCTACGATGCGGTGCGATACAGCATCTGCATAAATAAAACTCATTTTTCCGATTACATTTTTAACACTTTTAAATTCGTCCATCATTAAGTGTTCAGGTAAAGCATCAAAAGAAGACTGACCTACGTCGCTTGCCGCTTGATTAATCACTCTAGACACAGTCATTGATGATATTAAGCATGACTTAGCGATAGATTTTTGAGAGCGGTATTCTTGTGCTTTATCTAAAACTGCAAGTTTTGTTTTATTAGAAATAAAGCAATGAGCGTCGACAATATTAGATTTAGCAGTAAAATGACTGTCACATGATTTACAATAAAATCTTTGTTTTTGAAGTTCTAAATAAGCGGGCATTTCCATAATTTTAAGTAAAGTAATCGTTGAGGTTTTCTTACCATTTTTTACTATAGAGAAATTATCATTTTTAGCTAAACAATTTTCACAATGTGTAGGTTGATAAGTGAGCTCGGCATAGTAAAACAAGCTCATTCGTCCTTTATGTTTTTTCTCAATCACTTCATCTGAAAAATTGATATTTTTATCTTTAATTCTTAATGTATTTAATATAGACTTACACATAGGCGCATTACCTTTCTTTTTTATTTTGTTTGGTAGCTAATAATTATAGAGGTAATTGCGCCATTTTTGTATTCAAACATAAAAATTGGACTGATGATTTTTAGTCATCAGTCCAATTTATTATAGAACCGTTTTTTTGTATGCAATAAAAGCTAGAGATCCATAAAACCTCTAGCTTTTGAACTTTATATTTATT
>NGUZ01000004.1 GCA_002154655.1 Corynebacterium kefirresidentii
CTTGAAGCCCTAACCGCCTAGAATTAAACCAGTCCAACTTTCGGGGGCCAGTTCACCGCGCGGGATCCGGGGACTATTTGATCGAAATGCGAAGGGGGCTGGAATTGCGAAGTGAGCCGGAAAATGCGGGCTAGAGGATCTCACCCGGGGTATAAGCCGCGGCCTTGGGGTGCTCGCCTACCAAGGCGTTAATGCGGTTGAGCACCTGGTTGACCTGGGACTCGGCAGCACCGATGAAGGCGTGCTTATCGGCCAGGGCGGCCTCGAGGTCGGACTCGTTCATGGGCAGGCGGTCATCGGCGGCAAGGCGCTGGACCAAGTCCTGCTCGCCGCCGTTTTCGCGCATATTAAGCGCAACGGCTACGGCGTTTTCTTTGATGACCTCGTGGGCAGTCTCGCGGCCCACGCCGGCACGCACGGCCGCCATGAGGATGCGGGTGGTAGCCAGGAAGGGCAGGTAGCGCTCCAATTCGCGGTCAATCATGGCGGGGAAGGCGCCGAACTCGTCGAGGACGGTGAGGAAGGTTTCGAATTGGCCGTCGAGGGCAAAGAAGGCGTCGGGAAGCGCGACGCGGCGGACGACGGAGCAGAAGACATCGCCTTCGTTCCACTGCTGGCCGGCCAGGTCTGCGGCCATGGTGAGGTAGCCGCGGAGGATGACCTGCAGGCCGCCGACGCGCTCGCAGGAGCGGGCGTTCATCTTGTGCGGCATGGCAGAAGAGCCGACCTGGCCTTCCTTGAAGCCTTCGGTGACGGTCTCATTGCCGGCCATCAGGCGGATGGTGGTGGCCAACGAGGACGGGGCGGCGCCGAGCTCCACCAGGGCGGAGATGGCGTCGAAGTCGAGGGAGCGTGGGTAGACCTGGCCCACGGAGTTGAAGATGCGGTGGAAGCCCAGGTAATCCGCGATGGCGGTCTCCAGGGAGGCAAGTTTATCTTCGGAGCCGCCCATGAGATCCAGCATGTCCTGGGAGGTGCCCATTGGCCCCTTGATGCCGCGCAGCGGGTAGCGCGCAAGAAGATCTTCGACGCGCTCTATGGCCAGCAGCATCTCATCGCCGGCCGTAGCAAAGCGCTTGCCCAGGGTGGTGGCCTGCGCGGCCACGTTATGGGAGCGGCCGGCCATAACCAGAGACTGGTACTCGGCGGCATGACGGCCGATGCGGGAGACCACGGCAATGGCCTTATCGCGGATGATCTCCAACGAGGTGTGGATTTGCAGCTGTTCCACGTTCTCAGTGAGATCACGGCTGGTCATGCCCTTGTGGATGTGCTCATAACCGGCCAACGCATTGAACTCCTCGATGCGGGCCTTCACATCGTGGCGGGTGACGCGCTCGCGCTCCGCGATGGACTCGAGGTTCACGTCTTCCACCACGGCCTCGTAGGCATCGATGGCTTTGGAGGGGATGTCTACGCCCAAATCCTTTTGGGCGCGCATAACCGCAATCCAGAGCTTGCGTTCCAGGATGATTTTATGCTCCGGGCTCCAGATATTGGACAGCTCTGCGGAGGCATAGCGGGAGGACAGGACGTTGGAAATCTTCTTCTTTTCAGCCACGTGGCTATTATTCCATGCCTGCCCCACCGCGGGGTGAAGGGTTAGAGAGAAATCTCACCGTCTTCTGCTCGCTTGCCGATGTCCCGGCGGACAAAACCACCCGCAAACTCGATGTCGTCGACGGTGGCGTAGGCGTCGGCACGTGCTTCGGCCAGCGTGGAGCCCTTGCCCAGCACGCTAAGCACACGGCCGCCCGCGGTGCGGTAGGCCCCTTCTGTGTGAACGGTGCCGGCGTGCAGGACGCGCTGCGGATCATCTAGCGCAGCTCCGGAGATGGCATCACCCTTGCGCGGGGAGGCCGGGTAGCCTTCGGCCGCCATGACAACGATAACGGCGAAGCCATCCTCCCATTCCAGCGGCGCGAGCTCGGCCAGGGTGCCAGTCGCGGTGGCGTGGAGGGCCTCGGCCAATGGCGACTTGAGAAGGGAAAGCACGGCCTGGGTCTCTGGATCGCCGAAGCGGCAGTTGAATTCGACTACGGCCGGGCCCTCTTCGCCCCACGCCAAGCCGGCATAAAGCAGGCCGGAATATGGGGTGCCGCGGCACACCATCTCCTTGGCCACTGGGACGCAAACCTCGTCCACGATGCGCTGCACGCCCTCCTCCGGCAGCCACGGCAACGGGGTGTACGCACCCATGCCGCCGGTATTGGGGCCTTCGTCGTTGTCATAGGCGCGCTTGTGGTCCTGAGCTGGCAGCAGCGGGACGACGGTCTCGCCGTCAACCAGGCAGAAAAGCGAAATTTCAGGTCCATCGAGGAAAGACTCCAGCAGCACCGGATTGCCGGCGGCAAGGACGGCATCGACGTGGGCGCGAGCGGCGGCGCGGTCCGCGGTGACCACCACGCCCTTGCCACCGGCAAGGCCATCGTCTTTGACCACAAACTGTGGGCCGAAGCGGTCGAGCGCGGCCTCAATGTCTTCCTCGGCCGCACCTGGGCGCAGCTGTTCTGCGCGAGCGGTCTTGACTCCTGCCGCCTCCATAACGTCTTTGGCAAAGGCCTTGGATCCCTCGATCTGGGCTGCTTCCTTATTAGGGCCGAAGACCGCGATGCCGGCGGCGCGCAGGGCATCTGCCACGCCAGCAACGAGCGGCACCTCGGGACCGATAACGACGAGATCGGCGGCGATATCCCGGGCCAGTTCTACCATGCGGTCCGCGTCATCTACCTGGGAGTATTCCGGGTGGACCGTGGCGAGAGTGGACATGGCCGCGCTGCCCGGCGCGGCATGGATTTCGGTGCTCTGGGGGTCGGCGGACAGGCCCTTAACAAGGGCGTGTTCACGGCCGCCCGAACCAATTACGAGAATGCGCATGCCCACCATCATAACCAGCGGGTAGCCTGGCACACATGGCTTCTGTATTTAGCAAGATCATTAACGGTGAACTACCCGCTCGCTTTGTCTACCGCGATGAGACCTGCGTGGCTTTCCTCTCCATTGAGCCGCTGCGCTACGGCCACACCTTGGTCGTGCCCATCGAGGAAGTAGATAAGTGGACCGACCTGGATCCACAGACTTGGGCCCACCTCAACGAGGTCGCCCTGGAGATCGGCGGTGCCATCAAGACCGCGTTCAATACCCCGCGCACTGGCTACATCATCGCCGGATTCGACGTCCCACATACTCACATCCACCTCTTCCCTACCGAGAAGATGGAAGAGTATGACTTTGCCAAGGCCTTCGACGCCGATAACACCGACGATGCTGCGATGGATGAGGCGGCCGCCCGCATCCGCCAGCACCTGGGCTGCAACGAGGAAGGCTTTCGGGAGGAGGACTAGGACTCAGAGGGGGCGTCGGCAAGCGCGGGCAGGCGCACCGTAAAGGTGGTGCCGCGGCCGAGCTCGGAGTCGACGCTAATGCTGCCATCGTGCTGCTCCACCAAGGAGTGAACGATGGCCAAGCCCAGACCGGAACCGCCGGTATCGCGGGTGCGCGAGGTATCCGCACGGTAGAAGCGCTCGAAGATATGCGCCGCATCTTCTTTGGACATGCCTTTGCCATCATCGATGACATCGATCAGCACGTCATTGGCTTCACGGCGCAGGCGCAGCGTCACCGTGGCACCCTCGCCGCCGTGGCGGATGCCATTGGTCACTAGATTAAGCAGCACCTGGTGCAGGCGGCTGGCATCACCATTGACCACGGGAATGGACTTGGCCTCATTGGCCACCGAAATCTCGCGGCCGGGGAAGGCCGCACGCGCGGACGAGCCTACGGACAGGGCCAGCTCCAATAGATCCACCGGACGCAGGTCGAGGCGTGTGCCCTCGGCGCGGGTAAGCGCCAGCAAATCCTCCACCAGCAGGGACATGCGCTTCGATTCATCATCGATCTTAGAAAAGACCATGTCCACGTCCTTGGTGGCACCGGAGCGATAAAGCTCGGTATAGCCGCGCAGGCTAGTAAGCGGCGTGCGCAGCTCGTGCGAGGCATCACCTACGAAGCGGCGCATTTGTTCCTCTTTGTCCTGCGCACGCACGATGGAGCGTTGCAGCTGCCCCAGCATAATATTGAGCGCGGCGGCCAGCTGGCCCACCTCGGTATGCAGCGGCCACTTGGGAACGCGCTTGTCCAGGTCGCCCGCCGCGATTTCCGACGCCGTCTTTTCCACCACCCGCAGCGGCCGCAACGCCCTGCGAATAAACCAGAAACCCACGGCCGCAATGGCGGCCAAGGCGATGGCGGCGATAGTCACCTGCACCATCGCCAGGCCATGCAGGATTTCCTTTTCATGGGTCATATCCTTGGCGATGACCGTGATGACGCCATTAGAATCCGCAAAAGCCAGCGCGCGCCACTTAGTATTGTTCTCGATGGACCCAACGGTGGTGGGATAGCCGCCAAGCGGGATATTCTCCGCATTCGGCGTGGTCGAAGACGGCCCCGAATAGCGGATGGTGCCATCGGGCAGGTAGTTCAGCACCACGTATTCGGTAGGCGGGCGCTTGGTGTGATCACCGATAAAGAAGTCATTGCTGATATCGCGTGCCCACGTAGTCGATGCGGAGCGCAGCTCATCATCGACGTTATTAAAGAGCACATTGCGCATAATGGAGTTCACCGCAAAGGACGAGCCTGTAATACCCAGCCCAGAGACTACGACAAGGAGGATAACCAACCACGTTCGTAGCGGCATTGCTTGCGGAATCTGGGAAAACATCCGCCGCTTGGAGGACTTGTCCTCCCCCTCGTCTTGCCCTAGGCCTTCATGCCACATGGATTGCGGGCGCGCTGCCGCCGGCGCAGGCGCCTGGCCCTGAGTCTCCTGTGAATCTTCCATTACTACAGCACTTTAGGAGCGCGGGGTGCGCAGTACATAACCCACGCCGCGCACGGTGTGGATCAACTGGGTATCGCCCGTATCAATCTTGCGGCGCAGGTAGGAGATATAGGACTCGACCACGTTGCCATCGCCGCCGAAATCGTAGTGCCACACGTTATCCAAAATCTTGGACTTAGACAGCACCACTTCCTTGTTCTGCATGAGGTAGCGCAACAGATTGAACTCGGTGGGGGAAAGCTCGATGAGCTCACCGGCCTTGGTGACCTCATGGGTGTCATCATTAAGCGTCAAATCTGCGTAGCTCATGGTGGCGTCGTTGGTGGATTCTTCCGCCGCACCACCGCGGCGCATGATGACGCGCAGGCGGGTGATGACCTCTTCCAAGCTAAATGGCTTGGTCACATAATCATCCGCACCGATGGTCAGGCCGTGGATGCGCTGGTCCACCCCATCCTTTGCCGTGAGGTACAGCACCGGGCCGTCCAGCCCCTCCTGACGCAGCTTTCCTAGCAGCTCGAAGCCGTCCATGCCCGGCATCATCACGTCCAGGATGTAGGCATCAGGGTTTACCTCACGGGCTACGCGCAGCGCCTCGTGGCCGGAATTGGCGCTGAAGACCTCGAAGTTCTGGAACTTCAACGATACGGTGAGCAGCTCCACGATATTGGGCTCGTCATCGACGACAAGAACCTTGGCGAGTTTTTTGTCTTCCATGTTCTCCTCAGACTCCCTTAAAGGTTGCGATTTTCTATCACGCAATCATGACACGCTTGCTTCCCAGCCTACTGAAGAGTTTCTGACTGAATCCTGTGAACATAGATGCTCGCCCTGGTCGCCGCCAAAAGAAAACCACGCCCCTCCCCTAGTGAGGAAGAGCGTGGTAACTAACGCGGCGCGCTATTTAGAAGTCCTGCGGGCGTGGGATATTGCGCAGGTTGGACTTTGCCATGGTGATCATCTGGCCAACGCCACCGTCCAGAACGGTGCGGGTTGCAGCCTTGGAGAAGCCCATGAGCTGCTCGATGGTCAGCGTCGGTGGCAGGGAGAGGGCGTTGGGGTCAGTAACGACGTCGATAAGAGCCGGGCCGTTATAAGCCAGCGCCTTCTTGATCTGCTCCGGTGCGTCCTTCGGATCCTCGATGCGGAAGTGCTTGATGCCGGAAGCCTCTGCAATCTTGGCAAAGTTGACGGAATCGTGGTCGGTCTCGTGCTCCGGCAGACCCTGCACCAGCATCTCCAGCTTAACCATGCCCAAGGAAGAGTTGTTGAACACGAACATCTTGATAGGCAGGTTGTGCAGCTTCACGGTGAGCAGCTCACCCATCAGCATGGACAGTCCGCCGTCACCGGAGAAGGTGATGACCTGGCGGCCCGGGTTAGCGGCCTGTGCACCCAGTGCCTGTGGCAGGGCGTTGGCCATGGTGCCGTGGCGGAAGGAGCCGATCTGCTCGCGCTTGCCGTTAGCGGTGATGTAGCGAGCGCCCCAGACGTTGCACATACCGGTATCGACGGTGAAGATGGCATCCTCATCGGCGTTCTTGTCAATGAGGTCAGCAACGTACTCTGGGTGGATCGGGGTGTGCTTGTCCACGTTGGAGGTATAAGCCTCAACGACGTGCTCCAGCTTGCCGTAGTGCTTCTTGAGCATCTTGTCCAGGAAGGAGCGATCCTTCTTCTCATCCACGTGCGGCAGGATGTTCTCGATGGTGGCGGCGACGTCACCGGTGACCGGGTAGGAAATCTTGGTGCGGCGGCCGATGTGGGAGCCGTTGATATCCACCTGGGCCACATTGGCATCCGGCAGGAAGTCGTTATACGGGAAGTCGGTACCCAACAAGATGAGCAGGTCAGCCTCGTGGGTGGCCTCGTGTGCTGCGCCGTAGCCCAGCAGGCCGTTCATGCCCACATCGAATGGGTTCTCGTACTGGATGTACATCTTGCCACCCAGGGCGTGGCCGATAGGAGCCTTAATCTTCTCCGCCAGCTTCAGCACCTGTTCGCGGGCATCCTTGACGCCAGCGCCAACGAAGAGGGTGACGGTCTTAGCCTCGTTGATGGCCTGGGTCAGGGCCGCAGCCTCGGCTGGGTCTGGGAAGACGACTGGGCGACCAGTAGAAATCTTGGACTCCACAAAGGAGTCATCGTCGGCGTCCTGCATAGAGACGTCGCCCGGGATGACCAGCACGGAAACACCGTTGCCCGCCATGGTGGACTGGATGGCGTGGTGCAGGACAACACCGCCCTGCTCAGCAGAATTGACCATCTCGCAATAACCAGAGCACTCCTGGAAGATTGCCTCTGGGTGGGTCTCCTGGAAGAACTTGGAGCCGATCTGACGGGATGGAATGTGGGAAGCCAGTGCCAGAACCTTGGCGCCGTTGCGGTGGGCGTCATACAGGCCCTGGATGAGGTGAGTGTTGCCCGGACCGCAGGATGCAGCACATACTGCCAGCTTGCCGGTGGTCAGGGAATCTGCCTCAGCGGCGAAGGCTGCAGCCTCCTCATTGCGGACGTGAATCCACTCGATGGAGGAGCGACGAACTGCATCCACGACCGGATTCAGAGAGTCACCGACCAGGCCATAAATGCGCTCGACACCCTGCTTCTCTAGGGTGTCAACTAGCTGTTCTGCATAGTTACGTGCCATTAATTATCATCCTTAACTCTTAATTGGTGCTAATACCACTGTGCTACTTACACCGCAGGAAAGTCCACTATCCTCCTATACACTCACACAGTATCCCCAGCTGTGAGGAAGGTAATACTAACCTATCTTTGACTGTAAACTATAACGACCGTTCGGTACTGTTTACTCTGCTATGAGTATCCACCCGCCCCGCGCACGAAGCCTCACCGCTCCGGCCTCCACGGCCGCACAGCGGTGGTCTTTCTGCGCCGTCATCTCTCTGGGGTTACTCATGGTTGGGCTGGATAATTCCATCCTCTACACCGCATTGCCGCAGCTATCGCAGCAATTGCATACCACCGATACCCAGCAACTATGGATTATCAACGCCTACGCGTTGGTACTCTCCGGTCTCCTTCTCGGTACCGGCACGCTAGGTGATCGCACCGGCCACCGGCGAATGTTCCTCATCGGTCTGGCCATTTTCGGCGGCGCCTCCCTACTCGCCGCCTATTCCCCCAGCGCTTGGACGCTGGTCCTAAGCCGGGCCTTCCTCGGCTGCGGCGCCGCCATCATGATGCCATCGAGCCTTGCCCTTATCCGACTTACCTTTCCCGATGAGGTGGAGCGCAACACGGCCATTGGCATCTGGGGTTCTGTCGCCGTCATCGGCGCGGCGGCCGGCCCCACCGTGGGCGGCTTCTTTTTGGAGCACTTCTGGTGGGGCTCGGTCTTCCTACTCAATGTCCCCGTCGTGGCCCTTGCCCTCGCGTTGACCTTGCTCCTAGCTCCGCCAAACGCCCCAAACCCCCTGAAACACTGGGACTTTCCTTCGTCCCTGTATTCCCTTATCACTCTTACCAGCCTGGTATTGGCCATAAAATCCCTGCCACACGCGTGGCCGGTGAGCGTCGCTGCGGCTGCCGTCTTCGTCTGCGGCGCGCTCGCCTTTGCCCACCGCCAGACCCGCTTGTCAGATCCCCTTCTGACCTTCGACATCTTTGGCTCCCGCGTCTTCAGCGGCGGGGCCATAGCGGCCGGCGGTGCCATGTTCGGTATGTCCGGCCTGGAGCTACTCAGCACCCAAAAGCTGCAGCTTGTCGACGCCCTCTCACCCCTCCACGCCGGCCTTATCATCTCTGCCATGGCGCTATCTGCCATCCCTACCTCCATCCTGGGCGGCGCCACATTGCATCGCCTGGGATTCCTCCCGCTCATAAGCGGCGGATTCCTACTTATGGCCACCGGCATGACCCTGCTGCTCGCAACCCGAGGCGAGACGCTTGCCCTACTCGTTGTCACCCTCGTCCTCACCGGCCTAGGCGCGGGCCTTGCCATGTCCGTATCCTCAACCGCCATCATCAATGCCGCGCCCCTCCACCGCACCGGCATGGCCGCTGGCGTAGAGGCGGTCTCCTATGAATTTGGCACCCTGATTTCCATTGCCCTGACCGGAACCCTCGTGCCCCTACTCATGACCCGCGAACTCCCACCTCACCTCGCAGAACTAGGAACCGACGCGCTGCATCACCCCGCTTCCCACGCGACCGCCGCCAGCGCCTACAATGCCGGGTATCTTTCCACCATCGGCGGCCTAGCTTGCTTCGCCTTACTCCTAGCCGCGATAACCGCCTGGTGCTTCCGCGATAACCCCAAATCAGGAGATCCCCATGCCGCGAATCAACAAAAAGACCGCAGCCCTTGAAGCTGCGCTCGACATCATCGCCGCCGAGGATGTCTCCGGCCTTACCTATGACTCCCTGGCGCAGGCGACCGGCATGTCCAAGTCCGGTCTCATCTACCACTTTCCTACCCGCCACAACCTGCTGGTAGATTGTCACCGTTTTTGCGCTGAGCGCTGGGAAGAAGAGCTCGAGCAACTAGCCGGCGGCCACCCTGCCAGCGAGCTCAGTTTGGCCGAGCGCTCCCGCGCCTTGGTGCTCTCCATGGGCAAAAAGGATCCGCTCGTCAAGCTGCTGATGTGTGTGCACTCCCAGACTCACCCAGATTTTTCTGCCCAATGGGCAGATGTGGATGCACGGTGGATGGTGGATCCCTCCGCCGCCGAGACGGACGAGGATGACTTGCTCATCATGTTGCTTAGTACGGGGCTATGGGTGCACGATCACCTCAACCAGCGCAAGCTCTCCCCCGCTAACCGCCAACGCATGGTTGACCGGCTTTTTGGGCTTATTGATGCCCCCACAAAACACCACGAAGGCTAGGCCCCTCTAGGACCCAGCCTCCTTTTGAGCTGGAGACGAGACTTGAACTCGCAACCTACGCATTACAAGTGCGTTGCGCTACCAATTGCGCCACTCCAGCACCGCGGGAGATATCCCGCTCGTTGCATAGTACCCGAGCACCAACACTAAAGGGAAAGCCGGTCCCCCATCTATGCATTGACAGGGTACAGGGGCTAAAGTTCAGGCAGAATCTATCCCACTTTCTCAGCGCTTTTCGAGGGTTATTTCCGTGTCATTTTTGTCCGCTATGCGGGAGCGCCTGCGCGCTTCCTCGGGCCAAGTAGCCATCATCGACGCGGCTAAAGCCGCACCGCCGCCATCGCCACTCGCCCCGGTCGATCTCCATGATGCCGCTCAAGTCACCGGCGTCATGGAGATCGCCGCCCGCATTGGTGAAATCCTCATCGGCGCCGGTACGGCTAACTCGGATGCCCGCGCCCAGGTACACCTGGCGGCATCCTCCTATGGCTTGCACTACTGCCACGTGGATATCTTGATGAATACCATCACCATCCACACCACCATCGGCACCGGCGAGCAGCGCCAAAACCTGCACGTCTTCCGTGTGGTGCCGAGCATTGGCGTGGATTTTTCCAAGCTCTCGGCCGTCGATAAGCTCATTCGCTCTATCCACTCCGGCCAAATGCCACCGGCCATGGCGGAGCAACGCCTCGACGAGATTGACCGCATGCCCGCACCCTATAAGCCGGCCACGGTCATGCTCGGCTGGGGCGCGATGGGTGGCCTGATTTCCATGATGCTCGGCGGCGATCTGCTCGTCGGCGTGGTGGCCTTTGTGGTTTCTGCCTTCATCATGGGATTGAACGCTTGGTTGGCCAACTATCGCTTGCCACCCTTCTATCAAAATGTGGTCGGCGGCTTCTTCGCTGTCTTCCCGGCCGCCATTTTGTACAACGTGGCGGCCTCGTTCGGCATTAATTTCTCGCCGGCGCAAATCATCGCCTCCGGCATCATCGTGCTGGTGGCGGGGCTAACCCTGGTGCAATCGCTGGTCGACGGCATCACGCGCGCCCCCGTAACCTCCTCGGCCCGCTTCTTTGAGGCGCTGCTATCTACCGGCGCCATCATCGCCGGCGTGGGCGTGGGCATCCAGCTGGCTGATTCGCTGGGCTTTAATCTGCCGCCGCTGGCCACGCTAGCCCCGCCGGTCTACCACGAGATTCCGCTGCTGGTGGTGCTCGGTGGCACCGGCTCCGCCGCCTTTGCGCTAGCCTGCGGGGCCGCCTGGATTGAGATCACCATGTCGGGGCTTACGGCTGCGGCCGGCATGATCTTCTATTACTTCGTGGTGGTGCCCTTCGGCGTGGGCCCAGTGATTGCCTCGGGCCTGTCCGCTGTGGTCGTCGGCCTGGCCGGCGGCTTGATGTCGCGCCGTTGGGGCATCCCACCGCTTATCACCATGATCGTGGGCTATACGCCGATGCTCCCCGGCCTCATGCTCTACCGCGGCATGTACGCCTCGCTCAATGAGCAGATGATTACCGGCTTTACCAACATGGCAATGGCGCTAGCCATTTCCGGCGCGCTGGCCGCCGGCGTGGTGCTAGGCGAGCGCGTGGCCCGTCGCCTGCGCCGCCCGCAGTACTTCCGCCCCTACTCCACGTTCAAGCGCATCGGCCGCTTCTCTTTCCATAAGGCCACGCACTTGGCCCGCAAGGCCCCACGCATCCCGCGCGTGCCCATGTCCCCGTTCGCCCCGCGCGTTAACCGTCCGGAGCTGCCGCCGCGCCTCGGGCCGAAGCCACCTCGACAGCACCCGCGCCACCAAGCCCAAAGCCATGCGCCGCATAATCGTTCGGCTACGGACTTGTGGCCGGAGGATTCCCAGTGGCCGGCCCAACCCCAGGAGCACGAAAAGACCACCTATACCGTGCCGGGCACGGAGACGTTCCAAGCTCAGAAACCGGAGAAGCCCGGCTCCGAATCCGGACCCGAGCGGTCTTAAACGCCGCCGGTAGCGTACAATATTTGCTCTGATAGCTTTTCTTGCAAGCGCTTAAGTAGTTTCCACAACGTTCAGGAGGACACGTCGTGCCACCCAAGGTCCAAGACACCCACCCACAGGCTGACCAGAATCACGCCCTTGAGGAGGAGACCTCCCGCGCAGCCCGCCGCATCGTGGCCACCTACGCCCAAGACTTCCTCGACGGCGTGACCCTGATGTCCATGCTGGGCGTGGAGCCCAAGGGCTTGGTACACAAGAAGGTTCTGGCGGAGCAGGCCGATGCCGCCCCGAAGAAGTCGACCAAGAAATCCAGCAAGAAGTCCACCAAGAAATCGACAAAGAAGTCGACCAAAAAGGCTACCAAGAAGGCCACGAAGAAAGCGACGAAGAAGGCCTCCAAGAAGGCAACAAAGAAGTCCGCTAAGAAGTCTTAAGTTATTCTTGCACCATGAGTGAGCATGGCAATGACTTCGTGGTGGTGGCCAACCGCCTGCCGGTTGATCTAGAAACCCGGCCCGATGGCAGCCATACGTGGACACCCTCGCCAGGCGGGCTGGTCACCGCCTTGTCCCCGGTCCTTGAGTCCCACCAGGGCTGCTGGGTGGGGTGGCCCGGCGTGGCCGATGCCGCGCCCGAGCCCTTCCGCACCGATGCCGGCGTGCTGCTGCATCCGGTCAAGCTCACCGAGTCCGATTTCGAGGGCTTTTATGAGGGCTTTTCCAATGCCACCCTGTGGCCGCTCTACCACGATCTCATCGTCACCCCTACCTACGACCGCGATTGGTGGCACGCCTATCGCGAGGTCAACCTGCGCTTTGCAGATGAGGTAGCCGAGGTCGCCGCCGAAGGCGCCACCGTGTGGGTCCAGGACTACCAGCTGCAGCTTTTGCCCGGCATCCTGCGCCAAAAGCGCCCCGATCTCACCATCGGGTTCTTCTTACATATCCCCTTCCCCTCTGCCGATCTCTTCCGCCAGCTGCCGTGGCGCGAGGAGCTCGTGCGCGGACTGCTCGGCGCGGATCTCATCGGCTTCCACTTAGAAGCTAATGCCCGCAATTTCCTCGAGCTCGCCCGCCGCCACGGCCTCGACGTAGCAGGCGAGGCCAGTACCCGCGAGGTCACCGCACATATTCACCTACCGCAAGGACGCACCATCGGTGTGGGAGCGTTCCCCATCTCTATCGCCGCGAAGGACTTTGCCAGGTTCACTGCGGAGGATAAGGGGGACGTCGCCAAGCTGCGCGAAGAGCTGGGCTCACCCCAGCGCATTATCCTGGGCGTGGATCGCCTCGATTACACCAAAGGCATCCTGCAGCGGCTGACTGCTTTTGAGGAGCTGCTGGAGTCCGGAGCACTCTACCCGGAAGAAGTAGCAATGGTGCAGCTGGCCACGCCGTCGCGCGAGCGACTTGATCATTACAAGGCCACCCGCTCCAAAGTCGAAGAAGCCGTCGGCCGCATCAACGGGCGCTTTGCGCGCGTGGGCCACCCAGTGGTGCACTATCAACACCGGGGCGTAGCCAAAAGCTTGCTGCGCAGCTATTACCGGATGGCCGATGTCATGCTGGTCACCCCCTTCAAGGATGGCATGAATCTGGTGGCCAAGGAATACGTGGCCTGCCACGACGATGGTTCGGGCGCGCTGGTGCTCTCTGAGTTTGCCGGTGCTGCCGATGAGCTCAGCCAGGCCTATCTGTGCAATCCCTTCGATATCGAGTCCGTCAAGGCCGCCTTGCTCAATGCGCTCACCGCGCTTGACGATGCCCCCTCTGCCATGTGCCAGCGCATGCTCGCCATGCACCAGCAGGTCACTGAGCACGACGTACAGCTATGGTCCCAGTCCTTCCTGAGCTGCCTGCGCCATGCCGACGCCGAGGAGGCTGGCGTATGATGCCTCGCTGTGCCCGCCTCATTACTCCGCTCACCGCTGCGTGCGCCGCCACGCTGCTCGTTGCCTGCGGCTCCGGCGAAGAAGAGCCCCAGGCCCCTGGTGATGAGCAGATCCTGGATAAGCAGTGGCAGGTTGTCTCCATCAACACCACCCCGGATGCTGCCTCTACCATCCCGGAATCCATCCCGCAGGCACCCACGTTGAGCTTTGGTGAATCTACGCTGGTAGGCACCACCGGCTGCACCCAAATGGTGGGAAAGGTGACCTATTCCGCCAATGAGGAGCGCCAAAATATCCAGGATGGCAACCGCCTGCACTTTGATGAGGTGGATTATGACGAGACCGCCCAGGATTGCCATGGCGCGTCCGTGTGGGCCGATAACCTGCTGCGCAACTTGATTTCCACTGGCCGCGATTTCCACTACACCGTCAATAGCAATAACCAGCTCGTCTTAGAGCTGATTACGGATGAGGTGGACTCGCCGTCTATCAAATTGGTTTCCCTCGGCAATTAAATACGTAGGCTGGAAGCCATGACGCTTTCCACCACCATCAAGGCTCTTGCCGCCGCCGAGCACCTCGCGGTGGTCTCGGATTTTGACGGCACGCTCTCCCCCTTTGCTACGGCCATTTATGAGGTCGAGATGAACAAGGACTCGCTGCGCGCCTTGGATAAACTAGCCCACCTGCCGCATACCACCGCTGCCGTGCTGTCCGGCCGGCACCTCGCAGGCCTGCAGCGGGTGTGCCCTCTGCGCGAGCCCGTGCTCTTTGGCGGCTCCCACGGTGCCGAATCCTCCTGGCAGGATACGGAGCTCACCCCCGCCATGCGCGAGCACCTAGCCACGAAGGAGGCCGAGATCCGCGCAATTATGGAGCGCTTCCCAGGCGCGGATATCGAGGTCAAGCCCTTCCAGCGCGTGCTGCACCTGCGCTCGCTCGAGGAATCCGATCCTGAGGCGGCCGCCCAGGCTTATGAAGCCGGTCTCGCACTCGATCCGGGCGGCTTCCCACGCACGGCCGGTAAGTCCGTCGTGGAGTTCTCTGCCACTCAGGCCACCAAGGGCACGTGGTTAGACGAGCTACGCGAACGTACCAGCGCCACCGCCATGGTCTTTTTGGGCGATGATGTCACCGACGAGGACGGTTTCCGCGCCCTCCACCAGCCGCCGGACGTCGGTGTCAAGGTAGGCGAGGGCGATACTGCGGCCGTAGTACAGCTTGCCGACGTCGACGCCGTCGCCCACTTCCTCACTGAGCTCGCCACCGCCCGCGCGGCCCATATAGGTCACTCCCGCGGCGACGACGCCTAGCCGGTAAACCCCGGCCTGCCCCGACTTAACGCGGTGGTGCCACGGTCCGCCCCGCCGCGAAATTCGTTCGCAGCACCCGCCGAGACACCGCCGGCACGTCCGCGGCCGCCGTTTCGCCCGCCGCCGCATTATCCGCGGCGGCGATGAGGTTAGAGAGCATGTGGCCAGCGGCGGCGCCTTTGGCCTTATTGGGCTGGATGATCGTCGTCAAGCCAAGGCGCTGCGCCGCATCGATGCCATCGAAGCCGGTGACGGAAAGCTCGCCGGGGATATCGATGCCCCGTTCGCGCGCATAGGTCATCACGCCCAGCGCCATGGAGTCGGTGGTACACAGGACTGCGGTGAGGTCAGGGTGGGCGTCGAGAAGCAACTGCGCGGCCGCCCGCGTGGTTTGCGCATCATTGATGTGCTGGGTGACCACGGGCACGGTTTCCGGCGCAATCCCCGCCTGCGCAAAGACGTCCATAGCGCCCATGGCGCGGGCGTGCTGCACGTGCATATCGGCCTCTTGCAACTCCTCCCAGGAAATGGGGCCATCGTGGCGCTCACGTTTGAGGCGAATGGCCAGCACTCCAATCTTGCGGTGGCCGGCCTCCACCAGCGCGCGGGCGGCCGGAGCAATCGCGGCTCGGTCATCGATCCCCACAAAAGGCAGGCCCGAATCCGTCGGTTGATCGCAGACCACCACCGGCAGCCCGCGCCCGCGCGCCGCCTCCAGGTAGGCATCCCCGGCCGCCACGGAATAAACCACAAAACCATCCACGGCGGCCGAGCCGACCAGGCTGGTCGCTTCCGCTTCCCCCTCTGGGCCGGCCGGGATGAGGGTAAGCATGCTTTGCGCGCCGGCCGAGGCCTCCGCCATGCCGGCCAAGAAATCCACCGAGGCCATGTCTTCGAAGGCATAGGACAAGTGCTCAGTCAGCAGCACGCCCACCGCGCCCGCACGGCGGGTGCGCAGGCTGCGGGCCGTGGGGTCCGGCCCGGGGTACCCTCGCGCTTTCGCCGCTGCCAGAATGCGCTCGCGCGTCGCGGCCGAGAGCTGGTCCGGCCGGCTATAGGCATTGGACACCGTCGTGCGCGAAACACCCAGTTCTGCGGCCAGCGAGGCCAGCGTCTTGCGGGTGGGGCTGCGTTTCACCATGGCCGTAAGCTTACCCCGCGGCCGCGTTTTCAATACATATTCAATTGACAACAATTACCATCAAACGCACACTGGAGACTATGCATACCTCACTTCGCGCATCCGCAACCCTTCTCGCGGCCGGTGGCCTCCTGCTGACCGCCACCGCCTGCTCCTCCGACACCGAGGACTCGGCCGCCGAGCCGGGCGCCCAGAAGAAGATCTCCATCGTCGCTTCCACTTCTATCTGGGCCGATGTTGCCCAAGCCGTGGCCGATACCGCCTCCGGCGTGGACATCGAGGTCAAGCCCATCGTGGAGGGCAATGGCGTCGACCCCCACCACTTCGAGCCTTCCGCGGCCGATATCGCCAAGGCCGAAGACGCGGACCTGCTCGTAGTCAACGGCGGCGGCTACGATTCTTGGATTTACCAGGCCGTCTCCGAGCAAGACAACATCATCTCCGCCCTGCCGCTGACCGACCACGGCAAGCTGGCCGATGACCCCAATGTCATGACCATCGACGCCGCCAAGGCCACCGCCAAGAAGGACCCAAAGAAGGTCACCAATATCGAGGGCAACGAGCACATCTGGTACGACCCGGCTGCGCTCGACGAGGTCGCCGGTAATATCGCGGACCAGATCAATGAGCTCAATACCGATGCGCACGCCAGCACCGAGCGCGTGGACTCCCACGTCAACCGCCTGCGCGACAAGCTCAAGGAGCTACCGGGCGATCTCTCCTACGCCCAGACCGAGCCGATTGCGGACTACATCATGAAGTACACCTCCGGCAAGGACGTCACCCCAGAGGGCTACCGCAAGGCCACCATTTCTGAGGGCGAGCCCACCGCGGCCGACCTTGCCGCCTTCACCAAGGCCATCAAGGACCACAAGGTGGACCTACTCATCTTTAACCCGCAGACCGAAACCGATACCGCCGGCCGTATCAAGTCCGCCGCGGAGGATGCGGATGTCAATATCGTCGAAATCGGCGAGACCCCGCCGGATGGCAAGGAGTTCTGGACCTACTATGACGAGGTCACCGACTCCCTGGGGAAGCTCTAGTGCTCATCCAATTTCATGACGCAGCGGTTGCCCCGCTGTGGTCCAGCCTTAACCTCGCCGTAGACCGCGGCGAGTTTATCGCCGTTTTGGGCCCCAATGGCGTGGGCAAATCCACCCTGCTCGGCACCATCTTGGGCACCCGCAAACTCACGGCCGGCAGCGTCGACGTAGACTGCCGCGTCGGATTCATCCCGCAGCAGCGCATGTTCCCGGCCGACCTGCCCCTGCGCGCCCGCGACTTAGTATCGCTCTCCCTTGCGCACGGCGCTTTCCGACGCCGCCGCCCTCCCCGCCACCGCGTCGACGAGCTCCTCGCCGAGGTAGGTGCCACCGGCCTGCGCGACCGCCGCGTAGGACAGCTATCCGGCGGCCAGCAGCAACTTATCCGCCAGGCCCAAGCGCTGGCCAATGACCCGGAGCTCATCCTTGCCGATGAGCCGCTGCTCTCGCTCGACCCGGCGCGCCAGCAAGACACCGTGGACAAGTTGGATGCGCTACGCCGCGAGCGCGGCACCTCCATTATCTTTGTCACCCATGGCATCAACCCGGTACTCGGAGTGACCGATAAGGTGCTCTACCTTGCCCCCGGCGGCCATACCTTCGGCGCGGTGGATGAGGTTATGCGCTCCGATGTCCTTTCCGAGCTCTACGGTTCCAAGGTCAACGTCTTAAACGTCGATGGGAGGCTTATCGTTGTCTAGCTTCATAGAAGACACCCAGTACCTGCTGAGCGTTGATTTTGTACAGTCCTCGCTCATCGCCTCCGCGCTGCTGGGCATCCTGTCCGGCGTGATGACCTCGCTCATCGTGCTGCGCCAGATGTCTTTTTCCGTGCACGCCACCTCCGAGCTCGCGCTCATGGGTGCCTCGGCCGCACTGCTCTTCGGCCTCAACCTAGGTTTTGGCGCGGTGGCCGGTGCCATCGTCGCCGCCATCATCCTCGCCGTGCTGGGCTTCAAAGGCCAACAAGACAGCGCCATCGGCGTGGTCATGAGCTTTGGCTTGGGCCTCTCGGTGCTGTTTTTGCACCTCTATCCTGGCAACGCGAATACCGCGATGACGCTTTTGACCGGCCAGATCGTCGGCGTATCTTCCGCCTCGGTCTGGCTTTTGGCCGCAACCACCGTAGTGATCCTCGCCGCCGTCGCCATCCTATGGCGGCCCATGCTCTTCGCCTCGGCCGACCCGGTCATGGCCCAGGCGGCCGGCGTGCCGACCCGCTTCATTTCGGTCGCCTTCGCCGTACTCGTGGGCTTGGCAGCCGCGCAGTCGGTACAAATCGTTGGTTCACTGCTCGTCATGGCGCTACTTATCACCCCCGGCGCAGCGGCCGTGCAGATTACTTCCTCACCCCTGCGCGCGGTCATGTGGGCCACCATTTTCGCCGAGGTGTCGGCCGTGGGCGGCTTCATCTTATCGCTCGCGCCCGGTCTTCCGGTTTCGGTATTTGTCACCACCATTTCCTTTGTCATCTATCTGGTATGCCGGCTCATTGGCTGGCGGCGCAATAAAAGCGCAGTGCGCGACGAGGTCGCCGCTAGGCGCTTCCACGCCGACTGCCACACCACGGCCGAGGAGCACCACGCCGACTAGACTGGACGGCTATGCACGTACACCGCCGCACCGCGGATGTGGATGGCCGCACCCGCCGTTTCCTCATCATCACGCCGGATAATCCCGGCCCGCACCCGGATCTCCTGCTCTTCTTCCACGGCTCGCTGCAATCCGGCAACGTGATGCGCCGCTTTACCAATGGCACCTTCGACGAGCTTGCCGATGCCACCAACACCATCCTCGTCTATCCCGATGGCGTGGATCGCCATTTCAATGATTGCCGCAGCATCCTACCGGTCACCGCCCGCGCGGAGAACGTTGATGACGTCGCCTTCGCCACGTATCTCGTTGAAACGCTCCAGCGCGAGTTCGGCACTGCGCGCACCTTTGCTTGCGGCTATTCCAACGGCGGCCAGATGGTGCTCCGCCTGCTTTTCGACGCCCCCTTTACCCTCACCCGCGCCTGCATCTTCGCCTCCACCTTGGGCGAGGGCGATAACCACGCGCCCAGCAACCCGGATGGCTACCGGCCCACGCCGCTGCTGTTTTTCCACGGCACCGCGGACCCATATGCGCCTTATGAAGGCGGTGTGGCCGGGCTGGACGCCGAGCGCACCCGCGGCCGCGTGCTCTCCGCTCCTGCCACCGTGGAGTACTTCGCGGTGGCCAATGGCTGCCATCCACCGCGCGACTACCACCCCACCCCAGATGTCACCGCCACCGAATACGCCGGCGATTTTCCCGTCGAACTATGGACCATGGAGGGCCTTGGCCACGTGATTCCCTCTAGCATGGCAACCGACCCGCGCATAGGCCCCACTACAGATTCCTTCCGCGCTGTGGATAAGGTCCGCGACTTTTTCGGTCTCGGCACCGCGCAGTCCTAGTTATCCACAGCGGCGCGCCTTATCCCTCGCCCCAGCTCGCGTCCCGCACCTAATGTGTGGAGCCATGAACGCGCTACAAACATTCTTGGCAGGCCTGGCCGCCGGCATGGACATCATCGCCGACTGCCACGGCCTAACTCAGCGCGCGCTTATCGAGGCCGGCTGTCCCGATACCACCGCCACCCGCCTGCTCGCCCTCGCCGATACCTACTTCGGCCCAACCGCGTTTAGCCGCCTCCAACGCGAATCCATCGCCGCAGCCCGCGCCAACGGGCATAGTCTCACCGCGCTGCTGGCCATCGAGCGCTACGCCACCCGGCTGAAAAATAAGCGTCAGGCCTGGGCGCTGCGGCGGGAACTGTGCGGGATGAAGGGGGATGCCTCGGACGTCGAAAAGCGGGGGCGTAAACGCGTGCGCGAGATTAAAGGCCCGCCGCAGCGCACACCCGGTGTCAAGCTCTACCGCCGCGCCGATGGCCCCTGGACCATGACGATTACCGGCAAATCCGCCGATATCGCGGATATGCATGCCGCGCTAGATAAAGATGCCCCGCTCGATTCGGTGCGCAAGATTTTCCAGGGCAAGGCCGCCGCCTCCGGTGCGTCCGTGACCACCAATGTGGTGCTGCGCTTGGACGAGCTCGACCGCATTGTCGACACCGCAGGCGATGACATCACCTTGCAACTAACCAACGGCGCCCGGATGACCGGCGCAGACCTCGTGCGCCGCGCATTTACCGAGCATGGCTATGTCACCCTCATCCATCCCGTTAAAGGCCCGGTAAACCTATATCGCACCGAGCGGCTCGCCTCGCCGAAGCAGCGCACGATGGCCGCCGCGGAAAACCCCACCTGCCCGTGGCCGCAGTGCAACTACCCCGCCGATGAGTGCCAAGTCCACCACCTCACCGCGTGGCGCCACGGCGGCGAAACGAACCCTGAAAATCTCACCATCGCCTGCCCGTATCACAACGGCGTCAACGACGATGACCCCAACGCCCCGCCGCTACGCGGCCGCCTAGCCCGGGTAAATGGCACCATTAAGTGGCTGCCGCCCTGGGCGGAAAACGGCTAGAGACTACTGGGCCGCGCGGCGCTGGCGTGCGAATTCGGAAAGCACAGAACCGGCCGCGACAGAAGCATTGAGGGACTCGACCCACTCCGTCATCGGGATGGACATGATAACGTCGCAGTTCTCGCGTACCAGGCGGGAGATACCCTTGCCTTCGGAACCGATGACGATGACCACGGGATCCGTTGCACCGTTATAGGTGTCCAGCGTGTGCTCGCCGCCGGCGTCTAGGCCGACGACCTGGTAGCCGCTCTTTTGGAATTGCTGCACGGTGCGGGTGATATTCGTCGCGCGGGCAACCGGCAGGCGCGCCGCCGTGCCGGCCGAGGTACGCCACGCCACGGCAGTCACGGATGCGGAGCGGCGCTCCGGGATGATGACGCCGTCGCCACCAAAAGCTGCCACAGAGCGAATCACCGCGCCGAGGTTGCGCGGGTCGGTGATGTTATCCAAGATTACGAACATACCCGGACGCGCACTTTCGGCCGCACGGGAAATGAGCTCGTCGACATCGGCGTATTTATACGGCGGGATCTGCAGCCCGATGCCCTGGTGCATGCCGTTGCCGGTCATGCGGTCCATCTCGTGGCGCTGCACCTCGATGATGGGGATATTGCGGGTATTGCACATGGCCACGGCCTCAGACAGGCGCTTATCGTTGCGGGTACCGGCCACGATATAGAGCGTGGTGGCCGGAACCTTGGCATGCAAGCACTCGATGACCGGGTTGCGGCCCACGACCATCTCGGCGGTCTCCTTTTGGTGACGGCCGGAGTTGCGGCGATCGCGCTCCAGCTTGGCCTTGTGCTTGGCGTGGTAAATGCGGTCCTCTGCCTTGGGCGTCGGGCCCTTGCCGGCCAATCCCTTGCGGCGCTGGCCGCCGGAGCCCTTGGTTGCTCCCTTCTTATTGGTCTTACGGATTCCCGCGCCACCGCGGCCGTGGGTACGTGCCATAAGTTTATTGTCCTTTCGGAGTGCTTAACGCTGCGCCAGCGACCAGGTCGGGCCGTCTGGGGTATCGGTGATGGTGATGCCGGCGGCCGCGAGGCGGTCACGGACGGCGTCGGCAGTAGCGAAGTCCTTGTCCGCACGCGCCTGGGTGCGCCGCTCCAGTTCAGCCTGCACCAGCGCATCCAACGCGGCATCCGCCCCGCTAGCTTGCGCTCCATCTTCCCACTCCAGCGGGTCAAAGCCAAGTACGTGTGCCATCGCCCGTACCTGGCCGGCCAGCGTGCGCGCCCCGGCCTCATCACCGGTGGCAAGGGCCTTATTGCCGGCGCGGACGGTGGTGTGGATTTCCGCCAGCGCCTTGGGCACCGCGATATCATCATTCATCGCGTCTTCAAAGCCCTGCGTCCACTCGCCCAGCTCCAGGTCATCGAAGTGAGCGAGGAAGTCCTCGATGCGGCGGTAGCCTGCGGCGGCCTCGGTCAGCGCGGCCTCGGAATACTCCAGCACGGAGCGGTAGTGCGCCGAGCCCAGGTAGTAGCGCAGCTCCACCGGGCGCACCAGCTCGAGCATATTCGGAATCGAAAGCACGTTGCCCAGCGATTTCGACATCTTCTCGCCCGACATCGTCACCCAGTGATTGTGCATCCAGTAGTTGGCGAACTTATCGCCGGCCGCGTGCGACTGGGCAATCTCGTTCTCGTGGTGCGGGAACTGCAGGTCCAGCCCGCCGCAGTGGATATCGAAGTTAGAGCCCAGGTAATAGGTAGACATGGCCGAGCACTCAAGGTGCCAGCCGGGTCGGCCGTCACCCCAGGGGGTGGGCCAGCTGGGCTCGCCCGGTTTCGCGGCCTTCCACAGAGCAAAGTCTTGGGCGCCGCGCTTGGCCGAATCTTCGCCCTCACCCTGTTCCATTTCTTCTACCTTGTTGCCGGACAGCGAACCATAATCCGAGTCTTCGGCCTTGGTCCATGCGGCAACGTCAAAGTAGACGGAGCCTTCGGCAGGGTAGGCAAAGCCGGCGTCGATAAGCCGCTGCATATAGTCGACCATCTGGGTGACAAAGCCGGTCGCGCGCGGCTCTACCGAAGGCGGAAGCACGCCCAGGGTGTTATAGGCCTTGGTGAACTCGCGCTCATACGTGGATACCCACTCCCACCAGGGGCGATTATTCTCGGCCGCCTTGGTGAGAATTTTGTCATCGATATCGGTGACGTTGCGCACCAAGGCTACGTCATAGCCTTGGGCGAGCAGCCAGCGGCGCAGGATGTCGAAAGCGACGCCGGAGCGCAGGTGCCCGATGTGCGGCTGGGCCTGCGGGGTGGCGCCGCACAGGTAAATCGAGGCATGGCCGGGGCGAATCGGCTCGAAATCGCGTTGGCTGCGGGTGGCTGTGTCATAAATGCGCAAAGTACTCACGCCACTTAGTCTAATTGACGCGTGCACGGGGTTAGTGCGGTGGGCTAGGCGCGCCAGACGACGGCCGTAGCAACCGCCGCACGCCCCTCCTTACGGCCGGTGAACCCCAGGTGGTCTGTGGTGGTAGCAGAAACGGACACGGGGGCACCGAGGATTTCGCTCAGTACGGCCTCGGCCTCTTCGCGGCGCGGACCCATCTTGGGGGTCTGGCCGATGAGCTGGGCGGCGGCGTTGCCGATGATAAAGCCCTCGGATTCGAGCAGTTCCCGGCATTCGCGCAGTAGCTTCGCGCCAGAAACGCCATCGTATTCGGGGCGGCCGACGCCCACGAAGGAGCCGAGGTCACCGAGGTGGGAGGCGGATAAGAGGGCGTCGACAAGCGCGTGCGCTACAACATCCCCATCGGAGTGGCCCTCGCACCCGTCAACGCCTTCGAAGAGCAGGCCGGCGATCCAGCAATCCTTGCCGGCCTCGATTTGGTGGGCGTCGGTGGCAATTCCAACGCGTGGGATAATCGGATTAGTCATGGTTCTCCTCGGTCAGGGCGTGGGCCAGGGTGAGATCGATGGGCGTGGTGATCTTGAAAGCCAGGGTATCGCCCGGCACGGTTGCCACGCGCTCGCCGTGCCATTCCATGAGGCTGGCGTCATCCGTGGCCGTAAATTCGGGCTGCTGGGCCCAATAATCCAGGTTGGCCTGGCGCAGCGCGGACAAGCGGAAGGCCTGCGGGGTTTGCACGGCGCGCAGGCGAGAGCGATCGGGCGTGCTCAACACGGTGTCATCGGCGACTTCCTTGATGGTATCGGCCACCGGAACCACGGGCACGGCCGCGGGGGCGCCTTCCAGCACCCGCTTGGCGACGCCCCGCACCATCGCCGGCGGGGTCAGCGCACGGGCCGCATCGTGGATGAGCACCACGGCGTCCTCGTCCGGGATTGCTTGCAGGCCGGCCCACACGGAATCGGCGCGCTCGCTGCCACCGTGCACGAGGCGAATGGGGGCGGCGCTTGCAGCGCCAGTAGCGCCAACGGCGTCGATGCGGCCGATAATGCGCGCGGCCTCAGCCTCCATGTCCGGGCTGACCAGGACGATGACTTCATCGACTACCCCGGAGGCCAGCAATGCTCGCAGGGAGCGTTCTAGGAGGGTGCGGCCGCGCAGCTCGACATAAGCTTTGGGCACCTCGGCGCCGAGGCGGGTTCCCTGGCCTGCGGCCGCGATGAGCGCGATGACGCGCTGTTTAGTCTTCGTCGTCGAAGGAGAGGTCATCGAGATCGATGTCGTTGTCGATATCGGTGGTGATGGACTTATCATCTACCAATCCGGCGGCGCGGTGGCGCTCGATGGTGGCATCGATTTCTTCCATCATGGTGTCGGCCTTCTTCTCATCGACCGGCTTGGCCAGTGCGAGCTCACCTACCAGGATGGTGCGGGCCTTGCCGAGCATGCGCTTCTCGCCGGCCGAAAGGCCGCGATCCTGGTCGCGGCGCCACAGGTCACGCACGACCTCGGCGACCTTATTAATATCGCCGGAAGCCAGGCGCTCCTGGTTAGCCTTATAACGGCGGGACCAGTTGCCGGCCTCTTCGACGTCCTCGTCACGCAGCACGGAAAAGACCTTTTCTAGGCCTTCCTTGCCCACGACGTCGCGTACGCCGACGTTATCGGCGTTCTTGATGGGCACGCGGACGACCAGGTCGGACTGGTTGATGTGCAGCACCAGGTATTCGAGCGTCTCGCCGCCCATTTCGCGGGTCTCGATATCCTCGATGACGGCCGCACCGTGGTGCGGGTAGACGACGACCTCGCCGACCTTATACTCCATTGCCACTCCTTGTGTTCCCGATTTATCCCGGTTGACTAAGGCCGCTATTTTATCACGCACGGTCGCCCCGACTGCGGATACCCCCGTATACCCCCACGGTCTACCCGCCCGATTTGGGACAACTGTGTACTTTATTGCGAAAGGGACTAGGCTAAAGCGTTGACAAGCCCTGTGATCGCAATTGATGGAGGATGCTCAACGTGCAGTCCCTGAAGTCCGCCGCCCGCCGCGGTGCCATTATTTCCGTTACCGCCGTCTCCGCTCTGGCGTTGGCTTCTTGCTCGGCGGGTCATGTCACCCAGACCGCTGAAAAAGTGGCTGCGGTCGATGGCGCTTCTGCAAGCACGGAAGATAATAAGGCTGCAGTTCGCGATGTCACCATCCTGGTAGAGCCGGACGGCACTGCTGCACTGAAGTTCAGCGCCATTAACCAGGGCTACGACACCGATGTCATCTCCTTGGAGTCCGTGAAGGTCGATGGCCAGCGCGTTGAGATGAAGCAGCCACAGCCGCTGCACCGCGATGAGTCCATCATCGCTGATTCTCAGAAGAACCTGGAGGCTAACCCTCAGCAGGATTCCGAAACCGTCCAGTACATCGCCACCAAGTTGAAGAATGATGACTACGGCTACGCCGGTGACCGCCCGGTTACCTTCGAGTTCTCCAATGGCTCCATCGACGTAAACGCCACCATCGCTGCCACCCAGATGCAGTCCGGCGAGTTCGACCGCGACGTCGAGTCCTCCGAGGGCTACACCTCCGAGGCCCCGAAGAACTAAGCCACGCTACTTTCCAGCCCCGCTCCCAGCCCGTTTCGGGCTGGGAGCGTCTGTGTGTTTTAGGCTAGAAGCCATGGCCAAGAAAACCCGCCCCATCCATACCTGTTCCGAATGCGGCTACGTCTCGCCCAAATGGCTCGGGCGATGCCCGGACTGCGGTGCGTGGGGCACGTTGGAGGAAAAGGCACCGGTGGTGGCGGCACCGGGGGCGTCGGCAAGCAAGGGCGTAGCCCCGTCGAGTCCGGCACAGCCGATTACCAAGATTGGGACGCAGGCGACAAAGACGGTGCGCACCGGTATCGGCGAGTTGGATCGCGTGCTAGGAAGCGGCATCGTGCCGGGCTCGGTGGTGCTAATGGCCGGCGAGCCCGGCGTGGGCAAATCCACGCTATTGCTGGAAGTAGCCTCGCGGTGGGCACAGCTCGGCCGCACCGTGCTCTACGCGACGGCCGAGGAATCCGCCGGCCAGGTCCGCTCCCGCGCCGAGCGCACCGGCGCCCTGCAGGAAACTTTGTATTTGGCGGCCGAGTCCAACTTGGATGGGGTCTTCGGGCACGTCGATAAGCTGCAGCCTAGCCTCATTATCGTCGATTCGGTACAGACCATGCATGCCGTAGGTGTGGAGGGCGTATCCGGTGGCGTGGCACAATCGCGCGCGGTGACGGCCGCGCTGACGTCATTGGCGAAATCCACGGGCATTCCGGTGCTGCTGGTCGGCCACGTCACGAAGGATGGCAACGTGGCCGGGCCACGCGTGCTGGAGCACCTTGTCGACGTCGTCTTAAACTTCGAGGGCGACCGCCAATCCAGCCTCCGCATGCTGCGCGGCATTAAAAATCGCTTTGGTGCCACCGACGAGGTGGGCTGCTTCGAGCAGACCTCCGGCGGTATTCGGGAGGTAGCGGATCCCTCCGGGCTCTTCCTCTCGCACCGCGGTTCTACGCCGGATGGCTCGGCCGTGACGGTCGCGATGGACGGTGTGCGGCCGATCCTGGCGGAGGTGCAGGCGCTGACGGTGGACCCGGTGGCGAAAAACCCGCGGCGGGTGGTTACCGGGCTAGATTCCAACCGCGTGCCGATGGTGCTCGCGGTGCTCCAGGCCCGCGCCGGCCAGCGCACCAATGATAAAGATGCCTACGTCGCCACGGTCGGCGGCATGCGCATTACGGAAACCGCGACGGATTTGGCGGTGGCGTTGGCGACGTGGTCCTCGTTGCACGAGCAACCGCTGCCGGCCAAGACGGTGGTCATTGGCGAGGTGGGCCTGGCCGGCGAGTTGCGCCCGGTGCCCAATGTGGAGCGGCGCTTAATGGAGGCCGCGCGGCTGGGTTATAAGAACGCGATTGTCCCACGCGGGGAAATCGAGCCAGTAGACGGCATTCGCGTCCACCAAGCTGGGACGCTAGGGCAGGCCATCGCTGCGGTGGCGGGCTAGCGCCTAGCGCAGCGTGAAGTCCTGCGGCGGGGAGGAGTTATCGCCGATGATGGTGTGGGCGAAGTAGGCGCCTGGTTCAGCCGCGGGGCGATTGGTGCATTCACCCGGCTTGGAGGCTTGGCGGGACCATTCGGCCTCGAATTTTACGTCCTTGCCGGCCGGGAAGGTCTGCGAGCCGGTCTGCACAGAGGCATAGCAATCCGTATCGGACCACACGCGCTGGTTATCGGCCATCTTGTAGACCTCGAAGCGCAGCAGGTTCTTGTCTAGATCAATCTTGCAGTCTGCGGCCGTGGGGTTGGTAACCGTCATGAAGAACTTCGGCAGTTCGCCCTCCGGCACGGAGTAGTTCAGCATGGAGGTGCGCACCTGGAGGTCTGCCAGGTCGCAGGTCTTCTTTGCTGCCTCGGCGCTCGCGGCCGCGGAGCTGGACGGCTCGCTTTCGGCAGACACGCTTTCCGACGCCCCCTCGGCCGACGCCTCCGCGGAGGTCGCGGAGGTTTCTGGGGCAGCAGAAGATGCGGTCTGCTCCGGCGTAGGCGCGGGTGCGGCGGTATCGGCCGGCTCATCGCTGCTGCCCCCGAAGGCAGCCACAGCCGCCCAGATCAGCACCACGACCAGCACGAGCACAATGATGAGCGCCGCTACTCGTCGGCGCTTGTAAATCTCTTCTGGTAGGGGCTTTTTCTGCGTCACGCTGTCAATTTTAAGCGGTGGGCACGGGCCGGTGCGCTAAGCCCGCGCCGCGTGTCAGGCGGGCTAGTCCACCCCGAAGGTCTGCAGGGTTTCCACGCTGGAATCTTCCAGCAGGTAGCGCGCGCCGATAACGCCCAGGGCACCCTCGTCGAGCAGACGGCGGACGTTGGGCACGCTGGCAACCAGCTGGGCGACGGTCTGGCGGGTGTGCTCCCGCTCGACGTCGTCAGTCGTGGCATGTGGACCCGCCACCAGTGCGGAGGCGGCAACCTTCTCGATGATGGGGCGTTGCAGGCCGGTGGGCAGCTCGCCGCCGGACACGAAACCGGTAGCCGCGCCCACCGCACCGCAGGATTGATGGCCGAGGACTACCAGCAGGTTGGGTTTGAGGGCAGCAAGGGCGTAGTCGAGGGAGGCTAGGACGGCGTCGTCAAGAATGTGGCCGGCAGTGCGGATGACAAAGGCATCGCCGAAGCCGATATTGAAGACGTGCTCGATAGGGGCGCGGGAGTCGGAACAGGAAATGACCACCACGCGAGGGTCCTGGCCGTGAGTTAGGCCCTCGCGGTTATAAATCTCGCGCACGTCGACGGTCTCGCCGTCCAATACGCGCTGATTTCCCGCCTGGAGGGCCTCCCATACGGCCTGCGGTTCGTGGGCAACATTACGTAAAGGCATAGGCCACATTCTAATGCCCTAGACTATCTCCCACGATGGATTCGCAAGCTCTTCTTTCCTGGTTCGATGCCAATGAACGAGACCTGCCCTGGCGCCGGCCTGGCACGAGCGCGTGGGGTGTGCTGCTCAGTGAGGTCATGAGCCAGCAGACCCCAGTCGCCCGCGTGGCTCCGGTGTGGGAGGACTGGATGCGGCGCTGGCCCACCCCCGCAGACTTTGCCCAGGCTACTCGAGCGGAGGTCCTGCGTGCCTGGGGCAAGCTGGGCTACCCGCGGCGCGCGCTGCGCCTGTGGGAGTGCGCGGCGGTCATTGGCGAGGGCGAGGTACCGGCGGACGTCGATGAATTGCTGCGCCTGCCTGGCATTGGGGATTACACCGCGCGCGCCGTGGCCTGTTTTCATTTCGGGGTCAACGTGCCGGTGGTCGATACCAATGTGCGCCGGGTTTATACCCGCGCAGAAGAGGGCCGATTCCTTGCGCCGCAGCCATCGAAGCGGGAGTTGGCGGCCGTGGCAGAGCTTTTGCCGGCCGAGAATGGGCCGCGCTTTTCAGCCGCACTTATGGAGCTAGGCGCGCTGGTGTGTACGGCGAAGAATCCCGCCTGTAAGCAGTGCCCACTGCGCACTAGTTGCGCGTGGCAGCTGGCTGGTCGGCCGCAGCCGAGTGCGGAGGAGCAGGCGCGGGCGAAAAAGCGGGTGCAGAAGTTTGTAGGCACAGACCGGCAGGTGCGCGGCAAGATTTTGGATGTGCTGCGCGCAGCGGACGGGCCGGTTCCGCAGTCCGAAATTGATGTGGTCTGGCCCGATGCGGCGCAGCGCTCCCGCGCGTTGGCTTCGCTGCTTGCCGACGGCCTCGCCGAACAAAACGACGCCGGCCTATTCCACCTACCCATTTAGGCGACTAATAATGGCCGGCTATATTCGCAGGTCGCAATCCTGCGGGTGTGATCTACCTAACGCCAACGGCCACGGAAATTGAAACCGCCGGGCAGATTCACCCACATGCCGCCGCGAGAATTGAATGTGACCGGCCCTACCTTGGTAGACATCGACGCGCCGGAGCCAGAAACGTTGATCCAGCTATTCTTGCCGGTCTTTTTTCTTGAACGATACTGAAGTCCCATAGGCATATATTTTAGCAATTTCGCCTCCACCGTTCCTACTACCCAGTAGGTTTTGGATATGGAAAAGATTTGCATCAGACTTCTAACCGTTTGTTCGCTCATTCTCGGTTCCCTGCTAGTTCCACCTGCAGCGCAGGCTGCGGTAACCTCAGCGCGGCCATCGCCGCACGTACTCGACGGGGTCGGCCGCGGACAGGTATTCACCTATGACACCACCACGGATAGCGGTCAGCCGATTCAGGCCTCGGCAACGTTGTATGAGCCAAATGCGCCGTGGCGCGGTAAAGGCGAACGCCCCACCATCATCTTTGCGCCCGGCACCCGCGGCGCCGGCGACCAGTGTGCACCATCGCGGGCAGGCATGGGCCTAGGCTCGGTGGGGCTCAGCAAGGTCGGCTCCCCTACCATCAATGCCAACTACGAGTACGGCTTCTACATGGGTGCGCTCCAGCATGGTGCCCGAGTCATCGTGGCAGACCTTATCGGACTCGGCATGCCAGGGCACCACACCTATGTCAATCACATTGAAGAAGCGCACGCCATGCTCGATGCCGCCCGTTCCGGATTGGAGTTGGCCCACGCTCCAGAGGACGCCCCTATTGGCTTTGCGGGCTACTCGCAAGGCGGCGGCGCCTCGCTTGCCGCGGCGGAATTTGCCGATTCTTATGCACCTGAGCTGAACGTGGTCGGCACCTACTCCGGCGCTCCGCCAGCTGACTTGCCCAAGGTGATGAAAGCTATCGACGGTTCTTCCATCGTCCACGTGCTGGGCTACGCCATCAATGGCTTTGCCGAGCGCGACCCCCAGTTCCGCGACGCGGTACTAGAAGAGCTTAACCCTCGCGGCATCGACTTCTTGCGCTCGGCGGCCACCAGTTGTACGGGTGACTCCATCCTCATGTGGGGTTTTAGCAGCACGCGCCAACTCACCCGCACCGGGGAATCGCTTTCTGAGCTAGTAGAGCGCAAGCCCATCATCAAAGAAACTTTGCTGCGGCAGAACCAGGGCAAGCACCCGCTGAAGGGCCCGGCGATGATCGCTAGCTCGCCGCACGATGACCTCATTCCACACCAGCAGGTCCGCGCAGTCGCCGGGGCATATTGCCAGATGGGTGGAACCGTGGACTTCATAGCCGCGCCCGGCACCGCCACGATTCCAGGCGCAGGCGCCGACCACGCTTTACCGCTCTACATCAACGTCCCGGTGGGCTTGAAGTACCTCTTTGACCGCTTCGACGGGAAACCGGCGCCGTCCAATTGTGCTGGCTAAGGAGCCCGAGAAAAAAGAAAACTGCACGCAACGAAAACCACCCAGCCTCGCAGAAAAGCGAGAAGCTGGGTGGTTTATCTATTTTCCGGCTTACATCGGCTGGCCGGCGCCTGCTGGCGGCGGGTTATGGCCATCGTCATCGGAGTCGGTGTCGGACTCTAGGTCGGTGCCGGCGGCGGTCGAACCGCCATCGCCTGGGACATCTGGGGTGATGATGTCAGGCTCGCTAGAGTCGGTGGACTCGGCGTCGTTGTCGCGCACCTCGGCGTCGTCAAGCTGAGGCTCCTCGGAGTCGTCCGGCAGAGGCTTCGGGCGCGGGCTGAAGGTGAACTTCGCGCCCGTATTGTCCTTAGACTCGCCGTCCCAACCTTCGACGTCAACGGTAATGATTTCACCGGCACCGATTTCGCCGAAGAGGATCTTTTCGGAGAGCTGATCCTCGATCTCGCGCTGAATGGTGCGACGCAGCGGGCGAGCACCCAAGACCGGGTCGAAGCCACGCTTGGCCAGGAGGTTCTTGGCCTTGTCCGTAAGCTCGATGCCCATATCGCGCTCCTCCAGCTGCTTGGCCACGCGGCCGATGAGCAGCTCGACCATTTCCACAATCTGCTCCTGAGTGAGCTGGTGGAAGACAACGATGTCATCGATACGGTTCAAGAACTCCGGGCGGAAGTGCTTCTTCAGCTCGTCGTTGACCTTCTGCTTCATCCGATCGTACTGGGCATCCGCATCATTTTCGGAAGATCCAGTAAAGCCCAAGCCCACCGGCTTCGAGATGTCCTGGGTACCCAAGTTCGAGGTAAAGATGAGAACGGTGTTCTTGAAGTCAACAACGCGACCCTGGCCGTCGGTAAGCCGGCCGTCTTCCAGCACCTGCAACAAGGTGTTGTAGATCTCCTTGTGGGCCTTCTCAATCTCATCAAAAAGCACAACGGAGAACGGCTTGCGGCGAACCTTCTCGGTCAGCTGGCCACCTTCTTCGTAGCCGACGTATCCCGGAGGGGCACCGAAGAGACGAGAAGCGGTGAAGCGGTCGTGGAATTCGCCCATATCGATCTGGATGAGGTCATCATCCGAACCGAAGAGGAAGTTAGCCAGGGACTTCGATAGCTCGGTCTTACCCACACCGGACGGGCCGGCGAAGATGAAGGAGCCGGATGGACGGCGCGGATCCTTGAGGCCTGCACGGGTGCGGCGGATGGCGCGGGAGACGGACTTGACCGCCTCGTCCTGGCCAATGATGCGCTTGTGCAGCTCCTCTTCCATGTTGAGCAGACGGTTGGATTCCTTCTCCGTCAGCTTCAGGACAGGGATGCCGGTCCAGTGTGCCAGCACCTCTGCAATCTGGTCCTCGCCAACCTCGGCGATTTCCTCGAGGTCACCGGAACGCCACTGCTTTTCCTTCTCAGCGCGCTCCTCACCCAGCTTGCGCTCCTTATCGCGCAGGCCAGCTGCCTTTTCGAAGTCTTGGGCATCGATGGCCGCTTCCTTTTCCTTGCGGACCTCAGCGATGCGGTCATCGACCTCGCGCAGGCCCTTTGGTGCGGTCATGCGCTTGATGCGCATGCGCGCGCCAGCCTCATCGAGAAGGTCAACGGCCTTATCCGGCAAGAAGCGGTCATTGATGTAGCGATCCGACAGGGAAGCTGCAGCGTGCAGCGCCTCATCGGTATAAGACACGCGGTGGTGAGCCTCGTACTTATCGCGCAGGCCCTTCAAAATCAAGAAGGTGTCATCCAGGGACGGCTCGTCTACCTTAACCGGCTGGAAACGACGCTCGAGGGCGGCATCCTTTTCGATGTGTTTGCGATACTCATCCAAAGTGGTAGCACCGATGGTCTGCAGCTCGCCACGGGCCAACTTTGGTTTGAGCAAGGAAGCTGCATCGATAGCACCTTCAGCAGCACCAGCACCGACCAAGGTGTGGATCTCATCGATGAACAAGATGATATCGCCGCGCTGGTTAATCTCCTTGAGCACCTTCTTCAGGCGCTCCTCGAAGTCACCGCGGTAACGAGAGCCGGCCACCAGGGAGCCTAGGTCAAGCGAGTAGAGCTGCTTGTCCTTGAGGGTTTCTGGGACCTTGCCGTTGACGATGTCGAGCGCCAAGCCCTCAACCACGGCGGTCTTACCAACGCCCGGCTCACCGATGAGGACCGGATTATTCTTTGTGCGGCGAGAGAGCACTTGCATGATGCGCTCTACCTCGGACTCGCGGCCAACGACAGGATCCAGCTTGCCGTCCTTGGCAGCCTGGGTGAGGTTGCGGCCGAATTGATCAAGCACCAGGGAATTGGAACGCTCACCAGAACCACCGGAGCCGCCACGAGCGCCGGCGCCAGCACCTGCACCGACTGGACCGGAGCCTTGGCCATTGGAGGAGCCGCCCTCCTGCTGGCCGCCTTCGTAGCCGGACAGCAACTGGATAACCTGCTGGCGCACGCGTGGCAGGTCGGCGCCGAGCTTGGTCAGCACCTGCGCGGCGACGCCATCGCCCTCACGAATGAGCCCCAGCAGCAAGAACTCAGTACCGATGTACTTGTGTCCCATCTGCAGGCCCTCACGCAGGGAGAGCTCAAGAACCTTCTTGGCACGTGGAGTAAAGGGGATGTGGCCGGTGTGTGGCTGGCTACCCTGGCCGATGATTTCCTCGACCTCACGGCGGACATCCTCTAGGGAAATACCCATGGATTGCAGTGCCTTGGCAGCGACGCCTTCGCCTTCATGGATAAGGCCGAGCAGGATGTGCTCGGTGCCGATGTAATTGTGGTTAAGCATGCGTGCTTCTTCCTGCGCCAAAACGATGACGCGGCGAGCACGATCGGTAAACCTCTCGAACATGATTCCCCTATACTTTCGCTTCTAATGTGTCACCCACTCTAACGCGGCAATCCGCCGATCATTTCCGGTTTTGCTCCCAGATGCCCGCAATACCGCGATAATTCCCCATCTTCGCAGCTCACACGGGTGTACGCCGGTAGCGAACAGGGGCACGGGCATGTAATCTGGAATCGTTTTATTGTTCCCTGCTCCTCTTTCGCACTGTTTAAGGAAATCTCCACCGTGCCGCAACTTCCTGAGTTCTTCGCCACCCAACACAACCTGCACGAATTGGCAGTAGTGGATGAAGATCCTTCCTCCACGCTCTTCGCCGTGGAAGACGGAGCCACGCATCAGCCATTGAGCGTGGAGATTTTCGCCCCAGGAATCACCGGTATGGTGGAAAAGTCCACCGCGCTACATGGATTACACCACCCGGCTATCGCACCGCTGGTGGGCACGGGCACTACCGCCGACGGGCAAGAGTTCATTGTCCGCGAGGGGTTTGTCGGCACCCAGCTTTCGCAAGTTCCCAATAATCTCAGCCGCGCGGACGCGGCGGAGATCTTTGGCCCCCTGGCCGGAGCGGTGGACTTTTTGATCTCTCGCAAGCAGGCAGACTTTGCGGTCCATGGGCTAAGGGAGGCCCGGGTGGGCGTCGACAAGCAGCGGCAGATTTCGGTTCTGGCCGCGGTCGGCCCGTCGGGTGAGGAGCACGGCGATGCGGTAGAAGCATTCGAGCAACTCGTCGCGCGCAAGTGCCCGGACTATAAGGCCACCGGCACGGCGGATAGCGCCAAGGATGTGGTGGCGCATCTGCGCCCGCAGCGAGAGTTCGATACCGCGCAGATCCCGCGCGTGCAAGCCCCCGAACCGCGCCCCCAGCAGCAATTCGCCCCGCCGCAGCCGCAGCAGCAGGCGATGGCCCAGCCCATGGGGCAACAGCCCATGGGGCAGCAACCCATGGGGCAACAGCCCATGGCGCCAGCGCCGCAGAAGAAGGGCAAGGGCGGCCTCATTGCGTTGATTAGCGTGTTGGCGGTGGCCGCGATTGCTGCCGCGGCGGCGCTGTGGTTCTTCTTGTCCCACCCCAGCTGGAATGACAAAGAACAAAACCTGGCGGATGCGTACCCGAACCTGGTGAGCTCCCGTAGTGGCCAGGAGGGCTTCGATGGGGCAAAGTGTTCCTCGCGTGAGCCGGAGTCTGGCCAGGAGGCCAAGATTTCCTGCGTGGGCGATGGGTTTAGCTATATCGTGACCTACTACCCCAGCATAGAAGAGCGCGATGCCATGCTTCCCGACGCCGAGCCGGTGGAGCTTTCCAATGACCAGTGCACCATCCAAAGCTATGAGACCACCGCGGATGTTCCTACCTACGTCATGGCCGTTGAAGGCACCCAATCCGCGTTCCTCGTGTGGGGCGATAAGGCTGAAAACGAGCGGCTGAACCTGCCGCTGTGCGCCTCTTAAATCGCACTCTCAGAGTTTCCGGCCCGCCGCGCGTAGCGTGTGCGGGCCTTGTGCCTGTCCTAGTGGCTACTCCGTCGACGGCACGCGCTTGAGGAAGGGGGCCAGCACAATAACCACCAGCGAGAGCACGCCTGCAAAAAGGAATGCCCAGTGCGCACCGTAAGCGGTGGCAGCAGCATCATTCATGCCTTGTGCCAGGCCAGACTTGGTGCCACGGCTAAGGAACGTCATCAAAAAGGCAGTGCCCGCCGCGCCCGCCAGCTGCTGCAAAGTATTAAGGATGGCGGAGCCGTGCGAGTAGAGCTCATCCGGCAGAGAGGCCAGGGACGTTGTCATCAGTGGCGTCATCATGAGCGCAATGCCGAGGGCGAATAGGACGTGCATAGCAATGACCATCCACACAGCGCTGTCCTCAGTGAGCAGGGTCATCAGCCACGTGCCCGCGGCAAGGAGAAGGGCACCGGGAATCATCAGCGGACGGGGCCCGTGGACATCATAGAGGCGGCCGACCATCGGGGAGATGCCGCCTTGCAGCAAACCACCGGGCATGACGACGAGCCCGGTGACCAGGGAGCTTACCGCCAAAGAGGTCTGCAGGTAGATGGGCAGGACATTGACCACGCCAAGCAATAGCCCGAACATCAAAAGCATTCCGAGTACCGCCACGGTGAAGTTCGGAACCTTAAATGGGCGCATATCCAGCAGGGCGCGATTGTCTTTAGCGAGGCGCACTTGCCGGCGGGTAAAAATCGCCAAAGCCACAAGTCCTATGGCGAGGACGAGGATGTCCACGAGGCCATTGCCTTCCAGCATGTTTTCGATGGACGATACGGCATATACCAACCCGCCAAAGGCAAGGACGGACAAAATAACTGAGGGGAAATCCAGCGGGGTATCGCGTTTATCGCCCACGTTAACTAGGCGGAGGTAGCCGGCGACGGCGATGAGGCCGAGCAGCGGAACCATGGTCCAGAAGATGACGTGCCAGGTAAACATGCTTAGAACCAGACCACCCACCGTAGGTCCGAGCGCTGGGGCCACGGAAATGACCACGGAGATAATGCCCATGACGCTGCCGCGACGCTGCGGCGGGACAAGGGTCATCGCCACCGTCATCAAGGTGGGGATCATCAACGCAGTACCCGCCGCTTGGAAAACGCGCCCCACCAGCAAGATGCCGAAGGCTGGGGCGAGTGCCGCAAAGACTGTACCGGCAAGGAATACACCCGCGGAGGCGAGAAAGATCTGGCGGGTGGTGAATTTATCCATGAGAAAGCCGGTGGTCGGGATGACCACGCCCATGGTGAGCAGGAAACCGGTAAGCAACCACTGGGCGGAGGTAGCCGGGATGTCAAAGTCCGCCATGATGGCAGGCAATGCCACCGAAAGGGCGGTCTCGTTCAAGATCATCACCATCGCACCAAGGACGAGGATGGTGAGGTTGATTTTTACCTCTGCGGAAATGTGCGGATCTGGTTTCTGAGACACCCAGATAGGATACTGAGGCCGCCGATATGGGGAAAGTCGGGGAGTATAATTTTAGTGTCTTCCTCCGCGCGGTCAGACCGCGCCAGCCGAATATATAGAGAGGCCATCCCAGTGCGTTTTCTCCAGGATTCCCGCCCGCCGTACGAATTGACCTATTCCGATGTGTTCATGGTGCCCAGCCACTCCGAGGTGGGCTCGCGCCAGTCGGTGGATCTCACCACTGAGGACGGCACTGGCAATACCATCCCGCTCATCGTGGCCAATATGACCGCCGTGGCCGGTCGCCGCATGGCTGAGACCATCGCGCGCCGCGGCGGGCTCACCATCCTGCCACAGGACCTATCCCTGGATGCGGCCGCAGAGACAATCGCCTCCGTGAAAGCGGCTGACTTGGTCTATGACACCCCGATTACCGTAAAGCCACACCACACCGTGGGCTATACCAGCAACCTTTTGCACAAGCGCGCCCATGGTGCCGCCATCGTGGTCGAGGGGGACATGCCCATCGGCATCATCACGCCGAAGGACCTGCGCGGACAGGATAATTTCACCGCCGTCGGCCAATTGATGACCACGGATCTGGTGACGCTGCCGGTGGGCATTGACCCACAGGAGGCCTTCACCAAGCTGCGCAAAACCTCGCGGAAGCTGGCGCCGGTGGTCAACCCGGATGGCACCCTGGCCGGAATCCTCACCAGGAAGGGGGCGGTGAGGGCGAAGATGTATAAGCCGGGCGTCGACAAGCGAGGCCGCTTACACATTGGTGCGGCCGTGGGCATCAACGGCGATGTGGAAGGCCGCGCCCGTGCCCTAGCGCAGGCGGGAGCCGACGTCCTAGTCATTGATACCGCACACGGGCACCAAGACAGCATGCTCAGCGCGCTGCGCAAGGTAAAAGCGCTGGACTTGGGGCTTCCCATTGCTGCCGGCAATATTGTCACAGCGGAGGGCGTGCGCGAATTGGCGGCCGCCGGCGCGGACATCATCAAGGTCGGCGTGGGCCCGGGCGCGATGTGCACCACCCGCATGCAAACGGGTGTGGGCCGCCCGCAATTCTCGGCCGTCCTGGAGTGCGCTGCGGCAGCCCGCGAGGTTGGCGCCCACGTCTGGGCCGATGGCGGCGTGCGCGACCCGCGCGATGTCGCTCTTGCTCTGGCCGCCGGTGCCTCCAATGTCATGATCGGATCCTGGTTCGCCGGAACCTTTGAATCCCCAGGTGACCTGCACAAGGACGCCGATGGCGCCTTCTACAAGGAATCCTTTGGCATGGCTTCGCGCCGGGCAGTGCGCGGCCGCAACTCCGATACGGAGGCCTTCGAGCGCGCCCGCCGCGAGATGTTTGAAGAGGGGATTTCTACCTCTCGTATCTACCTCGACCCCGAGCACGGCGGCGTGGAGCATCTAGTGGACCGAATCATTTCTGGCGTCCGTTCCTCGTGCACTTACGCCGGCGCCAATTCCTTGGCTAGCTTCCGCGAACGCGCCACTGTGGGCGTGCAGTCCGCCGCCGGGTTCGCGGAGGGGCAGCCGCGCGCCACGAACCGTTAATGGGCTGCATGCTACGTTGACAGATATGCTTTCTCGCTATGACCAAGCGGCCTCCCGCGCGGCCGCACAGGTTATGGGGCGCTACTCCACCAGCTTCTCGCTGGCCACGCGGCTCTTGCGCGGGCGGGTGCGCGCCGATATCCGCCACTTATACGCGGTGGTGCGCATTGCCGATGAGCTTGTCGACGGCGCCGCTGCCCAAGCCCACACCGACCCCGCCGCCGCACTGGATGCCTACGAGAAAACCATCCTGGCCGCACCGCAGCAGCGACTGCACACGGATCTCGTGGTCCACGCTTATGCCTTAACCGCGCGTCGCTGTGGTTTCCCCCGCGAGTACCTTGTTGCCTTCTTTCACTCCATGCGCGCGGATCTTAAACAACGCGAGTATTCTTCGGCCGAGCTGCAGGACTATATCTACGGCTCGGCGGAAGTCATTGGGCTTTTGTGTCTACAGATTTTCCTGGCCGAGGAAAACGTTTCACCCGCCGACCGCACTGCGATGGAACGCGGCGCCCGCGCGCTGGGTTCGGCATTCCAGAAGATAAACTTCCTGCGTGATTTGGGCGAGGATAGCTCTACTTTGGGGCGCACCTATTTTCAGCAGGCCCCATCCGGCCGGATTGATGAGGCCACCAAGTCCGCGCTCATCGCAGAGATCCGCCAGGAGCTTGCTACCGCCGCGCTCACCATCGACTTGCTACCTTCCTCCGCACGGGTTGGTGTGAGCGCGGCGGCGGATATCTTTGCCGAGCTGACCAATCGCCTCGCCGCAACCCCTGCTACGGACCTCGCCACCACGCGCGTATCCGTGCCCAACCACACCAAGGCTTGGTTAGCGGCCCGCGCAGTGCGCCGCCGCGGCCACAGCAAGCACGCCCCACACCCAGCCGAAGATTAAGGAGAACGTCATGCACGCCGTCGTCATCGGAGCCGGCATCGCTGGACTCGCCACCGCCGCCTTGCTCGGCCGCGAAGGATACGAGGTCACCGTGGTGGACTCGCTGGATGAGGTGGGAGGCCGCGCCGGCAGCTTTGCAGAAGACGGCTTCCGCTGGGATACGGGCCCGTCCTGGTATCTCATGCCCGAGGCTTTCGACCATTTCTTTGCGCTGTGCGGCACCTCTACCGAGGCGGAGCTAGATCTGGTGAACCTCTCCCCCGCCTACCGTGTTTTTCATGGGGATGCGCCCGTAGACGTGCACTCGGGCATCGAAGAAGTCACCGCGCTTTTCGAGTCCGTGGAACCCGGCGCGGGTAATAAGGTTAAAAACTACTTGGCGCAGGCCAGCGATACCTATGACATGGCGCTCAAGCACTTCCTCTACACCACCTTCTCCGCGCCGCTCAACCTGGTGCACCGCGATATTCGCACCCGGCTTTCTCGCCTCGTGGCGCTGCTTTCGGCAAACCTGCAGCAGCACGTGGGCCGGACCTTTGCTGATGCCCGCCTGCGCCAGATTCTGAGTTATCCGGCGGTCTTTTTATCCTCCGAGCCGGCCGCCGCCCCGGCCCTATATTCCCTGATGAGCCACACCGACCTGGTGGAGGGAGTGCGCTACCCACAAGGTGGTTTCGCCGCCGTGGTCCAGGCCATCTACCGACAAGCGAAGAAGTTTGGCGCCACCTTCCGTTTGGGCGAGGAGGTTACCTCCATCAAAGTCTCTAATCGGCAGGTAACGGGCGTACGCACGAATAAAGGCGCCATCCACGCCGATATCGTGGTCTCCGCGGCGGACTTGCACCACACCGAGACCCAGCTTTTGCCGCCGCAGCTGCGCACCTACCCGGAGCGTTACTGGGGCCGGCGCAATCCGGGCCTGGGTACCGTGCTCATCTTGGCCGGGGTGAAGGGCAAGCTGCCCGAGCTGGCACACCATACGTTGCTCTTTAGCAAGGACTGGGATCCGGATTTCCGCGCCGTCTATTCCGGCCCAGAGCCCTCCCGGCCGTTGGGGGCCTCCGAGTCCATCTACGTGTCCAAGACCTCCGCCACCGACCCAAGTGTCGCCCCCGAGGGCCACGAAAATCTCTTCATTCTGGTGCCGGTGCCGGCCGCGGAGGCGCCCGGGTTTGGCAATGCCTATCACGCTGAGGAGTCCGAGCGCGTGGCTGCGATTGCCGACGCCGCCCTCAACCGCATCGCGGCCACGGCCGGGGTGCCGGATTTGCGAGAGAGGGTCGTCGTCAAGCGCACGCTCGGCCCCGCCGATTTTGCCGAGCGCTACCATGCCTGGTCGGCCGGCTCCATCGGACCGGCGCACACGCTGCGGCAGTCGGCGTTTTTGCGCGGACGCAATGCCTCGCGCAAGGTAGGTGGCCTCTACTATGCGGGGGCTACCACCGTGCCAGGCGTCGGTGTGCCAATGTGCCTGATTTCGGCCGAGAACATTATTAAGCGCCTGCGGGGCGATACCTCCGCCAGGCCGCTTTCGCACTAGCCCAGGCATGGCAAAAGCCGCCAGCCACGCGGACTGACGGCTAGCGATTGGCCGCTGGGCGGCTACTTCTGCTCTGGCTTAACCAGTGGGAAGAGCACGGTTTCGCGGATGCCCAGACCAGTCAAGGCCATCAGCAGGCGGTCCATGCCCATGCCCGTACCGGCTGTAGGCGGCATGCCCTGCTCCATAGCGGCGAGGAAGTCCTCATCCAGCACCATGGCCTCATCATCGCCACCGGCGGCCAGGCGGGCCTGATCCTCGAAGCGCTCGCGCTGGATAACCGGGTCCACGAGCTCGGAGTAGCCGGTTGCCAGCTCGAAACCGCGCACGTAGAGGTCCCACTTTTCGGTCACGCCCGGCTCGGAACGGTGCTGGCGGGTCAATGGGGAGGTCTCAACCGGGAAATTCTTGACAAAGATAGGGCCTTCGAGCTGGTCCTCGCACAGGACCTCCCAGATCTCCTCGACCAGCTTGCCGTGGCCCCAGCCGCCGTCCTTAGGGACGTCGAGACCAATGACGTCTGCAATGCCCTTGAGCGTCTCGACGTCAGTATCGATGGTGACCTCCGGCTGGCCCGGGAACTTGCGCTGCAGGGCCTCGTTCAGGGACGGGTACATCTCGATTTCCGGCCATTCTTCGCCACCGAAATCGAACTCGGTGCCATCGGCAAGGGTGACGGTGGTCGAGCCGAAGACATCGCGGGCAACAGCTTGGATGGACTCGCGCGTCATGCGGGCACAATCGTTGTAATCGCCCCACGCAGCGTAGGTCTCCAGCATGGCGAACTCTGGCGAGTGGGAGCGGTCAACGCCCTCATTGCGGAAGTTGCGGTTGATTTCGAAGACGCGGTCAATGCCGCCGACGACGGCACGCTTCAAGTACAGCTCTGGAGCGATGCGCAGGTAGAGGTCAATATCCAGCGCATTGGAGTGGGTGATAAACGGGCGAGCGGCTGCGCCACCGTGCAGGGTCTGCAGCATCGGGGTCTCGATTTCTACAAAGTCCTGGCTTTCCAGGTAGTTGCGCAGCGCGCGCATGACCTTGACGCGAATCATGGCGTTCTTGCGGGCATCTTCGCGGATAATGAGGTCGTTATAGCGCTGGCGCACGCGGGTATCTTCAGCCATATCGGCGAAGGACACCGGCAACGGACGCAAGGACTTAGCGGCCATGGTCCATTCGGAGACCATGATGGACAGCTCGCCACGGCGCGAAGAAATCACGCGGCCGCGCACGGAGATGAAATCGCCCAAGTCGACGTCGGACTTCCAGGCGTCGAGGCGCTCCTTGCCTACCTCAGCCAAAGAAAGCATGGCCTGCACCTGGGTGCCATCGCCATCCTGCAAGGTGGCGAAGCACAGCTTGCCGGTATTGCGCATAAAAATAAGGCGACCGGCAATGGCATGGGTAACCTCGGTTTCCTCACCAGGGGCCAGGTAGGTTACGCCCTCTTCGTTGCCAGGCTCTTCGCCTTCAGCCACGACGCGGAAATCATGGCGCAAATCCTTTAAAGAGATGGTGCGCTCAACGGTTACCGGGTAGGCCTCTACGCCGGATTCCAGCAGGCGATCGCGCTTTTCGCGGCGGATGCGCAGCTGCTCAGGGACATCGTTTACTTCATTATTCTTCTGCTCGCTCACGTTAGCCAAGGGTAGTCGATCCCCACCGCAGCACGCGATTTAGCCCACGCCACCCTCTCCCGGGAAAGGATTTACGCATAATTCACTTCACTGTCACCTCGGGGTCAACACACAGTTACGAAGATGACCTTTTATATATGGCTGTCCCCATATGTAATCAATATTTTTCGACATTTTTGGAGCAATACCCATGGCGCTTAAGGGCCGCAATCTTCTCTCTAGTCTCTTTGCATCCTCTCGTTCCAGCCTGACCTGCACTTACAAGTGTGGCAATGCGTGCTTCGGAGAGTGCGAGAACAAGTCCGATAACCCGTACTTCGGCGACCAGTTCTCCCGTCGTACCGCCCTGCGCGCGGGCAGCCTGTCCGTTGTAACCGTCGGCGGCGGCGCCGCGCTGGCTGCCTGCTCCAACCCGGATGATGCCTCCAACGAGGCGTCTTCTTCCGAGGGCAAGGGCGGCAAAACCTCTGAGGCGAACGTCGAGCTCACCTCCGCCGAGGGCATGAAGTTCGACCCAGTACAGCCGAATGAAAAGGACGAAGTAGTCATCCCGAATGGCTACGAGCAGTCCGTCCTCATTGCCTGGGGCGATCCGCTGTTTAAGGACGCACCGGAATTCGATGACAAGAATCAGACCGCCGAGGCAGCTGAGAAGCAGTTCGGCTTCAACAATGACTTTGCCGGTCTTATCGAGCACCCAGACGATGACAACCGCCTTATCTACGTCTGCTCCCACGAGTACACCACCGAGCCGCAGATGTTCCCCAACTACGATGCGGATAACCCGACCGAGGAGCAGGCCAAGATTGGCTGGGCTGGTCACGGTCACTCCATCGTGGAAGTATCCAAGGTTGGCAACACCGGTGAGCTCAAGCGCGAGTTTGGCCCACTCAACCGCCGCATTACCGCCACCACCGAATTCACCTTGGTCGGCCCAGCTGCCGGTTCCGAGTTTGTAAAGACCTCTGCCGATAAGACGGGCAAGAAGGTCAAGGGCACTTTGAATAACTGTTCCGGTGGCATCACCCCGTGGAACACCATGCTCTCCGGCGAAGAGAACTTTGACCAGTACTTTGCACACGCCAAGCTGGATGACAAGAAGGCGCAGGAGTCGCTGGAGCGCTTCGGCATGGAAGATGGCGAGTCCCAGCGCAAGTGGGAGCGCTTTGATAAGCGCTTCGACGTCTCCAAAGAGCCGAACGAGCCGAACCGCTTCGGCTGGATCGTAGAGATTAACCCACTAGATCCTAAGTCCACGCCGGTCAAGCACACCGCTCTGGGCCGATTCAAGCACGAGGCCGGCAACATCCACATCGCCTCCGATGGCACCGTGGTGTGCTACGCCGGCGATGACTCCCGCTTCGAGTACATCTACAAGTTCATCTCCACCAAGAAGTACAAAGAGGGCGATATCGAGCACAACCTCACCATCTTGGACCACGGCACCTTGTACGTAGCCAAGGTAGAGGGCAACTCCCCAGCCGACGAGATTGACGGCTCCGGCGTGCTGCCCGAAGACGGTGCCTTCGACGGCGAGGGCAAGTGGATTAAGCTGCTGACCTCCGATACGGAAAACAATAAGTTCGAGTCCCACGTTGACGGCATGTCCGCCGAAGAGGTTGCGGTTTATACCCGCGAGGCAGCCGATAAGGTGGGCGCCACCAAGATGGATCGCCCTGAGGATATGCAGGTCCACCCAGACTCGGAGAAGGTCTACGTGGCCCTGACCAACAATAAGTACCGCGGTGCTACCGGCGAGGACGCCAAGAAGAACAAGGAAGAGCCGATGGAATGGGCTCCCGTCAAGGAGAACAAGAACGGCCTGGTCATGGAGATTGAAGATGACCACGCTGGTGAGAAGTTCACCTGGAACCTCTTCCTGGTCTGTGGTGATCCGAAGGAGGCTAATACCTACTTCGGTGGCTTTGACAAGGAGAAGGTGTCCCCGATTTCCTGCCCGGATAACCTGGCCTTTGATAGCCACGGCAATCTGTGGATCTCCACCGACGGTAACGCGCTGGAGTCCAACGATGGCCTCTACGCGGTGACCACCGAGGGCGATACCCGCGGTGAGCTGAAGTGCTTCCTTACCGTTCCGGCAGGTGCCGAGACCTGCGGGCCCATCGTCACCGATGAGCGCGTGATGGTCAACGTCCAGCACCCAGGTGAAACCGATGACGCCACCTTTGAAAAGCAGACCTCTCACTGGCCTGACGGTGGCAAGTCCACCCCACGCCCGGCAGTGGTTGTGGTGTGGAAGAAGGACGGCAATATCGGCGTCGATAAGAAGTAACCACTACCTGGTTTAAGTACCCACCGCGCGGCCCTTGTTCCTGCTCGAGCAAGGGCCGCGCTTTTTGTCTATCCACGGCGACTGAACCAAAAGTCTCCGGGCGCACTTCAAATATAAATCCACCCATCGGTCTCCCCCACAGGCAAATGCATATGTGAGTTATGGCATACTACTCGCACGTGTGATGCACGCCACCTGCTCGTCTATGAGGAGACACACACTATGAACTCTCTTGTCCTCGCCATCATCGGTATCGCGATGATGGTCGCCGGCTATCTGCTCTACTCCAAATTCCTAGGGCAAAGAATTTTCCGGCTATCCCCGAATTACTCCACCCCGGCCCACACCATGGAAGATGGCGTGGATTATGTCCCGACCAATAAATACGTCCTGTGGGGCCACCACTTCACTTCCGTAGCGGGTGCAGCACCGATCATCGGTCCTGCCGTAGCCGTTATCTGGGGCTGGGTACCGGCATTTCTCTGGGTCACCATCGGCACCATATTCTTCGCAGGCTTGCACGATCTCGGCGCTCTGTGGGCCTCTCAACGCCACAAGGGCCAATCCATTGGTACCTTGTCTGGGCGCTATATTGGCAAGCGCGGGCGTAACCTCTTCCTCATCGTCATTTTCCTGTTGCTTTTGATGGTGAATACTGCCTTCGCAGTGGTCATCTCCAACCTGTTGGTATCCACTCCCACGGCCGTCATCCCCACGTGGGGCGCCATCGCCGTCGCGCTGCTTATCGGCCAGGCCATCTACCGCCTGAAGTGGAACCTACCGCTGGTATCTATCGTGGGTGTGGTCGCGCTCTACGCGCTGATGATTATCGGCGACCGCGTGCCCGTGGTCTTGCCAGATACCGTCCTGGGGATTCCCGCCAATGGCGTGTGGATCATCTTGTTATTCATCTACGCCTTCATCGCTTCGATGCTGCCGGTATGGGTGCTGCTGCAGCCACGCGATTACATCAACGGCCTGCAGCTTTTCGTAGGTTTGGCCATCTTGTACGGGTCTTTCCTTATCACTCGGCCCTCGATTATGGCGCCAGCGTTGCGCGATAACGTACCAGACGGCACCCCGGGCATCTTTCCACTGCTCTTTGTCACCATCGCCTGCGGCGCTGTCTCCGGATTCCACGGCGTGGTGGCCTCCGGTACCTCTTCCAAGCAGGTGGATAAAGAAACCGACGTGCGCTTTGTGGGCTATTTCGGCGCCGTGGGCGAGGGCCTGCTCGCACTGGGTACCATCATCGCTACTACCGCCGGCTTCAAGACCGCCACGCAGTGGGAAGAAATCTACTCCGAGTGGAACGCCGGCGGCGTGGACGCCTTTGTGCAAGGCGGCGGCGCGCTCATGAATGAGGGCTTGGGTATTCCTACCTCCCTTTCCGGCACCATCTTGGCCACCATGGCCGTGCTTTTTGCGGCCACCACTATGGACTCGGGCGTGCGCCTGCAGCGTTTGGTGGTCCAAGAAATCGGCGAAATCATCGGCGTGCGCATCAAGGCTTTGGCCGCCACCGTCATTGCGGTGGGCTTGGCCTTTGGGCTGACCTTCTCCGCCGGCGTAGACGGCTCGGGCGGCATGACCATCTGGCCGCTATTCGGCACCACCAACCAGCTCATGGCAGGGCTCACCTTGGCCATCGTGGTAGTCATCCTCACCCACCTACGTCGGCCGACGTGGCCAGTGGTCATCCCGCTCATCTTCGTTACCGCCATGTCCCTGTGGGCCGCGCTCCTGCAGCTAAAGTCGCTATTTACTAGCCAGAACTGGCTGCTGTTCTGCATGGACGCCATCATCGTGGTGGCCACCATCTGGGTCATTGTGGAGGCCGTCGGTGCCATCTCTCGTGCCCGCAAGGAGGCCCCACTGGAGTGGTCCGATGCTGATCTTGACGCCCCGCTGCCCGAGCATGCTCGACAAGCTTAGAGCGTTCGGGGCTGGTCTCAATGAGTTCTACCAGGCCCCGTACCGCGCCAGCTTTGCCAGGGCCCAGCAGCAGGAAGACGATCTCTTCATGATGCTGGTGGCCTCGGAGGCTCTGGGCATTCCCAACCCGGCCAGTTACTACACCCTGGAGCTTTTGCCGTTGGTCTATGAGGATTTCCACGCCTGGCATACGCGCATGGGAATGGAAAGATCCCCGCTGGAGAATATTCAATGTTGTTAGAGACCGCCCCCATCATGTTCTTTGGCGGCAAGGGCGGGGTGGGCAAGACCACCTTGGCCACCGCCACCGCGCTGCGCCTGTCCCGTGATCACCGCGTCTGCTTGGTCTCTACGGACCCAGCGCACAACCTGGGACACATCTTTGGCACCGCGCTTGGCGATGCCCCCGTGGCCCTCACCCCTTCCCTCTCCGCCATCGAGATCGACCCGGCGCGCGCCACAGAACAACATCTTGCGCAGGTGGGTTCTGCAATGCGCCGTTTCATGCCCGAGCATCTGCACGGCGAGGTCACAAAGCATCTGGACTTGGCCCGGCAATCGCCCGGCACGCAGGAGGCAGCACTATTGGAGCGTATCGCGGCGCTCGTCGGCCAAGAGTCCGACGTCGATTACCTCATCTTCGATACCGCTCCATCCGGGCATACCTCGCGGCTGATGGCCTTGCCAGAAATCATGGCCGCCTATACCGATGGCTTACTTTCCCGGCGCGAAAAATCCGATAAATTCGGCTCGCTAGTACGCGGAATGTCGCCCGGAAACAGCGCGGATAATGACCCCGTGGACCGGCGCAATCAGGAAATTCGCGCCACTCTTTTCCAGCGGCGCGAGCGCTTTTCCCAGTTACGCGCGGCGCTGACTTCACCGCGCACGGTCTTCCATATTGTCCTTAACGCCGAGCGCCTGCCCGTACTCGAGTCAGCCGAGTTCCACGCGGACCTCACCGGAAATGGTGTGCACGTGGGGTCCATGCTGGTTAACCGCCGTACCCCTGCCAATCAGGGAGAATTCCTCGCCGCCCGCCGCGCGGCCGAAGATGAGGCACTCGCACTTCTGCGCGCCGAGCTCCCACAGACCCCAGTGCGCGAGGTTCCGTGGCTGCCAGAGGAAGTGGGGACTCCGGGGGCCGTCGAAAAGCTGGCGGAATTTCTCTAGCTCTTCCCCCAACCAGCCCCATCAGGATTTCTAGTCTGCTAAAACCGAAATATGACTTTGCTCACCAACGAATACCTATCCCACTTGCGCGAGGAGGCCGCGGCCGATTCTGGGCTGCGCATCGCCCGCAACGCCATCACCAATGTCGGGGCGGCCAAGGCGGCGCTTGACCGCGACCGCATTACCGCCTTATACCCCACCACAGAGACCAAGCTGGATAGCTTGGAGGTAACGGATCAAAAGCGCTCCGGCCGCTGCTGGATGTTCGCCGCGTTAAACGTCTTCCGCCACCGCGCTGCTCAGGAACTCAACGTAGATAATTTCGAGTTTTCCTTCACCTACCTGCAGTATTTTGACAAGCTGGAGCGGGCCAACCTGGTTCTCAACCAGCTGCTGGATAAAAAGGACGCTGGTTGGGATGAGCGCACCGTGGCCGCAGTGCTCGACCACGCCGGGGCCGATGGCGGCTGGTGGTGCTTCTTTAGCAACCTGGTGGCCAAGTACGGCGTGGTACCTGCCGAGGTCATGCCGGAGGTCCGCTCGTCTGGACATACCGCGGAAATGAACCGCGATCTCGCCACGGTGGTGCGCCGCGCCGCCGCACAAGACGGTCCGCGCGAAGAGGTCCTCGCCCAAGCGCACAAGGATATCCACCGCATCCTGGCCATCCACCTGGGCACCCCGCCCGAGGAATTTACCTGGGCGTATCGCACGAAGGACGAGCAATTCGTGCGCCTGCACTCCACCCCGCGCGAGTTTGCCAAGAAATACCTGCCCCACCTCAACGAGTTCGTGGTGCTGGCCGATGACCCCCGTTCCACAAACCCCAGGCATCGCGTATTTAGCAGCGCCGATGAAAGCAATGTGCTGGGTGGTGCACCGCAAGAGTACTTAAACGTCACCGTGGAAGAGCTCAAGGAGACCGCCAAGCGCAGCCTAGCCGCCGGCGAGCCGGTGTGGTTTAGCTGCGATGTCAACCGCCAATTCTCTTTCCTCAACGGCGTGTGGGACGAAGGGCTAGTGGATACCGATGGCCTCTACGGCATCGATTCCACCATGACTAAGGAGGAGCGTTTTACCTCCGGCGAGACCGCACCTACCCACGCGATGGCGCTCACCGGTGTGGATGGGGACCGAGCTTGGCGCGTGGAGAACTCTTGGGGCTCCAAGCCACCGCGGAAAGAAGACGGCGAGGAGGTGCCGGGCAAGGGTTTTGCCACCATGTCCGATGCCTGGTTTGACCACAACGTCTTCCACATCGCCGTGCGCAAGGAGCACCTGAGCGATGAGCTTTCTCAGGCGCTAGATACCGAACCGATTGAGCTTCCCCTCTGGGACCGGATGAACTAAGGAGAATCGAGAAATGACCGAGATTAACCCGAACGAGGTTCATGCCGCCAATGCTGAGCTTGCCAGCGATGCCGCGCTGCGCTTGGTACGCAATGGGGTGGCTCAGGAAGGCGTCGATAAGCTCAGCCTCGACCGCGAGGTGCTGCACACTCTTAACCGGGTGACCAGCCATAAGCTAGATTCCTGGGGCGTGGCCGACCAGAAGGCTTCGGGCCGCTGCTGGATTTTTGCCGGCCTGAATTCCCTTCGCGGTGGGCTGATGGACAAGGCCAAGCTTAAAGATTTTGAGCTTTCCCAGACCTATATTTACTTCTTTGACAAGCTCGAGAAGGCCAATTGGTTCCTTAGCGCCATGGCTGAGCTGAAGGACCGCGATATTACGGACCGCACCGTAACCAAGCTCATGGATGATCCGATCGATGACGGCGGCCAGTGGTCCATGTTTGTCGCACTGGTGGAAAAATACGGTGTAGTACCGCAGTACGCCATGCCGGAAACCGCTTCCTCGGAGGCCACGGCGATGCTCAACCGCAATCTAGAGACCGTGCTGCGCCGCGCCGCGCACCGGATCCGCAGCGGCGAAGAGGGCGCGCACAAGCAGGCGCTTGCCGACGTCTACCGTATCCTCACCGCCAACCTGGGCCTGCCGCCGGAGGACTTTGTCTGGCAGTATCGCGATAAGGATGATGAGTTCCACCGCGCGGGCACCTTTACCCCGCAGGAGTTTGCCAAGGAATACCTGCCCGCAGACCTCAGTGAGTACGTGTGCGTGGTTAATGATCCCCGCAATGCCTACGGCAAGCTCTACACCGTGGACTACCTGGGCAACGTGGTGGGCAAGCGCGTAACCTATCTGAACGCCCCGGTGGAGGTGCTGCGCGATGCCGCGCGTGACTCCATCAACGATGGTCAGCCGGTGTGGTTCGGCTGCGATACTGACCAGCAATCCGATGATGAGCACGGCGTGTGGGCCAAGCACCTGCACGATTATGCGGCTTTCTACGGCGTCGAGATGGACGTGGATAAGGCACAGCGCCTGCGCCTGCACGAATCCCTGATGACTCACGCGATGGTCTTTACCGGCGCCGATATCGCCGAAGACAGCGCAGTACAGAGCTGGCGCGTGGAGAATTCCTGGGGTCCAAAGAAGGCCGATAAGGGTTTTTGGACCATGGCGGATGACTGGTTCGACGAGTTCGTCTTCGAAATCGCCGTGCACCCTTCCCGCCTGCCGGAGCAATACCAAGCGGCGCTACAGTCTGAGTCCGTGACTACCCTGCCGGCCTGGGACCCGATGGGAGCGTTGGCGCGCTAGGTCTGCGGTGCGCCCAAGCGCCGCACATAGAGCATGCACACCAAGTCGCGGTCCTCGTTGACCGCGATGGTGCGCTCGCCCACCTGGCTAAAGCCCCGGCTGTCATAGAACTGATAAGTGCAGCCGTCATCGGTAAACAGGTAGATATTCTTCCCGGAATGGCGGGATTCGAAGGCCTCAAGCAGTGCCGTGCCCACGCCGCTCACGCCAGAGTTAGGGTCGGCAACGAGGAAACCGATCTCGCCATCAATGGGATGCTCGCCTAGGTACTTGAGCAGCATGTCCTTATTGGCAGCATCATAGTCATCGCGGTGCCCGCCGGGGCGTAGGTTATTGAAGATTTCCACCGCATGGACATAAGCCTTGCGCCACCACGGATAGGGCAGAGCAGGCTTACCCTTCATGGAGGCTAAAAGTACACCGAGAAAGCGATCACCATCATAAGCGGCCAGAATATCGGTGGCCTTGGCACGCTCTAAATCCCAAAAATAGCGGCCATAGGCGCGCTCGAAGCGAGGATTTTTCACAAACCAGTGCAGGTGCATGCCTTCAATGGCAAAAGAAATGGCCCGGGGTTCATCGCGCGGATCAAGGTCGCGGATCTGGATATCGGTCATTAGTCCTCCGATAGCTGCTGAAAAACGGCATCTTGTGTGCGCTGTTGCTCGCGTTGCTGCTCGCGCTCAAGCTCGGCCTTGGCTTCGTGTTCTTCGATGTTATTAAAGCCTATGCCCAGCGGCAGGCCCACATTATCGATGAGCCGGACGCCACCGATTGTCGCGGCGACGAGCAAGCGGGCATCACCCTCCTCGGGAGGGGTGCCGAGGTCGCGACCGCGCACCTCGAGGTAGTCCGGCTCAACGCCTGCTGCGCGCAGGACTTCCGCGGCCACCTCGCGGACCTTCTGCGCACCGGCTTCGGCGGCATGCGCACCGGCGGTCAGTGCGGCGGATAGTGCCGCGGCCTGCTCACGGGATTCGGCCGGCACGTGGGTATTGCGCAGGCTCATCACCACGCCGTCGGGCATGCGCACAGCGGGTACGCCTTGCACGCGGACCCCAAGGTGAAAGTCCTGGACCGCATGGTGGATGGCAAGGAGAAGCTCGTAGTCCTTCTCGCCTAAAAGGACGGCGGTTGGCGCAAGCGCCAAAATGAGCGCGAGGTAAAGCGTGAGATCCCCGCTGAGATCCGGCTCGAGAGCAGTCGCGGCGTCGGCCGGTGCTACGGCAATGCGGCGCCCGTGTGGCCACAAGGACTCGGGCGAGTACTCCCACACGATGTCCACTCCTTCGGCCCGCAGAAGCTCAAGGTCCTCCTTCTGCGGGGACTGCAGGGCCACGACGGTAACGGCGCCCCGGATGCGCTTCGCCGCGCGCACCAGCGCGATATGACCGGCGTGCACACCGGTAGTCAGCGGCACGAAGGCGACCGGCCGGCCAGTCTTGTGAAAAGCACTACCGACCATGCGGATGCGCTCAATATCGTTGATGACGGTAGCGTTTCCCAGCTCCAGGCTCATCGGCTCTCCTCTTGTAGGGCCCACATTTCTAGCTCTTCGCGGCCGTCCACCTCGCCTAAGCGGCGGGCAACTTCCACGTAGCTGCGTCGCAGTCCGGGGTCGGTGGTGCCGCGGTAGGCGGCGATAATTTCTTCGGTGTCCATGTCCTCACCCACCAGGGGTGGCTCTTCTGAGGGCGAGAGGAAATGGGCATCAACCGCCGCAGAGATATGCAAGCGCCGCAGCATTTCGGCGTAGTAGGCGCGGGCAGCGAAGGGGGCACGCTCGGCATCGGAAAGCGCTACGGTCTCTGCGTGAAACTCGGCGATATTAAGTTCCACCACGGTCTCGCCCAACTCATCCAGGGTGGTCACCGCCCAGCGCTTCAGCGTAAATGGGGCGAGCGCCGCGACAACGCAGCCGCGAGTTTCCAGCGGATCCAATACCTGCACCCCACGTGAAAGGCAGGTGTGGAAGACAATTAGTCCGCGATGGACGTGTGGCTCGAGCAACTCCACGGTAGCTTCCAGACGGGCATCGCCTACAGCGATAATCAGTGCCTCAAAAGAGGAAAGCTCGGCTGGATCCGAGAGCATCTGCACCTCATGGCCGGCGCGTTCCATAGCATTGGCCAAGGTAAAACCGGCCAAGCTACGGCCAAAGAGGGCTACCCGCATGCGTGGCGGGCGCATTTATTTGTCCTTCTTTTTCGCTTGGGCTAAAAGCTCGGCCACAGACACTGCGCCTTCGCGCTTATCGTCGCTGCGGCGGCGGCCACGCGAATCCGGCTCCTCAGCAGCCGCGCGATGATGCGAGCGGGCCGCCTTCTGGCGTACTGGCTCGGACTTTTCTGGGGCCACGTGCTGGCCGGAGCCCGGGTACTCCGCGCGCTCATCGCGCTGCGATGCTGGCTGCTGCGGGATGTCCTGGGTCTCGTCATTGGCCGTGGTCGCAACCTCCGGCTTACGGTGGCTGCCGTGGTGCTCGCTGGAGGCGGAAGCGTGGGTGGTCTTCAGGGAGTCATCGCCACCGGTATCCCAGCGCACGGCCTGGAAACCGCCGGTATTAAAGGTAGAGGCGCCAGAAGACTTGCCGGAGGTACGCTGCGCGCGGGTCTTTTCGCTAATGATGTCATTGAGTGGGTTGGACTCGGCATGCGCCGCGGAAGGCTGGTTCCCCAGGCGGCCGGCGATAGCATCGGCGGACGGGGCGCCGGAAGAAGACTGGGTGAAGTCCACGTTGCCTTCCTCCGCATCCGGGCGCGCGGCGGCTGCGGTCTGGGCCTCCAGCTGCATGATGCGGCGGGCTTCTGCGTGCAGGGCGGCCGGCTCATAGGTGAAGTCGTGGCCTGAGAGATCCTCAATCTGCTTGCGGATAGAGGCTAGCTCGGTGCGGATCTCATCGAGCAGCTCCTGGTCCGGTAGGGGCTGGCCATCGGCCGCGCGGGCTTGCTTCAGCTCGGCGCGGTGGGCGCGCTCCTGCAGTTCTAGCTTGGTCACGGATTCTTCGGCCTGGCGGCGGTAGCGCATCACCAGGAAGAAGCCGAGCACAGCGGCCCACAAGGCGGCGATGAGCGCAATCTTCAGCGCCGCGGCAGAGCCGGAAATCAGCATGACGATGCTAGCTAGGACGGCCAGCACCACGAGGACGATGAGTCCGATCTGGCCCAGATCCGGCTTGGACGTCTTGGTGGAAGTACTGTGAGAAGAAGAGCGCGGCTCAGTCATGCTCACTAATGTACCGCTTGTACCCCATCCGGTGGGGGCGGGGTCTCACAGTGTCGCTCCAGCCGCAGGCCAGCAGCGGACATGGCGAGGCCACCGAGTGCGGAAGCAATGACCCCCACCAGGTCATCGGAGGCGGCCGCAAGCGTGCCGGCGTTGGGGATAACGTAGACGGCCACGCCTGCATAGATTCCCCCCACGATGGCTCCGGTCCACGCCGAGGCCTTGCCCACCAGCATGAACTGCGTGATGGTCATGGGATTAAGCTGCGAATTATCTAGGCCGATGCCATGCTCGTCCTCGGTTGCTTGATCGACCTTCCAGGTCAGCGCCACGCAGATAACGGCCATGAGCCACAGCGTGGCCGAAACCGTCACTGGAATGTGCAGCATGGAGCCATAAAAGCGCGTAGTGAGGATGGCCGCGGCGGCGGCAAAGAAGACCCCGGTGCCAATGAGGGCACCCAACGAGGTCCGTTTCATAGCTCCTCCATCATGCCCAGCCGGCGAATATCGGCGCGCTCCTGCGGGTCCAGTGCTATTACCCGCTTGGCGACGCCCTCCCCACTCAACCTAGCACCACCATCGGCCGCCAACCAGGGGATCAGCACGAAGGCGCGCTCGTGGGCATAGGGATGCGGGACAATAAGCTCTGGGTCATCGGAGGTATAGTCCTCGATGTCCACGATGTCGACGTCGAGGGTGCGCGGGCCCCAGTGGCGCACCCGCACCCGCTCGGCGGCCTCTTCGAGCTTCTGCCCGCGGCGCAGGAGTTCCTTCGGAGTCTCCTCGACGTCCACGATGAGCACCGCGTTGAGGAATTCGTCTTGGTCCGTCACGCCCCACGGCGGGGTGGCATAGACCGGCGATGCGGCGACAATTTCGCCGGCGAACTCGTCGAATACCGTACGCAACAGCTCCACGCGGTCATCCATATTGGATCCGATGGATAGCACCGCGCGCATTAGAGGGTCCTCGCGTGCTTGCGGGAGCGGCGGGCGACCACGGCGACGTCGGCAAAAGTGCGTGGAATCGGCGCCTGCGGCTTGTGCAGGGTGACCTCTACGGCATGCAGGCCCTCGAAGGTCTCCATGATGGTATCGGCCACCTCGCTGGCAACGGTCTCGATGAGGTCGCGGGCGGGGCCTTCGATGATGTCTGCAGCGACGTCGGCAAGCTGGGCGTAATTGATGGTCTTGGTCAGATCATCGGTAGCGGCGGCCTCGGCGAAATCGGACCAGCAGGTGATGTCCACGATGAAAGGCTGGCCGGTACGCTTTTCTTCCTCAAAGACGCCGTGGTAGCCAAAGCATTCCAGGCCGGTGAGTTCAATGCGGTCTGCCATGATTTACTCCTCAGGTTTACGTGATAGAGCCGTGGACTTCATAGTTCCATTGCCATCAGCGCCATTGCTATAGCTGCCACTGGCGTTGACCCCACCCGTGTAGTCATTGCCGGCGTTCCAAGCGGCCGCCACATCCACGGCGTCGCGGGAGACGGCAACCTCATGCACGCGCACACCCCACGCCCCCATCTGGGCGGAAATGGCGGTTACGGCCGCGGTAGCGGGATCGGCCAGCAGTGGGCTGGACTCCACACCGCGATCCTCCCGAATGGCGGCCAGGAACCGTTTACGGGATGCGCCTACCAGGAGGGGGAATTCGCCGCCGAAGAACTCCGGCAGGGCCTTGAGCAACGCCCAATTATCCTGCGGGGTTTTGGCAAAGCCCAAGCCCGGATCGAGCACGATATTATCCCGCCGCACGCCGGCGTCTAGCGCGTTATTCGCCAGGCGTTCTAGGGTTTCTCGCACATCGCGCACCACATCGCCGCCGTGATCGGCGCTGCCGGCCGCGGAGCCGAATGCGCCCTCCTGCAGCGTGCGCCAGTGCATGAGGCACACGGGCACGCCGGCCTCGGCCATCGCGCGATACATCTCTGCATCGGCCAGGCCACCAGAGACATCATTAATCATGTCCACGCCGGCCGCTGCCGCCGCACGCGCCACCGAGGCGCGCATCGTATCCACGGAGGTGCGGATGCCGAGCTTGCTCAAAGCCTGAATGACGGGCACCACGCGGCGCTCCTCGACGTCCGCCTCCACGCGGACCGCGCCCGGGCGGGTGGATTCGCCGCCGACGTCAATCATGTCAGCACCCTGCGCCACGAGCTCGCGGGCATGGTTAATGGCGGCATCAAAGTCCAACCACCGGCCGCCATCGGAAAAGGAATCCTCCGTAACGTTGACGATGCCCATCACCAGAGTGCGATTGCTCCTGGTGAGATCCGAAACCGAGGTTGCCTGCTGCATGGCGTGCTCCTTAAGGCTTTTAATGGTGAACCGAATTTAGCTACGAATCAGGCTGAGTACCTCTGCACGAGAGGCGGCATTATTCTTGAAGCCTCCGCGCACCGCGGAGGTGGTCGTCGTCGCACCAGGCTTGCGGATGCCGCGCATGGCCATGCACAGATGCTCGCACTCGATGACCACGATGACGGACTGCGCGCCAAGGACCTCCACCAGGGCATCCGCGACCTGTTGGGTCAGGCGCTCTTGGACCTGGGGGCGCTTGGCGTACATATCCGCCAAGCGGGCGAGCTTGCTCAAACCGGTGACGTGTCCATCTTTACCTGGGATATAACCAATGTGCGCCACGCCGTAGAACGGCACTAAGTGGTGCTCGCAGGTGGAATAGATAGGAATATCGCGCACCAGGACCAGTTCTTGGTGGTCCTCGGCGAAGGTCTTGTGCAGGACCTCGGTTGGGTCTTCGTGCAGGCCGGCAAAGACCTCGCGGTAGGCGCGGGCCACGCGGGCCGGGGTTTCGCGCAAACCCTCGCGGTCGGGGTCCTCCCCCACTGCAAGGAGCAACTCGCGTACCGCCGCCTCCGCCCGGTCCTGGTCGAAGGGGGCGCGGGCGGGAATATGATTATCAGGCATTAGTTATCTTCTTGCTTGTCGTCCTCGCGCGCATAGGGATTCTTGCGGCGATCCTTCTCGTCCCAGCCGGGGCTAAACCACTGGCTGGTCTCAGCCTCAGCATCCGCGCCGGCTTCCGGCTTGTGATGCTTACCGCCGCCCGTAGCGGGGCGTGCGGCGGGGCGCGCCGTCGGACGCTCAGCGGGTTCGGAGGGCTGAGCCGCCTGATTAGGCTGTGCGCCAGCTCGTGTGGTGTCTGTGGACTCCTTGCCCTGCTTTGCTGGGGTGCTTCCCAACTCGCGGGCGGTGTCCGGATCGACGTAATCGCCAGCGTGCTGGCCAAAGTTGAAGCCTACTTCGCCCTTCGGTTCTTCACCGGCGAGGCGGCGCTCACGGGCGGCCCGGGAGGCATCGAGAAGCGTCATGCGCTTAGGCAGCTCCTCGCCGCGCTCCTTGGCTAGCTCGACCGGGGTCTTGACCGGCGCATAACCAATCTGGCGGGGGAAGCGATCGTCCTCGCCTGGGAAAACGTCGAAGGCTTCGCGTGGCTCGATGCCATCGAAGATGCGCTCCAGGTCGGGGCGGCGCAGGGTTTCCTTCTCCAGCAGGGCCTCGGCCAGCTTGTCCAGGTAGTGACGGTTATTGCGCAAGATGTCATAGGCCTGCTCGTGCGCGCGCTCGAGCAAGTAGCGCATCTGCTCATCGATCTTGGAGGCAACCTCATCGGAGTAATCGATGGAGCCACCGCCACCCATCTGGCTGAAGGGATCACCCTGCTCCTTGCCGTACTTCACGGTGCCCAGGTCCGGGGAGAAGCCGTACTCGGTGAGCATGGAACGAGCGATCTTGGTGGCGTTTTCAATATCGGAAGACGCACCAGTGGTCGGCGCACCAAAGACCAGCTCCTCGGCAGCGCGGCCGCCCATGGCAAAGACCAAGCGGGAGAAGAGCTCATCGCGGGTGTACATGCCCTTGTCATCTTCCTGGGAGGTCATGGCGTGGCCGCCGGTGCGGCCGCGGGCCAGGATGGTGACCTTGTAGACCCGCTCGATGTCCTTGAGCGCCCACGCAGAAAGCGTGTGTCCGCCCTCGTGATAAGCGGTGACCTTCTTCTCGTGCTCGGAGATGATCTTGCCTTGGCGGCGCGGGCCGCCGACGACGCGGTCGGTAGCCTCTTCCAAGGCGTCATAGGTAATGACGTTGCCGCCGATGCGGGCGGTAAGCAATGCGGCCTCGTTGAGCACATTGGCCAGGTCTGCACCGGACATGCCGGCGGTGCGCTTAGCTAGCTGCGCTACGTCGACCTCTTCTGCCAGCGGCTTATTTTTCGCATGCACGCGCAAGATCTGCTCGCGGCCGGCAAGATCCGGGTTAGTGACCGGAATCTGGCGGTCGAAGCGGCCCGGGCGCAGCAGCGCCGGATCGAGGATATCCGGACGGTTGGTAGCGGCGATGAGGATTACGCCTTCGCGGTCACCAAAGCCATCCATTTCTACCAGGAGCTGGTTTAGGGTCTGTTCGCGCTCATCGTGGCCGCCGCCGGTTCCGGAACCGCGCTGGCGGCCAACGGCGTCGATCTCATCCACGAAGATAATGCAGGGGCTGTTTTCCTTCGCCTGCTTGAACAAGTCGCGCACGCGGGAGGCACCCACACCCACGAACATCTCCACGAAGTCAGAACCGGAGATGGAGTAGAACGGTACGCCGGCCTCGCCGGCCACGGCGCGAGCAAGCAAGGTTTTGCCGGTGCCGGGTGGACCGTAGAGCAGCACGCCGCGCGGGATCTTGGCTCCAAGATCGTGGTAGCGGGTGGGGTCTTCCAGGAAGTCCTTGATTTCCTGCAACTCGTCTACGGCCTCGTCCGCGCCGGCCACGTCCTCAAAAGTATTGGTCGGCATATCCTTGGTCAGTTCCTTAGCCTTGGAACCGCCGATACCAAACATGCCGCCTGCACCCTGCTGCATGCGGGACATGAGCCAGAAGAGCACACCGAAGAGGATGAGCATAGGCAGCAGCATGCTGAGCATGGAGCCGAGGAAGGATTCCTGCGTGACATTGGTCTGGTACTTCTGGGCACCAGAATCCTTGACAGAGTTAAAGACCTGCTCGGAGGCGCGGGCCGGGTACTTGGCCACAATCTCCTTCACGCCTTCGCGCTCATCTACCGTGATTTCGTCCTTGAGCTTGATGCGCAAGCGCTGCTCGCGGTCATCAATTTCCACCTCATCGACGTTTTTGTCTTTGAGCTGGGTCAGTGCAACGGAGGTATCCGCTTGCACGTAGCCGCGGGCATCGTTGCTAAAGAAGGTAAAGGCGTACAGCGCGATAAGGATAAGCGCCGCTATCCCGCCGTAGCGAATAATCTTGTTGTTTTTCATTACTGCGCGATTTTAGTCGGTGGTGTATACATCAGGGTGAAGGGTGCCCACGTAGGGCAGATCGCGGTAGCGTTCCGCATAATCCAGCCCGTAGCCGATGACGAATTCATTAGGGATATCAAAGCCCACATCCAAAAGGTCGATATCGGCCTTTACTACCTCCGGCTTGCGCAGCAGCGTGACCACATCAAGCGAGGCCGGGTTTCGCCCCTTCAGGTTCCGGATAAGCCATGACAGGGTAAGCCCGGAATCGATGATGTCTTCCACGATGAGCACGTTGCGCCCCGCAATATCGCGGTCCAGGTCCTTCAAAATGCGCACCACACCGGAAGAAGAAGTGGAGGCGCCATACGAGGACACGGCCATAAACTCCAACTCGGAGGGGATGGATAGCTTGCGCGCGAAGTCCGTAAGGAAGAACGCCGCACCCTTGAGCACGCAGACCAAAAGCAGGTCTTGCTCAGCGTCGGCATATTTTTCAGAGACCATATCCGCGAGCTCTTGGACGCGGTTTTGCAATTCCTCTTCTCCAATGAGGATTGCTTCTACATCGTCACCGTAGCGGTTTGCGGGAACGGCGAAGTCTTTCTTGTCGTGCACGTGTGCGCTCCTTTAATGACCGGACAATAGTGCCAGTTTGCCACCTATACGGGCTACTTCCAACCTCTGCCCCACCTGCCGCGCCGATCGCACGGCCACCGGGCCTTGCCCGTGCCAGTGGGTGCACAGCTTGCCGACGTCCCCCACTGCCCTCCTTGTTACCTCTACCCCCTCGCTGACCAGCCACGCCGCGATCGCTCGCCGGCGGCGCGGTTCCGCCATCGCGGCCAGCGCCGCGCAGTCCGTGGTGGGTGGGGTGCGCAGGGTGGCGTCGTCAAGCGCGGCGTCGCCTGCCGCTTGCGCCAGCGCTGGCACCACATCCCCGCCGATGATGCGGCTCAACTGCGGGATCACCTCGCGGCGCAGCGCCACGCGGCGGAAATTCGTGTCCGCGTTCTGCGGATCCTGCCACGCCGAAAGGCCCAACTCCGCGCAGGCGCCCTCGGTATCGGCGCGGCGCACGCCTAATAGTGGGCGCACCACGCGGGCGCCTTCCACCTCGCTGCGCTCGTTCATGCCGGTCACTCGCCCGCGCAGCGCCCCCAGCAGCAGCGTTTCCGCCTGGTCATCGGCCGTGTGCGCCACGGCTACTTCTAGCTCTTCGGCCGCACTGGCGGCGGCTAGGGCCCGGTACCGCGCCACCCGCGCGGCCGCCTCCATCGACTCTGGACCCGCCCCGTCGGCCTCGACGCTGAGCACCCGCGCTCGCGCGCCCAGTTCTCGGGCTTGCTCGGCAGCGCGCTCGGCTTGCGCCCGCGAGCCCTCTTGCAAGCGGTGGTCCACGCATAATGCGAGCACGTCATGCCCCTCAGCCACCAGCGCCGCCAGCAGCGCCAAAGAATCCGCGCCTCCGGAAAGCCCCACTGCCACGGTGCGGTTGAGGGAGGCGGCGCGCACGCCGCGTCGACAAGCTAAAAAGTGCGGCGAGACCCGCGGCCAAAAGGGCTTTTTAGAACTCATGCAGCGCAGAAGCCAACGCGTCTTGGGCCTGGCGAGCGGCCTGGATATCGCCGCCATTGACGAGGAAAGCAAAAGCATACACACGTCCCGAATTGCCCTGCGCAGTACCGGCCAGGGCCGAAACACCCGTCAGCGTGCCGGTCTTGGCGCGCACATAGCCCTTGGCCGCGGAATCGCCGTAGCGCTCGTACAGCGTGCCATCGCCGCCGGCCACCGGCAGGTAAGACACCAGCGGGCGTAGGTGCGGATCCTTGACCGCACCATTTATGAGCTGCGTCAACAGCCCGGCGGTGAGCCGGTTGTCTACCGAGAGCCCGGAATTGTCCTTAATCTCGACGCCCTCAACGTCGAATCCTTGCTCCCGCAGCACCTCGAGCGTGGCCTGCGTATCGCCTTCAAAGCTGGCTTCCTCGCCACGGGCCATCGCCAGCTCACGCGCAATGGCCTCGGCCATGACATTATCGGAATGGCGCACCATTTCTCGGGCGCGGTCCGCTAGCGGCGGCGAATCCACGCTCGCCACCTCCTGCGCATTCTCGGCCACAGAGCCCATGCCTGCCTCGCTTGCACCGAGGCGTTCACCCAGCTGCTTAGCGACGTCCAAAGCCGGCGTATGGCTGCGCGGCACATCCCCCGTCGTCGCCCCCAAACGCCCGCCGTAGAGCATGGCCGGTTCCATCGGCGCGACGAAGCCACCGTCCACGTTTTCCGGATCCCACCCCGGGGCCTGCGCCTCGCCAGACCACACGGAAGTATCGATGTAGACACCATCGACCTGATCGATGTTCTGAGAAATCTGCTCAGCTAAGTCATCGAGCTGCTCGTGGGTCATCCATACATCACCCGCAGCCTTGATGACCACGTTCTTCTCATTCGCACCGCGGTAGACCTTAGTGGTGATTTTCTCGTTCTCATCCAACGCCAACGTCGCCGCCGCGGTAGTGAGCACCTTCGTGGACGAGGCCGGGGTCAGCCGCTTATCCGCGTCCCGCTGCCACACCACGTCCCCGGTCTCGGTATCAATTACCTCGCCGCCGAACGTGGCAAGGTCCTTATTCTTAGAGAGCTCATCCAGCTTCGCGCTTAGCGCATCCAGGTCCGCCTCCCCCGGCTCGGCGGTGCGCAAAGGTTCCTCAGGAGCCTGCACCGCCTGCGCTTCTCCGTGCGAGAGATCGCCGTATTCGCGCTGGAGGGTAACGCCCAGCGCAGCCGTACCTCCGACCGCTGCCGCTACCACGAGCGCGGTCGCTGACCACCAAACATGCTTTGCTTTCATTGCCTTTAACCCTAGCGCGAATCCGCAACGCGCTAGACTATGGGCAGTAATTGATACCCAATCCCCCATGGAGGACATCGCTGTGAGCGTTGAAGTAACCATTGAAATCCCGAAGGGCTCCCGCAACAAGTACGAGGTTGACCACGAGTCCGGCAAGGTCTACCTCGACCGTTACCTGTTCACCCCGATGGCTTACCCGGCTGACTATGGCTTCATCGACCACACCCTGGGCGAGGACGGCGACCCGCTCGACGCCCTGGTCATCCTGCCGGAGCCGGTCTTCCCGGGCGTAGTCGTTGAGGCCCGCATCGTCGGCGTCTTCAAGATGACCGACGAGGCCGGCGGCGACGACAAGCTGCTCGCCGTCATCGATGACCCGCGCTGGGAGCGCTACCAGGACATCGACGATGTGGAGCAGCACATCAAGGACGAAATCGAGCACTTCTTCGTCCACTACAAGGACCTGGAGCCGAACAAGGAAGTCACTGGCTCCGGCTGGGGCGACAAGGCTGAGGCAGAAAAGATCCTCGACGAGGCTAAGGCTCGCTTCAAATAAGCGCTTCTGCCGCACGCTAACGGCGGCACTGTGAAGGTACGTTTCCGCAGACGGTGGAGACCGAAGAGGTTTCCCACCGCGCGCCGAAGCGTACCTTTCGCGTTTTCCGACTAATCACTGTCGTTCACAGTAAATAGTGGCGAAAAATAGCGTGTTTCGGGGCGTTATTTGCCGTGAACGTTAAAGGCACCTGTGGACGAAAACCGCGCCTTAGAAGCCACAATGGGAGGCAAGCCAGCCGTCGAGCTCAGATTCCGGAGCATCAGGAGCGATGGGGTCCTCGACGAACTCCTCACCTGTGCACGCCTTGTCCTTGGCAGTAGTGAGCATGAGCGAGCGGCCGTCCGGGTAATCCAGCACCACGTTGGCGGAGGCGTAGCCGGCGGTCGGCTCGCCGAAGGTGCGCACGTTGTCCAGGCCGCGGAAGGTCAGGAGGATGGCTTCGGCGGAGGAGGCGGCGTCGATGGCGGCATCGAGGAGCTCCGCGTTGGTCGGGTCCTCTTTCAAAGCCTCGCGGGCGCGCTGAAATTCTTCACTCTCGCCATAGATTCCGGTATACGCTGCGGTATCCACCACCGCGGTGTTGATGTGTTTTTCGCTGGCGTTGAAAAGAAAATAGGGCTAGCCCAGCAGCGCCCCGCCATAGGAGGGGCCGAGGAAGTACACGGCGGCGAACACCGCGATAAAGGCAACGCTGAAGAGTCCGCCAAGAATTTTCAGTACAGTTTTCATTCTTTTTTCATTCTTTTCGACCTCCTGTGCGCAGCACGTAGCCGCGCAACGGTTCAACAAGGACAATGGCAAGAAGCGTGACCACCCAGCCCACCGCCAGGAAGCCGAAGGCCATAAGCAGGCGAGCGCTCACATCGACGTCGCTTTGCTCGACGTTGGAGAAGAACATCAGCGAAGCAATTCCGCCGCCGAAGAGAAAACCGAAGGAGCTCAAGGCCACGACCGGCCCCATGACGGTCAGCGCCCCGGAGCGGAACTGGAAGCCGCGCGGCACGCCCATCAAATCCAGAGAGCGGATGAGCTCCTTGTCCTCGAAGATGCCGGAAACCTGCCCCAGGATGATGGACATGGTGGTCAACGTGAAGCCGAAGACGAGGGTTAGTACAACGCCAGTGGAGATGTCCTTGAACACCACGTTCATCCCGGGATCTTCTTTGAGCACCGAGGCCAAGGCATCGGAGCCCAGGGGCGCGGCAACGAGGAAGCCGGCCAGGTAGCCGAAGAAGCCGATGGCAGCGCTGCGCCGCCATGCCGGGCGGGCATTGCCCGCCACGCGCTGGCAGGCCACGAAGTGCGCGGTTCCGGGGAAGAGGGAGAAGACGTGCGCGCCCAGCTGCAGGATGAAAGGCGCGATGAGGTTGATGCTCATCAGCATGCCAAACATGACCACGACGACCATCGCGGTGGGCGGGCCCGCCTTGCCCGTGAGGAACACGCCGCCGACTGCCACGATGATGAGGAAGACGATGGCGCGCCACCAGCGGTAGGCCGCGGGCATCTGGCGTTTGGCCACGCCCAGCGGGCTCACCCGCACGCGGCGCATGCCGTACAGTGCCGCGCCGATGGCCAGGAGGAAAAGCACACCGGCCACGGCTATATATCCCCACCAGGGCAGCAGAATCTCTGTCAGATCAATGGGCCGCATCTGGAAGTCCAGCTGGGTAAAGACCGGTGCGACGAGTAGGCTAATCAGCCCGCCGAGCACGATGCCGATCACCGCCTGGAGGCCGGTTTCCACAATTGCCATGCGCTCCACCTGGCGGGAGCTTAAGCCCAGCAGGCGCAGGGTGGCCAGGCGCTGCTCCCTGCCGGACGCACCCAGGACGGCGGCCTGGGAGGTGAGGTTAAACAGCGCGGGAAGGATGAACGCGCAGGCAAAGAGAGCCAGGGCGAACCAGGGATAAAGGAAGGCCTCCATCTCGTTGCCAAAGGCCTCCTTGAGGGCGGGCGCGGCGTCCTCGATGTGCTGGGCGCGCTCCCACAACATCCAGGTACCACCTGCAACCAAAAAGGCAATGGCGGAACCGATGGTCAGGCTCACAATCGCCAATAGAGAGACGATGCCCGTGCCCGAGCGCGCGCGAATGGATTCGCGCTGCAGGTCATAGACCAAGGTGGCGGTGTTCATCGAATCACCCCTAGGCGGCGGTCGTCGTGAATGATGCCATCGCGAATCTCCACGCGGCGCTGCATCCAATCGGCCACCTTCGGGTCGTGCGTGACCATGACCAGGCTCGCCCCGGCCTGGCGCACGATGGTGGTGAGCATCTGCATGACCTCGTGGCCGGTGGACTGATCCAGCGCACCGGTCGGCTCGTCGGCGAAGACAACGCCTGGGTTCGCCACCAGCGCACGCGCAATGGTCACGCGCTGGGCCTGGCCACCGGAGACCTGCGCCGGGCGGCGGTCCGCCAGGCCACCCAGGCCCAGCTGATCAAGAAGCTCCATCGCGCGCCTGCGGGCCGCACCCCGCCCCATACCGTTAAGCATGGCCGGCAGCGCCACGTTATCCACGTTGCTGAGCTCCGGCAGCAGCTGACCATCCTGGAAGACGAAGCCGAAGTTGCGCAGGCGGGTGCGGGAGCGGGGGGCGTCGGAAAGCGCGGAGAGCTCCTCGTCCCCGTAGCGCACGCTACCGTGCGTGGGGGTGAGCACGCCGGACATGCAGTGCAGCAGCGTGGACTTGCCGGAGCCAGACGGCCCCATGACGGCCACGAGCTCGCCCGGTTCAATGTCGAGGGAAATTCCGGCGAGCACCGGGCCGCCGCCGAAGTCCTTGGTGATGTCTGTCAGGGAAAGTGTCTGTGCCATGTCTCTCATTCCACCGTGCCGGGCCCGCGGAAAGAACAGCCCTAGCGTTGCTCTTTAAGGTAGTGCCAGCACTACCCCTGTAGTTCGGGGCACCCGATATGCTGTGAACCGTGTTCCGAAAGAAGCCCCAACCCACCACGCACGAGCAGCAGCAGGCGCAGCAGATTGCGCAGCTCACGGCCTCGCGCCGCGCCATCGCGGACGCTTACGAGGTCGAGCGCGCCCGCATCGAGCACGACCTGCACGACGGCGCGCAGCAATACCTCGTTGCCGCGAGCATGAAGTTGGGCGAGGCTCTTCTCGACGCCCCCGCTGGCCTCACCGAGCTCCTCACCGCCGCAAAGCAGGACGTGGACCGCGGCCTGAATTCCCTGCGCGCCACGGTGCACGGCATTCACCCACAGGTGCTGCAGGATCACGGCCTGGTCGCCGCGCTTGCCGACGCCGCCTCCTCCCACGGCCCCCACGTCAGCGTCTACGCCCCGCATCCTCTGCCTGAGCTCTCCGCCTCCGTGCTGGCCTGCGGCTATTTCTTCGGCACGGAAGCTTTGACGAATGCGGCCAAGCATGCGCCGGGCGCGCCGGTTTCGGTGCTGGTGACCTCGGACGATTCGCTGCGCATCACCGTGGTGGATGAGGGCCCCGGCGGCGCACAGGTCGTCCCAGGGCACGGCCTGGCGGGGATGGCCGAGCGTCTTGGTGCCTTCGGCGGAGAAATGTCTTTGTCCTCACCGCCTGGCGGCCCGACCCGGGTGGCCGGGTCCATTCCCCTTCTTCTCGATCGCGGACAGCCAGGAGTGTAAAAGATGAGCTTAAGGATTGTGGTAGCGGATGACTCCGCCATTCTGCGCGAGGGCCTGGCCGGCCTGTTGGAGCGCCGCGGGCACTCTGTAGTGGGCCAGGCTTCCTCTGCTCCTTCGCTCGAGGCTGTGGTGGATAAACTGCGCGACGACCTGCCGGACATCGTCATCACGGACGTGCGCATGCCGCCGGACATGGGCGACGATGGCTTGAAAGCCGCCGTAAATTTGAGAAACGCCTACCCGGGCCTGCCCGTCATGGTGCTCTCCCAGTACGTGGCCCCGGCCTATGCGGTGGAGCTCTTCGACTCCCCCGAGGCCGGCACCGGCTACCTTTTGAAGGACCGTGTCTCCGAGGTGCGCGACTTCCTGGCCAGCCTGGACGTGGTGGCCCAGGGCGGCACCGTCATCGACCCCACCGTGGCTCAAGTTCTCATGAGCTCCGGACGCAGCGGCTTGGGCGAGCTCACCCCGCGCGAGCGCGAGGTTCTCGAATTAATGTCCCGCGGCAAGTCCAACAAGGACATCGCCGCCGAGCTCGTTTTATCCGCCGCCGCGGTGGCCAAGCATGTCTCCAACATCTTCACCAAGCTTCGCTTAGACCCCGGCGAGGACAACCGCCGCGTCAAGGCGATTCTGGAGTACCTCTCCGCGCACCGTTAAAACGCGCACGCAGGCCTGCGCGGGGCCAGCGCCGTGTGCGTCACTTTGCCCCCATGCGACACACCAGAATCGCCGCGGGCCGCCCGGACAACGCTCACGGTAAATAGCGCGCGAACCCCCATTTTCCGGCGCTATTTACCATGAACAACATCGACTCCTCACACGAACCGACGATCCAAGTGCCACAGCCAGATCCGTGGCTTGCACCTGCGTGCTCTCCGCCAGAATTCGTTCTTCAACACGAAGAATCACGCGGTCCTTCGCATCCAAATTCTGAGCAGTCGTGGCCTAACTTTCTGGCCGGTGTGTGCTCTGATTCAGCAAGGTGCGAGTTTTAACCTTCACAAGGTTGAGATTCCAAAGTCGGGCCTCATCGACCATAGCGAATTCGGTGGTGTCCTCATCCGAGATGTCGACTTCGATGGTGACGGCATTGCCTGCGGAAGAAATAATAGTGTAGTTAAGCCCTTCAAGCCTGTCAATTAATGTGGTGACCGCTTCGCTTGTCGGGGTGGTCTTGCCCGACAGCGCAGTAGCAATATCAACGAGCTTCTTTTCATCGGGTGCTTCATCGCCGCTGTCGATGAAGCAATATTGTTGAATTGGCGATCCATCCTCTGCAGGGGCGATGGAATGATCTTCCGCTGAACCAACTTTCGTAACCGTAAGCCTCCCCGTGACGTCCTCAAACGCTAGCTGCTCGCGTGGACTGCGGTTGTTGCAGGCAAAGTGAATGGTGTCGCCTTCCCTCCTGGTGATAACAATCCCTGAATCACCAGTCATGTATTCGTAGGTGGGTTCGACATCTTTCTTGTAACTATGCAGGTACTCGTTGAAAACGAGTAGCGTGCCATTTTCCTGTCCGGTGCGAAGGCGGAAGCTTGAGCTATTGCTAACGCCATCGGTAAGTCGAATGCTGTTTTCTGTCTCATTATCAAAGAGTACGAACTCAGCGCTAAAGGTCCTAAGCCTCATTGCAGTGGGAGCCGTATCTTGGCGAACTTCAAATTCGAGGTTGACAATATATTCGGTGTGAGGCTCCAAGCTCACCTCGACACCGCATTCAATGGTCATGCCTTCGATTTCAAGCGTGCCTTGTCGAAGCTCTGTCCGCATGCATGTAAGACTTTGCATCAAAAAAATTCCCTTTCAATTCAGATGAATGTTGAAAACGTGGTGGAGAAGACCCGCCCTCGCCATAAACAGAAAGCTGTACCTTGGGCTGTACGCCACTCTAATCACGACCAAGACAGGTTCGCCTGAACTCATCTCAGTTGCCGCTGGAAATTGATGCCCCGCGCACATCCGCCGCGGATGCCAAGGACTTGGACCAAGGCATACTTTAAGCCTCGAATACAAGGGGTTTAACGCCGAAGCAGATAACCATTTGGGCTACAAGTCTGGCGAGACAAGAGCTAAAGCTGCTGGAACAGGCAGTTGCCACAACGGGCCGAGCTCACAGTTTTTCGCCCCGCCTGGTTCCTCACGGCTCTTCTCGGACGCGGCACGCGGAGCAGCATAAGGACCTCTGCGTGACTAGGGTATGAGGCATGAAAAACGTTCAACCACATGAAGTACCAGAAGGCGCACAGCTTATTGACGTCCGCGAGAATGATGAGTGGGCGGTGGAGCGCGCGAAGGGCGCGACCCATATCCCGATGAGCGAGATTACGGGTCGTATCCAGGAAATCGACCCAGATAAGGATATTTACGTAATCTGCCACGCAGGCGGTCGCAGCATGCAGGTCTGCCAGTATCTAGAACATGCGCTGGGCTGGGACACCATCAATGTGGATGGCGGCACGGATAAGTGGAAGGCTTCTGGGCTCCCCATCGAAACGGATTAATTGGCCTTAACCAATCTTTTGGGATTATGATGATGGTATGGCTTCCACGAATAATTCTGTAATCCCAACGACCCTGCTTGAGTCCCCGTCGTTCCAATTGGAGCGCCTCCGCCGCCGCACCCGCGATGGCGTAGAGGCTGCTTTGCAGACCAAGCAGACGACGCTGCGCGAGTACTGGGTTCTTACCTGCCTGGTGGACGCGGATGCCGCGTCGCAGTCCTACCTCTCCGAGACCCTGGCCATTGATGCCTCTGACATGGTGCGTCTTATCGACGCCCTCGAGGACCGCGGCTGGGCCAAGCGCGAGCGCGATCCGAAGGATCGCCGCCGCCAGATCGTCGCGTCCACTAAGAAGGGCGCGAAGGTTCACAAGGATCTGGCGGAGCTTGTTGCCACTGCCGAGGACGAGGCCTTGGATGAGTCCACCAATAAGCAGCTCAAGCACCTGAGAAAGTTGGCCAAGTCCATCATTGCCGCAGACGAAGAAGAGGCATAAATGGCGGGTCCCGAATCGCTCGTCCCGCAGCAGTACCTTCTAGGAAGCGCGGCACCGCGGCCGCGCACGCTGTGGGACATCATTACCACCACCGCGGAAATGAACCCCGATGCTGCCGCGCTTGACGACGGCGAGATCATCACCTACTCCGAGCTCATCCACGAGGTCGAGGCATGGGCTGCCGAGCTGCACGCCAATGGCGTGCGCCGCGGCGATCGCATCGGCATCCGGATGACCTCCGGCAAGCGGGAGCTCTACCTCGCCATTTTGGCGACCTTAGCGACAGGCGCGGCCTACGTGCCTGTCGACGCCGATGACCCCGATGAACGCGCCGAAATGGTTTTCGGCGAAGCCGATATCGATGGCGTATTCACGGACGAAGGCTTCCGCTTCCTGCGCGATTCTGCTCGCCCGAACTCCCCGGCCGAGGAGCCGGCTGCCCCGCGCCCCGAAGACACCGCGTGGATCATCTTTACCTCCGGTTCTACCGGCAAGCCCAAGGGTGTGGCCGTCAGCCACCGTTCCGCGGCCGCCTTCGTGGATGCGGAAGCGAGCCTCTTTTTGGTCAACCACCCGCACGGGCCCTTAGGTCCTGAGGATCGCGTGCTCGCCGGCTTGTCCGTCGCCTTCGACGCCTCCTGCGAGGAAATGTGGCTGGCCTGGGGCCACGGCGGCTGCTTGGTCCCAGCACCGCGGTCTCTGGTGCGTTCCGGCATGGATTTGGGTCCATGGCTTATTCGCCGCGATATCACCGTCGTGTCTACCGTGCCCACCCTGGCGGGTCTCTGGCCGGCCGAGGCTCTCGACAATATCCGCCTACTCATCGTCGGCGGCGAGGCCTGCTCGCAAGAATTGGTGGACCGTTTGGCCACCGAGGACCGCGAGATGTGGAATACCTACGGACCCACCGAGGCCACCGTCGTCGCCTGTGCGCAGCAGATGCTGCCGGGTCGGCCGGTGTCCATTGGATTGCCGCTCAACGGTTGGGACCTGGTGGTCGTCGATAAGCAGGGCATGCCCGTGGAAGTGGGCGGTGTCGGCGAGCTGGTAATCGGCGGCGTGGGACTGGCGTCCTATCTGGATCCTGCCAAGGACGCGGAAAAATACGCACCGCTGGAGTCCATGGGCTGGCAGCGCGCCTATCGCACCGGTGACCACGTCCGCTTGGAAGAAGACGGACTGTATTTTGTCGGCCGCGTGGATGACCAAGTAAAGATTGGCGGACGCCGCATCGAGCTCGGCGAGGTCGAAGCTAATGTTGCGGCGCTAGATAACGTCTATAACTCGGCCGTGGCCGTGCAAAAGACTCCCGGCGGCGAATCCGTTCTGGTGGGCTATGTTTCCCTCGAGGATGAGTCCAAGGGCTTCGATCATGAGGCCGCGCACGCTCGCCTGGCCGATACCATGCCGGCTGCGCTCGTCCCGCGCATCTGCGTGATGGAGGAGCTACCGGTGCGCACCTCCGGCAAGGTGGATAAGAAGGCCCTGCCGTGGCCACTGCCCGGAGTGGGCGTGGAATCGACCACGCTTACCGAGACCGAGAAATGGCTCGCGGAGCTATGGGTAGAAACCCTAGGTGTATCCGTGGAGGACGAGAACGCCGACTTCTTCTCGCTCGGCGGTACCTCCCTGGCGGCCGCGACCCTGGTGGGGCATATCAGGGAGCGCTACCCCACCGTGGCCGTGCGCGACCTCTACGATCACCCGCGCTTGGGTTCTCTGGCGGAGCTCATCGGCGGCGCCGAGCCGCGCCCCGCGGCTGCCGACGTCCCCATGCGCGAGGTCACCAAGGTCGGCTTTGGCACCCGCCTCGCCCAGACCTTGATTCAGATTCCGGTCATGACCCTGGCCGCATCCAGCTGGCTGGCTTGGCTTATGTTGGGCTCCACCGTGGCGGCATCGCTGGGCTTTGAGTGGGCTGCGGCCTATCCGTGGTGGCTGGTCATTGCCATGCTCATCGTCTTTGTCACCCCCGTCGGCCGCATCCCCCTCGGCGGCTACGGTGCGCGGCTCATTACGGCCGGCATTAAGCCTGGAGACTACCCGCGCGGCGGTTCTACGCACCTACGCATCTGGGCGGCTGAGCGCTGGGCTAATGCCGCTGGCGCGAGCTCCCTGGCCGGTGCCACGCGCGTGAATAACTACGCTCGTGCGCTGGGCGTCAAGGTCAAGCGCGGCGTGGACCTGCACTCCCTGCCGCCGGTTACCGGCCTACTCACCCTGGGCAAGCACGCCGCCATCGAGCCCGAGGTGGATCTTTCCGGCTACTGGCTAGACGGCGATATCTTGCACGTGGGCGCCATCGACGTGAAGGAAGGTGCCCGCGTGGGCGCGCGCTCCACGCTGCTGCCTGGCACCGTGGTGGGCAAGTACGCCCATGTGGAGGCCGGTTCCACCGTCACCGGCCGAAAGAAGATCAAGGACGGCCAGCGCTGGTCCGGCTCGCCTGCCCAGAAGGTGGGTCGCTCCAAGCACCGCTTCCCGTCCCATACGCCCAAGCGCCGGCCGTGGTGGGTGGCCATCTATGACGCCACCTCCGTCCTACTGGCCATCCAGCCGGTCGTGGCGCTGGCGGTTGGCGCTGCCCTTGTTCTCACCCTCGTGCAGTCCACCGGCGGCGATAGCTTCGTCGGTGCGATCTTCTTCGCGCCCGTCGGTGCGCTGACGGCCTTTGCCACCTATATGCTGCAGACCTGGCTGGGCGTGCGCATCCTCTCGCTGGGAATTAGCCCGGGCGTGGCACCCGTGCGATCGGTCAAGGGCTGGCGCCTGTGGGCCATCGAGCGCCTCATGGACGAGGCCCGCACCAAGCTCTTTCCGCTCTATGCCTCCCAGCTGACCCCAGCCTGGCTTCGCGCGCTCGGCGCGGAGATTGGCGCCAACGTGGAAATCTCCACCGCGGTCATGATCCCCAAGCTCACCGAGGTCAAAGAGGGTGCCTTCCTGGCCGATGACACCATGATTGGCGGCTACGAACTCGGCGGCGGCTGGATGCGCACCGGCGAAACCAAGGTAGGCAAGCGCTCCTTCGTGGGTAACTCCGGCATCACCGCACCCGGCCGCAAGCTATCGAAGAACTCGCTCGTTGCCGTGCTTTCTTCTACTCCGAAGAAAACCAAGGCCGGCGCCAACTGGTGGGGTGCACCGCCAGAGCGCATGCGCCGCGTGACCGTGGAGGTGGACTCCCCCGCCAACTCGGGTGAGGCGCTGACCTATAACCCGGGCTTTGCCGTCAAGGCCGCCCGCGGTGTGGTGGAGACCATGCGCCTTTTGGCACCGATGTTTTCTGCCATGCTGCTTGCCGCGACGCTTGGCGTGTACTACTCGCTTCTCGACGCCCTCGGTTTCCCCCTCACCTGGCTCCTCTCCGGCCTCATCCTCATGGGCATGGGTGCCGTGGCCATGGCCGTCACCGTCGCCGTGAAGTGGATCTGCGTGGGCAAGCACCGCGCGGCCGACCACCCACTGTGGTCCGCTTTTGTCTGGCTCAACGAGCTGCAGGACACCTTCGTAGAGGTCGTCGCCGCGCCGTGGTTCTTCCAGCACACCTATGGCTCCGGCGAGATCAACTTGGGCCTGCGCGCCCTCGGCGTGGAGATCGGACGCGGCGCATGGATCGATTCCTATTGGTTCCCGGAAACGGACCTCATCCGCATCGGTGAGGCCGCCACCGTTGGCCCTGGCACCGTGGTGCAAACCCACCTTTTCCAGGACCGCGTGATGAGCCTAGATACCGTCACCATCCAAGACGGCTCCACGCTGGCCGCCCACTCGGTGGCTTTGCCGGCCTCGCTCATTGGCACCGCCTCCACCGTGGGGCCCGGCTCGCTGGTTATGCGCGGTGACCGCGTGCCCACCAACGCCGTGTGGCAGGGCAACCCCATCGAGCCATGGCGGCGGTAGGGCTACAGGAGCCACCTTCTCCTATGTCGCGGTAGGCCGCACCTGCTGCCTACCGCGCAAAATCTTGATATTTAATCATGTCGCCGGACTTGAAGTCCCAGGCCTCCACTCGGACGCGGTCAGCATAAACCTTGACCCGCAGACCAGTGGAGGCCTCTTCCTTTTCCTTAATAATCTTTTCGTCGTTATCGCCATCCGGCAGGTACTCGTTGAGAATGGCGCCGGTGTTGACCACAGGGAAGCCGGTGCGCCCAGCCTCGCCGGTACCGTCGTAGCGGCGAGTTCCCCACCAGTTATTCTGACGCAACGAAGAGTGGCTATGGCTGCTAAACCACACGATGTTGTTGTACTTACTGACCACATTGGATAGCGCCTCGAGGTCCTCAAAGTCATTCTGGTACCACGCCGAATGGGACATCGATACCGTCTGCGGCAGCAACGGATGGCTAAAGACCAGCGCCGGCGTGCCCTTAGCATCCCAATAAGCCAGGCGCTCATCTAGCCAGTCGAGCTGCTCCTTGCTGATGCGCTGGAACGGCTCCTTGCCGTGGCGCAGGATATCGGAATAGAACTCGGTATTCACGGAAATCAGTGGCACCCCATCCACTACCTCTTCCTTCCACGGCTTGTCCTGGCCTGAGTACTTCAGGAAGCGATCCAGGTAGGTCTTAGAGCCTTCCTTGCCATACATTTCGTGGTTGCCGATGGTCCACAATTCCTTGCCCGAATCGTGCGGCACCTCGCTGTGCGCGGCCAAGAAATCATCCCACTGCTGCTGCGATCCGTCATCCACTAGATCGCCATTGAGCACAAGCGCCCCTGCCTTATCCTCCATGCCGTTGAGCTGGCGCACCGCGTCTTTGTAGTCTTGGGGGTCGCCCTGGACGTCGGAGAGCACGTCTACTGTGGCCTGCGGCGAGCCTTTAAGCTCGCCCAGCGGCTTGACGACGCCCACATTATCCACCGCCCACCACCAGTCATCATTGCCGTTGTTGTAGCGGAAGTTGACCTGCATCTTCCTTGCGCCAGCCGGCACATCGATGCCGATGGACTCGTGCTTGGAAAAGACATCCTTATCAAAAGCGGCGATCTCCTGTGCCTTGCCGCCATCGAAAGAAACCTCGACGGTAGCGGTTTGTCCCGCTTTTCCTTGGCGGTAATGATGATCGAATTCCACATTTACCCGGTCCTGCCCCGCCACCGGGATAGCCGGGCTGGTCAGCTCGGCGGTCATGGAATCGCCCTCAGCCAGGCGCTGTTGTTTATTGTCAATGATGGCGAAGGTGTCATGGGCCTGGGTGAAGTAGTGGCGCATATCGGTTCCGGCAGCCCAAGTCCAGTGGCGCATATCGCCAAAGGTCCAGCCCTTCCAGCGGGCCTCGCCCGAATCTACGCCTTGTACGCTCGAGCTCCACCCTTCCGGTGCTTGGTGCGTGAACCACGCTGGGGTGTCTACCTCATCGAAGCTTTCCTGCCACAGCACCCGAGAGTCGGTGGTTTTCTCCGGCTGCGCATCGTCTCCTGTGGAGGAGCCGTGGGAGGAGCCATGGGAGGAATCCGGTGAAGAACTCAGCGAAGAGCCGAATGACGACCCCAATGAAGAACCAAAGGACGAACCCGGAAGCGAGGACTGGGCCGCAGCTCCGGGCGCGCCTACTATTGCGGTAAGCGCCAGGGCAGAAGAGAAAGCACAGAGTTTATTTTTCATAACTCAATTTCTATCTGAGCTGGGCAACGCGGCGGTTACATATACGTAAACTCTTGGCAAGCACTCCATGCCTGCCAAGAGTCCTAGTCTTATGTCCTTTGCCTTCTAGGCGTGACGGTCCAGCCAATCCACGACGGTATCGAGGGCTTGGTCGGCTGCCGGCTCATTAAAGACCTCATGCTTTTGGCCCTCCCAGGTCACGTATTCCACATCCTCGGAGGAAATGGAGTTGTACCAATCCTGGGAGAAGTACGGCGGAACGATGCCGTCCTTGGTGCCATGCATGATAAGAGTAGGTGCGGTGAAGAGATCCGCATTAACAGCGTCATAATTCGCGATTGCCGCCAGCTGCAGGGCGGTACCGGCACTGGTCTTCTGCGCGATAAGCGGACTCGAGGCATATTCGTCCTTCACCGCCTGGTTAGTGGAAGTACCATCTGTAAACGGATTAGACATCGTGATGCCCTTGCTCCACTCCGGCGATTGTGCACCGATTTCAGTGCGGTGCGGGATCAGGTTCTGCGCATAGTGCGCGTTAAAGCTGGTGAGCTGGGCCAGCGGCAGGCGCTCAAAGATAGTGGGATCCAGCTTCTTCTGGGTCTCAGAAATATCATCCGGCGTGATGTTCTTTCCCGCAACATTCTTGCCCGAAAGGTTCAGCGGCGCGCCACCACCATTGGTGATGATGCCATCTACCTTGCCCGGGTTGCGGATGCCATAGGCCTCTACGGTCAGCGAGCCCATCGAGTGGCCAAGCAGAAAAGTCTTAGCGCCCTGATTTTCTTTCTTCGCCATGTCCACCACATGGTCGAAATCATCCAAGATGTACTGGAAATTATCGATGTGCCCCAGTGGCACGCTGCCGCCAGCGGACTTGCCGTGCCCGCGGTGGTCTACGCGGTAGACGTTGTAGCCCGCATCCAGCAGCCGCTTAGCGACGTAATCGTAACGCCCCGAATGCTCGGACACACCATGTGCCAGAACCACCGCTCCCCGCGGGTTGGCCACCTTTTGTGTGCGGTAGTAAATCTTGACGCCGTGGCCGTGCGCGCTGTCGAAATAGCCATCCTCATCAGATACCTGCTTCTCCGAGACGGTCGGGCGTCCCAACACATCTGGCTTTTGGTCCGCCGCTGGCGCAGGCGCTGGGACCTCCTGGGCGATTGCCCCTGCCGCAAGCGTGCCAGATACCGTCACTGGTGCCGCCACTACTGCCGCTGCCGTTAGGCAAGCGGTGAGGTGCTTCTTCATCATCACTGTCTCCTTGAGGTGTCGTAGCTCATATCGGTTCGCCAGATGAGATTGAGATAACAGTGATGCTAAATATTCCGAGACGGAGACCACAAATAGTTTTCGACAATGTTACCTACGGTTCCGTAACATAACCGCACGGAAATAGCCCTTTAAAATGCCCAGATTTCCGCGAAACTATTCCTCCCTATTTACCCCCCTTTTGGTACCTCTAAAACAAAAAGCGGGAAACCCGGACTTACCGAGTTTCCCGCCTAATGTGCGGCTAATTTAGCTCAACCTAGTCACCAATCTGGTCGCGACCACGCTTAACGATGTTCTCGTCGACCTCGCCCACCAGCTCATGATCCTTATTGGTGTACTCAAACTTGGACAGCACGTAGCGCATGGCGTTGATACGGGCACGCTTCTTGTCATTGGACTTAATGGTGATCCACGGCGATTCTTCCGTATCCGTGTAGCGGAACTGCTCCTCTTTCGCACGGGTATAGTCATCCCACTTATCCAGCGAAGCCAAGTCCATGGGCGAAAGCTTCCACTGGCGCACCGGGTCAATCTGGCGAATGGCGAAGCGGGTGCGCTGCTCCTTACGCGTAACCGAGAACCACAGCTTAGTCAGGGAGATACCCGAGCCGAGGATCATATTCTCCAGCATCGGAACCTCACGAAGGAACTCCGCATGCTGGCTTTCGGTACAAAAGCCCATAACGCGCTCCACACCAGAGCGGTTGTACCAAGAGCGGTCAAAGAAGACAATCTCGCCACCAGCCGGGAAATGCTCAATATAGCGCTGGAAATACCACGAGGTAGATTCACGCGGCGACGGCTTTTCCAAGGCCACAGTACGGGCACCACGCGGGTTCAGGTGCTCATTAAAGCGCTTGATAGTACCGCCCTTGCCGGCCGCGTCGCGACCTTCAAAGATGATGATGTGGCGCTGGCCAGTCTCTTTAGTCCAGTTCTGCCACTTCAGCAGTTCAATCTGTAGCGCACGCTTCACAGACTCGTACTCATCGCGAGTCATGCGCTCATCGTAGGGGTAATTTTCCCGCCAAGTCTGAACCGGGGAACCGTCCGGCATGATCAGCGAAGGATCATCCTCGTCGGTTCCATCGACGACGTAGCCGTCAGTTTTTGCCAGGTCGATCTCGGGAAGGTCGTCGTCTTTAATATCAGTCATGCATTCAGTGTAACCCGAATATAGACAGCAGGCGCGCCAAATGTTCGCAGTTACCCCTTCCCCAAGCAGCCAACAAAACTAGAAGAAGGCCTACCGAAACGGTAGGCCTTCTTGCTTCAGTGAGCTTTAAAGCTCAGAGCTGAAGTATGTTCTTATGCGAACATACCGATCAGCTGGGAAGCACCCTTAGCAACCTCGGTCAGCGGCTCAATGAGGGTGTAAGCAGCGTTGAACAGGCCACCGAAGATGTCGAAAGCAAAGTTCAGGGTAGAGGAAAGGTTCTCCATTTTAGTGTCTCCTTAGAAAATTAGAGCTGGTTGAATTAGTTGGAGCTGAGAGCCGGAAGAGCTGCGTCAGCTACCTCGAGGGAGGTCTTGAAAGAGTCGAAAGCATTAGCAATGCCAACCCAGTTGGACAGACCCTCGACAACCTTGTGCCAGCCTTCCCAGGTGTTAACGAAGTTGTCCAGGTGCATCTGGATGGTGGAGAGATCCATATTTGAACTCCTAAAATAGATCCGAAGCTATTTGCCGCGGAGGGGTTTGCAGTTTGCAGACACCCTCAGTGGGCGTCACAAGAAATATTTTGGCACAAGTTCAATCTAAAGCAAGTCAAGTTTGCATAGGTGTCTTCATATCTTGGCAATTTGATAAGAAAAGAGCTATATCTTATAGGGGGTATTGGAATATTTTTACCTCACGACACAATCGCTCTGAACTGCGATTTTCTTTTGCCATATAGTTGATTGCGTTAAATAAAATTTAACACTGTAACGCTTCGAGGTGTAACGAACGATAGCTATGCCCGTAAACTAGCCCTCCCAAGCGAGAAAATTTTTCTAATCCAGTCCGTTAAAATTACCCCTATACGGGGTCAGTGGGGTGCATGGTTCGCGTGTTAAGTCCCGTGGCGCTGAATTGTAAGCCTGCTTGGCCAATGAATGGGGCATTGTGAGTTGAACATGCGCACCGATTAGAAAGCTACAGTGACAAGCAGATTCAGCGATTGGCCCGAAAAATCGCGGTGCGCTTATATCGTATCTGCGCAGCAAACTGGTGCAGACACGCCGAAGCGCCCCGTCTCATGCGCTCTAAAGCACAGAAGCGGGGCGCTCAAAAGGTGCTAGGAGGGCCGCTAAGGGCCTTGTCTAAGCCCGTCTCCTAGACCTATCTGGGATTGGACTTAGAAGCCCATGCCGCCCATAGCGTCAGCGTCCGGCATGCCGTTATTGGCGCCGGCCGGCTCAGGCTTGTCGGCGACGACAGCCTCGGTGGTCAGGAACAGAGCTGCAATGGATGCAGCATTCTGCAGCGCAGAGCGGGTGACCTTAACCGGGTCATTGATGCCAGCCTCCATGAGGTTGACGTACTCGCCGGTAGCCGCGTTCAGGCCTTCGCCTGCTGGCAGGGAGGCAACCTTGTCAGCCACAACGCCCGGCTCCAGGCCAGCATTGTGTGCAATCTGCTTCAGCGGTGCGGACAGAGCCTCGCGGACGATCTTGACGCCGGTAGCTTCGTCACCCTTGAGGTCATCCAGGGAATCCAGAACGGAAGCAGCCTGCAGCAGTGCTACGCCGCCGCCGGCAACGATGCCCTCTTCCACGGCAGCCTTTGCGTTGCGAACTGCGTCCTCGATGCGGTGCTTGCGCTCCTTGAGCTCAACCTCGGTAGCGGCACCGACCTTAAGGACGGCAACGCCGCCGGAGAGCTTAGCCAGGCGCTCCTGCAGCTTCTCGCGGTCATAGTCGGAATCGGAGCTTTCGATCTCGGCACGGATCTGCTTGATGCGGCCGTCGATCTGCTCCTGGGAGCCAGCGCCCTGAACGATGGTGGTTTCGTCCTTGGTGACAACAACCTTGCGTGCCTGGCCCAGGTACTCCAGCTCGGCGGTCTCGAGGGAGAGTCCGACCTCCTCGGAAATAACCTGGCCGCCGGTAAGGATGGCCATATCCTGCAGGGTGGCCTTGCGGCGGTCACCGAAGCCCGGCGCCTTCACAGCAACGGACTTGAAGGTGCCGCGGATCTTGTTCACCACGAGGGTGGACAGGGCCTCACCCTCAACGTCCTCGGCGATGATAAGCAGCGGCTTGCCGGACTGCATGACCTTCTCCAGCAGCGGGACAAGATCCTTGATATTGGAGATCTTGGAAGAAACGAGAAGGATATAAGGATCCTCGAGGACTGCCTCCTGGCGCTCCATATCGGTAGCGAAGTAGCCGGAGATGTAGCCCTTATCAAAGCGCATGCCCTCGGTTACTTCGAGGTCAACGCCGAAGGTATTGGACTCTTCCACGGTGATAACGGAGTCCTTGTTTACGGAGCCGTTGCCCACGGTGTACATAGCCTCAGCGATCTTCTCGCCGATAGCCGGGTCAGCAGCGGAGATGCCTGCGGTGGTAGCGATCTGCTCCTGGGTTTCTACTTCCTTAGCGGAAGACAGCAGGGAGTCTACAACCTTCTTGGTTGCGGTCTCGATGCCACGCTTGATGCCCATAGGGTTGGAACCTGCGGCTACGTTGCGCAGACCCTCGCGTACCAGAGCCTGTGCCAGCACGGTTGCGGTGGTGGTGCCGTCGCCAGCGACGTCATCGGTCTTCTTAGCTACTTCCTTGACCAGCTCGGCGCCAATCTTCTCATAAGCATCCTCGAGCTCGATTTCGCGAGCGATAGAAACACCGTCGTTGGTAATGGTCGGGGCGCCCCAGGACTTTTCCAGGACGACGTTGCGGCCCTTAGGGCCGAGGGTGACCTTGACGGCGTCGGCCAGCGTGTTCAGGCCGCGCTCAAGGCCGCGGCGGGCCTCTTCATCAAAAGCGATAATCTTTGCCATTGTGTTTGTGCTCCTTGGTTTATTGAGGACGACACTCACGTCTTTCTCGCTGCGGACGCCCGCGACGGCATGGCTGGTGAGTGTGAACCAACCTCAACCACAACGATGTAGATTTATCTAGCACTCATACTGTGCGAGTGCTAACGACCATTCTGGCACTCTCCCATCGCGACTGCAAGAAAAAATGGCGCCCCCATGCAGGGACGCCATTATATTAAGGAATGGATCAGAAACTAGGAGCTCTTCACCGTGCGCTTGGTCCAGCGGTAGATGAACGTCAGCGCAAGAATAAAGAGGATCACGCCAACCACGGTGGCGGAGGTACCGCCTGCAAAGATCTCCAGCGGGCTATCACCGCCAGCAGCGGCGATAATGCCGGCATTGACCACGCCAAAGAGGGACTCACCTACGATCAAGCCGGTAGCCAGGAGGGTTCCCATGCGCTTGGCAAACTCGGGGCGGGATTGCTTCGCGGCCCACTTATCGTAGAAAGTGCCCAGGATCGCGCCGATGGGGATGACGATGGTCAGCGCGGCCGGCAGGTACATACCCATGCCAGCTGCCAGCGGGGACAATGAGTACTTATCGGTGAACTTGCGCAGGAGTTCGTCGATAATAATGAGGACGGAGCCGATGGCCATGCCGATAAAGATGAGGTCCCAATCCAGCGAGCTATCGAAGATGCCGGAGGCAACCGAAGACATCAAGGCGGCCTGTGGGGCGGCCAAGGCGTCTTCGCCCGCACCCTCCATGCCTTGGAACCCGAAACCGTTGAGCATGACCTGCAAAATCGGCGGGATGACTAGGGAGCCGAAGACCACGCCGATAATGAGCGCTACCTGCTGCTTCCACGGGGTAGCGCCAACGAGTGCGCCGGTCTTCAGGTCCTGCAGGTTGTCATTGGAAATGGTGGCGATACCGAAGACAATGGCCGCGGTAAAGAGCGTGTAGGCCACCAAGGACAAAGGATCAGCGCTAGTACCGCGGGTAACGGCGGCGATGAGCAGGGAGGCAGCAAGCACGGCGATGATGCCGATGGAGGAAATCGGCGAGTTAGACGCACCAATCAGGCCCGCCATGTAGCCGCACACGGAGGCGATAATGAGGCCTACCAACAACGTAAAGAGCACGGAGACGGTAATGAGCACGGCCATATGGTCGTGGATATCGGTACCCCGTACGAAGTCCCACAGCAGCAGCGCGATGGGCACCATCAACGCCACGATGGTGGTGGCAACATAAGGGAAGGGAATATCTCGCTCGGTCACATCCACGGCGGAACCGGACTTACGGGCGCGCGAGGAGGCTAGCGACTGGCGGATACCCAGCGCAATGGGCCCGGCAATCTTCAGCAGGGTCCAGATAGCGGCAATGGCCATGGTGCCCACGCCGATGAAGCGGATGTCATCGGAGAAGGTGGTATCGACGACGTCGGCAAGCGCGGTGGCGCCCGAAATATCGCCGGTGGTGAAAATGGGCAGCAAGATGAAATAGGAAATCACTACGCCAACCAGCATGGCGATGCCCACCGGCAGGCCCACCAAGTGGCCCACGCCGATAAGGGCGGTAGAAAGGCTTGTGCCCAGGGTGGTCGCGCCGGCGCCGAGTTTGAAATAGGCGGTGACCTCAGAGGCGGCCGCCTTCATTGCGGTCAGCAGCGCCATGACGGCCGAGGTAATACCGCCGGCGACGATGATGCGCAGGCCCTTGGCATTTTCTTCCTGGCTGGCGCCGGAAGCATTTTCATCGCCTACCTTGAGGACCTCGGCCGCGGCCACGCCCTCCGGGTAGGGCAGATCGGAGCCCGTTACCAAAGCGCGGCGCAACGGAATGGAATACATCACGCCCAGCACGCCGCCGATGATGCACACGCCGGCCGTCTGCAGGAAGCCGAAGCCCTGCCAGTACCCCACCATCACTAGGCCCGGGAGGACGAAGATGATGGCGGACAAGGTGCCCGCAGCAGAGGCGATGGTCTGGACAATATTATTTTCTTTAATGTTATGACCTTTGAAATGGCGCAAGACTGCCATGGAAATCACGGCAGCGGGGATGGAGGTAGCAAAGGTCAAGCCCACCTTCAGGCCTAGGTACACGTTGGCAGCGGTGAAGATGAGGGTAATCAGGCCGCCGATGATAATGCCGCGCAGAGTCAGCTCGGGCAGGGTGGCCTTGGAACCTGCGGCGGATGATGCGTTCGCCATGCCAGGTCCTTTCTATTCTCGGCTATGAAAGTTTCTCGTTTCACCCCGCGTAACAAACCGCAGCCTGCCACGTCCGTTCCTGTCTGTTTGTCCCCGATTCCTCGCCGGAATGAGGTCCGAACGGACAAAATCCGCACAGGGTGGAATGAATAAATTTTAGTTCACCACCCCAGCGTTTTCCTATTCCGGTTGCTCTATAGCTTGGGCAGGGCGGGTACGGTAGTACACATGACTGCACTTAATGAAAGCATCCGCAACGACCGCGAGACCATTTTCCGCCAGCTCAGCGAGCTCGTAGCCTTCAACTCCGTCCACAATGAGGAGGGCTTGGAGGACCAGACCAAGGGCGCGAGCCAGTGGGTTAAGTCCGCACTCGAAGAAGCCGGAGTGAGCGTGGAAACCATCACCACGGCCGATGGCTCCACCGCCATTTTGGGCGAGCGCAAGGGCGACGAGGGGGCCAAAACCGTCCTGCTTTACTCCCACTATGACGTAGTACCGGCGGGCAACCGCGAAGCGTGGGATTCTGATCCTTTTACCCTGACTGAGCGCCAGGCCGCCGATGGCTCTACTCGCTGGTACGGCCGCGGCGCCGCCGATTGCAAGGGCAATGTGGCCATGCACCTTGCGGCCCTGCGCGCGGTGGACAATAACGGCGGCACCAAGGTCAACCTGAAGTACCTCATCGAGGGTTCTGAGGAACGCGGTGGCGAGGGCCTGTCCCAGCTCATCAAGGACTGCCCGGAGCTTTTTGCGGCCGATGCCATCCTCATCGCCGATGCCGGCAACTCCGCCGTAGGCCAGCCCACCTTGACCACTTCCCTACGCGGCGGCGCGCAGATTGGTGTGCAGGTCAATACGCTGGCCGCCGGCGTTCACTCCGGCCAATTTGGTGGCGCGGCCCCGGACGCCGCCAAAGCCCTGATGCGCGCCATCGACTCCCTTTCCGATGAGTACGGCCGCACCGTTATCGATGGCGTAGATACCACCGCCGAGTGGTCCGGCCAGGAGTACCCAGCCGAGGCCTTCCGTGCCGATGCACAGCTGCTGGAGGGCACCAAGATCATGGGCGAAGATGACCCGGCCGGCGCCACGCCAGTGGCCTCTATGGTCTGGTCCCGCCCAGCCATTACCGTCACTGGCTTTACCTCCACCCCAGTATCCGAGGCTGTAAACGCCGTGCCCGCTACCGCTTCCGCCCAGCTCAACCTGCGCGTTCCGGCTGGCGCCGATGCCGCCGCGATTGCCGACGCCGTCTGTGCGCACCTCCGCAGCCACACCCCTTGGGGCGCCCACGTCAAGGCCGAGGTGCTCGAGTCCAATGCCGGCTTTGCCACCGATCCGGAAAAGCCAGCCGCTGCCCTCCTAGGCGAATGCCTTTCCGAGGCCTATAACGCAGAAACCGCCGCACAGGGCATGGGCGGTTCCATTCCGCTGACCACCGAGCTGCAAGAGGCGCACCCGAACGCGGAGATCGCCCTCTACGGTGTGGAGGAGCCCAAGTGCACCATTCACTCCGCCAATGAGTCGGTGGATCCCACCGAGATCGAAAATATTGCCGCAGCCGAGGCACTCTTCCTGCAGCGCTACTCCTAAGGTTTGCGGCCCTAGTCCAGCCTGGGTCCTGGCTATTGCCGCGGCACTGCGGCGTACCCCGCTCCCCACGGAGCGGGGTTTCTTTATGCCGCAAAATAGCAGCATATAATACAGAGCCAAAAATAGTTCTTTCAAAGCCATAGAAAAGCCGGTAAAGTGGCAAAAAGTTGGCCCCGCGCTCGGCCATGTTGCTTGCACTATGCCACCGCAGCGTACTCAGCGGCGTGCGGCTCGTGAATGTTCTCGTCTCTCAGTAGTTGTGATGCTCGTGGTATTCGCGGCAGCGGGGCAAGAACACGCGATACAACCAAAAGGAGCGCAGTAACCAACGTGCTAATACTCCTGGGTACTCTCATCGCCGCCACCGTGGTGGCACCGCTGCTCATCATGCGAATGGGTCGCCCGGCATTTGGAATTTTGGCCTTAGTCCCCGGCGCAGGCTTTGTGTGGACGCTCATGCACTTTCTGCGCGGCACCTTCGCAGACGGTGGCGCGGTTGAGCACACCGTGGAATGGATGCCCTCCGCGAACCTAAGTTTTGACCTCCGCTTAGACGGACTAGGCGCGCTGTTTAGCCTCATCATCTTGGGCATGGGCGCGCTGGTATTGATCTACTGCTGGGGCTATTTCGACGGCACGCGACGCCGTTTGGCCATGTTCGCGGCGCAAATGGTGGGCTTCGCCACCGCCATGTTTGGTCTAGTGGCCGCGGATAATTTCCTGCTGATGTACGTGTTCTGGGAAATTACCTCCCTGCTGTCTTATCTCTTGGTTAGCTACTATGCGGAACGAGCCTCCTCCCGCCGCGCGGCCCAGCAGGCGCTGATGGTCACCGCGCTGGGCGGGCTAACCATGCTCATGGGCATTATCTTGCTCGGGCGGCAAACTGGGGCGTGGACCTTTAGTGATATCTCCGCCTATGAGAACTTTGCGCAAACACCCTATGTCACGGTGGCGATCGTGCTCATCTTGGCGGGCGCGCTGACAAAGTCCGCAATCGTACCGGCGCACTTTTGGCTCCCCGGCGCGATGGCGGCGCCGACTCCGGTCTCCGCTTATCTCCACTCCGCCGCGATGGTTAAGGCCGGCATCTACCTCGTCGGGCGCTTGGCACCCTCGATGTATGAGGTGGCCACCTGGCACGTGGTGGTTATCTCCCTCGGCGTATTTACCATGCTGCTCGGCGGCTGGATGGCGCTCAAACAGCGCGACCTGAAGCTGATTTTGGCTTATGGCACCGTCTCCCAGTTGGGTTTTATCACCTCCATCATGGCCGTAGGCTCGCGGGAAGCCATGCAGGCCGGCCTCGCGCTGACCTTTGCGCACTCGCTATTTAAGGCGGCGCTTTTTATGGTCGTCGGAGCTATCGATCACTGCTCGGGCACGAGGGATATCACCAAGCTATCCAGCTTGGGGCGCAAGGAGCCCTTCCTTTTCGGTATTGCGATCATTTCCGGGTTCTCCATGGCCGGCGTCCCACCACTGTTTGGCTTCGTGGCTAAAGAGGCCGTGCTGGAAGCCACCATGCACGAAGAGCTCTTGGTCGGCATGCCGCGCAATATGATGCTTGTGGCCTATGTCCTCGGTTCTATCCTCACGATGGCCTATACGCTGCGCTTTTTGTGGGGTGCCTTTGCCACCAAGAAGGAGGTCAATGGAACGGAGCTGGCAGAGGCCGTCGCCAAGATGCATCCGGTCAACCTAGGGCTATGGCTCTCCCCTGTCTTACTTACCGTCCTGACAGTGGTACTTGGCGTATTCCCCAGGCCGCTTTCGGCAGCCTTTGACCAACACCTCAATTCCACCTTCGGCCCGGAGGAGCATAGCGAGCTAGCCCTGTGGCATGGCTTGACGGTGGCGCTGGGCCTCTCCGCACTCATTATTGTGGGCGGTATTATCATGCACTGGCAACGTCAGGTCCTGGTCAAGTGGCAATTCTCCTACCCCGCGCTAGGCAATGCGGATGACGCCTATGATTCAGTCATCGCTCTTTTGCGCCAGCTCTCGCTGCGCACGACGGCAACCACGCAGCGCGGCTCCCTGCAGCTGAATTTGACGGTTATCTTTGCCACGTTGATGCTGCTGCCACTGGCTATGATCATCAAAGGCGATCTCACCGATATCCGCATGATAGTAGCAGAGAATCCATGGCAGATCGTCGCCGCCTTCATCATCATGGTGGCCGCCGTGGCCGCGACGGTCACGGATAATCGTTTATCAGCCGTCATCATCGTCGGGGTAACTGGCTATACTCTCGCCTTCATCTTCGCTCTGCACGGTGCGCCGGACTTGGCACTGACGCAGCTGCTGACTGAGACCATCGTGATGGTTCTTTTCATGCTGGTTCTGCGCCGCATGCCGGCCTCTACTGAATGGAAGCAGGGCCCCAAGATGGGCCGCCTGCGCGCCTGGCTTTCCGTGGGAACGGGTCTTACCGTCACCGTGGTAGCGATGTTTGCTATTAACGCGCGTCAGTCCAAGCCCATCTCCGAGTTCATGCCGGATCTGGCCAAAGAGATTGGACACGGTGCCAATACTGTCAATGTCTTGCTGGTGGACCTGCGCGCCTGGGATACCTTTGGCGAAATCACGGTGATTATCATTGCCGCACTGGGCGTGGTCTCGCTGATTTATCGCACCCAATCCTTCGGCCGTGAAAGCCGCCGCCCCACCCTGCGGGTTACCGGCCGGCGGTGGCTGGCCGCCGGGGTGGAATCTGAGCAAGCACTCAACCGCTCGCTGATGATCGATGTCTCCACCCGCGTGCTCTTCCCATCCATGGTCGCACTGTCCTTCTACTTCTTCTTCTCCGGCCACAATGCCCCTGGCGGCGGCTTTGCCGGCGGCCTCGTGGCAGCGCTAGCACTCATCCTGCGCTACCTGGCTGGTGGGCGCGCGGAGCTGGAAGAAACCCTGCCCATTGACGCCGGCCGCACCATGGGCACCGGTCTCTTGCTGTCCGCACTGGCCACGGTGACCCCGATGTTCTTTGGACATCCGCCGCTTACCAGCGGATACACCTCGCCGGAGATTCCGCTCATCGGCAAGGTTTCGCTACCTTCAGCGTTGGTCTTTGACGCAGGTGTCTACCTCATCGTCGTGGGGCTCACGCTCTACATCCTAAATTCCTTGGGCGCCAAGCTGGATGAGGAAGAGGATATGCGTAAGCAACGTGCCCGCGATCGCGCCCGCTCGCTGGCCCGGCAGCAGCGCCAACGCACCGCCAAGCAAAAAGCGCAACGGGCCCAACGCAAGGAAAAGAAACAAGCCGCTACAGCAAACACAGCCGCCACCACAGGAAAGGAGAAATAAATGGAAGCCAACCTCTTCCTCCTCTTGGCCGCCGGTGTGCTCGTAGCCGCGGGCGTCTACTTGCTCCTGGACCGCGCCATGACCAAAATGCTGCTTGGACTGCTGCTTTTGGGCAATGGCGCAAACCTCTTCCTGCTGCAGTCCGGCGGTTCGGCCGGTTCCCCGCCTATCGATGGCCGCAACTCGGAACCTTTCGGCGCCGAGATTGCGGACCCGCTGGCACAAGCAATGATTCTGACTGCCATCGTCATTTCCATGGCGCTGACGGCCTTCATCCTTACCCTGGCCTACCGCCAGTATCGCTACCGCACGGATGATGTCATTGAAGATGATGCGGAAGATACCGCTATTGCCGCCAAGGCTGCGCGCCCCGGCAATGCGGCCGCCAGCCCGGACCACGATGCGTCCAATGATCCGGCTACCGGCCGCGCCACCAAGCAAGGCGATAACTTCGGCCCTGCTTCCTTCGAGGAACCAGTAAAGGGGGCCCGCGATGAGTGAGACCGTACAGCCGCTTGTCGATGCCCTCTTTCCCTACATCGGCTACCTCATTCCGCTGCCCATTATCATCCCGGCAGTGGCCGCGGCCCTCGCCTTGATCTTTTGCCGCATTCCCAATGCGCAGCGCCAGATCGTATTTTTCTCACTGCTTATTACCGCCGTGGTCAATGCCGTACTCATCCTCATCGCGGATTTTGAAGGAATCCAAACCCTGCAGGTAGGAGGCTGGGACGCCCCGGTGGGCATCACGCTCGTGGCGGATCGCCTCTCTGCGGTCATGCTCTTTACGTCCTCCGTGGTGCTTTTTTCTGTCATTTGGTACGCCATTTCCCAGGGCGTGCGCGATGGCACCAAGGACGAGCCGGTGGCCGTCTTCTTGCCCACCTACATGCTGCTGACCATGGGCGTTAATATCTCCTTTTTGGCCGGCGATCTCTTCAACCTTTACGTGGGCTTCGAGGTCTTCCTCGTGGCGTCCTATGTGCTGTTGACCTTGGGTGCCTCGGCTGGTCGAGTTCGCGCCGGCGTGGGCTACGTGATGGTGTCTATGGCCTCATCCATGATCTTCTTGCTCGCGTTGGGGTATGTGTATTCCTCCGTGGGCACGATGAACATGGCACAGATTGGCCAGCGCATGCAGGACATTCCGGAAGGAACTCGCACCGCTATCTTTGCCACGTTGCTCGTCGCCTTTGGAATTAAGGCCGCCGTGGTCCCGCTGGATGCCTGGCTGCCGGACTCCTATCCCACGGCACCTTCGCTGGTCACGGCCGTCTTTGCCGGCCTGCTGACCAAGGTGGGTGTCTACGCCATCATCCGCGCCCGCACTTCCATTTTCACTGCCGGTGGGCTCGATACCGTGCTCATGTGGGTAGCCCTCGCCACGATGCTGGTGGGTATTTTGGGTGCCATCGCGCAATCCGATATTAAGCGCCTTTTGTCTTTTACCCTGGTCAGCCACATTGGTTATATGATCTTCGGCGTCTCTTTGGGTACCGCGCAGGGGCTTTCTGGCGCCATCTTCTACGCCGTACACCACATTCTGGTCCAGACTGCGCTCTTCCTAGTGGTCGGACTGGTTGAGCGCCAGGCCGGAACATCTTCGCTGCGCCGTTTGGGCTCGCTGATGTATTCCGCCCCGCTCATCGGAATCTTGTATTTCATCCCCGCCATTAATCTGGGCGGCATCCCGCCGTTCTCCGGTTTCCTCGGCAAGGTCATTTTGCTGCAAGCCGGTGCGAATGAAGGATCCTGGATGGCCTGGGTACTTATCGTTGGAGCCGTGGCTACCTCCCTGCTTACCCTCTACGTGATGATGCTGGTGTGGGCCAAGGGCTTTCAACGCGACCGTGCCGATGCCCCCGAAGGCAACGTGGCGCTCGCCCGCCCGGCCCCGCTGTCCGATATCACCGATGAGGTGGAATTTTCCTCTCGCCAGGATGTGGGCAGGGTGCCCTTCGGCATGATCGCCTCTACGACCCTGCTGGTGGCCGCGTCTACGTCCATTACTTTCCTGGCCGGACCGATTTCCGGTGTAACCTCGCGCGCGGCCGAATCCGCGCAGGATACGTCCATCTACCAGTACGCGGTACTGGGCGACCGCGCGGATGACCCCACCCGCCACCTCAACCAGAAGGAGCGCTACACCGGCGGCGCTGATTCCTATGAAAATAGGCGCAGCCCCTCTCCTGAGGCGGAGCCTCCGGCCTCAGCGGGCTTGGATGCCCGCACCGACCCGGAAGCCGGTGGACGCGATGCGCATTCCACCGACGTAAAGTCCCCGGATGCCGCCAAGAGGAAGGATATTAGCGATGACTAATACGCGCTTTTCCGGTATACGCCACCGCTTCCGCCCGTGGTTTATCGTCTGGCTAGTTGTCATGTGGTGCATGCTGATGGGCGAGGTTACCGTGGGAAACTTGGTGGCGGGACTTATCATCGGCGTCGTTATTGTCTTTGCCCTACCGCTGCCGGCCATGCCGATTACCGGCATCGACGTCTCCTGGGGCAAGCTCATTGCTTTTATGCTCCGCTGGTTCTGGGAGTTGTTTTACGCCTCGCTCAAGGTGGGATGGCTGGCCGTGCGCCCGCAGCCGGTGCCCAAGACCGCCATCTTAGAGCTGCCCATGCGCTTGGATAATGAGTTTGCCATCTCTTTGGCGGTGACGCTGTACAACCTGCAACCGGGTGGCACGGTAACCGATATTGATATTGCTAACCGCATGCTCACCGTCCACATCTTAGATGCCCACGATGAGGAGCAAATCCAGCGCGAGATCAATGCCGTGGCCCGTATGGAGGCCTCATTCATCGAAATCTTTGAAAGGAGCCACCCCTAATGGATCCTCAGATCTACAATGCGATTTTGCTGGTGGCCGCCGCGCTGCTGGTCGTCTCCTTCCTCATTACCGTCTGGCGCATTATCACTGGGCCTAATTCGCTGGACCGTTTGGTAGGTATGGATGGCTTTACCGCGATGTTCCAGTGCGCGCTTGCCACCTACATGTGCTGGTCGCTCAACACCACGGTGGTTTCGGCCATGCTGGTCATTGCACTCTTGGGCTTTATCTCTACCGTGTCGGTTACAAGGTTTAGGAAGAGGGATAACCAATGAGCTGGTCCTTTATCGCTGATGTACTCTCGCTCATCCTCATTATTAGCGGCAGCCTCCTCACCTTGGCCGCGGCCATCGGCATCGCTCGATTCAAGGACACAATGTCGCGCGTACACGCGGTGAGCAAGCCGCAGACCACCGGTCTTATCCTCACCATCCTGGGCGCGATCATCCGCCTCACGGGCGCGGAATCCTTCAGCGTGGCCGAGCGGGGGGATTTAGGAATGCTCATTTTGCTGGTACTGTTTGCCATGTTCACTAGCCCGGTAACCGCGCAGCGCACCTCACGTATTGCACGCCGTGAGGGCCTATACGGCACCGAGGAAACCATGTCCCGCAACGACCGCCCCGCCGCGAAGTCGCTGCGCCGCAAGTAGGAGACGCTTTTCACCGTGAAAAAGCTTTATGGGCTTCCCACTGTGGTGACTTTGCTCGCCGCTCTCATCGGCGTCATTGTCTACCGCTTCAGCATCTACGATGGCAATAGCGCCTTTGTGTGGCGCGTTCCGCTAGATCTGAAGATTTATTGGCTCGCCGGTGGTGAGGTGGCTCAAGGCGCGGACCTCTACGATAACGCCTATATTGGCAACCTCCCTTTTACCTATCCGCCCTTTTCCGGCACCCTTTTCAAGTGGCTCTCGCCGCTTGCCGACGACCCCCTGATCCTCCTCTGGCAGGGTGGCACTGCTCTCGCGTTGTTTACGGTTATCATGCTGGTTCTGCGCGAGCGCGGGCTCAAGCTCTCCCCGGCAATGTGGTTATTGGGCATCTTGCTTTTGTGCTGCACCCCGGCAAATGAACCAGTACACGGCACCCTATTCTTTGGCCAGATCAACATCTTTTTGATGTTGCTGGTTGCCTTGGACCTCCTCCCGCGCAAGCGGGCCCTGCCGGGCATCGGCATCGGTTTGGCTGCGGGTATGAAACTTACCCCCGCTTATATGGGGCTGGTTCTGCTCTTCCAGAAGCGCTGGTGGCAAGCGACTATCGCCATCTTAACGTTCGCGGTAACCGTTGCCATTGGCTTTGTAACCATCCCGGATGCCGCCGAATTCTGGACCGATGCCATCTTTAAATCCTCCCGCGTGGGCGAACACACTAACCCAGGTGCGCAGTCCATCCGCTCCGTGATGGTCCGCGCATGGGGCATCGACGGCGGCTGGGTATGGCTCGCCGCCGTGGTCGTGGTCTTTATTCTGACCTGCTTGGCGCTGCGTACCGCGATGAAGCACCGTAATAACTCGGCCGCACTTGCGCTCGCCGGTATCAGTTCCTGCTTGGTCTCCCCCTTCTCCTGGTATCACCACTGGGTATGGACGGTGCCGTTGGCCGTCGTCGTACTGGTTTCCGTTAACCAGGCGCTGGGCAGGCGCTTGCACGGCTTCCTCGGCGCACAGCTCGCTGGTTTCGTATCGGTGCTGGCCATGTGTGCGGTAACCATGCCGTTCATTTCCGCCCCCGTGTGGCTATCTGCTGCGAGCCGCTCCCTCAACCACTGGGATCTGCAGCCCTGGGGCATGTTGGCCTTTACCGGCGCCGGCGTCATCTATATCGCCTTCTACGCGGTGTGGGGATTTATCCCTGGCACCCAACCGGCCAAGGAAACGACCACCCCTGGTAGCCCTCAGCAGCCCGCTGCCGCGCAACCTGCTGCCACCACGACCGCGGCCCGTCCGGCGCATTCAGTGAACACCGAGTCTACGACCCGTGGTGGTCATTCACGAGCAGCGCGCACTATCAGCGATGAAACGGCAGAAATGCCCGCGGTGGGCCCCGAAACGCGCGCTTTCCCCGCGTCCCAGGACATCACCGATATCCCCGATACCCCGGCCTATGGGCGCCACTCGCGCTCCGAGGACTAAGTCCGAGGCGGCTACCGGCCACCCCCTGCCCTCCCGCTTTAGAGCGGGCGGAAGGTGCGCAGCTCGCGGCAGGTCTCCTCAACCACCTCGCGCCAGCTGCCAGTTTCTTTGAACAAGCGGCGCTGCCGCTCATAGCCGGCGCCGCCATCAATAATTTCGTGGATAAGCTGCAGCTCATTAAAGCATCCCATCTCGCGGGCGATGGGGGCGAGTTCTTCCACCATCTGCGCTAGCTCGTCTTTGACCCAGGCCTCATCGGTCTCGCGGGAGGTAATCACCAGCGCATCCATGCCGTAGCGGGCGCCGCGCCATTTATTTTCTGCCACGTGCCAGGGCTGCAGGGTGGGAAGGGGTTCCGCGGCGTCGATAAGCCTGTCGTAGTAGACCACCAAACAGTGAGTAAGCGCAACGATGGCGGAAAGCTCGCGCAGGTTCGACGTCGCATCGCTCACGCGCACCTCCACCGTGCCCCACTTGGCGGCCGGCCGAATATCAAAGTGCATGGAACCGGTGTGGTTGATAACGCCGGAAATCGCTTGGTCGCGCATATAGGACTGCCACTCGGCCCAATCGCGGAATTGATATGGCATGCCTGCGGTGGGCAGCTGCTGGTAGAGCATGGTGCGGTTGGAAGCATAGCCGGTATCCAGGCCCTCCCACCCCGGCGAGCACGCAGATAAGGCCAGCAAGTGGGGGTACTTGGTCATTAGCGCATTGATGATGGGCCACACGCGGTCCTCGTGGCTAATGCCCACGTGCACGTGCGTGCCCCATAGCAACATCTGCTTGCCCCAGTACTGGGTGCGCGCGATGATTTCTTGATAGCTGGGCTTATCCGAAAGCGGATTCTCGCGGAAATCCGTAAATGGGTGCCCACCGGATGCCCAGACATCTACACCCAGCTTATCGGCGGCTTCTTCCACCGCGTTCAGGGAATTTTTCAGGTCAGCGATTGCTTCCGGAACGGTGTGGCAAATGCCTGTAACTAGCTCCACCGTATTTTGGAGAAATTCCTTTTCCAGATGGATATCGGGGTGGGTCGCATTGGCCAGATCGATAAGTTCCGCACCGCGCGGGACGAGGTCGCGCGTTTCGCGGTCCACGAGCGCTACCTCCCATTCCACGCCTAGCGTTGGTTCGGGAGAGCGGGCGAATTGTTCTGCCGGGATCTTCACCCATTCAGCTTAACGGCTGACAGGTATTAAGAAGTGAATTTTATTTAACCCATTCTCAGCGGCGGCCGTGCGGGTAGGCAGCAGCTCAGATCACAAAAGTCCAAGGGCATCCGGCCACAGAACAATGGAGGTTCTGTCGGGCCGGATGCCCTTGGACTTTAGGTCAGGTACGCAGCTAGCTTAGGCCTGCGGCACCGCTAGGGCGACGACGACGGCGCCGTCATCGGTTGCTTCCTTAGGCAGGTCGCGATTCATGGGCGCGATATCGGCCTGGTAGCGAGCGGCTACCTCTTTGGCCAGTGCTTCAGCGGAGGTGTCGCCTTCCGGGTAGAAGACGGTGGTCTTCGGGACGGTAAGGACATCGCCAGGCAGGTTGCCCACGTAGCCCACCTTGAAACCGCCGCCCTTGAGGGAATCGGCTTCCTTCTTGGCCTTGTCTACCTCACCGGAGTTATTCAAGACGCTGACCTTAATATCATTACGGTCGCGCGCGGCGGAGTGGGCGTTTTCCTCCCCTGCAGCGCCATTGCCCTGAGGCGCAGCAGCCTCGTCGGCAGCACCGGAAGAAGCTGGGTCACGTGGGGCATCGCCCTTTCCCGGCGCCGGCGCAGGGGAAGGAGCGCTTGCGCCCTCGGAAGCGCCTGGGGCACCGGGGGCACGGGAACCTGCGGCAGCGGAACCAGCGGAGCCTTCGGGTGCGGCACCAATGGTGGAACCGGTGGAGTTTTCTTGCTTGCTTTCGGAGGCCACGGTGGAATCATCGTCGCCCGAGGTTATGGAGTACAAAGCCCAGAGGCCGAGCATGACGGCCACCGCGATGAGGACCATCGCTAGGCCGCGCAGCGGGAGTCCGCCCTTTTTAGCGTGCGCGCCGCCACCAGCGGGGCGCTTAGCGGCACGGGAAGCGGACGCACCGGCAGCGGAGCCGGCGCGGGTTTCGTCGGGTACCTTGTCGGTCGAATTTTCCGGATTCACATTAGTCACATACGCAACACTAGTACCCAGAATTAACTAAAAGGGGTATTTCCCCGCGCGGCGCGCCGCGTGTTTTCTCTCTCCTCGCGCACGCGGCGCAGCCGGGCGACTAGGAGGGGATGGGATTGGGCGGCCGCGGGGGCGTCGAGAAGCAGGTTAAGGCGCTGATGGTAGCGCACCGGGGAGATATCCAGTTGCGCGCGGATGGCCTCTTCCTTGCGGCCGATGCTGCGCGGCGCGGTTTCCTCGAAGTCCAAAATGGCGGCGTCTAGGTCAGACAAGGGGTTCATGCCTAAACTGTAAGGCATGACTATTCGCCCCATCGTTATCCACGGCGAGCCCGTGCTTCACAACCCCACCCAACCGGTGGAAGAATCCGAAATTTCCACCCCGGAAATGCAGCAACTCATCGCGGACATGTATGAAACCATGGATGCCGCCCATGGCGTGGGCCTAGCCGCAAACCAGGTAGGAATTGGCAAGCGCCTCTTTGTCTACCACTGCCCCGATACGGACGGACCCAATGGCACCGAGCTGCCGTCCGAAAAGGCAGGCATGCGCAAGGGCTGCGTTATTAACCCCGTGTTGGAGACCTCCGAAATTCCGGAGACCATGCCGGCCGACGACGGCTCCGATGACGAAGGTTGCCTCTCCGTTCCAGGTGAGGGCTTTCCCACCGGCCGCGCCGACTGGGCACGCGTGACCGGCAAGGACGAAAACGGCAACGACATTTCCGTCGAAGGCTATGGCTTCTTCGCCCGCTGCCTGCAGCACGAGACCGGCCACCTCGATGGCTTCCTCTACACCGATACCCTCATCGGCCGCTATAAGCGCCAGGCCAAAAAGGCCATCAAACGCAATGGGTGGACCGAGCCGGGTTATTCCTGGGTACCGGGCGAGGACGCCGATCCCTTCGGCCACGACGACTAATGTCACGTATCTTCCGCTCCGATGCCGTCCAGGTGGGCGAGCGCGTGGTGGCCCGGCGCGATTTCGGCGGCGTACATAGTGACGTCATCGGGCACGTGCTGAGCCTCAATCCGCTGGTTATCCGCCCGCAGGAGGTCGGTGGTTTCCCCTCTGACCTGGATGCGGTAGAGATCCCGCCGGAACAGCTGAAGATTATCAAGAGGCTCTCCCCGCGCATGGTCCGCAATTCCGATATCCGCGCCGTGGAGGTTGCAGCGGCCGCGGCTTTCCCCGGCGGCGAGCACGCCTGGACAAGCGATGGTTCCTGGCTCCTGCGCGCCGGCGACGGGGCTACCGGCAGCTCCAATTCGGCCGTGCCTTTGGGCCCTTCGGCCGGCTTTACCCCAGTACCGCTGGAAGAGATTAAGGACTTCTTCGCTCGCCACGACCTGCCGGTGCGCCTATTGGTTCCAGAGCGCATTGGCAAACCCGCCGAGCGCCTGCTTGCCGACGCCGCCTGGGAAACCGAACCAGAAACGCTCGCTATGGTCTTGCGCGGTCTACCCGCGCTTGCCGAAGCCCCCTCTGCTTCCCCCACCTTCCATGTCGAAGACCATCCCGATGAACAGTGGCTGGAGATGTACGAATCGCGTACGGCAACCCTTCCGCCTCAGGCACTGAAGCACCTGAGCGCCCCCATCGAGGGCACACTTGGCTTTGGCCGCCTAGCGCTCGAAGGCGAAACCATCGCCATCGCCCGCGCCACCATTACCGAATCAGGCGATGGCACCGCGTGGCTGGGCCTTTTTAATGCGGAGGTAGCTGCGAACTCCCGCTGCCGCGGATTCGGCACCCTGCTAGGCCAGCATCTGCTGCGCTGGGGCCGTGATAATGGCGCGGAGCATGCCTATCTCACCGTGCCGGTTGCCGACACCGCAGGCGTGCGGCTTGCTGAAAATCTCGGCTTCATTGAGCAACACCGCCGCATCTACGCCCGCCTGCGCGACTAGGCTCCGCGGCAGCGCCCTTTCGGGCTGGGTGGTGAGCCTTATGGGACTGCCCGCTGGCCTCGCTGCAGCGGGCAGGTACTGTATGTGGCATGCGCATCGCCACGTGGAATATCAACTCCGTTCGTACCCGCACACAGCGGGCGCTGGACCTTATCTCCAAGCACGACATCGACGTTTTGTGTCTGCAGGAAACTAAGGTAAAAGACGATAAGTTTCCACGCGAGCCCTTTGAGGAAGCGGGTCTGCACGTCACGTGCCACGGGCTCAACCAGTGGAACGGCGTGGCCATCGTGTCCACAGATGCGCCCGAGGAGGTCTTTGTAGGCTTCCCGGGCCAACCCGGCTTTGCCAAAGATCCAGATAAACCACAAGACCGTGAGGCACGAGCGCTAGGGGCCCGCATCCGTGGCGTAGAAATGTGGTCCCTCTACGTGCCCAACGGCCGCGAGATCACGGACCGCCACTATGACTACAAGCTGGACTTTCTCTATCACCTGGCACACTATGCGGAAAATAATGCGCAGTCTAAGCTTCTTTTGACCGGTGATTTCAATATTGCTCCGCGCGATGAAGACGTATGGGACATCGAAGCCTTCCGCGGCAAGACGCATGTCACCGAGCCAGAGCGCGCCGCATTCCAGATGCTGGAAGAGTCCGGGCTCGAGGAGGTCACCCGCCGGTTCACGGAGGACCAGCGCTATACATACTTCGATTACAAGGGTATGCGCTTCCAAAAGAACGAAGGCATGCGCATCGATTTCCAGTTGGCTTCCGCCCCACTTGCCCAGCACGTAACCGGCGCACAGGTAGACCTGGTTGAGCGCGCCGGCGATAAAACTTCCGATCACTGCCCGCTTCTCGCAGATTTCGATCTGCCCGATTTCGATTCCGTGCGATAAATGTCTTGGTCGCTTGATCTCAGCTTCTGGCAGCTTTTATTCCTAATCCTGGATTACGGCATCAAAATTATTGCCGTTGGCTTCGTGCCCGAAGGCCGCCGCCCGTCCAGTTCCACCGCGTGGCTGCTGGCTATTTTGGTGCTGCCGTTTATCGGTCTACCGCTGTTTTTGCTCATGGGCTCGCCATATATCAACCGGCGCCGCCACCGCATCCAGCAAGAGGCGAATGAAAAGATTGAAAACGTCACGGCCCGCACCCCTGACCACCCACAGGGCATCCTTTCGGCAGAAACTGAGTCGGTCATCCGGCTCAACCGCGAGCTGACGGGGTTCCCAGCGTTGGTGGGCCACAACCTGGGTCTGCATGCGGATTATGACGAGTCCATTCGCGCCATCGCCGCCGCCATTGACCGCGCCGAGAAGTACGTGTCCATCGAAATCTACATCCAGTCCTGGGATGAGGTCACAGACATCTTCTTCGAGTCACTGCGCAGGGCTACCGCCCGCGGCGTGAAGGTGCGGCTACTGCTGGATCAGATCGGCAGTTTTAAATACAAGGGCTATTTCAAGCTGGGCAAGCAGCTGACAGAGATAGGCGTGGACTGGCATCTCATGCTGCCTATCCAGATTCACAAGGGCCGTTTCCGGCGTCCGGACCTGCGCAACCACCGCAAGCTGGTGATCATCGATGGCAAGGTGGGCTTTATCGGCTCGCTAAATATGATTAAGCGCCAGTACAAAACCAAGGACCGCTACTGGATCGACTACATGGTGGAACTCTCTGGGCCAATTGTGACGTCTATGTCCGCGGTCTTCGCCGTGGATTGGTACCTGGAGGCAGACGAGAATCTTCCGCTCGATGAGCTGCCTTATGACGACGCCCAGACTGCCGACGCCAACCACCTCCAAATAATCCCCTCCGGCCCTGGTTATACCACTGAACCAAACCTGCGCATGTTCAACTCCCTGGTTCACCACGCCAAGGACCGGCTAGTTTTGTGCTCGCCCTACTTTGTCCCGGATGAGTCCTTGCTGGAGGCCGTAACCACCGCTTGCTACCGCGGCGTGGATGTGGAGCTTTATGTATCGGCGAAGGCGGACCAGTTTATGGTCAACCACGCCCAGTCCTCCTACTATCAGGCCCTGCTAGAGGCAGGCGTTCACATCTACCAATTCCCCTATCCCTTTGTGCTTCACTCCAAGTTCATTATCACCGACCCGGATGATCCCGGCCGCGATCCGCTGTGTATGTTCGGCTCCTCGAACATGGACCCGCGTTCCTTTGGTCTGAACTACGAGTCCACCATGCTGGTGGCCAAGGGAGACCTCATTGATCAGTTCAACCAGCTCGTAGCCAATTACCGCGCCGTGTGCCACGAGCTAACTTTGGAGGAATGGAATGAGCGCGGCTTTATCCGCCGCTACGTGGATAATGTCATGCGCCTTACCTCCGCGCTGCAATAAAGCGGGGACTGGCTGCAACGGCTTCAACGAAGATTGTTGCGGAGACAAGAAACCGCCCCGGCGGGCAGCGAATAAGCTGCCTACCGGGGCGGTGAAGCGCCTAAGCAATGGAATGCCTTAAGCGTTAGAAATGCTTAGGCATCGCGCTTTTGCAGAAAAATGACGCCGAGGACCCACAAGATAACGGCCCAGGCAATAAATACCAGGCAAAATACCCAGTTATCTTTCCAGGGAGCATCAACCGGATCTATCTCCCACAGCCAAGACTGGAAAGACCTGAACGGCATAAAGTTGACCAGCTTGCTACCAAACTTGGGAAGGGCAGCCACAAGATTATCCACGCCGAGGAAGAGGATGAGACCAATGGCCACGGAACCAGCCGTCGAGCGCAATAACAGTCCGAGACCTTGGGAGAAAAGGACGAGCAGCGCGGCGGCTAGAGGATACTTCCACAGCTGCTTCTGCCCCATCTCATCGTCCCAAGGTTGAAATTGTGCGGCTACCTCATCGTGAGCAAAAAACTCGGTGAGTAGGTAGGCACCCACCACGGCCACAAAGGTCAATGCTGCGGCGATAACCGCGTACATGAGCAACTTGACCACAGCGACCGACCAGCGGCGTGGGGTGGCCATGAAAGTGATGGTCTGCGTACCAAAGCGGTACTCAGTGGTGACAATCATGATGGCTTGGATCATGAGTACAGGCAGGCCAAGGGAAAAAAGGAAAGTCACTGCGCCATCTGGGGTGATAACACCCATGCCCATCGCTGCGTCCTCGGGGGTTTCTGCCGGTTTCGTCAGGCGGGCATTGAGGATGGCCCAACCCCAAGCAAAGAAGAGGAAGATGAAGGTGGTCCACCAGAAGGAGCGGGTGGTGTGCAGCTTGGTCCATTCGGACTTCAAAGTATTCAGCATGGCGACTTAAACCTCCTGCTGGGTGGGTCGAGCGAACGGAGTGGCAGCACCGGCACCGGCACTGGCAGCAGCACCGCCGGCGGTGGGGGCACCAGTGGAGCCGTGGTACTGGACGGCGTCGCCAGTAAGCTCCATGAAAGCATCCTCTAGGGAGGCGCGCTTGAGGCTGAGCTCATTAAGCGGCACTCCGGTGGAGTACGCCAGCTGACCCACGAAATCCGTGGTCTGGTTGGCAATCACCAAGCGGGGGCGGCCTTCCTCGTCGGTGGACTCGGTAAAGGAGATTCCCTCGGCGCGCAGAGCAGAGCCAAAGGCATCGAGATGATCGGAGCGCACCAGCACGGAGGACTCCGAGTGGTCCTTCACAAAGTCATAGGTGGGCTGGTCCGCTACCAAGCGGCCCTTACCAATGACCACGAGGTGATCGGCGGTTTGGGACATCTCCGACAGCAGGTGGGAAGAAATCAAAATGGTGCGGCCCTCTTTGGCTAGGGCACGTACCAGCTGACGAACCCAACGAATGCCCTCCGGGTCGAGGCCGTTGACCGGCTCGTCCAAAATGAGGATGCCCGGGTCACCGAGCAGTGCGCCGGCGAGGCCCAAGCGCTGGCCCATGCCGAGGGAGAAGCCGCCGACTTTCTTACCGGCGACGTCGGAAAGCCCTACCAGCCCCAAGACCTCGTCAACGCGGGAAGTAGAAATGCCATTGGACTGTGCGATCCATTTCAGGTGATTAGCGGCGCTGCGGTTGCGGTGCACTGCCTTGGCATCGAGCAAGGCACCCACCTCACGCAGGGGCTGCTTGAGCTCGTGGTAGTGCTTGCCGTTAATGCGCGCCTTGCCGGCCGTAGGAGCATCCAAGCCGAGGATCATGCGCATGGTGGTGGATTTGCCCGCGCCATTGGGGCCTAGGAACCCGGTGACCATGCCGGGTTTTACCTGAAAGGTGAGATCATCAACGGCGCGGACAGACTTATATTGTTTAGTCAGTCCTTCTACTTCGATCATGGCACTAGAGTGCCATAAATCTGGCAACTTTACCTGTTTAATGCCTCCATACTCTCCCGCAGGGTGGGAAAGGAACGGCGGAAGGCAGCCAATAATGGGAGGGTCTCCACCTCGTCGAAAGGCACCCAGCGCAGCTCATAGGACTCTTCATTAGCTGTAGTAGGAAGCGGAACACCGGTGCGCGTGCGCGCGAGCACGGTGGTATAGGTCCACTCCCCCGGTAGATCCCCCGCTGCGGGATAAGGCCCGGCCGTGACTTGCGCATCGAGTACCTCTACATCGTGGGGTGCAATCGCGCATTCTTCCTGGGTTTCGCGCAACGCAGCCTGGGTCGGTGTCTCCGTAAAATCACGGGCACCACCCGGAATCCCCCATGTATCGCCGTGATTGGTCCACGCGGCACGGTGTTGGAGAAGCACCTTGCGCCCGGCAACAAGAAAGAGGCCGGCGGCACCGAATTTTCCCCAGACCCGAATGCCGCCAGGACCTGCCGCCCAGCCGTCTCCACTGTGAGGATTATGCATGCTGCCTATCCTAGCCACACACGCGGGTATATGGTGGCGCCCAGCACACTGCGGACGCTATTCTGAGTTAATGACCGAGCAGGCAGTCCGGGCAGAAAGCGTGCACAACGAGCACGCTCACCCGAGCGATCACTGGCTCGATGAGGTCACTGCGCCCACCGGCCCGGCCTTCAGCGGGCTCAGCAGCCGCGCCATGCAATGGTTCGCAGGCCCGGCACGCCTGATGCGCCGCTTTTACTACTTTGCCTCCACCACCCCAGGCAAGCTTTTTACGGTCACGCTCATCCTCACCGTGGCCCTGGGCGCTGCCGGCTTATCGATGTCCCAATCTTCCGCCGCCCGCCACTCCGATTTGGACGAGCTGCTAAGCACCACCGAACCGATGTCGAATGCGGCGCACCACCTTTATAGTTCGCTTTCGGTGGCCGATACCGTGGCCACCACCGGCTTCGTACAGGCCGGTGTGGAATCAGAGCAAAATCGCGATAGCTATAACGAAGCCATCGATGCGGCTTCGGTGGCAGCCACCGAATCCGTGCTGGGTACCACGCAGGAAGATGGCCGCGTGCGCGAGCTGGTGACCTTTATCCAGCGCGAGCTGCCCGTCTATACCTCGATGGTGGAAAAGGCGCGTTCTAATCACCGGGCGGGCAATGCGGTAGCTAACTCCTATATGTCCAATGCCTCTGCACTCATGCGCGAGCATATTCTGCCGGCCGCCTCCGAGCTTTTCCAACTGACCACCGCCAAGGTAAACCAGCAGCAGCAAAAGCTCACTTCGCCGCAGTGGGTGCCGCTCTCCGGCCTCTTTGCCGCGCTCTTTTTCCTCGTTGTGGCCCAGTGGTGGCTGTGGCGCCAGACCCGCCGGCGTTTTAATCGTGGCTTTTTGACGGCCAGCGTGCTGCTCTTCCTGGCCATTTCTTGGGTAGCACTATCCAACCTCGCTACCTGGTCCACCGGCCACCAGGGCTTTGAGACAGCCTCGCGCCCATGGGATTCGCTGACGGCTTCGCGTATTGAGGCGCAGCAGGCGCGCACCTCTGAAACCCTGGCGCTGGTGCTGCGTTCCTCCGAGGAGGATACGATGGTGCGCTTTTCCAGCTCGATTAACTCCATCGAAATGGCCTTGCAGGATTATGAGGACGCCCTCAATGATGAGGACGTGGAGGTCACCGACCCCGAACTCATCCACAGCGCCCGGGCGGCCGCCGAGCAGTGGCGTGGCACCCACGATAAGCTCATGGGCGCGCTGAAAGACGGCGACTATGATGAAGCCATCTACCAGGCCACGGCCACCGAGCCCAAGGACGGTGAGATGACCACGGCGCGTTCCTATGACGAGCTCGACGCGGAGCTCTCCGATCTCATCAGTCAGGCGCGCGTCGCTATGCGCAGCTACCTGGAACGCGGCCTGACCGCCATGACCGCGGTGTCCTCGGCCGTATTCTTGCTGACCTTGTGCGCCATTATCGCCGTGTGGCTGGGTATCCGTCCCCGATTGCAGGAGTACCTCTAATGCGCCGCCCACGCCTCGTCCTCGCTTCGCTTGCCTGCGTCTGCGCCGCGCTGCCTCTGGCTTCCTGCGATGTCCGCTCTACCCCGCCACTAGAGGCGCCGGCCGAGCAGGCCCTTGAGGCAAAGCCGGGCCCGCCGCTGCCAGATGGGGCAAAGATTGAAAAGGCAGGAACCACCCCCGCGCACCGCGCCTCTGGTGAAGACATTAAAGGCAGCTACCGCCCAGATGACAAGAAAGCGAAAGAACGGGTGCCGGACATCGTCAAGCGCGGCCGGCTCATCGTGGGTGTGGACCGTTCCAATAACTTGATGAGTTACCGCGATGCCGCCTCGGGTGAAGTACGCGGCTTCGAGGTAGATATCGCCCGCGAGGTTGCCCGCGATATTTTTGGTGATCCCAATAAGGTGGACTTCCGCTTCGTGGAATCTTCCAACCGCGTCGATGCCCTTAATTCCGGCGCGGTGGACATGATTGTGCGCACGATGACCATTAGCCCGGAGCGAGAGCGTGAAGTGGCCTTTTCCATCCCCTATATGCGTACCCAAACCCGCATGCTGGTGCTCAGCAAATCTGGCATCAAGTCCATCAAGGACACCACTGGGAAGACGCTGTGCGGTGTGGGCGAATCCACCGCGCTCGATACCATCCGCGAGCACGCCCCCAAAGCCGATATCTTGGTCACCCGTTCCTGGGGCGATTGCCTCATGGCACTGCAGCTCAACCAAGCCGATGGCATCGTCGTCGATGATGCCCTGCTTTCCGGCATGGCCGCCCAGGATTCCTATACCTCCATCGTGGGCGAACCGCTGGAAACCGAAAACTACGGCGTGGCCGTGCGCCTGCCCAGCAAGCAGCATGACACCCGCCCACTGCTGCGCCAGATAAATTCCACGCTAGAGCGCATACGCCACGATGGCACGTGGTCCTCCCTTTTTGAAGAGTGGCTCGGTGCCTACCTGGAAGAGCCCACGCTGCCGGCCGGAAAGTATATCGAGGAGGAGGCTAAACCATGAGCCATAACCCGAACTTTAGCGATGATGAGCTCGAATACATCGAGCCGGAAAACCTTGATACCCAGCGTGCCTTCCGCCAGCCCACCAATGCCACCAATTCCGCGCAGGAGCCGGATGCGCTAGGCGATGCCTCCTCGGACGACGGCCCTGCCACCGCAGCCGTCGCTTTTGACCCGTTTGCGGACGAAGACGAGGAAGCAACCGCGGCGGTGGCCTTTGATCCCTTCGCTGACGAGGATGAAGCAGACGGTGATACCGGCACCTCCGCGGTAGCCTTCGATCCCTTCGCAAACGATGACGAGGATGGCGATGGTTCCATCGACCCGGACCATATTTCTAGCCTCTTGGCGGACCTGGACAATATCCGGGCTAAGCGCGAACAGCAGCGCGCCCAGCAGGCCCAAGAAGATTCTTCGCAGCGCTCACGCCGCCGCGCACTCGATACCTTCCGCGAGCGCCGTGGCACCCACCGCACCGAGCGCCGCGTGGCCGATGGCATGGTGCGGCTGCCGTTTATCACCCCCGCCGAGCCGACCGACGCCCTGATCGACCCACACGAGGAATCCTCCGGTAAAAAGATCCCGCCACCACAGTTGCAGCCCGGTGACATGGTGGCCGGCCAATATGAAATCTTGGGCGTCATCGCCCACGGCGGCATGGGCTGGATTTACCTGGCCAATGACCACTTTGTCTCCGGAAGAGTGGTGGTCCTCAAAGGTATGCAGGCCCAAAAATCGGCCGATGAAACCGCCGCTGCAGTGGCAGAACGCGAGTTCCTCGCGGATATTACCCACCCGGGCATCGTCAAGATTTTCAACTTCATCGATGACCCCCGGGTACCCGGCGGCTTTATCGTCATGGAGTACGTCGGCGGGCCGTCGCTTAAAAACAGGCGGAAAAAGCAACCGGACAAACTACTGCCGGTCGATATCGCAATCGCCTATATCCTGGAAGTCCTGCCCGCGCTGGAGTACCTGCATTCGCGCGGGGTGGTCTATAACGACTTGAAGCCCGATAACATCATCGTCACCGAAGACCAGGTCAAACTCATTGACTTGGGCGCGGTCTCCGGCATCGGCGCCTTTGGCTATATCTACGGCACCAAGGGCTATCAGGCCCCGGAAGTCGCCACCGAGGGGCCTTCCATCGCCAGCGATATCTACACCATCGGCCGTACCTTAGCCTCGCTGTGCCTCAAGCTTCCTACCGAAGACGGCGTCTACCTGCCCGGCATCCCCACCCCCACCGAGGAGCCGGAACTGCGCCGTTTCTTGTCCTTATACCGCCTGCTACAGCGCGCCACGGACCCGGATCCGGAGCGCCGCTTTACCTCCATCAAGGAGCTGCGCACCCAGCTCTACGGCGTGCTGCGCGAGGTCATTGCCATCCGCGACGGCCTGCAATATCCTTCCCAGCATTCGCTCTTTTCGCCGCAACGTACCACCTTTGGCACCAAACACCTGGTCTTTCGCACCGACCAGCTCATTGACGGCATCGATCGCACCGTCCAGATCACCGCCCCCGAGGTTGTCTCCGCCCTGCCCACCCCGCTGCTGGACCGCGACGATGTGGGCGCCGGCCTGCTGCAGGGTGCTTCCTACGCAGAGCCACAAGAAGCCCTCGAAACCCTCCGCCAGGCCATGCAGACCCCCGAGTACGAGCACTCGGCCGAAATCCCACTCGGCGTGGTGCGCTCCATGATCGACCTGGGCTATACCGGCCAGGCGCGGCAGTGGCTCAGCTCCATCGAGGACCGCCTCGGCCGGGACTGGCGCTTCCAGTGGTATGCCGGCATCACGGAACTGCTCCTCGATGACTACCGCGACGCGCAGAAATACTTCTCCGCCGTCCTCGATCTCCTTCCGGGCGAGGCGGCACCCAAGCTCGCCATCGCCGCCATCAACGAACTCATCCTGCAGCAGCTGGACTACAGCGATATCTCGCTCATTGATCCCACCGTGGCCCGAGCCTGTTCCAATATGCATTCCACCTTGGCCGATCTCCCCAACTCCGCCTTTGAGGGCCAGCCAGAAATCTGGAACCACGTCACGCAAGACCCCGCTGCCCTGCGCTTTAACTCCATGCGCCTCTACGGCATCGTGTGGTCCACCAACCCCACGACCGTGTCCTCCTCCTTTGGCCTCGCCCGCCAGCTGCGCTCCGAGGGAGAGGTGGAGGTCGCCGTCACCGTACTAGACAAGGTTCCTAATGCCTCGCGTCACTACCGCATGGCCCGCTTGACGACGATCCTTCAGCTCATCGTCCACGATCTCTCCGAGTCCCGCATCCGCCGCGCTGCCCGACGCCTCGAAGAGGTCCCCACCAACGAGCCGCGCTTCCTCCAGATCAAGATCGCCGTCATCTCCGCCGGCCTAAACTTCCTGCGCAACGCGGATCTTTCCCACGCTGCCTCCCCCAACGACCTTTTCGAATACGCCTTCACCCAACGCGGCCTGCGCACCGGCCTGTCCGAGACCCTCCGCGCCCTCGCCCGCCAAGCACCGTTTAGCCGCCACCGCTACGCGCTCGTTGACCTTGCCAACCAGGTCCGCCCCGTCACCACCTTTTAGTCTGCCTTCCTGCTACCAGCCAACAGGGTGCAGAAAACTAGAGAAGGGGCGCGCGGTCTTTTAAACCACACGCCCCTGTGTTCAAAGTCCGGTCACTGCCTCCGGACGGAGAAACTGTTTTACTTGTAGAGGCCAGCCTCACGCGCCATTGCGGCGATTTCGGCGGACTTCTGGGCGATAGCCAGCTCCTCATTGGTCGGAACGACAAAAACCTTGACCGGGGAATCCTCGGTGGAGATCATGCGCGGCTGGTCCGAACGGACCAGGTTGCGCTCCTTATCAAAGTGGATGCCATACATATCCAGGTTGTACAGGGAGTCCTGACGAACCTCGGTATCGTTCTCGCCCACACCGGCGGTAAAGGTGATGGCGTCCACGCGGCCTAGGGCAATCATGTAGGAACCGATGAAGCGGCGCAGCTGGTGGATGTAGATGTTATAAGCCAGCCAAGCGTCCTGGTCTTCGTTGTCGATGCGCTCGCGCAGCGTACGGAAGTCGTTAACGCCAGAAATGCCCTTCACACCGGACTGCTTGTTGAGCAGGTTGTCAATCTCATCCACGCTCATGCCCGCCTGGCGAACGAGGTGGAAGATGATGCCCGGGTCAATGTCACCGGAACGGGTACCCATAGCCAGACCGGCCAACGGGGTCAGGCCCATCGAGGTATCGATGGCGCGGCCATTGCGGATGGCCGCAGCAGAAGCACCGTTGCCCAGGTGAAGAGTGATCTGGTGGGTGTGCATTGGGTCGCGGCCCAAAAGGGCCGGTACCTGCTGGGAGACGAACTCGTGAGAGGTGCCGTGGAAGCCGTAGCGACGGATATCGTACTTGGATGCCACCTCATTGTTGATGGCATATAGCGCAGCTGCCGGCGGCAGGGTGTTGAAGAACGCGGTATCGAAGACGGCAACGTGCGGGATATCCGGCAGCATCTTGCGGGCCACGCGGATGCCGTCCAGGTTGGCCGGGTTGTGCAGCGGAGCCAGCGGGATGAGGTCTTCAATCATGGACTCAATCTGGTCCACGATGAGCTGTGGCTCGGAGAAGAGGCGGCCGCCGTGAACAACACGGTGACCAACGGCGATAACATCCACGTCGGTCGGACCAACGTTGTGCTCGCTCATGATGGCAAAAGCGCGCTCAAGGCCGAAGGAGTGAGTAGGGATTTCCAGCTCTTCCTTGTACTTCTCGCCACCGGTCTTAACGGTGACGGCGCCGAGGGGCTCGCCAACCTGCTCGACCAAACCAGAGACCAGCGGGGTATCCGTGGCGCTGGACTCGGGATCGACCAGCTGGAATTTAACGGAGGAAGAACCTGAGTTAAGGACCAGAACGTATGACATTTATTTCTCTCCAGCCTGAATAGCGGTGATTGCAACGGTGTTGATGATGTCCGGAACAGTCGCGCCACGGGACAGATCGTTGACCGGCTTGTTCAACCCCTGCAGGATCGGGCCCACGGCCAGGGCGCCGCCAGTGCGCTGCGCGGTCTTGTAGCCGATGTTGCCGGCTTCCAGGTCTGGGAAGATGAAGACGTTGGCCTGGCCGGCGACCTCGGAGTCGGGCATCTTCTTCTTGGCCACGCCCGGGTCGCAGGCGGCGTCGAACTGCAGCGGGCCGTCGACCTTGAGGTCGCCGTTGATCTGGCGGGCGGCCTCCACGGCGGCCACGGCGCGGTCCACGTCCGGGCCGGAGCCGGAGGTGCCGGTGGAGTAGGACAGCACGGCCACGCGCGGGTCTATGCCGAACTGGGCCGCGGTCTTCGCGGAGACGGCGGCGATCTCACCGAGCTGCTCGGCGGTCGGGTTCGGGTTGACCGCGCAGTCGCCGAAGGCCCACAGGCGGCCGCGCATGACCATCAAGAAGATGGAGGAGACCACAGAAGCGTTCGGCTTGGTCTTGATGATCTGGAAGGAAGGCTTAATGGTGTGGGCGGTGGTGTGGGCAGCGCCGGAGACCATGCCATCGGCCAAGCCCTTGTGCACCATCATGGTGGCGAAGTAGGAGATGTCCTTCATCGTTTCGCGAGCCTGCTCGAGGGTGACACCCTTCTTCTTGCGCAGCTCGGCGAAGTCGGCAGCGAATTCCTCGGCCAGCGGGGACTCGAGGTGGTTGATGATCTCGGCACCAGCCAAGTCGAGCTTGAGCTCTTCGGCGCGGGCCTTGATATCGGCCTCGTTGCCCAGGATGGTCAGCTTGGCAACCTTATCGCGCAGCACCACGTGTGCGGCCTCGAGGATACGGTCATCGTCCCCCTCAGGCAGAACGATGTGAGAACCGGCGGCGCGGGCCTGGTCAATGAGCTGCTTCTGGAAGAGGTCTGCGGACATGACCGGCTCGACGTTGAGGTTAATCTGGCGGGCCAGCGCCTCGCCGTCCTGGAGATGGTCTGGGGTGACAACGCCGGCGACGGTCGCCTGCACGTCCTTGGCGTGGCGGACCGCGAGTTCGGCCGCGCCCTTTTCTTGCTCGGCTACGAACAGCAGCGGCACGCCGACGGCGGCGGCAGCTACGGAGTCGAAGTGGGTGTCGCCGGTGCCCTGAATAACTACGGGGCCATCGGCGGTAAGTTCCGCAGCGACGACGTCGGCGAGCTTCGGGTTGAGCTCATCCAGAGCGCGCAGCTGCGCGTCTAGCTGGTGGGCAGTTTCCGCAAGGTTGAGGTCGGCAAAATCACGACCTACGACACTGACAAGGACAGAACGAGCATTAGACATGCGACGAACCTTTCATTCGCTGTCACGGGGCAATATTCACAGCAAAAGTGCTGTATATCGCTCAGTAATTTGTTTAGTGACCTCCTCTACCCTACTTCAGAATGCCCATTTTTTCCGATTCGCGTAGATGTAAAACAGGTCACTCATGACTATAAGTTTTGGGCAGAATCCTCGATCGCGCGCTTAACCGCAGCTACGGACTTTTCCAGGGCCTTGGTTTCCCAGTCGTCCAGGTCCACCGGGACGCGCCGGAGGACCCCCGAACGCCCGATCAAACATGGCAGGGAGACCGCGACGTCACCGTCGTAACCGTATTCGCCGTGCAGGGTGGTCGAGACCGGGAAGATGGCGCGCTCATCGAGCAGGACCGCCCGCGCCAGGCGCATGGCCGAGGCGGCGACGCCGGCGTTGGTCCAGCCCTTGGAGTGGAAGACCTGATAGGCGGCTTCGACGACGCGCTCGGCCAGGTCCTCCGAGTCGAGCTGGGCGCCGGGGAAGTAGTCGCCGAGCCGGGCAGCGGGAATCCCCGCCACGGACAAGTGGGACAGGACTGGGAAGGCGGCCATGCCGTGCTCGCCCATCATGTAGCCGTCGACGGAGTCGGGGCTAATCCCCAGATCGTCGGCGACCAGGCGGCGCAGGCGGGACGAGTCCAGCATGGTGCCGGTGGCGAAGATCTTGTGCTCCGGGTAGTCGAATTCGTTCTGGGCAATCCAGACGATGGTATCGGCCGGGTTGGTGATGAAGATGAGCACGGGGCCGGCCTCTTTGTCGGCCACGTTCGCGCACACCTCGCGCATGATCCCGCGGGTGATATCGCCGTTGACGGGCGCGAGCGCCGCCCGGTCCGGGTTGGCATCGGGGTTGTCGGGGTCCACGATCATCGACGGGCCGGCGGCCGAAATGACGACGTCGGCGTCCGTGCACTCGGAGTAGTCGCCGCGGCGCACGCGCGGGACGAAGCTACCGGGCACACCGGTCAGGTGGTGTTGGTCGAGGGCCTCGCCGTAGGCAATGTCGGGGTCGCTATCGATGACCACAATGTCGGCAAACAAGCCGGAATGTACCGCCTCTGCCAGCACGTAGGAACCTACGTGGCCCGCTCCGGTGATAACAAGCTTGGCTGGTCGGTTCATGATTTTCCTTTCGACGAGTAGTGAAACAAGAAGGTCTCTCGGCAAGCGAAAAACCGCCGACCTCGAGTGTAGGCCGGCGGCAGCAGCGCTTACAGGGAGTGGAAGATGGAGAAGAAGATGGTTGCCACGGCCACCAGACCAATGAAGGTGGTGAACCAGTTGGACGGCTTGCCGCGGAAGCGCTTAAGCGCGTCCACCTTGTGGATGGCCCACATCGGAATCAGGAAGAGCAGGACGGCAATGGCCGGGCCACACAGGGTCTCAATCATGCCCAGGATGGACGGGTCGGCCCAGGCGACCAGGATGCAGGTCACCAGGATGAAGATAAGCGAGCCGGTCTCCAGCGCGCGGCTGTGGGTGAACTTGGTGTTGCCAGCGACGTGGTTGCCGGTCACCACCAAGCCCTCGACGGAATCCGCCGCGCCCAGGTAGTGGCCCAGGAAGGACTTGCAGATGGCCACCAACGCCACGATGGGGGCTACCCATTGCAGGAAGGGGGCATCGAAGTGGTTGGCCAGGTAGGACAGGATGGTGATGTTTTGCTCCTTGGCCTCGGCCAGGTTTTCCGGCGACAGGGACAGGGCGCAGGAGAAGACGAAGAACATCACGACGATGACCATGAGGCCTTCGGCCGCCGCCAGGACCTGGCCGGTCTTCTTATCCGCCCACTTGTCGCCGTACTCCTGGCGCTTCTCGGAGGCGAAGGAGGAGATGATCGGCGAGTGATTGAAGGAGAAGACCATCACCGGCACCAGCAGCATCAGCGTGGTGGCCAGGCCGTTGCCGGAGGCCTCCCGCGCGACGTCCAAGTCGAAGGTCGAGAATAACGTGGTGTTCCAGCGTGGGATGAGGTAGAGCGTCAGGAAAATCAACACGGCGATGAAGGGGAAGGCCAGCGCGGACATCACCTTGACCACGATTTCCTGGCCCATCTTCACCACGAAGATGAGGCCGCCGACCAGCAGGGTGGCCAGTACCCAGCGCGGCCAGGGATCGACGTGCAGCTGGTGGATAAGGAAGGACTCCAGGGTGTTGGTCAGCGTGACCGCGTAGACCAACACCAGAGGGTAGACCGCCACGAAGTAGAGGACGGACATCACGACGCCGGCGTTGGCTCCGAAGTGCTCCTCCATGACGTCGGTCAGGTGGGACTTCGGATCGGAGCCGGACAGGACCAGTCGGGTCATCGCGCGGTGGGCCCAGAATGTCATCGGGAAGGCGATGATGGTCATGATGATCAGCGGGATAATTCCGCCGATGCCCGCGTTGATGGGCAGGAACATGACGCCGGCGCCGATGGCGGTGCCAAACAGGCTCAGCGTCCAGATGGTATCGGTTTTGCCCCAGCCGGGGGCCTTGTCAGCGCTGTCGGCGCTACCCAGCGCCGTGGTGGTTGGTGCCCGCCGGGAGTCGGCGACCTCAGGAGGGATGACGGACATGGTGTGTTCGACCCTTTCGACGTGTTCCCCGCAGCCCTACGCGAAAGAACGGGCCGATAGAGAACTATTTATCACTTCAGAGTCCATCCTCCGGAAAATGCCGCGGTATTGCTATGCGCAAACTCACATTTGATGATTAATTATTATCACATCCCTGAAATGAGAACTTTTCCGCAGGGATCCGTTATAGTAATTAGCCACACTCGGTTCTGAAATAGTTTTTACCTAATAGCCAACAGGAACCACGCGAAAGCCCACCCAGGCTGCACCGACCCCAATCGCCCCCCTAAAAATCCCCTGGGGAAACGGTGTTTCGCCCTAAGGCCGCACCTCCCCCGCCGGCTGCCCCCGACTATTGGGCATGTCACGGAAAAACCGGGCACTATGACCAAAATCAAAGCCCTTTTACCCAGGTCAGATACCTTATACCATCGGAGGTATGAGCACTACAGTCCAGACCCCGCTCGTCACCGCCGCCGAAATCGAGGCCGCCCACGAGCGAATCCAAGATGAAATCAACCGCACCCCGCTGCGCTACAGCGAACGACTGTCCCAACTGACCAACTGCAACGTCTACCTCAAGTGCGAGGAACTGCAGGACGTGCGCTCCTACAAGATCCGCGGCGCACTCAACAGCATCAAGAACCTGAGCGACGAGGAGCTGGCCGCCGGCATCGTCACCGCCTCGGCCGGCAACCACGCCCAGGGCGTGGCCTATGCCTGCAAGACCATGGGTGTTCAGGGCAAGATCTTCGTGCCGGTGCCCACCCCGGCCCAGAAACGCGACCGCATCCTGGCCCACGGCGGCCGCTTCGTGGAATTGGTCGTGACCGGCGAGTCCTTCGACGAGGCCTCCGCCGCCGCCCACGAGGACGCCGCCGAGCGCGGGGCCACCTTCATCGAGCCCTTCGATGCCCACGACACCGTCGTCGGCCAGGGCACCATGGCCAAGGAGATCCTCGAGCAGCTGGCCGAGGAGGGCAAGGAGCTGCACGCGCTCATCGCCCCCGTCGGCGGCGGTGGCCTGCTGTCCGGCCTGACCAGCTACGTCGCGGAGAAGGCCCCGGAGGCCCAGATTTACGGCGTGGAACCGGCCGGCGCGGCATCGCTAGCCGCGGCCTTCCGCAACAACGGTCCGATGACGCTGCCGACCGTGGACCCGTTCGTGGACGGCGCGGCTGTCAAGCGCATCGGCGCGCTGCCCTACGAGATCCTCTCGGCTAACAAGGACCGGCTGGAGCACTTCGCGGTCAGCGAGGACGACGTCTGCATCGAGATGCTCAACCTCTACCAGAACGAGGGCATCGTCTCCGAGCCGGCCGGCGCGCTATCCGTGACCGGCCTGACCAAGCTGGACCTGGCGCCGGGCTCGACCGTGGTCTGCGTCATCTCCGGCGGCAACAACGACGTCATCCGCTACACGGAGATCATGGAGCGCTCCCTGGTGCACCGCGGCCTGAAGCACTATTTCCTCATCAGCTTCCCGCAGGTCCCTGGCCAACTGCGCATCTTCCTCGACGAAATCCTCAACCCGGGCGACGACATCACCCGGTTCAAGTACCAGAAGCGCAACAACTGCGTGCTGGGCACCGCGCTGGTGGGCCTGGTGCTGGAGAAACCCGAGGAAATCGACCAGATCATCGAACGTTTGGACAACTCCAAGTTCGAGTACGAGTACCTCAAGCCGGGTACTCCTGAATATAAGGTAGTCGGATAAGCCCTTCCGAGGCTGATTTGGGGAGCAGGCTTGTTACCCTAACTAGTGCGTTGCTCGAACCCGAACGTATGATGAGCTCAGATTAGACAAGTAACAGCCACTCCCCAAGAATCAGTGAGGACTCCGACACATTATGACTTCCCCTCTGCGCGTTGCAGTCGTTGGTTCCGGCCCAGCCGGCATTTACGCCTCTGACCTTCTAGTGAAATCCGACCTCGATGTGCAGATCGATCTTTTTGAAAAGATGCCAACGCCGTTCGGTTTGATCCGCTACGGCGTGGCACCAGATCATCCGCGCATTAAGGGCATTGTGCAGTCCCTGCACAACGTTATGGAAAAAGAAGAGATCCGCTTCCTGGGCAATATCGAGGTGGGCAAGGACATCACCGTCGAGGAGATGCGCGAGTATTACGACGCCATCATCTTCGCCACCGGCGCCACCGCCGATAAGCGCATGGGCATCCCCGGTGAGGATCTTAAGGGTAATCACGGCGCGGGCGAGTTCGTAGGTTTTTATGACGGCAACCCCAACTTCGAGCGCGATTGGGATCTCTCTGCAGAATCCGTCGCCGTCGTGGGCGTGGGCAATGTCTCCCTCGACGTCTCTCGTATCTTGGCCAAGACCGCCGACGAGCTGCTCGTTACCGAGATCCCGGATAATGTCTACGCAGCGCTGAAGAAAAACCGCGCCAAGGAGGTCCACGTCTTCGGCCGCCGCGGCCCAGCACAGGCCAAGTACACGCCGAAGGAACTCAAGGAGCTAGACGAGTCCCCGACCATTGAGGTCATTGTCAACCCCGAGGACATCGAGTATGACGCCGCCTCCGAGGAGGCACGCCGCGCCGCCAAGTCCACCGACCTGGTGTGCCAGACCTTGGAGTCCTACGCTATGCGCGAGCCGGGCGATGCCCCGCACAAGCTCTACATCCACTTCTTCGAATCCCCGGTAGAGGTACTGGGTGAAGACGGCCATGTCACCGCCATCAAGACCGAGCGCACTGAGCTCAACGGCGATGGCACCGTAACCGGTACCGGCAAGTACACCGAGTGGCCGGTCCAGGCCGTCTACCGCGCGGTGGGCTACCACCCACAGTCCGTCGACGGCGTACCCTTCGATGAGACCAAGGCCACCATGCCCAACGACGGCGGCCACGTGTTGGCCAATGTCGACGGCGAAAAGCTCCCCGGCCTCTACACCACCGGCTGGATTAAGCGCGGCCCGGTGGGCCTGATTGGTAATACCAAGTCCGATGCAAAGGACACCACCACCATGCTCATCGCCGATTACAAAGCAGGCGACTTGGAGCCGGCCACCAAGCGCGATCCGCAGGATATCCTCGACTTCCTGGCCTCCCGCGATATCGCCGTGACCACCTGGGAAGGCTGGCACCGCCTGGATGCCGCCGAGCGCGCCGCCGGCGAGCCGCACGGCCGCGAGCGCATCAAGATCGTCGAGTGGGACGAAATGGTCAAGCACGCCGGCCCGCAGGCCTAATCCATGCCGCATATCATTACCGCCGCGCCCCTGGGGCAGCTGGCAGCCTTGGACGTCCACCAGCTCTACAAGCTGCGGGTGGCCGTCTTTGTGCACGAGCAGCGCTGCCCGTACGCCGAGATTGACGCCACCGACGCCGACCCCCAGACCGTGCACGTGCTGGCCTTGGACGCGGACTCCCACGAGCTGCTTGGCACGGCCCGCGTCTTTCCGGCCGCGCCTACCAACGCCCCGACCACCGGCGCACAAATCGGCCGCTTCGCGCTCGCGCCCGCCGCGCGCGGCACGGGCCTCGGCCGCGAACTTCTCCAGGCGGCCATCGACCTAGGCGAGCGCATGCACCCAGGCAAGCCGCTCTACCTGGAGGCGCAGGCCGGCCTCGTGGACTATTACGCCGGCTTTGGCTTTACTCCGGTAGGCGAGCTATTCGACGACGAAGGAGTTCCCCACCAGCCGATGCTGCGCCCCGCTTCTTAGTCGGCGTCGTCCACGCCAGAGGCGAGCTTCGGGTCCAGTTCCACGCCGCCCTCGTACTCCACGACCTCGATATCGGGGACGTTATCGGCCTCAGGCTGGATGCCGCGCGCACCACCCTGGGCCAGCAGGCCCGGCGTGGAGGTCACCTCGATCTTGTGCGCCGCTAGTGCTGCGCGGTCGCGCGCTTCTTCCACATTTTCTGCAGTAGAAGAGACCAGGCCCATGCGGCGCCCCTTATAAGCCCCCGGCTTACCAAAGAGCTTCACGTCTGTCTCCGCGTAGCTGAGGGCCGCGGCGACGCCGGTATAGGCCACCTCATTCAGCTCCTCGTCCGCGTGAATTACGACGCTAGCGCCCGGTGTGACCAGGGTGGCATCGATGGGGTAGCCCAAGATCGCCCGCGCATGCAGGTCAAAGGCGGAGAAGCGCTGCGTATAAGAGGTAAGCATCGCCGTATCCGAGGGTCGCGGGGATACGGAGGAAAAGTACACGTCATCGCCCGCAACGAAGAGCTCCACGCAGTACACGCCGCGCCCGCCCAACTCATTGGAGATGCGCGCGGCCACAGAGCGTGCGTTTTCCAGCGCGATCTCGCTCATACCGGTAGGTTGCCACTCCTCTACGAGGTCGCCGCGCTCATGGCGGTGACCGATGGGCTCGCTAAACCACGTGGCCAGTTTGCCCGTGGCCGGGTCGATGGACCGGATAGCCAGCAGGGTGACCTCGAGGTCAAAATCCACGAAGCGCTCGGCCACCACGCGCTGCGAATCCGAGGACACGCGCCGCACGGTCTCCCAGGCCTCACGCACATCGTCCTCATCTCGGGCAATCATGTGGCCCTTGCCGGAGGTGGAGACATCCGGCTTAATGATGCACGGAAAGCCCAGCTCCCCTACTGCTTCTTCCAGCTCCTCCACGGAGCTTGCAAAGCGGTAGGCGGAGACCGGCAAGCCGATATTCTCTGCCGCCTCGCGCACACACTGGCGATCCTGCGTCATGGCGCAGGCGCGAGCCGAGGGGACCACGATGGCGTCACTCTGCGCCTCCATCTCCTCCAGTGCTTCTACCGCAACGGTTTCTACCTCTGGGACCACAAAATGCGGTTGAATCTCTTGTGCTAGCTGCAGGATGCGCCCGGCGTCCTTGATATCGGCAACATAGCTATACTGCGCCACTTGGTGTGCCGGCGCGCCCGCATACGAATCAACCGCGTGGACCTCAAGGCCCAAGTTCTGGAAGGACATGGCCAGCTGCTTGCCCAGCTCGCCCGAGCCCAGCAGCAATACCTTGGTGGCATTGCTGGTCAGCGGCGTGCCAATATGACCGGCGATCTCGCCTGGATTATCCATGAAAATGCTCCTTCTAAGCCGCAGGCAGCGGCGGTTACTGCCTTAAATTATTTCATATTTAGGCCCCAACCCCACTACCCACATGCCAGGTGCCACGGATAAGAAAAGGCGCCCTGTGGGCAATTCCACAGGGCGCCTGAAAGGTTTCCGCCTAGGCGGCAGGGGCCTCAGCCGGGGCCTCGGCTGGGGCTTCAGCCGGTGCCTCCCCCGCCGGTTGCTCGGCGGGCTGCTCTGGCTCGCCTACTGGCTCCGCCACGGTAATGATGTTGTCCTCATAACCCAGCGCGCCGCCAACGAACTGGCCGCCGCAGGTAATAAGAACCAGGCGGTTCTTACCCTGCTTATCGTTGACCACGTCCGGGAAGCCGGAACCCTTAGGCAGGCGGTACGGTGCTTCGGTCACGCGGAACGTGCGCTCCTGGCCGTCGATGACCACGGTAAATTCCTGGTCCTTCTTCAGCTTGGTGAACTTCTCCGCATAGCCGGTGCCCTGGCCCTGGTAGTTAATGTGGCCCGTAATCACGCTCGAGCCCACATTGCCCGGCTCACCTGGTACAGCGGAGGCGGAGTACCAGCCCACGCGGGTGACATCGTGTGGCGGCAGCAGTACGCCCTGGTCCGTGACCTGTACGGGGTCTACGGCCGCGTACTCGCCGTCGATGCCTACCGACATGCCCTCAAAGCCCTTGAACTCACCAGGCGCGGCTTCGTACTCGTGCTCCTGCTGGCCCGAATCATCCACAAAAGCATCGGACTTCGGTGCCGAATCCTGTGCGCTCTCGCTGGCCACCGTCTCTGGCGCCGAGCCGGCCTCATCCTCATCATCGCTCGCCAAATACAGCACTACCTGCAACAAGACCAGCGCGACGACGACTATGGCCGCGATAATGGCGATCAGCTTGCCACGACCCATGCCCTGCTTGCCGACGCCCCCTTCTTCCCCACTCGCTGGATAGTGAGAAACTCCATTTTCCTCCGGCTGCTCAGGTTCCCTGTGCTTTCCCATAGCTAGCTTCCTCTACTTCCTCAATTTGTCTACCCTGTGCAGGGTATATGCAAATCCCCTCCAGCGTGTGTAATCACACCCTGGAGGGGATTTTTTTGGTGTTTAAGTCTCAGCCTCGGTGGAGGGGCCGGGAGGCCACCTCACCGGAGCTTAGGGATTACTTGATGTAATCCTGCATACCCGGCTCAAGCTCGGTTGCGCCGGACGGTACGGACTTAATCTCAACGCGGTCAGCGTTGGATGGCAGTGCGTTACCAGTCTCTTCAGGTTGCTGACCCTGGACCTCGACACCACGGCCGTTTCCATTGTCAGAGTTGCCGCCCTTAGGAGCGTCCTGGCCCTTGACCTCGTGACCATTGCCGCCATTGTGGTTGCCGGTGTTGTCACCGTGGCCGCCATTGTGGCTGCTGGTGTTGTCACCATGGCCACCGTTGTGGTTGCCATGATCCTTGTGGTCGAAGTGATCCTTGATGATCTTGCCCAAGCCAATGCCCGGAATCAGGATGAGCCACCACTTATTGTCCTTGGAGGAACCGTTGGAGGAACCATCCGAGGAACCGTTGGAAGAACCATTAGAGGAACCATCCGAGGAGCCGCCTGGCTTGTCCTGATCGTGGACCTCGTGGGAGGTCACGGTCTGGTCCTCATCATTGATGTCCTTGTGCTCAGCAATGTGGTTCGGCTTCTCCGGAGTAGTACCCGGAGTCTCCTCGCCCTTGTCATTGACCTCGGTGGAGGTCAACTCCTCGAACGCAACCGCAGCCTGGACAGGCTCCTTCACGTCATCGTTCACGGTGATGGTCACAGGGACCATGCCGTGGGACTTCTCCGGGGTGAAGGTCTTTTCCCCAGTACCCAGAACAGACTTGCCGTCCTTCTTGTTAATGAGCTCAGCCTTCAGGGTGTATTCCTTACCCGGAACCAGACCCTCATAGGTCACATCATCAACAATCTTGGCACCAGCAATAACCTCGTGGGAGCCCTTCTCGAAGTCAGCGTTAGTGGTGATCTTCGGGGTCTTCTCAGAAGACTCCTTCGGAACAGTCTGATCCTTGTCGTTGATGTCCTTGTGCTCACCAACCGGATTCGGGTTGT
>NGUZ01000049.1 GCA_002154655.1 Corynebacterium kefirresidentii
TGAACTGCTCCCCATTAGTTGGACTGAGAAATCAGTTTCCGATTAGTGGGGAGTAGTTTTCATTGAGAGCTCGAAGTTTGGTGAGTGAGCATCAGCGGGAGCAGTTGGTTGACCTATTTGAGCAAGGCGTGGGCTATCGTGCCGCTGCTACTGCTCTTGGTGTCTCCACATACGCCGCCCGTATGCTCTGTCGTCGGTTTAAGCTGCATGGCAGACTATGTCTTGTGGAAAAACCGACTAAGCAGCAGTATTCGTTCGAAATCAAGACCGAAGTTGTCCAACGCCACCTTGCTGGTGAGACAGCGATGAATCTTGCGCGCGAGTTTGGCCTGTCATCAGAGCACTTGGTCGGCGGATGGTCGCGGAAATGGCGTAAAGGTGGCGATGAGGCACTAAAACCGAAGCCGAAGGGCAGGCCCAAGGGCTCGGTCACGCCGAAGCCGCTTTCGGAGGAAGCGAAGCTGCGTCGCCAGATCGCGCGGTTGGAAGCGGAAAACGCATATCTAAAAAAATTGCGGGACTTGAGGAATCAGGGACACGCCTGAAGGTCCAGGCGATTGTCATCCTCAAGTCACGGCATCGTCTGCACTACCTTTTGGATGCGGCCGGCATGCCGAGATCAACGTTCTTCTACCACCAGAAACGACTCAGCGAGCCGGACAAGCACGCTGCGCTCAAAGACGCGATCTGGGAAAGCTTCGAGCGTAACAAGCATCGCTATGGCTACCGACGAGTGCTACTTGACCTGCGCAACCAGGGGTGGGTGGTCAATCACAAGCTCGTCTACAAACTCATGCGCGAGATGGGGCTTCGAGCCAAGATCCGCCAGCGCAGGCCATATGTTTCTTATAACGGGAGGATCAGCCACATTGCCGACAACACACTTGACCGCAAGTTCACCCCAGATAAGCCAAATACCGTCTTTGTCAGCGACGTCACCGAGTTCAGGGTCGCAGGCCGCAAGGTCTACCTATCACCGGTGATGGATCTGTTCGACCGTTCAATCGTTGCCCACACCGTGGCTACATCGCCGTCGACAACGTTTACCGCCGATTCTTTAACTAAAACGATTAAAACGTGTACGCCTAAGCCTGGGTGGATGATGCACACCGATCAAGGATTCCAGTACCAGCATTCGTCCTGGCGCAACCTCATTCATGACAACGGCGGTGTTCAGTCAATGTCGCGTAAAGCCAACTGTTACGACAACGCGGTCATGGAGAACTTCTTCGGGCACTTAAAAACCGAGATGTACCACGGAGAAGTCTTCGACACCGTCGCAGAGTTCAACCAGGCGATCGACGAGTACATCCAGTGGTACAACACCGAACGCATCCAACAACGACTCAAGGGTCTGACCCCGATGCAATATCGAAATCAGACCCTTGAAGCCCTAACCGCCTAGAATTAAACCAGTCCAACTTTCGGGGGCCAGTTCA
>NGUZ01000050.1 GCA_002154655.1 Corynebacterium kefirresidentii
GCTGCCTAAACACTAGGTAGCCCCACTACGTGTCCACGAATTGCGGTCAACCCCAAAGCGGGAAGTAGTTTCCCTTGGCATTGAACTTGACCTGGAGGGTCTCGCCTTGCGAATTCTGGTACGTAACGAAGCCAGCGGACGGAGTCTCCGACAAGTGAGTCAGCCACTTGGGTACGGCTTTGGCAGAGGCGTAACGTTGCTCGCCCAATACGGTAGACGAGGTGGAGATGTCAGTGGTTTCGTCGCCTTCCAAGATCGGAATGCCCAAATGCGGGACCGAAATGGCGATGCCCTGGTGGAGGCCGAGCGCTGAAAGTTTTCGGGCGTCGCTCGAGAGATTTTCCGTGGGGATGTCGATTTTGGCTTGGCCGGGAGCTGGTGGTTCAACCTGCGCCAACTGCGCAATTGCGTCGAGTGCCGCCGTAGACTGAGGTGTATCTTCGAGGGCGATGATGGCCAAGTTGAGAGACTCGCGCTGCGACGTACTCGCCGTGTACAACTCGAGCGAGTCGGACTGATTCACTGAATCCAGCAGGATGCCGAGTATTTCGCCTTGGTAGGCGTAGATGGCCTCATCGATGGCGGTGGTGTCATGAATATTGCTCAACAGATGGTGGAGGTGCTCGGCGGCATCCGAGTCCATGGATTGGTCGTAAACTTTCGCATACAGTCGTCCGATGAGCAGCAGTGCGGAATCGCTATGCATAGTCTTTCGCTCCGTAAAAGTCGAAGGGGTACGGGTGACTGGTCTTCCCGGCGAGGGGGTTTCGATCCTTTGGAGCGGAAAGCCATCCGGTGATGGCGCTGAGCACTTCGGCAGGCAGGCGCACTTCTTCCCCTTCTGCTGCAGCGAACCTGTAGCTGAGGGCGCCGGTTTTGTCAGCGTTTCCGTCAAGTCGCTCGGCCAGCTCGAATATTGTCAGCGCAGTGATATCTGCAACGAATCTGATTGCGTCATCAGATGACAGGGGCCCTGTTTCCTGGATTCGCGTGTGAAGCTGTTCAATGGTTGGCGTGACGACGTCTTCGAGGTCCGATTGAAATTGCGTCAGCTGTTCGTTGGTGGGCTGCGTTAACACTCTTATAACACTCCAGGGTTCCACGGGATATTTGTAGGTTGATACAAGCCTTGTTGCTTGAGCTTCTCGATACCATAATCGGTTAGTGCTTCCGCTTCAGATTGGCTGAATCCGACCGAGGTGTGTGCCTCTAACTCGATGGCTCTCACTTCGTTCCAAGTATAGGTATCGACGTCAGGACCGAAATTCTTGGCAAAATCACCATATCCGCGTCGTTGTGATGCAGTGATCTCTTTGTGAAGCGCAGATACGGTTGCGGGATTGCGCGGTGCGGGTTAAGGGTCAAAAAGTGTGTCCGGAATCGCGGATTTTCACGGATTGACCTGT
>NGUZ01000051.1 GCA_002154655.1 Corynebacterium kefirresidentii
GGGTTAAGGGTCAAAATGTGTGTCTGGCTCGGCGTGTCGCGGGGGTTAGATTTGGCCTTTTTGAATGCCGATTGAGTGGGTGTAGTCGGTGTCGATAGCGTTGTCGTAGAGGGCTGGGCGTCCTGTTTCGTGGTCGGCTTGGTTCTCGGTTTGGGTCAGGGTGGATACTTTGGCGAGTTGGCCCTGGCCCCAGTCGGACTGCCTGGCGATTCGTACTGGATCGTCAGGCAGTTCCGTTTTTAAGTAGAGCCACCAATCCAGCATGCGGCGTTGTCGTTCGCCTGATCTGCCGCGGTGGGTTCTGGCGAGCAGTTTGAGCTGGGCGTTGATGCCGCCTTCTAAGCTGTTGGTGGTGGATTTGATCCGCTCGGGCGCAAGGACTCCTGCTGGCGGGTTGAGGTAGACAAACAGCATCTCGGACCGCCAAAGATGGTTGAGGCTGTTGTAGGCCTTGCGCACGTTGTGGTGGGTCCACACGCGGGTCCATGCACCTGTTTTGGGGTCTTTGATCATGGTTTTCTCGTTCATCCATTCCCGGTAGATCGTTGAAAACTCGTGCAGTTGCACACCCCACGCGGCGGCTTCATCCAGTGTGGTGATCCGGGTCAGTTTCAGCGCAAGTCGGTAGATGGTGCGCCCGGCATCGGTGCGTGGGTTGGTGGTGGTGTAGCGGCGGACCACGCGTTGGGCGTGGACGAGGCAGCGTTGAATTTTCGTAGTCGGCCAGCACTTTTTGATTGCGCTGTATGCGCCTTGGCCGCCGTCGATGACGGCGATGAGTGGGGCTTCGATGCGTTCAAGCAGCAGTTGGTAGTCGCGGGTGGTTTCGTGTTTGCACCAGTGCCAGGCGATCACGTGGTCGATGGTCGCCGCGACGATCAGGCAGCCACCGGCGGTGTAGGTGCCATCGAGAAATACCTGGTCGTAGATCCGCTTGTGGTGGCCGGCGGTGGGGTCAGGCACATCAACGAGCCAGCACCACTTGAAGCGCCGCTTCATGGTGGCGCGGCTAACACCGTTTCGTTTGGCTAGGTCGTCGAGTGATATTGCGGTGGTGCAATGCTCGATGAACTGGGTGAACACTGCCGCGTTGGTGATGTCGTTTCGACGTTTGACGCTGGAGGCGCCGCATTGTTTGCAGCGCCATCTGGTGGTGCCTTTGCTGGTGGTGCCGTTGCGTTTCATTTCACCGCCGCAGTGGCAGCGTGGTTGGTTCTTCGACATTGCGACACCACACCACGCCGCGCATAGCACATCACGGCTGCCACACCGAGGATTTCCCGTCGGGGGCTAGATATATGCTTCCGGAGCATATACTTTCCGGAAACCTACAGGTCAATCCGTGAAAATCCGCGATTCCGGACACACTTTTTGACCCTTAACCC
>NGUZ01000052.1 GCA_002154655.1 Corynebacterium kefirresidentii
TGAGGTTACCCTCGTTTAGTGGACACCCTATTTGTACGGATCCTGTGTCCGTAGGAGAGGATGTTCATTGTGAGTCAACAGCGCAAGAAGTACACGCCGGAGTACCGGCGTGAAGCCGCGAACTTGGTAATCGAGTCAGAGCGCCCGATCGCTCATGTGGCTAAGGAGATTGGCGTCTCCGCCGGGCTTTTAGGCCGGTGGGTCAAACTCGAGCGTGAACGCCGAGGGGCCTCGGATGGGATGAGTGAGGCGGATCTTCGTGCTGAGAATGCTCGTCTGCGCCGTGAGTTGGCGGAAGCCAAGATGGATAATGAGTTTTTGTCAAAAGCGACAGCCTTCTTCGCCGCGAAGCAACGCGAGCAGAAAAGTTCGAATTGATGCAGCAGGAGAAGGCAAACTACAGCATCAAACGCATGGCACGGCTATTAAAAGTGTCTCGGTCTGGATACTACAAATGGGCTGATACGCAGCAGAAACGACTATCCGGAAAAGATAATCGTGCAACATTTTACGATGACGTTGACCGCAAGATTCATCAGATCTGGAAAGACTCCGATGAGGTTTATGGTGCTCCCCGGATCACCGCAGAACTTACCGAGCGTTACCGGATCACCCTGAATCGCAAGACTGTGGCTAAGCGGATGCGCCTGATGGGAATTGAAGGGATTTCACCGCGTGCCTTTGTCCCGGTGACAACGATTCAAGCTAAGCGTCAGTCGAGTCTTCCTGACCTGGTCAAGCGCGTGTTTGATACTGGTGATCTCAACCGAGTGTGGATGTCGGATATTACCTACCTACGCACCAGCGAGGGATGGTTGTACTTGTGTGCGGTCCGCGACGGCCATTCCCGCAGGGTGCTGGGCTGGGCGATGGATAGCGTTCAAGATACATGCCTGGTCGAACGGGCCCTGCGGATGGCATATACACTGCGCGGTGACGTTCCTGATGGGCTGGTGTTCCACGCTGACCGCGGAACGCAATTTACCAGCGAGAAGCTCTGGGAAGTCTGCCATAACCTGGGCATTGCTCAGTCTGTGGGGCGTACTGGTGTGTGCTTTGATAACGCGATGGCTGAGTCGTTCTGGTCGACGCTTAAAACCGAGTTCTACGACCGTAAGCGTTGGCCTACCCGCGATGCTGCGCGCAAGGCCGTTGCCTACTGGATGGAAGTCGTTTACAACCGTCGGCGCCGGCACTCTGCACTAGGAATGGTCAGTCCCGTCGACTTCGAAAACCACATTGGTCTAACCACCAGTAGAAAAGAAATAGCTGCCTAAACACTAGGTAGCCCCACTACGTGTCCACGAATTGCGGTCAACCCCA
>NGUZ01000053.1 GCA_002154655.1 Corynebacterium kefirresidentii
TACCCCCCTAGGCAGTCCCAAAATTTGAAAATCCAAATAAAAAAACCAAAACCTAGCAATCAATAAAAAGATTGCTAAAATTCTAAAACCAATTCCCACCTTAATTTCGCTTTATTCCAATTTCCATTTTGAGCAGAAACTTTACTCATATGATTTGGATTGGTTGTTAAGTTGGAATTAATCCAACTTAAAACCTGCACCAATCGCCACTAAAGTGGCTATCATATTCGCCTTTCTTTCTCAAAATGTTTTCTCGGCATAAACGCTCTATTTAGGTTTGGCAAGCATTGGCTTTGCTAGCCACTTCATTCACTTACGTTCATTCAGTGCTGCAAACCCGCTTGTTGGGGGTAAACCCCCAAGCCCCTTTTTGCATAAGCAAAAAAGCTAGCCATATGGCTAGCTAAATTCGCTTATTATTTTTCACTCTATGTCTAACTGATTTAATATAATTATTCATAATAAAGGTTGAATTATCGCATAATAACGGAAACCAATCTTCATATCTATTTTCAATAGCATAATCTATTAAATCTTGCAGTTCATCAATTTCATTTTCTCTAACATAATCAATCATTTCTCTAATTAATTGGTATCTCTCTCCAGACGTAACAGAAAGATACGTCAGAGGGTCTGCTCCTGCATGTCCTATAATCCCACTCTTTTCATACTGAAACTTCTCAGGATTATCCATATGAGCAAAATAACGCACCATACCTTTAATATTTGTACATTTTTGTGGATTTGGTGAGTTTAATTGACCTGTAATCTCTAATATTTGTGTATAACTCTTTTTACTACTGAACATCAATAATACATGCCAATGTGCCTTTTTTATCTCTCCATCACTATTTACATCCTTATCATGCAAAGGACTTTCTATCCATGGTACATGATAACTATCTAAAATCTCCCTCCAGTTAGAAGGTGCAGACTCTGGATATACAAAAAATGTCCAATTTCGCGTTCTTGTGTCTTTCTTTTTAGCCATGATATAATTACCTCACTTAGTTAATTCTCTTAATTAAAATTCGTCGCCATGCCAGTGGCGACTTTTTTTATGCCTTTTTTTGTTCATTGATCCAAAGTGTAATCAAAGATGATTTACTTAAACCAGTTTCTTTTGACAAACGTTCCAACTTTTCAAAAACATCATTATTCAGAGTTATCATCACTCTCTTTTTTTCATCTTTTGCAGACATCAAATTTCACTCCATATCCTTTTTTCTATAAATTTTACGATAACATAAATCTTACAGTTTAGATAGATATATATATAAATAAGTAAGAAAAAACGAAAAAAAGGGGCTCAATCCCTTGCC
>NGUZ01000054.1 GCA_002154655.1 Corynebacterium kefirresidentii
AATTATATCATGGCAAATAAGGCATCACAAGGTAATGTAAGAACTAGAAATTGGACCTTTGTAATTTATCCAGAAAGTGTTTCTGAAGGTTGGAGAGATATATTAGATAATGAACATATACAATGGGTGGAATCTCCATTACATGATAAAGATACTAATCCAAATGGGGAGATAAAAAAGGCTCATAAGCATATTTTAGTTATGTATGATGGTGTTAAAAGTTATAATCAGATATTAGAATTAACTGAAAGAATAAATGCTACTGTTCCACAAAAATGTGGTTCTGCTAAAGGTCTTGTTAGATATATGCTACATATGGATAATCCTGAAAAATATCAATATAATCGAGAAGATATGATCGCTCATGGTGGAGCAGATATCTTAGAGATGTTAAAACCTACGTCTGCAAGTAGATATGAGATGTTTAAAGAAATGACTTCTTTTATAGTTGAAAATGATATAAGAGAATATGAAGAATTATGGATTTATGCTATGGAGAATAGATTTGATGATTGGTTTCCTTTGTTAGCTGATAATGGTACTTTTGCTATAAATACATTTATAAAATCTAGAAGACATAGAATAAAAGATAACAAATGAATTAGCTAGCCATATGGCTAGCTTTTTTGCGTTAGCAAAAAGGGGGGATTGGGGGTTTACCCCCAACAAGCGGGTTTGCAGAACTGAATGAACGTAAGTGAATGAAGTGGCTAGCAAAGCCAGTGCTTGCCAAACCAATTTATTACTTGTGATAGGAGAAATACTTTTGACGAACAAAGAAATAATGATAGCCACTTCAGTGGCGATTGGTGCAGGTTTTAACTTGGATTAATTCCAAGTTAACAACCAATCCAAATCATTACTTTCGATATCGTGAAGTCAAAAGGAAATTCTATTACAAGTAATAAATTGGTGGGTTTCGATTTTAGGTTTTCAACACTGGGGGTACTACGACCCCCCCAGTGTTGTTCATTGTTCACGGTCACTTTTTGTGTATAAATGATTGAATTATGGTGTTATTTTGTGTATAATTGACTGTAATAACTTGAAAGGTGGTTACAACATGAGCAAAAGATTGCAAGTAACTTTAAAAGATGAGATGTCGGAAAAGTTAGATGAATTGGCAAAACATTTAGGAGTATCAAAAAGTGCGGTAATTGCGTTAGCTTTACAAGATTTTGATAAAAAGCATAAAAATAGATAAAAAAATACTGCCATGTGGCTATGGCAGCATAAACTGGTATTCGGAGGTAATTATATCATGGCAAATAAGGCATCACAAGGTAATGTAAGAACTAGAAATTGGA
>NGUZ01000055.1 GCA_002154655.1 Corynebacterium kefirresidentii
TACTAATGATATAATTTGCAGTAGTTTGTATTATAACTTTACTTTATCCAATATATCTTTCTATGGAGACATGAAAGGAAATGAATTTCATGAAAATTCACCAAGACTAATAGTAAAAATAACGAAATAAGTGATACTCTAGGAGGCTGAAAAGTTTTGACAAAGAAATATTTAAACACCCAGAATGAAATATCAGCATTTTGGAATACTCAAAAGATATTTAAAAAATCAATTGACAATAGAAAAGGACAGGAAAGTTTTGTTTTTTATGACGGCCCCCCAACTGCAAATGGCCTTCCTCATGCTGGCCATGTTCTTGGAAGAGTAATCAAGGATTTAGTTGCAAGATTAAAAACTATGCAAGGTTTTTATGTAGAAAGAAAAGCAGGATGGGATACCCATGGCTTACCAGTTGAATTAGAGGTTGAAAAAAAAATTGGAATTAAAGGAAAACAAGACATTGAAAAGTATGGAATAGAAAATTTTATAAATGAATGTAAAAAAAGTGTATTTAATTATGAAAAAGAATGGCGGGATTTTTCTAAAGATTTAGGATACTGGGTTGACATGGACTCCCCCTATATAACTCTTGAGAATAATTATATTGAAAGTGTATGGAATATATTATCTACATTCCATAAAAAAGGACTATTATATAAGGGACATAAGGTGACTCCTTATTGTACACATGATCAAACCGCTTTAAGTTCTCATGAAGTAGCGCAAGGCTATAAAAACGTTAAAGATTTATCAGCTGTTGTTAAATTTCAACTTACAAATAGTAAAGATACTTATTTCTTAAGTTGGACTACCACTCCCTGGACTTTGCCTGCAAATGTAGCATTAGCTATAAATAAAGATCTTAATTATTCAAAAATTCGGGTAGAAAATGAGTATTATATCTTAGCTACAGATCTAATTAATTCTATAATAACTGAAAAATACGAAATTATTGATACCTTTTCAGGAAGTAATTTAATTAATTTAAAATACATTCCTCCTTTTGAAAGCGACGGTTTAGTTAATGCATATTACGTTGTTGATGGAGAATTTGTTACTAACTCAGAAGGAACTGGTATTGTTCATATAGCACCAGCTCATGGGGAAGATGACTACCAATTGGTTTTAGAGCGTGATTTGGATTTCTTAAATGTTATAACAAGAGAAGGAGTATATAATGATAGGTTCCCTGAATTAGTTGGTAATAAAGCTAAAAAT
>NGUZ01000056.1 GCA_002154655.1 Corynebacterium kefirresidentii
ACAGTCTGATCCTTGTCGTTGATGTCCTTGTGCTCACCAACCGGATTCGGGTTGTCCTTATCGGTCGGCTTCTCCTCACCGTGCTTATCCACCTGGGTGGAAGTCAGCGTCTCGAAAGCAACCGCAGCCTCAACAGGCTCAGTTACCTTCTCATCGACAACGATGGTGACAGCCTCAGTACCATTAGCGCTCTCCGGAACGAAGGTGTGACCCTTGGTCTCACCAAGAACGGTCTTACCGTCTTCCTTGGAAATCAGCTGCGCATCCAGAGTGTACTGCTTACCCGGAACCAGACCCTCATAGGAAACCTGGTCCACAATCTTGGCACCAGCAACAACCTCACGCAGGCCGCCCTCGAAGTCCGCGTTAGTGGAAACCTTCGGGCCTTCCTCAGAAGTTACGGTCTGGTCCTTGTCGTTGATGTCCTTGTGCTCACCAACGTGGTTCGGGTTGTCCTTATCGGTCGGCTTCTCCTCACCGTGCTTATCCACCTGGGTGGAAGTCAGCGTCTCGAAAGCAACCGCAGCCTGGACAGGCTCCTTCACATCATCGTTCACGGTGATGGTGACAGGCTCCATACCCTTGGACTTCTCCGGAGTGAAGGTAGCTTCGCCTTCGCCCAGAACAGTCTCGCCATCCTTCTTGGAGATGAGCTCAGCCTTCAAGGTGTATTCCTTACCCGGAACCAGACCCTCGTAGGTAACCTCATCGACAATCTTGGCACCAGCAACAACCTCGTGAGAACCATCCTCGAAGTCAGCATTAGTGCTGATCTTCGGAGTCTTCTCCTCGTCACCCTCACCAGGGGTGCCCGGCTCCTCCGGCTTGGTCGGAGTCGTCGACTCGCAATCCGAAGGGTTATCAGACTCGGAGGTCTCGGAAGCTTCAGAGGACGTGGTCTCTACGGACTCAGACTCAGAAGGCTCACTGGACTCAGTCGAAGACGGTTCCTCAGACTCAGAAGGCTTCTCGCTCTCAGAGTCACCCGGCTCCTCAGACTCACAAGTCTCAGTGGTCTTCGAGGTAGAAGAATCCTCAGAGGAAGAAGACGCAGAGGTCTCACCCTCGCCACCATCACCAGGCTTACCCGGAACGTCGGTTTCCCCGGTAGGCGTGGTGGTCTGCGGAGTGGTGGTCTCAGAAGGCTTCTCAGAATCTACAGTCTGATCCTTGTCGTTGATGTCCTTGTGCTC
>NGUZ01000057.1 GCA_002154655.1 Corynebacterium kefirresidentii
AATAATTACGATTTCACTTCCGCAGCCAGATTAATTAACGAATATACCAATACAATAAGTAATTGGTATATTCGGAGATCGAGAGGACGATTTTGGGAACAAGGAATTTCTAACGATAAAAAAGATGCGTACAATACGCTTTATGAAATTTTAACAACTTTATCAAGACTAGTGGCTCCATTTGTTCCATTTATATCTGAAAAAATCCATTATAATTTGACTGGAAAAAGTGTGCATTTACAAGATTATCCACAATATAAAGAAAGTTTTATTAATCAAGCATTGGAAGATGAAATGCATACCGTTATAAAAATTGTAGAATTATCTAGACAGGCTCGCAAAAATGCAGATTTAAAAATTAAGCAACCTTTATCGAAAATGGTGATTAAACCTAATAGTCAATTAAACTTAAGTTTTTTACCTAATTACTATTCAATAATAAAAGACGAATTAAATATAAAAAACATTGAATTAACTGATAATATTAATGACTATATTACCTATGAGCTTAAATTGAATTTTTCTTCTGTGGGACCAAAACTAGGGAACAAAACGAAAAATATTCAAACATTGATAGACTCCCTATCAGAGTATGATAAAAAAAGTTTAATTGAGTCTAATAACTTCAAAAGTTTATCTTCTGATGCTGAGTTAACTAAGGATGATTTTATAATTAAAACCTTACCTAAGGATAGTTATCAACTCAGTGAAGATAATGACTGCGTTATATTATTAGATAAAAATTTATCTCCTGAATTAATTCGCGAAGGACATGCTAGAGAGCTCATTAGATTAATTCAACAATTAAGAAAAAAGAAAAATTTACCAATAAATCAACGTATTGATATTTATATCGGTGTAACTGGGGAATTATTAGAATCAATAAAAACCAATAAAAATATGTTTAAAGAAAATTTGCTGATTAAAAATATACACTTAAATGTTATAGATGAATATGAAAATACTATTCATTTTAATAATAAAGAAATAAAAATTTCCTTATTATATTAAACAAACATGGCCACTCTATTTTAGTAGAGTGGCCATGAGTTATCAAAGCCAAGCAAAAGGTGATAAACTAT
>NGUZ01000058.1 GCA_002154655.1 Corynebacterium kefirresidentii
TCCAAAAAACAACTTTTATATAAAAAACAAAAATATGAGCATAATTATCCTCATTGTTGGAGATGTGGTAATCCTTTGATATATTATGCGATGGAAGGTTGGTTTATTAAAACAACTAATTTTAAGAATGAAATTATTAACAATAATAATAATATAGAGTGGTTTCCTTCTCATATTAAGGAAGGGAGAATGGGAAATTTCTTAGAAAATATGGTTGATTGGAACATTGGTAGAAATAGATATTGGGGAACACCATTAAATGTATGGATTTGCAATGATTGTAATCACGAATACGCACCAAGTAGTATTAAGGATTTACAAAATAATTCCATCAATAAAATTGATGAAGATATTGAGTTGCATAGACCTTATGTTGATAATATCACTCTTAGTTGCCCTAAGTGTAATGGGAAAATGTCTCGAGTAGAAGAAGTAATCGATGTTTGGTTTGATAGCGGCTCTATGCCGTTTGCTCAGCATCATTATCCTTTTGATAACCAGAAAATTTTTAATCAACACTTTCCAGCTGATTTTATTGCAGAAGGAGTTGATCAAACGAGAGGCTGGTTTTACAGTTTACTAGTAATTTCTACTATTCTAAAAGGAAAATCTTCTTATAAACGTGCTTTATCTTTAGGACATATTCTAGACAGTAATGGTAAAAAAATGTCTAAAAGTAAAGGAAACGTTATTAATCCAACTGAATTAATTAATAAGTACGGAGCCGATTCTTTAAGATGGGCCTTAATTTCGGATAGTGCTCCATGGAATAACAAAAGATTCTCAGAAAATATAGTAGCTCAGACCAAATCGAAATTTATAGATACGCTTGATAATATTTATAAATTTTATAATATGTATAATAAAATAGATCACTATAATCCTAATAATGAAATTACAAAAAGTAGAAATACATTAGATAATTGGGCTCTTTCTCGCTTAAACACCTTAATAA
>NGUZ01000005.1 GCA_002154655.1 Corynebacterium kefirresidentii
CCAAATCTAACCCCCGCGACACGCCGAGCCAGACACACATTTTGACCCTTAACCCGCGAATAAACTCGGAATACTTATTGGTTGAAGTCATGCACGCCACCCTACACTTCGTCGCATGTGTTCGCCGTATACCGTGAACATCCAATGATGATGGGTGGAAAACGAAAAATCGCCCACCTAGAGGTGGGCGAAAACTGGAGGGAATGACGGGAATCGAACCCGCGTCTTCAGCTTGGAAGGCTGAGGTATTAGCCACTATACGACATTCCCACAACGCGCTATATCAACGCTGGGCCATACTTTAGCGCAACCGCGGCCAAAAAAGAAAATAGGGAACTAGGCTGGCGTCTGAGCCGTTGTTATAAGAGGAACGGACCTATCTATAGAAAGCGATGATCATAGTGGGAATTTTGCTCGTTGCGCTGGCAATTGGTGGAGGCGCCTGGTTTCTTTCCTCCCGTAGCTCTCACAAACGTCGGGAAGAACGCGAGGCACAGCAATTGGCCGATGCACAGGCTGATGCACGTCGGTGGATTGAACGCCTGGGTGGCCAAGTAATGCAGATTTCTGGCACGGATTCTGCCTCCCAGCAAGCGATGGCTGATGCTTCTGAACGGTTCACTGCAGCTAACGCGGCGATTTCGCGTGCTACTACCGCCAAGCAGGCGAATTTGGCGCGCGAGTCTGCCCTGGAAGGCATGCATTATGTGAATGCCGCGCGCGAAATTATGGGCATGAACCCAGGCCCAGAGCTCCCGCCGCTGGAGGGGCAGCGTGCGGCTGGCAAGGTGACGGAAGAGCGTACGGTCGAAGCGAATGGCCAGGAGATTACGGCCTCACCATATGCTTCTGCGAATACTCCCAACTACTACCCGGGTGGAATCGTGGCAGGGCGTCCGGTTCCGGCAGGTTGGTACTCCCGTCCATGGTGGGCCGATGCGCTGCACACCGGCGTGTGGATGGTGGGCTACTCCATGATGTTTAATGCCCTATTCTCTGGCATGTCGGGCATTGGCTACTCTGCGGCTGCTGCAGAAAGCGGCGATTGGGGCGGTCCCGATGGTATGGGTGATGCTGGCGACTTTGGTGGCGACGCCGGTGATGCTGGCGACGTTGGTGGCGGCGATGATGGCGGCGGTTTCTTCGATGGTCTAACTGACGGCGACGGTGACGGCTTCTTTGATGGAATGTTTGATTTCGATTTCTAGCTGAAGTGCTGTCAAAATCGGCCGCTGGGCTGCGTTTATACCTTTAAGTGGGGGTCCGTTTAGGAGATTTAAAACGGACACGGTACACTGTCTCAGGTATGCAACGCAGCCAAGGTTACTTGGTGGCCTACATACGGGGCGTGGCGCAGTTTGGTAGCGCACCTGCTTTGGGAGCAGGGGGTCGCAGGTTCAAATCCTGTCGCCCCGACGTATGGGGGTCTGGAAATGCCCTAATAAGGATTTCCGGACCCCCTTTAAGTTTATGTACGTAAAACAATGAAGCCAGGGAGATTCACTCGTGAAGACCACCGTAGACAAGCTGAGCGATACCCGCGTTAAGCTCACCGTCAACGTTCCGTTTGCGGAGCTGGACCAGGAAATCGATCAAGCTTACGCGGCAATCGCGCAGCAGGTTTCTATTCCAGGTTTCCGAAAGGGCAAGGCACCGCGCCAGCTTATTGACGCTCGCTTCGGCCGCGGCCCCATCCTGGAGCAGGTTGTCAATGACATGCTGCCTTCCCGTTACGAGCAGGCAGTCAAGGAAAACGATCTGAAGGTTATCGGCCAGCCGGACGTTGATATTTCCAAGATTGAGGATAAAGACTTCGTGGAGTTCACCGCCGAGGTTGATATCCGCCCTGAGTTCGAGGTTCCAGACTTCTCCAAGATCTCCGTTACCGTCCCGGCCCTGAAGGCTGACGAAGAGGACGTCGACAAGGCTCTGGAGGAGTTGGCAGAGCGTTTCGGTGAGCTCAAGGACACCAAGCGCAAGATGAAGACCGGCGACTACGCAATCATCGACATCACCGCTGAGATTGACGGCGAGAAGATCGAGGACGCTTCCACTGAGGGCCTGTCCTACCGTATCGGTGACGATGACCTCATCAAGGGCCTAGACACTGCCTTGCGTGGTATGAAGACCGGTGAGGATAACGAGTTCACCTCCACCATCCAGTCTGGCGAGCACAAGGACGAAGAGGCCACCATCAAGGTCCACGTCCAGCAGTCCAAGGAGCGCAAGCTGCCGGCTATGGACGATGAGTTCGCTCAGATGGCTTCCGAGTTCGACACCATGGATGAACTGCGCGAATCCACCAAGACCCAGGTGGAGGAGACCAAGAAGGCGGAGCAGGCTGCCCAGATTCGCGATGAGGTCTTGAAGTCCGCGCTCTCCGAGGTCGAATTCGAACTGCCGCAGTCCGTGGTGGACGAGCAGGCTCACTCCCAGCTGCACCAGATCCTGGGCCAGCTGGCTCACGATGAGAAGGCACTGGCTCAGCTGCTTGAGGCACAGGGCACCTCCCGCGAGGAGTTTGATAAGCAGACTCGCGAGCAGGCAGAAGAGTCCGTGCGCACCCAGCTGTTCCTTGACGCTGTAGCAGAGAAGGAAGAGCCGGAAGTTTCCCAGCAGGAGCTGACCGACCACATCCTGTTCACCGCTCAGTCCTACGGCATGGACCCGAACCAGTTCATCCAGCAGCTGCAGTCCAACGGCCAGATCGCAAACCTCTTCTCTGACGTGCGCCGTGGCAAGGCACTGGCTGCCGCTATCTGCCGCACCACCGTCAAGGATGAAGAGGGCAATAAGGTTGACGTTGACCAGTACTTCGGTGAAATCGAAGAAGAGGACGCTGCAGAAGCTTCCGAGGAGAAGTAATCTCCCGCTTGTAACGCGCTGCTGCCACATGTGTGGTGGCGAGCGCGCATGAAACCCCGGATTCAGGTAACTCAAGGATGAGCCTGAATCCGGGGTTTGTGTCATTGTGAACGCCCTCTAGGAGTCTTTGAGTACTTCGAAGAGGGCGTGATGTGTGTTGGCTGGGGATACCGCTAGCCGTTCTTGGCTCTAAAGGCCTCGTCGGTCAACTGCAGTAAGCGCATAACGTAATCCTTGACAAAGTCTGCGGTACGTTGATTGAGATGTCCGGACTCTTCGAAAAGGGTGGGGGATTGGCCCAGAAATACTTCGGGCTGACCAGGGAGCGGCATGTCGAAGTAGGACAGAGCGAGGCGAAGGTTCTTCTGTGAACTGTAGCCGCCCATGCGGCCTACAGAGTGGCTAATGATACCTGCGGGAAGGTTCTTCCACGCCACATCTGAGTTGGGTTTAGAGCCGATGTCCACTGCGTTTTTGAGGCAGGCAGGGATAGTGCGGTTGTTCTCTGGCGTAATGAAGAGGATCCCGCTCGAGTTCTTGATGGTCTCGCGAAAGGTGGTGTACTCAGCCGGAGTGGGCTTGTCCGTGACGGCGGGGTCATCGTAGTCGAAGTCATAGAGCGGCAAGTCACGGATTTCCACGATGTTTGCCTCGTAGCCTTCAGGGATCATCGTGAGCACCTCGTGTGCAATCTTGCGTGCAAATGACTCTCGGCGCAGGCTGCCGACGATAACGCTGATACGTGGGGTGGTCATGGTAAACCTTCTTTCTTAGTTGGGTGTAGGGAGACGTGGTCAAGGGAGAAAAGGCTTGCAGCCAAAGGCCGGTGGTGGGCCGGCAGCGTGGGCGGCGGTGAGGAAGCCATCTACTTTGTCTCCTTCTTCATGGCGGAAGTACAGTTCGATGAGTCCTAGAAGCCCCCCTAGGACGGCCTCTCGTGCGGCGGATGTATTCAACAGCCGCATGGCTGCGGGTTGGTTTCCTTCGCGGATGGCTTCAAACAGCGCGATGGTCTCAAGCCAGCTTCCTTGGTCCGGTCGCGGAAAAGGTTTAGAAATCCCAGTCATCATCACTCGTTTCTTCAGCAGTACCAATGACATAGGAGGAACCAGATCCGGAGAAGAAGTCATGGTTCTCATCTGCTCCGGGGGCTAGGGCCGCGAGGATTTCTGGGTTCACTTCCGTTTCTTCGGGCGGGAAATAATCCGGGTAGCCCAAATTCATGAGTGCCTTATTGGCGTTATAGCGAACGAACACGGCTACATCATCCATGAGTCCCAAAGGCTCATATAGCTCGCCGGAATAGTCCAGCTCTAGTGCATAAAGCTCTTCGAGCAAAGAAATGGTGAAATCATGCATCTCCTTCTGCCGTAGCGGGGTCGTGGATTCCAGACCGCGCTGATATTTGTAACCCGAGTAGTAGCCGTGCACTGCCTTGTCACGCAGAATGAGGCGGATCATGTCTGCCGTATTTGTCAGGGTGGCGTGGACAGAAAAGTGCAAGGGAAGATAGAAACCCGCGTAGAGAAGCAGCGAGGAAAGCAACGTCGATGACACCTTGCGTTTGAGTGGATCCGGCCCAAAATAGTGCGCGAGAACTTTCTTGGCGCGTGCCTGGAGAAGGTCGTTATTCACCGCCCAGCGGTATGCTTCATCAATTTCCTTTGTACTGCTCAGGGTAGAAAACACTGAAGAGTATGAACGGGCATGGACTGACTGCATGAAGGCGATGTTGGTATACACGGCCTCCTCGTGTTCGGTGCGGGCATCTTGAATCTGACAGATTTCACCCACGGTGGCCTGGACAGTATCCAGGGTGGTGAGTCCCGTGAACACCCGCATGGTGAGGTTGCGTTCCTCGGGTGTCATCTTCTGCCACGCCGGGAGATCATTAGAAAGCGGGACCTTCTCTGGCAACCAAAAGTTGGCGGTTAGACGGTTCCACACTTCAAGATCCTTGTCATCGCTCACCCGGTTCCAATTGATGGCGCGGATGCGGGCTGAAGGATCATGCCGGTAGCTCGGCGGAGTAACTGAAATGCTGGTTAGTTCAGCACTATTCGATGTTGACGACATAGCTTCTTTCTTTCTGAGTGAATGGTTGTGGACAAGGGGGAGGACCGTGCTCCTACAAAGCACAGGAGACGCAGCCTTCGACCTCGGTTCCTTGGAGCGCGGATTGGCGTAAACGGATGTAGTAGAGGGTCTTGATTCCGGCTTTCCAGGCATAGATTTGTGCCTTGTTGATGTCCCGCGTGGTGGTATCAGCGGTAAAGAACAAGGTCAGGGAAAGCCCTTGGTCCACGTGTTGGGTGGCCATGGCGTAGGTGTCGATGATTTTTTCGTATCCCACGGCGTAGGAGTCATCGAAATACTCCAGGTTGTCGTTGGTCATTTCCGGCGCGGGGTAGTACACGCGCCCCAAGCGGCCTTCCTTGCGTATTTCAATTTTGGAGGCAATTGGGTGGATGGACGCGGTGGAGTCATTGATGTAGGAAATTGATCCAGTGGGTGGAACTGCCTGCAAGTAGGCGTTGTAGATGCCGTCTTGCATCACTTGATTCTTGAGCCGTAGCCAATCCTCGCGTTGAGGGATCTGCACGCCTGCTTCGTGGAAGAGCTGTTTTACGTGTTCAGTGGCTGGCGCCCAGTCTTGGTCGATGTATTTGTCAAAGTAGGCGCCAGTGGCATAGGTGGATTCTTCGAAGCCTGTGAATCGTTGACCTTTTTCAACCGCGAGTGCATGGGATGCGCGGAGCGCATGGTAGGTCACCGTGAGGAAATAGATATTTGTAAAGTCCAGTGCCGCGGCGCAGCCATAAGGAATACGCTGTGAAGCAAGGAAGCCGTGGAGATTCATTTGGCCCAGTCCAATGGCATGCATGGAAGCATTTCCGTGAGCGATGGAGGGAACAGCTTCGATATTCGTCAGGTCTGAAACCTTCGTGAGGGCACGCACTGCGGTTTCGACGGTCTCCCCGAAGTCCGGCGATTCAAAAGCCTTCGCAATGTTGAGCGAACCTAGATTGCAGGAAATATCCTGGCCAACGGTGGTGTAGTCACCCGAAGCTCCGTAGGTCGATGGCGTGTTGACCTGGAGGATTTCGCTACACAGGTTGGACATATTGATATGTCCTTTGAGGGGATTAGCGCGGTTGACCGTATCCTCAAAGAGGATGTAGGGGTATCCGGATTCAAACTGAAGCTCAGCCAGCGTGGTGAAAAACTCGCGGGCCTTAATGGTCGTGTGAGAGATTCGCGGATTGGCAACCAGCTCGTCGTAGTACTCGGTGATGGACATGTCAGACATGGCTACGCCGTACTCGCGAGCGATGTCATACGGGCTAAAAAGATGCATATCCTTGTTCTCTTTGGCCAGACGGAAGGTTATATCTGGAATAACAACCCCCAGCGAAAGAGTCTTGATGCGGACTTTCTCATCGGCATTTTCCCGCTTGGTATCCAGGAAGCGAAGAATATCTGGATGGTGCGCATGCAGGTAGACGGCTCCAGCGCCCTGTCGGGAGCCCAATTGGTTGGCATAGCTGAAGCTATCTTCGAGAATCTTCATGACTGGGACTACGCCGGAAGCCTGGTTCTCAATCTTTTTGATCGGGGCTCCGGATTCGCGCAGATTGCTCAGCAACAGGGCCACTCCACCACCGCGCTTTGATAGTTGCAGTGCAGAGTTCACGCAGCGGCCAATGCTCTCCAAATTGTCTTCGATTCGCAGGAGGAAGCAGGAGACCATTTCGCCGCGCTGGGCTTTGCCTGCGTTGAGAAAAGTAGGGGTGGCGGGCTGGAAGCGTCCGGTCATGATGTCATCCACCAGCTTTTCTGCGAGCTCTTCGTCGCCCTGTGCAAGGTATAAAGCTGTGGTGGCGACGCGTTCTTCGTAGCCTTCTAGGAATCGGGAGCCATCAAAGGTTTTCAGTGCATATGAAGTGAAGAACTTAAATGCGCCGAGGAAGGTGCGGAACTGATGCTTAACTCGATGTGCTCTGTCGTACATGGCGCACAGAAAGGCGTCATCATAAAGCTCAAGGAAATCCCGCTCGTAGTACTCGTTATCAACCAACCATTCCAAGCGTTGCTTGGTGGAATCGAACTGATGCATGCGGGGAGCGACATGGTGCGTGACATAGTCTTGTGCTGCCTGAATGTCCTTGTCAAACTGGATTTTTCCAGAAGCGTCGAACAAGTTCAGCTGCGCGTTGAGTGCGTGGTAGCTCTTGCGCTTGCCGACACCGCCGGCATTGTCTGCTGAAGCGGTGCGGGGCGTAGCGCCAATAGTCTGTGTGGGGGTGGCATCAAGAGGCCACATTGTGTTTTCCAATCTGTGTGATGCGGATGTGTTCTTCATCTTGTGGGGGATTAATGGGGTGTCATCGTTAGCTGCTTTTGCTGCTCCCAAAACTTCTGAAGGCCCTGCTTTACGGCGGCGATGTCCTTCTGGGTGCCGAGAAGCTCGAAGTGATACAGCTCCGGTACGTGGCACTTGGCGGAAATGATGCGTCCGGCGACGCAGTAAGCACTTCCGAAGTTGGTATTCCCTGAGGTAATAACGCCCCGGATAAAGGAGCGGTTGATTGGGTCATTGAGGAAGTCGATGACCTGTTTGGGGACTGCGCGTTTGAGCGAGCCGCCGCCGTAGGTGGGAACGATGAGTACGTACGGGTGTGAAACCTGGATCATCCCGGTTTTCTTGGGGCGCAGTGGAATGCGCACCGCGGGTCTATCTAAGCGTTCGACGAATCTTTTCGTGTTCTCTGAAACGCTGGAAAAGTACACCAAATCTGGTGAGTCTGACATGGCAATCCTGCTCATCCTGGCCTTAGCCATAAGTGGGGTAGGTGATATTCGAAAAGACTAACTACGCAATGCCGTAGTTGCAACTACGGTCTAACGTAGTTTTGAAAAGGGCAGGTGAGAGCAGGATTAATGCAAAGGGGAATGTCTAAAGGTTGTGGTTTGCTACAAACACTGCGTCGGTAGCTGGGCGTCCAAGTACTACCCACTGAGTGCCGCCGGCCACCTGTATTTCGAGAGAATCTGAAAAGGGCGCTCCCTCGCGCGTGCTAAGAACAGCCCCAGTGACAATGCCGCGCTCTTCAAGGAACTTCAGCAGTTGTGGGTCGGAATCGGAAATGCGTTCCACGGTCACCTGCGATTGTGCACCGCTGTCGGTGAGGCGATGCGCACTGGGGATGGTGATCTGTCCATCAACCGTAGGGATAGGATCGCCGTGCGGATCCCTAGTGGGGTAATCAAGGAACTTATCCACACGTTCTATGAGCATGTCAGACACCGCGTGTTCGAGATTTTCGGCTTCATTATGGACTTCGTCCCAGGTGTAGCCCAATGCTTGAACCAAAAAAGACTCAAGCAATCGGTGACGGCGCACCATGACCAATGCGTACTGCCTGCCAAGTTCGGTTAACTCCACAGAGCCATAGGGCGTGTGTGACACGAGCCCTTGCTTCGCCATTTTGCGCACTGCATCGGAAACCGAGGAGAGCTTGAGTCCCAGCTGTTTCGCTATAAGCGTGGCGGTAACGGGCTCGGATGACCATTCCTTTAGCCCCCAGATAGCTTTCAAATAGTTCTGGGTACTGGTGGACAGCTCGGAAACAGACATGAGTAAATGTTAACCCAGCTTCCGTGTGCGCCTTTGGCGCTGTGGCCCAACGCTCATAGCGAACAGAGGCCAAGTTTGAGAGGAATGCCGGTAAGGTGGGGCCAGTTAAAGCATTCTTCACTTGAAGGAGAACCACTAATGTCTGAGAAGATTTCAATGAACTCGTCGTCTACAGGTATGAATCTGAGCGATAGCGTGTACGAGCGCCTGTTGCGCGAGCGCATTATCTTCCTGGGAACCCAGGTCGATGATGAGATTGCGAATAAGCTGTGCGCCCAGATCCTCCTGCTGTCCGCCGAGGACCCCACTCGCGACATTTCGCTCTACATCAACTCCCCGGGTGGCTCTGTCACTGCGGGCATGGCTATTTATGACACCATGAAGTACTCGCCGTGCGATATCGCCACTTACGGTATGGGCTTGGCAGCTTCCATGGGCCAGTTCCTGCTTTCCGGCGGTACCAAGGGTAAGCGCTACGCGCTGCCGCACGCTCGCATTATGATGCACCAGCCTTCCGCTGGTGTCGGTGGTACCGCTGCGGATATCGCCATCCAGGCTGAGCAGTTCGCTCAGACTAAGCGCGAGATGGCCGAGCTCATTGCAGAGCACACCGGCCAGACTTTTGAGCAGATCACCAAAGACTCCGATCGCGACCGTTGGATGACCGCACAGCAGGCCAAGGAGTACGGCATTGTTGACCATGTCATTGAATCCGTCAACGGCCCGTTGAGCAACTAGGGAATAAGGAGAAAATCACTATGAATCAGTCCCAGATGCCAAGTTCCCGCTACGTTCTGCCGTCCTTCATTGAGCAGTCCGCACAGGGCACTAAGGAAACCAACCCATACTCCAAGCTTTTTGAAGAGCGCATCATCTTCCTGGGGACCCAGGTGGATGATACTTCCGCCAATGACATCATGGCGCAGTTGCTAGTCCTGGAAAGCCAAGACCCGGACCGTGACATCACCATGTACATCAACTCGCCGGGTGGTTCCTTTACCGCGCTGATGGCTATTTATGACACCATGCGCTACGTGCGTCCTGACGTTCAGACCGTGTGCTTGGGCCAGGCTGCTTCCGCAGCAGCAGTGCTCCTAGCTGCGGGGGCGCCGGGCAAGCGCGCAGCGCTGCCAAACTCCCGCGTGCTTATCCACCAGCCGGCGACCCAGGGTACCCAAGGCCAGGTTTCTGACTTGGAGATCCAGGCCGCCGAGATTGAGCGCATGCGTAAGCTGATGGAAACCACCCTGTCTGAGCACACTGGTCGTACCGCTGAGCAGATCCGCATTGATACTGACCGCGATAAGATTCTGACCGCTCAGGAGGCCGTTGAATACGGCATCATCGATACGGTCTTTGATTACCGCAAGCTCAATGCATAATTTGGAATAACGCTTTCCACGTGGCCCCTGCCATGCAACCGGCACTCCGGTTGCATGGCAGGGGTTTTCTGCTTTTAAAGCAGGGAAGGGGGTGTCCTGTTGGCTCGCGCTGCACCCGAATGGGGTATCTCTCTTCATACAATTTCTGCAGGTCGTTAGGTGAATTTCTATCGTGCGACACTAAACCTATAATGGTCGATTTGTGATTTACACCTCTAAGTGGTCATATATTTTTATGGAGAAACACACATCCGACGCGGCGGCTCAGGCCGCTGCGCCCACGCCGCAGAGCGGCGAACGCACATTCTTTGGGCACCCTTGGGGATTGGCCAACCTCTTCGGCGTGGAAATGTGGGAGCGCTTTAGCTTCTATGGCATGCAAGCCCTTGTCTTGCTGTACATGTATTACGCCACTACCGATGGTGGCCTCGGCCTAGACCGGGCGGACGCAACGTCTATCGTGGGAGCCTACGGTGGCTTGGTCTACATGGCCTGCTTGTTGGCTTCTCTTGTTGCTGACCGAGTCTTAGGTGCAGAACGCACACTGTTTTACTCGGCCAGCATGGTGATGCTTGGCCACATTGCTTTGGCGTTTATTCCCGCAATAACTGGTTTGGCCATTGGCCTCGTTCTTATCGCCATCGGCTCCGGCGGTGTTAAGACCACCGCGCAGGTCGTGCTTGGTGCCATGTACAGTCGCGATGATCCGCGCCGCGATGGTGGCTTCTCCATCTTTTATATGGGCGTTAATATCGGCGCTCTCGTTGGTCCACTGCTCACCACTGCCCTGTGGGGCTGGCAGGGTTTCCACTGGGGCTTTGGTATCGCAGCAATCGGCATGGCGCTCGGCCTGATTCAATATTCGCTCATGCGCAAGACCACTATCAAAGACGCGGGGCATGAGGTTCCAAACCCAGCGAGCTTCAAGCAATTGCTTATGGGTGTATTGGCAGTAGCGGCCATCATTGTGGTTATGGTTGTGGCACTGGCAACCGGCGCTATTCAGGTTGATTGGCTTTCTAATATTGTTACCGCGGTGGCACTTCTGGCTGCAGTTTATCTGTGGGTTCAGATGTATACCTCGAAGTTGGTGACTCGCGAAGAAAAGAACCGCCTGCTGGGCTTTATTCCGATGTTCATTTCCGGTGTTTTGTTCTTTGGTATCTTCCAGCAGCAGTTCACCGTTATGACGATTTATTCGGATGTGCGCCTAGACCGTCACGTATTTGGCTGGGAGATCCCGCCATCACTCGTCCAGTCCATTAATCCAATCTTCATTGTTATTTTCTCCGCGGTCTTTGCAACGATGTGGACGAAGCTAGGGGATAGGCAGTGGTCCACCCCGGTAAAGTTTGGCGCTGCCAATATCGTCATCGGCATTTCCTTGTTCTTCTTCCTTCCTTTCTCGGGTGCGGAAGCGAACTCCACCCCGATGTATGTCATCATTTTCATTCTCTTCCTTTTCACCATGGCGGAGCTCCTCCTTTCGCCGGTGGGCAATGCCCTGGCTACCAAGGTGGCGCCAGAGGCATTCCCATCCCGCATGATGGCGGTATGGATGATGGCAGTGGCAATGGGCACATCCCTGGCTGGCTCTTTGGCTAGTTTCTACAACCCAGATGATGCAGGCGCGGAGAATACCTTCTTTATCTCCCTTGGCGTTGTATCTATCGTGTTGGGCGGCATCTTGCTTGTCCTCAGCCGCTGGGTAGTAAAGAAGTTCTCTAGCTTCCGCTAAGGGAAGTTAAAGCACCCCGAAACGGGAGGTATGTCGATTCAACTGCGACATGCCTCCCTTAGTGGTTTTTATCACTCAAGCTAAGCTGTGGGGGTAAAAGAATATAAGTATTCTAAGCAGGGCATTTCTAAGCCGGTGGAAACCCCAAAAGGCACGGTTCTATGCTGCGGTAGGTTAACTAAAGGTTAACCAAAGAAAACGTTAAAGAAAAGCAATTGTCTATGGTCCGAGGCTGGAGTATTCTGCATTTCGTCCGCGACGCGTGAAGGCGCCGTAGATACGTACCGTGTTCATCTTTTTCTTTCCAAGGGGCCAACGCTGTGACAGCGACTCTGATCATCCTCGGCATTGTGGTGGTTACCGCCCTTGCCTTTGACTTTACGAACGGATTTCATGACACTGCCAACGCGATGGCTACGTCCATTGCCACCGGTGCTTTGAAGCCATTTACTGCGGTGGCAATCTCCGCAGTCCTTAACCTGGTTGGTGCCTTCCTTTCGGTCAATGTTGCTGCGACCGTAGCGAAAGGCATTGTTAACCTCGATTCCTATGACTTGTCCGGCGCCGCAGCAGACACTGACAGCCAAGCACTGCTGATGGTGGTTTTTACCGGTCTTATCGGCGGCATTATTTGGAACCTTTTCACTTGGTTGCTGGGTATGCCGTCGAGTTCCTCCCACGCGCTGTTCGGTGGCCTTATCGGCGCTGCTTTCGCGGCGATGGGTACGTCCGGCGTTGAGTGGTCCTCCATCGCTGGCAAGATCGTTATCCCGGCCGTTGCCTCGCCGATTATTGCGGCGCTAGTTTCCGCGTGTGCCACCTTCCTTGTCTACTGGGTTACCAACACCATTCCGAATAAGGCTAAGAATGAGCACTTCCGCCATGGCCAGATTGTCACCGCTTGCTTGGTGTCGCTGGCACACGGTGCTGGCGATGCGCAGAAGACCATGGGCGTTATCTTCCTAGCGCTGGTTGCCTCCGGGCATGCGGTTGCTGACTCCCGCATCCCTACCTGGGTCATCGTCTGCTGTGCCGTAGCAATCGCAGCCGGCACCATGTCCGGTGGCTGGCGAGTTATCCGCACCCTGGGTAAGGGACTGGTGGAGATTGAGTCCCCGCAGGGTATGGCCGCTGAAGCTACCTCCGCGGCAATCATTTTGACCTCCGCTACCGGTGGTATGGCGCTGTCCACCACTCACGTGTCCACCGGTTCCATCTTGGGTACCGGCCTGGGCCGTCGCGGTGCCGAGGTTCGCTGGGGTGTTGCGATGCGTATGGTTTCCGCGTGGCTTATCACCCTGCCCTGCGCTGCGTTTGTTGGCTTTGCTACGTGGTGGTTGGCACACGGTGTTTCCTCCTTTACTAACGTGGCAACTGGCGCCATCGTTGACTTTGTCTTGCTGCTGGCCATGGCCGGACTTATCGTCATCCGCTCCCGCATGAACCCAGTGGATGCCTCCAACGTGAACAACGATTGGGATCCAAACTCCGAGTCCGTGGATTCCTCCATGGGAGCTGAGTCCAACCGTCAGGAGCCGGTTGCTGCCGGCGCCGCCCCAGTTGCTGCAACCCAGGCGGAGGACACCTCCGCGTCGTCTACTGCTCAAGAGGAGCGCTAAACCATGACTGCTGCAGAAATCTTCCAGTCTCTTCTCCATGTTGCCGGCCTGGCATTGGTATTTGGCGCTGGCATTCCGCTCCTTTTCTCCCTGGGTATGCGTTGTATGACCGGTGACCCCATTCGTGATGACAACGGTGTTGTCGTAGGGGATACTCCGGCAAGCACTCAGATGAAGGTGCTTGGTTGGACCGTTTACGCAGTGCTAGCCGTAGTTATCCTCGTGGCCATCATGTGGATTGCTCGCGATACGTTGGACCATTACTTCGGCTTCGCGCCGTTCGGTGACCTCTAAGTTATCCCTCCCTTCCTGAGAGGGAAGTCAACCTTCCAAGTGATGCGTGGCACATTCTCCGAAAGTTAACAAAAGGTTAACTTTAAGCGACCTATGGGTTGCCTAACGGGGCTGTGTCACGTATATTCTTCTGTATCAGACAGAGAGAAAGCCACATGGAGGTGTGAGAAATGAACAAGATGCGTTCTTTGATGGACGGCATCGCTGATGCGTTCAAGGGCTCCACCACTGGTACCGGCCTGGACACCATTTCGGAAGCTCCGGTCCGTGCTTTGGTGGCAGAAACCCTGCTTGACGCTGATAAGACTCCTGCTACGACTAAAGACGTAGCAGAAGCGCTAGAAGCCGTCACCGGTCATGCACCGGATGAAGTTGAGATGCTCGACGCAGAACTCTTCCTGCTCGACTTCGACTGGCTGCAGTAAGCAGCTACTGAATGAAATCCCCACGAGGCCCCTTGCCGCATACTGTGCAGCAAGGGGCCTCGTGCTTTGCCGGACTCGGTGGACTTCGGTAAGCGCGGCTAATCGCGCGGCGGCAAGATGGCCTCCGGGGTTTCGGGCAGGAGTTGGCCGCCATCAATAATGAGGGTCTGACCGGTAATAAAGCCTGCCTCTTCTGAGGCAAGGAAAGCCGCCGCATTGCCGATATCGCGCGGAGTGCCGAGACGAAGCAGCGGCACCGATCGCGTCATCTGATCGAGATACTCTTGGCCTTGGGCCTTGAGGCCCTCAGTGAGGATATTGCCGGGAAGAATACCGTTGATGGTGATGCCATCGCGAGCGACTTCAAGCGCAGCTGAGCGCATAAATCCTTGTTGGGCGGATTTGGAGGCGCCGTAGTGGGCCCAGCCAGGAAAGCCCGTGTGCGAGCCAGTGATGGACGTGGTAATTACGATGCGTCCATAGCGGCGTTCTTGGAGGTAGGGGAGTGCTTCCTGGACCACCTTAAAGGTACCGTGGGTATTGATGGCAAACATGGCCTCCCACTGCTCATCGGTCATTTCTGCTAATGGGCAATTGGGAAAGACGCCGGCATTGGAACAGACGATGTCGAACCCGCCATGCATGGCAACAACGTGGCGGTACATTTCTTGTACAGAAGTACGGTCGGTGACATCCACATGAATCGCACTGGCGCCTAGCTCTTTTGCGGTAGCGGTGGCGTGCTCAAGGTTGACATCAGCAATGATGACAGAGGCGCCGGCCTCGCTAAGTGAAGCGGCAATGCCGCGGCCAATGCCGGAAGCACCGCCGGTGACAATGGCTACGCGGTCTGTGAGATCGAACATAATTCTCCTGTTCCTAACGGGGCGGAATGAAGGTCGTTTCACCTTTTAGCTTAGGCCGCAGGAGCAAGAAAAGTCGGGGAAATTCGCCACGCGGAAGGGGATGAATGAAGGGCCTGTCGGGTTGATTTACTAAGGTAGAAATAGATAAAGATTAAGCCGCTCGGAAGGGTAGAATCGCCCTTCCATTTATGGATAGCGGTACGAAAAGCGAGTGTGAAAGAACTTAATGGCACGTATGCAAGAAAGCGCTGACCTGCTCAAGTGCTCCTTTTGTGGCAAGAGTCAGAAACAGGTGAAAAAGCTCATCGCCGGCGGCGGTGTCTACATCTGTGATGAGTGCATCGAGCTATGCAATGAAATCATCGAAGAGGAACTGGGCCAAGAACAGGCGCAGGAATCCTCCGACGCGGAGGTGCGCCTGCCTCGGCCCTCGCAGATTTCTGCCTTCCTGGATAAATACGTCATTGGCCAAGACAAAGCCAAGCGCGTGCTATCTGTGGCGGTCTACAACCACTACAAGCGCATCAAGGCGGAAGAGTCTGCCGCGTTGGAAGCACGGCGCAAAAAGGCCGAGGGCGATGAGGTGGAGATCTCTAAGTCCAATATCTTGATGTTGGGACCTACTGGTTCCGGCAAGACTTACTTGGCACAGACCTTGGCCCGGCTTCTCGACGTCCCCTTTGCCATCGCCGATGCCACTAGCCTCACCGAGGCTGGATACGTGGGTGAAGACGTGGAAAATATCCTGTTAAAGCTGCTGCAAGCCGCAGACTTTGATGTGGAGCGTGCCCAGCGCGGCATCATTTACGTCGACGAAGTGGACAAGATCTCCCGCAAGTCCGAGAATCCGTCCATCACCCGCGATGTCTCCGGTGAGGGCGTTCAGCAGGCCCTGCTGAAGATCCTAGAAGGCACCGTGGCGGCCATTCCACCGCAGGGTGGGCGCAAGCACCCGAATCAGGAATTCATCCAGCTAGACACCTCGAATATCTTGTTCATCGTTGCCGGCGCATTCGCTGGGCTCGACCAGGTCATTGCGGATCGAGTGGGCAAAAAGGGCGTGGGCTTTGGCGCCAACTTGGATACCAAGGATGAGCGCGAAAAGGTCGACCTCTTTTCCCAGGTACGCCCTGAGGACCTTGTGAAGTTTGGCCTGATTCCAGAATTCATCGGGCGCCTGCCCGTCGTGGCCACCGTGGATAACCTGGACCGTGAATCCTTAGTCAAAGTGCTTACCGAGCCAAAGAACTCCTTGGTCAAGCAGTACAGTCGCCTATTTGAGATGGATGACTGCGAATTGGAATTCGAGCCGGCGGCGTTGGATGCCATCGCGGAGCTTGCCTTGGAGCGTAAGACAGGTGCACGTGGCCTGCGCGCCATCATGGAAGAGCTGCTGGTGCCAGTTATGTATGATCTGCCGGACCGCGAGGATATCGCCGCGGTACATATCACCCCAGAGTGCGTGACAGAGGGCGCGGAGCCGCAGTTTAGCTATAAGGACGAGGCGAAGGAATCTGCCTAAGCGCCTGCCGGCGCGACTACTCCTCGCTGTAGATATCCTGTGGTGAGGCCTCGTCTCCCTCTTTCGTATCGAACGAGGAGGAGGTGAGGTAGGACTCGTGGCCCGAGTCTGGAATATTGGCGGTCAAAAACGCCAGCACAGCATCGACGGTAAGCCTATGCATACCGTCGATATTTTCTTGGGTATTGAAGTTCACGCCCAGCATGTTTTCCACCATCACCTGGTTGGTTACGCGGTAGACGGTCAACGAGGAAATCAGGGTGAAAATGTCATTGGCGGAAATGCCTGGGCGGAAAGCACCGGCGTCTTGGCCCAAGAGCAGCAGGCGGTCGAGGTGGAGGGCGACCCCGGCGACGTCGGCAATAGCTTGCTGAGCTGGGTCCACAATCTGCTGATTGCTCTCCCACACCAGCATGCGAATAGCATCCGGGTTGGCCACGCGTTCGCGGAAGAGCCAATCCACCAACTTGCGCACGCCCTCGACCGGAACCGCGGTATCGATTTCCAGAGCGTCCTGCGGCGGATTAAGCCGCTGCGCGGCCGTGCTGAGTGCACGTAGGTACAAGCCCTTTTTATCGCCAAAGTGGTAGTGGATCATGCGCTTGGACATGCCCGATTCTTGGGCGATGGTCTCCAGCTTGGTTTCTGCGAAACCACTGCGGGAAAAGTGCTTGATTGCTACGTCCACCACGGAGTCAATGCTGACGGATTCCGCGTGGGCAGCGTGAGGAGAATCCGCCTGGCCTGCAGCCTGCAGTGCATCAGTATTCTCAGTGCTCATGGCGTAAGTCCTTAATCCTTGCGGCGCAGCGGTGGCGCGGTCAACTGATATCTAATAGTGCGGGAGTAGATAGGCCCCATGCAATCTGTGTGCGTGGCGTGGGGGAGAGCCCCGCTTTTCCTTTTCCCATCATGCCCGATTAGTCACCCGTTGCGGGAGCTTCTTATCCATTGGGGGCGTTAATTTGGAGGTAAATGGGGGTAATTTAGCGCAACCTCAGCGAATATCCCCTCCAAAAGAGGGGGCCAGATTCACAGCGCGAGAGGCGGCGGTGGGGCTAAGCTCGGGGATGGGTACATTCCGTGGCGGTGCGAGCAGCCTGGCTCGCGTGTGCCGCCCTTGACGCAGCCATTGAGGAGGCTTTTAACCATGACTCAGCCCGTCAAAATCACTGTCACCGGTGCCGCCGGCAATATTGCTTATTCGCTGCTGTGGCGCATCGCTGCCGGCGATGTTTATGGCAAGGACACCCCGGTAGATCTGGCGCTGCTGGAAATCCCCGCCGCGGTGGGCAAGGCCCAGGGCGTGGCCATGGAGCTCAATGACTCCGCCCTGCCGTTGGTCAACTCGATTACGGTAACTGATGACCTAAAGGAGGCCTTTGAAAGTACCTCCGCCGCCTTCCTCGTAGGCGCACGCCCGCGCAGCAAGGGTATGGAGCGTGCGGATCTGCTGGAAGCCAATGGTGCCATCTTCACCAAGCAAGGCAAGGCCATCAATGACTATGCCGCGCGCGATGTCCGCGTGCTTGTGGTGGGCAACCCAGCAAATACCAATGCTCTCATCGCTGCGAATAATGCCCCGGATGTGGACGATTCTCAGTTCAATGCTCTGATGCGCTTGGACCACAACCGCACCTTGAGCCAGCTAGCGCTGAAAAGCGGCAAGTCCACCACCAATTTCACCAAGGTGGCAGTGTGGGGCAATCACTCCGCAAGCCAGTTCCCAGACATCACCTTTTCCAATGCCGAGGTGGACCAGGATTGGTACCGCGAAGAGATGATCCCCAAGGTAGCGAAGCGCGGTGCCGAGATTATTGAGGTGCGTGGCAGCTCCTCGGCCGCATCGGCGGCGTCGGCAGCTGTGGACCACATGCATGACTGGATTCATGGCACTGAGGATTGGCGCACCGCGGCGGTGCCCTCGGACGGTTCCTACGGCGTCGACAAGGGCCTTATCTGTGGATTCCCCACCATCTGCCGTGATGGAAAGTGGGAAATCGTGCAGGGCCTGGAGCTCAGCGAGTTCCAAAAGGAGCGCATTGCAGCGTCTGTGGCCGAGCTGCGTGAGGAGCGCGAAGCCGTAGCAGACCTGCTCTAAACCCCACCCGGTGCGCACCACATGCTCGGTGCGCACCCTGCCTAGATGAGCCGGTTGACGTGCAAGGTAGAATCGGCCAGGTGACTGAGCAAAATAATGAGCAATTAGTTGGTACCAACCGCGCTGATGCGCTTCCCAAGTCTTGGGAGCCGCAGGCCGTAGAAAAGGACCTCTATGAGGGCTGGGTAGAAAAGGGCTACTTCACCCCGGATGCACATTCGGAGGCCGAGCCTTATTCCATCGTGCTGCCGCCGCCGAATGTGACCGGTCAGCTGCATATGGGCCACGCTTTGGACCACACGCTGATTGATTCCATTATCCGCCGCAAGCGCATGCAGGGCTATGCCACCCTGTGGCTGCCGGGTGCCGATCACGCCGGCATTGCCACCCAGACCAAGGTCGAGGCCAAGCTCAAGGAGACCGAGGGCAAAAAGCGCTGGGACTACGAGCGCGAAGAGTTCATTGACAAGGTCTGGGAGTGGAAAGAACAGTACGGTGGCACCATCCAGAACCAGATGCGTGCCATTGGTGACTCCGTAGATTGGTCTCGCGAGCGTTTCACCTTGGACGATGGCCTCTCGCGCGCTGTGCAGACCATTTTTAAGAACCTTTATGATGAGGGCATGATTTACCAGGCTAACCGTCTGGTCAATTGGTCGCCGGTGCTGGAGACCGCCGTCTCTGATATCGAGGTTGTCTACAAGGACGTCGAGGGCGAGCTGGTTTCCATTCGCTATGGCTCGCTTAATGATGATGAACCGCACCTCATCGTGGCCACCACCCGTGTAGAGACCATGCTGGGTGACGTTGCCATTGCCGTTCACCCAGACGATGAACGCTATGCCGATCTTGTGGGCAAGGAGCTGCCACACCCATTCCGCGATGACCTCAAGCTCAAGATCATCGCTGATGATTACGTCGATATGGAGTTTGGTACCGGCGCGGTGAAAATCACCCCGGCGCACGATCCGAATGACTACGCGATGGGCACCCGCCACAACTTGGACATGCCTACCGTCATGGATACCACCGGCCATATTGCCAATACTGGCACCCGCTTCGACGGCCTGACCCGCGAAGAAGCCCGTGTGGAAATCCGCGAGGCACTGCGTGAGCAGGGCCGTATTGTCAAGGAAATCCGTCCTTATGTCCACTCCGTGGGACACTCCGAGCGCTCTGGGGAACCCATCGAGCCGCGCCTGTCCCTGCAGTGGTTCGTAGACGTATCAAAGATGGCCAAGGACTCTGGTGCTGCTGTGCGCGAGGGAGATACCACCTTACATCCGCAGTCGCTGGAGCCGCGCTACTTTGAGTGGGTCGATGATATGCACGATTGGTGCATCTCTCGGCAGCTGTGGTGGGGTCACCGCATCCCTATTTGGTACGGGCCGGAAGGCGAAGATGGCCAGCGAGACATTGTCTGCGTCGGCCCCGATGAAGAGCCCCCAGCAGGCTACGAGCAGGATCCTGATGTGCTGGATACGTGGTTCTCCTCCGCGCTGTGGCCATTTTCCACCCTCGGCTGGCCGGAAAAGACCCCGGATCTGGAGAAGTTCTATCCCACCAACGTGCTGGTCACCGCCTATGACATTTTGTTCTTCTGGGTGGCCCGCATGATGATGTTTGGTACCTTCGCTGGCTCCCATACCCCAGAGCTTTTGGGGGAGGGCACCGATGGTCGCCCGCAGGTTCCATTTAAGGATCTTTACCTGCACGGCTTGGTTCGCGATGAGCAGGGCCGCAAGATGTCTAAGTCTTTGGGCAACGGCATTGACCCGATGGATTGGGTGCGTGACTACGGCGCAGACGCCCTGCGCTTTACCCTTGCTCGCGGTGCCAACCCGGGTGTGGACCTGCCTTTGGGCTCTGATGCTGCAGCGGCCGCCCGTAACTTCGCCACCAAGCTTTTCAACGCCACCAAGTTTGCCCTCATGAATGGTGCCGGCGTAGCTACGTTGCCCAACCGCGACGAGCTTAGCGACGCCGACCGGTGGATCCTCGACCGCGCCGAAGAGGTCCGCGCCAAGGTGGATGCATACCTGGATGATTACCAGTTCGCTAAGGCAAACGAGCTGCTCTACCACTTCACCTGGGACGAGCTCTGTGACTGGTACCTGGAGATTGCAAAGACCCAGATCCCGCGTGATGGTGTCAGTGAACAGGGCCGCAATACCCAGATTGTCCTGGGACGCGTCCTAGACGTCGTCCTGCGCCTGCTGCATCCAACCATGCCTTTCGTGACCGAGGTGCTCTGGAAGGCTTTGACTGGTGGCGAGTCTATCGTCGTGGCACCGTGGCCTACCGTTGCCGATACCAATGGTGGCGCTACCAAGGATGAGGTGGCCGCCCGTCGCATTGCGGACGCGGATAAGCTCATTACCGAGCTGCGCCGCTTCCGCTCTGACCAGGGTGTCAAGCCTTCCCAGAAGGTCCCGGGCCGCCTCGACTTTGCCGCAGCGGATCTCGCCGGCCAAGAGGAACTGGTGCGCAATCTGGCCAATACCACCGCTCCGGCCGAAGACTTCGATCCTTCCGCCTCCATTGAGGTACGCCTTTCCCAGGCCACCGTGGAGGTCACCCTAGATACCCACGGCGCGGTAGACGTGGAGGCTGAGCGCAAGCGCCTAGAAAAGGACTTGGCCAAAGCCAATAAGGAATTGGAGCAAACCGGCAAGAAGCTTGGCAATGAGAACTTCCTGTCCAAGGCGCCGGAAGAAGTGGTTAATAAAATTAAGCAGCGCCAGCAGATCGCTCGCGAAGAGGTTGAACGCATTACCAGCCGTTTGGAAGGCCTGAAGTAGTGGCGGAAAAGGACAAGGGCACAGAGGATTTTGAGATCGTCGATGCCCTCAAAGAAGGAACCGATGGCGGCCCGGTGGAAATCACCGAGTCCGGCTTGACGCTCAATCTGGGCATGGGCGGCGAGGATGAGTACAACGAGGCCGCCCCACAGGAGGTTTCCGCCGCGGAGCTACGCGCCCTCGCGGAGGTTGAAGAAGAACTCAATGAGCGGTGGCCCGAAACCAAGATTGAGCCTTCCCTCGAGCGCATCGAGCTGCTTATGGATCTGCTCGGTCACCCGGAGCGTTCTTTTGATGTCATCCACATTGCCGGCACCAATGGTAAGTCCTCTACCGCGCGCATGATTGATTCGCTCCTGCGTGCCTTCCACCGCCGAGTGGGCTTGGTAACTAGCCCACACCTGCAGCGGGTTACTGAGCGCATCGGCATCGATGGCCAGCCCATTCACCCGCGCGATTACGTGCGCATTTGGCACGAGATCAAGCCGTTTGTGGAAATGGTCGATGCCCAATCGGACGTGCCTATGTCTAAGTTCGAGGTCCTTGTCGGCCTGTCCTATGCCGCGTTTGCCGACGCCCCCGTAGATGTCGCTGTCGTCGAAGTCGGCCTTGGCGGACGGTGGGACGCCACCAATGTGGTCACTGCAGACGTCTCCGTCATCACCCCAGTGGGCATGGACCACACGGATTACCTGGGGGAGACGATCACCGAAATCGCAGGTGAAAAAGCTGGCATTATTAAGCCACGCGAAGACGCCGACGATCCATTGACCCCGAACGAAAACATTGTCGTCATCGCGGAACAGGACCCAGAAGCCATGCGCGTCATCTTGCAGCAGGCCGTCGATGTCGAAGCGGGCGTGGCCCGCTCCGGTTCCGAATTTGCGGCCCTCGAATCCCGCATTGCCGTCGGCGGCCAGCAGGTCAATATCCAAGGCCTCGGCGGCCTATACGAGGATATTTTCCTGCCCCTCCATGGCGAGCACCAAGCCAAGAATGCTGCCGTGGCCCTTGCAGCAGTAGAGGCCTTCTTTGGGGCTTCGGCCGGCCACCCATTGGACGTTGCTACCGTACGCAATGGCTTCGCCCAGGCGATTTCGCCCGGCCGCCTCGAGCGCGTACGTACCTCGCCCACGACGTTTATTGATGCCGCGCATAACCCCCACGGTGCCAAGGCTTTAGGCGCAGCGTTGGACCGCGATTTCGACTTCGCCCGCCTCATCGGTGTGTTGTCCATCTTTGCGGATAAGGACGCAACCGGCATTCTCACCGCGTTGGAGCCGTATCTGACTGAGGTTGTCATCACCCAAAATTCCTCGCCGCGCGCCCTCGACGCTTATGATCTTGCCGAGACTGCTCGCGATATTTACGGCGAGGAACGCGTCCACGTTGCCGAGGATCTTCCCGGCGCTTATGCCCAAGCCGTTGAACTTGCCGAAGACGCGGAGGTGCAATCCGGCTCCGGCATTATCATCACCGGCTCGGTCGTCACTGCCGGTGACGCCCGCGCGATGTTTGGAAAGGAACCTGCATGAGCAGCGATAAGCACCGGCCGCACCCGCGCCGTCGCACCCGCGAGGAACAGATCCCAGAAAGCGAGATCGGGCCCCTCGGCATGGGCCAAGCCCCCGTCAAGGATCCGCTAAAAAGCTTCAACGGCATGGTTATTGCCAGCTCCTTGACCATGGAAGCTCTCGCCCTATCCTTCTCGCTACCGATGCTGTACAAGCTATATGACGGCAACCTGTGGACGCCTTTCAACTATTGCTTTGTCCTTGCTGCCATTGCTTTCCACCTCGTGATGATCGCGTTCATGAATAAGAAGTGGGCGCTAATGGTCATCGTGTGGGTACAGCTGCTGTGCGTCATCTTGGGCTTTATGGTGCACTGGGCCGTAGCCGCCATCTTCATCATCTTCGGCTTGGAGTGGCTGCTGGCCGTTTACCTGCGCAGTAACCTCATCGCCCGCATGAAGCGTGGCTACCTCACCACGCAGCACCTCAACGAGAAATAGCCCAGTTAACTCCAGTGGGCAGGGGAGTCGCGATAGACTAACGGCCATGCGCACTCTCTATCTCGTCCTTGCTGCACTCGCCTGTGTTGCCGCGGTGGTAGCCCGCGCTGCCACCGGAACACCATGGCTGCCGTTAGTTGCCCTTCTGATTGGTGGCCTCTTTCTTGCTCTGGCGCTGCGCAGTTATTTCCAGCCGACACAGGAAGCCACCCTGGAGGATCTGGATAAGGAGCAGCGCGCGGAGATTAAGCGATTGCTGGCTAATGGCCAGTTCGGCGCTGCAGTCGGGCAAGTGCGCCTGTGGTTTAGGGGCACCTCGCAGGATCGCGCCGAAGAGATAGTCAAGCAGCTTACTTAGCGCCCGATCCACGTTCTTCCCCCAAGATATACCCCAGCGCGCGACGCAGTCGGGTGGTTTCGGTACAGTGTGGGGCATGACTGAACGTACACTGATTCTCATCAAGCCGGACGGCGTAAAGAACGGCCACGTAGGCGAAATCATCTCCCGAATCGAGCGTAAGGGTCTGAAGCTGGCCGAGCTCGATCTGCGCGTTGCTGACCGCGAGACCGCGGAGAAGCACTACGAGGAGCACAAGGATAAGCCATTCTTCGGTGACCTCGTCGAGTTCATCACCTCCGCACCGCTTATCGCTGGTGTTGTTGAGGGCGAGCGCGCCATTGAGGCTTGGCGCCAGCTGGCCGGTGGCACCGACCCAGTTTCCAAGGCCACCCCGGGCACCATCCGCGGTGACTTCGCCCTGACCGTAGGTGAGAACATCGTGCACGGCTCCGACTCCCCAGAGTCCGCAGAGCGCGAGATCGCTATCTGGTTCCCGAACCTCTAAATTTCTGCGCACTTAGCGCATCATTCTGCCCGAGCCTGCAGGCTCGGGCTTTATTTATTGCTTGACCCAGAGACCCCGGCGGAGAGTCGCATACCGGGTATCCGCCCCTACACTGAATAAGCATTGAAACGACAAGCTGCAAAGGCCTAAAGAGGCAGGGGCTGAGGAGGGGCCTTGTTCTGGGGTTGAAGGTGCTTATCGCGGCAGATCATTGCTGAGGATATTGCACGCGAGGTCATTCACTTCGCAGACTAGGACTGGAGCTCTCCTAATCGAAGGAAAGCAATTGGCGCAGTGTGCTGAAGGCTTCCTTTTGCACTCGATGGGTAACGGTACGGCCCGATTGTTGCTTGATTAAAAGGCCGGATTCCCTTAACTTGCCGAGGTGATGGGATACCGTCGGTTGGCTGAGACCGGAAAGCGCGGTCAACTCCGTAACACTCATCGGGCCGCAGCCCTCATCGCACAATATGGATAGCAGGCGGAGGCGGGTTGGGTCAGCAAGGACTTTAAATTGCTTGGAAAAGCGCAAGGAATCGCTCTGGCTGAGCGGGCCACTGCTCAGGGAGCAGCACTGCCCGTCGGGGGTGTTATCGGCATTGCTAGGGGAGGAGTCCATGTACACAGTATAAGGAGACGGCATAAGGAAACTGCTTCCCACTCCGTTATATTGACGAGTATCAATATGGGCGATTAAAGTACTGCCTTGAAATGTGAATTCCTCGTCGTGCAAGGAGAATCATGGCTATTCCGCAACGCCCAAAGTTGTCATTTCTCGATAGATTCCTTCCCATCTGGATCATCATGGCTATGGCTGTGGGGCTATTGATAGGCCACTTTCTGCCAGGCATTGGAGAAGCACTGTCGGCTCTAGAGGTTGGCGGTATTTCTCTTCCCATTGCACTGGGTCTGCTAGTCATGATGTATCCGCCCCTGGCTAAGGTTCGCTACGAAAAGACCCGAGACATTGCTGCCGACGGCCGGTTGATGGTGGTATCGATTGTGTTGAACTGGCTGGTGGGGCCTGCATTGATGTTCACCCTGGCGTGGATATTTCTTGCCGACCAGCCCGAGCTACGAACCGGCCTGATTATTGTTGGGTTAGCCCGCTGTATCGCAATGGTCCTGGTGTGGTCCGACCTCTCCTGTGCTGACCGAGAGGCCACCGCTGTTCTCGTAGCTATTAATTCCGTTTTCCAAGTAGCTATGTTTGGCGTTATGGGCTGGTTTTACCTGCAGGTTCTTCCTGGCTGGCTAGGCCTGGATACCACCTCTGCTGATTTTTCTTTCTGGTCCATCGTCACGGCGGTTCTCGTATTTTTGGGAGTGCCACTGCTGCTTGGCGTCCTCTCGCGGGTCTGGGGTGAGAAAGCCAAAGGCCGCGAATGGTTTGAAAACCGCTTCCTTCCGGCAGTTTCTCCCTTGGCGATGATCGGCTTGCTTTATACCATTGTGTTGCTGTTCTCCCTGCAGGGAGAACAGTTGGTAGCGCAGCCCACGGCGGTGATCAAGGTTGCGATTCCGTTGGTCATTTACTTCGTTGGAATGTTCTTCCTAGCTCTGGGCGTGGCAAAGGCAGTGGGAATGAACTATGCGCAATCTGCTTCCGTGGCCTTTACTGCAGCAGGCAATAACTTCGAACTGGCCATTGCGGTTTCCATTGGCACTTTTGGCGCGGCGTCTGCACAGGCTCTAGCCGGCACCATCGGGCCGCTTATTGAAATTCCGGTACTCGTCGGACTCGTCTACGTAATGCTCTGGATAGGGCCGAAGCTATTTCCGGGAGACGAAAGCTTGCCGCGTTAACGCTTGCCCAATTGGTAGAGGCAACGAACCCCGGTCGGTGTGACGGTGTTTTTCCAATCCTTGGGGGCAGAGCGCAGGGCGATGCGGTCAAGTTTTACTAGTCCTGCCTTTGCCAATTCATCAAGGTTCTCGCATACTAGGTCGAGATCAACCTGCATGAATTTGGACAGGGCTCTAGCGGAGACCGTATTTCCTTGCACCGCGCCGGCGGCTATGAGGGCGGTGAGGGTGTCCACGTGGGCGTCGGCAAGCTCTAGGCGAGCCTCGGTTACTCCTTCGAGCGGATCTTTTTCCAGGATCTTATTGATGCGCCGCCGACCAATCCGAAAGGATTGGGAAAACATCGCCCACAGTCCCAAAGGCAAGCCGCATGCCCACCACGCCCCTGACAGGACACCGGCAATGGGCGGGGCAAGTTCTATCTCCGGCACCAGCCCGGCTGCACTCAGTGGGGCCATGGCCAGCGGCGCGGCGATGGGGATTAGCGGGGCGATATAGGCAATGGTGGGATAGTCGCCCTCGCGATACTCCTCCCGCGCGGCGTTGATGCCGCGTGGGTAGTTGCGGATGAGGTGCACTAACCCCAGCACCGCAAAGATGGCAAAAATACCGGCTCCTACCAGCATATAATCCACGCCGGTGTTGGCGAATCCAATGGCAAAGCCGGCCGGTACGCCGAAGTAAAGCGCCGAGCGTGCGGGGATCTCGTTGCGCTGCCGATACTGCGCCAGCTCGCGGGCGGGGATTCGTGCTAGTTCTGCCACCCTGTCAACATAACACCGCCTGCCAGCCTGGCTGCGTTTCTGTGACACAATGGTAATTAGCGCGTACAAGACGCGTAATAACTTAATACCCACAAACTTTTATAGCGCGCTAAATGCCTCGCGCGGCGGCGGTACAGTCCATGGCTGTGCCTGCGCCCGAGGTAGCGCCAAATACGGACGATGTACAGGAGTAAGCCCGAACATGGTGGCACAGAACTCTCAAGAAACAACTGAAAACCTCAAGGCGGCGGCGTCTTTGGCCCAGAACTTGGACCGTGGCCAGCTCAAAGACAAGGTCCGCGTTTATGCCCTTGCCAAACAGTTGGGGCTTGCCTCGCGCGATCTGGTGGCGCAGCTGAAAGAGATGGGGCTAAAAAAGAGCGCGCAAAGCTCCCTCACCCGTGAGGAAGCAGGCCAGGTGCTCGATGCTGTGGCTCAAGCCGCGGCGCTTGGCGATGCCCCCTCTGGCGATACCCGCGAAGCCTCCACCGCCGCACCGGACAATGAGCCCGCAGACAAGGCTGCTGTACAGCCGGAAGATAATTCAGGCAAGCAGCCCGAGAAGAAGCCGGCGAAGAAGCGCGCCAAGCGCGCACGCAAGGCCACTCGCAAAACCGCAGCCCCAGTGTCCGAAGAGTCGGCTGAGACCGACGCAGCGGGGGAGCAGCCCGCAGAAGACGAAGAACGCTTGCGCCACCGCGTGCGCAAGAACGTGGATAATGAGATCTCCCAAATCGAAGACAAGGTAGAAGCGTCACTCGCCAAGGCCGCAGCCGATACCGACTCAGCTGCCGAAGACGCCGCAGCGGCGGAATCCACGGATGAGGTGGAAGAAGCGCCGGCGAGTGCACTCGATACCGGCACAGTTGATGCGGCGAAACTGCATGAAGCGCTTGCGGAGGCCGGCGAGGATTTCGAGGATGACTACTACGCCCCGCACATTGTCCCGCGCGCCGAATCTGAGGAAGAATCCGGACACTATGACTTTGCGCCGATCTTCATGGCCCCACAGCAAGATGATGCAGCGCCCTTCGCACCAGTTGCAGACGCTGCGGAGGAAGATTTCTCCGGCGATGACTCCGAAAGCAACGATGTTGCCGAGGAAGTGAGTGAGCAGCCGGACTCCGGCCGTAGTTCTGGTAAATCCGAGGCTCGCCGTCGAGGTCGCCGCGGCGCCTCCCGCGGACGCGGCGCTAGCTCGAACCGTGAGGACCAGGCCACCGAGTCCGAGTATATTGACGAGCCGAAGGCCATCCGTGGCTCCACGCGCATCGAGGCCCAAAAGCGCCGCCGCGCGGAACTGCGCGCAAAGGGCCGCACCCGCCAGCACATTGTTTCCCAGGCAGAGTTTCTTGCCCGCCGCGAAGCCGTGGAGCGCACCATGGTGGTGCGCGATAAGGAGCGCGAGGATGGTGCCGGAATCATCACGCAGGTGGGCGTGCTAGAAGATGACCTGCTGGTCGAGCACTTCGTTACCACCGAGTCCCAGGCTTCGCTGATTGGCAATATTTACCTAGGACGCGTCCAAAACGTCCTGCCGTCGATGGAGGCGGCCTTCGTAGATATCGGACAGGGCCGAAATGGCGTGCTCTACGCCGGTGAAATCGATTGGCGCAAGACCAAGCTGCATGGGCGGGCCCGCAAGGTAGAAAATGCTCTGAAGTCCGGCGATCAGGTATTGGTTCAGGTGGCCAAGGACCCAATTGGTCACAAGGGCGCGCGCCTGACCACCCAGATTTCCCTTGCCGGCCGCTATCTGGTCTATGTGCCAGGCGGCCGCAGCGCGGGCATTTCCCGTAAGTTGCCCGCCCCAGAGCGCAAGCGCTTGAAGGATATCCTGGGTCGCGTGGTGCCGGGCGATGGGGGAGCGATTATCCGCACCGCTGCCGAAAATGTCTCGGAAGAGGCGATCGCTACCGACGTCAACCGCCTGCACAGCCGGTGGGAGGACATCATCGCCCACGCCAAGAAAGAAAAGTCCTCCAAGGGCGCCAAGCCGGTGACCATGTACGAAGAGCCAAATATGCTCATCAAGGTGGTGCGCGATCTCTTCAACGAAGACTTCACCGAGCTCATCGTTGATGGCAAGCGTTCGTTCAATACCGTCCGCGCCTACGTCGATTCCATGGCGCCGGACCTTGCAGACCGTGTGGTGCGCTACCGTGCCAAAGACCACGGCGGGCAGGACGCCTTCGAGGCCTACCGCATTGATGAGCAGCTGCATAAGGCGCTCTCGCGCAAGGTATGGCTGCCATCCGGCGGCACGCTGGTTATTGACCGCACCGAGGCTATGACCGTCATCGACGTCAATACCGGAAAGTTCACCGGTTCCGGAGGCAACCTGGAGGAAACGGTTACCCGCAATAACCTCGAAGCGGCAGAAGAAATCGTGCGCCAGATGCGCCTGCGCGATTTGGGCGGCATGATCGTCGTGGACTTTATCGATATGGTCTTGCCGGAAAACCAGGACCTAGTCCTGCGCCGCTTGAAGGAGGCTTTGGGTCGCGACCGCACCCGCCACCAAGTCTCTGAGGTTACCTCGCTGGGCTTGGTACAGATGACCCGCAAGCGCTTGGGCACCGGGCTGGTGGAGACCTTCTCTACCGAGTGCGAGTGCTGCCATGGCCGCGGGATCATCATTCACCAGTACCCGGTGGACGAGGCTGAGGACGATTCGCGCGCGAAGCACTCTGGGCGCAAATCCAAGTCGCACAAAAAGCAGAATCATGATCCGCAGCAGCACCCGGCTGCGGTGGCGATGCATAAGCACGAGCTTGATGAAGCCCCTGAAAGCGATTCCAAGACCAAACGCTTCAAGAAGACCCAGGCGCCGGTCTACGGCACCGAGCACGAAGACACCGCACGGGAATCTGCAAAGACTTCGTTGGAGGATCTCGTAGCCAACGTCGTTGTGGATGAGCGCGGTGCGGACGAGCCGCACGCTGATCAGAACACACACAGCGGAGACCGAGACAGCGCTAAGGAGCGCGGACGCGGCCGTGGGCGCCGTCGGGCTCGCAAGCACACCCAGACTGAAGTATCCGATATCGAGGCCATCGCATACGCTGCGGCGGATAATGCTGTGGAGAGCGACGAGGTACAGGAATTTAATTCCTACGTCCCCGATGCGGATACGGATGCGGACTCGGGTGCCGTCGCTAAGGCCCACCCAGATGCTGGGGAGGGCTCCAAACACAGCAAGAAGCAGCGCCGGGCGACCCGCCGCTCTAAGGCCACACGCGCTAGCGCAGGCAGCGAGCAGAAAGCCACGGAGTCTGCAGCAGGCAAGACCTATGAAGAGGCTGTGGCCGAGTTCGAGGCTTCCCCGCGCCGCAAGCGCCGCACACGCGGCAATTCGCGTTCTGATAGGCGTCCACAGCCGCAGGAATTCGCAGTCGCCGGTGAACAGGAATCTGCCGTACACAAGGCCGATCAGGCGGTACCCGCATCCGATGGCGATAACGCAAGCGAGACCGCAGCGCAACAGGGGCAGAAGGACTCGCGCGGGGAGCAAAAGGGTCGCCGGCGTGGTCGCCGTCGCACGGTGCGCACTCAACAAGCCCAAAGCCGTGTTTCCTCGCGCCTGCCACACGAGGTAAAGGAGAAAACGCAGGAGCACGAGCAGGAGGGTGGCTCGGCCGAGCAGCGCCATGAAAAGGCCGTTGGCACCACGCGTGCGGGGCGCACCGGTGGCAACGGCCGCGGGCGTCGCCGTGCCGTGCGTCAGGCTGCCCCTAAGAAAGCCGTAGCAGAGAACCCGAAGGCAACGAAGGCCGAGTCGGGCCGTTCTACGCGACAGGAAGGCTCGCCGGAGCGCACCGGTTCTGGGAACCGGGCGGGCTCGAGCGATTCCAAGGTCTTGCGCCGTGGCAAGAAGAGGGCGGTGCGCAAAAAGGGGACGTCGGCAAGAGCGAGGGCCCCAAAGGCACAGGATAACGGTGCCCAGAAGCAGTCTGCGGCGAGCGGAGTCCACCCTGAAAAAGCCTCAGCTAAATCTGGGCGCGGGCGGCGCCGTGTAGCACGGCGAAGCAAGTCTTAGGGCTACGCCACGCGGGCACGAAAAGCGTGGTTTGTATTTTGTGCCCGCTACGGGGTAGTCTTTGACAGTCGCTGTTTAGTACTCACAGCGCTGGATCAGTCCGACACTCACTCAGTGAGTTGTGCGGGCATGTTCGCGCGGGAACTAAACGCAATATGTAAGTGTCCATTCGGAACGCGACCTCCCCGGTTGCTTCCGAGCGAGTTTAGATAAGGGGTAACCCTCTATGTACGCGATCGTCAAGACCGGCGGCAAGCAGTACAAGGTTGCTGAAGGTGACCTCGTCAAGGTCGAGAAGATCGAGGGTGAGCCAGGCTCTGCCGTAGCTCTCACCCCGGTTCTGCTCGTCGATGGCGCCGATGTTAAGTCCAAGGCTTCCGACTTGGAGAAGGTTTCTGTTTCCGCAGAAATCGTTGAGCAGGGTAAGGGCCCGAAGGTCGATATCCTGAAGTACAAGAACAAGACTGGTTACAAGAAGCGTCAGGGCCACCGTCAGCCTGTGACCACCTTGAAGATCACCGGTATCAAGTAAGCCTTAACCGGCTGTAATTATCCCTGAAGGAGGGAAAACCACATGGCACACAAGAAGGGTGCTTCCAGCTCCAGCAACGGTCGCGATTCCGAGTCCAAGCGTCTCGGCGTCAAGCGCTTCGGTGGTCAGCAGGTTAATGCCGGCGAGATCATCGTGCGTCAGCGCGGTACCAAGTTCCACCCAGGTGAGAACGTAGGCCGCGGCGGCGACGATACCCTGTTCGCGCTTGCAGCTGGCTCCGTTGAGTTCGGTATCAAGCGTGGCCGTCGTATGGTCAACATCGTCCCGGCTGAGGAGGTTGCTGCAGAAGCAACTGCCTAACTAAGGCCGACTAAGAAAACATCCCCGAACAAGCTCTTACTTAAAGTGGGAGTGGTTCGGGGATATTTTCGTTTTATAAGCGATCCTGGTTGTGGTGTCGGGGGCCACAGACCGCTCCCTTCTCACGTGGGTTTTGGGGGGGAGGACAAATAAGCTGCCTCAACGATGTAGAGCTTTAGGAGTCTGGTAGGCATCACCCAGGTGACACCGCGTCGCATGTGCGAATATCAAGGGATGCGGTGGTTGCGGGATAGTTGAGCGATTGGAATAGCTATGGCGTAATTTCGCTCAGAATGCTTCAAGTTTTGCTTCTCAAGAACCGGCTTGCGTGCAGAACGCTTCCTCCAACTCGCCAGTGATGGAGCACTTGGAGGAATAGATTCTATGGGTCAATAAATTCCTTGATTTTAGCTGGACGGAAACCCAAAAATTTCTTCATTTAGCCTTGTCACACGGTTGGAAAGGTTCAATTTACCGAGTAACATACTTTGGGAATAGCGCTGAGATTGTGTGTTTATGCGGTAAACGGATCATATTGTTTTCGGCGGCTTTGTAACCGGAAGGATTACGCAAATATGGCTTTTTCTGCCAATAGCCAGCATCGTTTCCATAGTCCGCTCACTGTGCGGTTGATGGCTTGTGTAACGATCCTCTTAGTCGGGCTCGCGCTCTTAGTAGTGCCTCACAATGAGCCCCAGGCTGAGGCCGCTACTACTTCAACGACCACCGGCTCGCCATTTGGGGACTGCGCCTTCCGCAAGGGAACTGGAGCTACCGAGCCATGGGCGAGCCAAATTTGTTGGTTGGATGTTAGCAACATGACCACGCCTGGTCACAAGACCAGAAAGATTGGCGACTACACCATTGAGTTTGATCTCTCGATTGATGCTAAAGACTCGGCGACCAAATATACTGCAGAACCCAATCCTTCGTGGAACTTAGCTGTCTTTGGCAAGCCTGGCTTCTTTGAAAAGGGAAGCGAAAACCTCAAGGACGTCCTGCAAATGACGGGCGGCAACAATAGCTTTACTAGGTTTACCTTGGATAACATAGTGGTCAAACGAGGGGAAAGCTCTTCCCCCGTATCGAATTATAGGTTCGCAGTCGCCGATGCGGAGGCAACCGGTGCGGGCGGTCCCGGTGAAATGATCAGCGTAGACGGAGGGCAAGTAAGCGCACCCACCGAGCTGAAATCAGGAACCGGTGAGAAACCTGCCTGCGAACTCAAGTTTGGTGCGGGTAATGAGCCTGTGGACAATCGGTGGGGTCCAATGGCCGATGGAAGGAGCCGCGGCTTTGTCTGCCATTCAAAGCAAACCGGCAGTCACGCCTCCTGGATCGTAGGAGTGGATAAGCCTCAGAAGATGCAAATCAGTATGGGGTCGTACTCAAACGGTACTCAAGCAGTTGCCCTAGGCGTTGCATTGAGCCGAATCAACTTCGGTTCCGCCAAGGATTTCGCCCAAGTAGAATCCACGACCGAGGAAAAGCTGAGCGGTCAAACCCGAACTGCTAGCTATACTCCGTTCCTTCGTGACGGGAACACGGATACCAATTTGCCGGCACCAGAAAATGGTTATACCACCGCGATGCGTAGGTTGGACACGACGGGTACAGCGCAGGATCGGATTGGTTTTCGCTCGCAGACTAATCCCACGGACAAGGCATTCGATCGGTATGATCCCGTATGGACCTGTACTCTGAGTTCCTCCGATGGAGCTAGCGAGACCAAGGTAATTAAAGGCGGTAGCGTTCCTGACGGATACTCTCTTGAAAAAGATACCGCGAGTGGAACGTCTCGGCTGCTTTTGCCGTCAAGCGAAACAAGACAACCTAACTGTAGCGTTGTATGGAAGTCAAAATTTAAGCCCGCTTCTCTGACTCTGGGCAAAAACGTAGAGGGTTCAGCTGCGAACTTTAGTGATGTGCAGCTACAAAAATTTACGCTGCATTATAAGTGCACTGCGCCTGCTGGGTTCACAACTGCATACCCAGACATCAAGCTGGAAGATGACGTAAAGCTCGAGCGTGGTACGAACACCGTAATCGATCGTTTGCCTCAGGGCGCTAGTTGTACTGTAACTGAGAAGTTGACGGAAGGTGCTCAGCCTAGTGCAGGCATCGATTTCAGCCTGTCTTGGAATGGTCAACAAGCCACAGGAAACATTGATAGCCCAGTAAAGGTTGATCTTAATCCTGCAGCAGGAGACACCAGTGGTGTCGTTGCGGGTTCAGCCAAGGCCTTAAACAAGTATGACTATCAAAAAGCTTCGCTGAAACTGAGCAAGCACATTTTGGGAGAACCTGTCAGTAACGGGAAGGTAGGAGGAACCTACCGATTCGGCGTGCGGTGCGAGGGCACCAATCTGGGGCAGCGAGAAGTCTCCTTTGATCTAACAAAAGCCAGCCCCACCAACGCAGTGACGATTTCGGATCTTCCCGTGGGGCGCGATTGCGTCTTAACCCCGTTGACCGACCTCACCGAGCAGCAACGCCAAACGATCAAATTAGATAAGCGCGATGGTTCCCTAAACGGCCAGCACCTTGATCCTGATGGAAATAATGGCTTTCACTTCACCTTGAACAAGCAAGGCGAAACAAAGGAACTTCACTTCGAAACTAGCTATTCCTATCTAACCTCGCCGCTAGTTATCCGCAAAGATATAACTGGTTTGGCCGCGGGTAACGACGATCTAAAGGCACTAAGCTTTGATATTAATTATCGTTGCTCTTCTGAAGGACAAACCGTAAGTGAAGGTAGTACTACAATCGCCGCAAACGACGGCGAAAAGAGCGTTGGCGAAGTACGGATTGGCGCTGACTGTTTAGTCTGGGAAAATGAACCAGGAGATACCGCCAATACGCACTTTCAAGGTGCTAAGGTTCGAGCCTCAGATGCTAGCGACAAGGTAACGGAACTGGATAATTCCGCCGCAAAATCTCAAAAAGTAACCACTATTCGCAAGGTTTCTGGCACAGACCGCAACCTTGTGACGGTTTCAAACATCTACGATCCAAAACTGGGAACCGTGGACCTGCATAAGGTTGTGGATTCACAGGTCGAAGGTGTGCTACCCGATTCCTATACGTTTACGTATCGCTGTGGAACCCGAAACATTGCGGGAGACAACGGTAAGGTTCTGCCTGTTGAGCTAAACGGTAAAGTAGTCGTGCCAGGTGATGGAACGATGCGGTTGGAATCTGATGATCCTAGCCTTGCCTCGAAGTTAAATAGCCAAGATGGAAAGTTGGGCGTTCCCTACGGCAATGACTGCACCTTCACTGAAGAGACACCAAATGTTGCTGGTGGAATTATCTTCAGCACAGATGTTGATAGCGCAAAGACAACGGTCAACGCCGAGAACAATACCGCAACGGTAACCAATACATTCACCCCTGCCGGAAAAGGCCTTACGGTTTCCTTGCGTACCGGCGGGCAGAGCACTCTTGCGCCTGAATCGCTGTCGTATTCATTGCGTTGTGACAATGGCTATAACACCAATTTTGACCTTAAATCCGGCGATCAGGCAGTCATTCCTGCCCAGAAAGTTCCGAAGGGCACTAATTGTTCGCTAAAAGAGTCAGGTGACTCAAATAAACGGACCTCTGAAAGCGGCAACGAATATCCGATTCGCAATGATTCAGAATACTTGTACGCCGCAGACGATAATGAAGGTAACGATATTGGCGACGGGGCACAGTTCACTATTGGTGACCAATCAACCATGGACGTGCATCATCACTATGACTTCGTCCAAACCTCGGTTGAAGATTCCAAACAGGTGGAGTTTAACGACCCTGATTCCTTGATTTCTGATGCACGCCGCAAGATTAAGTCGGAGCGTGTCTTCCCTGTCGAATTGAAATGTACTAACCCAGATGGCTCCGCAGGCATTGACGTCAGAACGACCGTTCAACAAGGGGTTCAGAGCGAACCTATCCAGGTCAACGTGGGCTCTGACTGTACTGCCTCAGAGGGAGAAACAACCACAGCGGTGGGCATCACCCTAGACAAGTCGATTAATGTCAATGGAACCCCCACAGAGGGAGGAACGGCGAAGTTTACCGTAGGCAATTCAGATAGTGTCGACGTAACCTTCGTAAATACCTATTCCCGTCGAACCACGTATATTGAGCTCAGCAAAAAGGCAATTTTGCCGAGCGATAGCATTCGTGATCAGTACAAGAATGCCAATAAGGATCTGCAGGATGCGCTTTATGATCACCATTTTGATCTAGTATGCCGTGATCCGGAAACGGGAGACGAGGCAGTACTGCAGAGCCAAAGCGGATCCATTAAGGGCGAAGGCAAGACTACCTTTACCGGTGTCCCGGTGGGCGCGGATTGCCAAATTACTGGTGACCACTTTGGCTCCCTAAAGCTGACCATGAACGATGGCAGCGATGATCTGAATGCGTACCTACGTCCCGCCTATGTTGACTGGGTGGTAGATAGGCAAGGTGGAAATGCTTACCCAGATCAGAAGCTGGATAATGAAAAGACAACCTCGCCAGCATTCCTTACCGCGGATGAACCGAATGACAATAAGATTCGACTCGACAACCATTATGAGTACGAAACCTCAAAGGTAAAGATCAGTAAGGATCTAGTAGGCAAAGATGGCAACCTAAAAGAAATTCCGGAGGATTATCCTTTCAATTTCACTATGCAGTGCAAGGCCATTGGCTACCAGACAAATAAGATTGGCGAGACCTCCTTTATTCCAAAGAAGCTGCGTCCACAGTCGAGTTATATCTTGCCGTCGACGTTGAAGAAATCGGAATTTAACGGCACTGGTTCAAGCGGTGATGAGTCCATCTTGTCCTTCGCTTCGGGCGAAGCTATCGTCCCTGCGGGTTCATACTGCAGGTTCGCTGAAGAAGAGAGCTCTAGCACTCCGCAGACTTTACGGATTACACCAGACGAGCGAACCGTGACTGCGTATGCGCCAGCCCCAGACGCAAGTGACGCTCAGGACCTGCATTTTGTCAATCGCGTTGAGCGACGGACTGCTCCTGTGAAACTAGTCTTGAGTAACTTTGGTTACCTAGTGGGCGCCGATTCCCAAGGATATGAAGCTAATGTTGTGTGCAAGGATCCCACAGACTCGGCGGCCTCTCAAAAATTCCCACTAGCTTCTGTTGCTGCTACGGAGCTTTCCCAATCAGACCAGGCTCCAGCAAATGGCCAAACTGTGGAGCTGCCAGTGGGCGTTGACTGTGAATTGGAGCTCAGTGGCCCAGCACTGCAGCCCCGCGGCGAACTTGAGGTGACGAACGGCGAACGAACCCCGTTGACTCAGTACACCAAGTGGTCACGAGGCGATCGTGAGGGTGCACAAGGATCACTTTCGGATATCCCTATTGAAGACGTATCTGCCGAAAACAAAAACCTCAAGTACTCCTTCGCCACGGCTGGAAATCTTCCTTCGGGTAACGCGGACCTAGTAATCGGTGTGGATATTTACCACCCCAGGGCTCATTATGATGCCACCTTTACCAAGACTGCAGATGGGGCCGTGGGCAAGGACGCTACTTTCCGGTTTGAGCACTCGTGTAGTGATCCAGCGTTGAGCGCTTCTTCGCAGAGCAATGCATTCACGCTAAAGGCAGGACAAAGTTATACGATTAAAAACATTCCGGTGAATAGTCCTTGCACCATTAATGAGGTAGATGACGGTGTGAAGAACAATGACTCGATTTTCCATATTTCTCAGCATGGTGATTTGGTAGAAGCAGACACTGAACACTCTGCGACTATCCCCGGTAGCTTAGGTAAAAATGGTTCTGAGCCGATTCGACCGGTGTCGTTTACGGTTCGGCCGGTGACAGACGGGAAAGATACTTCCCGCTCTGGTGACCGTTGGACGCTGACCGCCGACAATAAATTCGCGGGCATAAGCGTCACGAAGTCGATTGAGGGCACGCCTTTGGGCAACCTGACCGGCGATCTCTTTGGAACCACCTTGTTGCCTGCTGAGGCCGAGAAGATGAGTATGTCTTACGAGGTAGCCAATGATGGCGCGTATGATTTGTCCGACTTCCGAATCCAAGATGCTTCTCTTGCAGGACTAACCCTGGTTAAGGACGGCACATCGGTAGAAGTAGGCAAAGATGGAGTCGTTCCGTCGAGCGTATGTGCACCGCCACAGTCCCTGGCTAGGGGAGAATCTTTTACTTGCTCTTTCGACGTCGTAATTCCAGCAGACGAGGACGAGACCTATCGCTATCCGGATTCAGGCCAGCCTGAAGTTAAGGTGACCGCGCAGGCCTCTGAGGACGGACATCAGTTCACTACCTCAGCTAGCGATTCTCAAGGAGCGCTTCGACCTTCTGGGCTCATCGGAGGTCTATTGCCCGAAACCGGAATGCAGACCTTGGTGTGGGTACTGGTACTTGGATTGATCCTCTTAGGCTTCGGCTTGTGGCGCTATCTACGTCGTCCAGATGAAGATGGCGAAGAAGATCGTCCAACCGGTGAAGATTAAAGCGCCGCGCACTGTCCTTGCTCCTTGATGTAAAGGAGCGGGAACAGTGGGGCAGGGCCCTTAAGACGCAGTGCTTCTCGGTCTATCAACGGCTAGCGCGCGTGTTTTATATCCAAGAGATTTCGCGGCAATTAGAGCCGAATCTCGGTTAATAGCAGTCCAGTTAAAGGGGATTAGTTTGCGAGAAAACTAAAACATAACCCAAAACTTTGCCAGCGGAAGGAGCTTCGCAATAAGTATCTCCATGGGTAGTAGTGCCCGTGCGAGGAGCTGGAATCGATATTTGTTCGATGCTATTTTGCGATGCGTAGATTTAATAGTTCTCCCGCTTGTGCTGGGGTTATGTATTCACATATACTCTGTTCAGAATTTCCTTCACTCAACTCTGTCGGCTCATTTGGAAAAGTCGAAATGGGTATTAACGAGAGGATAACCCTTATATGTCTCGTATTGTTTCCAAGACTTTCGCTATTGCACTCGCCGCCGGATTGGCCGCTGCTAGCCCTGCGGCATTTGCTGCACCTGGCGACACCACAACCGCTGCCGCTCCTTCTGCTTCGGCCCGCCAAACCATTGATGCCAAAGCAACGGGTTCCCTTACGATTGACAAGCGTAGTGGTGAAGTAGGCTCCGAGAACAAGCTCGCGGGCATGAAGTTCAAGATCGAGAAAGTTCAAATGGACAATACTCTCGATACCGCTGCAGGTTGGAAGGAAGCCGGAGAAAAAGTCGCTGCAGGTCCTGGTGAGGCAACGATTGACTCCGGATTTCAGGCTAAAGAGCTGACCACCGATGCAAGCGGCACCGCTAAGTTTGATGGTCTTCCAGTAGGACTGTACAAGGTTACTGAGGTTCCAGTAGAAGGCTCCAAGTACACCGTTGGTTCGCCGTTCTTGGTCACTATTCCTATGACCCAGGAAGACGGATCTATTAATTACAATCCGACTGTATCGCCAAAGAACCAGCTCATTCAGCCAAAGAAGACTTCCACTAATAACAATGCCAACGTGGGAGATAATATTGGCTACACCATCACCGCACCGGTTCCCGCTGGCGACGTCGATAAGAGTGGTGCGCGTACCCTGCCTAAGCTGCAGGTGACGGATGATCTGTCCGAATACCTCGATTATGCAAGCACTGCAGACCAAGTTTCCGTTGCAGTCAAGGGTGTCGATCTTGTTCGTGGCGATGACTACACCGTACAGATTTCTGGGAAGAATCTGACCGTCGATTTCACGAATTCGGGACTTCAAAAGCTGGCGCAGGCGCGAGCTGATCACCCAGATTTGGCAGTGGAGATTAAGTTCGATGCGAAAGTTGTGAAAATTCCAGCCAATGGTCAGATCACCAACACCGCTGTTGAGCATATCAACGGAAATGACATCAATACCTCGCCGACTGATAAGACAGACGGGCCGACGGTCACCCACTACAACGATGTTTCCATTACTAAGAACCTGAATGGTAATCCTACCGAAGACGGTAAAAATGGTGACGGCGCTGAATTTCAGGTCTTTGAATGTACCGAACAGAGTGGAAAGTGGACGGTAGCTGATGGTGCTGCCCCGATTAAGGGCGCCAACGCTGAAGGTACAGCTGCTGCGGACGCCACCCTCAAGGCTGTAGGTGCCGATAAAACCAAGGCAGCGGTAGCAAACGGCTACTTCCTGCAGTTTGATCCGGAAAAGGACTACTGTGCGGTTGAGACCAAGGCGCCGGCAGGCTACCTGGTGAACCCAGACCCACAGCACCTGACGGCTTCGCAGGACAAACGTGATGAGCGTGTCATCTTTACCGCCACTGTGGATGACGTGAAGGATAATATCTGGGGCAAGCTCCCGGCCACCGGTATGCGCACTATGTTGATTATCTTGGGCCTTGGCGCCCTGCTGTTCATCGGTGGTGCTGCTTATCAGCTGAAGCGTCGTAACGCTTAGCCTGCGATTATTGTCTATTCCGGCGCGGCCTAGAGTCGGCGTCGGAATAGTTTTTGAGCAGCAAGGGCTCGTGGCTAGGCGTGCCCTTGGACGCCCTGTCGAAGGAAGGTCTTGAAGGTGGGTGAAGGACAACGACGGCCCCGCATGTTTCGCGCGGGAGTTGTTGCGGCTAGCCTTTTAACGGGCTTGGCGGCGCAACCATTGGTAGCGCCATCTTTCGGTACAGGAGAAACCGCGGTAGCAGCTGCTCAAACGTTGAACGGCCGAGCCAGCGACGTGCACGTTGATCTCACTGAGTCAGTGGGTGCCGAGTGGTTTGGGAAAATTGGAGATAGAAAACTGGTGCTTTCGCGCATCAATGGCGTGGGCACTAAGGATCTTCCGGCCCTGGATGTTCCCCGGTTGCTCAAAGACAGCCCGGAGGACTTCGTCCGCATAGATGAGGCTGTGACTGCCGATGGCAAGGCCACCTTCCGCGGTGTTAAGCCCGGGATCTATTTGATTGACATCGCAGACAACCCAGGCTCCCAAGATCCGAGCGTGTCCTATGCTCCCTTTGTTATAGCTATTACTGGTGATGGTGAAGAGCATCGGGTGGAATTGAAAGCACAAGTCCTCAACGTCAGTATTATTCCGCGGACGTCGTGCTTAATTCCTGGTGAGCATTATGCGGTCGCCCCTGGCGGTGTGGTGAAATACGAGATTTCTGCTGCTACCCCGAATACGAGCACGGATGGGTCGATTGGCCATTATCGGCTCACCACAGAGTTATCGGACATGCATGAAGCACAGGATGGTGGCACGGACTCGGTTCAGTCAGAGCCAGCTTCCTTCGTTGAAGTCGAGTCCGTACGTCTTGTTGGTGCAGGCGAGATTTTCGAGCTTGATGCGAAGAGCTACACCGTAGAAAAGAAAAAAGGCAGCGTCACTATTGAACTTAAAAAGGAAGCCCTAGATAGGTTGGCGCAGCTTCGTGAATTAGACCCTAATACCGCAGTTAAGGTCACGCTTCGTTCACGGGCTAGGCAAGATGCTACGGGAGAGCTGCGTGCAACAACTACACTAGCCGCGGACGGCATGGATGCACAGCGCAGTGAGGTAGAGACGTCGGCAAGCACCGACGTTCCTATCTATAAATTTGAATCGTGTTTTCCACCCTCTGAGTCAAGCACCACCACTTCAAAAACCACTCCGGCGGTAACGCAGCATACGGAGCCGGAGCCTTCCGCTTCGGCGCCTTCCGCGTCGCGACCTTCCGCTGAACCTGCGGAACCAGGCTCCTCAAAGCCACACCCAGATAAGCCAAGTGACATTCCAGGCTTCCCCACGCCCCCAGATGAAGATGGGCACACAGGGCCGTTGACGCCCCAAGAAGGCGATCCCGAAACTAGCGATGAATCTGGAGAAAATGGCGGTATTGTAGGCAGTCTCGCTTCCACGGGTGCTTCCGTTATTGGAGTGACAGTTCTAGCAGTGCTGTTGATTCTCGCAGGTATCATTTTGTTGATCCGGCGCCGAGATGACGAGGAAGATTCAGCCACAGCAACCGAAAAGGACGAGGGTTAATTGTGACAACAAGCGCGAAAGATAGGCCGGCCTCGACGCAAAGGAAGCGCAAGAAGGGCAATGCAGTGTCTATCATCGCGCTGCTTCTGGGGGCTTTGTTGCTGTTGTATCCAGTGGTATCAACACTGGCGAATCACAATAAGCTGATGCGCCAAACAGAAGCCTATAGTGGAAAGGTCGCTGATTTAAGCCAAGACGAAAAGGAACGGCAGCTACAGCGGGCCCACGAATACAATGACCGTCTTTTGGCAGAAGGTCCGCACGCGCGGCCACCGGTGAACACGGATCCCGGGATGGAAGACTATATGTCGCAGCTGAATGTGGATGGCCCCCAGGGAATGATTGCCCGCATACGCATTCCATCGATTGATGTGGATTTGCCGGTGTTCCATACCACCGCGCCAAAGGTGCTGTATCAGGGTGCTGGTCACATGTTTGGCTCAACCCTGCCGGTGGGCGGGGATGGGACCAATGCGGTGCTGTCGGCGCATACCGGCATGGTTAATGCAGCTATGTTTGACCGTTTGCCCACCCTTAAAGAAGGCGATGATATCTTCATCGACGTAATGGGGGAACGTTTGCGGTACAAAATGACCAGCCGGGAAGTAGTTAAACCCGATGATTACGAAGCCGTTACTTATGAACCAGGGCACGATAAAATCACGCTCATTACGTGTACCCCATATGGGCTCAATACCGATAGGTTATTGGTTCATGCGGAGCGATATCCATTGGATCCTGGGAATCCGGAACCATCGCCTGCGGGGTTCGGTTGGTCATGGTGGATGATTGCCGTCGTATTAATCGTCTTACTTACCCTGTTGCTCATTTTGTGGAAGAACCGGCGCAGACGAAAGAAGCGCAAAGAGCAGGAAGAACAAGAAGCCGCGAAGAAGAACCAGCCTGCAGTTGAAGGTGGATCTGAGGCTGGGCACTAAGCCTCGCTAGCCGCTGTTTAGTTTGAATTCAGACGGTAACTGATAGACTTTTGGTCTCAACAAAATTCGAGGAGAGAGCAGTTCATGGCACGTTTTATTGACCGCGTCGTCCTGCACCTGCAAGCAGGCGATGGTGGACACGGCTGTGTGTCCGTCCACCGCGAAAAGTTCAAGCCTTTGGGCGGACCTGATGGCGGCAATGGCGGCCACGGCGGCGACATCATCCTCGAAGTCTCCGAGCAGATTCACACCTTGATGGACTTCCACTACCGCCCGCACATCAAAGCGCAACGCGGCGGCAACGGTGCCGGCGATATGCGCAACGGTGCCCGCGGTGAAGACCTGATTCTAGAGGTTCCCGCCGGCACTGTGGTGCGCACGGAAAAAGGGGAGACCCTAGCGGATCTCACCATTCCGGGCACTCGCTTCGTTGCTGCAGAAGGCGGTTATGGCGGATTGGGCAATGCCGCGCTGGCTTCCAAGAATCGCAAGGCCCCGGGGTTTGCTCTTCAAGGCGAGCCAGGTCAAGCGCACGATCTGATCCTCGAGTTAAAGTCCATGGCAGATGTCGGACTGGTGGGCTTTCCCTCGGCAGGTAAGTCTTCGCTGATTTCGGTGCTTTCGGCAGCCAAGCCAAAGATCGGCGATTATCCGTTTACTACCTTGCAGCCGAATCTCGGCGTGGTGGACATGGGGGATAGTTCCTTTACCATTGCAGACGTGCCAGGCCTTATCCCCGGCGCAGCCGATGGCAAGGGCTTGGGCCTGGATTTCCTGCGCCACATCGAGCGCACCGCGGTGCTTGCTCACGTGGTCGACACAGCTTCCATCGAACCGGGCCGTGATCCGGAATCCGATATCGAAGCGCTGGAAAACGAGCTGGCTAAGTATCAGGAAGCTCTCCAGGAAGACACCGGTCTTGGCGATCTTCGCGAGCGCCCACGCATTATTATTCTCAATAAAGCGGATGTCCCAGAAGCGGAGGAGCTGGCGGAGTTCGTTAAGGATGACCTCAAGGAGAAATTCGGCTGGCCCGTCTTCATTATCTCCGCGGCGGCCCGCAAGGGGCTGGATCCGCTGAAGTATAAGCTCATGGAGATGGTGACGGAACACTATAAAGCGCAGCCGAAGCCAAAGCGCGATCCGAAGCACAGCATCATTCATCCGAAGGCACAGGCGCACAAGAAGAACACTGGTTCCTTCGCTGATTTCACCATCGCCCGCGATCCGGAAGTCGAAGGCGGCTTCATTGTCGAGGGCGAGAAAATCGAGCGCTGGATCACCCAAACCGACTTCGAAAATGACGAGGCCGTGGGCTATCTGGCTGACCGTCTGGCCAAGGCCGGCGTGGAGGATGAGCTGCGCGCGCAGGGGGCCGTGGAAGGCTGTCCGGTGACGATCGGCGGCATTACCTTCGAGTGGGAGCCTATGACTGGCGGTGATCCGACGATGGCCAGCCGCGGCGAGGACGCTCGTTTGAAGGGCACTAGCCGCGTTTCCGCCGCCGAGCGCAAGCGTGCCTCTCAGGCACGCCGTGGTCTTATCGATGAATACGATTACGGCACCGATGAAGAGGTTACTCGCGAGGGTGCTAATCGGGATAGGTGGCAAGGCTAGTTCGGTAGGCCCCCTCTTCTTGGGGTGTATAAGAGGGGGCGCTTTGTAGACTCGGTTGGCATGTCTTCTGATGAACAGAAAGAGTCCATCCTTCCACTTCCGGTAGAGCCTTTTGCTGGGCCTACCGCCGATACTCCCTTTCCAGAATCGCTCGATGAGAACCCGGTAGCCTCCGGTTTTGAATCGGAGCTTCGCCACGATATCGCGCACGCTAAGCGCGTCGTGGTCAAGATTGGTTCCTCTTCCCTCACGGATGAAAATTTCCGCGTTTCGCAGGAAAAGATTGATCACATCGTCGATGCCGTTCATGCGCGCATGGGCCGCTCCGATGTCATTATCGTTTCTTCGGGTGCGGTCGCCGCCGGCATGGGGCCGCTCGGGCTGCACCAGCGTCCCACCGATCTGGCTACCAAGCAGGCCTCCGCTTCTGTAGGCCAGGTGCATTTGGCCTATGTGTGGGGCCAGTCCTTTGCTCGCTATCAGCGCACCATCGGCCAGGTTTTGTTGACTGCGTCAGATACTGGTCACCGCGATCGCGCCCGCAACGCGCAGCGCACCATTGATCGCCTGCGCCAGCTGCGTACCATTCCTATCGTCAACGAGAATGACGCCGTGGCTACTTCGGAGATGCACTTCGGCGATAACGATCGCCTCTCCGCGCTGGTGGCCAACCTGGTGGGCGCGGATGCGCTCTTCCTCTTCTCCGATGTGGATGGTCTCTACGACAAGAACCCGGCCGAGCCGGATGCCAAGTTCATTGATGAGGTGCGCACCGGCAAGGACCTGAAGGGTGTTGTCGCTGGTGATGGCGGTAAGGTCGGCACCGGCGGCATGGCCACCAAGGTGTCTGCGGCCCGCTTGGCTACCCGCGGTGGCATTCCCGTGCTATTGACCTCCACGGATAATATTGGCCCCGCGCTTGCCGACGCCTCTGTGGGCACCGTCTTCCACACCCGCGAGGAACGCCAGCTTTCCGCCTGGAAGTTCTGGGCACTCTACTGCGCCGATACCGGCGGAGCCGTCCGCCTCGATGAAGGCGCCAAGGAGGCCGTGACCAAGGGCGGCATTTCGCTGCTTGCCGTCGGCATTACCGATGTCCAAGGCGAGTTTAATAAGGGCGAAATCATCGATATCCTCGGCCCGAATGGCGAGGTCATCGGCCGCGGTGAAGTCCGCTTCGACTCTGAGGAGTTAAACACCATTAAGGGCAAGAAGATGGAGGAGTTGCCCGAGGAACAGCGCCGTTCCGTTGTCCACGCGGACTACCTCTCCAACTTCGCCTCGCGTATTTAAACCTAGGTGCGAGATTGCCCGTATGGTTGGGGCATGAAATATTTCATGGGACCGGAAACCTGGCAGCCGATGGTAGAAGATATCGAGGCTGCCGGGCACCAACGTGTGGAGCGCATTGAAGAGGCCGAGGTTTATATCAATAATGCTCCGAACCCGCGCCGCATCCCCGAGATGCCGGAGAATATTGGCTGGGTGCAGCACTGTTTTACCGGCGTAAACCAGCTCATTGATGCCGGCGTCATCACCCCAGACGGCGTGCCATGGTGCAACTCCGCCGGCGCTTTTGCCCAGCCGGTAGCCGAATCTGCACTTGGCCTGGCCCTGTCACAGGCGCACCACCACAAAGCTTTCGCCCAGGCCGCTTCGTGGTCGGTAGCACAGGAGCTGGACGAGTCCCAGGCGTGGCTTTATAACCAGCGAGGGCCGAAGAGGGTAGCCATCTTCGGCGCTGGGGGCATCGGCAAGCAGCTTATTAAGCTTCTGAAACCGTTTGGCGTGCACATTACCGCGATCAATCGCTCCGGCCGCTCGGTGGAAGGCGCCGATGAGGTCGTGCCCATGGAGCAGGCCGACCACGTGTGGGGCGAGGCCGATTTCATTTTCTGTATCCTGCCTGCGACCAAGGACACCGAGGGGTTAATCGATGCCGCCGCTTTCCGCGCGATGAAATCCTCCGCCATCTTTATCAACGTTGGCCGTGGCAGCACCGTAGTAACCGATGATCTGGTGGCGGCCCTGCGCGACGGTGAGATCGCTGGCGCCGGGCTGGAGGTTATGGATCCCGAGCCACTGCCTGATGGCCATCCGCTCTATGACCTGCCCAATTGCACCATGACGCCGCACATGGCTGCCTCCGCGCACGTAGCGCAGCACCACCTGGGCGCTATCTTCAACGCCAATGCCGCGGCGTGGGAGAGGGGAGAGGCTATGCCCACTCGCGTCGATGCGGAGGCTGGCTACTAATGAAGTACGCGATGTTACCCAGCCCGTGGGAGGAAACCCTCCAGGCACTCGATGCAGCCGGCCACGAGCGTGCCCCACTGGAAGATGCCGAGGTTCTCATCTTCAACGGCGGTCCGGATGATTTCCCACGGCCCCTGCCACCGAGCGTGGGCCTGGTGCAGGTCCCCTTCGCTGGGGTGGACCACCTGCTCGACGTCATGCGTGATACCACCGCCCGCTGGTCTAATGCCGCCGGCCTGTATGACGCCACCGTGGCGGAATCTACCATTGCGCTCCTGCTCGCCCACTTGCATGCGCATAAGCGCGTGGGGACTAGCTGGTCTAACCGCGATGAGGTGGAGGCTCATACCAGCTTCCTTTTTGAAGATAAGACAGTAGCGGTGGTGGGTACCGGGGGCATCGGAAAGCGTCTAATTCACATGCTGGAAGGCTTTGGCCCGCGCATTATCGCGGTCAATCGCTCCGGTACCCCAGTGGAGGGTGCCGATGAAACCTTCGCCACCACCGATATTGAGCGCGTCTGGCCAGCCGCCGATTATTTCGTGGCGCTCGCGCCGCTAACGGAAGAGACCCACCAGCTTTTCGATGCTGCTGCCTTCCGCGCCATGCCCGACCACGCAGTGGTAATTAACGTCGGCCGCGGTCCGCTCGTGGACACCGAGGCCCTTGTTGACGCTCTTCGTGCCGGCCATATCGCCGGCGCTGGCTTGGATGTTACCGACCCCGAGCCGCTGCCCGATGGGCACCCACTGTGGGACATGCCTAACGTGGTCATCACCCCGCACCTGGCCAACCCTCCCTATTCGGTGCGCCGGCGCATCGGCTCGCATACAGTACAGGTCATGGAGCGTTACTCCGCAGGTGAAGCAATCCCCACGGAAGTCGATATTCAGGCGGGTTATTAATGGACAACGCCGCCTCACAAGACGGTTCTTATCAAGGGAGCTCTTTTAATCCCACCGAAGCCGAGGTCGCGGATATGAAGGAACGCCGGAAGAAGGTACAGGCGGTCGATTATGCTGCCTGGGCGGCCACCATCCTTTCCGTCGTGCTCGGCTATTTCTTCTTCCACTGGTCCTATTTTTGGGTTATCCCGATTATCTGTTTTATATGCTCGGCTGGAGCCCGCCACGTTTATAACTTGAGCTATTACGAAGAGGAATACCTCATGTTCGAGCGGAAGGACGAGAAGCGCCGCCGCGAGCTCGGCCAATAAGCAGACCACCGTGCGGGTGCTTGCCGCCCAACTGGCTGAAATGCGCGTGGCCTTTCGTTAAGCTGGTATGGCATGAGCAACACTGAACGCGAAGAAGTTCTGTCCAAAGCCCGTGCTGCCAAGGAAGTGGCGCCCGTCGTGGCGCAGCTGTCCACGCCGCGCAAGAATGAGATCTTGCAGCGCGCAGCCGACAACCTCATTGCCCACACCGAAGCCATTCTCGCCGCCAATAAGCAGGATATCGATGCCGGCCGCGAACGCGGCATGTCCGAGTCCCTTATTGACCGCCTGTCTCTCGACGCCGCGCGCGTGGAAGGCATTGCCGGCGGCCTGCGCCAGGTAGCCGGCCTGCAGGACCCAGTAGGGGAGATCCTGCAGGGCCGCACCATGGATAACGGAATCCAGATGAAACAGGTGCGCGTGCCGCTCGGTGTCATGGGCATGGTCTATGAGGCCCGCCCGAACGTCACCGTGGATGCTTTCGGTCTGGCTATCAAGTCCGGCAATGTGCCGCTATTGCGTGGTTCCAAGTCCGCCCGCAACTCCAACGCCAAGCTGGTAGAAATTTTGCAGGATACCCTCGCCGAGTTTGACCTGCCGCGCGAGGCCGTGCAGCTTTTGCCGTGCGAGACGCACGATTCCGTCCAGGACCTCATCACCGCCCGTGGTCTGGTGGACCTGGTTATTCCGCGTGGTGGCGCAAAGCTTATTGAGGCCGTCGTTACCGGCGCCACCGTCCCCGCCATTGAGACCGGCACCGGCAATTGCCACTTCTACGTGGATGCTTCTGCAGACATTGAGAAGGCCATCGACATGGTCATCAACGGAAAGACCCGCCGCACCTCCGTGTGCAACTCTACGGAGTGCGTGCTAATCGACGCCGCTTTGGATGACTCCGTCAAGCTCCGCATCATCGCCGCGCTGCAGGATGCTGGTGTGACCATCCACGGCGACGTCGCCGAGCTCGAGGCCTTCGGCGTCAAGGATGCCGTGCAGGCCACCGATGAAGACTGGCGCGAGGAGTCACTATCTATGGATATCTGCGCCAAGGTGGTCGACGGCGTAGATGGCGCCATCGCGCATATCACCGAGTTCACCACTGGCCACACCGAGGCCATCGCCGCGCAAGACGCCGATGTCCTAGTGAAGTTCGGCAACGAGGTGGATGCCGCCGCGGTGATGCTCAATGCCTCGACCGCCTTCACCGATGGCGAGGTCTACGGCATGGGCGCCGAAATCGGCATTTCCACCCAGAAGCTGCACGTCCGTGGCCCAATGGCGCTGCCGGAGCTCACCTCTTCTAAGTGGATCCTGCAGGGTACCGGTCAGACCCGTCCATAATTCTCCCCGCCATGATTCGATCTGCTTTCTTCCGTACCGCCGTCGCCCTAAGCGCCTCGGCGGCGCTTGCCGTTTCTATAGCCCCCGCCGCCACCGCGAATGCTGCCCCCGTCGTGCCCCAGGCAGCGGCACAATCCGCCCCATCGCCGCAGCCTGCTGGGTGTCCCGAGTTCGTCGTTTTGGCTGCTCGTGGCTCCGACCAGAATGAGGAATACGGCGAGTATTTCGGACCGCAGCAGTATTCGCCGCATGCCGAGCCGTCGAATGGCTATGAAGGGGCAAACCTCTCCGCGCTTTTTCATCTAGTGGAAAAACGCCATCCCGGCACGATGGATAAAGTCCATGTCCTCGCCCTTGACCCCCAGGCATACCCGGCATCAATGAACCTGCCGCCGCTGGCGCAGGAAGGTGAGCAGTTGAATCCGCTCCAGCTTATTCGCCGCCTCGGTGGGGTAGTGATGGAGCATCCGTTGCACGAGCTGGCGTATTCGGTCACCGTTGGTTTTGTACATAGTTTGCGCACCGGCATGGCCAATGCTCCGCGCGTGGTGGAAAAGTATGAGCGCGAAACAGGCTGCCAGCCGCGCTATATTACGGCTGGCTACTCCCAAGGCGCCATTGTCGCTACCAGCGCGGAGCGCTACCTTGCGCAACGAGGCAAGCTCGCGGGGGCAGTTTACCTGGGCAATCCCCTCAGCCGTCCCCACGGTATGGCGGGCTGGCTACCGCAGCGTTTGCTCTTACAACCTGCGGCATTGCCGGACTCGCGCCGGCTTAACTATTGCTTGGACGGAGACTTTGTTTGCGACCTGAACCTCGCCTCCGCCCACGACGCGTTGGCTACCAAGGCGGCTCGCCATGCTTCTTATTTTGTAGAGCCCTCGCTTGGCGACGCCGCTTTTGCCGACTCCCTCGCCACTTTGCTCACTCCCTCCTCGGCCGGGGGACTATAATCACCACCCATGACTAGCCCACAGCGCATCGGCATCATGGGTGGCACCTTTGACCCCATCCACAATGGTCACTTGGTAGCCGCCAGTGAGGCCGCGCATCGCTTTGCCCTCGATAGCGTCATCTTTGTGCCCACAGGTCAGCCTTGGCAGAAGTCTCACCGCGAGGTCACTGCGGCCGAGCACCGCTACTTGATGACGATGGTGGCTACCGCATCCAATCCGCGCTTTACCGTCTCGCGGGTAGATATTGACCGCGAGGGGCCTACCTATACCATCGATACGCTGCGGGATCTGCGTAAGCTTTTCCCAGAAGCGGAGTTCTATTTCATTACCGGCGCCGATTCGCTGGCCTCTATTATGAGCTGGCATAACTGGGAAGAGATGCTGGAGATGGCCCACTTCGTGGGGGTTACCCGCCCAGGATACGAATTAAGCGCTGATATGCTGCCCGCCGATGCGCAAGAGGATATTGACCTCATCGATATCCCCGCCATGGCCATTTCCTCCACCGCGTGCCGCGAGCGCTCTGCCCAACGCCAGCCCGTGTGGTACCTCGTACCGGATGGAGTGGTGCAATACATCACCAAAAACAATCTCTACGGTCCCAACCCAGACAAGCCCCTGTAGAAACTTTCACGGCCTTTCCCGGATTTTGGGCACGGGCCTGCTAAACGTGCAAGAATAGATTCTCACTAGAGATAGTCCATATCGAATGCACTCAGACGCGAAAAGGGAATTTATACACATTGTCTACTTCTGATCTCGCCCGCAGCATGGCAGAAACCGCGGCACACGCGGCGCAAGAAAAGTTAGCCACCAATATCGCGGCTATTGATGTCTCCGATGTCCTCGCAATTACTGAGGTCTTCGTGCTGGCTTCTGCAGATAACGAGCGCCAGGTGGGCTCCATTGTGGATGAAGTCGAAGATGAGATGACCAAGCAGGGTTTTGAACCGCAGCGCCGTGAAGGCAACCGCGAAAATCGCTGGGTGCTGCTGGATTACGGCAATATCGTCGTCCACGTCCAGCGCAATGACCAGCGCGAGTTCTACGGCTTGGACCGCCTTTACCATGATTGCCCGGCACTGGAGATTGAGGGCATCGAAGCCCCGGAGCGCCCGGGCGAATGGATCAATGGCGTCAACCCGCGTGAGGTAGATTCCATCGACGAGCTCCCACTGGCCGATAAGGTCCCAGGTGAGGACGAGGAGCTTTAAACCCATATGAGTCGCCGCCTGATCCTGATCCGCCACGGACAAACTACCTATAACGCCACCGGCCGTATGCAAGGCCACTTGGATACCGAGCTGTCCGAGCTGGGCTATGAGCAGGCCCGCGCCGCCGCGCGCCTGCTACAGGATCAGGGCGTTTCTAAAATCGTTGCCTCCGATCTCATCCGCGCGCGGGAAACCGCCCGCGTTGTCGCTGAAAGTCTTGGCGTGGACTTCACCACGGATGCCCGCCTGCGCGAGACCCACTTAGGTCAGTGGCAGGGCAGAACCTCTGCTGAGGTAGATGCGGAGTTTCCAGGAGCGCGCGCCATTTGGCGCCACGATCCCACCTGGGCCCCACCGGAGGGGGAGTCTCGCGTGGATGTGGCTGAGCGTGCCCGACCCGTCATCGATGAGCTCATGGAAGACTTTGCCGGCTGGGACGCCGGCCCCGTCCTCATCGTGGCCCATGGCGGGGCCATCTCGGCGCTTACCTGCCACCTGCTGGGCCTTGACCACGCACAGTATGGGATCCTTTCGGGGTTGAAGAATACCCACTGGTCGCAGCTGACCGCTCGCCCAGACTTCAACCCGGAAACGCCGCTGTCTTCGCTGGAATTCACCCGCGACAACGTGGGCCGCGCCCAGTGGTATTTCGACGGCTGGAATATGGGCGGCGAGGTCACCGGGGACGGCGGGGCGGATATCTAGTGGCGGTTCGCGTCATTACGGATTCCGCTGCGGGCCTGCCCCGGGAGCTGGCGGAGCAGCTTTCCATCACCGTCATTGACCTCCACCTCATGGAACGACACGGCAAGGATGGCCTGGAGCAATCTACTTCGGGATTAAGCGCGCTGGAGCTGGCAGCCGCCTATGGCCGCGAAATGGAGCGCTCTCAGGATGATGGCGTGGTGGCCATACACCTATCCAAAGAGCTTTCTTCTACCTACTCCGCCGCAGTGACTGCTTCGGGCGTTTTCCCGCACACGGTGCGGGTAATTGACTCCGGATCGGCCGGCATGGCGATGGGTGCGGCCGCCATGTCCGCAGCCAAGCTCGCCTCCCGCGGCGCCGGCTTGGAGGAGTGCTACGCTGCGGCCATGGACACCCTCAAGCGCGCGGCTACCTGGGTGTATCTGCATTCCACGGAGGATCTACGCCGCTCCGGCCGCCTTTCGCCGGCCACAGCCGTGTTATCTACAGCGCTTTTGGCCACCAAGCCGATCATGTCGATTAACCGCGGCAAGCTGGAGCTGGTGGGAAAAACCCGCACCCAGACCAAGGCTTTTACCAAGCTAGTAGACCTCATTGCCTCCCGCGCCAATGGGGAGCCGGCCTTCGTCGCGATCCAGCACCGCCACGTCGAAGACGCGGCCGCCAAATTGGAAGCACTCCTCGCAGCGGCGCTGCCGCAAGGTTCGTCTTTTATCTGCACCCCGCTTAACGACGTCCTGTCGGTCCACACCGGCCCCTCCGCCATCGGTGTATCCGCCGTGTTTAGCTCCGCGCCGCCCGCTGAACCGGCGCATCTTCACACGCGCGGTCGACCCCGCGCCTTCCCACCGCGCCGTTCTGTGGATAACTAGCCCTACCACGCCGGGTTCTTTGACGCCTACAACAAGTTATCCACAGCCAGACTCCGCACTACCTACCGCCTGTGTGCGCTTGCGCTTAGTCTCAGCGCCATGGCGGCACCAAAAATCAGCGAACGACTCCGCGAATTTACTCAACCCACCGGCGAGGAAGAGCTCCTCGCCGTCGATTACCCGCGCCCGCGATTGCGAATCAGCCCTTGGCAAGCCTGCGCGGTGGCGGTCATTCTCGTCGTCGGCTTGGTGGCGTGGCTTGGCATCAACGCCCGCTCCGATGAATCCTCGGGCATGCCCGAGCCCGCGGCAATAAGCGGTGAATCCGGCGCCGCACCCAGTGCAGAGCCCAGCGAAATCATCGTCTCTGTCATTGGCGAGGTGGCCGAGCCCGGCTTGCAGACCCTCGAGCCCGGCGCGCGCGTCGCCGATGCCCTCGACGCCGCTCAACCCCTTCCCGGTGCAGACACAATCGCGCTCAACCATGCCCAGCGGCTTTCCGACGGCCAGCAGCTCCACATCCTTCCCTCCGGCGCCGCCCCACCTCCCGCACCTGGCGAACCAGCCCCAGCCGGCGGCAACGGCATCAGTACCGGCGGCGTGAGCCTGAATAACGCCACCGCGGAGGAACTTACAGAACTCAAGGGCGTTGGCGAGGTGACCGCGCAAGCTATCGTGGCCTACCGCGAGGAGCATGGCGGCTTCCAGGATATCGAGGAATTACTCGAGGTCTCCGGCATCGGACCGGCAAAGCTAGCGCAGCTTAAAGACCAGGTCCAGCTCTAGGCTGAGTACGAGCGCGCGATGCGAGAACTGCGGCTCGTCCCCGGCGCGGCCACCGCTTGGCTGGCTGTCATCGCTGTGCTGCTAGGCGGCCGTGGCTGGGCAATCTTTATCATTGCGGCGGTCGTCGGGTTCTGCCTGATCGCTCGCCAATGGGGCCAAGCGCTATTTTCCGGAATGGTCGCGACAGCCGCGGCGCTGGTCGCCGCGGTGCGCCAGGCCCGCGCCGCTGCGTTCGACCTCGGCACCGAGGTTACCGGCCGCCTGATCACCGCGCCGACGCAGACCAGCACGGGCGGCTGGCTGCTCAAGCTCAAGGTGCCAGGGTATCCGACTCAACTGCCGGTCTTTAGCTCGGAACCGGTCCCAGCCGCCGCAGGCGCCGAACTCACGGCCAGGGTGAAGGTGGGGGAGTCGGATAGGGTGGGCGTCGGAAAGCTCAGCGCCACTGCCACGGATGTGCAGGTAATCGGTGAGCCTGAGGGCCTAGCCGGCTGGGCGGCCCACGTGTCCGACACATTTCGCGCGCTGGTTGTAGATACCGTCGGCCCTTCTAGCCAGGGCCTTATTCCCGGCATGGTGCTCGGCGATACCGCGCTGCAAAGCTCCGCCGAGCGCGACCTGTATATCGCGACGGGGCTCTCGCACTTAAGCGCAGTATCCGGCGCTAATGTGGCCATCGTGTGCTCCGCCGCAGCCATGGTCTGCGCCGCCTTCGCGCTGGGGCCACGCGCCCGGGTGGCTGCCTCTCTGTGTGCCTTGGCCACCTATGTTGTGCTCGTGGGTTTTGAACCCTCCGTCCAGCGCGCGGCCGTGGCTGGGCTGGTGGGGCTGCTCGCCGTGCTTAATTCCACGCGCATGGAGCCGATTCATGCTCTCAGCCTCGGCATCATTGCCCTGCTCTTCATGGATTCCGACCTCGCCGTGCACTTTGGTTTCGCACTTTCTTGCGCGGCGACGCTCGGCATCGTGGCGCTTAGCCCGCTCATCTATAAACACTTGGCCACAACCGGCTGGCCCGCCATTTTTCTGCGCGTGGTCGCTGTGGCCATTGCCGCCGATATCGTTACCCTCCCGCTAGTCGCACTCATGTCCGGCGAGGTCTCCGTGGTCTCCGTGTTGGCCAATATCCTGGTTGAGCCCGCCACCGTGCCGATTACCATCGTGGGGCTTATCGCCGCCGTCTTCGCCCAGCTCGGTCCACTCGATCTGCTAGGTGCGGGCTTGCTGCGCCTTATAGAACCCTTTTCGTGGTGGATTAATACCATCGCCCACGGCGTGGCCCACCTTCCGGTGGTCACCATCCCCGCTAGCCCGCTTTTTACGCTGCTTGCCTACGCCTGGATCATTGCCGGCCTCCTCTATCACCGCCCCTGGCTGACTCTGGCGCTGACGCTAGCGGGCATCGCCTGGCTCGGTGTGGCGGCAGGTTAGAATGGCGGGCATGCCTCCAGTACATCTCATCCTTGGCGACGATGAATTCCTCACCGAACGCGCCCGCCTGCAGATTCAGCGTGCCGCGGCCGAGGAGAGCGGCCCAACCGGTGCTCGCCCCGAGCTGACCAAGCTTAAAGCTTCCGAAGTCTCCGAGGGCGAAATCCTTGAGGCCACTAGCCCCTCTCTTTTTGGAGATAGCCGCGTCATCGTCATCAGTGACTGCGAGCGAGCCGGCAAGGAAGTAGTCGATATCATCCTGCGTGCCTGCGCGAACCCCGCGCCGGGCATGACCATGGTCATCATTTACTCCGTGACGGCCAAGACCCTAAAGAAAAAGAAGAAGCAGCCTGAACTGGTGGCTAAGCTGCGTAAGATTGCCGAGGTTCACGAAGTCTTCTCGCTCTATCCCAATGAGCTGGGGCAGTGGGCCACCCGCGAATTCTCCTCCCATGGTGTGCGCCCCACCCCGGACGTCGTCCATGCCGTGCTCGAAGGTGTGGGCTCTGACCTACGCGAGCTGGCCTCTGCCATCTCCCAGTTGGTGTCCGATACCGGCGGCAACGTCACCCGCGAGGCCGTGCAGAACTACTACGTCGGCGTGGCCGAGGTTGCCAATTGGGATATTGCCGATGCCGCCGTTGCCGGCCGCGTTGAAGCCGCCGTATCCACCTGCCGCCGCGCCCTGCAGCTTGGCGCCAGCCCCGTAGCGATTGCCGCGGCGCTAGCCAATAAGGTCGGCGCCATTGCCCGCCTGTATTCCGCCCGCGGGGACCAGTATTCTTTAGCTAGCCAAACCGGCCTAGCACCCTACGTGGTCAAGATGACCCAGCCGGTGGCTCGCCGCTGGTCCGCCGATAATGTCACCCGGGCCGTCATCTTGGTTTCGGAACTTGATGCCGCCGTTAAAGGCCAGGGCGGTGAGCCCGAATTCGCCATAGAGGCGGCCGTCAAACGAGTCGCGGAACTGGCGCGATAAGCTAGAAGCTATGTCTGAGACGCAAGTGCAGGAATTCGCCGGTCGGCTCTTTGACATGGCACGCGAGGGCAGCTTGGACCTCCTGGCCTATATCGACCACGGCGTAAATATCGACCTCGTGAACCAGGACGGCCAGTCCTTCCTCATGCTCGCGGCCTATCATGGCCACGCCGAGTTGGTTACCGCACTTGCTCGCGCCGGCGCGGACGTTAATCTGCTCAATGACCGCGGCCAATCACCCCTGGCCGGTGCCATCTTCAAAAAGGAAGATGCGGTCATCGATGCCCTCTTGGCCGCCCACGCCGATCCCACCGCCGGTCAGCCCTCCGCGCTGGATTCCGCCCGCATGTTTGGCCGCGAGGACCTTCTCCCGCGCCTAGAAAGCGAGGCAGGGGAGTGACCTGGACGTCCTTTTTCACCCTCTTATTGATGAATCTGGTGGGCGTTGCTTCGCCCGGACCCGACATCATTTTGGTGACCCGCTACGCCACCCGCTCGCGGCGCCACGCCATAGCCGCAGCCGCCGGCATCCAAATCGGCGTGCTCTTTTGGTGTACCGCCACCGTTTTCGGCGCCGCAGCGCTGCTGACGGCTTTCCCAGAAATCCTCGGCGCGGTACAGGCCATCGGCGGTTGTTTCCTCGTGTTTATGGGCACCCGCGCGCTGCGCAGTGGCATCGCCCAGCGCGCCAACCCGCCGGTGGATCTGGAAGACGCCGCCGCGCAACTCGGGCGCCTACGCTCTGCCTTCAAGGTCGGCTTGGCGACGAATATGTCCAACCCGAAAATTGTGCTCTTCCTCGCCGCGATGATCGCCCCGCTGCTTCCCGCCAGCCCGCCCATCTGGTTGGCCATCGGGCTGACGCTGTCCTTATCGCTTTCGGCCTTCCTCTTTTTCCTCGTCGTTGCCACGGTAATTTCTACCAACGCCGTGCGCCGCAAGCTCATCGCCGCTGGTCCGTGGATCGATATCGGCTCGGGCCTGTTTTTCATTGTCGCCGGCATCGTCCTCATTGTCTCCGGCGCGCAGAACCTACTGCACTAAAACAGCCGCGGCATTCCCTCCGCCACCGTGTCGAGCACCCACTGGGTCCAGCGGGCGACGGTGGAGGCGCGCCGCCGGGACGTCGCCAAGCTCAGGCCCAGGTCATCCATCGCCGCAATAATTTCCGCGGTGCTGGCGACCGCGCCGCGAGCCAAGCTGAGTTCGAGCACCTCGCGAAATACCCGCCGCGCCGCCAACGCCCGTATAAGCGCCGCATTTCGGGCATCGCGCTGCGGCTGCTCGATAATTCTCCTCCCGAGCTCGGTGGGCTCCCAGGCCTCATCCACCGGCACCGCCAACCCCAGGTAGCGCGCGGCGTTGGCATAATAGTCCGCCTGCCGCGGATCGAAATCATAGCGCTGAGTAATCTCTGCCTTACTTAGCGGCTGCAACGCAATGAGCTCCAAGAGGTTGACCACCCGCTCAAAGTTATTGGCCTGCGGAAAGGGTACCTCCGGCTCGACGTCGGGCTCCACCGCCCGAACGATATCCAGCGCTGCCTGCGCATCCAGGTGCGAGGCCGACAGTGCGTAGCGGGCGCTATCGACCAGCGCAATGCTGCGAAAATCCGCCGGATCCCTAAATTCATAGCGGTATAGGTGGAAAATGCCATTGGAATACACCAGGTAAACCGGTACCACTTCCTTGGCCAGGCGCTGTTGGAAGCGCCGGTAGGGAAAATATAGCTGCCGGATATTGAAATCATCCGAGAGATGATTTTTCGCCTCCACCAGCACTAGATGCTCGAGCGATTCAAATCCGCCGTCGATTTCCATCTGTGCGCGGTCCACCGCCACCTCCACGCCCAGGTCTGGCAGCCGCACCTGCATCTCGCGCGTGGACATGCGGCCTGCCACCGTAGCTTGCAAAGGCCCGCAGGCCAGAAAATCTTCTAGCATCCCGCTTGCCGACGCCCCATTTAACGCCACCGCCTCCGAGCTCACCCCCTCCAACGAGAGGGTATCTAGACCCGCTGGCAGCTGCAGCGTACGTACCTCCCCGCGCTGTGCCTGCGGAAACTTCTCGTAGAGGTTGAACCGGCCCACCAAGTATTCGCTGCGGCTTACCGGCACGATGCCGAGCTGTAGGCGCTGAAAGATCCAAGGCCGCGAGGTGGAAAAATCATGCTTGGCCATCAACCGTGGCTGCCGAGCAGAGATTTTCTCCACTTCCCGCGCGCTGATGAAAAAATACCCTCGCCGTTCCAATTCTTCGCCGTAGCCAGCCGCCAAGATGCGCAGCCAACCCCAGTCATTAACGCCTAGCTTCACCGACTCCGGCACGCCAAAACGTGCCCGCAGCTCCTCCTGCAGCTCCCGCCCCGCGTGCGCCTTCGGCCCGCTAGTCACCACTGACCTCATAATTGCGCACCAGTACCTCATCGACCTTGCCGCGCTTCGAAGCGACGGAATTGATCGCCCGCGTTGCCCCCACGATGCCTACCTCATAATCCGCATAGAGCTCTCGAATGAACTCGGTGGCCGAATTCGACAGCAAAAACTTTGCCCCGCGTTTGTCCAACTCATCGCAGACCTCTTTGAGCCGTTCTTGCTCCGCGCGGTCAAAGCCACCCTTTTGATAGCCGGTAAACGAGCTCGTCACATTGACGGGGTCATAGGGCGGGTCGAAATAGACAAAATCGCCTTCGCCTGCTTCTGCCACCGCCGCGGCGAAATCGCCTTGGGAAAAGATCACCTCATTTTCCGCAAAATAGCGGTGCACCGCACGCAGCGTGTCTTCATCGCAAATGGTGGGATTCTTATAGCGCCCGAACGGCGCATTAAATTGACCTGCCGTATTCACGCGATACAGGCCGTTATAGCAGGTGCGGTTGAGATACAGCGTTCGTGCAGCACGCTCGATGGGGGAGAGGGCGGCAAACCGCTTCGCATCCCTGTCCACTGCGCGCAGCGCATAGAAGAACTCCGCCTCATTGGGATAGCTCACGAGCTCTGCAATGAGCTCGTCGACGCCGCCGCGTACCACCTCATATAGGTTGATGAGCTCAGCATTGAGATCATTGACCCGTGCGCTGGCTGGTTGGAGAGAGAAAAGCACCGCGCCGCCACCGATGAAGGGCTCATAAAACCGCCGCGGGACATCCGCCGGTAGGGCGGCGTGGATATGTGGCAAGAGCTGGCGCTTCCCGCCCGCCCATTTCACCAGTGGCTTAACGTTTTTCATCGTTGACTCATCTTAGCGGCCCTACCCGACACGAGCACCATTGGGCTTTCGAACGTGCGGGCGGATAATTGGAGCGGATGGCTGGCCGCACAGATACTGTGGTTGTCTAACATCACAGCTTTGTTAAATAGTTCTATGACGGGCCTAAACGTACGGCCGTGCCGGTAGTAAATTCTTCCCGTGCGCACGGCTGTTTCCATAGTTGAATATGAGGTAATAAAATCACCCCAAACGCCTTAGTTTGTAGGGAAATACCATTTTCACCTAAAGATTTAAGGGTTTAGAAAACGAAAGTAAGGCCCTTAGAGCGTCGGGACAGAAAGGGGCATTTATGCCGCGTATATCACAAATCCGAGTCGCTGCGCTCAACCTCGTCATCGAAGCCGGATACGGCGGGTTCACTATGGAGGAACTCGCCCAAAAGGTAGGCGTTTCCCGCCGTACCCTTTTTAATTACATAAAAGACAAAGAATCGGCAGTTTTAGGTCCCGAATTTTCGGAGGAACTAGAGCACCAATTTCAGAATTTCGCCGCCGGACTGCCCACCGGAAGCCTGCGCGAAGATTCTGAAATCGTGGCCAAAGCCGTATTTGACCGCGCCGTGGGTGATGAGTTCTTCCCCGAAATTTCCCAGCTGACGGCCCAGGCGCTAGCTAAGGATACGAAGCTGCGTGCCCTGTATTACCAGCGCAATAGCCGCACTATTGAGCGCCTCCGCCAAGCCGTGCAAGCCCGTGAGGGCTGGAAATCCTCCGATTCGCGCCTCACGCCGACCGTCAACATCATCCACACCCAGTTCCTGACCGCCTTCGAGATTTTTGTGGAAACCCGTGGTGGAACTTCGCTTAGTGAAGCCTTCCGCAACGCCGGTGCCATCTTCGAAGATTACTTCAACGACGAACTGGCCTAAGCCTCCCCGCTCGGGTCTAGGCTAAGAAAATCCCCCGGTGCGCTCCGTAGAGTGCGACCGGGGGATTGTCAGTGCAATGGCTCTTAGTCCATCTTGTTGAACGCGGAAGCCATGCCGGACTTCTTGTTGGCTGCAGTGTTGCGGTGGAAGACACCCTTGGACACGGACTTGTCCAGGGCGCGGGATGCCACGCGCAGCTGCTTTTCAGCAGCAGCCTTGTCGCCAGCGGTAACGGCCTCGCGGAACTTGCGGATCTCGGTACGGACGGCGGAGCGAACGCTCTTGTTGCGCTGGCGTGCCTTCTCGTTGGTGATAACGCGCTTCTGCTTGGACTTGATATTTGCCATGGAAAATACCTCTTAGTAATCGAAAGTGATTGACATAGAAACCGACCTACTCGGACTACTCCCGCGGCCAGCAATCGCTGGCGCGCTCGGCGCTGGTATTCGAAGAGCGAACCCAAGGTCCTGCCCGCCCCGACCAACGCGCCCGGCAAGTAAGTAACCAACATACAATAGCAGTACCGAACCCGACCTGCCAAAACTCTCAGCATGGCCGCCTTCTGTGCGACTGGTTAGGCCCAGTGGTAGCGCGCGCGTAACCTATTCGCGATTCTTTCGAACCGGCGTTCGGGAAAAAGTGTGCCTTGTCGGCGCACCTGCTCTTCGGAAACCTCCAGCAAGCGGTCGAGGCGCACCCAGCAATCGCACCCGGATTCGTCCCACTCGCCGGCGCCGATTTCCAGCCAGGCGTCGTCAAGCGCATGCTTCGGGTTGGGGGAGATAAGCAAACCCATCACCGTGGTGCGCGTGCGGCCGACAACCAGGATGGCTCGCTCACGTGGCGGGGCCTGCTTGCCTTCGGCCGGGGCCCATACCCAGACCACCTCGCCGGAATCAGCCTGGCCATCCATATCGGGGGAGAAAAATATGGAGCGGGGGTGAGAGGCGGTGGCCTCGACCCGGATATCAGCGGCCTTACGCGGCTCGTGGAACTCGTCCGACCTATCCAGCCCCAACCGGGAATTAATGCGGGTCAGGCCGGTGTCTATGGGCTCGCGCTCGCTGATTCCCAGCGCTTGGCGCAGTCGGGTGAGCATGGCGCTTTTCATGTCGACTATTGTAGACGTATGTCTGAAAACTTTGCGGCCACGACGTTTACGGATCCCGCCCGAATCCGAAACTTCTGCATTATTGCTCACATCGACCACGGCAAGTCGACGCTGGCGGACCGCATCCTGCAGCTATCCAAGGTGGTTGCGGAGCGCGATATGCGTGACCAGTTCCTCGATAATATGGACATTGAGCGCGAGCGCGGCATCACCATTAAGGCGCAGAACGTACGCCTGCCGTGGGTGCCCCAGTCCGGCACCGCGCAGGGGGAGCAGATTGTCATGCAGATGATCGACACTCCTGGCCACGTGGACTTCACCTACGAGGTCTCCCGCGCCCTTGAGGCATGTGAGGGCGCCATCCTGCTTGTCGACGCCGCCCAAGGCATCGAAGCCCAAACCCTCGCCAACCTCTACCTGGCGATGGAAAACGACCTGGAAATCATCCCGGTCCTCAATAAGATCGACCTGCCGGCCGCCGACCCGGAAAAATACGCGCTGGAAATCGCCAATATCATCGGCTGCGAGCCGGAAGAGGTCCTGCGCGTATCCGGCAAGACCGGCGAGGGTGTGGTCGAGCTGCTGGACAAGGTCTGTGAGCTGGTGCCGCCGCCGTCCTCCGAGTTCGACGCGGATGCGCCGGCCCGCGCCATGATTTTTGACTCCGTCTATGACACCTACCGCGGCGTTGTCACCTATATCCGCATGGTCGATGGCAAACTCACCCCGCGCCAGAAGGTCACCATGATGTCGACCAACGCTAACCACGAGCTGCTCGAAATCGGCATCGTGTCCCCCACGATGCAAAAGTGTGAGGGCTTGGGCCCCGGCGAGGTGGGCTACCTGATTACCGGCGTAAAGGACGTGCGCGAGACCAAGGTGGGAGATACCGTCACCTGGTCCAACGGCGGCGCTGAGACTCCGCTTAAAGGCTATAAGGACCCGGACCCGATGGTCTACTCCGGCCTTTTCCCCATCTCCCAGGCTGATTTCCCGGACCTGCGCGATGCTTTGGAAAAGCTGCAGCTTAACGACGCCTCCTTGACCTTCGAGCCCGAAACCTCCGTCGCCCTGGGCTTTGGTTTCCGCTGCGGGTTCTTGGGCCTATTGCATATGGAAATTACCCGCGACCGCTTGGAGCGCGAGTTCGGCCTCGATCTGATTTCTACCGCGCCGTCGGTGACCTACCGCGTGGTGGCCGAAGACGGCGAAGAAAAGTGGGTTCACAACCCGTCCGACTGGCCGGAAGGAAAGCTTAACGAGGTCTACGAGCCAGTGGTGAAGATGACCGTCGTCGTGCCCGAGCAATTCGTCGGCCCCACCATGGAGCTCTGCCAGTCCAAGCGCGGCCAGATGGGAGGCATGGATTACCTCTCCGAGGACCGCGTAGAGCTGCGCTACACCATGCCGCTGGGTGAAATCATCTTCGATTTCTTCGATATGCTCAAGTCCCGTACAAAGGGCTACGCCTCGCTGAACTACGAGGGGGCCGGCGAGCAGCTCGCGGACTTGGTCAAGGTCGATATCCTGCTCAACGGCGACCCGGTCGACGCCTTCTCCGCCATCGTCCACCGTGATTCCGCCCAGTGGTACGGCAACAAGATGACCAAGAAGCTCAAGGAGCTCATCCCGCGCCAGCAGTTCGAGGTGCCGGTGCAGGCGGCCATTGGTTCGAAGATCATTGCCCGCGAGAACATCCGGGCCATGCGCAAGGACGTGCTGGCCAAGTGCTACGGCGGCGATATCTCCCGTAAGCGCAAGCTGTTGGAGAAGCAGAAGGCCGGTAAGAAGCGCATGAAGACGCTGGGCTCCGTCTCGGTGCCGCAGGAGGCTTTCGTGGCTGCGCTGTCTACCGACGCCGACGATTAACCCCGTACCCCCTATTGGCAAAGTGGAGCCGAATAGATTCTTAACATTTCGTTAACGGCTCCCGGGGTGCGGCCGGCAAAAGTTCAAAGTGAGCTGCTCCTATAGGGCGTCCCCACGGCCGGGGACGCCCTTTTAATCTAGTTGCAGTCGGTGTTTTGGCGGCGTTAAATTTCGATTTGAAAGCGACCGATGACTCGCCTGGTGAGCCACAGCCACTTTCGACCTGCCCCCGCAAATTCTTGACCTAGGTTGGATTTTTAATGAAGCTTCGCTCTCGCGCTGTGGCCCTTTGCGCCGCCGCAGCCGCCACTACGTCCCTTGTCCCCGGCGTTGCCCAGGCAGCCACCACGACCCCAATTGAACACGTCGTTGTCATTTACTCGGAGAATATTTCCTTCGACCACTACTTTGGAACCTACCCAAACGCCGTGAATAAGGACGGCGAAAAGCTGCAGGGCAGCGACAAGGACGCCCCAAAGTTTACCGCCAAGAAGGACACCCCTAAGGCGAAAAACCTCGAAAATGATGGCGTAATGGGGGACAAGAACCCCAACTCCGTCAAGCCTTTCCGCATCGGGCCAGACCATGCAGTAACTACGGACCAGAACCACCACTACGGCGATGAGCAGGCCGCATATAACGGCGGCAAGATGGACAAGTTCCCGGAGACTGTATCCACCGACATCGATAAGTCTTCCAACGGCTATTATGCCGTTCCAGGCATGACTATGGGCTATTACGACGGCAATACCGTCACCGGAATGTGGAACTACGCGCAAAACTTTGCGATGAACGACAATAGTTACTCCACTATCTTCGGCCCATCCACCCCAGGCGCGCTGAATCTAATTTCCGGAACCGTGGCCGGCGGGACCATGCATGACCCAGCCACGGGCGAGCAGAAGAAGATCGAACCTGGCAAGAACCACGCCCTCGCTGGGGTATCCGAAGATGGCAAGACCGCCACTGTTGTCGGCGACCCAGATCCGCTTTACGACGACTGCTCGAATAACTCTTCCGCCGGCACCAACCAGGTCACCGCGATGCACTCCAAGAACATCGGTGACCAGCTCAATGACAAGGACGTCACTTGGGGCTGGTTCCAAGGCGGCTTCCGGCCAACCGAGGAAGCTACAGACGACGCTCGCGCACGCTGCGGCGCCTCCCACACCACGCTGACCGGCCAGAACCAGACGGACTATAATCCGCACCACCAGCCGTTCCAGTACTACGCTTCCACCGCGAATCCGCACCACTTGGCGCCGTCGAGCGATGACATGATCGGCAAGACTGACCGCGCCAACCACCAGTACGATCTGCAGGACTTCGATACCGCTCTGGAGCAGGGCAACCTGCCGGCCGTGTCCTTCCTGAAGGCTGCCAACTACCAAGACGGACACGCCGGTTACTCCAACCCGCTAGACGAGCAGGCCTTCATCACCCATTACATCAATGAGCTGCAAAATTCCCCAGAGTGGGATTCCACCGCGGTCGTTATCGCCTACGATGACTCCGATGGCTGGTACGACCACAAGGCCCCAGAAATCCGCAATGGTTCCAATGACCCGCATCAGGACAAGGAAATCTGTACCGCCGCCGCAGCAAAGGTAGGCGTTGCCGGCGGAAAGGACGGCCAGTGCGGGCCGGGTACCCGCCAGCCTTTGATGGTTATCTCGCCATACGCGAAGACTAACCACATCGACTCCACTTACACCGAGCAGACTTCCGTCACCAAGTTCATTCAGGACAATTGGGGACTCGGCCGTCTAGGGGGCATTGCCTTTGACGAGCGCGCCGGCGAGCTCAACAACATGTTTGACTTCAACGCCGCCCACAAGGCCCCGAAGCTTTTCTTGAACGAGACCGACGGTACCGTGGCCAAGGACTACGCCTCCATTGAAAAGGTGGATAATTCCTCCCGCGCCGGCACCAACCTCAAGGACGTCGTCGAGGGCATGGACGACCCCAAGGTCACCGAACAGGGCGTTCCCAACATCTCCAAGCTGCACCAAGATACGAAGCCACAGCCAGGTGCGAATAAGCCCGATGATTCGAGCTCCAGTTCTTCCGCTGGTTCTTCTAAGGGCGGTATCATTGCGGCTATCCTTACGGCTCTGGGCGTCGGCGCAGGGGTTGTCGCTTGGTACATGAATGGCCACCCCGGCCTAGACCTGAAGAAGCTGCAAGATTTTAAGCTCCCGCCATTGCCCAACCTCCCGTTTTAATCAATGAAGACCTTCCATATTGCCACCGCCGCGGTGCTTGCCATCGCGGCCATAGCTCCTACTGCCGTCGCCCAAAGCTCCTTGAGCTCTCTCGGTTCTAGCTCGTCTAGCTCGCGAGACTCGCGGCCGGCGGCGTCGACAAGCACAAGCGCGAAGCCGAAAGAACCACAGCTGAATGTGCGCGACGTGTATTCATGTCCTACGCCGGAGAAGGTACAGGGGCAGGCATCGTGGAAGGTCTATAACACCTCGGGGCTTGCGCTCACCGTCTACGTGGCAGATGATGCGGGCAACGCCTACCAGGTCCTCGAGCGCGTGGGCACCCCAGCCAAGCGCGCCTGGGCCCCGAAACTGCAGGACGGCACATACCACCTCACCTGCGTTTTCCACAATGATTCGGCCGTGAAATCTGATGATTTTGCGGTCACCGGTTCCACCATCACCGATGCTCCCAAGATGGTCCCCATTACTGACCGCGAGGTCGCGGCCGTGGCCATTCAGCAAGCGGCTAGGCAGAAAAAGCGTGTGCCCGAGTTGCAGAAGAAAGCCCACGCTCTTGTTGAAGCCACCTCGAAAGATCGCCGCGCTGCCCAAGCGGCCTACCTTGACTACCTCGAGACCTACCGATCCTTCGACGATTCCAGCGAGATGTGGCCGGGGCCCGGCTTGGAGGGGTACATGGACGTCGAAAAGCTGCTGTGGTCCAAGCGTCCCGTCAAGGATGCGGCGAAGCCTGCCCGCGCGCTTGCCGACGCCGTCGATAAAACCGCCCGCGCCCTCGATACCTCCCATTTCGCCATTCCCGCCCCCGACTACGGGTTGCGCACCCATGAAGTAATGGAGGAATTCGAGCGCTTCGACATGCGCGGCGAACGCGATTTCGGCGCCCATGCCCTGCCCACCGCGCTGCGGGGCGACGTTATTTCAACCCGGCTGACGTTGGATGCCGTCCGCTCCCTTGTCGAGGGCCGTGGGCTCGATACCTCGCCCATCTATGAGCAGCTGGATGAGCTTGACAAGCTCGCCACGAAGTTCGATGAAAAATATGACACCGCTTTTAATAAGTGGTCCCAGAAGGACCGGATGCGTGTGCAGTCCGCCGTCGCGCGTGCCAATGAACTGCTTGCCCCTGTCGCCACGATGACCGTAGTTAGAAGGATGGATTAGTGCCCTGCCCGTTTGATTTTTCCCGCCGCTCGTTCCTCTCTGGGCTCGCGGCCACCGCCGCGCTTTCTGGCTCGGCAGCGGCTGCCAATGCGCAGTCCAGTCTCGCGGGTTCTTCCTTTGGTTCCTCTAAGCGAAGCGAAGGCGCTGCTGACCATGCTTCTCCATCGCCGCGCACCGAGGCAGACGCTCCGCTCGAACTTCCTTTCCACGGCGAGCACCAGCAGGGGATCGTGACCCCAGCGCAAAAGTATTCCGAGGTCGTCGCCCTCGATGTACAGTTCACCGAGAAATCGCGCTTAGAGAAGTTGCTTCGCACCGTGACTGAGCGTGCCCGCATTCTCACCTCCGGCGGCGCTACTGCGGCCGATGGCATTGCCTATCCCGCCGGCGATTCCGGGGAGCTAGGACCTAAGCTTCCCACCGATAGTTTGTCCATTACCCTCGCCGTGGGCAATTCGCTTTTCGACGACCGCTTCGGCCTTAAACCCCACAAACCCGCCCACCTAAGTTCCATGCAGGCCTTCGCCGATGACACGTTGGAGGAGGAGCTATGCCACGGCGACCTTGCTCTGCAGATTTGCGCCGACCAGCACGATACCGTCATTCACGCGCTGCGCGATATCTTGCGGCACACCCGTGGAGATGTGGCCGTGCGCTGGCGCCAAAACGGTTATATGAATGAACCGCGGCCGTCTGGCACCCAGCGCAACCACCTTGGGTTTAAAGACGGCATCGTTAATCCAGCCGAAAAGGATCAGGACAAGCTGGTCTGGGCCGGTACGGATGAGCCGGACTGGGCCGCCGGCGGCAGCTATATGGTGGTTCGCCTCATCGCTATGTATACGGAATTCTGGGATCGCATCTCCATTGCTGAGCAGGAGCAAATCTTCGGCCGCGACCGTGCAACCGGTGGCCCGCTTTCCGGTGGCGACGAATATGCCGAGCCCAACTATCTCGATGACGCAACCGGTGACGTCATCCCCACCGACGCGCATATTCGCCTGGCGAATCCGCGCACGCCAGAAACCGCGGACCAGCTCATGCTGCGCCGCGCCTATAACTACGACAATGGCGTGCGCGATAACGGCACCCTCGATGTCGGACTCGTCTTTATCTGCTTCCAGCAGGACTTGGAGCGTCAGTTCATCACGGTGCAAAAGCGCCTCGAAGGTGAACCCCTAGCGGACTATATCCGACCCTATGGTGGTGGCTATTTTTATGCTTTGCCCGGCGTCGCTGATGACTCCGACTTTTTCGGCCGCTCCCTCCTTCAAGCCTAGAAATGCTTCACCGACTCGCACTGTGCGGGAAAGCCGTGTGATCTGGGAAGCGTCCGCCCAAAAAATGAGGGCAGGGTCTTCAGCTTGAATTGGCCCACGGCGGAACCCAGACTATTCGGCCCCGCCGCCGCGCTAACCGGCCGCGCACCGGCGGGGCGTTCGGGTCGTCGTCATTGACGCCGTTGTGGTACGGACACGCCACACTGAGATTCGCCATATTGGTCTCGCCGCCGTGTTTCCACGCCCGCAGATGATGAATCTGGCACTTATCAGCCGGATAATTGCACTCGGCCCACGGGCACGTGGGGTTTTCCGCGCCCGCCATCAGCCGCTGCTTATCCGAGGCATGCCGCGAGGTGCGATACAGGTTCACCGGCCCCTCATAGGGGTGGACGAGCGTGACAAGTCCGCAGTCGGCAAGGCGCTTTTCCACCAGTTTGGCGCCGCTGATTTCGGCCCCATTGGTCAACCGCAGCGTAATTTCCTCGCCTCCACCGTCGAGGATTTCATCTAATTCATCGAGCTGGATGATGATATTCGTCATCGCGGCAGGGCGCGCCGTAGCTCCGCCGCGGAAGAAAATATTCTCCACGGAATCCAAGGGTTTCTCTTCACTGATGCTGGCGTGCAGGTCAGCGATGAAATCGGAATCACCGGTAATCGAAAGCGTCGACGGCCCGCCCTTGCGCCGCGTCATCCGCACCCCCTTCTCCGGCTGCCGCGGCGGATACATCTCCTTCAACCGCGTGCGGGCAAGATGCTCCACATCCTGGTCGGTCGCGCATAATTCAGCGCGCAGCGCCCACGCATCCCGCTTGGATTTGGTGCGGGAGACGTACTTTTCAATGAGTTTCAACGTGGCCAGGCAATGCGTGGCGGCCCGGCACGAGCGCTGCCGGCGGGTGAAGGGAGTGGGGCCAAAGTAGACGTCGGCAAGCGCGAGCAGGCTACGAGCTTCCTGCCGGGGCAGGCCCAGCCGACGCAGATCCGTCTCGCGCACGCCGGAGACCTCGCCGAGAAGCTCCATCGGCGAGGCAAGTTGGCGGGCGTAGTCCTGCAAGCGGGTCATGCCCGTGAGCATAAGACACCCCGCAAAGCCGCAGTAGCGCCCCCGCGTGAGCCTGTGGATAACTCGCCTCTCCCGTCACACCAACCCCGAACCCGCCCGGCGGCCTGTGGATAACCTGCGGTACCCTCGAATGCGAAAGCGAGAAAAGGAGCTCCCCATGACTGACCCGACCAAGCGAATCCGTCCCACCACCCCCGGACGCCTGGCAGCCCCACGCCAGGCCCAGCAGCTGCCGCCCCTGCCGGTTACTCGGGCGCGCATTGGCGAGCAGATGGCCACCGAGGTCTTCCAGGAAATGGGCGAGGAGATGCTCGAGGAGTTGCAGAACTTCCGCCGCGATCTGCACCGCAACCCGGAAATCGGCCTGGACCTGCCGCGTACGCAAAAGAAGGTCTTGGAAGCTCTCGAGGGCCTACCGCTGGAGATCCACGTGGGCCAGGATCTGAGCTCAGTGGTCGCTGTGCTGCGCGGCGGCCAGCGCGGCGAGCGGCCGGTGTCGGTGCTTTTGCGCGCGGACATGGACGCCCTCGAGGTACGCGAGCAGACCGGCAGCCCGTTTGCCTCGACGAATGGGTATATGCACGCCTGCGGCCACGATCTGCATACCGCCGGACTGGTGGGCGCAGCGCGGATTCTGTGCGAGCATCGCGAGGAGCTGCACGGCGATGTCACCTTTATGTTCCAGCCCGGCGAGGAGGGGCCAGGCGGCGCGCTGCCGATGATTGAGGAAGGCGTGCTTGACGCCGCTGGCCGACGTCCCATTGCCGCCTACGGCCTCCACGTTGGCCCGCAGGACCGCGGCACGTTCCACTATGTGCCCGGCCCGATGATGGCCAGCTCGTCCAATCTGACTATCACGGTGCTGGGCAAGGGCGGGCACGGCTCCCGCCCGCATGATGCTATTGACCCGGTGGCGGCGCTGGCGGAGATCCAAATGTCGCTGCAGACCGCGCTGACCCGCCGCTTCGATGCGCTCGAGCCCATCGTTATTACCGTGACCAACCTGTGGGCGGGCGATGGCGCGTATAACGCCATTCCGGAACGCGCGGCCTTGGGGGCGACGGTGCGCGTGCTGCGCGATGAGAAGATCGACGCCGTGCGGCAGATGATTACGGAGGTCTCCAGCTCCGTCGCTGCTTCGCACCGGTGCACCGCACAGGTGGATTTCGAGGTCTTGTACCCCACCACCAAGACGAATCCGCGGGAAAATCAGTTCGCTGCTACCTTGTGGAGCCAGATGTTTGGCACCGAAAACGTCCAGCCATTCGATGCCCCGATGATGGCCTCCGAAGACTTCGGCTACGTCCTCGCGCAAGTGCCGGGCACGTTTATGTGGATGGGCACGGCCAATCCAGACAAGCCCGAAAATGAGCGCGAGTGGAACCACTCTCCGATGATGCGTTTCGATGACTCGGTGCTGGGAATGCAGTCCGCGGCGCTGGCGGCCGTGGCGTTTGAGCGCTTGGCCACCGAAAACGAGCATCCGTCCGCGCAGACGAAGGCCATGCGCGATGCGGCCGGGGTGCAAAAATAATTCATCCCTAGGGATTATGGCCGCCGGTTTAAGCTTTAGGCCATGATCAGAACGAAGTGGAGCACGGCGGGAATTGTTGCCGCTTGTGCGGTGGCGAATTGGCTCATCGGCGTAGTGCTGATGAGCATGGATATCGAGGAGTATTCGCCGCCGTTTGAGGAGTACGGGCCCTATATCTGTACCGGTTTTGCGGTGGGCGTGGTGACGATTATCGCCCTGCCCTTTGCGTTAGAGCACCAGCCGCGCGAGCTTTCCGACGTCGACTATGCCGGCTCCACCCGTAGCTTCATCGCTGGCTGTATCGTGCTGCTGGGGTCGAGCTCCTATTTTGGTGCGGCTAGTGGAGTCGTGGCTTTCATTTCCATGGTCTCGCGCCGTTCGACCTCGCGCTCGGTGGCCGCAGTGGCGTGCTTCGTGGCGGCGTTTGCGATTGATGCGTTCTTCAACCCCTATATGGCCTGGGACGATATCGGATGGGTTGGTGCCATCTTCGTTGTGGTCGTGATGGTCGCGGGGTTATTGGTAGGCCAAAAGCGTGGCAATCTGCGCGAAAAGCGGTGGCGGGTGGAACAACAAGCCCGGATGAATCGCGAAGAGATGCGTGCCAAGGTAGAACGCGCGCGGCAAGAGGAGCGCGAGAATATCGCGCGGGACATGCACGATACGCTCTCGCATCGGCTAAGCCTCGTGGCCATTCATGCGGGTGCGCTGAGCTATCCGCGTGAAGGCGTGCCGGCCGAGTTCACAGACGCAGCGCGCACCATCCGCGCGGAGGCCCAGAACGCGGTAGAAGATTTGCGCACCGTCCTAAGCGCCTTGCGTGAAGATCTTTCCCAGGATCCGCGCACCACCTTAGAAGAGCTAGTCGCGAGCGTGCAGGAGGCCGGCACGCAGGTGACCGTGACCTACGCGGACGGTGCCAGCCCGGATGTTTTTACTGGGTTGTCCACGATGGCGCAGCACGCCGTGCACCGCGCAGTACAGGAAGGCCTGACCAATGCGCGCAAGCACGCCGCTGGCCAGCCGGTGAGCATCACGGTGCGCGAGGTGGCCGGTGAGGTGGGCGTCGAGATGCGCAACCCGCTCCCAGTGGCTAAGACCGAGGAGCGCGCAGGTAGCGGCGTCAGAGGCTACGGGCTGGTGGGCCTGCGCGAGCGCGTGGAGCTATCCGGCGGGCGCATGAATATCCACGTCGGCGAAGAAGGCGAGGAATTTCGCTGGAGCATCCTGCTACCACTGGCGCATAAGGAGGCCGCGCAATGAGCGAGATGAGTTGGCAACTGCGCCATCCCGACTACGGGCTTATGCGCATTGACCTAGAAGAAACCAAGACCCGCGAGGGCTGGACAGGAAAATACTTAGATTCTAAGCGCAGCCTTTTTACCTCCACGGTCAACGGCACTACGCGCAAGCTCAGCTACACCGATACCGATGACTCGGCCTATAGCGTGGAATTCCTGCGCGGAAATAGCGATGATAATGCGCCCGAAGACGCAGACCGCATCGAGTTGGTGGAGCGCCGTGACTTCGTCGTGCCGGAGTTTCGCGGACAAGGGGCGAGGGTGATGTTTGCGGCGGTGGGGGAGCCGGGTGTCGATAAGCAGCTGCATCGGATTAACCTGTGGACATTGCTCTTGCAGACGGCGCTGACATTCATTGCGGCCACACTAGTCATCGAATTTTTCCCGAAATTCTTCGAAAAGATAAACGAGATTCTCGTGCCCTCGTTCCTCAACGGCGTAGTGGCAGGCCACGCCACTATAGTGCCGGTAGCGCTCGCGGCATTGGTGGCGATTACAGTGGCGTATACGCCTGTCGCGTCGAAGTTTTGGCGCGCGCGGTGGAATCAGCCGGTGGGAAAGGAAGCATGATGGCCGACGCACTGCGTGTAGTGCTCGTTGACGACGAGGATCTAGTCCGCAGCGGGCTGCGCCTGCTGCTATCCAATGCGCCCGATATCGAGGTCGTGGCCGAGGCGAGCAATGGCCGGGACGCGGTGGCTACCGTCCTCGATGCGCAGCCCGACGTGGTGCTAATGGATATTCGTATGCCGGTCATGGATGGCATCGCGGCCGTGGAGAAGATTCTATCGGTCCACGCAGTGCCGATCATCATGCTCACGGCTTTTGATACCGATTCTTTCATCCTGCGGGCCCTGCGCGCCGGGGCGGCTGGGTTCTTACTCAAGTCGACGCCGCCGGAATCGCTCATGGCGGCCGTGCGCGCGGCCGCAGCGGGGCAACCGCTGTTGAGCCCGCAGGTCGTCGACAAGCTGGTAGGCATGCAAGGCCCCGCGCTTGACGACGCCCATTCGCACCACACCCGCACCGCTCGCAACCACCTAGGTAGGCTTAGCTCCCGCGAGCGCGAAATCGCCGAGCTGGTGGCCCAGGGCTTGAATAATCAAGACATCGCCGACCAACTGGTGGTGTCCATGGCGACGGTGAAATCGCATATGCAGCATATTTTGAAAAAGATCGGCGGTACCAGCCGTGTGCACATCGCCATTATGGTCTTAGAGGCCCGCGGCTAAGGCTGGAGAATCCTCCCTGCGAGGGATACCGCGCTGGCGGTGGGTCGGCTTAGACTGGTGCGCGTTATGAAGTTATTCCGAAAATCCGACGAGATGCTCCAGCGCCCGCTGTGGCAGAAGCTCATCATTGCGGCGGTGGCAGTGCTAGGCGATTTTGCCGTCTTATCCGTCCGCGTGAGCGAGAGCGACGGATCGCCCGAAAGGCTGTTTATTCTTTTCGCGGCGACGATCGGAACGTGGATCTTATTGCCCTTTGCTCTCCGGCATGCTGCGCGGGAGCGTGACCCGCGCAGCGCACAGCCTGGCCCGCGCAGCGCGTTGGTAGCCGCAACCATTATTTCGGCGACGGTGACGATTGCTGAGCCCCGCCCCTCGGTATTTATGGCGGCGTTTTCTGTGGCCTCGCGCCGGAGCCGGTTGTGGATGGCGACGGTATGTGCGGCCATGGTGGCCTCGAAGTTGGTCACTCTCGATTTATCTCGAAGCGAAGGGCTTAGTGCTCCCGGGAAGCTGGGATTTTTCTCTAGCTACATCCTCCCAGCAGTAGTCGTTCTAGTAGTCGGGTTGGTTCGCTCGAACCAAAAAGAGCGCACGATTGCGCTGCAGGCGCAGGCGGAGCTCACGCACGAGGAAATGGCCACGCGGGAGAATTTTGCGCGGCAGGAAGAACGCGACCGGATTGCGCGGGATATGCACGATACGCTCTCGCATCGGCTGAGCATGATTGCGGTCTACGCCGGCGGGTTGGCCTACCGCAAGGACCTAGATCCGGAAGAAACGCGGCAATCCGCGCGCACGATTCGCGATGAAGCCGAGGCCGCCGTGGGAGATCTGCGCGAGGCGTTGCACTCGCTGCGCAGTGAGGGGCGTATCGATCCGCGCGAGGGCGTGGAATCGCTGGTGGAGCGTTCCCGCCAGGCGGGCATGGACGTGGAGGTGCGCTACCAAGCGGGCGCGGGGCCGCAATCGTTGGAGGAGCTGAGCACCATGACCGGCCACGCGCTCAACCGCGTGGTCCAGGAGGGCCTGACCAACGCACGCAAGCACGCACCGGGGCAGCCGGTCACCATCACCATCGCCACGCTTGCCGACGCCCTGTCTATCACCATGTCTAACCCCACCGCCCAGGCTGGGGAAAAGGAAAGCGTGCACAGTGGTGGGTACGGGATCGTCGGCATGCGCGAGCGCGCTAGTGTGGTGGGCGGATCGCTACAGGTAAACGATGAGGAAGATAGGTTCTCGTGGACTCTGCGCCTGCCGAGGAAGGAAGAAAAGTGAGTGAAATTCGGGTGGTGCTTGTCGATGATGAGCCGCTGCTGCGCCACGGCTTGCGCATGATCTTGGAAGGCGCGCCGGGCATCAGCGTCATCGGCGAGGCCGGAAACGGCAAGGAGGGAGTGGAGCTCATCCTGGCCGAGGAGCCGGACGTGGTGCTGATGGATATCCGCATGCCGGTTATGGACGGCATCGAGGCGACGGCGCAGCTGCACTCGCTCGCCGGCGCGCGCGATATCCCGGTGGTGATGCTCACCGCCTTTGATACCGACGAGTTCATCCTGCACGCCCTGCGCGCTGGGGCGGTGGGCTTTTTGTTGAAGACGACGGCGCCGGAGGCGCTGGTGGCGTCGGTAAGAGCGGCGGCCCAAGGCCAGCAACAGCTCAGCCCGAAGGTGCTAGAAAACCTGGTGGGGCTGGCGGCCACGCCGCCGCAGCCGGAACAAGAGATGATTCAACCCAGCGGGCTGGCCGAGCTGAGCGAGCGCGAAAATGAAATCGCCCAGCTGGTGGCCCAAGGCCTAAGCAACGCCGAGATTGCCGAGCAGCTTTTTATCTCGCTGACCACGGTCAAGACGCACATGAAGCACATCCTGGCCAAGATCGATGGCACCAACCGGGTCCACATCGCGATTGCGGTGCTCGGCGGTTAGGCGTGGCTGGGCTGGGCCGCTAGGGCCGGCGGAAAATGGCGGAGGCTAGGCCCACCAGCGCGATGACGCCGACGATAAGGGAGGCCACCGGCCAGTACTGCGGGAAGTACTTGAGCGTGTAGCCGAATACTTGGCCGTCATCGAACTGCTGCCATAGCGCGAAGGGCATCCACCACAGCTTGGTTAGCGTGAGGATCGCGCCCACCAGGCCGGTGGCAACCCGCGCGCCACCGCGCAGGAAGAAGCTCGCCGCAACCAGCAGTACGCCCGCAATGGTCAGGGCGAATAGGAGGGGAGTTTCGGTGCCCAGCGGAGAGCCGCGCAGCAGGAACTCGTGGTCGATTGCGTGTTGCTCGATGAGGGTATATCCATCGAGTACTACGTCGTCTGGGATTCCCATAGGTTAATTCTCCTTAGTTGTGCCCGGAGCGGCTGGGGCGCCTGAGGTGGCATAGGGGAAGGCCGACGGAAACGCGGAAATCTGCCACCCTAGAACCGGGTTGTACGTCAATTATAGACAATTCTGTCTTAGGTGTCGTAGGCTGAAGTCCTTAACTCGAAACAAGGAGAAATATCTAGTCATTGACTTTGATTGCACCCAGGCCACCGAATCCATTCCGCAGTGGGCGGCCGATGAGGGCCACGAGATTCGTGATTTCCATCGCTCGGGCGATGCGGGCTGGCAGGTCACGGTAGTCAAGGGCGGCTAATTACATCATTGTCAGCTACTATGTGAAGGCAGAAGAATCGCGCGTGATTCTTCTGCCTCCTTTGTGGTTTGAAAGAAGTTATCTCATGCCCGAGTTTGATGATAATTCCACCGCCGTTGCGGATATTTTGCATGCCTTCGCCGTCTTTGAACGCGAGGAAGAACACCTGGTGGACGCGGAAATGCGCCTTAACGTGTATGCCAGCTAGACCATGATTCGCGTCTTTTCCGCGCTGCTGCCCTCAGCCGCCGCGCGCGAGCATATGGTACATACGCTTAGGCCCATCCATGCGGCAACCACCAACGAGTTGCGCTGGACGGATCCGGATAATTGGCATGTGACCATGGCCTTTTATGGCGACCAGCCCAATGATGCCGCGGCTGTGCGCGAGCACCTCGCCCACGCGGTGGCTGGGCGCTCGGCGTTGGATGTGCATGTGAGCGGAGCGGGAAGTTTTGAGCAGCGCACCCTGTGGTTGGGCGTCGGTGGCCAGGCGCGGGGTGTGCGGGAGTTGATGGCGGATTGCCAGCTTGGCGATGTCCCCTTTAATCACCACCGCCCCCACCTCACCGTCGCGCGTGCCGGCCGGCGTACCCGTGATCCGTGGGTACTGGGCGATGTCGTGCGTGCGTTATCGGTGTACCGAGGACCGGACTTTTGCGCGGACCGGGTATGCCTTTTGCAATCGCACCTGGGCGAGGGCCGCGGCGGCGGGCCGCGCTACGAGGTATTAGAGGAATATCCCTTGTTCTAGGCGGCGCGGGCGGCACGGATTTCCCGCACGAGGGCGTCGAGCTCCTCGCGGGTGGCGGTGCGGTCTGGGTGAGTGGTGCAAAAGTCTAAAAGGAAGTAGCCGGCGTGCTGCAGCGCGATGTGGCGGGCCCAGAATTGGCGCACGGCTTCTGGGTTATCGGCGGCGAGCGATTGGATGGCGCGGCGCTCGGAAAGCAGCTCGTACTGTAGGTCACGGCGTGCGGACAACACGGAATCCGGGGTATTGACAAAGAGCAGTCCGAGCAGGGTAGCCATGGATTCCATCGCGCGGACCTGCAGGCGAGCCTGATTGCGTACCGGGGCACTGCGCTGCCATAGCCATAGCACCGCGGTGGCGATGAGGATGGACAAGAGGATCTCGCCGCAGCGAGCTTGAATGGTGGGCAACAGGGGGCGGGTAGCTGAGTTGCCCATGAGAAGAGCGAGCGGGGTGGAGAAGATAACGCAGATGGCGTAGTTCTTCGCCACGAAGATTTCGGCACAGAATTGGCAGGCAGCCAACGCCAGCAGCAACGTCCAGCCATTAATACCGAAGTAGTGAAGGATGGAAAATAGCAGCACGCCCACTACAGAGCCGAGCATGCGGTGGATGCCGCGGACGGTGCCCGGCACATGGTCGGGTCCCCATTGCAGCATGAGGAAGGCTGAGACCACGCCCCAGTCCGGCCGGTCGAAGCCGAGGCTAAGGCCCACGAGCACGGTAATGATCGCCGAAAGAACCACCTTTTGGGTAGTGACCATGGCATGCGAATCCCGCACCGCGGCGCGGTAAAGCCGGTACCTGCCTGTGGGCCGGGTGTGGGGGATAGCGGTGCGATTCGGGTCGACGTCGGTGACATGATCGGTAAGCTGATCCGAATCGGCGCCGAGGTCAAGGGCGCGGTTATGTGCCACGATGGTGTGCTGGGCTGCAAGGGTGCGCTCTACTAGGTGGGCTCCTTGGGAGTCGATGATGCGGCCACCGCGGATAATGTGGGCGTCGGAAAGCGCCTGCCATGCAGCAAAAAGTGCGGTTTGTGCTTGGTGGTGGCGGGCGAGTGAATCATCCTGTCCGGCCTGGAAGGCAGACGCGGCCTTTTCCAGGCTGGATACGGCGCGGCGCTCAGGGCCGTGCGGGTCAAAAAGGGCCGGGGCCATGCCGAGGACCACGCTGGCCACCATGCCCGTCAGCGCCCAAAAGAGCAGCTGGCCCACGGTGACATCGGTGCGGGCGAGCATGACCGAGCCGCCGCCGACCATGACGAGGAAGAAGGTGCCCGGTGGCGGCAGGCGCAGCGCATTTTGGGCAAAGCCACAACCGGCGGCCAATGCCGTGGAGTAGAGGCCTGCGAGTAGGAGCCACCAATGGCCGTGGCCGGGCGCAAAGATAACATGGCCTACCAACACGCCGACGGCGGCGACGGTAATGAGCGCGGTGCCGGCGGTGAGCATGACGCGCGGGCGGGTGCGATAGGGGTGTCCCTCGCCAAAGATGACGGTAAACGCGCCGGTGGAAATGAGCAGGATAGCGTAGTCGTGGCCGGTAAGCAGCGCAATGGCGCCGGGCAGGAGAATCGCCAATCCCGCGCGCAGTGCACCAGGCCAGCGCACCGAGGCGCTATTAAACGCGGTGAGTAGCTGGGTGGTGCTGGGACGCTGCGGGAGGGGATAGTCAAGCTGGGCGGCCACGGAGCAGCAGGATCCTTTCTAAGTGGAGTTATCTGACCCGACTACCTTACGCCCACCGACACCCGCTTTACATCTCGGCGGCCGCGATAAGCCGGCGCGTGTAGTCCGTGCTGGGAGAGGACCATATGGCCTCGGTAGGGCCGTGCTCGATGAGCCGGCCGCGGTCGAGGACGGCGACGCTATCGCAGAGGTGGCGTACCACCGCAAGGTCGTGGGTGACAAAGAGCAAGGTAAGCCCTCGCTTGTCGATGATCTCTGCCAGTAGCTCCAAAACCTGCGCGCGCACGGACATATCGAGGGCCGAGACTGCTTCATCGGCCAGTAAGATATCTGGCTCGCCGCACAATGCGCGGGCAATGGAAATGCGCTGGCGCTGGCCGCCTGAAAACTCGTGCGGGAAGCGGTCGAGGCTATCGGCTGGAAGCCCGACCTCTGCAAGCACGGCCGCGGCGCGGGAGCGCTTTTCGGCTTTGTTCGGGTTGCCCGGCATGGCCTCTGCGATGGATTTCCAGATCTTTAGCCGCGGGTTGAGAGAGCCCTGCGGATCTTGGAAGACCATCTGCACCTGGCCACGGACGGTGACCTCGCCGCTTGTGGGCTGGTCGAGTCCGGCGATGAGCTTGAGCAGGCTGGTCTTGCCCGATCCGGAGCCACCCACAATGCCGAGGCGCTCGCCGTGGTGCACGCGCAAGTCGATGCCGTCGAGTGCGGCGTGGGTGCCGTGCACCTTGCTAACCCTTTCGAGCGTGACGAGGGAATCTTCCGCTGCGGCCGGGGCAAGGTTCATCTCCGGCGGCTGTGAGGAGGCGATGAGTTCGCGGGTATAGGGATGCTCGGGCTGGGCAAGAATCCGCTCGGTAGGGCCAGACTCCACCACTGCGCCGTGGTGCATTACCACAACGCGGGGACACATGCGGCGGATGACTCCCAAGTCATGGGTGATGAAGATCAGCGCGGTGCCGCGAGCCTTGGTCACGCGCTCGATGACGCGCAATACGCCATCTTGCGTGGTGGCATCCAGCGCGGTGGTCGGCTCATCGCAGATGAGCAGATCGGGGTGGCCGGCCATAGCCATGGCAATGAGCACGCGCTGGCGCTGGCCGCCGGAGAGCTGGTGTGGGAATCGGGAGGCAATATCGGCATCAAGCTCCACCTCTTCGAGAGCGGTTGCGGCATCGCGCACCCCGGCGTGGGCCAGCTGCTTGCCCACGCGCATAAGCGGATCCAGCGCGCTCATCGGTTCTTGGAAGACCATGGCCATGGTCTTCCCACGCAACGGGCGGATGCGGGCATCGCGTGTGCCTATCACCTCGTGGCCATCCACGGTGACGGAGCCGCTCGCGCGCACCCCATCGGGCAAAAGCCCCATGATGGACAGCGCAGTGAGCGATTTGCCGGAGCCGGATTCACCAATAATGCCGAGCTTATCGCCGGCCGCGAGCTCGAAGTTCAAGGGCCCCAAAAGGGCAGTGGTGGACCCAGCAGCGGTGACCGCCAGGCTATCTACTTTGAGCAGGCTCATCGCGCGGATCCTTTCAGGCGGGGATCGAGGAGGTCACGGAGGGCGTCGCCAAGCAGGTTAAAGCCCAGCACTGTTGCCGCAATGGCCAGGCCGGGCCAGAAGGCCTGCAGGGGAGCGGTGCCCAGAAGCGACTGGGAATCTTGTAGCATCCGGCCCCACGAGGCGGCCGGTGGGGCGGTGCCCAAGCCTAGATAGGACAGGCCCGCCTCGGCCAGGATGGCGAGCGCGAAATATACCGAGGCCTGCACGATGAGCAGACCGGCAAGATTGGGAAGAATATGGCGCCACGCTACCTTCCAGCCCGGCACCGCGGAAATGCGCGCGGAGGAAATATAGTCCTGCGTGATGACCTGCAGCGTGCCCGAGCGCGCAACCCTGGCAAAAGAAGGAATGCCGGCGATGCCGATGGCAATCATGGCCGTAAGCGTTGAAGGCCCCCAGACCGCGCCAGCAATAATCGCCAAAAGCAGCGCGGGGAAGGCAAGCAGCATATCCGCGCCGCGCATCACTAACGCATCGGCCCACGTGCCGCGGCGCATGCCAGCGAGGATGCCAAGCGGTACCCCGACCACGGCGGCGATTCCCACCGCCACGAGGCCGACGAAGACCGTAATCTGGGCACCCGCCATGATCCGGGAAGCGGTATCGCGACCGAAGCGGTCCGTACCGAGGAGATGCTCGACGCTGGGACCGGCAAGGCTCACATCCGGGTGCGCCAGAGTCGGGTCATACGGCGTCCATACCAGCGAAATCACTGCCACCAGCACCGTGGCGGCGACGAGGAGGGCTCCCAGCCAGCCAGAAAAACGCAGCTTCATTATTTCTCACCTGCCGTGATGCGCGGATCGATGAATCGGTAGGCCACATCCGTGAGGGCATTGACCACCAAGGCAAAGGCCACGAGCAGCATGACCAAGGTCTGCACCGTGGTCAGATCGCGCACCGCCACCGCATCTAGCAGCATCGAACCTATGCCGGGGATGACAAAGACGGACTCAATTACTACGGCGCCTACGACCATCGTGGTTAGCTGTACGCCGGCCACGGTAAGCACGGGCAGCGCCGCATTGCGCAGGCCATGTCGCTTTAGCGCCTGCCACGGGGACTGGCCCAGCGCACGGGCGGTACGGATATAGTCCTGATGCAGCACATCGAGCACAGCCGAGCGCACATAACGCGTCAGCATCGCACCTTGCACCACGGCCAGGGCAATAACCGGCAAGATGAGGTGGCGAATAAACTCGCCTGCGCCCTGGTTCGGTGGCACCCAGCCATTGGCCGGCAGCCAGCCTAGGTGAACGGCAAAAATGGCCACCAGGATGATGCCGAGCAGGAAGCTGGGCACCGCAATGCCCAGCTGCGTACCGGCAGAAACCACATCCGCGCTGCGGGTACGGTTGCGCAGTGCCAACCACATTCCCACCGGAATGGCCCCGGCTAGTGCGAGCAGCATCGCTAAACCAATCAGGATGAGCGTGACTTGGGCGCGGTCTAGCACCAGCGGCGTAATATCTTGTTGCGAGGACAATGACTGTCCAAAACTGCCGGTAAATAGGCCTTTTATCCACTCCCAATATTGCGTGAGCAGCGGGCGATCCAAGCCCAGCTCAGAGCTGAGCTTGCCGACGGCCTCTTCGGTCGCATTCACTCCCAGCGCCACCCGCGCCGGGTTGCCTGGCACCGCGCGCATGAGCGCGAAGATAATGATGGAGGCGGCAAAGAGCGTTAATGCAAAGCGCAGCAGCGGGCGCACGATGGCGCGCCCAGTAAGGCGAAGGGAAGTCATCGGGCCTCCTTTGCGGTGGCCTCTGCGGCGTTGGCCGCAGAGGCCGTGCCGGCAGTAGCTTCTGCGGAGCTCAGATCGCGCAAGATCAGCGCGTCCGTGACCTGATCAGGGTGCAGACCGCGCACGCCTGTGCGGGTGAGCACGATATTGGGCATATTCATCAAGGTCAGCGCGCCGGCATCAGCCATGATCTGATCCACGGCTTGTGTCATGAGCTGGGGATAGTCCTGCTCGGGCGCGGAGTCGGCTTGGGCCAAAAGCTCGCGGGTGCGCGGCGAATCGTAGTTGAGGTAATAGTCCGGATCGCCGAATAGGGTTGGCACATCGCGCGGTTCTACGTGGGAGATGAGCGACATTTGATAGTCTTTGGCGCCCATGACCTGGCCCAACCATACGGCTGGGAACTCGGCGGATTCCAGCTTCACCTTAAAGCCAACTTCGGTGAGTTGCGAGTACAGCAGCTCGGCGACGGTCTGGGCATAGGGCAGCGTCGGTGTAGTCAGCGTGATTTCGGCCCCTTCTGCGCCGGCCTCTTCGAGCAACTGGCGGGCCTTATCCGGATTGTAGTCGTAGTAGCGCTTGCCTTGGAACCATGGATCTGTAGGTGGGATTGGTGCACCACCGGTGTCTTTGGCTAGGCCATTCCACAAAATGTCATTGGCCGCCTTGCGGTCGACGGCATAGGCGACTGCCTGGCGCACGCGCGGATCATCAAAGGGAGCCCGGGCATTATTCATGGATAGCAACACCTCACCATTGGTGGTGCCGACCTCGGTAGCGATGCCGTCCTTGACGTCGTCGAGAAGCTCCGGGTTTTGCACACCCCAGACCACATCCACGCCGCCGGCCTGCAGGGCATTGACCGAGGAGATGGTGTCTGGGAAATAGCGAACGGTGACATCGTGCGCAGCGGGCTTTCCCCAATAATTTTTGCGGACCTTGAGCTCCACAAATTCCGAAGGCGCAAAGCGAGACACCTCAAAGGGCCCGGTACCCACCGGTTGGGCGGCGAGGTTATCCATGCCATTAGGCGTCATCATCGCGCCGGTGGCCGTGCCCATGGACCAGAGCCAGCCATTCGACGGCTGTTTCAGGCGCACCTTTAGTGTGTGTTCATCGGGGGCCGTGGCCTTTTCTACCGGATCCATGGCTGCTGAGATGCCATTGGTCCATTTCTCGCGAACGTAATCAATGGAAAAGGCCGCGGTCTCGGCGGTAAAAGCATCGCCATTGGAAAAGGTGACGCCTTCACGCAGATGGAAGGTATAGCTGCGGGCATCGTCGCTGATCTCCCACGAGGTGGCGAGCCCCGGGGTGATAGAACCGTCCTCATCGATGCGCACGAGAGTTTCGTAGACATTGTCCATGAGTACGGCGGGGATGGCGGCACCACCGGTAGTGGTGAAATCTAGGGAAGTGGCCGCCGAGGTGGAGGCTACGGTAAGGGAAGCAGAAGCGGAGTCGCTATCTGCTTGGGAGGTATCAACCACCGCGGTATGGCCTGCAGAGCACGCTGATACGGTTCCGACAGCGGCCGCCATGGCGAGGCTACCCAGCGCCCTGCCGGCGCGAAATCTTCTCATAGGAAGCAGGGTAGCCGGTGGGGATAGCTGCCGTGAAACTTATGCAAAATTTCCTGGAGTGGGGATAACTTCTAGGGGTGAAACGCCCCCACGTACGTTGTTCATAGCCAGCTTCATGCGGTCCGCGCGATAGAGGTATACCGCTAATTCCACCGGTTCGCCGGAGTGGTTGGATATTTCCATCTGGAGCCGCCACAGTGGGGTGCCAGTGGCTACTTCAAGTGCCTCGGCATCCTCGGCCGTGGCTTCTTCCAACGTGAGTTCGCGGCGCACATTATCAAAGTCCACGCCGCATTCGTGCAGGTGCGCATGAATAGAGCCGGCATCCGCGTCGAAGTCCAAGATGTGCTTTCCCACCACCATGGGGAAATACATGCGCTCAATGGCAATGGGGTGGTCCTCGGTATAGCGCACGCGGTGGACAAAGACCACATTTTGTTCTGGGTCTACACGCAGAAAACGAGTGATTTCCCGCGGCGCACGGCGGCGAGCCAGCCACAGGGTGTGCTGTTGGGGATCCGCGTCATATTCGCTGAGCCAGCTGGAGATGGAATAGATGGATTCAAAAAGCTCTGCCTGGGTAGAGGCTAAAACGGTGGAGCGTCGCCCGCGGCCGGAGGAAACCAGCCCTTCGGCGCGCAAAGCCGCAACCGCTTGGCGCACGGGTCCGCGGGAAGAAGAAAACTTCTCGCATAAATCTGCTTCGCTAGGTAGAAAATGGCCTGGTTGCAGCACGCCAGAGCGGATTTGTTCTCGCAGGTAATCCGCGATCTTTTTATGTTGCTGTTTATCGCGTGGGCTCATTCAACCTTTGTCCTTAGTCTCTCCGGGGCTTTTCGCAGCGGAGCGAAACACGTCAATGTTATTCCATTTTGCTAGGGTGCGCTAACGCAACAGCGTCACTAAGAAACTACGCGCTATTTGAGTGAAAAGGCACTAAATAAAATCACGCGCCGCTCTATCAGCGCTAGGTAGGTGGGAAGCACGCTAGGCTAAGTCTTCGTGAACGAGAGCACCGAAATCATTGAAGTACGCGAAGCCGGCGGTACCGCGCGCTTGGGCAAGGCAGTGACGGTGGCTGCCATCATCGCCGTCGCGCTGCTGCTAATCGGTGGAGTGCTTATTTACTCGGCGCTGCAGGAGCCGGCCGGCACACGCTTGCATACCGTCTACCTCATTGCCGCGCTTATGCCCTTAGGCGGGGCGCTGTGCGCGATGCTGGCGGTGGTAGCCTCCGCGCGGCGCCGAGCTCGTGCGCTGCTGCGCATTGGCGAGGATATTTCCTTGCCTTTCCAACGGGTTAGCTTTTCGGCCGCTGAGCTAGACCGCATGCAGTTCTATTCGCTCGAGCCGGGCCAAAATTTCCTGGCCCTGATTCCGCGTGGGGTACGCGTTTCTACCTTGGACGAAGCGCAGCAGTATTCGGTGCGACTGCCGGAGCAGGCGAACCTGGGGCCGCGGGAGCTCGAGGGAAAACTCCGGGAACGGTTCCCCGAGGTCCCCATTGACCACCTAGGCCACGTAAGGGCCGAGGGCTAGCTCGGGGTGCCGGCTACGCGTGCCGGATCGAGCTGCCAGCCCTGCGCGAGCAGCTGCATATTCTTGATTACTTCCTCGTGCGAACTGGATTGCAAGGAAACCATCAGCTCATCGGCCTTAGCGTGCTCTTGGAAGGTCTCGAGGTAGTTTGCCACCTCATCGGCAGTGCCGACGGCGGAATACTTCAGCATGTCTAGGATCTGCTGGCCCTGGTAAGAACCGATAATCTGCTCCACCTGCTCATCGGTGAGGTGCTTGCCGCGGCCGGCGAAGGCCTTGACGCGGTTGAAACACACGCGCTCGTATTCCTCCTGCGCCTGTTGGGTGGTCTCTGCGGCGGTGACGTTGACTCCGGCGATGAGGTAGGGCTTACTGAAGCGCTCGGAAGGCTGGAAGTTCTCGCGGTAGTAGGTGGTAGCCTGCTCGAGGTGCTGCGGGGCAAAGTGAGAAGCAAAGGCATAAGGCAGGCCGAGCTTGGCGGCTAGCGAGGCGCCGAACATGGACGAGCCCAAAATATAGATCGGCACGTTGGTATTGGCACCTGGAACGGCGCTGACCCCCGGGATATAAGACTTGCCCTCGAGATAGGAGTTGAGCTCTTTGACGTCTTCGGGGAAGCGCTCGGCAGAGTGGGCGTCGCGGCGCAGGGCGCGGCCCAGGGTATTCATGTCCGTGCCGGGTGCGCGGCCTACGCCCAAGTCGATGCGCTTGGGATACATCTCCTCCAAAGTGCCGAATTGCTCGGCGATGACATAAGGGGAGTGGTTAGGCAGCATCACTCCGCCGGAGCCTAAGCGAATGCGCTCAGTCTTTGCACCAATGTGGGCAATGAGCACGGCCGGCGAAGAAGACATGATGGACTTCATATTGTGGTGCTCGGTGTACCACATGCGAGAATAGCCCAGCTTTTCTGCTTCCTGTGCCAACTGCACGGAGCGAGCGATGGATTGTGCTGGGGTCTCGCCCTCATAAATGGTGCAAAAGTCCAAGACGGAAAGATGCGCGCGTTCGGTCACGGGGAGCCTTCCTTTTTGCTTTCGGTAAATCCTGTCTAAGTTCTCTTCTTCCAACGGTACGCGCCGCCTGACTATTCCGGGCGGCGCCTACCGCATCGCGGCCGGGCGCTGTAGACATACAGAAATCCACTGCGCCTCGGCACCGTGGTGAGGTGCGGAGGGGGTGTGTTCCTATATAGGTTGTCGACTCCGTGGGTGAGGGCGTGAAGGGTTTTCTGCTTTGCCTTGTGGATGTTCTTTTCGGGCACCTTGAAGAGCTGATTGGGCTTGCTGCGCAATCGGCTTGAGGTGAGGTTCTGTTAGCTCTACGCTGCTGCGGCTTCTTGGATTATGGAGAAGACGTGGTAGGGCTCGCCGTTTCGCAGCATGGTGAAAAATTTTAGGCGTCGGCGTGCGAGTGCGATGACTGCAGCGTTGTTTCTTTTTGCCTTCTTTGTCTTCATCGCTGGGGTTGGCTAGACAAGCTTGGTACTGGCATCCACATGGACTGTGAAACCTCTTGCCGCCTAGGCTGGGCCAGGTTCCTATCAGCAGTTTGAATATGTCGCCCCCGGATCATTTTCAAACGGGGACAGCATTAAGCCATACCGAAGCCAGTGACTAGTTCCGCTGTCCTTTTTCGGACAGGGGAACGGAAAACATAGCCTGCCCAATCGGGTGGACAGGCTATGAATCTTCGGTGCCCTAAGGGAGAACTGCTAACAACGTAATGGGCTGTTCCTACAGGCGTGGGTAAGCCTATTTCTACTTGGCCACGCCGAGGCTAACTAGCACTTTCTTTGCCACCTCAGGGTCGTTGCTCTGGATCGTGTACTCAACAATTCCCTGATTATCTGGGAGGATTTCCGCGACGGTCGTGAAAGACTCTAATTTTTGGGCCTTGAACGTTGATCCGCGCGTTGATTCTGCCGGAATCTCAACGGTATCGAGGATAGGCTTGCCGTCACGAACGGCGGCGGTGGCGGAAGGATCGTCGGTAAAGAGCACGAAGCCGACCTCAGGTGCCTTCGCAGTATCTACGCCACAGTTAAACCCCTTCGCCATTGGAGCAGGTGAACCGTCCGCACCGTAGTAGTTAAATTGCACGTCATAGTCCGTGCAGTACTTCGCGAAGTCAGCAATCGGTTCGGGCACTTGGTCGGCAGGAGTAAGGTCGTTCAGCGAGTCGCCCGTGGTACCTTCTCCGGTCTCGTTATTAGCGCTATCGTTGGCGAAACCGGAATTAGCGGGTGCGTCAGCAGCGGGCTGTTCCGGAGGAGCGGACTCCTCGGATTTGGAACCAGAGAGCGCGTCTTTGGCTGCAAAATAGGCAATCACTACCACCACGATGACGGCTATCACTACCGGAAGCAGTAATAGCTGCTTCTTGGTGCTGAGACCTGGCGACCCGCCGTTGCCGCGAGCGCCTGCCGCATTCGCTGGAGACGCACCTTTACTTGGCAACGACCCGTGCTCGATGTATTCGCTATAGGTATGCTCCGCTATCGATGAGGAGCGCTTGATGTGTGACGTATCTTCTGCCCCATTAAGCCGGTCGGGCGAACCGGGGTATGCAAGTCGGTTCATTATTCAGTCCACCACCGTGAATCAATGTCGGAATATAGGGAACGTATCGACTCAACATGCTCTTCCAAGCTATTGCGATTGAGTCGATTCTTGTTTTCTTTCCATCGTTTGAAGAGGTCCGTGGAAGACACCGAGCGCGAGGCTTCCGTCCGTGCTTCCCTGCCTGCTGTCAGGGCCCACTGGGCAGCAAACTGCATACGCTCTGCCGCTTTTTCAGTGAAACCACTCCACACTTTGTACGTGGCGTAGAGCTGTGCCACGACGGCCCAACCGCCTTCGTAAGGCAGGGCAATGACGTTTCCGAGGTTGTCAAGCTCAAGAAATTCAAAATGAGATGGGTCTTTTTTGTTGCTGGATACTAGAATCCTTCGGTTGGTGACAAAAGCGGCACCGTCCACCCCACTGGCTTTCGTAGTGGCGGCTTCCAGCACGATCTCGTCGACACCAAGGCCTTCCACAACGGCCACGGCGGCAGCGCGCAAGATCTCGGAATCGCCGGCACGTTCAAGTGCAGCACCGAGGTCTGGTCGGTCGGTCAATGCGGTTTGGGGGTCTGTCATGCAATCGAGGTTAACAATCCAACTAAATTTGTGACTTGGGACTGTCAAATTAGCACATAAAATAACCCAAATATGGGGGTGCTCTCGGAGGATTCACTGACTCTAGGTTAAATTCTCGGTACTTTGTTGGGTTATGAGCCCAACGTTCACGCCAGCAAAGTTTGATGATTCTACGCCCTACATGCTTGCCAAGTTCCCATGGCCGGAACCGGAGCCAAGTGCAGATGAGGTGCGCCGTCACTCGTGGGGGATGGTGTATAAGGAAAATAAATCGTTTGCGACTCCGTTAGGGGGTAAGGAGATCGGCAAGGTGACGGCTGAGCAGTACAAAAAATTCCTTGAGCAAAGCTATGGGGTGACCGGTGTGCAGGAGGCTCATCAGGTTATTGATCATCTCCTCGCAGGAGGCCAGCATGTGGAAAATGATTTTCTATTACCGCTTGCTTACGCCGTGAAGGATGTTCCAGAACGTGAACTTGCGGCGGAAATCGAGGAAAAGGTCGAGTTTCTCAAAGACTTCTTCGCTGGAATGGGTGTAGATACGCGCGGCGTAGAACATAAGTTCCGTCATCTCGTTCGGTTATTGCGTTCGGAAAGCTTTGTCTCGGCAACAGCTCCGGCACTCCCCACGACTACTCGTGCATGGGACATTATCCGAGTTCACAACGTCGGTGGACCAGCAACGGAGTTGGGATGGATCTCGCCAGAAGAGTTTCTGCAGATTTCAGATAAGGCCGTGGCGGCGCTACAGCACCACTTCGTCTCGTGGGCCGACGTCGCCGCGAGCTTCTGGTGGGGAAGAATGATCTGGGCATGTGATGGCGAGCTCGACGTCGCCGCGGCGATGAAGAAACAAACAGATCGTTTCACCGAGCTACTCGCCAAAAGTAAATCGCCTTGGGTACGCGTGCCCTTGCATGGCAGCTCGGCCGAGGAGCCATTTTCATCCTTAGACGGTCTGCGCTAGCTTGTTGTTGCCGCTGTTTTGGTGACGGTAGCAGCCACCGGTGGTACGAGTTTGGCCCCGAGCTCAGAGGCGGTCAGCGCCTTGACAAGCGCCTCGACATCGGCGCCGAACGCGCAATGTAGTCGGCAACTACCAAGCGGACGCCGTGATTGTTAAACCTACTGTGGACGGGGCGCTCATAATCCAAACCCACTGAGGACATCAGCGGCGCACACTGTCCCTACATCCCGAGGCCGCGCGAAGCCGCCTAGGAATCTCCTCGACCGCGGGGCCTGGGTGCATACGCCACAGTGGGGGTAGGGCAGGAATAAAAGACTAAGCCTCAGCGAGGGCGTCGGCCTCCGCCGGCTCTGCCGCCGGTGGGTTGGCGGCCTCGTGCTTCTCGCCTGCCTTGGTGGCGATATCGACAACGAGGCCGATGACTGCCGCGATGGCGGTAGGGACGATCCAGCCGAGGTCTACGGACTGGCCGGGTGCCCAGCTCAAGAGGGGATCGAGCGCGTCGGTTCCCCAGCCCTGAGCTGCGATAACGGACAAGGCCGACCACAGCACCGATACCCACAGTGCCAAACGGTAGGTCCAATAAAAGACCACGGACTTTTTCACTACTGGCTGGATCAGGGTGAGGAAGATAAGGGAAATAGCTGGTGGATACAGGAAAGTAATGAAGGGCACTGCAATGGACAGCACCGTCTCCAGCCCCTGGAAGGCAAAGAGAATGGACAGTGCGGTAAAGAGGCAGGCCCAGACGTGGTACTTGACCTTGGGCAGCAGCATTTCGAAGAAGGCAGAGGTGGAGGTGATAAGGCCCACCGCGGTGGTCATGCAGGCCAGGATGACGATGGCGGAGAAGACGACCTGGCCGATGGTGCCCATGGTGAGATTTGCGGCGTCGGCAAGCAGGGGCGCTCCTGACTCATAGGACTGGCCATTGGGAATGGTTTGGCCTACCCATGCCAAGCCCAGATAGATAGCGGCCAGCAAAGCGCCAGCAACCAGAGCGGCAGTAATGGTGCCGTTAACCAGGGACTTCTTGGTCTTAAAACCCTTGGAACGCAAAGCGCCGACAATCACGATGGAAAAGGCCAGACCCGCAATGGCATCCATCGTGTTATAGCCCTCAAAAAGGCCGGTGACCATGGGGGAAGAGGTATAGTCCGCAGTAGGGGCCTGGGGATCGCGGGGATTGTTGAAAGCTGCCAAGGCGATGAGGACAACCAACAACGCCACCAAAGCCGGGGTGAGGAACTTGCCTAAGGTATCGATAATGGAATTTGGCTTCCAAGACAGTGCTAGGGCGATAAGGAAAAAGACCACATTGAAGATGCCATTGGCCATGGTTCCCTCCCAGCCCAGCAGCGGGGTGATGGCGGTTTCCATGGAAACGGCGCCGGTGCGCGGCAGGGCGTAGAAGGCGCCGATGGCAAGGTAGGCCATTACAGAAAAGACGAGGCCGAAAAGCGCGCCACCGTTGGAGCTCAGGTCGCGCACGGAGCGGCCCGAAATGGAGACGGCAACAATGGCTAGGACCGGAAGGAGCACGCCGGCGGCGAGGAAGCCGAGGACGGCGGGCCAAAAATTGGTGCCGGCCGAAACTCCCACCATGGGTGGGAAGATGAGGTTGCCGGCGCCGAAGAACATCGAAAACAGCATCAACGACGCAATTACGATGGTGGCGACGGGCTTTGCAGTGCTTGACGCGACTGGGGTAGCCATGGTGGCTCCTTAATTTTCCATGTACAGCTAGAATTCGAGGAAGCTTTCCTTATTCCGCCGAGGGGTGATGGCGGGGTAGGGTGCGTCTCCGCGGTCCGAGGTGGCGGGTCACGCCTGTTCGTGTAATGAGACATTACCGCCCACATGGTGAGAAATCAAAGTGTGGGGGTGACGCAGAATACATGGTTGACCCAGCCGGGCCAGCTTAATCGAGTGCGGCGAAGGCACGCTCCATGCGGTCGAGTGCCTCCTCCAAGATCTCGCGCGAGGTAGAGAAATTCAACCGCGCATGTCCCGGACCGCCGGTGCCAAAGGTATCGCCCTCATTGAGCGCGACCTTCGCATTCTCCCGCAACCACTTGGCCGGCTGTGGATTGCCGCCGATAGCGGTATCGGAAAAATCCAACCACAGCAGGTAGGTGGCCTCCGGCTTGCTGGTCTTTAAACCAGGGATGCGCTGCGGCAGCTCTTCCACCAACCAATCGCGGGTCTGCCGCAGGTACGCTATTTCTTCATCGAGGAAGTCGCCGCACTCACGGTAGGCAGTCTCCGCAGCAAGCACGCCTAGAGTGCCCGTGCCGTCCTTGGCCACCCCAGTAAGGCCATTCCACGTGTGTACATCGGCTGTGTTGGAGAAAATGATCTGCGCGCACTTCAGCCCGGCAGTATTAAAAGCCTTGGAGGTAGCGGTTACCGTGATGGTGCGCTCGGCAGCCGCCGCGCTCAGCGACGCCACCGGGATATGCCGCCCCTCATAGACCAGCGGGGCATGGATTTCATCGGCCAGGATGCGGGCATCATATTTTTCCGCCAGTTCTACCAAGCCGGTGAGGTAGTCCTCGTCCAAGACGCGGCCGAGCGGGTTATAGGGGTTGGCTAGCAAAATAGAGCCAGCGCCCTGTTGGAAGGCGCGCTCAATATCATCGAGCTCTAGGCTGGTCTCGATCTTTTCGCGGCCAGCGGTGCGCGGCAGCTCCAGCAGTGGAGGGTAGGAAGGCACCGGCACGATGACCGGGGAACCTTCGCGGGTAAAGTACTGCACTCCTAGCAAAAGACCCCGCACTACGTCTCCGATCCAGAAAATATGCTCCGGGTTAGGGCGCCAGCCATAGCGTGTGTCATAGAAATTAGCCACAGCCTCGCGCAGTCCTGAGGCCTTGGGTGCTGGGGTATAGCCGAAGGTTTCCCTATCCACCATTTCTTCCAACGCCTTCTTGATGGCGGGCGCGGTGGGGAAGTCGGACTCCGCAATCCACAGTGGCAACACATCTTCTTCGAAGACGGTCCACTTGCGGGTTCCGCGGGCTTGCAATTCTTCTAGGCTAGGAAACTCCATGGCTTCAACCATAACGCGAAGCCCGCGGCCACCCCAGCGCATTTATGCGCTTTTATTCAGCTGGTTTATCTTCCCGCGACGGTGCAGGCTCCTAGACATCGGCCTCTTCTTCCTCCTCGAATTCGGAGGCGTGGCCGGAGACAAAGCCATATTTTTTCAACCTGCGGCGGTCTGCGGCCGAGGTGGATTGAGTGAGTTTGAGCAGTTCGGCATAAATGCCACCGGATTGAGCCAGCTCGGCCGGCGAGCCCATCTCATCGATGCGGCCGCGGTCCAAGGTGATGATGGTATCGACGTCCGCAATGGTGGACAGCCGGTGGGCGATAATAAGCGTGGTGCGGTCCTTCATCAGCTCATCCAAGCCGGCCTGCACGGCGCGCTCGGACTTGGTATCAAGCGCCGAGGTGGCCTCGTCCAATACCAAAATGGGGGCGTCTTTCAGCATGGCGCGGGCAACGGAGACGCGCTGCTTTTGTCCACCGGAAAGCTTCAGGCCGCGCTCACCAATAACGGTGTCATAGCCATCCGGGAAGGCCTGGATAAACTCATGGGCATTGGCGCGCTTGGCGACGTCCACGATTTCTTCCTCCGTGGCACCCGGCTTGCCGTAGGCGATATTTTCGCGAATGGTGCCGGAGAAGAGGTAAGACTCCTGGAAGACCACGCCCACCGAGGCGCGCAGGCGCGAGGCAGTGAGATCGTCTACCCGGTGGCCTAGCACATCGAGGTGCCCCGTTGAGGGGTGGTAAAGGCCCAAAAGCAGGTTCACCAAGGTCGACTTGCCGCCGCCGGACTCGCCCACGAGCGCTACCTTATGGCCCTCAGCGGCCGCGAAGGAAATATCCTCCACCACGGGTTTTCCCTCCTCATAGGCGAAGGAAACGTGCTCAAAGGAAAATACCGGCGCGCCGGGTGTGGGCTCGAGTGGGCGAACCGGCGTGAGATCCAGCTGCGGGGTATGCGAACCGGTGGTGGCGGCCACCAGTTCGCGTGGGGCGGTGGGCTCGAGCTCTTCTTCCATTACCTTGAAGTAGTCCTTCGAACCGGCTATTGCGCGCTGGGCGGTATCGACAATCCAGCTCATCATAAAGACCGGCTGCTTCGCACTGGAGACCATCTGCAGCAACATGACCATATCGCCCAAGGAAAAATGTCCCTCCAGCGTGCGCCAGAAGATAACGCCGTAGATCCCCAGGAAAATAAGCGCCATGGCCAGACCGCGGAAGGTATCCATCATGTGCCACCAGCGCGATTGCGGCTTGGTGGTATCCACCACGGCGCGGTAGCGCGTTGCAAAGTGGAAGAGCTCGCGGGTCTCGCTCACAAAGGACTTGGCCACCTTGACCTGGCCTATGACCTCGGCAAAGCGGCCATTAGCCAGGTCGATATTCTCATTTTTAGTGGCCTCAAACTTCTGCCAGCGCTTCGAGGTCAGCGCGGTGAGCCACATATATACTGGGAAGAGGAGGGCCAGCAGGATGGCCAGCGGCCAGTAGAACCACGCGGTAATGGCTAGCACCGCGAGAGTTTGAATGATCATCGTGAAGAAGTTATTGGCAAAGGACTGCACGAACTGCGTGATATTGGCAATCGAGCGATCCAGCCGGGCGATGATCGTGCCGGTGACCTGGTTATCGTAATAGCCCTGCGGGAGCGCGAGCAGCTTGGCAAAGTAGCGCGTGGACAAAATCTCGCGCAGGCGCGAGACCATGACATCGCCGATGTAGCCACCGATATTGCGGAAGAGGGCATTGGCGGCGTCGGCAAGAAAAAGCGCCACAGCCAATAACAACACGGTGCGCAGCGCGTCGCCGGCCGAGGCGTCCGTCTGTAGCGCCTCTACGATCGTATCGGTAGCGTGGCGCGTCAGAAAGGGCGATATCAGTGCTAGGACTGCGGTGACCGTGGCAGCTAATAGCACGCCCAAGTAATAAGGCCACAGGGCAGAAGCACTGCGAGTAATGCGCAAGATGGAATTCATAAAGCCACACTCAATTCAAAAAGGCGGGTAGTGCGCGATTTTAGGGGAGGAGAGATTTAGGCGACTGCCTAGTATGCCACATGCGGGGTTCACGGGAGTAAATGCCTAAGTTCCGGAAAGATTAGGCTAAGGTACTTGTGCAGAAATACAACAATCTTCGCGTGCAAAGGATCCATCCACGGTGAAAATTTCTCACATACTCGGCGCAGGCGTGGTCAGCGCTCTCGCCGTGACCCTGACCGGATGTAGTGTTCTCCAGCCGGAAGAAACAGGGCTCGGGGACAATATCACCGTCTCCAGCTCCGAAGAAGCCCCGTACGAGGCCAAGGACACCGATGACAAAGAGGTCACCTCTAACCTTGCCGAGCCGGTAAAGGATAAGGGCTTGGGCGTGAGCTGGGAACTGCAGGGAGTGTATTCCGATAACAATTCCGGCGGCTCCGTAGTGACCATCCTGCTGAAGAATGAAAACGACGTTCCCTTGCCGGTCGACGCCTTTGAAGATCCCACCCTCGAACGCGCCGACGGCAATGGTGGCTGGGCCAAGATTAATTCCTTGCCCTATGACGAGCAGTCTGCCCCGGATGTGGAGCCACCAGGACTCGACCACCCGTTGGGTGCGGGTGCCTCGGTTAATCTGCAGTACCGCTACGACGTCACTCCTGGCAACCTGTGGAATGCCCGCCTCCACGTAGGCAACGTGACTTGGGTAGGAGACCTTAATCTATGACGGAACTTGTAGTCTTGGCCTCTGCCGCGGGCGAACCCATCGGCACCGCTTCCAAGGCCGAAGTTCATACCTCCGATACCCCGCTGCACTTTGCCTTCTCCGCCTGGCTAACCTGCGGCGGCAAGGTGCTAGTCACCCGCCGCGCGCTGAGCAAACTCACCTGGCCTGGCGTGTGGACCAATGCTTTTTGCGGCCACCCCGCTCCCGGCGAAGAGAATAAGGCTGCAGTACTGCGCCGCGCCTCCTTTGAGCTAGGCATCGCGCCTTCAGATCTCTCCGCCCCGCGGCTTATCCTGCCAGATTTTTCCTATCGCGCGGTGGATTCCTCCGGCACGGTAGAAAATGAAATCTGCCCGGTATATACCGTCGAGCTTGCCCCCGATGCACAGTGGGAGCCCAATCCCGAAGAAGTAGATTCCTACCAGTGGGTCGAGCCGGCCCGGCTTTTTGTTGCCGCCGATGCCATGCCTGGCGTCTTTAGCCCGTGGATGATTGATGAGCTAGCGGACGAAAAGCTGCGTGCTGCGCTGTAATTACAGCTCGTCGTCGTTATAGAAGGCCGCGGCCACATAGTCCAAGGTGGCATAGGCTAGGCGACGCTCGCCCGTATCTAGGTCAAATTCCAGCACCTGGTGGTCATCGCCATAGCTGGGGAATCCGGGCTCACCCGTGGTGGCAAAATGGCGTAGCCACGCGTTGAGCTTTTTGGCGGGGGCGTTGTTTTCCCCTTCGCTACCATTGCCGCCAAAAAGTGGGCCGAGCTCGGCGCAGTGCACTGCGGGGGCAGTAGTGCGGGTAAATTCCATCATCCACGTAGGTCCTGGTGCATACTCGGCTACCTGGGCGGTCCAACGGCGCACTGCGGCATCACCGATAAGCCGGCCCATCGGCCGCTGCGGATCCACATAATGCGCCAGTTGCCGCCACTGCTTGAAGCGCCCCTGCGAAATGCCAAACTTGGGCGAAAGGTAGCTGGTAATAAAGCCCGCCAGGGCCATCTTGTCAATGCGCTGGGCTTGGGGCATGTCATAGAACTCATCGCGGGTAGATGTCACCACGATAGGGATATCCGCCAGTTCTTCGGCCCGCAGTGGCGCGGGGCCCAAGGCGACATCGAAGCGATATTTCTTGCGGAATTTGGCATACCCTTTGGCCAGCGATTCTGGGTCCATTTTTCCTAGAGCCTGGCGCGTGACCGGTACGCCTAGAGCTTTGCGCAGGTCGGTGACGCGGTGCTCGAAGCGGTCGCGTGGGAATGCCGGCGAGAGCGCCAGCACGCGGCGGAAACCGCCCCGGAAGTGATCGCGGCGTGCGAGCCACAAGCTTATCGCCGCCCCAGCGGATTGGCCTACCAAAGTGATATTGGTTTTATCCCCACCAAAGGCCTCGATATTGTGCTGCAGCCACTCTAAAGCTAGGAGACAATCATCGATGCCGCGGTAGCGGTCCGCCTCATCGCCGTCAAAGCGCGCGAAACCAGCCAACCCCACCCGATAACCGACGTTGACTTGGATTACACCGTGACGGGCATTCTTTGTCCCCGAAAGCCGCGGATCCTCGTGCGATCCGTGCTCGTAGCGCCCGCCGTGAACATAGACCACCACAGGGCAGTCGTTGGCATCGGCAGGAGTGGTAATGGACAAAGCAATATCTTCTGGGTGCGGCTCGCGGGCATCCTGATCGAGGCTGCGATCAAATGGTTCGGCAGGAGAGTAGGGGCTGGGGATGCTGCAATAGCGCACCGAATGGAAATAGTGCAGGCCATCTCGGCGCACGCCGGTGATCCGGCCGGAAGCGGTGGCGACGGTAACAGGAATCTGGGCGCTCGACATGTCAGCCAGACTACCGCGAGCAAGTAGGATAAGTAGCCATGGAGTGGTTGACGAGCTTGGGCAGCACGCTATCGCAATTGTTGGTGCAGGCGCCCGTGTGGATTCAAATGGTCATCGTGGTGGCCATCGCCGTGCCACTCATGGTGGTCGTAGCGTGGTGCCTGATGTGGGTGGTCGACTACATAGCCAACCGAGGCAAACGCATGATTTCCCAGCAACGCAGCCACAGCACTAAAGTAGACCACCATGGCTGAGGAAAATAACGAGCGCGCACGGCAAGAGCGCGCCGAGCTGCGCGCTAACCCCCGCGAGGGCCTTTGGGACCCCGAAGCCAAGCGCGCCGGCCAGTCTTCTACCTCGGCGGCCACGCCTGGTGCACAGCCCGTTAAACGCAAGCGCGCTCTGCCCAAATCCCGTGTCACGCTCACGTTGTGGACGATGATAGCGCTGGTCATCGTCGTCGCACTGATCGGCCTGTGGACCTAAACCTGCTCCACCCCGCACCAGCGCCTAGGCCCGGCGTTAGGCCTTCCGCTTTATGCTTTCCGGCTGGTGGCCTCTAAGCGCTGGAAGAATTCCAGGCTAGGGAGATCCTCAATGAGCAGGGGAGCGCCGTTGGTATCACACAGCGGCACGCACCAATTGGGATAAAGTTCGTGCGTGGTACCCGGCTGATTTTGTGCGCGCACATCACCCACCATGTCCACCAAGCTGGTGCACGCAAGAGCCGAAGGTGTACCTACGATATAGCGATGCAGTGCTTCACTTATATCCTCCTCCGCGCCGCGAGAAGCGCGCTCGGCCGGATCTACGAGGTAATCGCGCTGCGGTAAGAGGCCACGGTCCGCCACGGCTGCGAGTACTCGGGCCTGCCACTCTATGTCATCGCGCTGCTCTTCTTCCACCGAGCGGGTAAGCACGCCTAGGTGCGCGCGTAGCGAAATATGATCGCCGCGCAGGTAGGCCAAGGTGGGCGGCAGATCATGCGTATTGACTGAGGACAGCGCCAGTTGGCGGTATTTCTCCTGCGGCAGCGGGGAGTAGTCATCATCGTCGTGTTCAAACCACACGATGGATGTACCCAGCACCGCCTTCTGGGCGAGCACGTCTTGTACCCACGGCTCTACGGTGCCGAGGTCTTCACCAATGACCACGGCACCAGCGCGTTGCGCTTCCAGAGCCAAGATGCCCACCATGGCCTCAAAATCATAAGAGACATAGGTGCCCGTCAGCGGGCTGGCCATGCGCGGGATCCAGTACAGGCGGAAGAGCCCTAAGATGTGGTCCACGCGCACGCCGCCGGCATGGCGCAGCACGGTGGAGAGCATCTCCCTCCACGGGGCGTAGCCGGCGGCGGCCAAGCGCTGCGGGTGCCACGGCGGCTGCGACCAATCTTGGCCTTGCTGGTTATAGTCATCCGGCGGGGCGCCTACCGAGCACTGCGGCGCCAAATACTCTGTGAGGTTTACGGCATCGGCGCCGCCCGGGTGCACCCCCACGGCAAGGTCAGTCACCAGGCCCAGGCGCATGCCGGCATCGAGTGCGCGCTGCTGCGCGGCGGCCAGCTGCTCATCGCACAGGAACTGCAGCCAGGAATAAAAGCGCGTGAGCTTGTCCATGTCCAGGCCTTCGGCATGGCGCTGGCCCGACTGCGCGGCGGCGTCTTGCTGCGCGCACCAGGCAGCGAAATCGCGCAGGCCGCGGCCCTCTTCGCGGGCGTAGCGCACGAAGACCTCTTCGCGCTCCGGAGTGGGCTGGTAATTAAAAAGCTCGCGCAGCACCTGCAGCTTGGCTTCAAAAATGGTGTCGCGCTCAATTTCATCTGCGCTGCGGTTGCGCTGGCGAAATTCCTCCGCTAACTCACGCACATCATCCTGCAGGTCCTCGGGCAGGAGCTGGAGTTCCGGGATGGATTCGATGTGCAGGTAGAGGGGGTTGATAAAACGCCGCGTGGTGGGCAGATAGGGAGAATCCTCAATCGGCGGCAGCGGCTCGGCCGCATGCAGCGGGTTGACTAGCAAAAAATCCGCGTGCGGCGCGAGCGTTTCAGCCAGCTGCCCCAAATCCTGGAAATCACCTATTCCCCAAGAAGACTTCGAGCGCACCGAATATAGCTGCGCCATCACGCCGCTAATCGGGTGCTCGACAAACTCATCGGCCGTGGTGAGGCGCGCCGGGGTGATAATCAGCGAGCAGGCATGCTTGCCGATGCCCTCTGACTCCAACACCAGCTCGTGGTAGCCCAGCGGCAGATCGCCAGGGATATGGAAGCTGGCCTCGCCCCATAGCGTGCCATCGACGTCTGCGTCTGGGGCGTCGTTGCGATCTTGGTAGACCTCGCGGGTGCCGCCTTCTTCCAACTCGATGTGTACGTGGGCGGCGTCGCCGGCATGTACATGCACAACGAACCCGCGCTCCTGGCCCTGGGGTGCGACGACGCAGTGGGGAAGGGGCTGGGAGGAGCGGGTGAGGTAGTCGTCGTAAAGCAGCTGCGTCAACGCAGCATCGTCTGGGTGATCAGGGACGGCCACGCCCAAGGCGCGCAGGGTATAGGTAATAGTGTCTTCAGCGACGTGGACGGGGAAACCAGACTGGGAGGTATAGCTGGTGGCCACACCGTGGCGCTGGGCGAGTTCTTCAAGCAAGGCGCGGGTAGTCACAGGCCACATTGTGCCACGGGGACAACGCGCCCGCTGGGAAACAGATTGGTACAGTAGGCGGAGATTAATAAATAGCTGTTCGAAAGGACACCGCGTGACCCTGCAAGAAGTGCATACCCCGGCGCAATTTACTATCGAGCCGGGCGAAACCTGCCTGACCGCCCTGATGGACACTGCGAAGAAGCGTCCACACGGCGTCATGTTTACCCGCCCGGCAAACTACGAGTGGGTCAATGTAACGGGCAAAGAATTCATCGATGAGGTCTTTGAAGTAGCCCAGGGGCTCATCGCCCTAGGCGTGCAGCAGGGAGACCGCGTCGCTCTCATCTCTGCTACCCGCTATGAGTGGTCCCTGCTGGACTTTGCCATCTGGGCCGCGGGCGCCGCCTCCGTGCCGGTCTATCCCTCTTCTTCTGCCTCCCAGGTGCGCTGGATTATTGAAGACTCCGGCGCCGTGCTCGCCATTACCGAAACCCGCGAGCACTCCGAACTGGTAGAAAACCTGGTCTTGCAAGAAGACGGTGAGCCCAATCTCAAGGGCTCTCCCTCCCAGCTGCGCCGCGTCCTAGAAATCAACTCCTCCGCCATTGACACCCTCAAGTTCGAGGGCCGCGGCGTGGCCGCCGAGGAGGTCTACGCCCGCATCAAGGCCACCTCCACCGATGACCTGGCTTCCTTGGTCTATACCTCAGGCACCACCGGACGCCCCAAGGGCTGCATCCTCACCCACCGCAACTGGCTGGCCCAAACCCGCGGCCTGTGCACCAACCCCATCGGTATTTTCGCCGTGCCGGGCAGCCACACCCTGACCTTCCTGCCACTGGCACACGTCTTTGCCCGCGCGGTTTCCATCGCGGTGGCCATGCGCGGTGCCTCCCAGAACCACTGGTCGGACTTTTCCACCATCTCCATCGAGTTCGCCCGCTCCCGCCCGAACGTCATTTTGGGTGTGCCGCGCGTCTTTGAAAAGGTGCGCAATTCTGCTGCTGCTAAGGCGGCCGATTCTGGCATTAAGGCCCTTCTCTTTGAGCAGTCCGAGAAGGTTGCCATCGAATACTCCAAGGCTTTGGACAAGCCGGAGGGGCCAGATCGCCTGCTGAAGGCCAAGCACAAGCTCTTTGACAAGCTGGTCTATTCCACCATCCGTAAGGGCGTGGGCGGCAACGTGAACTACTGCATTACCGGCGGCTCCGCCATGGGCCACGACCTGCTGCACTGGTACCGCGGCATCGGTATCCCGGTCTATGAGGGCTACGGCCTCACCGAGGTCGCCGCTGCGGCCGCGGTGGACTTTGTGGACCAGTCCATCGGCACGGTCGGCCCGCCCATGGGCGGCGTGACCTTCCGCATCAATGATGAAGGCGAAATCTGCATCAAGGGCGATATCGTCTTCCACGGTTACTGGAATAATCCTGAGGCAACGGCCGAAGCCCTCGAGGATGGTTGGTACAACACCGGTGACTTGGGCGAGATTGATGAGGACGGCAAGCTCGTTATTACCGGCCGCAAGAAGGATCTGATTGTTACGGCCGGCGGCAAGAATGTTTCGCCCGGCCCGATGGAGGATATCCTGCGCGGTCACCCGCTTATCTCCCAGGCCATGGTGGTAGGCGATGGTAAGCCCTTCGTGGGAGTGCTGCTGACGCTGGATCCAGATATTTTGAAGCGTTGGAAGCTGGACCACAATATTCCGGAAAATCGCTCTATGCGAGAGCTGGCCACCGATCCCACCCTCCGCGCGGAGCTGCAGGATGCCATCAACCAGGTTAACGCCACCGTCTCCCATGCGGAGGGGATTAAGAAGTTCTACATCCTCGAATCTGACCTTACCGAGGAAGAAAACGAGCTGACCCCCACCATGAAGGTCAAGCGCAACGTGGTTTCGCAGCGCTACGCCGCGGCCATCGAGCACCTGTACAAGCGCTAGGCTGCGCGGTGGGTACACCCGGGGGAATTCCCTCGGGTGTTTCTTTTTGCCCTGCTTGCCGACGCCCCCTTCTGCAGCTCACCCCACCATCCTCACCCCAGTGCGGGCGAACCTGCCATAAACCTGTGAATGGCTTCGGAGTGTCGCGCGCTCGCGGCGGCGGATCTCGCATAAAGTCGTGAGGCGTTACAGCAAACCTCAACCTCTACTAGAGGTTAGAAATGGGATCGTGGAAGGGAGTGGCTCGAAGCCAATGCACAAAATCGCCGCCGAGCTGCGCCACCGCGAGCTTACGCAAGAGATTTACAATATCGGCGACGAAGTCGCAGAGTACCTCGAGCACCTCATTGAAGCCATCGAGGATTGGGACGAAGAGCTGTGCATGGATTGCTTGGCTGAGCTAGGCGATATCGTCGAAGACGCCCGCGTTGACTCCGGCCGTTGTGTAGGCGAGCTGATGGGCCTGCGCCAAGCCCTGGTCTCCGGCGTGCGCTCCGGCACCATTTCCGCCGCTTCTTCCGGTGTGAACGACGTGGAAGAGCCGGAACAACTCACCCCGCGCCTGCTGGATGAACGATTCCCGATCTCCAAGCCCATCGTGGTGCACGAGCTGGCCCAGTCCCTGCGTTACCGTACCCAGGCCGTGGCGGATTACCTGCGCGAGGTAGTCGAGTACGTGCTTGCGCAAACCGACGCCGTGGCCCGCAACCTCGACATGGTCTCCCTGCCGCACCTGTACAAGCGCACCGGCGAGTCCGCCCTCATCGCGGTGCAAGCGTGGAAGCACACGGTGCTTGATACCCACCCGGCCTATGTCCGCACGATGCGCGGGCATAACCCACCGCAGTTCTTAGAAGAGCGCGCCCGCGTTGCCGCGGTGGTGGAAAAGGTCCGCGCTAAGCGCGAGGCGGCCCGCCGGGCTACAACTGCATAAACCCCATAGACTTCCTTGTTTCACGCAAGGGGATGTTCACGGCCACCGAGATTCCCTCTCTCGGTGGCCGTTGAAGTTTTCTGCGCTAGGGCGCCCCGATTCGGGGAAGCAGTTAGGGAAATTTTAGGTTAACAGCCGTTCCATATAATTTCTGTTATGCCTGTTCAGTGGGTTGGGTTGTGTATCCAGCGGTATTGTTGCTGGATCAACCTTAAAATCTAAGTAGAAAATACTCTCAACGCGCTGTAGGGTAATTCCCGTCCAAGCGAACGCCGTGACCTAGCAGCATCCACACGCGGCGCGCGCAATCACATTCTTTAACCACATCTACAGGGAGTTAAACCATGGGCGCACGCCGAACTTCTCGCCTCATTGCCAGCGCAGTGGCCGTAGCCACCTTCTCTTCCATCACTGTTGTGCCTAACGCCGTCGCCGCCGACGACACCACCTTTGTCGAGGAAAAGACCACCGACGATACCGTTAGCCTCAACGGGATCGAATTCGATGAGAACGGCAAGCTGCTCGAGGAAAACAACGCCGGCGATAAGGCGATGGAAGAACTCGACGCAGAAGAAGACGCCGCCGAGTCCATCACCCCGTACGCAGTAGACGGCGCGGAGGAGACCGCCGAGGCTCCGGCTTCCGAGGAGTCTGCAAAGCCAACCACCCTCGAGGAACTCGCACAGACTGAGGCCTCCAACGGCGACGTCAACGTCAAGGTGGTCAAGGATGAGCAGAAGGACAAGCTTGTTTGTGAGGTCACTGATGCCCCTGACAAGGAAGGCAACATGCTCGACCTCAAGCTTGCGCTGGCTAAGGCCTTCTACGATGGCGGCGAAAAGATCCTCAAGACCGTCTGGGAGATCATCCCGGTTGTCGGCGACCTCGTTCCGGCCGATTTCATCGATAAGATTTCCGGTAAGACCTGGGACGGCATTGCCAAGCTGGTCAAGGAAGGCGAGAAGGACAAGACCGTTACCTGGGATCTCTCCCGCGCCCAGGGCATGGCCATCGGCCGTATCGATAACGCCGATGCCGACGTTGATATGAACAACCCGGATGGTGCTAAGAAGACCGTCTCCGGCCTGCTTAAGTTCGCCGACGGCGCCTTTGGCAAGGGCACCAAGGTTATCTTGAAGCTCTTTAATGCAGCCGTTACCATCGCCGGCCTGGTTCCAGGTGCGAGCGTCGCCGGCGACCTGAAGCTGAGCAAGGACCAGCAGAAGAGCATCGAAGACTCCCTGAACAACATCTCCACCGCAGCCTCCGATCTTGCAGCCGTGAACGCCCCAGCTGGCCAGCTGTGCTCCGATATGCTCAACGGCAAGAAGACCAAGGACCAGCCTGCCGAGGAGAGCCCTTCCGAGGAGCCTTCTTCTGAGGAGACCACTTCCGAGGCTCCGGCTTCTGAGGATGCTACCTCTGAGGAGACCACCCCGTCTGAGTCCGCAGAAGAGACCTCCACCGAGGAGACCTCCGCTGGAGAAACGGCCACCGAAGAGCCGACCTCCGCTGAAGAAACGGCCACCGAAGAGCCGACCTCCGCAGAAGAAACGGCCACCGAAGAGCCGACCTCCGCAGAAGAAACTTCCGCTGAAGAGCCGACCTCTGAGGAATCCACCGAACCTTCCACTACCGAAGCTGCGGTTGTTCCGGGCAAAGACGGCCAGGACGGTAAGGACGGCCAGGATGGCGTAGACGGTAAGGATGGCCAAGATGGCCGCGACGGTCGTGATGGCCGTGACGGTCGTGACGGTAAGGATGGCGAGAACGGCCGCGATGGACGCGATGGTCGCGACGGCCGCGACGGCGAAGATGGCCAAGACGGTAAGGACGGCCGCGACGGCGAAGATGGCCAGGATGGTCGCGATGGCCGAGACGGACGTGATGGCCGAGACGGTCGCGACGGACGTGACGGCCGCGATGGCATTAACGGTAAGGACGGCAAGGACGCAGACATGTCTTCCGTCGCAGGGTTCTCCTTCCTGGCTGCACTCGTAGGTGGCGGCACTGTGCTGGGCATCCTGTCCACCATTGACTACCTCTACACCCACGGCATGCTGCCGAAGAACAGCGTCCCATGGCGCATCAACCAGTAAGACCTTCCCGTTGAGGCAGTAGCTGGAGTCATTGGAACCTCCGCGAGCATATGCTCGCGGAGGTTCTTTCTTATTGCGGCGAAGTCTCGGTGGGTTCTCTTGCGAGGCATTCGCCATCGGCCTCCCTTCGCGCTCACCGGCGCAGTGGATTCCGCGGCGAAAGCGCCGCTGGTGAGCGCGAAGGGCGGGGTAGCGGAAGGCGGGAGGCAGGAAGCGTGGACTTAGGCAGAACGGGCGGCTTTTTGTCTGGCGGAGATGGTGGAAATGAGGTCGGTTAGGAAGCGAGTGGGGTGGTCGATAAGCTGTCGCGGGGTATAGCAGAGGACGGTGAAGCCGGCCTCGCGCAGACGTCGGTGGCGCTCACGCTGATGGGGAAGTGCCTTCGCGGGGATGATGTCGATGAGGTAGGCGCTGTTGATGCATAGGGCGGTCGTGATGCCAGGCAGCGCGGTGAAGGGCGCCTCGAAGAACATGGGCCAGGGGAAATCGGCCTCAATGAGGAGGGCGCGGGCGAAAGACTCGTAGGGAGAGCGGGAAAGGGAAGAGGCGTGGTGGATTACGGAGCGGACGATGCGGCTATTGCGCACCCGGCCCATGCGGGCGAACTCTTCCTTGAGGTCTTCCCGGCTGAGGCCGGAGCGCAAAGCCGAGTCGGCGGCGATGAGGCCGTCGGTGAAGCCGTGGTAGCGGGCGACGTCGATAACCGCGCGGGCCTTGGAAACGCAGCGGGTGCCGTCCACGAGGACGGGCTCGGGAAGTAAAGCTTTGCGGTAGATGCGCTCGGGATGGCGGCGGTCCTTGTGGGGAAGCGTGTTGGTGGGAAGCGCCATTTCAATCTTTTCTTCGGCCGTGGCGATGACCCACAGCCCGTGCACGCGGGCGGCGGACTTGGAGATGAGCACCGCGGTATAGGCGCTGCGGGCGGCGGCGATGGCGCGTAGGCGCAGCTGGGAGGGAAAGTTGAGGTCGTGGTAGTGATCGCGCCGGACGGCGATGCGTGGTGCGAGTTTGAGGTAGGTGCCGTTTTTCAGGTCGGTCCAAAAGGTGGGGTGGTTGGTGCGGATGGAGTCGATATTGGTCAGTGGTGGTGTCATGCCTCCTAGGCAAGGACACGCCGCCGGC
>NGUZ01000059.1 GCA_002154655.1 Corynebacterium kefirresidentii
GCTGCCTAAACACTAGGTAGCCCCACTACGTGTCCACGAATTGCGGTCAACCCCACTTCTTTGCGTTTTCGTTCATAGAATTGCTGGGAACGCTCGTGGAATCTGATCGATGCAGAAGACGATTGCCATAGGGCGTTCTTTAATTTTTGTTGCCAGCGCGGTTGGGCGAATTCGACATAATGGACGTTCCCGACTGAGTCGTCCGCAGTGATAGGCCTGTATAGGACGCTAGGTGCGCTGCATCGGGGAGGTCGGACATATCGCCAACAGTCATGAGGATCTGTGCTGCGCTACGTGGGCCGATGCCGGGCATGGATAAAAGAATCTCGGTTTGAGGAATGTCTTGAATGAGCTTGAGTACCTGTGCTTCTATTTCCTTGCGATGTGCTAGTTTGGCCAGTGCGTCTTTGGCGGACATTGCTACGCTAAGTTCGGGGTATTCTGCGCCGGCAATGGACATGGTCTGTGTGTGGATGGCAGCAAGCATGGCATGGATGACAGGCTCGGGATTGCGCGCTTTGTGACTGCGCGCAAAGGCTGCTAGGCGTGTTTTACCGATGCGTCGAATCTTGGTGGGGCCGCCGTATTTTGCAAGTAGGTGGAGGATCCATTTTCGGTGAATCATCTGTCCGTGCAGGACATGTTCGAAGGCAGGATTGGTTCCCACGAGCGCGGATCGCATCTGGTTAATTAGGCGTGTGTAGGCTCGGGCGAGGTCTTCGTCGATACCGTTGAGAACTTTTGGCTGGGTAAAGACTTCCTCAACGCGGTCGACGCTGCGCAGGGCGTCTGGAAGGTTAAGACCGGCATGGGCGATGACCTAGGCGTCGCGTACATCGGTCTTGGAGTTGCCGACGTGGATGCGAGAGAGCTGTCGCATCGCAAGCCCTGGTAGATAGCGATCGTCTGCCCTATGTGTTGGGCGACTGCGACGGTTAATCGGCTGATGTTG
>NGUZ01000060.1 GCA_002154655.1 Corynebacterium kefirresidentii
GGGAGTTAATTCTGTATTGAAAGTTAAAGGGACATGTTCATCTTCTTTAGCACTTATAGAATTTAAAGTTACATGAACTCCTTTGTTAACTTTTACCCAATTTTTATCAGAATTTAAAGATGTTGTAGAGGTTATTTTATCTCCAATTTGCAGTTCAATAGGATGAACGGAATACACATGGTTTTTTGGTGTAACATCAACAAAAGCCTGGTAAGTTCCTGGCTCTAATTGTTGGTTAATTATAAATAAACCTTCATGCTTTTTTTGAGGGTGTAGGTGGTAATATTTCTCCATGTCATTAGATACTAAAACGAAATGCATTTCTTTTTCATGCATAGTATCTAATAATGGGGCATTATTAAATTCATCTTCTAACGTAATTTCTATATTACCATCTCTATATACAACATTTGCTTTAATTTCGGGTTTGTTTGAATGATATTCATGATTATGATTCATATTTTTATCCTCCTTAATTTTTAATAAGGGCATATCATTAAACGATATGCCCAACTATTTAAATTATTTAATTACATCGTAACCTTGATCTTCAATAGCTTCTTTAAAGTCGTTGAAAGCTACTTGATTTTCATCAAATTCAACTTCCACATTCCCATTCGCCAAGCTTACTTCTGAAGATGTTACACCATCTAATCCATTTAATGCTTTTTCAATTGAATGCTTGCAATGGTCACAGCTCATACCTTCTACATTAATAACTTCGTTAGTCAATGTTGTCACCTCCTTTCAAGAAATATAAGATTCTTATAATTTCATACGTTTTAGACGTAAAGCGTTTGTGACAACACTTACAGAACTTAAAGCCATTG
>NGUZ01000061.1 GCA_002154655.1 Corynebacterium kefirresidentii
TAAATACGTTGATTTATCTGTTGTAATATCTTTAGCGCTTGAAATGTTAAACACTTATTTCACCACCAAACTTGTTGAGTTTACTAATTCTGCACCTTCAACATCAGCACCTGCTAAAATATCTTCTTTCATTGCTTTTTTATCGTATTTATCTGGTTGTGGTATACGGTACGCTTTATCGATAAGTGCTTCGTCTGTGATACTCACACTTGGTTGATTATTACGTTTATAGATGTAGTTAGTTGATGTTCTATAATTGTCTTTTTGTTGTACTTCTAAAGCGTCTTGTAAGTGTTGTTTTAATCTGCCGATAAAATTATTCTTTTGTTTCTTCAGTGCTTGTAGACGTTTAATCTCTTTATCTATCGCATCAGTATCTGCTTCTACACTTCTGATTAAGCCGACTGTATTATCCACTTTGGTATTCATGTCTACTTCAATACTGTCTAACGTATCTTGTAAATCTTCGATAGAATAACCTTCGTCCAACATATTAAGTAATTGTTGATGTTTTGTTGATAATTCATAAAAGTTAGCCATTAGTTAGATCCTCCTCACCTTCGTCAGTTTGTAGGTTGAAAATCGTATTTTTAAGTTTCGAATTTTCTTCTTTTAGCTTTTCAGCTTCACTTTTTTTCTCCCAGTATCTATTTCTGTAATCTTCGATTTCTTTGTCTTTTTTAGATTTCACCTCTATAAGTTGTCTGTACTCGTTTAAAGTGATGGTTACTGTTAGTTCTTGATTAGCTACAAAATTAT
>NGUZ01000062.1 GCA_002154655.1 Corynebacterium kefirresidentii
CGGCGTTCTCAGGCAGCCTCGAACACCCGGCTGACGATCACCGCATCCGGATTGGGGTGCCCATAAGCAAACATCGCGCCCTGGCCTTTCCGTAATGAATGCATCGCTTCCATCCCTTTCAACGTCCGGTACGCCGAGGTCCGGTTTTTGAACGCCCCCTTCGGTCCGAGGATCCGTTTCAGCCGCCCATGATCTCCTTCAATGACGTTATTGAGGTATTTCACCTGCCGGTGTTCCACGGTCTGCGGGCAGATTCCCTCTGACTTCAACTCGGCGATTGCCCTGGCCAGGGAGGGTGCTTTATCGGTGTTGATCACCCGCGGGAACCCGGTTATCGTGTTCGACCTCAGGGTCTTGGCCAGGAAACGCTTCACTGCGGCGACGTTACGCTTTGGGGACAGGTAAAAATCCAGGGCATGCCCGCCCGCGGTGATGGCCCGATAGAGGTAGCACCACTTTCCCCCGACCCGGATATAGGTCTCGTCCACCCGCCAGGACCGGGCCTGCCAATCCGGGACTTGTCGGTACCACCGGGTCTGCTTGTCCAGCTCAGGAGCATATTTCTGGACCCAGCGGTAGATGGTGCTGTGATCGACCGGTACGCCGCGTTCGGTCATCATTTCTTCCAGATCGCGGTAGCTGAGCCCGTAGCGGCAGTACCACCGCACCGCCCACAGGATGATGTCACGGGGAAATGCCGACCGGAGAAGATGCCCATGGCT
>NGUZ01000063.1 GCA_002154655.1 Corynebacterium kefirresidentii
AAACAAGTGGGTTTTATAGTAACTGAAGACCATATATCTAATTGTGTAAGTGAAGGTATTAAAAATGGCAACGGAGAAGAAAGTATCAAAGAATTGATGGTTGTATTAAAACAATTTTCAAAATAGGAGGAAAGAAATAATTGAGTGAAAATATTAAAAAAACCTCATTAGGTATCACAGGCATGACATGTGCAGCTTGCTCGAATAAAGTAGAAAAAAATCTAAATAAATTAGATGAAGTTAACGCTAATGTAAATCCTTCTACAGAGAAAGCTACAATTGAATATAACCCCAATGTTACATCATTAGAAGATATTGCAAATACAATTCAAAAAACAGGTTATGGAGTTTTAACCGAAAAAGTGGATCTCGATGTAATGGGAATGACGTGTGCAGCTTGTTCGAATAAAATCGAAAAAGTTTTAAATCGAATCTCAGGTGTAAATAAGGCTACAGTTAATTTAACCACAGAAAGTGCTACTGTAGAATACAACCCTGATATGACGTCTGTAGATGAATTTCAACAACGTATTAAAAACCTAGGGTATGAGGCACAACCTAAAAAAGAAGCATCAGAAAAAAGTTCCCAAAAAGAAAAACAATTAAAACGACAGTTAATTAAATTAGTTGTTTCAGCTGTTTTAGCAGCTCCATTGTTAATGACAATGTTCGTTCATTTATTTGGTATTCAAATACCACA
>NGUZ01000064.1 GCA_002154655.1 Corynebacterium kefirresidentii
TCCTTTCAGACGGAGGGAACGGAAATAAACATAGCCCGCCCAATCGGGTGGACAGGCTATGAATCTTCGGTGCCCTGAGGTGGAACTGCTAACAACGAAATGGGGGGGGAGCGGGGGCAAAGTCAATAATTCGAGTCTGGCATAAGTAGATAAGGATTGCCTAACCTAATACTGTTTCAAGTTATGTTCCCGATCGGGAATCGGCAACGGAAGCGAGGCGGCGACGATGAACAGAAAACGTGGATCGACCAGAGAACCCCTCTCCGGAGGGGGAGTCGGGGACGCGGGCCCGGACGGGACGGGCGACGGCGACGCCGTGGCATCGCAGACGGACGATGGGCGGTTGGTACACGTCGCACCGGTCGCAGCGGGTGGCCGACCATCCACCCGCGATATGCTCGGCGGCGCCATCGTCGAAGTGCGGCGCAACCTGGTGTCGTCGCAAAGCGGAATCGGCTACGAATGCCCGGACATCGACGTCGTACGCGAGGTGTGCCCCTCGATCCTCGGATATTCCTACCACGTCGCCTTCGATGCTCTCCCCGATGAGTCGGTGGAGAAGATCCGCACGTCGAGACTGTACGCGATGCCCGTCGTCTCCGGTCTGCTCGCCCGTCTCGGGGCGGCCGTGACGTCGCGGAAGGCGCGGGCG
>NGUZ01000065.1 GCA_002154655.1 Corynebacterium kefirresidentii
TACCAATTGAGCTAGGCCGGCAATATATTGTTTTGATAAAATGGTGGAGAATGACGGGTTCGAACCGCCGACCCTCTGCTTGTAAGGCAGATGCTCTCCCAGCTGAGCTAATTCTCCAACGTGTAAGCCTGGCAACGTCCTACTCTAGCGGAACGTAAATCCAACTACCATCGGCGCTAAGGAGCTTAACTTCTGTGTTCGGCATGGGAACAGGTGTGACCTCCTTGCCATTGTCACCAGACAAGAGAATGATTATACATTCAAAACTAGATAGTAAGTAAATGATTTTGCTTCGCAAAACATTGAAATAAATTGATTAAGTCTTCGATCGATTAGTATTCGTCAGCTCCACGTGTCACCACGCTTCCACCTCGAACCTATTAACCTCATCATCTTTGAGGGATCTTATAACCGAAGTTGGGAAATCTCATCTTGAGGGGGGCTTCATGCTTAGATGCTTTCAGCACTTATCCCGTCCATACATAGCTACCCAGCTATGCCGTTGGCACGACAACTGGTACACCAGAGGTATGTCCATCCCGGTCCTCTCGTACTAAGGACAGCTCCTCTCAAATTTCCTACGCCCACGACGGATAGGGACCGAACTGTCTCACGACGTTCTGAACCCAGC
>NGUZ01000066.1 GCA_002154655.1 Corynebacterium kefirresidentii
ATACCGACATTAAAGAACAAAACGCTTTATTGAAAGCTATACTAGGTAAAATGGATGCACTACTTAATATCAATAGTGATATCAATCAATCTAATCAAGAAATTAGAGATAAAAACTATTTCCCTAGTAGTAAAGAAATGACTAGAATGAACAATTTTAATAATGCATTAAATAATTCAACCAAATTGTTAAGAAGATAGAAGGTGGTTAAAATGACATTTAGTTTATTTGATCCCGATTTTAATAAATTAGATTATCCAGCTGGCGTTACGCCACTGGATTTTTTAGTTCCTAGTATAGAAAAAGAAAGATATACAGATAATGTAAAAGGTGTTCCTGGAACAATTGATTATGGTTTTGATTATAAAGAAAGAGAAGTTACCTTGAATTTTCAAATGGAACATTTTCATGGGACATATGATTTTAGATTGATGAGAAATCAGTTGTATGAATTACTGGATAGATATTCTTTCCTTTATATATCTGATGATTTATTACCTTCATTAGCATTAAAGGTATCTTTTGATAATTCATATAGCCCTGAGCGTTATGGTTATTGGTATTCAACAATAGAAGTTAGCGCAAAAACT
>NGUZ01000067.1 GCA_002154655.1 Corynebacterium kefirresidentii
CCCCCAACATCATTTTATTTAAATTTATTACTTTCTGCATGCATCATTCTTTCATGTTCTGCATCAGCACCTTTTTTACCTTTTAAGAATAAACTTAAAATAAATGCTAAGACTGCTAATCCAGTGGCAATCCAGAATGCATCGTTAATGCCTTCGATATATGCAAGCTGATTTACGTATTTTAAGATAGCTTGTACTGCTTCAGATTGACCACCATATTGTGCCGCCATTTGACGGACGTGGTCTTGGATCACAGGGTTTGTTTTATCTAATTCATCAGTAAACGCACCAACATGATTTGTTGTCTGCGTCGTCATAACAGTAACAAGAATCGCAGTACCAATTGAACCAGCTAATTGTCTCATCGTGTTTAGGAATGCATTACCATGAGAAATGAGTCTTGGTGGCAGTGCGTTAATGGCAGCTGTCATAAGTGGCATCATTACAAACGCCATACCGAATGATCGAATCACATAAATACTCATTATATGAAGATATGGTGTATCCATATTTAATTTAGTAAGTTCCCATGTTCCGTAGGCCATTACAGCTATACCAAACAATGCTAAAGGTTTT
>NGUZ01000068.1 GCA_002154655.1 Corynebacterium kefirresidentii
CATTTTCCATTCCGCTACCCCCTCTGTACATTGCCGTACTGATCTGTTTTAACTTTGGCAAATACATTGTTTTCGAATAAGTGAACGCAATATTTATCAAATACATGTTTTTGTGGTGTACCGTTAAATAAATGTGGCTTACGTTCTTTTAATCTATTTAACTCACGTGCTTTGATACGTTCCTCACGCTCTCTCTGTTCCGCTAAGTAATTCATATCATCATCGCTTTCCTTTTCATAAATTGTGTACTCTTCCGGTATAACTTCCTCGATAGGTTGTTTTCTAACTCTTGAGAATATTTTTTGTGTGCTTAGATTATGTTTTTGTCGCATATCTTCAAAATCTGACCTTTTAATGTAGTAAGTATCATTAAATACTGGTACTGCTAGATACACACCATTCTTAAACGGTACAAAGTTATGATTTAAATAAATCGCATCTTTAATGTTCCAACCCTTTGCGATACGTTCCTCAAATGCATCGGCTGTTACCTTACCTTTACGCATTTGATTAATTTCGTCTTTCGATAATGTGTATTCTTGACCTTTGTACATAATTCTTTTTGCTTTTGGCAT
>NGUZ01000006.1 GCA_002154655.1 Corynebacterium kefirresidentii
CACAAAAAATAAAAAGTACATTGGCACACTATTGAGTTCTCAAACATCATCACCACACAACATCCACACGCTTTCGCATGTATATCGTCGTGAGCAAAAAATTTATTTTGTCAGGGCCTGTTTTCCTATCGCCGCTTCAGCCAGGAACTTTCTTGTTCCTGTGGGGCGCTGTCGGTCGCGCTGACTCGTATTAAGTTACACAGCGCCTCAAATAAACACAAATCCCCAGGCCAATTACTATTTTAAGGGCTTTAGGATACGCCCATCCAGCCACTCATTCCGCCACCGTGGACATTTGCTCGGCGAATGTAGCTGGGGAGAGTCAATGCCCATACTGCATAGAAGGCTACCGCCAAGAAGAACGTGGCAATTGCGGAGATGGGGGTTTGGACATAAATGACGACTATTCCGGCTATGAGGACCGCATAGAGGATGAATAGGTACCAGTTCTTCGTTCCCAGAAATTCCAGCGTGACCAAAACCGGGGCGCAGGTCGCACTAAGCAATGCGATGGCCGTAACGAGTTCACTGTCATTCGTCAGTGCGGCGCTGATACTGATGGCTGCGAGGACAGGTATCAGGCCGAGCACTGCAGTATGTCGGGCCCAATCTCTACGACTTCCTCCCATAACCGTGTATTCGCGGAGGGATTTTCTTAAGCTGTCCAAGACCGCCCCGAGCAGCACAAAAGTCAGTACCCAGATGAAGATGCCGAGGAATTCGAGCACTGAAGCCGCGTCCTCATACTGGTAGAGAACTAAGCCAATTATCTGCGCTAAGCACGCTCCACACCATGCTTTGGCCTGCGGTCGATAGATCGTTTGCCCGGCCAAGTTGTGGGGGAGCCAACCAAATCCGCTCGAAGGTTGCACGCCAACAGTGGTGTACCCGGAGCGTTTCGGCGTGGCGCTGCGATACATGGCCCATAGCGCCGCGACCGCATAGACAGGCAATGCCCACCACAGCTGCACGGTAATCGCACCTACGGCTGCCGCTAGTGTGAATAGTGCGACGAGAATGCGACGATGTTCGTTCCAGATTTTCGAACCCAGGCCCACTAGTTGATATTTCTGAAAGTCAGGCTGCAGGGAGAGCACGAGCCCCAGGGAAGCGATAACGGGGAGCACGCTCCATGTTCCCTCTGCCATGACTGGCATGACCAATAATGCGAACAGGAAAAAGGCCCAGAGCCACCAATCGCCTAGGTACCACAGGAGTTTCATGCCCTCTCCTCCAATGCCAGTACCGCACGCTCCAAAGAGACCTCATTGACACGCAGGCCGTAGGCCTGGGCAATGCGAAAAATGGGATCGGTCGAAGCGGAGCGGGCGTCGATAAGCACGCGTTCCCCTAAGGGTGTGGTTTGCCTACTCAGTGCAGGAAGGCCAAGCTCTTCGACCGCTGCGCTGAGGGACTCGGATGGTCCGGTAAGCTCCAGAATTCCCTCGATGAAGTCATCGATGGGACCGGAAATGGGGTTATCGCCCATCAGCGAGACGGTATCGAGGAGGCCCGCCACCTCATTGAGGTGATGGGTGGAAATGATCATGGTGCGGCCGTGTTCCTCACGCAGCACCTGATAAAAGAGCTCGCGGCGCTGTGTGTCAAGGCCGAGATAGGGTTCGTCGAGAAGCATGACTTCGCAGCCAGAAGCAACGGCGAAGATGAAGCCCACCGCAGACTTTTGCCCGCGGGACAGGGAAGAATAGGCCTTGGCTGGTACGTCGAAGCGAACCAGCAGCTCATTAAACCGCTCATCATCCCAATGCGGCCACCGTGCCTTTCCTATGACGCCCAGCTTTCCGATGCCCCAGGAATCCGGCAGTGGGTTATCAATCCCCATCAAAATGACCCGATTGAGAACCGATTGGTTATCAAAGGGCTTCTCTCCAAAGACCGTGATACCGCCTGATTGGATTTGGCCGGCGATCTTGCGCAGGAGCGTGGTTTTGCCTATGCCGTTGGGGCCAACTAGGCCGTGCGTCAGGCCATCGGCAAAGGTGAAATCTCGTGTCTTAATCATGAGTACATTCCTCGGCTTTCTGCAACGCGATCAAATAGGTCATGAAGTTGGGCGCGGTGGTACCCCAGCCGCACAGCTTCATCCACGAGCGGGGCCATGTATTCCGCCGCAAAATCGGCCCTGCGGCGCTCGCGGATTTTCGCCAGGGCACCGTCTGCGACAAACATGCCGATGCCACGGCGCTTATCCAGCACCCCGATATCCACCAGGAGGCTGATGCCTTTGCGGGCCGTGGCCGGGTTGATGTTGTGAAAATCAGCAAGCTCATTAGTGGAAGGGGCCCTATCCCCCTCGCCCAAGGTTCCGTCCACAATGGCGTCTTCCACCAAGGAAGCAATCTGGCGGAAGAGTGGTTGGGTGGAATTATCCATTAACCCTCGGTTCGTTGGTTAGTTACTTGTGTAACCAACCATATCGGCAACAACCCACCTCTGCAATACTTCCGAAGAGAAAACTTTTTTGCCCCTACTGCGCTGGGATTTTGTCCAAGGTTATCGACGTTTTGTGACTAATGGGGCACACTGGAAACTACAAAGAATTTTATTTAGAACAATTAGAACGGAACTTAGGAGCCATGCTTGAACGCACACTTGTCTTTGTCGATACCTCATACTTGCTCGCAAGCTTTTATAACTCATGGGACACCGGAGCTCGCGCGCAACTAGAAATCGATCTACCCGAGGTGGTCAGCACCATGGGCGGGATGATCGAGAACCAACTGGGAACCCCGATCCAACGCCAATACTGGTATGACGGCATTCCCGATACCGGCCCGCACCGCTACCAACGGGCGTTGCGCACCTGCGAAGGCGTACAACTACGCACTGGCCAGCTCATCGAATGGGGTGAGCGCCGCACCCAAAAGGCCGTGGATACCCGGTTGGTGGCGGATATGGTCATCGCCGCCATGAAGGGTCAATTCACTGACTTTGTCCTCGTCAGCGGCGATGCAGACATGATTCCCGGTGCCCAAGCGGCCGTGGACAATGGCATCCGCGTGCATCTTTATGGATTTGGCTGGGACTCCATGTCCTCCGCCCTGCGCCATGCGTGCGATTCCACCACCATTTTGGACCCGCGCGAGGACTTCGCAGACGCTATGGAACTGCAGGTCCTAGAAGGCCCGCTTCCTCCAGTGGTGCGCGAAAATGCGCAAAAAGATGGCGAGGAAATGCCGGAGCCGGACGAATGCGGCGAGCCTTCGGAGGTGGAAGCAGCCTTCGGCGCCACAGAAAAACCCACCCCGGCCCCGACGCCCAAGCCAGCTCCGCCCAAGGTGGATGCTGCAGCGGACTCCGCTGCCGAGGAGGACTCTCCCGCGGAGAAGCCGGCGCCCAAGCCATCCATGATGGCTCCTCGCCGCAAACTGCGCTCTAAATATGTTCCGCTACCAGAAGAAGTGTGGAGCTCGGCTGGGTTCCAGTCCCCCTTTGACGTGGGCCAGCAATACGCCTCGTGGTGGTTCGATAACGCTGCTAGCACCGAGCAGCGCGACCAGGCACACCTGCTTTCGGGCGGCGGGCTTCCCCCGGAGATCGACCGCCCATTACTGCAATTTGCCTGCGAAACCCTGCACGAATACACCCTGACCGAAACTCAGCGCGTGAACCTGCGCGATGGTTTCCACTCGGGGATTCGTGGGGTTTTAATTAACGTTCGCCGGCAGAATTAATCGCCGGACTCGAGCTCTTTCTTCTTCTTAATATCCGCCCGGATGGCATCAAGGCGCGCAGTCGCCTTCATGTCATTGCCGGCGGCTTTAATCTCACTAATGCGATCACCGCCGGTAGCATGCTGCAATTCTTGCGCGCCCAAGGCATCGGCGTAGCGCTTTTCAATCTTGGCGCGCACAGAATCAAGAGTAGGCACGGAATCATCCGGGTTTAGCTGATTCATGGATTCAATGGCCTGGGCGTTCTTTTCTTGCATCGCTGCTTGATCCGCTTGGGCCTCCAGCTGGCTAACCTGGGCTAGCTGCTCCTTCAAGCGCGCCTCAGACTGCTGCTGCTGACTCTTGGCCTGCGCGGCAGCTTGCTCTGCGGCAGCGTACTGCTGCTTGACGTCTTCCAGTTCCTGCTCCACTGCAACCAGCTGAGAAGCAACAACTTCCGCAGCCTGGTTATATTCGGCAGCCTTTTGTGGATCCTCCGCCGCATCTGCCAGTTCCAATGCACGCTGGGTTTGAGATTGGTAGTCCTGCTGGGACTTCACCAGGCGGTCCATCTGCATTTCCAGCTGAGACTTATGGCCGATGATTTCTGCGGCGTGCTCAGAAATCTGCTGGTGCTGCTCCTTGGCTGCCTGAACAGCCTGCTGGATCTGCACCTTCGGATCAGCGTTCTCATCAATCTTCTGATCGAAGGAACTCATCATGTACTTCCAACCTTTGCTGAAAGGGTTAGCCATTATCTTCTCCTTTGGAAATAAAAAAGACGCTTTCTAGCGAGTTTAGCGATACTCACCAGAAAGCGCCGAGGAAGCTAGTAGGTATTAGCCCTGCGCATTTTGCTCTTCTACCTGGCGGCGGACCTCTGCCATGTCGAGTTCCTTAACCTGCTTGAGTAGGTCTTCCAATGCTGCAGGGGGCAGCGCGCCAGCCTCACGGAATACCAAGATGCCATCGCGGAAAATCATCAGCGTTGGAATGGACTGAATCTCCAGTGCGGATGCGAGGCCCTGGTTAACCTCGGTATCCAGCTTGGCAAAGGTAGCATCCGTGTGCTCTTCGGAGGCCTTTTCAAAAACCGGTGCAAAGCGCTTGCACGGTCCGCACCAATCGGCCCAAGCGTCTACGAGCGTAATGCCTTCGCCGGTAACGGTTTCTTCAAAGTTTTCTTCGGTGACATCGATAGTAGCCATGCTTGTTCTAACTCCTTTGTGTTTCGCTTTATTCCCCAACGTACCTGAATAAACCTTGTCATATACCCCCTGGGGGTATATGATTGGCTGCGGAATCAACCCACAGGAAGGATTATTATGAGCACCAAGAACTACACCGTAGAGGGCATGACCTGCGGACATTGCGAAATGTCAGTAAAGGAAGAAGTCGGCGAAATCTCCGGCGTTAGCGAAGTCACTGCAGACCACACCACCGGCGCCGTCACGGTTACTGGCACCGATTTCACCGATGAACAGGTAGCGGCCGCTGTAACTGAGGCCGGCTACACGTTGAAGTAGGCACCGCCATGTCCCACTTGGACCTTGGCGTCACGGGCATGACGTGCACTTCCTGCTCCTCCCGTGTCGAGCGCAAGCTAAACAAGCTCGAGGGTGTAAGCGCCAGCGTCAATTTCGCTACCGAGGCGGCGGCCATCGAGTATGACTCCCAGACGGTAAGTCCACAGGAGCTCATTTCGGTGGTTGAGGGCGCAGGTTACGGCGCTTTCGACATGGCCGAGACGAAGGCAGAGGATCCCCAGCCTAAGAAGGATGATGGCGACGCGTTGCTGCGCCGCACCATTGTCGCCGGAGCTTTATCACTGCCGCTCATGGTGGTATCGATGTCGCCGGCCCTGCAATTTCCCAATTGGCAGTGGGCCTGCGCCATCATCGCTACCATCGTCTACATCTTTGGTGGCGCGCCTTTCCACACCGCCACGTGGACGAACCTCAAGCACGGTTCTTTTACCATGGACACGCTTATCACCATGGGAACCTCAGCGGCCTATTTTTGGTCGCTGTGGGCGCTGTTTTTCGGCAACGCGGGCGAACCGGGCATGAAAATGCACATGACGCTGGACGCGAACGCGGCGCAGGTGGACCACATCTATTTCGAGTCCGTGGGCATGGTCATTACCTTCCTCCTGCTCGGCCGGTGGTTCGAGGCACGGGCCAAAGGCCAGTCCTCTGAGGCCCTGCGGGAGCTACTCTCCCTAGGAGCTAAGGAAGCTTCGGTGCTGCGCGAGGGAGGCGAGCAGCGCATTCCAATTGCCCAATTGCAGGTAGGCGATGTCTTCGTAGTACGCCCAGGCGAAAAGATCGCCACCGATGGCATCGTCGTTGCCGGCAATTCGGCGGTCGACGCCTCCATGATTACCGGCGAGCCCGTGCCCGTTGAGGTCGGCTCCGGCGATGCAGTGACCGGCGCGACCATTAATGCCTCTGGCAAGCTTGAGGTTCGAGCGACCAAAGTGGGCGAGGATACAGTACTGGCCCAAATGGCCCAGCTGGTCACGGATGCACAAACGTCCAAGGCACCAGTACAGCGCCTCGTGGACCGCATTGCGCAAGTCTTCGTCCCCGCGGTCATCGCCGTAGCAGTGCTGACACTCCTCGCCCATCTCCTCTTCGGCGGGGTGGCCCCAGCCTTTATCGCCGCGGTCTCCGTCCTCATCGTGGCTTGCCCCTGCGCTATGGGCTTGGCGACGCCCACAGCAATCCTCGTCGGCACCGGCCGCGGCGCGCAACTGGGGCTTGTCATTAAAGGCCCGGAGATCCTGGAATCTACGCGGCAAATCGATACCATCGTCATGGATAAGACCGGCACAGTCACAGCCGGAGAGATGTCCGTTACCGCCGTACACGGTGACGTGCTCGAGCTGGCCGCGGCCGTCGAGCACAATTCCGAGCACCCCATCGCTCGCGCCATAGCCAAAGAGCGCGACGCTAAGCCGGCTACCGACTTCGCAGTGGTTCCGGGTGGCGTGGAAGGAACTGTGGAGGGGGCCCGGGTGGGCGTCGGCAAGCCGCAAGGCTCCTTGGGTGACTTAGAAGCACCGTTCCGCGAGGCACAAGATTCTGGTGCCACGCCGGTGGTTGTCTCCGTGGACGGCCAACCTGCCGGAATCATTGAGGTCCGCGATACTATCAAGCCGAGCTCGGCCGCCGCTGTGGCGCAGATGAAGGAGCTGGGGCTTACCCCTTACCTGCTGACCGGCGACAACGCTGGGGCCGCCCGCGCCGTTGCTGCCGAGGTGGGGATCGAACGCGTCAGCGCCGAGGTACTACCGGAAGACAAGGTAAACCACATCAAGGAGCTGCAGGCCGCGGGGCACACCGTGGCGATGGTGGGCGATGGCATTAACGACGCCGCCGCCCTTGCCCAGGCGGACCTTGGGCTCGCCATGGGCGCGGGTACCGATGTTGCCATTGAGGCCTCCGATATCACCCTGATGAACGGCGATCTACGCTGCGCCGCTGACGCCATTCGGCTCTCGCGCCGCACGCTGGCAATTATTAAAGGCAACCTCTTCTGGGCCTTCGCCTATAACGTCGTACTCATTCCCGTGGCCGCGCTGGGCTGGCTCAACCCCCTACTGGCCGGCCTTGCCATGGCACTGAGCTCGGTTTTTGTAGTTACCAACTCACTACGCCTGAAAGGTTTTTCTGTTCAGCGATAGTATTATCACATGCTCAGCCGCACCGAACGTCTCGATCGCCTTCCCGTCACCTCTAAGCACAAGCGCCTACTCCTAGGTTCTGGCCTTGGATGGGCGCTTGATGCTATGGATGTCGGGTTAATCTCCTTCATCATGGCCGCCCTTGCCGTTCACTGGGATCTAGGTGCCAGCCAGACTTCCTGGTTGGCCTCGGCAGGCTTTCTTGGCATGGCGCTCGGTGCAACCTTTGGCGGGTTGCTGGCGGATAAATTCGGCCGCCGCAATGTCTTTTCTCTCACCTTGCTTATCTACGGTTTGGCAACAGGGGCATCCGCGCTAGCTGGGGGACTAGCGGTTCTCATCTTCTTCCGATTCATCGTTGGGTTGGGCCTCGGAGCCGAGCTACCAGTTGCCTCCACGCTCATATCCGAATTCGCGCCTCGGCGGGTCCGCGGAAGGATGGTAGTCATTCTCGAGGCATTCTGGGCATTGGGATGGATCCTTGCGGCCATCATCGGCACTTTCGTGGTGAGCACATCTGAATCCGGTTGGCGCTGGGCCCTGGCCATTGGCATGCTGCCAGCCGCGTATTCAATCTATGTGCGCCGCGGTCTACCAGAATCTGTGCGTTTCCTTGAATCCAAAGGCCGCCATGACGAGGCCGAAGCTATCGTTGCCAGTTTCGAAGCCGCGGCGGAAAATCGTCCGCTAGACGATGCCCTCCCAGAGCCCACACCTTCCCCCGCAGCGTCTATCTGGAGTCCGCAGCTACGAAGGAGGACCGCAGCGTTGTGGACCATTTGGTTCTGTGTAAACCTCTCCTACTATGGCGCCTTCATCTGGATTCCCTCTCTGCTAGTAGCCGACGGTTTCTCCCTAGTGAAGTCTTTTAATTTTACCCTCATTATCACCCTTGCCCAGCTGCCTGGCTACGCGGTGGCAGCTTGGCTCATCGAGCTCTGGGGCAGGCGGATAACCCTCGCGGTTTTCCTGCTCGGCTCGGCAGCAGCAGCCGGCCTATATGGAGCAGCAGCTACGGAAGCATTGATCATCCTGGCCGGTTGTCTGCTCTCCTTCTTCAACCTCGGCGCCTGGGGAGCCCTCTATGCCATCGGTCCGGAGCTGTATTCCACTTCATTGCGAGGGCGTGGTACAGGAGCGGCAGCAGGCTTCGGTAGGCTAGCATCTATTGCGGCGCCACTAATCGTCCCGCCACTGCTTGCTGCGGGTGGGACGGCCTGGTTATTTATTGTATTCGCCGCAGCATTTGGCATTGCGGCTGCCGCCGCCTTCAGTCTGCCCGAGCAGAAAGGAATAGCGCTTGCTCAGTAGGCTCTCCCTCGCCGCGTGGACGGCCGTTATGGTCGCATTGACCACGCTCAAGCCTTTCTACCAAATCGGCTATTTGTGGAAACCGGAAAATCAGCGTGCGCGAGAACTGCGCTGGGTGCCGCTGGATGAATTCTCCGGCGGCAGCTGGTTTGCTCCGCTATTTGAGTACGCGGGAAACACAGCCTTCTTTATCCCGTTTGGAATGCTGGTGTTTAGTCTGTGCCGTTCCATTAAAACCACTGCGGCGTGGGGATTTGGCCTGAGCCTAGTGCTGGAGGTTTGCCAATATGCGTTTGCGCTTGGGCGAACGGATATTGATGACCTCATATTTAACACCGTGGGCGCACTCATCGGTGCGGCGTTCGCCCGCCTATGTGGCGAACGCTTCTTCCCCGTCTGGCGCTGGTTAGCACTTGTCGCAGCTGCGGTTTTCCTCGTATTGGTCATCCTCGGCCCACGATTGGGCGATCCCAATGCGGTGGTCGACCTGTAATTTATCCGTGGGCCATATTGACGAACTTGGAGTAGTGCAGCTGGTGTGCCACCTGCACGGTATCGATTGGACCGCCACGGTGCTTGGCTAGGATAATATCCGCCTCGCCGGCGCGCTCATTATCGCGATCCTGGGAGTCAGGACGGTACAGCAGCATGACCATATCGGCGTCCTGCTCCAAGGAGCCGGACTCACGGAGGTCAGCAAGCTGCGGCTTTTTATCAGTACGCGCCTCGGGTCCACGGTTCAGCTGCGAAATTGCGATGAGAGGAACCTCTAGCTCCTTGGCCAAAAGCTTGAGCTGGCGGGAGAATTCGGAAACCTCTTGCTGGCGGGACTCAACCTTTTTACCCGAAGACATCAGCTGCAGGTAGTCCAAGACGATCAAATCCAGCCCGTGCTGCTGCTTTAGGCGGCGAGCCTTGGAACGAATCTCCATCATCGTCAGGTTTGGAGAGTCATCAATAAACAGCGGGGCGTCTTGCACTCGGTTGAGGGTCTCATCAATTTTCGCCCAGTCCTCGGTGGAGACACGGCCGCCGCGCATATCGGCCAGCTTCACTTCTGACTCCGCCGAGAGCAGGCGCATGACAATCTCCGAGGCTGACATCTCGAGGGAGAAGATTACCGAGGACTTACCATGCTGCAAAGAGCAGGAACGCATGAAATCCATGGCTAGGGTCGATTTACCCACACCGGGACGAGCAGCGACGATGACCATCTGGCCCGCGTGGAGACCGTTAGTCAGCTTATCTAGATCGATAAAACCAGTTGGCACGCCTAGTTCCACACCGCCGGCTTGCTGCAGTGCTGCCAGCTCATCAATGGTGGGGTCAATGAGGTCACCCAAGACTCGGTAATCTTCCGCAGTTTTGCGCTGAGCGACGGCGAAGACTTCCTGCTGGGCGCGGTCCAGGACGGACTCGATCTCTGCATCCTCGGTGCCGGAAAATCCTAGCTGTACTACGCGGGTGCCGGCATCAACCAGCTTGCGCAACGCGGCCTTCTCCGCGACGATCTCTGCATAATAGCGGGCATTTGCCGCCGTTGGCACCGTGGCCAGCAGCGTGTGCAGATAGGGGGCGCCACCAACGCGTTCGAGGTTATTAAAGCGGTCCAGCTGGGAGGCCAAAATGACAGCGTCGACATCTTTACCCTCAGAATAAAGGTCCAGCATGGCGCGGTAGATCAGGGTATGAGCCGGATAGTAGAAATCTTCTGGCTCCAGCTCTTCGATGACTTCCATCACCGTATGGGGACTCAGCAGCATTGCGCCTAGGACGCCCTGCTCCGCCTCCCGGTCTGCGGGGGGCTGGCGGAATTCTCCATAGCGCTTTGGCTCTTCCTGCTGAAAGCGACGGCGTGGGGCCGGTTCCTCCTCGGGCGGCGGCTCCGGCGGCAGGTGTTCATCGTCAAAGCTGGCGTTGGTCATGTCTTCCCCCTTGTAGCTATTCGAGCGAGCGTAACGAAATTTCAGTTTAGTCTAGCGCCGGGACACTACCCCCTGGGTATAAAACCGAAAGTTATCCACAAGCTGTTGTGGAAATTGCTGGTCGCGGCATTCTTGGGCCGCAATCGCCCTGCATATGCTTGTGGATAACTCAAAACCTCCGTGACCTGCACACATCATATCCCCTGCTCACGGCAGGTTTTCGCAGATGTGAAAAGTGGCACATTAACAGTGGATAAGGGCCCTGACCTGCGGGTTAATAAAGCAACCGAGGTGTAAACGCAAAGTTAATGAGCCGGAGAGTTATCCACAGATTTCCCCAGTTATCCACAAGCCGGTGAAAACGCGCTAAAGGCCCCAAGAACCTGCCACCTCACATAGCAGGAACTTGAGGCCTAAAGCGTTGCTGTTGTCTTTGGGTCTATATGGACCGTCGTGCGCCTAGTTAGGCAGCAACGACCGAGAAGTTCACCTTGCCGATAACATCAGCGTGCAGCTTCAGCTCGACCTGGTAGTTGCCGGTCTTCTTGACCAGGCCCTTTGGAAGCACAACAATGCGCTTATCCAGCTTGGGGCCACCGGCCTTGGAGACGGCGTTGACAATGTCTTCTGCTTTAACGGAACCGAAGAGCTTACCGGATTCGGAGGTCTTAACCTCTACCTTGACATCCGTCAGCTGCTCGAGCTGGTTGCGGACTTCACGTGCGTGATCCAGGTCGCGAATCTCGCGAGCTTCCTGGGCGCGCTTGATGCCCTCAATCTGCTTCTCTGCGCCGCGGGTAGCCACGATAGCCAGGCCGCGAGGAAGCAGGTAGTTACGTCCGTAGCCGTCCTTAACCTCAACAATTTCGCCAGCGGCGCCGAGGTTCTCAACGGCAGCGGTGAGGATCAGCTTCATGATCCCTGCCTTTCAATTGAGTTAGTTGAATAGTTGCGGGTGACAGACTTAGAACGGAGGTTCAGAATCAGCGCCTCCGAAACCACCAGCTGGTGGAGCGGAGTTCCACGGATCCTCAGAAGGAGCCTGGTTCTGCTGCTGCGGCTGCTGTTGCTGGCCGCCTCCAAAACCGCCCTGATTATTGTTATTCGAGCGCTGCTGGCCGCCGCCGCTAAAGTTATTGCCGCCCTCACGTGGATTGCGGTTTACCTGTGCGGTGGCGTAGCGCAGAGACGGGCCGACTTCATCGACGTCAATCTCGAATACGGTGCGGTTTTCACCCTCGCGGGTCTGGAAGGAACGCTGCTTCAAGCGGCCGGTAACGATGACGCGCATGCCCTTAGACAGGGTTTCGGCGACGTTTTCTGCCGCCTGACGCCATACGTTGCAGGTCAGGAACATAGCTTCGCCGTCTTCCCACTGGTTCGTCTGCGAGTTATAGCGACGAGGGGTGGAGGCGACGCGGAAGTTAGCTACTGCCGCACCCGCCGGGGTGAAGCGCAGCTCGGGGTCAGCAACGATGTTGCCTACCACCGTGATATTGGTATCTCCCTGTGCCATGTCTTTACTCCTTATCGGTTACGTGGATTGTGCTTGATCCCAGTATCCGTTACTTGCTGTCGGTGCGCAGAACCTTGGTACGCAGGATGGTGTCGTTCAGGTTCAGACGGCGGTCGAGCTCGGCAACCGAAGTGTGCTCGCACTCCAAGTTGACGACGGCATAAATGCCCTCTTCCTTCTTGTTGATGGGGTATGCAAGACGACGCTTGCCCCATACATCAAGGTTCTCAACCTTGCCGCCATCCTGGCGGACGATTTCGAGGAACTTATCCAGGGACGGGGTTACGGTGCGCTCATCCTGATTAGGATCCAGAATGATCATGACTTCGTAGTGACGCACGGACCTCATCACCTCCTATGGTCTAGTAGTTTTCGGCTGCATCACCTTTGCGGATGCAGCAGGAGGGTACGTTGCGTCAAGCAACCCCACTACAGTACCGCAAGTGACCGGCGAAAAGAAATCTAACCGGTGGTAGTTGCGGCGAAAAACACAGCGGCTGTCGCCGGAATGATGGTGAGGAAAAGGATGGCGAGGATCCCTAAAACGATAGGCCCGCGCCGATCCTTGCGGTTATGAAACAGCCAAAAGGCACCCATCACGCAGAGAAAGCCTAAGAAGATGGAGGCCATCCCGATATAGGTAACAATCATGCGAATGCTCCTGCCAAAGGATCACTGCCACCATGCGCATCGCGCACCTTATCCGTGACCTTCCCACACATCTGGCGAATGATAAGTACAGCCATGGCGATAATGAGGGCATCGCGGGAGATAACGGCGACGTCAAGAAGCTCGTGCGGAATGCCCTTATTGTCCGTGCCCAGCATGTGCCACATCAATAGCGGCCATACCAGGGCGTCAACAAGCGCCCAGCTAAAGACCAGACGCCAGCGCGGCAATGCTAGAGCTGCGGGGACTACCAGCCACAGCGAATACTGCGGCGACCACACCTTGTTAACCAATAAAAAGGCAGCCACGATGAGGTAGACCAGCTCTGCCATGCGCGGGGTTCGCGCGCTGCGCAGACCCAGCACCGCAATTGCTGCGCAAAGAGCCAAAAAAGCCACCAAGCTGAAGGTATTGAGAAACTCTGGGCTAAAACTCATGCCGGTATTGCGGCTGAGCACTGAGTAGATGGTGGTCCACTCCGCACCGCGCTCTTGGTTGAGGCGGAAAAATTCGCGCCACGCATCCGGGTATTTCATTGCCACCGGCGCGTTGACCGCAATCCAAGCTACGGACGCGCCAAGTAAGGCTAGGAAAAATTGCGGCCAACGGCGATTGCGCACCGTCAAGACCAAGAATGCCCCCAAGATGAAGACCGGCCATAGCTTGAAAGAGGCGCCAAGGCCGATAAGGACACCCGCTACCACCGGCCGCTTGCGCGCGGCGGCCAGAAGCGCGCCTACGGCAAAGGCGATGGAGGGGATATCCCAGTTGCTAAAGGCGTGAATGATGATAAGGGGGCTGGCCGCTACCAGGATGGTGTCCCACGTGCGATTGCCTACCAAAAGGTAGACCATATAAAGCACGCCGACCCAGATACAGGACATGACCAAGGCGGTGAGGCCGAAGTACCAACCGGCCTCTGGGATTCCGGCCCACTCCACAAGGGAATAGGTATTGCGGGCGATCCACCCCATCATTCCTTGGAATAAGCCCGCGAGGACCGGGTATTCCATATAGCGGGTCAGGTCGCCCTCCTGCCAAGAGTAGGCATAGGGGAAGCCGCCTTCATCGAGGCCACGGCCACCATAGAGCGGGATGATGTCGTTATAGCAGAAAGAGGTGTACTGGCGGTTTGCTGCCCAATTCAAGCTAATAACCCCGTCATCACCGCGGGTACCGCCAGCACAATTGGCTTTGGAGAGGAATCCGCAAGCCAGAAATACCCAACCGACGGCGATGATGGCGCGCAGCGGGGTCCACCATTGGGTACGCCGAACACCGGCAAAACGACCCATTGGCCCGCCGAGGAATTCAATTACCCCGCGGGCCAACGGCTCTGAGGAGGCGGGAATGCGCTGATGCGAATTCACTGTCACTGCCGCCTACCCTAAAAGGTCTGCCAGGTCGCTATTCGGACCAATGAGGTCATCTAAGGACGGGGCCTCTTGCTGGGCCGGTGCTTGGTTGTTGTTGCCATTGTTGCCATTGTTGCCACGGTTGCCACGCTGTGGACTTGGCGCTGGCTTCGGGCTCTCCGGTTTCTCTTGTGGCTGGACCGGCTTGGTCTCTTCTTCCGGCGCAGCCTGCTGCTCCGGAGCCTCGTAGTTTTGCGTATCGCCAGCGCCGCTATCCCAGCTCGGGTCATAGGCCGGGGCAGCGGTTCCGGCGCCCATATTGCCGAATCCCAGTGGATAGGCGGCCGGGAAGTTTTGGAATTCGGAGTTGGCCAGGGAGTTATCCAGCACGGCCTTCCAAATCTTGGTCGGCGCACCCGCGCCGTACATGATGCCGCCGTACTGATCGAAGATGGCGGAGGTGTTATCGGCGGTACCTACCCACACGGCAGTAGCCAGCTGCGGGGTGGCACCAACCATCCAGGCATCCTTGTTATTTCCGGTATCGCCCATCTGGGTCGTACCGGTCTTAGAGGCAGAAGCGCGGCCGCCCGCAAGGGCGCCATTGGACCACGCGGCTACCGGCTGCATGGCCTCGAGGACGTTATTGGCCACATTGGACGATACGCGGCGCTCGCCTTCATCTTCAGGGTGCTCGTACAGCACTTCACCGGCGGCGTTTTCTACGCGCTGCACAAAGTGGGGGTTATGCCACACGCCCTGGTTAGCCAGAGTGGACATGGCGGTAGCCATATCGAGCGGGCGGGACTGGTACTGCCCCAGGACGATGCCCTCGAATGGCTGCTTGCCCTTTTCCGTCAGCGTCTTGTCAATACCCGGCAGGGACTTAGCCACACCCAAGGCATGCGCCATATCCGCGGTGTCCTGCGTACCGTTCTTCAGGTCCGCCTGCAGGCGCAGGAAGGAGGTATTTAGGGACTGCTTGGTAGCCTCGCGCAGGTTGCATACGCCGCAGCCACCGCCCACGTTGGTAACCACATCGGATCCCGGCAGCTGATAAGGAGCAGAAGAGTAATTAGTATCCAGGCTAATTCCCTGCTGCAGGGCAGCTGCTAGGGCCATGATCTTGAAAGTCGAACCGGTCTGCAGCGGGGAGTTGGCGTAATCCCAACCATTGGAATCGTGGCCACCGAAGTACCCGCGGACCGCACCGGTCTTCGGGTCGATGGTGACGGAAGCCGCACGTGCATTTTCCTGCAGGGGAGCCATCTGCTCATCGACTGCCTGGATGGTGTTGTTCTGCACGTTCATATCAATAGTGGTGGTAATGCGCAGACCACCGGTGGACACCTCGTTTTCGGTGATGCCTACCTCTTCCAGCTCACGGATGACCTGATCTTTGATGTGACCGTTGGCGCCCGGGGCCTCGGTATAAGCCGAGTACTCGGCTGGGTCGCGGGTCTCCGGGAAAGTCATCCCATCGCGCTGTTCTTGGGTGAGGTCACCCATGCCCACGAGGCCATCTAGGACGTAGTTCCAGCGGTCCTCGGAGCCCTCTTGGTTCACGCGCGGGTCGAGTCCGGACGGGGACTGGATGAGGCCAGCGAGCATGGCGCCTTCCTCCGGGGTGAGGTCCTTGGCGTCCTTATTAAAGTAGGCGTTGGATGCGGCCTGGATGCCGTAGGCATTGCGTCCGAAGTACACGGTGTTGAGGTAGGCGTTGAGAATATCCTTCTTTTCCCACTCATTGGTCATCTTCACCGAGTAGATAAGCTCGCGAATCTTGCGCACATAGGAGTACTCATTACCCACTAGCGTGTTCTTCACATACTGCTGGGTAATGGTGGAACCGCCACCAGCATCAGCGTTGCCGGTTACCTTACCCACCACGGCGCGGCCGAGGCCGGTGAAGGAGAAGCCGGAGTTATCCCAGAAATCGCGGTCCTCCGCGGCAAGCACGGAGTCCTGCACATAGTCCGGGATCTCATCCAGGTTTACGTGGGTACGGTTGCCTTCCGGCGGCACCAAGCGGGCGAGCTGGGTCTGGTTGTCGCCCGCGTAAATGGTGGAGACTTGGTTATTGGCCAGGTCCTTGGGCTCCGGAACGGTGTATTGCGAATATGCATAAGCAAAAAGTCCTGCGGGCAATGCCACAAAGACCAGTAGGAACGCCAAAACGACCCACGGCCAGATGCGGCGTTTCTTCTTCGCCTGCTTTTTGCTGGGGCGAGCCACCTTAGTGGACTTGCCGGTAGATTCCTTCTCGGTCACTGATTCGTGTCCTCATTCATCCCTGATCACAAACTAAATAATTGCAGCTTACTGCCTAAGGCGGTGTGCCGGAAACTAACACGCGTTAAAAGCAGTAGCAGAACGCAACAAGTGGTTCCACCGGCACTGGCGACATACCTCCACCTCGTGCACCGTAAACTCCAAGCCCTCGGCTACAAATTCCGCTATTTCTTTATCACTACGGGCGCTCCCAGCACGCCGGCCGAGGTTCTCGCCATAGACCCAGCGGGTAAGCCGCAAAGGCTCGCCGCATACGGGGCATTCTTTATCCATGGTGCGCCCGTGGTGCTCAGCTGCGGCGCGCAGCAGAAAATCGGCATCGCATACCTCCTCCCGCGTGAGTTGCCCAGCGCGAAATTCGCGCAGATGGTGGGCGCGTTCCCACTCGTGGGAGAGCACATGCTTATAGGCAACGGAATTCACCCGAATCATCCTAATTACCTCTTCTTGATCGATCCACATGGTGTTATGCCACCGCAGGGCACAATTTTCGGCTTAGTCTTGCGCAGTCACTGACAACCACAATTCATGGATATAAAAGGAGTAAACCTTGTCCGAGAAGGTAAAGGTCGCCATCGTGGGCGTCGGCAATTGCGCCACGTCCCTCATTGAAGGCGTGGAGTTTTATCGCAACGCCGCTGCCGATGCAGATATTCCCGGTTTGATGCACACCCAGTTTGGCCCGTATCACGTCGGCGACGTGGAATTTGTTGCCGCTTTCGACGTGGATGCGGACAAAGTGGGCAAGGACCTTGCGGAGGCCACGCGCAGCTCCCGCAATTGCACCATTTCTATTACCGACGTGCCAGAGCTGGGCGTTACCGTGCAGCGCGGGCCTACCCTGGATGGCTTGGGCCGTTACTACCAAGAGTCCATTGCGGAATCAGAAGCCCCGCTTGCCGACGTCCCCGCTGTCCTCCGCGAATCCGGCGCCGACGTCGTAGTTTCCTACCTGCCGGTGGGCTCCGAAGATGCGGATAAGTTCTACGCACAAGCGGCCATCGATGCCGGTTGCGCCTTCGTCAATGCCCTGCCGGTCTTTATTGCCTCTGATCCAGAATGGGCAAAGAAGTTTGAAGACGCCGGACTGCCCATTGTGGGCGATGATATTAAATCCCAGGTAGGCGCCACCATTACGCACCGCGTCATGGCAAAGCTCTTCGAGGACCGCGGCGTGCGCTTGGAGCGCACCATGCAGCTCAATGTGGGCGGCAATATGGACTTTAAGAATATGCTCGAACGCGAGCGCCTCGAATCAAAGAAGATTTCCAAAACGCAGGCCGTCACCTCTAACCTGCACAACTCGCCTATCGCCGGCAAGCGCGAGGACCGCAATGTTCACATCGGCCCTTCGGATTATGTGGAATGGCTCGATGACCGCAAATGGGCCTATGTCCGTTTGGAAGGATCTGCCTTCGGCGAAGTCCCGCTGAACTTGGAGTACAAGCTGGAGGTCTGGGACTCCCCTAACTCTGCCGGCATCATCATCGATGCGGTGCGCGCCGCCAAGATTGCCCTCGACCGCGGGGTTGCCGGCCCAGTACTGCCTGCCTCGTCCTACCTGATGAAGTCCCCGCCGGTGCAAAAGGCCGATGACGTGGCACGCGCCGAGCTGGAAGATTTTATTGCCGGAAGCTAACTTTTTAACTTCCAAACTACCGCGCAGAGAAAACGAGCTATACAATCGTTTTCTATGACGCAGCAACATGAGGAGAAGGGCCCCGCTCAATCCCCGTCTACATACGAGGATGCTGTCGAGGTCGCGCGTTCCATCCAACCGGCGCTCAATAAGCTCATCCTTATTTTCCAGCGCACGGCAGAGGGCTCTTCTTTGACCACCTCCCAGGTATCCATCATGAACCAGCTGCGTATGCGGGGCCCATCACGCGTATCCACCATCGCGCAGGCAGAGCTTATCCGCATGCCCACCGCCTCTAATGCGCTCTATCAGCTAGAGCGCCGCGGCTACGTGGAACGCCACCGCGATGAGGAAGACCGCCGCGGTGTCCTGGTAGCGCTGACGCAACTGGGCGAATCTGAACTCGCCATCGTTTCACAGCAGCGCGCCTCGGCCTTGGCAGAGATCATGCGGTGGCTAGAGCCTGAAGATTTGGATACCGCGAACGAGGTTGCCACCGTCATCTCCAAGCTTGCAGATGTCTATCGCCCCACAATGAACGGCGAACAGCACTAGGTTTGCCCGCAGTGATTTCATTTTTCTGGGGCTTAACGTGATAATTGAGAGAAGCGAAAACCGTAATCTCTCACTAGTTCGTACAGTATGGCAACTGATATTTCCGATGGGCATCTCCCAGCCCTGAGCAAGGGCTCGGCCGAAAAGCCACTTCGCATCCTTATTTCTTGGAGCCCCTCTTCCTCCGGCACCGAGGCACTCGAGTGTGCCGCGTGGCTTTCCCGTACCGCTGATATCCAGGTACGCGTCATCTCTACCGTATTCCAGCCGTGGACTACTACTTCCCTCAGCAAACTGGGCGGAAAATATAAAAAATGGTTTAAAGGACAAAAGGAGGCCTGTGCCGCCGCTACCCGTGCCGCCCTCGATGAGGCCGGCGTGCCGCGTAGCTGCTGGGATGAGAAACCCTCCCTATTGGTCGACGGCCCTTCGCGCCCCCATCTGCTGACAGAAATGGCCAAGAAGTTCGAGGCAGACCTCATCATTTTGGGGCCCAACCAGGCCGCACCCAAGGGGCGTTTCTTCGCCGGATCTACGGCCGATACCCTGCTGCATTATTCCCCTCAACCATTGGGCTTGGTCCCCCGCAAGGTGAAGCTGTCCAAGCACGGCGTCACCCGCTTTAACTTTGCCATCACCGAACGCAGCCCGCGAGAAGATCATGAGATGCTCGCCGCAGCCGAGCTTGCCAATCGCTGGAACCTGCCGCTGCGCCTGCTTGCCTTTTCGGCAAAGGGACTGCTCAATACGCCGTCCAAGGATAAGCACGATATGGCGCTCGAGCTGGCGGCGGAGTGGCTCGAGGATTCCCTTGCCATGCTGGATCGCGCCCGCGATTGCATCCAGGAGAAATTCCCAGAGCTGGATGTCACCTCTGAAATTGGTTCCGGTGCCGGCTGGGGCGGCGCAGTGGATTCGCTCAAGTGGAAAAAGGGCGATCTCATGCTTATGGCCTCCACCCCGCAAGGCCCCATCGCCCGCGTATTCTTGGGTTCTACTGCCACGGAGCTGCTGCCGCATATTCGGGTGCCCATCTTGGTCCACCCAGCCTGCGGTTAGGATTGGGGTATGAGCCAGCGACCAGAGCATCCCGAAAACGATCTGACATCCGATGCTGACTATGCCAATCTGCGCCGCCCTGAACCGCAGAGTTTCGATGAGCTGGCCGATGAGCCGGATCCTTTAGAGATTGCCGCTGCTAACCGCCGCTCTACCCGGCAAGCCGTCTGGTACATGCTCGCAGTCCTTGTCATCTCCGCGCTTTATGGCTTCTCGGTCGCGCTCGCCGCTAGGCTTATGGGCGGTCCTTTATGCGAAGATGGCACCGCTACGTGGCTCTGCACCGATGGGCAGCGCACCTTCTTTAGCCTGACCACCCCGATCATTCCCTTCTTCGGCATGATTGGCTGCGCCATCATCATGGTGCGCAAGCTGCACCGCTATCTGCGCTGGCGCAGTTGGATGGCCATTTTCTGGGTGATGGCCTGCAATTTCATGCTATGGACCATTACCGATATCCAGCTATTTCTCATGGACTCGGCTGCCGCATAGAAAACCTCCCCCTCCCGATGATCCTCCTGCTTGATAATTACGATTCTTATACCTTCAACCTGGCTCACCTCATTGCAGAGGTAGACGGGCGTCACCCACTCGTTATTGCTGCCGGCGAGGCGGAAGGGCTGGCCGAGCGCGTCCGTGCCGGCGAATTTTCTCATGTGGTGATTTCTCCCGGTCCGGGCACGCCTGAGCGGGAGGAGGACTTCGGTGCTGCCCGAGCCATCATCACCGCCGCAGCGGCGGCCGAGATTCCGGTGCTGGGCGTATGCCTTGGCCACCAAGGGCTGGGCCTCTTGGCTGGCGCTCAGGTTTCTCGTGCACCACAACCGCGCCACGGTTTTGTCTCCACTATTAGCCACTCGGGCGAGGGTATTTTTGCCGGAATCCCGCAAAATTTCGAGGTAGTGCGCTACCACTCCCTGCAGATTGACGAGGTCCCCGGTATCACCGTTCATGCCCGCAGCGAGGATGGCGTCATTCAAGCGCTCAAGGTCGATGGTTTGCCGCACTGGGGCGTGCAATTCCACCCGGAGTCGGTGCTTACCCAGCACGGCCGGGATATTATGCGCAACTTCCTGGGTGGGTTCCGCCTGCTCCACCGCGAGGTTCCCGGCGCGGTGGACTGCCCGCAGGTCTTTGCTACCCTGCGCGCCGAAGGAAAAGATGCCTTCTTCCTCGACTCCGCGGATCCGCGCGGGCGCTACTCCATCCTCGGAGATACCGCTGGCGCGTTGAGTCGTTCTTTCCGCTATAGGCTTGGTGACGCCCCCGATATCCTTACCCTCTTGGACCGCGAGCTCGCTACCCGCGTCGTCAACGCTCCAGAACTTCCTTTCACCGGCGGGGTTATCGGCTACCTAGGCTATGAGTGCGCCCAGCTCACCCTGCCCATTGAGCTAAGCCACCGCTCCCCTTACCCAGATGCTTATTTTGTGCGGCCGCAGTCTTTTATGGTCTATGACCACCAGGAAGAAACAGCGCATCTGTGCTGCCTGGCTGGCGACGGCGCCGAGCAACTGCTGGACCGATTAGAAGCCGCCTTGAGTACGGATGAACCACAGGAGACTGGGGAGGGCCGCAGGGCGTCGCTAAGCGCAGGCGCCTGGCGCAGCCCCGACTACCTGGAGCGGATTAAGCGCGCTCAGGAGTTCCTGCACGCCGGGGAGAGCTACGAAGTCTGCCTAACCGATACCTACTCGGCCGGGGCCGAGGGGGAGCTCTATCCCCAACTGCGCTCACACAATCCCGCTCCCTATGCCGCGCACCTCGTCTTCGATGGCGTGGAAGTCTGCAGCGCCTCGCCTGAGCGCTTCCTCACCGTGCGCGGCCGTGAGGTGGAGGCCAAGCCGATTAAGGGCACTATCTCCGCCGACCAGGATCCGGCGTTGCTGACCACGGACCCGAAGACGCGCGCCGAAAACCTCATGATCGTCGACCTGCTGCGCAATGACCTTTCCCGGGTATGCGAGCCCGGCAGCGTGCGCGTACCGAAGTTGATGCAGGTAGAAAGCTATGCCACGGTCCATCAATTGGTGTCCACCATTACCGGAGCGCTGCGCGCCAATGCCACTGCGGTCGATACCCTCCGCGCCACCTTTCCTCCCGGATCGATGACGGGCGCGCCGAAGCTGCGCACCTGCGAGATCATTGACCAACTCGAAACGGGACCGCGCGGGGTCTACTCCGGCGTGGTGGGCTACTTGGGCTTCGATGGGCAAGCCGATCTCAGCGTGGTCATCCGCACGGCCCTACGCGCGAGCGGTGAGGTCACTATCGGGGCCGGCGGGGCCATCGTTTTGGATTCGGATCCGGCCGCCGAGCTAGAAGAGCGCAACCTTAAGGCGCAGTCCGTATTAGGTGCATGGCAATGAGTACCTATCTCTGGCACGAGGGCGGCTTTATTCCCAGCCAAACCCATCCCGGCCCCTTTGACGTTGCGGATTCTTGGCGGATGCTTGGCGACGCCCACTCAAGCGCCCTTCGCCTTCACCTTCGGCGCTTCGAGTCGGTGGCCGGACCGCTTCCCGCTGGGTTCGTGCCTGCGATGCTGCAGCGCTTCGCCCCCGGCGATCTTTTTCCCCGCATCTCGCTAGCTGCAGGACAACTGCGCCTTGATATTCGCCCCGCACCCCCTGCACGCCCAGTCACCCGGCTAACCTATGCGCAGGCACCCGACCCGCGCTCGCAGCCTTTGGTCAAGGGCCCCGATTTCCCGGCACTGGCACGCTACCGCGCCGAGTACCAGGACGACGGTGCCGATGACACCGTCATAGTGGATTCCTCCGGTGCCATGGTGGAGACCACCACCGGCGCGCTCGTCGCCTGGGACGGGGAGACTCTTGTCCTCCCCACCGGGACGGCGCTGCCCAGCATCACGCTGCACCAGGTCACCCGGCGCGCCGCGGCCCTAGGCATACGGACCGAAACACGCCCGCTCACCCTGGAGCTCGCCACCGAATGCCCCCTGTGGTTCCTCAACTCGCTGCACGGAATCAGCCCGGTGACCGAACTATACACACCTACCGGCATTGTCTATCCGCCCTGCAACCCGCACACCGCCACGTGGCAACAGTGGTGGTGGGACTCCTTCCACAAGGAAGCGGCGCGCGACTAGCTCTCCTGCTTGGCTAGCTGGGCTGCCAACTGCGTTTGCACTGCATGTTGACCGTAACCAGTCATGGGTACTGACTCTCTAAGTCGACTGTCCTCTACAAACACCTAACCACCCAGTCAGTAAGCACGAGAGCGGCCCCGCCTACTATGTTCGATAGGTAGACGAGGCCGCCGGGGAAAAGACTCAAGATCTTAAGCTATTTGATTTGAATTAGCTTTCAAATTTCGAGCTATCAAGGTGCAAAGGGTCGACATCACTAGTCCCGCACCAAACACCCAAACAAGGGCCGGCGAGAAGATCGCAGTTTCCCCATCGCCCTTTGAACCGATTAACAGGCCGACTGCAATCGCAATGATGCCGATAATCATTCCTATCAACTGGACCTTCGCGGACTGTTTCGAGAGAATTAACGTGGTAATTGCGGAAACCACAGACAGAATAATGACCACAGTGCCGATCCAACCGATTCTGACTGGGGCCATAAAAACGAGAGCCACCCCTAAGACAGCCGCCACCAATTCAGGCCAAAGCGGACGGAGTTTTCCACTTGCCATAGTTACTCTCCTTTACTTCTCTTATCCCGAAATCGTAGGGTTCCACTGGCTAGGATGAGCTGCAGTCACGGCAGAAAAATAGGTTCCTGCAGCCGCGGCAACGCCCCCCCTTCATCTTAAAACTGAGCATAAAATTAAACTCCTCAAGTCGAATGTGAAAGCCTTCGGCCCGCCTGCCACCGATACGTGCGATCCTGCAACGCAGCGGTCAAAGCCGGAACCTATAAAAATCAACATACTTGAAAGTAATTTGCAGCAAGTAAAATGGCGGTAAAACTCTATTAACTTTTTAGTTAACGCTCAGCCCACACTGCGGCGAAGCAAAGCATCTGCCGAGCGTTGCCTCTCCCGATCTCACGCCTGTTTCGACAGCACTTGGCAGTTTCTAATCAAGACCTCGAATTTTGATCGGCGAATTTTGCTGCTACCTCGGCGCAATCTGGCCGGCCGCAGTGCTGCGTTTCTACGTGCTGGATGCAGTCATCACAGATGAGCACCTGCTGGCGGCAGGTATCTTCATTGATGCAATTGTGGAAGGTATTCGTGCCTTTGCCACAGTGCACGCAATGGCCCAGCTGGATAAAGCCTGGGTCCTGGAGCCCTTGGCCAAACTCGTGGTGCATGCGCTTGTCAAAGACATACATGGAGCCTTCCCACAGGCCATCATTGCCGTACTTTTCGCCGTAGCGCACGATACCGCCATCGATTTGATAAACCTCTTTGAAGCCGCGGTTCTTCATCAACGAGGATAAGATTTCGCAGCGAATGCCACCGGTGCAGTAGGACACCACCGGCTTATCCTTCATCCAGTCATACTTGCCGGATTCGATTTCCTCGATGAAATCATGCGTGGTTTTCACATCGGGCACGACGGCATTTTTGAACTTGCCAATCTCCGCTTCCATGGCGTTGCGGCCGTCAAAGAAGACGACCTCCTCGCCACGTTCTTCTACCAGCTTATTTACCTCTTCTGGCTTGAGGTGCACGCCGCCGCCAACGACGCCGTTTTCATCCACCTTCAACTCGCCCGGCGCGCCAAAGGCCACGATTTCATCGCGCACCTTGACCGAAAGGCGCGGGAAGTCATCCGCTCCGCCCTCGGACCACTTGAACTGCATGCGCTTAAAGCCTGGGTATTCCTTGGTCTGGCGGACGTAGCGCTTGCAGGCTTCCATATCGCCGCCTACGGTGCCGTTGATGCCGTGCTCAGAGATGAGGATGCGGCCCTTGAGCCCCAGGGACTCGCACAGGGTGCGCTGCCACAGCATGATTGCGGTGGGATCTTCGATGGGGGTAAAGCAGTAATACAGGAGAACTTTGCCAATAGTCACGCCCCAATCTTAGGCCCGCAGCTGCGCAGATCCCCAATCTTGTAGCTCTCCCTTATATGACTGCGGCCCCTCCAGCACAAGCTGAAAGGGCCGACTCTCTAATACGCAGAACCTAGCGCTTCTGGTACAGCGCCTTCTTGCGGGCAAAGACTGGGTCAGAGGTCACGAGCACGCCAAGGTTGCGGAAGATTCCCTCATCCACCGAACCCAGGATGGTGGTGGTGTGGACGTCGCACCCGGCAAGCTCCTTGATCTGTTCCAGCGCCTTTCGGGCATTGTCATCCTTAGCTGCAGACACGGATAGGGCGATGAGCACCTCGTCGGTATGCAGGCGTGGATTCTTGGAACCCAGGTGCTTGGTCTTAAGCGTTTGAATCGGTTCGATGGATTCAGGCGAAAGCAGATGGATGTCGTCATCGATGCCGGCCAGGTGCTTCAGCGCGTTGAGCAGCATCGCCGCCGAGCAGCCCAGCAGGGGCGCGGTGCGGCCGGTGATTATGGTGCCGTCGTGCAGCTGCATAGCGGAGGCGGGTTCACCGGTTTCTTCCGCACGCTGGCGCGCAGGGGCCACCACAGGGCGATCTTCAACCTTGATGCCGGCCTTAGCCATGATGACCGCGGCTCGCTCGGACTGCTCGGTGCCCAAGCCCGCACGAGCTTCTTCCACCTGCGCCTTGAAGTAGCGGCGGATGATTTCTTGTTGGGCGGCGGCACGGCACACGGCATCATCAGTAATGCAGAATCCGGCCATGTTCACACCCATGTCCGTCGGAGACTGGTATGGGGTGGTGCCGGTGAGCTTTTCCAAAAGCGTGCGCAGCAGCGGGAATGCTTCCACATCGCGGTTGTAGTTCACGGTGGATTCGCCGTGGGCGGACAGGTGGAAGTGGTCAATAATATTGGAATCGTTGAGGTCCACCGTGGCGGCCTCATAGGCCAAGTTCACGGGGTGTTCTAGGGGGAGATTCCAGATAGGGAAAGTTTCAAACTTGGCGTAGCCGGCGTTATTGCCGCGCTGGTGCTCGTGGTAGACCTGCGAAAGCGCAGTAGCCAGCTTACCGGAGCCAGGGCCGGGCGCGGTGACCACGACGAGGTCGCGGGAGGTTTCCGCAAACTCATTGCGGCCAAAACCCTCTTCGGACACGATGAGGTCCGTATTGGTGGGGTATCCAGGGATAACGCGGTGGCGCGCCACCTTGAGGCCGAGGCGCTCTGCCTTGTCGATGAAGGCTTCCGCCTGGGAGTTGCCTTCCTCCAGCTGGGTCATGACGATGTTTTCTACCAAGAATCCGCGGCTGCGGAATACGTCCACCAGGCGCAGCAGGTCATCTTCATAAAGAATGCCCAGGTCCGCGCGCACCTTCTGGCGGGAGATATCTTTCGCGTTGATGCAGATGAGGATCTCTACGTCCTCTTTGATGCGCTCCAGCATCGCGATTTTATTGTCCGGGGTGAAGCCGGGCAGCACGCGGGAGGCGTGCATATCGTCAAAAAGCTTGCCGCCCATCTCTAGGTAGAGTTTGCCGCCGATTTCCTCGCGGCGGGCGTGGATGTGCTTCGACTGCAGCTCAATGTATTTCTCGCGGTCAAAGCCGATTTTGTGCGTCATGATTTGAAAGCCTTCCCCTGAGTTAAATCATTCCGCATTTCGAGTTTACGCTATTGTCACCCCGTAAATAAGTGAGCAGGTTAGCGCCCGGTTTTGCCGAAAATTCTTCCCGATTAGACTGGTTTCTATGCCTGAAGGTCACGTCATCCACCGCCTAGCTAATAAATTCAACGCGGATTACCGCGGCATGCCGCTTCGCGTGACCAGTCCGCAGGGTCGCTTCGCAGCGGAGGCGGAGCTTCTCGATGGCGAGCGCATCGAGCTGGCAGAGACCTACGGCAAGCACCTTTTCGTGCACTTTAGCGCCCAAGATCCGCGCCATATCCTCTATATTCACTTAGGGCTCATCGGCAAGCTGCGCTTCGAGCCCCGCGAGGAGACCGGCGGACAGATTCGGGTGCGCATTGATAATGGCACCGAGGCCGCCAACCTGCGCGGACCACAGTTTTGCCGCTTGCTTACAGAAGAGGAATACCGCGCACAACTGGCCAAGGTAGGCCAGGATCCGCTGCGCCCAGACGCCGATGTGGATGCCTTATGGGCCAAGGTGCACAAATCGCGGCGCAGCATTGGCTCGCTGATGATGGACCAGCACCTCTATGCCGGCGTGGGCAATATCTACCGCGCGGAAACCCTCTTTCGCCATGGCCTCTCCCCTTTCCTGCCTGGCCGCGACGTTTCCCGTGAAACCTTTGACGCCACGTGGACCGACCTAGTGGATCTGATGGAGTACGGGGTGGAACACGGCCGCATTGATACGGTGCGGCCCGAGCATTCCCCCGAAGCCATGGGGCGCGAACCGCGTAAAGACGACCATGGCGGGGAGGTTTATGTCTATCGCCGCGCCGGTTTGCCCTGCTATGTCTGCGGCACCCCAGTGGCGGAAAGAGTCATGGAGGGGCGCAACCTATTCTGGTGTCCGACCTGCCAGCCGGCTCCTTAAAGGCCTATCCTGGCGGGCATGCGATATGCCTATAGCGTTGCTGCCGTCCGCGCGGCGGAGCAGTCCCTTCTAGCGCAACAAAACTACGACGATGAGCTCATGCGCTTGGCCGCGCGCGGCGTAGCAGCCACGGCCGCAGCCATGCTCGGCCCTAGGCGGCATGTGAGTATCCTCGCCGGCCCGGGCGGCAATGGTGGCGATGGCCTCTACGCTGGCGCTTTCCTGGCTAAGGACGGTTATTCGGTAGAGGCCATCCTCGCGGCGGATAGCGCCCACGAACCCGCGCTGCAGGCGTTTACCGCGGCCGGCGGGGCCATTGTGCACAGTCTGGAGGATGCCGATCTGCTTATCGACGCCGTCGCCGGCCTCTCCTCCACCCGCGGCCTCTCCGGTGCCCCACTTAAGACCTATACCGAGGCCAAAAAGCGTGGGGTTCCAGTCCTGGCAGTGGATATCCCCTCCGGGATTAACGCCGATACCGGTGTGGCTGCGACCGATGCAGTGGAGGCGGACGTGACCATTAGCTTTGGCTGGGCCCGCGCCGGACACGTCTTTGCCCCGGAATGCGGCGCGGTGGTGCTCTGCGATCTCCTCTTGCCAGGCGCGCCGCGCTCTTTTGCAGAAGAGCTGTCTGCCACCGCAGAACCGGTGGGCCATATCGCCAATGAACCCACCATCCCCTTGCCCTATCAGTGGCCAACCGAGCCGGTACTCACGGGTGACCAAGGCCTGGTTACCGCCCCAAAGCCGGTGGGCTGCACGGGGCCAATTCTGGATCCGACGCCGGGGGCAAAAAGCACCAAGTACACCGGTGGGGTTACCGCGGTATGCGCCGGCAGCACTACCTTTCCCGGCGCAGGCATACTCGCCGCCACGGGCGCGGTGCGGGCCACCCCCTCCATGGTCCGCGTCGTAGGAAATGACTCTGTGGTCGCAAGCCTGCCGGAGGTAGTTCCCCATGCAAGCGCCGAAGAAAAGGTCCATGCTCAAGCCTGGGTAGTAGGCCCAGGCCGAGGCACCGGGCCGGAGGCGGCAGCGGAATTACGGGCTGTGCTGGCACGAAAGCTGCCTACAGTTATCGATGCGGATGCGCTCACGGTGCTGGCACGCAATGAAGATCTGCGAGGACTCGTGCGGGATCATCCCTGCGCCATTCTGACCCCGCATGCCGGGGAATTTGAGCGGCTCTATACGGCTACACTTGGCCGCGCACTCGATCTCTCGGAGGGCTTAGGGGTACGCCTACAGGAGCTTGCCTTAACGCTCGACTGCTTTATCCTGCACAAAGGCCGGATCACCACGGTCACGGCCCCCGGTCAGAAAATATATGGCATGAACGCCGGGCACTCCTATGCAGCTACCGCCGGCTCCGGTGACGTGCTTTCTGGCATCCTCGGCGCCACGCTAGCCCAGCTGAACATCGCTGAGGTGGATGCGAAGGGGATCATTGCGGAGATCTTGCACGCCGCAGCCATACACCAACACGCTGCCGCTATTGCCGCCCACACCCCAGACGGCTTCGGGATTTGCTCCGCCTCCCAGATTGCCGCGGCGGCGCCTCAAGCAATCGCACGGTTGTTGGTGATGCGGCGCTAGCTGAGCGCGGCAACCTTCTCCTGCTCAGAAACTCGGCCGTCTTTGACCTCGACCACGCGGTCAGCGAAGGTCAGCAGGGATCGGTCGTGGGTCACCAGCACGGTGGCGGTATTCATCTCCTGGGTGACATCGCGCAAAAGGCGGATGATCTCCTGGGAAAGGTGAGAATCGAGCGCGGAGGTAGGCTCATCCGCCAAAAGCAGGTCTGGCTGCTCCATGAGCGCACGGGCGATATTGACGCGCTGGCGCTGGCCGCCAGACATCTGGCCCATGCGGCGGTTTCCCATACCTGCCAGGCCCACAAAGTCCAATAGCTCATCGGCGCGCTGTGGGCGCAACTTGCGGCCAGCGATGTGATCCATAATCAATAGTTGGTCGCGCACATTGAGCGAGGACAGCAGGTTGGCCTGCTGAAAGATGATGGACCGGGTGCCATCTACCTGTACGGAACCGGAATCCGGGGTGATAAGCCCAGCGGCTACGGATAACAGAGTGGACTTGCCGGAGCCAGACTCGCCCACGATGGCGGTCAGGGTATTGGATTCGGCCTTGAGGGAGGCGTCGGCAAGCGCGGTAGTGGTTGTCTCGCCGTCCTGGTAGGTCACGGTGGCATTGCGAATATCAAGAATGGTGGACATGTTAAGCGTTTCCTCCAAGTGCATCGAGTGGGTTGGCTTTAGCTACGCGGCGGGTAGCGACGAGGGCGCCGGCCATGCCGAGGGCCCAAATACCAACCGTAGGAACGGCAATGGTGCGCAAAGAGACATCGAAAGGAACGGTGCCGGAGGCAAGCGCGCCGAACACCCACCCAACGGCAGCGCCCAGGATGGTGCCGGCAGCCAAGATGATGGCGGCTTGCGCCAGGGCATCGCGCAGCAGGTAGCGCACGGTGGCGCCGAGCGCGCGCAAAATGGACAGGTCTCGGGTGCGCTGAATGGTCCATACGGTCAAGAAAGCGACGGTGACTAGCGCGGAGATGCCGTACAAGAAGCCCTGCATGGTAAGCAGCGAGCCGCGTTCAGACTGATAGCCCGCCAGACCGGTGAAGGACTTGGACACCTTGACGGAGCCGGGAGCCTCATGCTTATACAGTGCGGCGGTGCCCACCACGCCCTTCGGGGCGTGGCTAATCTGCTGCCAAGACTCGGTGGAAGCCCATACCACCGCAGAGTGGGAGTACATGGTCTCTGGGACGGTGCCCTCCACCGGCAGGTCGGTGCCGCCTAGGGTGACGGTTTCGGCCGCATCAATGGAATCTGGCAGGAGCACGCCCTGCTCTGGGATGGTCTTATCGGTGCCCGGAACCTGAGTGCCGGCCGGCAGGCTAAGGACGGCGACGCCTCCGTGGCCTTCCAACTTGGTCTGCGCCGCGCCGAGGGGAATACCGTCGCTGGCGATATCGCCGGCGTGCATCGCGGACTCGCTGAAGGAGGGGTCCTCGGTGGAGAAGGAAATATACGGGTACTCCTTTTCCAGGGACTCCAAAGCGGAAGTATTTTGCTTGGAAAGGCCCTCCGTCAGGCCGGAGAGCATCACGAGCAAAAGGGTGATGAGCGCAACCGTGCCGCCAATGAGCGCGAAGCGGCCGCGCGCTGTGGTGATTTCTCTGATTGCTAGGAACATACTTCTATATTCGCTTTATGCAGGTCAGAAGTAATCGGCCAGCTCGCTGAACCTCTAGTCAACCAAGTGGTTGATTCACTGTCCACCCTTGCGCGGATATCCTGGGTGGTTGTGTTTAAAGGACAAAAGTTATGGGTCTATGGTTTGCACGCCATGTTCGCGTTTCTGCTGGTCTTCGGCATAGCGCGCGCCTACGTGGACGGCCGGCTCGATGCCCGCGTTATTGGCTTAGCCATCGCCCTCGCCGTGGTGTACGCCGCACAACGCTGGTTGCCCACGTGGCTCTGGCTGGGTGGACTTTGCCTCCTGTGGCTGGGCTTGATGGTCCATGCGCAGGATTTCATGTGGCTGGAGTTCCCGCTTATTTTTGTCTTTCTGCGCGCCTTGCCCACCGTTCCTGGGTTGGTCTCCATCGCCATATTGTGGGCGGCGGCCGCTTTCATCCCCGCCTGGCTACATCCTGAGGGCTGGTCCATCGCGGCGGCGGTAGGACCGCTTATCGGTACCGCCTTTGCGGCCACGGTCTTTTTCATACAGCGGCGACTGCAGGCGGAGGCGGCGCACCATAGGGACATCGCCAAGCAGCTGCGCGAAACCCAGGCCGAGCTAGCCGCAAGCGAGCACCAAGCCGGCCGGCTGGAGGAGCGCGAGCGGCTCTCTCGCGAGATTCACGACACCGTCGCACAAGGTCTCAGTTCTATTCTGCTGCTCTCCCGTGCGGCCCGCGGCACCACTGATCCAGCAAACAAAGAAGAACAGCTGGAAATTATCGAGGAAGTCGCCAGCGAGAATCTCGCCGAGGCCCGCCGCTTTGTCCGGGAGCTCGCCGGCCCCGATGAGCGGCTGGAAACCCAGCTCAATTCCCTGCTATCCCAGATGCGCAGCCGCGTGAAAGCCTTGGGCGAAGATACCACCTTTGAACTGGTGGTCTCCGGCAGCGGCAAGGTGCCTGCCCAGATAAAAAAGGTCATTGTGCGGGCCGCGCAGGAGGGTCTCAATAACGTCATCAAACACGCCCACGCCTCGCGCGCGGTGGTCACGCTCGGACTTTTCGAAGATGCTGTCACCCTGGACGTTGTTGATAATGGATGCGGCGTAACCGCCTCCCCTAGCAGGGATAATAAGGATCATGGCTTCGGGCTTACCGGCCTGCGCGACCGCGTGGAGAGCGTGGGCGGCACTATGAACCTAGAATCGGGCGAAGGCACCGCCCTGGCCGTCCGTATCCCGCTGAAGGAGCGAAGCAATGGTTAATGTCATGCTGATTGATGATCACCCAGTGGTCCGCGCCGGCCTGCGCGCCATCCTCAATACCTTCTCCGATGTCGAGGTAGTAATGGAGGGCTCCACCGGCGCGGATGTGGATAAGCTTTTTACTGCGGATGCCCCGCAGGTAGACGCTGTGGTCTGCGATATCCAGATGCCCGACGTGGATGGCATCGCAGCCACCAAGCGCGTAGTAGACGCCGGCGGCCCGCCCGTGCTCATCTTGACCACCTATGACACGCAGGCCGATATCCTCGCCGCCGTGGAAGCCGGCGCGATGGGCTACCTGCTCAAGGACTCCCCCGAGCAGGCACTGCACGAGGCCGTGCTCAATACCGCCGCGCACCGCCGCACCCTGGCACCGGAGGTAGTGGACCTCCTAGCCCAGCGCGTGGGCCGACCGCAGGAATCGCTGTCCACCCGCGAGCTAGAAATCCTCCGGGCGCTGTCCACCGGTTCCTCCAATAAGGAGCTGGCCAAGCAGCTTTTCATTTCCGAGGCCACCGTCAAGACCCACCTCATCCATATTTTCCAAAAGTTGGGCGTGGAAACCCGCACCGCCGCGGTGACCGTGGCACGAGAGAGAAAGCTCATTTGATGCTGGACTGCATAGTCATTGGTGCCGGCCAGGCTGGCCTCGCGGTGGGTTATTACCTGCGCAAGAAGGGCCTAGATTTTGTCCTTCTGGATGCAGAATCCGGTCCGGGCGCAGCCTGGCGCCATACCTGGCCCTCCCTGACGCTTTTTAGCAATGCGGCCTCTTCCAACCTGCCGGGATGGCCCATGCCCCACTACGAGGGCTTTCCACCAGCTAGCCACGTTATTGATTATTTTGCCCGTTATGAACAGCGTTACGAACTGCCCATTCGCCGCCCAGTCCGAGTAGATGAGGTGACCCATGACGGCGCGTGCTTCCACGTTTATGCGGGGGAAGAGAAACTCACCTCGCGCACGGTCGTAGCGGCAACGGGCACGTGGTCCGCTCCCTTTATCCCCTACTACCCCGGCAACTTTGGCGGAAGGCAATGGCATTCAGCCTTCTATCCGGGCCCCGCGGACTTTGCCGGATCTACCGTGGCGGTCGTGGGTGCGGCCAATTCCGGTGCTCAGATCGCGGCCGAGCTCTTACTCTCCGGCGTGGAGACAACGTGGTATACCCGCAGCTCCCCGCAGTGGATGCCCGATGATGTTGATGGTCGAGTCCTGTTTCAGCGCAATCGCGCCCGCCTCAACGCAATGCTGCGCGGCGAACCAGACCCCGGCGCGGATTCGAACCTGGGCGATATCGTGATGGTCCCACCGGTCCAGCGGGCGCGGGATTCCGGGCTCTTGCAGGCCACTCCAATGTTTTCATCCCTCGATGAGGTCAACACAGACCACCTCATCTGGTGTACCGGCTTCCGGCCTGCCCTCCGGCCTATCCGCGGGCTCCTTGCGGGCACCTCCCCTACTGTCGACGGCCTCTTCTTGGTGGGATACGGCACCTGGACCGGGCCCGGCTCCGCGACCATTACTGGGGTAAGCCCCTTTGCTAGGCAGACCGCGCAAGCCGTTGCGAATATATGTGACTAAAGCTATAGGTTGCTCCCCACCCATTCGACTAAACTGCCTCCTCGCAGGTAGTACCAAACGATTAGGGAAAGCTGGTTTATTCATGTCCGCCTGGGATCTCTACGATGACCTCATCGATGCCATTCCCCGTGACATAGTGGTCTCCCGCGCCGCCCAAAACCCGCGGTGGACCCGCGTTTACACCGAAAGTCCTAGCTGCGGCGTGGCCATGACCATGTCAGCAACCTCCCGCCCCGCCCAGATGAGCGCTGAGTACTCCGGCGTTCCCTTACGTGCCATCGCACAGCTGGCCAAGAGTTGGAATTTCTCAGAAGCATCCTTCGGCATGGCTGCGCTCAATTCCTATTACGCCACGCCTTCCGTGGCCGATGAACATGGCTTTGCGCTTGCCGACGCCCCCTGGCCCCACATCTTCGATCCCTTCCGCGAAGCCGTCGCGGGTAAGAAGGTCGCCGTCATTGGCCACTTCCCTTTTGCGCCTAAGGCGCTCAACCAGGCGGCGGATTTTTATATGCTAGAGCGTTCGCTCAATGAGGGCGACTACCCCGATTCCGCCGCCGAGTACATACTGCCCGAGTGCGATTATGTCTTCATTACCGGCTCCGCCTTTGTTAATAAGACCGCTCCCCGCCTGCTGGAACTCTCCCGCGAGTCCTTCAATGTAATCTTGGGGCCCTCAACGCCCTTGGCCCCTATTCTCCTTCAGGACTACGGAGTATCACAGGTCACCGGCATAGTTCCCACCGACGCCGCCGGTATGTTTGAGTGCCTCGAAGAGGGAGATTCCCTCGATATGTTTAATTTCGGGCACCGCGTCAGCCTGGGTACTTAGACAATTACTCCGGCCACAATCGCGGCGGCGAGGGCACCCAAGCCCAATGCGGCCATCCAGCCGATAGCGCGGACGGCGCGCAGCTGCGCCTTTGCGCTCTTGCGGCTAACTAGGAACGCGCCCAAGGACGCTCCAAGGGTATTGAAAACCACATCGTCGACATCGCTAAAGCCCAGTGAGAATAGATATTGGGTAGTTTCGATGCCCAAGCTGAGCGCCATGGCTAGAAGGATGGTTCCGCCACGACCAAAGCGGACGTGGCGCGAATGTTGCCCCATCACTACCAAGCACGCGCCAAGTGGGAAAAAGAGCGCTATATTGCCCAAGGTATTGGTCCACGGTCCCCACCACGGATGAGGGTTATTAAAGCCGTTGAACATTTGCAGATCCAGGCTGCGGCGGGCATGTGCAGAGGCATCGATCACGCCGGGAATATCAATAAACGGCTTGCCCACTGTAGCTACGGCAATAGCCACCATAACGACCACGCAGGCAACGCCAGCACTGCGCCGCAACGTGCGCTTGACAGGCGCGCCTTGCGCCCTTACCTGGTGCGAAGTGCGGGTGGATCCAGTGGTCGTCATCATAATGCCCAAGTTAACAAGCCTGTCTGAAAAATCCCCGGGAGATTCGCTGTCGAATCCCTGCATCACATTTAACGTACGATGGTGAGCATGAGCACGCTACTAGTAACTCGCAACGAAGATAAAACCGTCACGACCTCCTTTGAAGAGGGAGAGTTCCTCGGCGAGGGTGACATTACCGTTGATGTTTCTTATTCTTCTCTGAATTACAAGGATGCCATGGCAATCGCGGGCGACCGCGGTGTCATGCGCACCAGTCCCCTTGTCCCGGGCATCGACGTGGTCGGCACCGTTTCCGAGTCCAGCGTAGAGCGCCTACCGGTTGGCACCTTGGTCGCCTCCTTCGGTGATGGCCTTGGCGAGTTCCGCCACGGCGGCTACACCCCGAAGCAGCGCGTTAACTCCCAGGCCACCGTCGCGCTCCCCGCAGACTTCACCGCAGAACAAGCGGCCGCCGTGGGAACCGCAGGTTACACTGCCGCCCTGTGCGTTAATTCTCTGCGCGGGCTTCCCGATGGTCCAGTTTTGGTCACCGGCGCCACCGGTGGCGTAGGCTCCATCGCTGTGAACCTCCTCTCCAATGCTGGCTACGAGGTCCACGCGATGACCGGCCGCCCAGATGACTACTCCCAGTACCTCCACGAGCTAGGCGCCCACACCATTGTGGACCGCGCCGAGTTCGCCGAGTCCGGAAAGCCCCTGCAGAAGGCAACCTATGCCGGTGCTGTCGATACCTCCGGCTCTCATGTCTTGGCCAATGTATTGGCTCGCACCGTGTGGGGCGGCACCGTCGCCTCCACCGGTATGGCCGCCGGCCCGGATCTTCCCACCACCGTGTTGCCATTCATTCTGCGCAATGTGCACTTGGCAGGCGTCAATTCCGTAGACGCCCCACTGCACTACCGCCAGAACGCTTGGCAGCTGCTCGCACGCAAGCTGGACCTGTCCATCCTCAAGTCCCTGACCAATACGATTCCGTTGTCGGACGTTGTCGAGGAATCCAAGTCCCTCCTCGAGGGCACCCACCACGGACGCACCGTCCTCAAGATTTCTTAGGGCACTCCTAGACACTCTTGCACGGCACCCGCCTTCTTGGCGGGTGCTTTTTGTATGTGCGTTTGTAGGTACGGTCACCGCGCGACGCGCTAGCTTTCCGACGTCCCCTCTTTAACTACCCCGCGTAGCAATGTGCGGGAAATCCTCCCCAAGGTTTGTAGGTCTTCATCACTAAGGGTGCCCACCACGAGTTCCTCGACTGCTGCGGTATGTCGCGCGATCGCTGCGGTGAAAGCGGCACTCCCCCTTTCCGTCACAGTGACTTCAACTGCACGAGGTCCTAACTCCGGCGCCTCGCGCCTGGAAACCAATTTTCGGGACTCCATGCGCACTAACTGCCGATGCAACCGCGACTTCTCCCACCGAAGCTCCGCCGCCAATTCATGCGGGCGTGTAGAAATCTGACGCCGACGATTCAGCACGGCCAAGACCGCGTAGTCTGCCTCGCTCAATCTAGCGCCACTCTGCAGCTCCCTAGAAAGCCGCGCGTGGAGCGCTTCCTGCATGGCGACAAAGTCACCCCACACCGCACTCTGCTCCACGCGCATCGCATTCCTCCTTTGGTTCTCCTTCTATCAACAGTCTATACTGCAGAGTTGATCTAGCAACTCATTGGCTTGCCAGAAGTTGATACACCAACTCCCACTACTGCACAGAGATGTGGGTCTACGAGAACCACAATTTCACAAACCCATACCTTTGCTACCAAAAGCACTTTAACGTTCCTTTTGAATACCTATCTACTGAAACGCACCATTGTTTGAGTAGATATGTTCTTGCCTTGTAAATTAAATAGTGAAGCAAATACTCGCGGCAAAGATGCGAGTGCGAACGCAATGACCGCTCCGGCAGAGAAGACCGCAGCGTTTAGAATGGCGAGCATGGATAAGCTATTTAGCACATGTGGTTTCAATCTAATGGATATAGAAGAGCTCATCGCAGAGCTACCCACAAGCCGCGAATTATGGGATGCACCTGGATTTAATCGAGTCCTTTTTCACGCTGATCCGTCCGACATGGCGGTCACCGCGATGGAGTACGAAGGGGAGTGGGCCGCAGTTCCTTCGTATCGGGGAGGGGAACAGGCCCTGGGAACGATTTATCGCGCAACGCCCTATATCGGCATTGTGGAAACGGGGGATTTACGGTTCGCAGCACTGGCGGATGCGCCCTTTGCCCTGCCAGCGGGAAACCCCGTCGGAGGAGAAAAGCTAGAGGGACAGGTCCAGCCGGCGGTTGTGGCCTTGCGGTACGAGGTGGGGGAGCCGGAGGAATTTTCTTTAAATTCTCCTGCTACCGAGCGCTTTTATCGGAACTTAAAACCCAGCATGCTCAACCCGCAGGTAGAGGTGGCGGGGACTATCGGAGGCATCGCCAAGCACAGCAATGAGCTGGGCATGAGGGAGTTCTGGGTATGCGACCTCGACGGCCTGCCGCTCATTGTGAACGAGAAACTGGAGGTCGGCCAGGGAATCCGGGCACACGGCATAGCGCTGTGCGCCACGGAGTTTTGGGAGGAGTAACTACTTGACGACGAGGTTGACCATGCGGCCCGGAACGTAGATCTTCTTCACTACGTTCTTTCCACTAGTCAGTTCGGTGATCTTGGCATCGGCCAGAGCAACCTCGAAGACCGCCTCCTGGTCGGCATCGGCAGCTACGTTGATGCGGGCCTTTACCTTGCCGTTGATCTGTACCGGCACCTCGATCTCATCATCTACCAGGTACTTTTCCTCAAAAGTGGGGAAGGGCTGATAGGTGATGGTCTCGTCGTGGCCGAAGCGCTGCCACAGTTCTTCCGCGATATGCGGGGCGATGGGGGAGACCAACTGGGCGATTGGTTCGACGGCGGCGCGCGGTGCCTCGGTGCGATAGGTCTTGGTCAGGTAGTTGACGTACTCGATGAGCTTGGCCACCACGGTATTGAGCCGCAGGTTCTCATAATCATCGCGCACTCCCGCGATGGTGCGGTGCAGCTGCTTGAGATCATCCTCGCTCAACTTGGCGTCGGTAGTGGCCAGCTCTCCGGTGTCCTCATTGACGGCAAGGCGCCACAGGCGCTGCAGGAAGCGCTGGGAGCCGACGACGTCCTTGGTAGCCCACGGGCGGGAGGTGTCCAACGGACCCATGGACATTTCATACACACGCAGGGTATCGGCGCCAAAGTCGCGGCAGATATCGTCCGGAGCTACAGCATTCTTCAGGGACTTACCCATCTTGCCGTATTCCTGATTGACCTCTTCTCCGTTGTAGTAGAACTTGCCGTCCTTTTCTTCTACCTCAGCAGCTGGCACGTACACGCCGCGGGAATCGGTGTAGGCATAGGCCTGGATATACCCCTGGTTGTACAGGCGACGGTAGGGCTCTTGAGAGCTGACAAATCCCAGGTCAAAGAGCACCTTATGCCAGAAGCGGGAGTAAAGCAGGTGCAATACGGCATGCTCGACACCGCCGACATAAAGGTCGACACCGCCCGGATCCTGTGGGCCATGCTGGTCTGGTCGCGGTCCCGTCCAATAACGCTCGTTTTCGATATCGCAGAATGCCTCATCGTTGCGGGGATCGATGTAGCGCAGTTGGTACCAGGAAGAACCTGCCCACTGCGGCATTACGTTGGTATCGCGGAAGTAGGTCTGCGGGCCGTCACCCAAGTCAAGTTCTACCTCGACCCAGTCGCGCACCTTAGCCAGCGGGGGTTGTGGTTCGGAATTCTTATCCTCTGGATCAAAAGAAACCGGCTTATAATCTTCTACTTCTGGAAGCTCCACTGGCAGCATGGATTCCGGCAGGGCATGGGCAAAACCGTCCTTGTCGTAGACGATGGGGAAGGGCTCGCCCCAGTAACGCTGGCGGGCGAAGAGCCAATCGCGCAGTTTGTACTGCACCTTTTCGCGGCCGGAGCCGTCCTTTTCCAGCCATTCGATGGCCGCGGCAATGGCCTCGGCCTTGTTCAGGCCGTTGAGGTCCAGGCCCTTGTCGTTGGAGGAATTAACCAGCGCGCCGTCTTCGGTCCAGGCTTCTTCCTCCACGTTGCCGCCAGAAACAACCTCCGTAATGGGCAGGCCGAAGGTCTTAGCAAACTCGTAGTCACGGGTATCGTGCGCTGGAACAGCCATGATGGCGCCAGTGCCGTAGCCGGTCAGCACATAGTCGGCGATAAAGATCGGGACCTTTTTGCCAGAGACCGGGTTGGTGGCATAGGTGCCAAGGAAGACACCGGTCTTTTCCTTGTTCTCCTGGCGCTCTAGGTCGGACTTGGCGGCAATATCGGTGCGGTAGGACTCCACGGCCTCCTTCGGATCATCGTGGCCATAGGTCCAACGCTCGTCTACGTCATCGTCATAAGGGATGGGGGAGAGGAGGGCGTCGACAAGCTCATGCTCTGGCGCCAGCACCACGTACTCGGCGCCGAAGAGGGTATCCGGGCGGGTGGTAAAGACCTCAATCTCGTAGCCCTCAGCAGGGAAGGAGACCTCTGCGCCGCGGGAACGACCGATCCAGTTGCGTTGCATGGACTTGACCTTCTCCGGCCAATCCAATAGCTCCAGATCATCCAGCAAGCGATCGGAGTAGGCGGTAATGCGCATCATCCACTGCGAGAGGTTCTTACGGAAAACCGGGAAATTTCCGCGCTCGGACTTACCCTCAGCGGTGACCTCCTCGTTTGCCAGCACAGTACCCAAGCCTGGGCACCAATTCACCGTGGAATTAGACAGGTAAACCAAGCGGAATTCATCGATAGCCGCGGCCTTTTCCTCTTCGGTGAGGTCCTCGTAGTAGCGGCCGTCCTTGGTGGTGCGCTTATTGGCCTCTAGTTCCTTGATGAGCTCTGCGATCGGGCGCGCCTTCTGCTGTTCCTCATCGAACCAAGAGTTATAAATCTGCAGGAAGATCCACTGCGTCCACTTGAAGAACTCCGGATCGGTCGATTCCACGGAGCGGCGCGGATCGTGGCCCAAGCCCAACATACCTAGCTGACGGCGCATGTTTTCAATATTCGCCTCGGTGGTGGTGCGCGGGTGGGTCCCGGTCTGGATGGCGTACTGCTCGGCCGGCAGGCCGAAGGCGTCGTAGCCCAAGGTGTGCAGCACGTTCTTGCCCAGCATTCGGTTATAGCGGGCGTACGTATCGGTGGCGATATATCCCAGTGGGTGTCCCACGTGCAGGCCTGCACCGGAAGGGTAGGGGAACATATCCTGCACATTGAGCTTTTCCTTAGGCAACTCGCCCGCATCAGTGGCGAGCTCGCCGACCGGGTTCGGGGCATTAAAGGTGCCATTGTCTTTCCAGTACTGCTGCCAGGTCTTCTCGATCTGGTTCGCCAGCTCCGGGGTATAGCGGTACGAAGTGGAATCGCTCTGGGTAGTCATAATCACACAGTGTAATAGCCGCATCCCGGCGCGGGGTAGTTCGCTACGCTTTCCGCGTTCCGCAGGGCACGCACATCCAAAATCCCCGCCGTATTCGCCCCCGGTTTCGCGTCATTTCCCCCGCTCGCAGCCAAAATGCAGATCTGCATGAAAATGATCTAGGCTGGGGTAAATGAGCCAGGAGAAGTTTCGCAGCCAGCTATCATCTTTTGCAGACGCAGCGGTATTCCAGGGGATCCCGCACCTGCGCCTCTCCCCAGCCACCGACACAGTGGAGCTGTACCTACCGGCCTTAACCGCAGGTTATGAGCCAGAAGATCCCCAGTGGACCGTGACCACACAGCTGCTCGATGGCAGCGAGGACACTCGTAAGTTCTACTACGTGGAGGGCGAAGAGCCCGGGCTGTGGATCAGCATGCCCCACCCCTTTAGTCATCTGAGCGTCTCCTTTGAAGAGCACACCTTGGAATTCGCTGGCGTGGCCAATGGCGGCTTAGTGCTGGATTCCACCCATCGGCCGCTCGATACCACCACAGCGATACCTAAAGGCTCATATACCTGCATCGCCCCTGCTGGCACGGAATTCACCAAGGCTAAGGCCGGCGAGCCTCGCCCACACGGCGCCTGGGAGGGTTGGTCCATCTTCCCGCTAGAGGTGAGCCAGTCCTTCACGGTGGAGGCACCGCAACAAGAGCCCGCCACCATCAAGGTGTCTGGCAGCCCTGACTTTGCCTGGGATATGGCCGTCAAGTCGCTGCCCAATGCCCACGGGCTGGATGGCGAGCTGGTCTATACACAGTCACCTCGCGTCATCGCGAACACAGAGCTCAGCATGGAATTGACCTATGTCCCCATCGGTGGGGAAGAAGAGGCCGTGCTGGAGGATGAGCTACCGGAGGGCATCCACGAGGTGCTCCCGGCAGATGCCTTCGAAGATCCCTGGGTAGGTCGTTACCGCTTTAGCTTGTACAAAGATGAGGAACTGGTGGATATCCAGTACCTTAACTTCGCGGAAACACTGCATATGCGCGCCAAAAACGAGGGCCCGCGCGGCACTAACTTCCGCTTCATCGACGCCCTAGGCAATCTTTCACCGTTTAGCTATGCCTTGGCCTCTGCGCCGAGCAAGCCCATCCAGATGGAAAAGGGCCAGCGCGTCTTTGGTGAGGACGAGAGCGTACGCGAGGAGACCATCGGCAGCGAGGCCGGCTATGAGCTGACCTTCCAGGTGGAACCGGCGACGATTCGTACCCGGGTCAAGCGCACCGCGGCTGAACCGGTCGATTACCTCGATAAACAAGTCATCCTGGCAGACCAGCTCGACGCCGATGCGCTCTTTACCATCCACTCGCCGGAGCCACTGCCGCTAGCGAAGTTCGTGGTCATTGACAAAAACCAGAAGATTAGGGACCTTGTCACGGCCAATGGTTCTACGGAGGCGGCTACCAGCCTATCCGCGCCAAACCGGGCGCTGAAGTCTGCGCTGACGAAAAAGACCTCGCTGGAGCTTTATCTCTTGTGGTCCACGCTCTCCTATGAGGAGTACCTCGAGGGTCTGCCAGAAAAGGAGCGCGCAGCGCACCAAAAGCGCAGCTTTGACCGGCGCGTTATGGAATATGAAGCCACGGCGGCCAGCGACCTCATCTATGCCGCCATCGCCACCGTGCGCAAAGCTCCGTTGGTCTCCCGCGCCACCATCGAGGATGGCATCCTCGTCCCCGAGCAGCCACACGAGGAAGAGGTGGAGCTGCTGGCATGGGCTTGGCCGCTGGGCAATCCCGCAGGCGAGCCGCTGCCACTGGAGCCCACCGAGGAAGGCTTCGAGCTGCCCGAGGAGCTGCTGGACGCCGGCCACCTCATCGTGGACTTCCGCGAGGATGAGCCGGCCAGCGACTTGGCCGCGCCGCAGTACCCGCCGGCGAGCGCGCTCATCATCTTCCAGGATGGTGAAACCGCAAACACCGAGGGTATGTGGCCCACCTACGCGGCTATGCGCCGCCTAGCGCCCAAGGCCAAGGAAACTTTCGAGGCGATTATCAAGGACATTGAGGCCGATCCGCGTGCCAGCATGGATGCCCTCATGGCGGCGGATTTTGAGCCGGGTCAGCGCATGCGCGCTTTTGTCCGCACCGGCTTGGTCTCCCGCAATTTCCGCCGCGAGGAGCCGGCCGAAAAGCCTTCCTCACTGCTGGCCGCGCTTGCCGACGCCGCCCATGACTACATCGAAGCCCACGGCTCCGCCGCGCTCGCGCGCGTGCCGTCCACCGGCGTCGACGATGTCACCCGCCCAATGCTGCTGATGAGCGCCACGGGTGAGGCGCCCACACCATCGACGGCCAGCGATCAGCTCTGCGACGATGCTCACCGCATCGCTGCACTGCGCGAATGCTTTGCCAACGACCTCGCGCTCACCCGCCTGGGTACCATCTCCAACCTGCGCAGCACCGCCATGCAGCTGCGGGTAACGCTGCAACAGCTAGGTGTGGATAAGTCCGTACTGCACACCTTGCTCGCGCTTGATGCCTTTGGTGATGGCAATTCGGAGCTCGGCGATTCCGCCTGGATGCCGTTTATCTCCTACGTCTTTGCTATCACGGCGCGCGGCGTGGCCAATGGCAAGCTGGCCGACCCCGCTTTCGCCGCTGCGCTTGACGGCGCCCTCCCGCAGCTAGCTGAAGCAGTCTCCCTCGCGCCGCAGCTGTTTTACCGCGATATTCTCACCGCGGAGGCGCTCACGCTCAGCTAGTGTGGCAGGCATGCAGGTCATTTCCACCAATGTCGCCGTCCGCCGGCCAGACCCGAGCGGGCGGCACGAGTTTTCGGGCATCGACAAGCAGCCGCAATCCTTCATCGATGTGGCCGCGCCCGGCCCCCATTATGGCGACGGGTCCGGCGTCCGCGGCGATATAATTGGTGACACCCAACATCATGGCGGCAATGATAAAGCTGTCTATGCCTACGCCCGCGAAGAATTGGATTACTGGCAATCCGAGCTTTCCCGCCCGCTGGCTTCCGGTTGCTTTGGCGAAAACCTCACCACCCAGGGCATCGACCTGTCCGCTCTGCTCATTAACCAACGCTTAAGAATCGGCACCGCTGTACTTGAGATCTCTGTGCCCCGCCAACCTTGTGCCACCTTCGCCGGATGGTTAGGGGAGCGCGGCTGGCTCAAGCGTTGGACCGCGCGTGGCGATTGCGGCGCCTACCTGCGCATCATTTCCCCTGGCCGCATTCGCCCCGGCGACAGCATCGAATTGGATGCGCCACCCAACCACGACATCACCATGCGAATGGCCTTTGCCGCCAAAATGGGTGACCGCACCCTTGCACGGCGCGTTATCGAGGCCGGCTGCTTGCCCGCTCACCAGCACAACAATCTTCGCACCTAGCCCTATAACGTAAGCCCCCTGGGGCTAGTTTTCAGTCCCTACGCTACGCACCGCACCCTACATCCATATCCTCAAGCGACGATCCCCAGGTGCGCCTAAAGTAAAAGCACACCAGCCTCGATGGCTGGTGTGCTTTTAATGCTTCAGGCAAACAGGGGAGTAACTGTATTACTTACTCTCGTCAAAGTGTAGATGGTGCCCCTTGGCCTTGGGGAAGCGACCGTGCACAAAGAAGTAGTAGATGGCTGCGATGACTACGAGGGCCGCAAGGATGAGGTACATGGTGTCAAAGCCGGTTGCCCCAACAATGGGGCCTAGGCCGAACGGAGCCAGGCCAATGCCTAGGTCCATCAGGAGGAACATGGTGGAGATACCCGCGCCCATCTGTGCGGTGGGTACCGAGCGCACAGAGATGGCCTGGCAGGCGGGGCTGAGGGTGCCGAAACCCAGACCGGTGCAGGCGCCTGCAACCACCAGCATGACGTCGTTGGTGGGGAAGCCCATGAGGAGCAGAGCGATAATAAAGGCTGCAAGGCCGAGGTACATCACGGCGTTATCGCCCTTATGGTCTTGGATGCGGCCCAAAACAAAGCGCATGATAAGCATGGTTACCGCATAACCAATAAAGAATAGGCCTGCGCCAGTCACAAGGTCTTCCTTGCGCGCATAAGCGTTGAGATAAGTAACCACACCGGAGTAGGCGATTCCGACCAACAACATAAACAGGCCGATGGGAACCACATTGGGGTGCACGGCATTGCGCAAAGTAAAGGCCGGCTTCTCGGCGGAAACTTCAGCTGGGTAGCGCAGCACCAAGGCCAGGACCAAAGACACGACATTAGCGCCTAGCGCTACAGCAAAGAGCGTGTTGTAGCCAATGTTATTCGCCAAGAAGAGGCCGAGTGCTGGGCCGAAGGCCGTTGCCAAGGTAGTACCGAGGGCGAAGTAGCCAGTACCCTCCGCGCGGCGCTCGTGCGGAATGACGGACTGTGCCACTGCCATAAGCGCGGTGGAGGTCAAAGCGTAACCCGTGCCGTGCAGGAAACGGACGATAATAAGAACGGCGACGTTCTGTGCAAAAAAATACGCCACAGCAACGACTGTGACGAAGACTAGGGAGGTCAGGGCGGCCTTCTTGTGGCCTACGCGGTCCACGAGCCAGCCGGAGAATACGCGCATGCACGTCGCACCGAGAACAAAGGCGCTGGAGGCAAAACCACCCACGGTATCCGATGCCCCGAAGCTCTCTACTGCGTAGAGGGCCATGGTGGTCACGGACAGGTAGAAAACCAAAAACTGACAGAAATTAGCTACCCACGCGAGAACGAACGTGGGTGTAATCAGCTGCGGCTTATCCGCTGCAGATTCTGTAGACGTCATATACTCACTCCAAATAACAAAAAGAAAATTCCCTCTCCACGAGCAGGCCATGAGGCCACGCTGCGCAGTCGAAGGAAATACGAATTAAATTATACGGAGAGGAACTATACGCCTCGCAAGCTTCAATGGTTAATCAAAAAGCCTTCTTGTTCTTTTTCGGCCTCGCTTTTTGCAGCCCAATGCAAACACTATTGACAGCTTGAGCAGGATAAATGCTTTGGTTCGGGAAGGCGGGCTCATTTTTAATGAATGTTTACATTATTAAGCCTCAGCCGGGCCCCGAAAGGGAACCCGGCTGGTCTGTGTGCCTTATTCAAGCACTAGCGCTTCTAAACATTGGCATAAGGGTCACGGATGCCCAGGTATTGAACTGAGGTATATTCCTCAATACCTTCGGCGCCACCTTCGCGGCCCAAACCGGATTGCTTGACGCCGCCGAATGGGGCAGCGGCGTTGGAGATGACGCCGGCATTGAATCCCATCAGGCCAAATTCGAGACCATCGGCCACGCGCCACAGGCGGTCTGAGTTTTCCGTAAAAACATAGGACGCAAGACCATATTCCGTCTCGTTTGCTAACTCTAGGGCTTCCGCCTCCTCGCTGAAGGTAAAGATAGGTGCAACTGGGCCGAAGATTTCCTCCTGGGCCACGCGGGTTTCACGTGAAACATTGCTCAAGATCGTGGGGGCATAAAAGTGACCCTCACCTTCGCCACGCTTGCCACCGGTAACAACGGTGGCACCCTTTTCCACTGCGTCATCCACTAAGGCAGCAATATTGTCGAGCGCCTTGGCCTCAATGAGGGGACCGCAGGTAACGCCTTCGTCCAGGCCATTGCCCACGACGAGCTTGTTAAACTCCGCCGCCAACTTCTGCGTAAACTCTTCCGCCACGGACTCGTGCACTAGGAAACGGTTGGCCGCGGTGCAGGCCTCACCAATATTGCGCATCTTCGCACCCATGGCCCCTGCTACGGCCTGATCGATATCCGCATCCTCAAAGACGATGAACGGAGCATTGCCGCCCAGCTCCATGGAGGTGCGCAGCACATTATCCGCGGCACCCTTCAGTAGAGTCTTGCCCACTGGGGTGGAGCCGGTGAAGGACAGCTTGCGCAGGCGATCGTCGGCAAGCAAAGGCTCCGAAATGGCTGAGGCAGAGCTTCCGGAAACCACATTGAGCACGCCCTTGGGCAGGCCGGCATCGAGCATGGTTTGCGCAAAGTACTGCGTAGTCAGTGGGGTGAGCTTGGCCGGTTTCAGAACCATGGTGCAGCCTGCCGCAACAGCAGGCGCCACCTTGCGCGTGGCCATCGCGAGGGGAAAGTTCCATGGGGTAATTAGCAGGCATGGCCCGACCGGCTTGCGGCGTGTGACCATACGCAAAGTGCCCTCCGGAACGGGGGAGTAGCGGCCATAATCGCGCGTTGCCTCTTCGCTAAACCAGCGCAGGTACTCAGCGCCATAGGTGACCTCACCTTGAGACTCGGCAAAAGGCTTTCCCATTTCAAGTGTCATCAGCGTCGCGAACTCATCGGCGCGCTCGTGTACCAGCTCGAAGGCCCGGCGGAGGATATTCGCCCGCTCGCGCGGAGTGGTTCGTGCCCACTCATCTTGCACCGCACAAGCAGCGTCTAGAGCGGCTACCGCATCAGCAGAATTAGCAGAATCGAGCGTGGCAATGGTCTCTCCGGTGGCGGGATTTTCCACCGTGAAAGTCTCGCCAGAAGATGCTTTTCGCCACTCGCCTCCAATCAAAAGTTGGGTAGGAACCTTTGCCACTACCTCATTAGGGCTCATAGTCATTTACATCACCTTTCTTCCCTTTGTTAATGCACCCAACAGTACCCCACTCGTTTCTTTAAAGTTCCGAATACGGATACTGCTGCGAGAAAGCGAGCTCGGGCTGCGAGAATATTTATCGGCAATATCTTCCGCGGTATAGAAATTTGGGTTAAAGTAGCTGCCATGAAGAACATGACTACTGCTTGGTGGTGGCGCGCGTAACCCGCGGGCCATCTTTCGCAACCTATTTTCAGGCTCGCATTCTGCGGGCCTTTTGGCGTTTTTGTGCCTGTGCTCGTGGAAGCTTAATTTTCGTTTCCCATACCCACCCTCTCCGAAAGGGCACTGCAATGCCATACACCGCTACCCGCGACATACCCTACGACAGCGATGCGGCCGCCACATTTGACGCGCTCGCGCAACCGCACGACTCCCTGTTGCTCGAAAGCGCAGACATCGAGACTAAGAAGAATCTCAACTGTCTCGCCATCCTCAAGGCAGCACTCAGAGTCACGTGCCATGGCCACAGGGTGGAGGTGCGGGCCCTCACGAACGCGGGGGAGGTGCTCCTTCCTCCTCTCCGAGACCGGTTCCGCCACCGCCTAGTTTCACGTGAAACTACTACCGTTGTATTCGAATTCCCGCCTTCTGCCGAACCCGACGAGCGGCAGCGACTCCTTGCTGAATCAACCGCTGACATTCTGCGATTCTTCCAATTAGAGGCCACCTATTCCTCTCCGCTACTACCACTTCTAGGGGGCGGATTCGCTTATGACTACCTGGCCACCTTCGAAGATCTCCCCGAGGTTAAACCGGGGCCGAATTCCTACCCAGACTATGAGTTCTTGGTGGCTCAAACGGTCCTGGAGGTAGACCACCTGCAGAGGACTGCGCGCCTAGAGGGCTGGGATATCGACGAAGACCACCTTAAAGCGGAACTTGATTCCCTAGCCACGCGGCCGGAGACCCCACTCCCCACGGCACCACAGAAAGACAAGATCCGTGCGGTGGCTGATGCGGATGACGCAACGTTTCGCGCAGACGTGGAAAAGCTACAACGCAATATCCACGCCGGCGATATCTACCAAGTAGTGCCCGCGCGTTCCTTCACGCTGGAATGCCCTAGCGCCCTCGCTGCCTACCGGACGTTGCGAGAAACTAACCCTTCGCCTTACATGTTTTACGTTCGCGGCGACGGCTATGAGCTATTTGGCGCGTCGCCAGAATCCAACCTCAGGTTCACGCCGGAAGATAGGGGAGTGCAGCTCTATCCCATCGCTGGCACTCGGCCGCGCGGGCTGCGCCCGGATGGGAGCATCAGCCATGAGCTTGATATCCGCAATGAATTAGAGATGCGTACTCACCACAAAGAGATTGCGGAACACACGATGCTGGTAGACCTAGCACGCAATGATCTCGCGCGCGTGGCCGTTCCTCGTAGCCGCCAGGTGGCAGAGCTATTGCAGGTGGACCGCTACTCCCGTGTAATGCACTTGGTCTCCCGCGTCACGGCAACGCTCCACTCAGATTTCGATGCGCTCGATGCCTATCGAGCCTGTATGAACATGGGCATCCTGACGGGTGCGCCCAAGCTTCGTGCCACCGAGCTGGTGCGGCGAACGGAAGGGACACGCCGCGGCTCCTACGGCGGGGCGGTGGGGTACCTGCGCGGCGATGGCGCCATGGATAATTGCATTGTCATCCGCTCCGCCTACGTCCAAGACGGCACCGCAGTAGTGCAAGCCGGTGCCGGTGTTGTCAAAGATTCCGTCCCACAGGCCGAGGCCGATGAAACGGTGCATAAGGCCTACGCCGTGCTCAATGCCATTGCTGTAGCACATGGTGCGGACTTGGAGGTGCAGCGATGAGTTCGCCACACATTGTTCTTCTGGATAACCACGATTCTTTTGTCTATAACCTCGTCGATGCCCTAGCTGGGTTCGATACCACAGTATTTCGTAATACCGTTGCGGTCGATGAGGTATTGGCGGCGCGGCCCGACATAATTGTGCTTTCTCCCGGACCCGGCCATCCACGGTCGGCCGGCTGCATGATGGAGCTTATCGACACCACCCTTGGCACCACACCCATCCTCGGCGTGTGCCTCGGCTTCCAAGCGCTTCTTGAATACCACGGTGGGGTAGTTGCGCCCTGCGGCCCGGTACACGGGAAATCCGTTCCGATGACTCTCACGCCAGCCGGGGTCCAGCATCCCGTATTCCAAGGGCTTGCCACCGATACCGAACCTGATCAACCAAACAGTCTCGGCACACAGATTCCAGTGGCACGCTACCATTCGCTCGGCTGTACGGATGTCCCGCACGAGATGCGCTGCCTAGCACACGCTTCCTCAGATATCGGCGAAGTAGTGATGGCCGCGGAGACGAAAGACGGTATGAGGCTAGGTCTGCAATTCCACCCAGAATCCGTCCTCACACCCACTGGCCCCATAATGCTCGAACGCTGCATTCACCAACTATCTACCCACACCACTATGGAGAAGGAAAACTAAAATGAGCCGAACACCACTGCGGACCTTTCAGGCCTATCTAAGCAATCCACAACCCACCATCGAAGAAGCCACGGAGGTATTTACCCCCTTGGCCGTGGGCGCCTACGACGATATCCATATCGCGGCATTGCTCGCTCATATCCGGGCCCGGGGCGAGACTTTCGCGGACGTTGCCGGTGCTGCCAAGGCTTTCCTGAAGGTGGGCTATCCCTTCCCGATCACCGGAAAAGGCCTTATGGATTCGGCCGGCACTGGTGGCGATGGCGCAAATACCATCAATATCACGACGGGGGCCTCGCTCGTCGCCGCTGCCGGGGGAGTGAAGATGATCAAGCACGGCAACCGCTCGGTCTCTTCCAAGTCCGGTTCTGCGGATGTTCTCGAGGCCCTCAATATTCCTCTCGACCTAGACGCCGCCCGAGCGGTCCGCCAATTTGAGGCCTCGAACTTTACGTTTCTTTTCGCCCCCGCCTACAACCCAGCCATCGCCCACGTCCAACCGGTGCGCAAGGCACTGGGCATCTCAACCATATTTAATACCCTCGGACCGCTCTTGTCCCCAGGACACCCATCACTCCAAATCATGGGCATTGCAAACCCAGATCAAGGCCAACTCATTGCAGAGGTCTTTCGAGAACTTGGCCGCGAGCGCGCCTTAGTCGTCCATGGAGCCGGCACGGATGAGATTGCCACTCATGGCACCACGCAGGCCTGGGAGCTCAGGAACGGCGACATTATCACCTACCAGCTCACCCCTGAAGAACTCGGTATCGAGCGCCATGAGCTGGTGGAGCTTGCTGGCGGGGATGGCGCTGCAAATGCCTTAGCCCTCCGCGCGATATTTGCCGGCCGAGGTAAGCCCGCACACGTGGACGCCATCGCTGCCACCGCAGGTGCCATGTTCTATCTCAACGAGACCACGGAGAGTATCGCGGCAGGAGTCTCTCACGCTAAGGACCTTATAAATAACGGAGCTGTCGAAAAGTGGCTCGATATTAACGAAAGCGCCAACTATGCAGTAGGGGAGGAAAACTAATGACGGTGAAGGAATTGCCAACCGTGCTCCAAGAGATAGTCGCCCAGCGCCGCACTCATCTGCCTGACATACGTGACAGGTTGGCCCACGTGGACCTCGCTAGCGTACCGCCTTCGGAGCGTTCGCTTGTCGAAGCCCTCGATGGCACCAATCGCTTCATCATGGAATGTAAGTCTGCATCGCCGTCCCTGGGGTTGATCCGCGCGGACTACCATCCGGGCGATATCGCTCGTATCTACTCACGCTATGCCTCTGCCATTTCGGTGCTGTGCGAGCCTGCACGCTTTGGCGGCGACTATGACCATCTGCAAACCGTCGCCCAATCTACCCATCTGCCGGTGCTGTGCAAAGACTTTATTGTTGATCCCATTCAGGTTTACGCCGCGCGACACTACGGAGCCGATGCCATCTTGCTCATGATGTCCATCGTGGATGATGACACCTACGTTGAGCTCAAGGCGCTGGCTGATGAACTGGGGTTAGACGTCCTGACTGAAGCCATCACCGAGGAAGAAGTGGAACGAGCGCTGCAATTAGGTGGCGACATCTTCGGTATCAATAACCGCAACCTCCACGATCTCAGTATCGACCTGGAACGAACCGAGCGACTGGCTCGCCGTATTCCAGAAGGAAAAACGATCGTCTCGGAATCCGGAATCCGCGACAATGCCACCGTCCGCCGACTGGGCTCTCACGTACACGCATTCCTTGTAGGCTCACAACTCAGCCGCCAAGAGAATATCGATCGCGCCGCTCGCGACCTCGTCTACGGCACCAATAAAGTATGCGGGCTAAATTCTGCCTCCGCTGCGCAAGCGGCGCGTGCTGCAGGGGCCCGCTACGGAGGACTTATCTTCGTACGGGATTCGCCGCGCAGTGTTTCACGTGAAACCGCGCGTGACATCATCTCCGCAGAGCCGGGTCTGGACTACGTGGCCGTGACACGTTCTTCGGATATCGAAGAGCTACAGAGACTATGTGAGCTCCCCGGACTCAAGGCACTTCAGCTCCACACCCCATTCCAAGGAAGTAGGGAAGCGGAAAGAGAATTTCTACGCCAAGTACGCAGCGTCGCGGGCGGATTATCCGTCTGGCGTGCCGTCGATATGCTCAACCCCGATTTTGCAGCACTGGCAACTGACCTTGTCCCAGAAGTAGAAGCGCTAGTCCTGGACTCCGGAAGCGGCGGGTCAGGAAGCTCATTCGAGTGGAGCACTATCCCCCCTGAAGTTAAGGATAAATCCTTCCTCGCCGGTGGGCTCCGGTTGGACAACCTCGAAGAGGCACTGTCGATCGGCACGATGGGCCTCGATCTCAATTCGGGTCTAGAGTACGCACCCGGCCGCAAGGATTCCTCGCTTGTGTCCCAAGCCTTCCACATCATCCGACGCTATACACACCCATAGAAAGAACACGATCATGACCGTTTCACGTGAAACACTCCTTCCAGCATACTTTGGTGAATTCGGTGGACAGTTCGTCCCAGAATCCCTTATCCCCGCCCTCGACCAACTTGAGAAGGCATTTGTAGAAGCACAGAATGACCCGTCCTTTCGCGAAGAGCTCAGCGGCCTTCTGCGTGACTACCTTGGCCGGCCCACGCCACTAACAGAGGCAAAAAATTTAGGCGGTAAAGCGAGGATCTTCCTCAAACGTGAGGACCTCGTACACGGTGGCGCGCACAAGACGAACCAAGTCCTTGGACAGGCCCTCCTCGCCAAACGTATGGGAAAGACGCGCATCATTGCAGAGACCGGAGCGGGCCAGCACGGCACCGCCACCGCACTGGCTTGCGCACTCTTAGGGCTCGAGTGTGTGGTCTATATGGGGGCAAAAGACGTCGCGCGGCAGCAGCCCAATGTCTTCCGTATGGAGCTGATGAACGCGAAAGTCGTAGCCGTTGATACCGGGTCCGGAACGCTTAAGGACGCGGTGAATGAAGCGCTCCGCGATTGGACCGCTACGTTCCATGAATCCCACTATCTCCTCGGCACTGCGGCTGGGCCACACCCTTTCCCGACTATCGTCCGGGAGTTCCATAAGGTCATTTCCGAAGAAGCTAAGCAGCAGATGCTTGAGCGCACTGGCGGCCTGCCGGATGTAGTCGTCGCCTGTGCCGGAGGCGGTTCCAATGCAATCGGTATGTTCGCAGACTTCATTGCGGAGGAAAAAGTGGAACTCGTCGGCACTGAACCGGGCGGTGAAGGACTGGACTCCGGCAAGCACGGTGCCACCATCAACAACGGGACCGTAGGAATACTCCACGGCGCACGCAGCTACCTCATGCGGAACGCAGACGGCCAAGTGGAAGAGTCATACTCCATTTCCGCCGGACTCGACTACCCGGGAGTCGGTCCACAGCATGCTTACCTTCACTCCAGCGGCCGAGCACACTACGTTGGCATTACAGACGCCGAGGCATTGGAAGCGTTCCAACTGCTATCCCAGCGGGAAGGGATCATTCCCGCCCTTGAGTCTTCCCATGCACTTGCTTATGCCTTGAAACGGAAGGACGAGGACATCACCATTGTGGTCTCTTTGTCTGGTCGCGGCGATAAAGATATCGACCATGTTCGCCGCACACTTGAGGCCCACCCAGAATTTAAACTGCAGGAGAAGCACTAATGAGCAATCGATACGAGAACCTATTCCGATCACTGCGCGAAAGGGGAGAGGGCGTGTTCGTCCCCTTCCTCATGTTGGGCGATCCCACCCCGGAGGACACGCTGGACATTGTACGAACCGTTGTCGCGGCCGGTGCAGATGCACTAGAACTTGGCGTCCCATTTTCTGATCCCGTGGCCGATGGACCGACCATTCAGGCGTCTCACCTTAGGGCGCTAGCGGCTGGCGCCACCGTAGATTCCGCCCTAGAACAGGTGCGGACGATTCGCTCAGAATTCCCTAAGCTTCCCATTGGCATGTTGATCTATGGCAACGTGGCTTTCACGCGCGGCTTTGAGCGCTTCTATTCCGAATTCGCTAAGGCAGGCGCGGATAGCATCTTGCTTCCCGACGTCCCCGTACGCGAAGGCGCTCCATTCATCGCTGCAGCAGAAAAGGCCGGCATAGATCCGATCTTCATCGCCCCGGCTCGTGCCACCGCGAGCACCCTCGAAGGCGTCGCTCACAGCTCGAAGGGTTATATCTATGCCATTTCGCGCGACGGCGTGACAGGTACCGAGAGAGAATCTAAAACCCTCGGGCTTGAAGAAGTCGTAGCAAACATCAAAAGATTCGATGGCCCGCCGGTACTGCTCGGCTTCGGCATTTCAACACCCGAGCATGTGCGCGATGCCGTGGCAGCCGGAGCGGAGGGGGCTATTACTGGCTCGGCCATAACTAAGATCATCGACCGTCACGTTTCACGTGAAACCGCCAGAGAGCGGACCCAAATCGAAGGGACCCCAAGCCGCGCTCGCGTGGACCCCGCGCTGCACAAAGAACTCGCTGAGTTTGTCACCCGCATGAAGGCGGCGACCCGAAAATAATCCCACAACGCATTAAACCCCTCGTCAGCTCTCGACAGCTGAACGAGGGGTGTGGTTTTGGTGAGCCTCTACGCGGTTGCTTCTGCGGATTCCTCTTCGGAGGGGTCTTTCTTGTCGCCTGCGAATTTGTCCACGATCATCGCAATAGCACCGTCGCCGGTGACATTGGCGGCAGTGCCGACCGAGTCGATAGCGATGTAGGCGGCGATCATGAGCGCCACCATGCCATCATCAAAGCCCATCATGTCTGCCAGAAGGCCGGCCGCCACCATGACGGCACCGCCCGGAACGCCCGGAGCAGCAATCATCATGATTCCCAACAAGAAGATGAAGCCAAGTCCGGTACCGGTACTAATATCAAGGTTTGCCATATACACGATTGCGAAGGCATAGAGCGTCAGCTTAATCATCGAACCGGACAAGTGGATGGTCGCGCACAGCGGGATAACAAAGCTTGCCACCGGCTTTGAAATGCCATTCTTAAGCGTAGACTCCAAGGACACCGGAATAGTCGCGGCAGAAGAGGAAGTTCCCAAAGCCGTGAAATAAGCTGGCAGCATATTGCGAAGCGCCTTGAAGGGATTCTTCCCGGTAATCGCACCAGCAATGATGTATTGCAAGACTAGGTAAACCAGGGTCATGACGACAGCCAAAATCAAAACCTTGGCAAAGGCCGAAAGTACCGAGCCTAGATTGCCATTCATGCCCAATCCCAAGAACATGCCAAAGATATAGAAGGGCAAAATCGGCACAACAAAGCCCCAGATTACCTTGACTACGACGTTCTCCAACTCCTTGGTGACAGCGTACAAGGTATCGGACTTCACGGTAGTCATAGCTACACCGATGCAGAACGACAACAAGAGGGCAGTCATAACCTCAAAAGGCGGCGCCATCTCCACCTCGAAGTAGGGAGAGAGTGCACCCTCATCAATATCGGAGACATTAGTAATCAGATTCTGACCGCTAAGCATGGTGGGGTAGAGCCAGTGGGCAAGCACGTAGGCAAGAAGACCGGCGACAATAGTGGAGCCATAGGAAATCCCAGCTGTAACCCCCAGCCACTTACCAGCACCACGCCCGAGACCCGCGATGGACGGAGCGATCAGCGCGAAAATAAGGACCGGGATAAAGAAGTTGAGGAAGTTGCTAAATAGTCCATTGAAGGTGGCGAATACGCGACCAAACCATTCTGGAGCGAATCGGCTGACCACCACGCCAAGGATGATGGCGACGATAATGCGGAACAACAAAGATTCCGAGAGTTTCTTGAGATTCATATATTTACAATCAGATCGGGTGCTTCACCTCTAGGACTAGACGACCGAGGCGAAACAGCGCGGTGCGGAGGCCAAGGTCGATTCAATATCTATCAATCGACCTTAAATGCATACTACCTGAGCGCACACAGCGACAGAACACTCGGCCTAGGCGCAATTTTTATCTCAGCACTACAAGGTTAAACTGAATACATGATCGCAGTGGGAATCATCTTTTTAATCCTCGCCGTCTTCCTCATCATTGTGGGTACCATGGCCTCAACCAAGCGCCTACCCGGAAATAACTACATTGGCTTGCGACTGCAAGAGATCCGCAAGTCCCGCGAAGCATGGGATAACGCCCATCGCATCGCTGGTCCATTCTGGATCCTCAGCGGCGTCTGCCTAGTTTTCGGTGGAATCGTCGCGCTTAGCGCTGAGGGCTGGATGTGGCTCCTTCCGGCTCTTACCTTTGTGGCGGCAGTTCTCGCCCTATCTGTAGGTTCCAACCTCGGCTCGCGTGCCGCGTTCCTCTACGAACAGGCACACTCTAGTGAAGAAGGTTGTGGGGATTCCTGCAATTGTGGCACCGATGGTTGCGGTGGGGAAGAGGCCGCCGCGACTTCTGCACCCCAGGTCGATGTCGATGCACTCCGTCACGCCGCTCGAGAATCTGACAGATAGCAGCGCCTGCTGCACAACCGCCCCCTCTGGATAAGAATTACGCCTCATCCAGAGGGGGAATTTTGTAGCTATTTCCTCTCGCTTGAATAGCTCATTGGATGTTTCCCGACAGTCACAGTGACGTTATAGGTCAGGCTCGTTACATCTTCTTGTTCCGTCACTTACGATATCCCGTCACTCTTTCAATATATTGGTCCATTCAACGCTAGGCTACGTTAATAATTGACTTACCGTACTGTTCGCCTTACTGCCAATAACGATGGAGATTGCGTAAAGCTTCTGGGGAACCCAGAAAGTAAAGAGCATCAGAGACCTCCGCTAGGCAAGATGATACATATGAAGAAAAGCACGGCCCTCGCAGCCATCGCCGCTTCGACCTTTGCCATTGGCGCTTATAACGAGCAAGGCCACAAAGAGCCGACATCCACACCGGTAGCGGAGGGGCAGCAGTCGGCCCATAGCATCGTTGATGATTTAGGCATTGAATCTGGCACCTATGAACTCACTCCTACGCCCACTGGCTCCCCTGAAACATGGGAGGGATATCTGGCTAGTTAACTCCTGTGTTTCACGTGAAACTCTAAATTCGATCAGCTACTCGGCTAAGTCACAATGCACCATCATCACCGACTAGACTAGAGGCATGAATAAGTGCTCTCGCCGAATCTTCTTGCTCGGTACCGCTACCACTTTCGCAGGTGCCTACTTGGCAGCCTGTGGCTCTTCTCCGTCCGCGGAAATCGCAGCTACGGAAATTCCGGTCGGATCCGCAAAGATTGTAGATGGCGTCATTTTTACTCAGCCGAAAGAAGGTGAGTTCAAGGCCTATTCCCAGACCTGTCCGCACCAGCACAATCCGATCACCAAGATCGATGGCATGACGGCCACCTGCACCGCACATAACACCTCCTACGACCTCAGCGATGGAAGCGTAATATCCGGACCGGGCCTCGACCCCTTGGAAGGATACGAAGTTAAGCAAGACGGCTCTAATGTCACTACAGCCTAGGCTGCATTCCTCCTTCTGTGGTTTCACGTGAAACCACAGAGGGCATATTTTTTGGCCCGAGTATTTCCCGGGTAGAAGGAGGGGCAGGGTTTAAACTTTTAGAATGCTGCAGAGTTTAAAGAAGCCCGACCCCCTCATAGCGCTCATCGTCTTGGCGGTCATCCTTGCGGTCATTGCACCAGCCCGTGGGGATTTTTCCGAGATATTCGGCCAGCTAACCAACGTTGCGATCGCTTTCCTCTTCTTTTTGTACGGCGCTAGGCTCTCCACTCAAGAGGCCCTCAATGGGCTTAAGCATTGGCGCCTACACCTAACGATCCTGGCTTTCACTTTTGTGGTCTACCCGCTCATAGGTATAGCGCTACGACCGCTTACCGCATTCATTTCGCACGATATGTACCTGGGGATCTTGTTTCTCACGCTGGTACCGTCCACCGTGCAATCTTCGGTTGCTTTCACTTCCATCGCGAAGGGAAACGTCGCCGGCGCAATCGTGTCAGCATCTACCTCTAACTTGGTTGGAGTATTGATTACCCCTGCGCTCATCATGCTCCTGATGGGAACCGGGGGAGGGGTGCACATCGACACTTCCGTATTTGGAGAAATCGCACTCTTGCTGCTGGCTCCCTTTATCCTGGGTCAGTTGACTCGGCGTTGGGTTGGAAAATTCGCCCAAAGCAAGGCCACCAAAGTAGTAGACCGCGGCTCCATTGCCATGGTGGTGTATTCTGCCTTTTCCAAAGGCGTGGTAGACGGAATTTGGTCCTCCATCTCCATATGGGAGTTGGCCTTCCTTGTCGCATTCGCAGCGATCTTGGTTGCTTTCATGCTGTGGCTCACCAAGAAGGTGAGTGAAAAATTGGGATTCAAGCGCGCCGATACAGTCGCAATCGAGTTCTGTGGATCGAAGAAGTCACTAGCCACGGGACTACCCATGGCCTCGGTTATCTTTGCTTCTGGGGGAACGTCTCTTGGTCTACTGATCCTGCCGTTGATGATTTACCACCAGGTCCAGTTAATGATGTGTTCGTGGCTGGCATCCCGCTACGCCCAGCGTGCCACCACATAGCTACACTTAGGTCCTATGGCAAATTACCTATACGTACGAACTGAACTAACCGTGCCCGGCGTAGGCTCGGCCATCCATATGGCGGAAATGGAAGAGCAAGATGCGCGCAGCTGTCGAATGGTCCGCATGATCGCCCTGGATCCCTCAGATGCCATAGTTGGTGTGGCTACCCCGACCAGTTCCACGGGAAACGTAGATCAGCCGCAAGAGGTTGTCCCGCACCCGGATACCTACGATGAGTTTCCAGACATTAGCGCCCAATACGTGGACCAATCTCATTTCGACGCCCTATGGTCCGAAGCTACCGCCAAGTTCGGCCTTTAGGGTTCAAACATGGTGCCTACAAGACAACGTTAACGAGGAGCATATAAAAGGCGGTTCCGCCGAAGATGGACAGCGCTGATTCACGCTTCCACAGGTGGAGCAGGAAGGTTACCACCACGCCGAGGAGAGCCGCCCAGATGCCCCCAGGGGCACCAGCCTGCCCGTGGACGGTATAAACCACCAAAATGGTCATCACACCTACCGGCATCATCATGCCCAGCAATGAAAAGAACTGGCTATCCTTCATCCATTTCACAAAGGAAAAGGGAAGCTGGCGCAGCACAACGGTAATAAGGCCGACGGGGACCAACACTGCAGCGATGGAAGCAAGCGTAACTCCAGCGGGCATTAGCGTTCCTCCCGGAATCTCGTAGACTCGCCGCGTCTACGCAAGCCAATAGCGGCATCGATGCGGGGAGATGCGTAGCGGATAATAAGCAGAATGAAGTAGGCACTCAGCGCCACCATGAGCAGTTGTCCTGGGGCGAAGGCTGCAGCAAGGATTCCCACCACCACAGCACTTAACGGCAATGAAAAGTCCTGGTTACTGCGGAAGGAATCCATTGCCAGCACGACAAAAAGGGCAACCAGAGCGAATTCCATTCCCTGCACGGAAGAGGGAATCACTCGGCCGGCGAGGGCACCGACGATGCCGCCGCCTACCCACAAGACCTGACAAAAGATTTGGATAGTGAGTATTCGGTTCCCACTCGGGCGCTCCTCGGCGGGGAGGGAGGAGACGATGGCATAGGTTTCGTCGGTAAGCGCATATGTGGAATAAGCCCGGCCCACCCGTGAATGAATGCGGTGCCGGGGAAAGGTGAGGCCATAGAGAATATGGCGGAAGTTCACCATGAATCCGGTAACCAACGAAGCAAAGGCGGAAGCCCCACCGGTAACCATGGAAATGGCCAAGAATTCCATAGAGCCGGCGTAGATGACGAGGGAGAAAATCGGCGTCCACCACCAGCTGAAACCGGATTGGACCATGAGTAAGCCGAAGGCTAGGCCGAGGGGAATAAGGCCGATCGCGGCGGCCCAGGTATCTCTTAATCCTTGAGAAATATCCGCGCGCATGCGGGCTAGTCTAGCCCATTGCCTGCAGCGCGATAGGAATTAATTATCTTCCACGTTGACTGGATATGTGGAATAGAGCGGCAGCGGCATGGGTTGACGTTTCATAACATCGGCCCAGAGATCGGCCGGGCCTGGAGTAATAACGTCTTGGGCAAGGGCAGGGGAGACGAACCATTCGCCGGCCTCTATTTCCTCTTCCAGCTGGCCCGGGCCCCATTCGGCATAGCCGGCAAACATGCGCATGCCAGAAACTAGTGGCTCGATCTCTTCTGGGTCCGCGCGCAGATCCACATGTGCCAGGCGCGGTGCGAGGCGGGTGAGCCGATCTTGTTTGTCCACATCGACGCCCTGTTTAGTCTGCGCGAGCCCAACAACGGATTGTTGATTGAGCGGACCGCCGATATACAGCGCCTGCGGTTTAGCCACCACGGGAAGCCATTCCGGCAGCACATTGAAAATAGCTACCTCGGAGCGCTTGGTCAGATCCACGCCAAAGGTCATCATGTCATTGTGCTCAATGACGAGGATGACGGAGCGGGCGAATTCCGGCGAAAGCATGCCCGGAGCAGCGATGAGAAGCTGGCCGGGGGCAGGGTCGTTGCGCTCGAGGGCGTTAAATAATCTATCGGCAAACATCACTGTTTAGAATCCCACCACTCGCGCAACTTCGCAATCGCTTCCTCGCGCTCGAGGGGGCCGTGCTCTAGGCGCAGCTCCTTCAGATAGGACCACGCCTGGCCTACCTCTGGGCCGGGCTGAAGGCCGAGGATTTGCATGATCTCGTTGCCGTCAAGGTCCGGTCGCACGCGAGCCAGGTCCTCCTTGCGGCCGATCTCTTCGATGCGCTCCTCAAGCTGATCATAGGTGCGCTGGAGTCGGCGGGCCTTTTTAGCATTGCGGGTGGTGCAATCGGCGCGCACCAGCTTATGCAGCCGGGGAAGGAGATCACCGGCGTCGGTGACATAGCGTCGCACGGCAGAATCGGTCCACTGATTTTCCCCGAACCCGTGGAAGCGCATGTGCAGGTACACCAGCTGGCCGATGGCCTCCGTGGTGGCCTTGGGGTACTTCAACTTACGCAGGCGCTTGCGGGCAAGCTTGGCGCCCACCACCTCGTGGTGGTGAAAGGACACCTTGCCATCGGTGTTGTCAAAGGTATCCGGTTTGCCAATATCGTGTAGAAGCGCCGCCCAGCGCAGGACAAGGTCTGGGCCATCTTCTTCTTGGTCCATGGCCTGACGTAGCACCTTCAGCGAGTGAGCATAAACGTCCTTGTGCTGCGCGTGTTCGTCCGCGGTCATGCGCAATGCCGGGATTTCCGGAAAGATATAGTCCGCGATTCCGGTGGAAACCAGCAGGTCAATGCCGTCCCACGGTGCCGTGCCGCAGATAAGCTTATCCAGCTCCACCTGTACGCGCTCTACGGTGATGCGCTGGATCTCGCCGGCCATATCCCGCATGGCATCTACCACCCGATCGGCCACGCGAAATTCCAGCTGGGACGCAAAACGCGCCGCCCGCAGCATGCGGAGCGGATCATCGTGGAAGGAGATTTCCGGCTTGTCCGGGGTATCGAGCACCCGGTCGGCCACATCCTGGAGGCCGTGGAGGGGATCGTGGAAGGTAAAAGAGGCGTCGGCAAGCAGCTCGATGGCCATCGCATTGACCTTAAAGTCACGCCGCACTAGGTCACCTTCCAAGGTGTCACCATAGACCACCTCAGGGTTGCGGGACTGGCCATCATAAGAATCGGAACGGAAGGTGGTGATCTCAATCTGCTGGCCCTTATAGGCCGCGGAGACGGTACCGAAGTCGATGCCGGTATCCCACACGGTCTCAGCCCACTCATCCAAGATCTCTTTAACCACGTCCGGGCGGGCCGGAGTGGTAAAGTCCAGGTCATTTCCCAAGCGGCCCAAAAGCGCATCGCGCACAGAGCCGCCTACGAGGTAGAGCGAGTAGCCACGGGCGGCAAATTTCTCCACCAAACCGCCCAGCAGGTCGCTGAGGGAGGAGACGGTGGATTCCGCGCGGGCAAGAACGCCAATTAGCTGAGTGTCCTGAAAATTCACGGGTGAGAGTCTACTACGATTGGCAGGGATGACTAACCAAGAACAGGGCCCCTCTAAGGGAGGCGGCCGCAACCGTAACCGGTCCCGGCGCAGGCGGCGCCGCCGGCCGGATAATCGCGCGCGCCGCAGCACTCAGCAGCGCAGGCCCTACCGCGGTGGCAATGGCCAATCCACGGCCATGGAAACCCGCGATGAAACCTCCGCCGGCGGCCTTGTTGTCTCTGGTTTGGCGGAGTGTGTCGATGGCACTGGCCAGGTAGATCTTTCCAGGCTTTATGTGGCGCTCATCGGCCGCCTCGACCGTCGCGGACGCCTGCTGTGGTCCATGCCTAAAGGCCACGTAGAAAATGGCGAGGCCAAGGAAGTCACCGCAGAGCGCGAGGTATGGGAGGAAACCGGCATTTCCGGTGAGGTTTTTGCAGACCTCGGCATGATTGATTATTGGTTCGTCTCTGATGGGGTGCGTATCCATAAGACAGTGCATCATCACTTGCTGCGCTTTGTAGACGGCATCATGAACGATGAGGATCCGGAGGTCACCGAGGTCTCATGGATTCCCGTCTCTGAACTCATCGAGCATTTGGCCTACGCCGACGAGCGCAAATTGGCGCGCATCGCGCATGATCTCCTTCCCGATCTCGCACGAAAGGAAGCCGCCGCGGGGAAAGTGACCCCACGGTAATGCGCCAACGCCTGAAGTCTTGGGCCGCCGTGGGCGGCTGCCTGGCGGTAGCGGGGTGGGGATTGTGCCTGCCGCTGCCAGAGGCTGCCGCGCAGATGGATTCGGCTGCGGGAAAACAGCAGGATATCCAGGCATGGTTGGGCGCGCGCGGACCAGAGCGGGCCACTCTCGATCTCATCGCGGCCGAACCCTTCACCGTGGGCAAGGAACTGAAACTTACCTTCCAGGTACACAATCCCACCGATGAGGCCATGGAAGACCTCCAGTTGACCAGCCGCCGTGGCGATGCCGTGGAGAGTACTGCACAGGCCCGCACGCAGCTGGCCACCGGCGAATTCCCGTATTACGGCCCCAGCACCACCACCGCGCCCCTGCAACCGGGCGAAACCCGAGAGGTTACCTTCCAGGTTCCCACCTCCTTACACGGCGAGCAGACCCTAGCCATCGAAGACGCCGGCGCCTATCCGCTGCTATTTACCCTCACCGGCACTGTCGGCGGCGAAGCGGTCAGCTTTGCGGAAGAACGCCTAATAGGCCAGGTGCAGGGAAAGAAGCAGGCGCTTGGCGATGCCCCCTCGGAGCCCAAACCCCACGACCTCACCGTGGTCTATCCCATCAGTGCCGATATCGACTCGGTACCAGGCGGCGCTGGGGGAGAAGACCTTATTCTCGCCTCCGATGAGCTAGCCACCGAGCTGGCTGAGGGCGGCCGGCTCGATCGCTTGGTGAGCACCTATGCGGACCACGATCTGCGCGGGGCAGGCTGCGTAGCCATCGATCCCGCACTCTTGGACACGGTCAACCGCATGGCGGAGGGCTATAAGGTGGGTTCTGCCCGCCCGGCTCAGGCGGAGCGTCCTAAGCGCCTGCGTGATTCGTGGTTCAATAACAACGACGATGTGCACCTCGAACCCGGCACTGGCAAAGAGGATGCCGCCCGCTGGCTCAAGCGCCTGCGTGAACTCGATTGCTTTATGTCTATGCCGTGGGCAAACGCTAATGCCTCATCCGTGGCCAAGGCGAATAATCCCTTCCTTACTTACGAGGGGCTGCAGCGCGGCAACCACACCATCGAGCGAATCCTCGGCACTAAGCCAGCCACCTCTGTCCTCGCGGTTGGCTCCGGCTATGTGGATCAACAACTGCCCCTGCCCGCACTGGTGGCTGATAATACTTCGTGGCCTGGCCGCGCCGTGACTTTCGACGCCTCCCTGGGCGCCCTTTTAGCCCAAACCGGCTCCAAGCCACAGACGGTGGGCTATTCCAACCCGGAGCTACGCTATGATTACTCGCTCGATTCCGAACTTTCCCGCGCCATCACCGGCGGCGCCGCGTTGAGTTTGGCCGCTAGCGATGACACCGTGGCGCGTTTGCCCAATTATTTGGATCCCAGCGCCGCCGAATACGCGCTTGACTCCGCCGAAGCGCTCATCGATTCCGGCCAGTCCCATCCGCGTACCGTCGGCAGCCTCAAGCAGGAGACCGCCGTTCCGGGGTCACTGCCTGGCAGTCCCTTTAGTGATCCCGCCGCCTTCGCCGAATCCGATATCGTCCGCGTGGAGCAGCAGGCCCGCTATACCGATGAGCTGATGAATATCATGGTCGATGATCCAGATATCGCACTGACTCCCTATGAATTCGTCCTGCCTTTGCGCCGGGATTTGCTGGCCGCGCTCTCGCTGACCAACCGCGATAGCTTGGGCAGCAATGCTGAAGCGCGACGAAGGTTCACCCGCACGATGGATGTGCATTCAAATACTTTGCGCGATCTGCGATCTTCTGTGGCGCTTATCCCACCGGGCAATGTTTATACCCGCGTATCCGAGTCATCGCCGCTGCTCATCGTGGCAGAAAATGGGCTTCCGCTACCGGTAGAGGCCAAGCTGCAATACGATGCCCCCGATGGCGCGCGCCTCAACACGCCCAAGAGTGTCCGTATTCCGGCCAAGGGCTCTATTACTGTATCCATGACCGCCGATATGCCTAAGGACGTCGATCGCACAGACATTGGCCTGTGGCTTGCCACCCCAGAAAAGCAAACCATCTCGGAGCCGATCAGTATCGCTGTGCAAACGCGTGCCGGTATCGTAAGCGTGTATGGCGTCGGCATAGCCGGCGCTCTTGCGCTGGTCCTCGCCACTCTCTTCCGGCTAGGCCGCCATCGGCGCAAAAAATCACAAAGGCTTAAAAAGTAAGTTGAAGTTGTATCCTCTATGACTGATAAAACTGGCCGCGAGGCCGAACACGTGGAGAAGTCACCTGCGGGTGTAGTTGACCCGAAGGATGCCGCCGTGCCGGCAGAGCACCCCGCCCCAGCGGGTGCCCGCGGCCGAATCGTCCGCGCCTCTCCTCCCGCTCCGGTGCCAGAAAAGCGCCCCACGCCCGCGGTGCAGGACACCACCGTTCCTCCCAAGAAGGACAAGTCCGCGCTCACCGGACGCAACGCGGAAAACGAATCATCCAATCAGGACGTCATCCGCGCGACGGGCACGATGGCCATCGCGACGCTGTTATCCCGCGTCACCGGCTTCCTGCGCCAGATGCTCATCGGCGCCACTCTCGGCGCCACGGTGGGCACCGCGTTTAGTAGCGCCAACCAGATCCCCAACCTCGTCACCGAGATCGTATTGGGTGCCGTGCTGACCTCTCTGGTCGTGCCCGTCCTCGTACGCGCCGAAAAAGAAGACACGGACCGCGGCGAGACCTTTGTCCGGCGGCTATTTACCCTGGCCTTTTCCATCCTGGGCATAGTCACCATCGCCTCCGTGGTGCTCGCACCCTTCTTAACGAGGATGATGCTGCCGGAAGATTCCAAGGCCAATGCCGTGCAGGCAACCTCCTTGGCCTTCTTATTGCTGCCGCAGATCCTCTTCTACGGCCTCTTCGCCCTCTTCCAGGCCGTTCTTAATACTAAGAATATCTTTGGTCCAGGTGCGTGGGCACCGGTAGTCAATAACGTCATCTCCATTAGCGTGCTGCTGGCTTATCGCTTCCTGCCCGGCCAGCTCGACCCGCACGAGCCCACTCCGGTGGCCGATCCTCACGTCATGCTATTGGGCTTGGGCACCACCACGGCGGTGATGGTGCAATGCCTCATCTTGTTGCCGTACCTCAAAAAGGCCGGCATTAACCTGCGCCCCAAGTGGGGCTTGGATGCCCGCATCAAGCAATTCGGTGGCATGGCTCTGGCCATCATTACCTATGTGGCTATCTCCCAGCTGGGCTATGTGATCACCTCCCGCGTAGCCGCCTATGCGGATGCCGGCGCCCCGCTGGTCTATCAGAATGCCTGGCTCATGCTGCAGGTGCCCTATGGCGTAATCGGCGTGACGCTGCTGACGGCCATCATGCCGCGCCTGTCCCGCAATGCCGCCGACGGCGATGTTGATGCCGTAGTCCGCGATCTGACCTTGGGCTCAAAACTGACCTTCATCGCGCTTATCCCCATCGTCATTTTCATGACCGGCTTTGGTGTACCAATCGCCCGGGCCCTCTTCCAATACGGTGCCTACGGCGCCGAGAGCGCCGAGCAGCTCGGCCTGACCATCAGCTTCTCCGCCTTCACGCTCATCCCGTATGCCTTGGTGCTGCTGCACCTGCGCGTGTTCTATGCCCGCGAGGAAGCCTGGACGCCGACCTTCATCATCGCCGGCATCACGCTGACCAAGATCGTCCTTACGCTTTTGGCCCCGTTGATGACGTCCAACCCGGACCGCGTGGTGATTTTGCTCGGTACGGCCAATGGCTTTGGCTTCGTCTCCGGTGCGGTCATCGGTGGCTTCTTGCTCAAGCGCAAGCTCGGCAGCCTCGGCGGCAAAGCCGTCACGCAGACCGTGCTGTGGGCTTCTGGTGCCGGTCTCGTAGGCTTGGTTGTCTCCTGGGTGCTGTACTGGGGCGTGAATTACCTCCTGCCAGAGAATTTGCCCTCCATCGTCTCGCTGATCAAGGTCGCGGTGCTTGGAGTCATCTTCCTCATCGCCACCGGCCTGGTGCTCTCTAAGTCCTCCTTGCCGGAGGTCCAGAACCTGGCCCGCGCCTTGCAGCGCATCCCGGGCATGTCCCGCTTCATCAAGGTCGATTCCTCCAAGGCTATCGAGCTGGAGGAGCCCGACGTGCCGGAAATCCGGCCGGTATTCACCCAGGACGCCTTCAATGCCACCCTGGTACCGCCACCAATGTCCGCCGGTATCGTCCGCGGCCCACGCCTCGTGCCGGGCGCCCCGGTATCGGATGGTCGCTTCCGCTTGCTCCAAGATCACGGTGCGGTCACCGGTGCACAGTTCTGGCAAGCACGCGAGCAGTCCACCGGCCGCCTAGTCGCGTTGACGTTCGTCGATACCAATAGCCTGGCGCCGATTGCGCCATCGACTCCGGGAGTTGCCGCCCGCCGCTCCGCTGAGATTTCGCGCAATACCCGCCGCCTTGCCGAGCTGGAGCTCGATACCGTGGCAGATAATATCCAAGTCCTGTCCTACCGCACGGGCTGCCTGGTGGTGGCGGATTGGTTCGAGGGCACCTCCCTCAAGCAGGTGGCTGAGGCCGATAACCTCGACCCCCATTCTGTGGCTCGTGCTACTGCGCCGCTATTTGCTGACGCCGCCGCTGCCCACGATGCCGGCCTCATCCTCGGCGTGGAACACCGCGACCGCTTCCGCGTCTCTACCGACGGTGTAGTCAAGGTGGCCTTCCCCGCCGTACTGGATGGCACCTCCGCCGCCACCGACCGCGAGGCTCTCAGCTCCGCCCTAGAGCTGCTCGTGGAGTCCACGGAGCCTTCGCCGAAGAAGCTGCGCGATATTTCTGAAGATGCCAACCTCTCGGCCGACGAGGCCGCCCAGCGCGTCGAGGACGCGCACTTTGCCCTCGATAGTGCTGATGAGGACAGCCGCGAGGAAAAGATGGAACAGCTGCAAGAGGCAAAGTCGCTGACCTTGGCCGGCATCGCCCAGCGCCTGCACGACTTCGCACCGGAGGAACCAGAAGAAGCACCCGAGGCCTTGCCGGTTAAGGCGGAAGAAGAACCAGCACAAGAGGATGACCCAGCCCAAGAACCCGGTTTTGGCGGCCGCGGTTATTCCGGTTCCGGCGTCATCGTCATCGGTATCTTCGCCACCATCTTCGTCGTGGCAATGGCTGCGCTCACCACCTGGATCATGTCCTTGCTCAGCAATGTGGAGGCGCCTAACCCGGTCAGCGAAACCATCCACGGCAGCACGGACATTCCGGATACCCCGCCGGTGCGTCTCCAGCCTTCCTCTGCGATTACCGTCCCTGATAACAAGGACGACGCTGCGCTTATCGACGGCAAAACGGCCACCACCTGGTCCACCGAAGAGGAGGACACCGGCATCCTCGTCACTGTGGATTCGCCAACGCACTTCGCAGTCTTGCCGGTGGTGCAATCCAATTCGACTGGGGCGAAATATGCCGTCTATGGCGTTAATCGTGACCGCTTCAACCCAGAAAACCCACAGGCCGGTTCTCTGTACCAACTGGCAAGAGGCAAGTTCAAAAACGGCAAGGAAGACATCGAGCTGGAGAAAACCCCCGAGCAATTCGACGGGCTGCTGCTCATGATCACCGAGCTACCCAAGTCCAATAAGGCAACCATCGCAGACATTGGGCTCGTTGGACAGCCCTAGGAAAACTTCGGATACGTGAACCCACATTGCGGTCCATGAAATAACGGCCGAACTGAAGAAAATCGCCTTCAGTTCGGCCTTAATTTTTATTTTTCCTCAACACAAAACTCCATGAGCTGCGATTTCTAAACTTTTTTACTTCAAGTGTTGACTATTTAGGAGTAGTGCGTACACTGTGGGGTGTAACGCAAGCAACAATCTTAGGAGTATTCACTATGTCCCTCGCAGCAGGTAACTACGCACTAGACCCAGCCCACACCGTTATCGGATTCGTCGCCAAGCACGCAATGGTCACCAAGGTCCGTGGCAACTTCGCCGATTTTGAGGGCACCATTACCGTGGCCGAGAACATCGCCGAGTCCGCTGCTGAGGCAACCATCCGCACCGCTTCCATCACCACCGGCAACGATGACCGCGATGCACACGTAAAGAACGAGGACTTCTTCGCAGTAGAGCAGTACCCGGAGATCACCTTCAAGGCCACCAACCTCAACGTTGATGAGAATGGCAACGGCACCGTAACCGGTGACCTCACCATCAAGGACACCACCAAGTCCGTCGACCTCGATGTAGAAGATGTTGCTACCGCTGAGGACCCATTTGGCAATACCCGCCTGGGCTTCGAGGCAACCACCAAGATCAACCGCAAGGACTTCGGCATCGACTTCAACGCTCCGCTGAAGACCGGCGGCGTGCTGGTCTCCGAGGAGATCAAGATTGAGCTCGAGGTCTCCGCTATCAAGCAGTAGACCCGTAGCCCCAGACACACTAGAAGCATTAAGCTTCTCCAAGCCCGCAGCCACCTTCTGGCTGTGGGCTTTTCCTACGTCTTCCGGTATAGCGGAACAGCCACTCCCTACCCCCGGGAAAGCATTTCTACCCCTCAGCGCCTCTGGATATCAGCCAATCAACGGGCTTTTCTTCACCTATAAAGGAAACAATTTCAAAGTCACCACAGGATAATCAGCTCTCGGGACCATATTGAGAATGAAGGGGTGCAGTATCGAGCCTCTTCGACTATTTGTAACTAGCGAGTCGACTATCAAAACCGCACCGGGGCACAAATCCACCGCACTTTTGTCGGCAAAACCCACACAGGTTGGGTTTTTGGAGCCGTGGCCGACAATGGACCACATAATATTTATGTAAAATCAGGTTCGCAGCAATGTGCGCGCTTGTACATCGCTGGTAAGTTCCGGGGTGAGCAGTGCCACCACATAGGTAAAACACACATAGATTAAACAGATGAAAATACTTCTTCAGCTGCTCGAGCTGATAACGTTGCTAATAACTTGCGTAGGATTCGCCATCGGATTTAATGCAACCCACAATGCACTGACCTATATTCACGCTGGAGAAGCACTGGACGAGGCCACACGGCTGCTTGAGCAAGCTCAACAAATGTTCAATGCCGCTACAGCCTGCGGGATTATTTTCCTAGTCTTATTCTTGGTTAGATTACTAAAATCGGTCAGCTAAAAATAAAGGGACTGTAAATACCAAATAGGCAAAAGAGTGACAGCGCAGTGGTTGTGTCCTTTAGTGTGGTGTAACGCTTGCTGATGGTCACTGACATCTTGCGCCACTTGCAGAGTGTGGGATAGGCAAAACTGATCCAACAGGTCCACAGCGAGGTCCCGATACCCGCTGGGTATTTTGCTCCTAGAAGGCAGCGGAACTTAGGACCCCAACCCCGCACCCTACGTGACGGAGGTAACTATAGTTCCTAAGTATGACTGCACCACAAAATAAGACGCAGCACGAGTTGCTCCAAGAACGCGCAGCAGCGGTGGACCTGCGCGCCTATCACCTCCACCTCGATCTCTCGGAGGTACTCGATAGCCCCACCTACCGCGTGACTACCCGCCTCGAGCTGACCAGCAATGAGCCCGAGCTCTTCCTGGATTACCTGGGAGAATCGGTCGCTGAGCTAAAGGTCAATGGCACCCCGCAGGAGGTGGACTTTGATGGCAGCATCATCCGGCTACACGGCGTGCCGGTAGGGGAGGAGCTGACCATCGAGGTCATCAGTCACTCCCGCTATTCGCGCACCGGCCAGGGCCTGCACCGCATGCACGATCAGGCCGATAACGCGACCTACCTGTACTCACACCTCGAGCCTTCCGATGCTCGCCGCATCTTCCCCTGCCTCGAGCAGCCGGATCTCAAGGCCGTCTTCCACGTGCGCATGACCGCACCAAAGCAGTGGCAGATCCTCTCTAACCAACCAGAAGTCGAGCGCAATGAGGATGGCAATCTCGCCACTGTCACCTTCGCGCCGACACCGCCGCTGTCGACCTACCTGACTTCTTTTGCGGCAGGCCCTTATCAGTATCAAGAGCGCACGTGGACCGCCCCGGATGGCAGCCACTCGGCACAGTTGCGCGCCTTTGCGCGCGCGTCCATGTTTGAGTACCTCGACGAGGAAATCTTGGACCTTACTGCCCAGGGTATGGACTTTTTCCACCAGAACTTTGGCTACCCCTACCCGTGGGGCAAGTACGATTCCATCTTTGTGCCCGAATACAACCTCGGCGCGATGGAAAACCCTGGTCTCGTCACCTTCACGGAGAACTACATTTTCCGCTCCCACGCCACCCGCGCGCAGCATGCCGGCCGCGCGAATACCATCCTGCACGAGATGTCCCATATGTGGTTCGGCGACTTGGTTACGCCACAGTGGTGGGATGACCTATGGCTCAAGGAGTCTTTCGCAGAGTTCATGGGCGCGGATTCTTCTGTGCACGGCACCGAGTACAGCGAGGCCTGGGCTAACTTTGCCGGTGCCCGCAAGAATTGGGCCTACCTGCAGGATCAGCTGCCCACCACGCACCCAATCAAGGCGGAAATCCCAGATGTGGATGCCGCGCGCCAGAATTTCGACGGCATCACCTATGCCAAGGGCGCGGCGGTGCTCAAGCAACTGGTGCACTATGTCGGTCGCGATAATTTCTACGCTGGGGCGCGCGACTACTTCCAGGAGCACGCCTTTGCCGCCGCCACCTTTGATGACCTCCTGAAGGCGCTAAAAAAGCACACAGACCGCGATCTTGATGCTTGGTCGCAAGCCTGGCTGCGCACGTGGGGTCCAGATACGCTCACCCCGGAGCTGCACACCGAAGGCGAGAAGATTGCGGAGCTGGCCATCCTTGCAGAAGCCGAGGACGTCTGCCGGCCACACCGCCTGACCGCCTCGCTTTTTGATGCCGACTTACACAAGTATCGCGAGATCGACATCGATCTCCCCGTCGGCGATGACACCACCCGCACCATTATCGATGAGGCGGCCGGCCTTCCGGCCCCAGCATTGCTGCTGCTTAACGACGCCGACCATACCTACGCCAAGATCCGCTTCGACGACACCTCCCTAGAAACGGCAGGGAACCGCCTGACCGAAATCGAAGATGATCTCACCCGCGCTATCATCTGGACCGCACTATGGAACCTCACCCGCGATGGGGAAATGTCGGCGATTGATTATGTGGGGGTCGTCGTCAAGCACGAAGCCTACGAGACCAACACGACGCTGCTGGCTACTGCCTGCGCAAATGCCAATTTTGCGATTGCCCACTATGTTTCGGAAGCCGACCGCGAGCAGGTCCGCACCGACTATGCCGAGGCAATCTGGGGCCATCTGGACGAGGCCGAACCAGCCTCGGACGCCCAGCTTGTACTCGCTCGCGCCGCCATCCGCGCACTCGCCGCAACGCCGGAGGAATCAGGCACCGCGCGCCTTAAGGCCCTGCTCTCCGGTGACATTGCCGGCCTTCGCTTGGACCCCGAAATCCGCTGGTCCATCCTGCGCGCACTCGCCGCCCGAAATGCCGTAGAACTAGACGAGTTGGAGAAAGAAAAACAGCGCGATAATACGCTGACCGGCGCTACGGAATTCCTCGGCGCCAGCCACGCTTTCCCCACGCCAGAGACCAAGCGTGCCGCGTTCGATAGGGCGCTCACGCCAGGCGCCTACTCCAATGCCGAGGTAGACGCGCTGGTCGCCGGATTCAATGCTCCGCGTTCAGCTGCACTGCAGGAGGCCTTTGCGGAGGAATTCTTCTCCCGCGTGGAAGAGATCTGGGCCGCGCACCCGATTGAGATTGCCAACCGCCTCATCCGCGGCTTTTATCCACAGCTGCCCATGGCCGACGCCGCCACCACCCGCCTGCTGCACCGTGAGCTGCCAGGAGCGCTGCGCCGCGTGCTGCTCGAGTGTCGCGATAACTTGCGGCGCACCCTACGCGTGCGGGCTGGTCAATAGACTGTACTGTCCAGCGCTCGCGCTCTGCTTCCCCTCGGGTCACACTGTGTTTAACAGTTGTTGATCCGGGGGGAATCTACATATGACGCTGAGTCATGACCGCAGTGACGAAGAACTAGTTGATGCTTTCATTGAAGGGGATAATAAGGCCTTTTCCACCATCGTGGAACGCCACCGCACGCGGCTGACCACCGTGGCACGGCGCTACACCAGAAACGATCACGATGCCCAAGATGTGGTCCAGGAAGCCTTCCTGCGCGCCAGCTGCAACCTACACTCCTATCGCCGCGAATCCGCGCTATCGACTTGGCTGCACCGGTTGGTGAAAAATTCTGGCTATGACTACCTCAACCATCGCTCGAATAGGGAAAATGCCTCATTAGATACAGAGGACTTCGACGACGATCGCAACCCGCTGCTCGCGCATAATCCTTCCGAAAACCTAGCGGAGCAGCTGGCGGTGCGCGAGGCCATGGAGTTACTGCGCGAGGATCAGCGCGAAGCGCTGGTGCTTACCGACGTCGCCGGGTTCCGCGTCGGAGAAGTTGCCACCGCCCAAGGGGTAAAGCCCGGCACCATTAAATCCCGCTGCGCCCGAGCGAGGGAAGTCCTACGCGCTGCCATTGGGTGAGTTTGCTAATACCGACGTTTGGCAGTGTGGCGGGTAGACTCATGGCGTTACGCGAAACCACACTCTGATTTAAGGGAGTTAGCAATGACCGTCCACGATGTTGCCATCGTAGGTTCCGGCCCTGCCGGTTATACCGCCGCGCTTTACGCGGCACGCGCCGAGCTCAACCCGATTGTCTTCGAGGGCTTCGAGTACGGCGGCGAGCTTATGAATACTACCGAGGTAGAAAATTACCCCGGCTTCCAAAAGGGCATCATGGGCCCAGAGCTCATGGAGGAAATGCGCGCCCAGGCCATCCGCTTCGGTGCAGATCTCCGCATGGAGGTCGTTGACTCCGTTGAGCTGGAAGGCGATATTAAAAAGCTGCACGTGGGTGACGAGCTCTTTGAGGCCCGCACCGTTATCCTCGCCACCGGTGCAGCCCCGCGCCACCTCGGCGTTCCCGGTGAGGAAGAACTCTCCGGCCGTGGCGTATCCACCTGCGCTACGTGCGATGGCTTCTTCTTCAAGGGCCACAATATTGCCGTTATCGGCGGCGGCGACTCCGCCATGGAGGAAGCAACCTTCCTCACCAAGTTCGCGGACTCCGTCACCATTGTGAACCGCTCCGAGAACTTCCGCGCCTCTAAAATCATGCTGGAGCGCGCCCAAGCCAATGAAAAGATTAAATGGGAGACTAATAAAGTCGTCGAAGAGGTCATTGAAGCCGACGGCAAAGTCGGCGGTCTCAAGCTCAAGGACGTCACCAACGGCGAGACCTCTACCTTGGACGTGACTGCCATGTTCGTAGCAATTGGCCATGATCCGCGCTCTTCCTTCCTCAATGGTCAGGTCGAGCTAAATGACAATGGCTATGTTGTAGTTGAACAACCCACCACCAAGACCTCCCAGCCTGGCGTTTTTGCCTGCGGTGACTTGGTGGATGACCACTACCAGCAGGCAATTACCGCGGCCGGCTCCGGTTGCCGCGCGGCAATTGATGCGGAACATTTCCTCGCAGAAAGCCGTTAAATCAGTATGAGCAACGTCAAGAAAGTAACCACCGATACCTTCCGCAAGGACGTCATCGAGTCCGATAAGCCCGTCGTCGTCGACTTCTGGGCCGAATGGTGCGGCCCCTGCAAGAAGCTATCCCCCATCTTGGAAGAGGTAGCAGAGGAGCTAGACGGCGAGGTCACTATCGCCAAAGTCAACGTTGATGAAGAGCGCAACCTAGGCGCCATGTTCCAGATCATGTCCATCCCTAACGTGCTGATTTTCAACCACGGCGAGAAGGTAGACGAATTTGTTGGTCTGCGTTCTAAAGATGACATCGTGGCGCAAGTGAAAAAGCAACTTTAACTGTTAATCTAATTCCTATTAGATTAAGCGTGTAGAAATTCTGAAATGCGGCCCCTAAACACGGGCTGTGAAAGGGGTAAAAGGCGTGAACCGCGTTCTTCGAGTCGGCGATACAAGCGTGCGTGTAGCTGAGGCTCGCGCCACCTTGGCCCGTCTCGGCCTCTTGTCAGATTTCAAGGGGGAACTTTCTGCGTGGAAAAAGCAGAAGTACTCCGAGAGCGACAAGAGCTTTGATGCCAATTTGTCTGAGGTCCTCAAGGCCTTCCAGCAATCGCGCGGCATCGTGCCCACGGGAGAGATCGATGATCTCACCCTGCGCGAACTGCGCCAGGCCTCGTATACGCTCGGCAGCCGTGTACTTGCCTACGAGCCCGCAAATGAGCTCGTGGGTGATGATATCTCGCAGCTCCAGCAACAGCTGCAGGAGCTGGGCTTTTACCAGCAGCGCGTAGACGGCCACTTCGGTACTAATACCCACGCGGCCCTGAAGGAATACCAGCACAACTGCGGCCTGCAAGAAGATGGTGTGTGCGGCCCCGTCACCATCCGCGCCCTTGGACTGCTCGGCCGCCGTATTACCGGTGGTTCCGCGCACAATATCCAAGAGCGTGAGCGCGTCCGCAACGCCGGCCCTAAGCTGGCGGGCAAGCGCGTTGTCATCGATCCCGCCTTGAGCGGCGGCGACGCCGGTCAACAGGTCAAGGGTCGCTTCGGTGATATTTCCGAACAGGAAATCCTGTGGGACCTCACCCAGCGCATCGAGGGACGCATGATTGCCGCCGGCATGGAGACCATCATCTCCCGTCCTCGGACCTCCGATGCGGACGTGAAGTCCCGCGCGGAGTTGGCCAACGCCTTCGATGCAGACATTGTCATCTCTTTGGCTTGTGATTCCTACCCCAATGAGAAGGCCAATGGTGTTGCCACCTTCTATTTCGGTTCCGAATCCGGCAATTCCTCGCTTATTGGTGAGACCCTATCCGGCTTTATCCAGCGTGAGATTGTCGCACGCACCGAGCTGCTGGACTGCGGCAACCACGGCCGCACCTGGGATCTGCTTCGCCTGACCCAAATGCCGGTCATCCAGATCGTGCTGGGCTACCTGACCAACCCAGAAGACATAAAGATCCTCACCAATCCGTCCCGCCGGGATGACATTGCGGAAGCAATCGTCATTGCCGTAAAGCGCATGTACCTCATGGAGCAGGACACCGCCGTAACCGGAACCTATAAATTCTCCGAGCTGCTACGAGCCGAGCAGGCCTAAACTAATCGCCTAGGCCAAAGCGCGGGCGAAGAGGTCTTCCACGGTTGCCGCGCTTAGCAACTCGTGCTCGGGCGGCAGCTCGAGCCGCAAACGGGGAAGTACTGGGTGATCAGCGGCCACCTCAAAGCCGGCGGAGCGCAAAATGTCATAAGACATCAGCCCAATATAGGCCGGCTTATGCCCCAAAAACTCCGCCGCTGCGGCTGGATCGCCGTAGTAGCCAAAGGCCTCCACGGCCGTGCTGCCGCGGTTAGTGAGGTGCACAATGGCGGCGTCGACAAGCACTGCTTCAATGCCGCGCCCCATGAGGTGCGCTTTGACGAAAAGCGAGGTAATAATCTCCGCATCCGCAGAAATGGGGGCGGTGGGAAGCTTCGCAGTCCCGGCAGCATCCTCGCGGGAGCAAAAGAGGATGGTGGCGTCCTCACCCACGGTAAAACCGCACTGCCCAAAAGACAGCAGGGTAGTGGCCAGCCACGCTTCCTTTTCAAAGGCGGGATCGCTCACGGCGGCCTCAAGCTCCCAAAAAGTGCTGCGCGCAGCCTGGCGGTGGATGCGCGCACCCTCGCGTACCGGCTCGAGGATCATCGCCCGGATTTAGTCTTGGCCCTCAATAAGCGTCATGATGCGCTCAAAATCTTCTTGGTCACCAAATTCCACGACCATCTTGCCCTTGCGTTTGCCCATGGTCACGGTGACTTTGGTGTCAAAGCGATCAGATAGGCGCTCGGCAGAATCGGTGAAGTACTGCGGCTGTGGTGCCGGCTGCTTCTTTTTTGATTCGGCCGGCTTGCCATCGCGCTTATAAAGGGTGACTGCCTCCTCAGTGGCGCGGACGGACAGACCCTCCGCGATGATGCGGTTGGCAATATATTCCATCGCCTCCGTGTCATCCAAAGACAGAAGCGCACGCGCGTGGCCGGCGGATAGGGTACCAGCGGCTACCCGCTTTTGTACCTCTACCGGCAGCTTAAGCAGGCGCAGCATATTGGTCACCTGTGGGCGCGAGCGGCCAATGCGGTCCGCCAGCTCGTTCTGGGTAACGCCGAACTCTTCCAATAGCTGCTGGTAGGCGTGTGCCTCTTCCAGAGGGTTGAGCTGCACGCGGTGGATGTTTTCCAGCAGGGCATCGCGCAGCAGGTTGTCATCCTTGGTATCGCGCACGATGGCTGGAATGGTGGCCAGACCCGCCTTGGAAGAAGCGCGCCAACGGCGCTCACCCATGATGAGCTCGAAGCCACCCTCCTCGGAGGGGCGAACAACGATGGGCTGCAAGAGGCCAAACTCGCGGATCGAGTGAACGAGCTCGCCCAGCTCATCCTCGTCGAAGACGGTGCGTGGCTGCTTCGGATTAGGGATGATATCCCCAATGGAAATCTCGCGGTAGGTCGCACCGATGGGAGCCGGGGTGGCCTGACGCTTCTTCGAAGATTGTGAGCCAGAACCCTGTTGAATGGTGGGCGCGCCCTTGACACGCTTGCCGTCGCCGCCCTTGCGGCCAGGCTGTGGGGTGGCATTTCCCAAGATGATATCCGCCGCGGAATCTCCCAGCCGCGGCTTGCGGGTAGGGGCATCAGGACCGGATGGGATGAGTGCGGCGAGACCCTTGCCGAGTCCACCTTGCTTCTGTTCTGCCATGAGTTCCTATCCTTCCAATTCCGCGTAAATCTCTGGGCTCACGCCAATCGCCCCGGTGGTCGGGTGCGGGCGATAATCGCCACGCCGGTTAAGCTCGCGCGCCGCCGCAAGGTAGGCGCGGGCACCGGTGGACGAGGGAGCGTAATCAATAACCGTAGTACCGTATCCCGGCGCCTCCGAAACGCGCACGGAGCGCGGGATAACATTGCCCAAAACCACGGCACCAAATTGCTCACGAACGTTGTCTGCCACATCTTCTGCCAAGCGCGTGCGGGCGTCATACATAGTCAACAGCACGGCGGAGATATGCAGATCCTCGTTGAGGTGTTCACGGATCATGGAAATATTTCCCAGCAGCTGGCCCACACCCTCGAGGGCGTAGTACTCGCATTGAATCGGGATGATGACCTCTTCCGCACACGTCATCGCATTGATGGTGAGCAAACCAAGCGATGGCGGGCAGTCGATGAAGACGTATTCGAAGCCATGCTCCTCGAGGAAGCCATTATGCAGGGCATCATAGAGCCGAAATTCGCGGCGTACCAAGGACACCATTTCGATCTCCGCGCCAGCCAAATCGATGGTGGCGGGGATGCAAAAAAGGTTCTCGTTGTGCGAAGAAGGCTGCATAGCCTTCTCGGCACTGCAGTCCCCGAGGAGCACCTCATAGCTGGAATCGGTGCCGGAATTATGTTCCGCACCCATGGCCGTGGAAGCATTTCCCTGCGGGTCGAGATCGATCACCAGCACTTTCTTGCCCTCTGCGGCAAGCGCTGCGGCCAAGTTGGCGGCGGAGGTGGTTTTACCTACGCCGCCTTTCTGGTTAGCAATGGTGATAAGGCGCGGATTAGTCATGCCGTCTACTCTAGTTCACGCGCGGGACACGAATGATCGTGGTTCCCTCGATAGTGCTGACCTCGGCCTTTCCACCGCCGGCCTTCTTGATGTCAGCGGCATCGCGTTCTAGTTCCTCGTGTACCGAAGAGCCCTTCAGTGCGATCATCTCGCCCCCCTTGCGCACTAGCGGCAGCGACCACTTCGCAAGCTTTCCCAGGGGCGCGACGGCGCGCGAGGTCACCACATCGGCCCCCGCCACGGCCTTTTTGATCGGGCCTTCCTCAGCACGGCCACGCAGAACCGTCACATTGTCGAGCCCGAGTTCTTCTACCACCTCGTTGAGGTAGTTATAGCGCTTCAACAGCGGCTCGATCAGGGTTATCCGCAGGTCTGGGCGTGCAATGGCCAGCGGAATGCCAGGCAGTCCGGCACCCGAGCCTACATCGATGACCGTGGCGCCCTCGGGGATTGCCTGCTTGACGACGGCGCAGTTAATAATGTGCCTATCCCACAAACGCGGCACCTCCCGTGGGCCTATAAAACCACGAGTGGACCCGTCTGTAGCGAGCGAATCATGGTAAGCCTGCGCGAGGGGCAAGCGGGAGCCGAATACTACTGACGGGTCCATCTTGGACACGATGGGGTTCTCCTCCGTGTTTATTTGTTTTTGCGCTGTTTCTTGGTGCGGTTGTCCTTCTTGCGGGCACCCGGCTTAGGTGCGGAAGTGCGCTTGGCCTCAGCCTTCGCGGCTTCCTCTTCTTCTTCCTCGCGGTCCATCTTGGCATAGACGATGCGGGTTTGGAAGAAGGTCCAGACCGTATTGGCCATCATGTAGAACAGCAAACCGATTGGCCAGATGGAGCCGGAGAAGATCAACATGGCTGGCATGACCCAAAGCATCATCTTGGACATCATGGCCATTTGCTGTTGCATCATTTCCGCATTCTGGCCCTGTGGCGCTTGGGTCTTACCGGCGGCGCGGCGCTGTTCCTGGCGGTTTAGGCTCATGCGGGCGTTGAAGTGCGTCATAACCGCAATCACGGCGATCATCGGAACGATGATAACGGCGGCCTGGCTGGTGGTTACGCCCTCCACAATCGGCGAGTTCAAGCGCAGGTTGGTGACCAGCGGGACATCGAAAATCTTGGCATCCAAGAACTGCTGGACCAGCTCCGGCTTAAAGATGTAGTTCGCGGTATTGGCGTTGTCTTCAACGGACATTGGATCGCCACTGGGGTGGCCAATGCCACCGGCTACGGCGACGGTGCGGTCGAAGGAGCGCAGCACGTGGAACAAACCGACGAACATTGGAATCTGCACGAATACCGGCAGGCAGCCGGCCATCGGACGAACGCCAGATTCCTTGTAGACCTTCTGCATTTCCTGTGCAGCCTTAGTCTGATCGTTGCCGTACTTCGCACGGATTTCCTGCACCTTAGGCTGGATTTCCTGCATTTTGCGCGAGGAACGAATCTGGCTGATAGTCGGCTTGACCATCAGCGCCTTAAGCGTCCAGGTCAGCAGCACAATGGCCAGAATCCACGTAATGCCCCAGGATGGGTCCATCACGAGGGAAAGCAGCCAGTGCCAGAACCATAAAACGGCCGAAATTGGCCAGTAAATGAAATTAAGCACGAGTGTTTAATCCTCAGTTGTTGTTGGGGTCCGGAACCGGATCAAATCCGCCCGGATGCCAGGGGCCACATTTGCAGACCCTGGCAATTGCCATCGCCGTACCCTTGAATGCGCCATGTTTGGATAGCGCTTCAAGAGCATAAGCACTGCATGTCGGTTCAAACCGACAGGTCGATACCATCTTAAGGCCAGAGACATGTTTTTGGTAGAAACGAACCACTTTGACCATTGGTGTGGCCAATCCTCTGGCTGGGGGAATTTCCTCCCCGCGGGAATTTAGATATCCCATTGCTTGCGCAGTGCTTTAGCAAGATCTTTTTCTAATTGCTCACTGCTAGCAGTGGCGCTAGCGGGCAGTGCACGAATGACCACATCTACGCTGGCAGGCAGCTTGGGAATGAAAGTCATGCACACATGGCGAAGCCGCCGGGAGGTGCGGTGGCGAACCACTGCATTCCCGACGGCTTTAGAAACAATTAAGCCAAAGCGCGGCCCAGTGGCTGCGATTTCGGCCTCCTTGTCCGTACCTGCGTTATCGCGCGCATGCACGACTACCGTACGAGTGCCCGCCCGGCGACTGCCCTTCATCGTGCGCCGAAACTGCGTCGGCGATGTGAGCTTGTGCTGGGCCGGAAGCATAACTTACGCAGTCAGCTTTGCGCGGCCCTTCTTGCGACGAGCCGCAACGATTGCGCGACCTGCACGAGTGCTCATGCGGGTGCGGAAACCGTGCTTACGAGCACGACGACGGTTGTTCGGCTGGAACGTGCGCTTACCCTTTGCCACGTTAATTCTCCTTGAAGTTGTGCGTAGGCACACCACCGCTAACAGCGGCGCACCCACTGATGATTAGATTCCATGAACCTGACGCATCACAGTCTCTCCGGTGCACGGCGAGCCGACGGGCCCAGCCAGTGCGAGGTGACGCTGTCACTTTCACGCGCAACTCTTTGTTGCAATAGACCATGCCAGATTACGTGATTTCTGCCGCTAGAAACAAATCGACACCCGGGTACACCCGAAATTACATAAATGTTTTTTCCTGCAGCTAGGCGGCCAGATTCCGGGCTCTTACTGCGCCGAATCCACCGCACTGGAGGACCTATCCAGATCGGCGTCCAGGGGGTGAATTTTTCTCACTAGACACACCCGCCGCTTCGGCGGTACAACAGAAGAATCAAATTCCACAGCCAAGCCTGGCATGTGGATAACTCTAAATCAACGCTTGAGACTTTTGCAGTTTCCGCAGCTTAACGCCATAAACCGGCCAATGAAGAGTTATCCACAGCCATGAACTAAGCTGTGAATAACTCTTTCATCCACACCTGTGGATAACTCTGTGGAGATCGAGGTGACTCGATAAAAACCTCTGTGAAAACCACGGTGGAATCCACGGTGAAAATTGTTATTCAATGTCCACCCGTTCCCGACTAAATTCCACAAAGGTAGCCTGTTGTGACTGACCCACAAGCGAACCTGCATGCCATTTGGCGCGCGGTCGTTGATGACCTGCTCGCACAATCCGAGCAACCCAATTCCGAGGTCCCTAGTTTTTCCCATTCACAGCGCCTTTACCTGCAACTGGTCCGCCCCATCATGATGGTCGAGGGCTACACCCTCGTTGCCGCCGAGAACCTCGACGCCAAAAATGTGGTCGAAAATGAACTGGGCGAGTACATCGCCAAGGCTTTGACCCGGCATCTCGGGCGCCCCTGCTCCTTCGCGGTTACCTTGGCTACTCCGCAAGAACCACAACCACCGGCCACAGAGCCTTCTCCACAGGCAGCTCCCCCGCAACAGCAGCAGGCTCCGCAAGCGCAACAACCCCAGCACACGGAGCCTCCCCAAAACTACATTCCGCGCCCGCAACACTCTGATACCGGTGCACAACCAGCGCCCGCACAAAACAACTGGCAATCCAGCCATGCCCCAGCCAGCTTGGATGAACTTGCCCAGCACTATAACCAGCAGCAGGCGCAGTCCGCGGGAAATTTCACCGACGCTAGCTCTAACTCCGCTCGCATCCCTCGCGAGGCCCCAGCACACGATCCCAACCGTGAAACTTCACTGAATCCGAAGCACACCTTCGATAGCTTCGTTATCGGGTCTTCGAATCGTTTTGCCAATGGTGCAGCCGTTGCCGTGGCCGAAAATCCCGCCCGTGCATATAACCCACTATTCATTTGGGGTGGCTCTGGTCTAGGAAAAACGCACCTTTTGCACGCCGCTGGTAATTACGCCCAGGTGCTGCACCCGGGTCTGCGCGTGAAATATGTGTCTTCGGAAGAATTTACGAATGACTATATTAATTCGCTGCGTGATGACCGCCAGGAATCCTTCAAACGGCGCTACCGCAACCTCGACATCTTGATGGTCGATGATATCCAGTTTTTGGAGGGTAAAGAATCCACCCAGGAAGAGTTCTTCCATACTTTCAATGCGCTGCACCAAGCCAATAAGCAGATCATTTTGTCTTCGGACCGCCCGCCGAAGCAGCTGACAACGCTGGAGGATCGCCTCCGCACGCGCTTTGAAGGCGGACTTATTACCGATATTCAGCCGCCAGATCTGGAAACGCGTATCGCGATTTTGATGAAGAAGGCGGCAAATGACGGCACCGAGGTGGATCGCTCCGTGCTTGAGCTCATTGCCTCGCGCTTTGAATCTTCCATCCGCGAGCTCGAAGGCGCACTTATCCGCGTTTCGGCCTATTCCTCTTTGGTAGATGAGCCAATCAACGTAGAGATGGCGGAAATCGCATTGCGCGATCTGGCTCCGGATTCCGCTGATCGGCAGATCACCGCTACCTCAATCATGGAGGTCACGGCAGACTTCTTTGATATTGATGTGGAAACTCTGCGCGGCGCCGGCAAGAAGCGCGCGGTAGCGCATGCTCGCCAGCTGGCGATGTATTTGTGCCGCGAGCTTACCGAGCTATCCCTGCCCAAGATCGGTGAACAGTTCGGCGGTAAGGACCACACCACCGTCATTTATGCCGATCGCAAAATCCGCAAAGAGATGACTGAAAAGCGCAATACCTATGACGAGATCCAGGCGCTTACCCAACGAATCAAGAATCGCAGTCGCGCCTAAGTCTTAGCGTGCTGCCTCCGCGCTCTCCTTTATATAAGGAGGGCGCTTTTGTTTTCCCCGCTCCCGCTTCCCAGATTTCGCCGGGGTCACTTGGGGTTGAAACCAGCTAGAAAGCTAGACAGAATCCCCCACGCCGCACCGGCACGCCCGTGAAATTTCACAAATAAGGCCCGAAACCCTCTAAAAAGGGCCGTTTATCTGCAAGAAAAGTTATCCACAGCGTTATTCACACTTGTGTAATTTCATATTTGTAATTCATAGATCTTACTCACAGTTTTAAATTCCACAGGCCTTGCGCTGGGAGAACCACCCTGTGATCAGTGTTGTGTGTAGATCAGTGATCAAATGACAAAACCTGTGGATAAAACGGCGATCCCACTAGTTGTCCACAATTCACCCCGATTGATCACAGCAAGATCACAAGATTTGCCACACCCCGGATCTGCGCCATGAACTTGTCATTTACCTAGTTACCCACAGATCCCACAGCGCTTATTACTACTACTAAATTATTTCTCTGATCTGTATAGAAGAAAGAGGGTGTGTGGAATTCGGCCCGCCCCGCCTCCGGCCAGGCGCGGATCGAGCGGGCAAAGATGGAATTACACGTTGTGGCGCACCGCGCCCAATGCGGTAAGTTGGAAGCCAGTCTTTTGTAAGTAACAAATTTCCTACTTGCCTCAGAGGAGCTCTTCGCACCATGGATGAAGCCGTGTCATTTCGCGTTGCCAAAGATGACCTTGCCAACGCCGTAGCGTGGGTTGCTCGCAGCCTGCCTTCCAAGGTCACTCAGCCCGTGCTTCGCGCGATGTTGATCACCGCGGATGACAATGGTCTTGAGTTCACCGGCTTCGATTATGAGGTTTCTACCCGCGTCCGCATCGCCGGCATGGTGGATGAGCCCGGACAGATTGCGGTAGCCGGCAAGCTCCTCTCCGATATCGTTGCTTCTTTGCCCAACAAGGAAGTAGAGATCTCCCAGGTAGATTCCAAGGCACTGGTTACTTGTGGTTCCTCTCGCTTCGAACTGCCACTGATCCCACTGGATGATTACCCTCAGCTTCCGGTATTGCCAGAGGTTACGGGCACCATCCAGCCACAGCTTTTCGTCGAGGCCATCCACCAGGTCGCTGCCGCAGCCGGCAAGGATGACACCCTGCCTATGCTCACCGGTGTGCACATGGATATCCATGGCAAAGACATTGAGATGACGGCAACGGACCGTTTCCGTCTGGCCATGCGCACCTTGGAATGGGAACCCAAGTCCCCGAACGTGGAAGCCAAGCTCCTGGTACCTGCTAAGACCCTCCAGGAAACCGGCCGTTCCTTGGATCCACATCTCAATATTCCAGTGGAGATCGCCGTTGGCACCGATGACAATATTGGTGCCGATGGTCTCTTTGGTCTGCATACGGATAATCGCGAAACCACCACGCGCATGCTGGATGCGGACTTCCCCAATGTGCAGCCGCTGCTGCCGAAGAATCACAGCAATATTGCCTCTATTGAGGTGGCACCGCTGCAGGAAGCAATCCGTCGCGTTTCTTTGCTGACGGATCGTAATGCACAGATTCGCATGGAATTCGCCGATGGTCAGGTAACCCTATCTGCCGGTGCGGATGCCGGTAATGCGACCGAGACCTTGCCGTGCGCCTTCCATGGCCGCGATGAGTTTCTCATTGCCTTTAACCCGGGCTACCTCAAAGATGGTTTGGCCGTCATTAACACCGACCGCGTGGTCTTTGGTTTCACCGAGCCTTCCCGCCCAGCCATTATGATCCCAGAACCGGAAGAGCTGCCTGAGGCCGATGAAGATGGCAACTTCCCCACGCCAGAGACCAACTTCACCTATCTGCTCATGCCGGTTCGCCTGCCGGGCTAATGTACGTCAGGGATCTCGATGTTCGGGATTTTCGCTCGTGGCCCGAACTTAATGTGCAGCTAGGGCCGGGGATCACCCTTTTTGTCGGGCGCAATGGCTTTGGCAAGACCAATATCGTCGAAGCCATTGGTTATACTGCCCATCTTTCTTCCCATCGCGTATCCCACGATGCGCCGTTGGTGCGTCAGGGTGCGGACAGTGCGCGGGTGTCTATTACCGCGGTAAACCAGGGCCGCGAACTCACCACGCATTTGCTAATTAAGCCCCACGCGGCCAATCAGGCGCAGATCAATCGCACTCGCCTGCGCAGCCCCCGTGAGCTGCTCGGCGTGGTAAAAACGGTGCTCTTTTCGCCGGAGGATTTGGCCTTGGTGCGCGGGGAGCCAGCTGGGCGCCGTGCCTACCTCGATAGCATTATTGCCTCACGGACTCCGCGCCTTGCGGGCGTGAAGGCCGACTATGACAAGGTGCTCAAGCAACGCAATGCCTTGTTGAAATCAGCCTCTGGCAGCCTGCGCCGCGGCTATTCTGATAGCGACGGTGCCGCCGCATTGGCTACCTTGGATACCTGGGATGCGCAGCTTGCCCGGCTCGGCGCCCAAGTAATCGCCGCGCGCCTTGCGCTTGTCGACGCCCTCCTAGACCATATCCCCGCCGCCTATTCCGGCCTGGCACCAGAATCGCGGCCGGCGCAGGTGGAGTATAAATCCACGATCGACACCTCGGATCGCGAGGTACTAGAGGCCGTCTTGCTTACCGAATTGGCAAATGCTCGGCAGCGCGAAATCGAACGCGGCATTTCTCTCGTGGGCCCACACCGCGACGATTTGGTACTCAATCTGGGTGATCAGCCGGCCAAGGGCTTTGCCAGCCATGGTGAGACGTGGTCCTATGCCATTGCGCTGCGCCTAGCGGAGTTTAATCTCCTGCGGCAAGAGGGAGGATCGGATCCGGTGCTCATTTTGGATGATGTCTTTGCCGAGCTTGACGCCAAGCGCCGCAAGCAGCTTGTCCACCTGGCCGCCGAGGCCGAGCAGGTGCTCATTACCGCGGCGGTAGATGAGGACCTACCGGGGAACTTGGAACCCATCGTGCGCTACCGCGTGAGCGTGGAAGATACCGATACCGGCCGCATCTCCAAGCTCAGCGCTGAGGATGCCGTTGAGGATGGGGATAAGGATGAGTGAGGAACAAGGGGGCGTCGGCAAGCAGCGCATTGATCCTGTCACCCAGTACTTTAAATTGGTACGGTCCACCTCCAAGAACCCGCCGAAGCTAACCCGCCCTGTGCCGAAGATGCCGGTGCCCTCTCTGGAGAAGGCACAAAAGCAGGGGTATATGGGCTATCAGCGGGGCATTCCGACGGGACCAGATGGCAGGAAGAAACGGCGAACGCTGGCGGTGCCGAGCCTGGGAGCCCAAATCAGCCGCGAGGTAGTCAATCGCGGCTGGGAGCATGACCTGGCCAATGGTTGGGTGATGGGTAATTGGGAAAATCTCGTAGGCGAGCGCATCGCCGCCCATACGCAGCCGCAACGGATTAAGGACAAGGTTGTCTATGTGTCCTGCGATAACTCCACCTGGGCTACGGAGCTGCGCTATCTGCAGCGGCAAATCCTGCGGAAAATCTCTGATCGCCTAGGCCCGGATGTCATTGTTGAGCTGCGCATTCATGGGCCCAAGCAGCAGCGAAATTATGAGGGGCGGCAGTGGGTAAAACCACAGGGTTCGCAAGATACATATGGCTAATAGGTTGCACTTGGATCCGACCTTTAAATCCTAAATAACCTCAGAGCGCGCCAGATTCCTATCTCTCACGGGTGTGGGGTGTCTTTCAGTAGGGGGTATCCGTGTAGAATAGTTAAAGTCTTAGAATTAGCTATAGCCAAAAGGAGAGCACGAATCCGTGGCTGAAGAACACGCATATGATGCCGGGTCAATTACGATCCTGGAGGGCCTCGAGGCCGTCCGTAAGCGCCCCGGCATGTACATTGGTTCGACCGGTTCGCGCGGCCTGCACCACCTCATTTGGGAGATCGTTGATAACTCCGTCGATGAGGCTATGGCCGGCTACGCCGATAAGGTTACCGTCAAACTGCTGGAAGATGGCGGCGTCGAGGTCATCGATAATGGCCGTGGTATCCCGGTAGAAATGCACGCCTCCGGCGCACCTACCGTCCAGGTGGTCATGACCCAGCTGCACGCCGGCGGTAAATTCGACTCCGACTCCTACGCCGTCTCCGGCGGCCTGCACGGCGTCGGCATTTCCGTGGTGAACGCGCTTTCTACCCGCGTGGAAGCGGAGATTAAGCGCGATGGCAAGCACTGGTATCAAAACTTCCAGAACGCCGTCCCGGATGATCTCGTTGAGGGCGGCAACGCCCGCGGCACGGGTACCAAGATCCGCTTCTGGGCGGATCCGGAAGTATTTGAAACTACCGAGTACGATTACGACATCATTGCTCGCCGCCTGCAGGAAATGGCCTTCCTGAATAAGGGCCTATCCATTGAGCTCATCGATGAGCGCGTTACCGAAGAGCAGATCGAGCTGGAAGAAATCGCCGATGCAGAATCCGGCGAGACCAGTGCGGATGAAACCTCCTTCGATGATGCCCCGGACGCTGGCGATACCTTCAACGAAGAATCCGGTGAAGCGGCGGAAAAGAAGCGCCGCAAGAAGGTCACCTTCCACTACCCGGATGGCTTGACCGATTACGTCAAGTACCTCAATAAGTCCAAGACCGCGATCCACCCGACTATCGTTTCTTTCGATGCCAAGGGCGAAGATCATGAGGTGGAAGTAGCACTGCAGTGGAATCAGGGCTATAAGCAGTCCGTGCACACTTTTGCTAATACCATCAATACCCACGAGGGCGGCACGCACGAAGAAGGCTTCCGCGCGGCCCTAACCTCCCTGATGAACCGCTATGCCAAGGAGCATAAGCTCATCAAGGAAAAGGACGGTAACCTTTCCGGCGATGACTGCCGCGAGGGCTTGGCCGCCGTCATTTCCGTCAAGGTGGGCGATCCGCAGTTCGAGGGCCAGACCAAGACCAAGCTGGGCAATTCCGAAATCAAGGGCTTTGTCCAGCGTGCGGTGAACGAGCACGTCAATGACTGGTTCGATGCCAATCCGGCTGAGGCAAAGGCCATTATCAATAAGGCCGTGTCCTCCGCACATGCTCGCATGGCTGCCCGCAAGGCCCGCGAGATGGTGCGCCGCAAATCCGCCACCGACCTGGGCGGACTGCCCGGCAAGCTCGCGGATTGCCGCTCCAAGGACCCGAAGATTTCCGAGCTCTACATCGTGGAGGGTGACTCCGCAGGTGGTTCCGCTAAGGGCGGCCGTGATTCCATGTTCCAGGCCATCTTGCCTCTGCGCGGCAAGATCTTGAACGTGGAGAAGGCCCGCATGGATAAGGTCCTCAAGAATGCTGAGGTCCAGGCGATTATTACCGCACTGGGTACCGGCATCCATGAGGAATTCGACATCAAGAAGCTGCGCTACGACAAGATCGTGCTCATGGCCGATGCCGACGTCGATGGCCAGCACATTGCCACGCTGCTATTGACCCTGCTCTTCCGCTTCATGCCCCAGTTGGTTGAGGACGGGCACGTGTACCTGGCTAACCCGCCGCTGTACAAGCTCAAGTGGTCTAAGGGTACTCCGGGCTATGCTTTTTCCGACGCCGAGCGCGATAAACTGCTGGCCGAGGGCCTAGAGCAAAACCGTAAGATCAACAAGGATGATGGCATCCAGCGCTACAAGGGTCTCGGCGAGATGAACGCCTCCGAGCTCTGGGAGACCACGCTCGACCCGAGCACCCGCATCCTGCGCCGTGTGGATTTGGAAGACGCGCAGCGCGCCGATGAGCTCTTCTCCATCCTCATGGGTGATGATGTCTCGGCTCGCCGCTCCTTCATTACCCGCCGCGCGAAGGACGTCCGCTTCCTGGATATCTAAAGCGCAGCACAAAGCCCACCGTGGAATTTACCGCGGTGGGCTTTAATTGTGGCGTCGGAAAGCGCCGGGCCTAGGCCTGGGAGCTGCGCTGATCCGCTACGGCGAATCCTAGGGAAGCGAGGCACATGGCGAGGATGACGCCGAAGCCGGCGACGATGGAAAGTGGCCAGTCCGCGTTCGTGCCGTGCAGGGTGGCAAAGACTATGGCCGTGATGACGGCAAGACCGATGGCCGTGCCGATGCGCTGGCCGGTCTGGAGGACAGCGCCCGACGATCCAGCGTAGGCCTGAGGGACATGTGCCAAGGTGAGCGTCTGGTTAGGGGAGATGACCGAGCCTTGCCCGCCGCCCACCAAGGAGAGCGACAGGACCATCCACCATTCGCTGGTGCCCCATTGCTCGGTGGCCCAGATGAGCGCAATGGTGGCAACGAGCCCGGAGATGGTCACCATCATGCCGATAACCACGACCTTGCGGCCGTGGACGGACACTGACCGGCCGGCCAGTGTGGCAGAAATAGAGCTCAACAAAGCGGCCGGAATGCCTACGGATCCGGCAGCGAGGGCGGAGTGCCCGAGACCGCTTTGGAAGTAGAGCGCGACGAGCACCCAAATGCTGGTAATGCCCATGAACCATAAGGAGGCGATGATGGTGCCATTGCGAAAGCTCGCAGTAGCAAAGATATTAAGATCCACCATTGGTGGATGGCCGGTGGCCTTGTGTCGTCGCTCCCACAGCACCCATGCCACCAGCAAAAACGCGCCTAGGAGCAGCAGCCACCACACGCTAGGTGTCCCAGAAGACTCCATGAAGGGGAAGAGGATGGCCCACACGGCGGCGCCAAGGATCACAGCACCAATGGGATCAAGGGTGGCTAGGGTCTTGAAAATTCCCAGTTTATTGCCCATTTCATCGCGCACACGAGAAAACAGCGGCCGCGGAAACCACAGCAATCCCAAAATGATGGCAAAAAGGCCGACGGGGAAATTGACCAGCATGGTCAACCGCCAGCCGAGGTCTGCGCCACCCAGGCGTATGAGCAGGCCACCAAGTACCGGTCCAATGGCTACGGCGAGGCCCACCGTGGAGCCAAAATAACCGAAGGCGCGGGCCCGCTCGGCGCCGCGGAAGTATTGCTGGATCATGCCCACGCCCTGGGGATTAAGCAGGCCGGCACCTATGCCTTGGATAAAGCGGGCGGCATTGAGTGCCTCAGCATTTGGGGCAAAACCGGCGACCGCGGCGCTAATGGAATAGATAGCGATGCCCGCCAGAAAGATGCCGCCGCGGCCGAGGAGATCTCCGGCGCGGCCGGCCGCAACGAGGATGACGCCGAAAGTGAGCGCATAGCCGGAGAGCACCCACTGTACATCCGAATTAGAGGCCCCTAAACCCGATTGAATAGAGGGCAGGGCCACATTAACAATGGATACGCTCAGCAGCGACATAAAAAGCGCCGTGAGCAAAACAATAAGTACCCGCCAGCGAGCGGGATCTTGGCCGGCGGGGTACTCGGTCTGGTTAGCTGCGGAAGTAGTCACTTCCACACTTATACCTGGCGTTTAGAAGGCGATTCAACTGCCGGGAATCTACATATGTTTCTGCAGCACGCGGCCGAAATCCGGAACCGCAGGGGTGAGGAATTTCGAAGCCTTAGCACGCAGGGAGTTATAAGGCTTGGATAGTGCGGGGGAGTTGACCTGCTCGGCATGCTTATCGGCTACCGCCATGATGGAATCACTGACCTCGGCGCTGCGCGGCTCTAGGAAGGAACCGAAATCCTGCTCAGAGCTGCTTTCAAAGTCTTGCCAGTTTGGGTCCATCGCGTCGAGGACATCCGGTAGCACGCGGCCTAGCGCCTTGGTGATGATGGCGGAGTCGACCTTCTTCGCGGCGGCAACGGCGCCTTTCAGCGCCATACCGGTAATGCCCGATTGCTTGGCGACGACCCCCTCAACCAGCTCGCCACAATCGCTTATCACCGCAGTGCGCTGCGGACCTGACATAAGTTCAGAAAGATGTGCCATGCTGCACCACCTTACGCGAATTAAGCCGGCTGCCCCGGCAGGCCAGGGAGGTTGGCCTGAATGGCAGCAATCTGATCGGCGATCTGGCCCAAGCCGGCATCGCGCGCCGCCTTCTCCAAATCGACGTTGGGGGAGTAGAGGGCTACAGCGCTGGCCAGCGCGGTGACGCCCGCGGCCGCGGCGGTGATGATCAACGTGAGATCCAGCTGGGAAGAACCGGTAGAGGAACCCCCGGCTTGCCCCTGCTCAAAATTCGGATTTACCTTGTCTTTCCAGGAATCCGCCTCAGCTGCAGTAGCGGTAGGAGCAGTGATGGCGGTGGCGGTCAGGGCCGCGGCGGTAAAGCTCGATACGGCTATCTTCTTGACGTGGGACATGGTGCTAGTTCCTTCCTTGGGTCACTCTTCCCAAAACTTAGGCAACTTCTTTAACACTAAGGTAGACGCGCGCGCTGAACTTTGCGAACTCTGCGTTATACCCGCTTAGCGCCGGAACGCGGGCCAAAACCTCCGCCATAGCGCGGGCGGCATCGCGGTGGCTATCGTGGATGGCTATTCCTTCCAGCTTGGCAGTGCTGGCCGCCGCAGCGGCCGCAAGAGCAGCAAAATTGGTGATGCGGACGTTAAAGCGCGCGCAAAACTCGTGTGCTAAGAGGTAGAGCTGTTCGGTACTCATGATCACCTAGGACTGCGTGGGCCGGGCGCGGCGGATTTCCGCCTCCAGCTCAGCGCGGCCGGGGAGGAGGGCGCGGGCGGTGGATTGCACGTGGGCGTCGGCAAGCGTGCGGGCAGCCGCCGCAACGATGGCGCGCACTACCGCTTCATGTTTGGAGGTACCCTGCGCCGAGGCCAGCAGGGTGAGCGCGTGGTCTTGTTCGGCCGTAAGCCGCAATGTCATTGCCATGCCTTAGTGATACCACGGTGATACCATGCGTGCGGCAATTCGGGCCCTGAAAGGCGCTAAAGGGTAGAATCTGGCGTTATGAGTGACAATAACGACGATCTTTTTGATCGCATATTTCCCATTGACATTAATGAGGAGATGGAGTCGAGCTACATCGACTACGCCATGTCCGTCATCGTCGGCCGTGCCCTGCCGGAGGTGCGCGATGGACTAAAGCCGGTGCACCGCCGCATCCTCTACGCGATGTTCGATTCCGGCTACCGGCCGGAGCGCGGCTACGTAAAGTCCGCCCGCCCGGTCTCGGACACCATGGGTCAGTTCCACCCGCACGGTGACTCCGCCATTTATGACACCTTGGTGCGCTTGGCCCAGTCGTGGAATATGCGCTACCCACTGGTGGATGGCCAGGGTAACTTCGGCTCCCGCGGTAACGATGGCCCAGCAGCAATGCGTTATACGGAGTGTAAGCTCACCCCGTTGGCGATGGAGATGGTGCGCGATATCCGCGAAAACACCGTTGATTTCTCGCCCAACTACGATGGCAAAACCAGCGAGCCGGACGTACTGCCGTCCCGCGTTCCAAACCTGCTGATGAACGGTTCGGGCGGCATTGCCGTGGGTATGGCTACCAATATCCCGCCGCATAACCTCAACGAGCTGGCTGAGGCCATCTACTGGCTACTAGATAATCCAGACGCCGATGAAGAGACTGCGCTGGAAGCCTGCATGGAACGCGTCAAGGGCCCGGATTTCCCCACCGCGGGCCTCATCGTGGGCGATCAGGGCATCAAGGATGCCTACACCACCGGCCGCGGATCCATCCGTATGCGCGGCGTGACCTCCATCGAGGAATCTGGATCCCGCCAGACCATCGTCATTACCGAGCTGCCGTTCCAGGTCAACCCGGATAACCTCATCTCCAATATCGCGGAGTCCGTGGCTAGCGGCAAGATCGCGGGTATTTCCAAGATTGAGGATGAATCCTCCGACCGCGTTGGCATGCGCATCGTCGTCACCCTCAAGCGCGACGCCGTGGCCCGCGTAGTGCTCAATAACCTCTACAAGCACTCCCAGCTGCAGACGTCCTTCGGTGCCAACATGCTCTCCATCGTCGATGGCGTGCCGCGCACCCTCCGCCTGGATCAGATGCTGCGCTACTACGTGGAGCACCAGATCGAGGTCATCGTTCGCCGCACCCAGTACCGCCTGAATGAGGCCGAGAAGCGCGCCCACATCTTGCGCGGTTTGGTCAAGGCCCTGGACATGCTCGATGAGGTCATTGCCCTTATTCGCCGTTCGCCCACCGTGGACGAAGCGCGCGAGGGCTTGAAGGAGCTTCTCGACGTCGACGATATCCAGGCCGATGCCATCCTGGCCATGCAGCTGCGCAAGCTGGCTGCCCTGGAGCGCCAAAAGATTATCGATGAATTGGCGGAAATTGAGCGCGAAATCGCCGACCTGAAGGATATCCTCGCCCGCGAGGAGCGCCAGCGCCAGATTGTCCACGATGAGCTGGCAGAGATCGTCGATAAGTATGGCGATGAACGCCGCACCGAAATCATTCCGGCAACCGGCGATGTGACCGATGAGGACCTTATCGCCCGCGAAAACGTTGTAGTCACCATTACCTCTACCGGCTACGCTAAGCGCACCAAGGTGGATTCCTATAAGGCGCAAAAGCGCGGCGGCAAGGGCGTGCGCGGCGCTGAGCTCAAGCAGGACGATATTGTGAAGAACTTCTTCGTCTGCTCCACGCATGACTGGATCTTGTTCTTTACCAACTTCGGCCGCGTCTACCGCCTCAAGGCTTATGAGTTGCCAGAGGCCGGTCGCGCCGCTCGTGGCCAGCACGTGGCAAACCTGCTGGAATTCCAGCCGGAAGAAAAGATTGCCCAGGTCATCCAGATCCAGTCCTATGAGGATGCTCCTTACCTGGTTCTCGCCACCCAGCAGGGCCGCGTGAAGAAGTCCCGTTTGACCGATTATGAGTCCGCGCGTTCCGCTGGCCTTATCGCCATCAACCTCAATGAGGGCGATGCGCTCATTGGCGCACAGCTCGTCTCCGAGGGCGATGACATCCTGCTCACCTCCGAGCAGGGACAGGCCATCCGCTTTACTGCGGACGACGACCAGCTGCGCCCCATGGGCCGCGCTACCGCTGGTGTGAAGGGCATGCGCTTCCGCGGCGATGACCAGCTGCTGTCCATGTCCGTGGTCCACGATGGCGAGTTCCTCTTGGTTGCCACCTCCGGCGGCTACGGCAAGCGCACCGCTATCGAGGAATACACCACGCAGGGCCGCGGTGGCCTGGGTGTCATGACCTTCAAGTACACCCCGAAGCGCGGCAAGCTCATCGGCGCCATCTCCGTCGATGAGGATGACGAGATCTTCGCCATCACCTCCGCCGGCGGCGTCATCCGCACCGAGGTGGACCAGATTCGTCCGTCCTCCCGTGCGACGATGGGCGTGCGCTTGGTGAACCTGGCCGACGATGTCGAACTGCTTGCCATCGACCGCAACGTCGAAGAAGATGGTGAGGAAGACGCTCAGGCCGTAGCTAAGGGCGAAAAGACCGTGGATGAGGTCCAGCAGGAGCACAAGGCTGGCGATGCTTCCAAGGATGAGGAGTAATTAATGGCACGACGAGACATAACGATTACGCGAATCTCGCCTATTTCGGCGTTCCGCGTCGGTCTGGCCCTGTCACTCGTCGGACTGATCGCCTGGATGCTGGCCGTATGCCTGCTTTATATTGGCCTGAACCAGGTGGGGATTTGGGAATCGCTCAATAGCCTCGTCGGCGGCGTCGGCGGCGGATTCGAGGTCACCTTCGGTGTCGTCATCTCCGCCTCCGCGCTCATCGGCGTTATTTTCGCCGTTCTCCTTACATTGCTGGCGCCCCTGATGGCGGTTATTTATAACGCCATCGTGGACGTCTTTGGCGGCCTGCGAGTCGACCTAGACAACCGCTAGCGCCTCTCTTGCGTTTGAAGATGCCGGTACCTTCGGGTGCCGGCTTTTTCTTCTATCAGCACGAATCTTCCCCTTTTGTTTAGTGGTTTGAAATGCTTCTTGAGCAGGCGATTTGTATAAATCCGGGGATAGTATGTAGAGTTAATTCTCGTTCCGCACAAGGGCCTATAGCTCAGTCGGTTAGAGCGCATCGCTGATAACGATGAGGTCGCTGGTTCGATTCCAGCTAGGCCCACCACGGAACAATGGGGCATTAGCTCAATTGGTAGAGCATCTGCTTTGCAAGCAGAAGGTCAGGAGTTCGATTCTCCTATGCTCCACAGCATGAAGTCCGGCCTCCTCTTCGGAGGGGCCGGACATTTTTTATTTCCGCGGTCGTTCCCAAGCGCTCTGAGAAGTGACACAATGACGAGCACTCTACTCGGATCACCATTTTCGTCCATATAGACCAGCAAAACCGTCGACGAAAACCGAGTTTTGGATGGACGATATCGTTGAAGACAACGGCTAAGCCAGTCTCGAAAAGGGGGGTGTTCCTATATAGGTTGTCAACTCCGTGGGTGGGCTTGTTGGGGGTGTGAAGGGTTTCTGCTTCGTCTCGTAGATGTTGTTTTGGGTACCTTGAGGAGCCGGTTGGGCTTGCTGTGCAATCGGCTTGGATGGGGGTCTGGTGGCTTTAGGCTGCTGCAGCCTCCTGAGCTGTAGAGATGTCTCGGTAGTGCTCGCCGTTTCGCATCATGGAGAAGAGAGCGTTGAGGCGTCGGCGTGCGAGTGCGACGACTGCGGCGTTGTGTCTTTTGCCTTCTTTGCGTTTTCGTTCATAGAATTGCTGGGAACGCTCGTGGAATCTGGTCGATGCAGAAGACGATTGCCATAGGGCGTTCTTTAATTTTTGTTGAGCGATCGTCTGCCCTATGTGTTGGGCGACTGCGACGGTTAATCGGCTGATGTTG
>NGUZ01000069.1 GCA_002154655.1 Corynebacterium kefirresidentii
GAGGACGGCACACCACCGCCCTCTTCTTTGCGTTTTACCAGCCCACCCAGCTGGTAGAAGCCGTAGGAACAACACACATACGTGTTGCCCCTACGGCTTCCTTTTGCGTTTACACTCATCGTTCTAGGCCAGCCAACCAACCGCACAACGATGGCTTCAACATCCACCATAATGGGAAGTCGGAAACCAACCCTCAACCTTTCCTTTTACCCCCGTTGCCTAGTGAAGGTCGACTCCGGGGTTCCCTGCGGCTTTAGGGCAACTATTCGAACATAAATACCCCCATCAAGGCCACATGTCCGGCACCTGGGATAGTATACGAGCATCCGTTAGAAAACACATACGAACCCATACGTCCTTTTGGAGTGCACCTCGTGACTGCCACACTCGCCCCACCCGAGCCTGATGTTGCTCTCGACTATCCCGACACTCTCCTCATTGCCAACCACCCCGATACTGATCCCCTAGACGAAGATGATGTGCCAGAAGCGTTCTATACCACCAACGCACCCGTGGGGTTGACCGCAATTCGTGGACACGTAGTGGGGCTACCTAGTGTTTAGGCAGC
>NGUZ01000070.1 GCA_002154655.1 Corynebacterium kefirresidentii
GGTACTGGTTCACTATCGGTCACTAGAGAGTATTTAGCCTTAGGAGATGGTCCTCCCAGATTCCGACGGAATTTCACGTGCTCCGTCGTACTCAGGATCCACTCAAGAGAGAATATATTTTCAACTACAGGATTATTACCTTCTTTGATTCAACTTTCCAGATGATTCGTCTAATATATTCCTTTGTAACTCCGTATAGAGTGTCCTACAACCCCAATAAGCAAGCTTATTGGTTTGGGCTCTTCCCGTTTCGCTCGCCGCTACTCAGGGAATCGATTTTTCTTTCTCTTCCTCCGGGTACTAAGATGTTTCAGTTCTCCGGGTCTGCCTTCTGACAAGCTATGAATTCACTTGTCGATAACACGACATAACTCGTGCTGGGTTCCCCCATTCGGAAATCTCTGGATCAACGCTTACTTACAGCTACCCAAAGCATATCGTCGTTAGTAACGTCCTTCGTCGGCTTCTAGTGCCAAGGCATCCACCGTGCGCCCTTGATAACTTAATCTATGTTTCCACCATATTAGAACGTAGTTCTAATTTTAAGAAACCTGTTATTAA
>NGUZ01000071.1 GCA_002154655.1 Corynebacterium kefirresidentii
GCGACATGCTAAGCATAGGGCAACAGATGCGTCGTGAGTGGGAGAAACAAGAATTACAGCGATTAGGCTTTAAAGTCTACGCACCACATGACGATAAGGACATCAATGATAAAGCAAATGCTAAGCAAGATAAATTAGCAGAACGTATTGTGTTTAACGACACATTAGGCATGGAAACAAGCGATGTCATGATATTCGACTACTTACCACATGCACAAGGAACAATTTGCGAAATGGGGTACGCACAGCACCTCAAAAGAGCAAGTGAGAAGGATATTAAGATTTATGTTCAATGTACTGACATTAGACAAGGGACAGGACATATTTCAGACGAGCAAGACCGAGCAGAATTCAGTATTAATCAATATGTGTATGGCGTAATCATGGATGTCACTGACGGTAGAGGTATTCAAACGTTTGATGAGATATGTAAAGAGTTGGTGGATGAATGAAATTCATAGACATATGTAGTGGTATTGGAGGTTTCCGTTCTGCATTAGAGAAACACGGTCATGAATGTGTGGCGTTTGCAGAGATAGACAAATTCGCTAAACAAAGTTA
>NGUZ01000072.1 GCA_002154655.1 Corynebacterium kefirresidentii
ATTCCAATGAATATCGTAGATGTCAGAGACGTTGCACAATTACATGTTTTGGCAATGAAGACGCCAGAAGCAAATGGTAAACGTTTTATCGCCACTGCATATGGACAAATCTCTATGCCTGAAATCGCACAATTAATTAAAAAAGAACGCCCTGAATTAGCAAGTAAAGTTTCAACTAAGACCATTCCAGATTTCGCAATTAAGATAGGCGCTAGATTTAATAGTGAAGCACAAGAAGGTAAGTTATTACTTGAAATGAATAGAAATGTTAGTAATCAGCAAGCACGAAATGTTTTAGGTTGGACGCCAAGTTACACTCAAGAAGAAGCCATTCTAGCATCTGTTGACTGTATGAGAGACTATCACATTTTAAAATAAACATAATTGAATAATACATTTAAGCAAACACCTTTATCTTCATTGTTGTAAATAGAAGATAAAGGTGTCTTTTTACTTACAAATTTAGAAAACGCTTCTTTTTTTCTTGTTTCATGAAAAATACATATGCTAGGATTAGTCTATGATAACGTTTTCATAATAAAAAGTAAGGTGAAACGA
>NGUZ01000073.1 GCA_002154655.1 Corynebacterium kefirresidentii
CTATTTTCTACTAAATAATTCATACGTTATCAGCCCCAATTCCTTTAGGCTCCACAATACCTTGATTTTCAGTAGTCGTTCCACCCCAAAGTGTATCATATACGATGTCAACTAGGTTAGAACGTGTTACAAGTCCAATTAAAGTATGTCCGTCCGTATCAACAACAGGAACATTTCTTACATTACGCTTAAGAATGGTACGTACTGTATCTTGTAATTTACTATCTACCTTAACGCGATAAATATCACGTTGCATCGTATCAATTAATTCTTTTTTACTACGTAATCCTTGGTTGATATCTTCAATATCTAAATAACCAAGTAAATGATGTTGATTGTCAACGACAAAAATGGTATCTATACGATATTTTCTCATAATATTAACTGCATCATTTAATGATTCGTCAACATGTACAGTTATCGGCTTAATCATTGCGTCTTCTACAGTTCTAATATTTGGTCTATCTTGAATCAAGCGATTTTGTCCAATGAAGTCTTTAACAAAATCATTAGCGGGATAACGTAAAATATTATCTGGTG
>NGUZ01000074.1 GCA_002154655.1 Corynebacterium kefirresidentii
CTTCCAGCACCGGGCAGGCGTCAGCCCCTATACATCACCTTACGGTTTAGCAGAGACCTGTGTTTTTGATAAACAGTCGCTTGGGCCTATTCACTGCGGCTCTTCTGGGCTTGCACCCTAAAGAGCACCCCTTCTCCCGAAGTTACGGGGTCATTTTGCCGAGTTCCTTAACGAGAGTTCGCTCGCTCACCTTAGAATTCTCATCTTGACTACCTGTGTCGGTTTGCGGTACGGGCACCTATTATCTATCTAGAGGCTTTTCTCGGCAGTGTGAAATCAACGACTCGAGGAAACAATTTCCTCTCCCCATCACAGCTCAATCTTAAGAGTGCCGGATTTGCCTAACACTCAATCTCACTGCTTAGACGTACAATCCAATCGTACGCTTCGCCTATCCTACTGCGTCCCCCCATCGATTAAAACGATGCTAGGTGGTACAGGAATATCAACCTGTTATCCATCGCCTACGCCTGTCGGCCTCAGCTTAGGACCCGACTAACCCAGAGCGGACGAGCCTTCCTCTGGAAACCTTAGTCAAT
>NGUZ01000075.1 GCA_002154655.1 Corynebacterium kefirresidentii
ATATCAGGATTTAACTCTATATTGAGTGTAGGCATTGAAAAATTAATCTTGGATAATGCATATAACTCTTCATCGGTAGCATAAGCGTTACTTATAATAATATCATCAATTAGCCCAGTCATTAATAAGTGCTTCGCTTGAACTTCAATCGGCAAATCTCTATGGTCTTCTAATGTAGGTAAACCTTCCATTACCTTCCATGGTCCTATATTGCCATGTTGAGATGTCACGAATGCTGCAGTCGTCAATTGATGTTGTTTATATGATTCTGATGTTTTTTGAAAATGATTAAATGATAAACCTGTATATTGCTGTGGATAAAAGTTGTGACATCCTATCAAATTGTCTTTATTAGGCTTATAATTTGAAACATCATTAATAAAGGTTGCACTCGTACTTATATTTAATTCAATAAACATATTTTGCTTATTATGAGTCATTTTTGCTACTTCTTGTGCTGAAAAACCTGAATCAATTCGAATTCCAGAAACTCCCAATTGATCGAAAAATGCTAAATCTAAATTATCTATTTGAA
>NGUZ01000076.1 GCA_002154655.1 Corynebacterium kefirresidentii
AGCGATCGTCTGCCCTATGTGTTGGGCGACTGCGACGGTTAATCGGCTGATGTTGTTGGGTTGATCGACAATGACAAGGACTGAGGTGTTGTCGGCGAGGAATTGGCCGAAGAGCTTGCGTAGCGAGCCTTTATGCTGATTGATGCGTTTGGACAGGACTTGCCTGCCTTGGGGATCGAGGACGCAGGCGTGGTGGAAGTATTTGCCGACGTCCACGCCAATGACGAAGTCATAGGCCATGGGTGTGTTCCTCTTAGCGATGAATTAGAAGTTGGACTATTTGAGCTTCATCGCTGGGGGTGGTCGGACATACTTAGTACTGGCATCTACATTACTGTGAGACCTCGTACCACCTGGGCTGGGTCAGGTTCCTATTGAGCTGTTTGAGTATGTCACTGTCTTCGGCGGCATCACCCCCGGATCATTTTCAGACAGGGGCGGGAATAAGCCATACCGAAGCCAGCGACTAGTTCTACTGTCCTTTCAGACGGAGGGAACGGAAATAAACATAGCCCGCCCAATCGGGTGGACAG
>NGUZ01000077.1 GCA_002154655.1 Corynebacterium kefirresidentii
GGAAGTATCTGTAGAACGTACTGCGGTTGATTTCTGCAATATCACATATTTTTTGAACCGTGATTTCATCAAAATGATAGTCATGTAAAAGTATAAACACTGTTTCATGAATATGTTTAATCATACGTTTTTGATTTGCTGACGGCATTATCTGATTCTCCTATATATTTAATCTAGTCAGATAGCCTGACGTAATAAGAGTAATTTATCACAATAAAATTGATTTTTCCAAACATAACAACTGATACTACGTTTAAATTTAGTTACAAAAAAAGAGTAATTAAGTTATCTGAAACGTTTAATACTATAAGAACGATATAAAAAAGTGGGAGCGAAACTGAGTTTAGTTTCACTCCCACGTAATAATAGCTACGGTTGAGAAGAGTTAAGCGCCTTTTCAACTCGGTTTGCTACTGTAAATTTGCATTATGAGTTTTAAATATGCTACACCAAACGAGCATATTCTTTATTTGTCTTTCCTAACTATGCAATTAGTTAGTCTCAATACCTTCTAACCATT
>NGUZ01000078.1 GCA_002154655.1 Corynebacterium kefirresidentii
TTCAAAATGAGTATTGTTAGTAAAATGATTGGAGATAAAAAAAGAGAAAACTAAGTAAATATCTTTACTTAGTTTAGGATAGAAAAGTTCAAATTTAAAATTTTATTCGGTCCGTTTCTTGAACATTAACGACTTATTTTTTACCTATATTGAATCCACATTTTGATTTTTTTGAACGATAAATGCGACCATTTATTTCCGTTCATTAACAAAATAAATAGCAAAAACGATTTTACTAAGTCACTTTTATAACTACAAAGGATTGATAAAAAATATAAACACGGTTAACACTTTTACATTTTTAAAAGTTAAAACAACACTAAATGATTATTTGTTTTTCATTTTATGCGACATGTTTGAGCCATTATTAAACGAAGAATACTCGTTTATAGAAAAAAATAGGACTAAAACGTTTCTGTTTTAGTCCCACCTACTTGCTTAACTACAGTTCATTTTCAGATTTACTTAATTGCCATTGAAGATAAAGTTCGACTGCAGTTAACAGAACATTAA
>NGUZ01000007.1 GCA_002154655.1 Corynebacterium kefirresidentii
CCTACGGACACAGGATCCGTACAAATAGGGTGTCCACTAAACGAGGGTAACCTCACCCGGCAACCACATCGGCCAAGCCGGCACCTACACGCGTAAAACCTCCTGGTTCCTCTACCGCGCAATCCTGCCCCAACTAGACGAAGACGTCGACTTAAGCCTCACCAGCCTGGCCAAAGACCTCGGCATCTGCTATTCCAAACTTCTCGGGTATATCCGCGCTCACTACCGGATGCGCCAACTACCCCTTGTCACCGAAGTGCAAGGCCAGCACTGGATACTCGATCTGACCAAATTGCGCATCATCGACCGCGAACTATACCGCCTAGATAGCAACCCCGACCATCTCGAAGCTATCGACGCAGCACTCGCAGACTTCCTCACCCCCACCACACCGAATCAAACCGTGCCCACTGATGCTGACTTACGCCGGTTTATCCGCTCCTTTATCGACACCCACCTTTGCCCAGAAGACAAAGAAGAAAAACCCGAACCAACCCTTCGCATTCACATCAATCCAGACCACACGACCACCCTGTCACTGACCTGCGACCGCGCCACAGCCACTATCATCGCCCGCCACATCGACGCCTACGTCAATAAAGCGAAAACCACCGCAGCACAGGGACTTATCGACCTCATCTTGGAAGACACCCACACCAGCGTTGCTATCAACACCTTTACCACAAACCCAGAAACAAACAGCGTCTACATCCCAGGCGCTGGATGGATAAACATAGGCCACGCGCCCACAGACAACACCTTCATCCGCCGCCTGGTAGCCGACGAGGTTGATGGTTACACCCCAAATGTTGATATCCGCGCCTACACCCAAGGCAGAGACGCCACCTGCCGCTGGCCCGGCTGCACCATCCCCGCCACACAGTGCCAACTAGACCACCGCATCGAATACCACCAAGGCGGACCCACCAGCCCAGACAACCTAGTAAACCTCTGCCAACACCACCACAACATCAAAACCGACCGCCGCGTCCACTACATCCTCGACCCCATCACCGGCACCATCGCCTGGCTCCACCGAGACGGCACCTACCAACTAGACCACGCCACCGGGCCCCTAGCCACACCCCAAACACACTGGAACCACACCTGGGCACAATACCTCGCACTACAACAACAGAGAACAAAAAGAGGAACGGCAACAGATTAGGTTGATGGCAACCGGAGTACGGCTCCATGATTGATCTCGCCATGCCTTAGTGTGCCGTTTTCCTCCTCTGGGATGATGCTTGCCGTCGTTCATGGTAGCTAAACTATAAGAGGTAATTTCCCATTTACAAGGAGAATTTGTCTCATGACTGATGCTGCGGCTCGCGCCGTTGACTTGTTCAAGCAATACGGAAGCGACGACACAGCCGTTGTGGCCCTGGATCATGTATCCATTGAATTCGGCAAGAACGAATTCACTGCGATCATGGGTCCATCGGGCTCCGGTAAGTCGACGCTAATGCACACGATGGCTGGTTTGGATTCCGCGACTTCCGGCTCGGCGTTTATCGGCGATACCGATATGTCGGCGCTCAACGACAAGGACATTACGACGCTGCGCCGTGATCGGCTGGGCTTTATCTTCCAGTCCTTTAACCTTGTTCCTACGCTGACTGCCGCGGAAAACATCACGTTGCCGACCGACATTGCGGGTAAGGACGTCGATAAGCAGTGGTTCGAAGAGGTAACTCGCCGTCTAGGCTTGGCAGAGCGCTTGGAGCACCGACCGGCTGAGCTATCAGGCGGCCAGCAGCAGCGCGTGGCCTGTGCCCGCGCGCTGGTTTCCCGTCCGGAAATTATCTTCGGCGATGAGCCAACCGGCAACCTGGACTCCAATTCTTCGGCCGAGGTGCTCGATATTTTGCGCACGGCAGTGGACAAGGATGACCAAACCGTGGTCATCGTGACGCACGATGCGAAGGCAGCGTCGTACGCGGACCGAGTGGTTTTCCTTGCTGACGGCAAGCTTGTCAACGAGTTGCACAATCCGACGATGGAGGCCATTCACCAGGTAATGGCGGAGATTGAGGGCTAAATGGCACGCGGAAATGCAATGCGCAGGGTGTCCCTGCGCAATATCGTGGCGCATAAGTTGCGCCTTGGGCTGACAATTCTCGCGGTGGTCTTGGGCACGGCGTTTATTGCCGGCTCGTTTATGTTCACCAATTCGCTGAAGTCTACTTTTGACTCCGCCGTGGATAATGAATTTCGTGGCGTGGATGCGGTGGTGAGCCAGAAGGACGACAATGGCGCGAAGCTGGATGAAAAGCTTCGCCAGAAGTTGGCCGATGATGAAGATGTCAAGAACATCAACATCGCGGATTCGGAGACCGTCGTCGCAGCCAATGAGAACTCGGAGGCCTATCAGACTCAGGGCGGTACGGCTAGCGTTGTCCCGTTCTATCCAGAGGATAAGGTCGTTGGTGGTGCCGATAAGCTGAAGGAGGGCGAGGAGCCGAGCGGTAAGGACGAAGTCCTTGTCAATTCCTCCGCGGCGGATAAATACGGAATCTCCGTGGGACAAAAGCTCATTGTGGTTCACCCCGATGAGCAGGATACGGTTACCGTTTCTGGTATCTCGGAGCCCGCCGTCGACCAGGGCGATAGCATCGTGCTGAGCATGGCCGAGAAGGACTACCTGGAGCGCTACGGCGATCCGAGCCAGCTCAAGGTTTCTGCGGCCGAAGGCGTGGATGCGAACGCCTTGGTGGATCACCTAAATGACAAATATGACGTCAAGGCGGAGTCGGGCGAGCGCCTGGCGGAGGAAACCTCTGAGATGATGTCCTCCGCCTTGAAGTTCATTAACTATTTCCTCATTGCATTCGGCTTGATTGCGCTGCTGGTGGGCACGTTTATCATCGCTAATACCTTCTCCATGATTGTCGCCCAGCGCACCAAGGAATTCGCACTTCTGCGTGCGCTGGGTGCTTCCCGCCGCCAGATTACGAACTCGGTGGTAGTGGAATCTGCCATCGTGGGACTTCTGGGTTCTATTGTTGGCGTCGTTGCCGGTATGGGCTTGGTGGCCATCATTAAGGCAGTAATGAGCGCGAAAGGAATGCCGTTCGACGGTGGCTTGGGCCTGAGCGTTTCGGCCATCGTGGTCCCGATTATTTTGGGCACCATCGTGACGGTCGTATCCGCGTGGGCCCCGGCACGGCGCGCAGGTCGCGTGCAGCCGGTTGAAGCGATGCGCACCACCGAGTCTGCTTCTGCAACGTCCCTGAAGGTCCGCACGATTTTTGGTGCCATTATTTTGCTGGTTGGCATTGTTGCGGCGTTGGCAGGCGTGCTTTCCGACGGCGAGACGAACGTCCGCGCCGTCCTCGTCGGTGTGGGCGCGTTCGGGGTCATTGTCGGTTTCTTCTTGGCTGGCCCGGCCTTGTCGCTGCCTTTGGTACCGACAGTAGGCAAGGTAATCGGTGCGCCTTTCGGTGCTATCGGTTCTTTGGCGGCGACGAACTCTCGTCGCAATCCACGCCGCACGGCAGCTACTGCATTTGCCCTGACCCTAGGCGTGGCCTTGGTGACGGCTATTGGCATGCTTGGCGCGACGATGAAGTCCTCCGTGGCCGATACCGTGGAGCAGAACATCACCTCCGATTATCTCCTTTCTGGCCCTAGCTCCGGTGAATTCCCAACACCGAAGGACACAGGTAAGCGTGCGGCTGAGGCTGAGGGCGTAGATAAGGCCATCACCATCGGTATGGCTCCGGTGACCGTTGATGGTCAGGCATCGATGGATTATGGTCCGCAATTCCAGCAGACCATGACTGCGGATGGTGATCCATCGTCGATGATTGCTCTCGACATGGTCGAGGGCGATGCCAACTTGGATAAGGGATTCATTGCTACCGAAGACTTTGCCAAGGAACACGGCTGGAAGGTAGGAGAGACCTATAAGGTAGCTTCTGCGGAAAAGGACAAGAAGGCCGAGGCCAAATTGGTCGGCATCTTTAAGTCCACCGATGTGGTGCAGAATATGGTGCTCTCGCAGGAGGTAGCTGAAAAGGTTGCACCGGAGAAGTCCTTTACCGTCCAGATGGTGGGCGTCTTGGGCCAAGAAGGCTATGACAAGGAAGAACTGCGCCATAACCTGGAGGATGCGGTCAAGGATCTGGTTGTGGTTCAGGTCAATTCCGGTGAGGAGTATGCGGGCCAAGCTGCAGGCTTTATTGACCAGATGCTCTCCATCCTTTATGGTCTGCTCGCCCTTGCCGTCATTATTGCGGTGTTGGGCATTGTCAATACCTTGACCTTGGGCGTAATCGAGCGCCGCCAGGAGATCGGTATGTTGCGGGCTGTGGGCACACAACGCCGCCAGATCCGCACGATGATTACCCTGGAGTCCGTGCAGATCGCGCTCTTTGGCGCGGTGATGGGCATCCTCATTGGGCTCGGCTTGGGCTGGTCCTTCATCAAGATCCTCGGCGATGAGGGACTAGACTCTGCGCAGATTCCGTGGGCGATGGTGCTCATTATGCTTGTGGGCTCGGCCCTCGTCGGCATTATCGCGGCAGTATGGCCGTCGCACCGCGCGGCGAAGACGCCGCCATTGGAAGCAATCGCCGACTAGCTGCCTAGTCTAAGGCCTCCCCTCATCACACGTTGAGGGGAGGCCTTAATGCTTTTACGCGGCCATCCATGCCTTGACTGCCGATACCGCATCCTTGGTCTTCATATCGGGCAGGTAGGCGTGCATGGTGGCCAGCGCGATGGAAGGAAGCTTCAATTCATCGTGATAGCACAGGTACCACGGGTGCTCCTCGGGTTGAAATTTGCGCTTGCTGGCCGCGAGGGTGCGGAAGCCGTAGAGCGGTTCGACTTCTTCCCCAATGCGATTGAGGGCGACGTCGAGCCAGTTAGGCTCGTCAGGCTGTCCAGCCAATGGCGCACCGGACAAGGAGATCCAGGCAAGGCCTTCGGACTGGGCAATGAGCATAGCCTCTGAGATGAGGAGCTCAATTACTCCCTTAAAGCCGTGCTCGTTGCGGCGCATGACGTCGAGAACGTAGCCGGCAATAGCTCCGTTTTCGTATACCGGCATCCAACTGGTTACACCATGCAAAGTGCCATCGGCGGACTCAGCGAGCAAAAGCCGGGTGCCGGTCACCATCATTTCTTCTAAGCCGCCGAGGGTAAAGCCCATCTCGGGTAGGGCCTTGTCGGAAACCCAGTCCTCGCTGAGTGCGCTAATGCGGGCGGTAGAGGCAATATCTAGCTCCTCCCACGTGGTCCACCGAGTGCTAACGCCTTCCTTCTCGGCTTTGTTTCGGGACGTGCGCACATTTTGGAATTTCTTTCCTTTGAATTCCACGGATTCGCAGTTGAGGACTGCTTCTTCTGCAACTTGAAGGCGCTTGAGCTGCGGGTGAGCATCCGCGAACTGTGCGTTGACGGAATACCACGCCACGGCCCAGCCTTGCTCGGAGGCAAAGCGCTCGAATTCGGCGCTGATATCGTGGCCGACGGGGGCGCCCAGCGTAAGCGCGATGCCATTGGAGACACGGTAGGCCACATAGGAGTCACCGTGGAAGAAGTACCGGTTGGATTTCCACAGCGTCATGAAGGAAAGATGATCGCCGGTGCCGGATTCGAGCAGGTGGCGGGCCGAGTCGCGGTCGGATTCTTGTGCAGGATCAACGGGCCGAGAAAAGCCAAGGTAGAGCCGGACTGCCAGCAGGATCCAGAAGGCGTTTCCAACCCATAGGTAGATGAACCAGGAAAACATCGTTGCCGGCGCGACGTGGTGGGGAAGGATAAGCGCAACAACGGCCGGAACGAAGCGCAAGGGAGTCTCTGCGAGGATGTCGGAAAGATTCGCTGGGGGAACGGTGTTGTGCAACGAGGCCGTAAGGATCCACAAGCCCGCGCCGAGGGTAGAGGCAAGGATAGCGAAGACAATAGTGCGGGTGAAAAATGCGCGGTTTTCGCGGATCCGGAAGAGCGAACGATTGATAAGCAGCATGAACAGTGCCAAGAGCCAGGGCAGGATGACGAGCACGAGGTTGGGCAGGAGGTAGCTCAGGCGGGCATCGTCCCAAAGCTGGTAGGTCAGCAATGCGATGGCCAGTACTTGGGTGATAACCGCCATCCACCAAGCGAGCACGCGGCCCCGCATGAGAGCAAAACACACCACCAGCTGGATGATAAACGGCATGATATTGGCTACCAAGGCGCCGATGCCTTGGGCACGGGCGAGATCGACTGCGGCGGTACAGCTGGTAGAAGTTAGCGAATCTGCGCAGACTTGAGTGGCCTCCAGAGCCGAAAGGTGTGGTGCCCACAGGAGCTGTGTGATTTGGGAGAACGGACCTTCGGCCATGGGGTCGAGTGCCACGAAGGCGGGGCCAATGGCTACGCAGGCGATACCGACGGCGAGGAGCACGCGACGCTCCCTGATGGAAGGCGGCGCGGATTCGGGCTTAAAGAGCAATTGGCCAGCCGTAATAGAAAGCGTGGCGGCGACGATGCCGAGAACATCTGACATGGTGCCGGAGTAGAGCACAAAAGTGGCGGTAAGCACGATAAGCGAAACGCGCAGTCGGCGGCGCCAGAGGCGGGGGAGTAAAGCCGAAGCAAAACCAGCGGCACCGGCGATAAAGCCGATAGGGGTGAGGAAGGTATCGCTCAATAAGTCATTGCCCCATCGATTTAGGCCTACGGTCTCAATGCCGCGGGCGAGCACGATGGACAGCGGGACGCTGATGAGCTGGGAGACAACTCCTACCGCCAATGTGCGCAAGGAACCTAAGCGCCATTCAGCGGGAACGAGCCAGAGCACGATGAGCACGGACAAGATAATGGCGCCACCGGGGTGCGCGGTGGTCAGCGCCAGCCAGTGGGAGGTGGGGAAGTCCACTAGGTGAAGCGCCCACATAATGACTAAGACGGCTAGGGAAACGGGAAACCTGGTCAGGATGGTTTTAAGAACGGACATCGTGGGCTCCAATTCCATCGAAGGGATCCTTGATAGCGGTCATTCCACCGCGGCTAGCGGCCCAAGCGAAAGATTCGCGCAGGGCTGGGCGCCACACCTGAAAGGAGTGGCCGCCGGGTCGGGTGCCAAAGTAGGTTTTCATGCCGGCAGCGCGGGCGGCATCGGAAAGCGAGCGCAAAGCATTGACCGAAGCAGTGTCCTTATCGCCAGCGATGAAGATGGCCTGGGTAGAGAAGTGCTTGTGGGCGAGCAGGTGGGCGGGGTCTTGGTCATTGAAGGCGGATTCGTCCCCGGCGAAGAATTTCTTCACCGTCGCCGCGTGGTTGCCAATGGTGGGCTCAGCCTCGCCGGAAATGTCGATGATGGAACCATAGGCTTCGGGGCGGTTGGTGGCGATCTGTAGGGAGCAGGTGCCGCCGTAGCTTAATCCGCCCACCGTCCAGGTGCGCTGATCCGGGTTAACTTTGAATTTTTGTTTAATGGCCTGTGGTACGTCCTGGCTGAGGTAGGTCATTACCTTAGCCTGGGAGCTATCGGCGCAAATGGGGTTGGCGGTTTCAGAGCCGGTGGCGTCCACAGCTATGACGATGGGGCTGTGGCCCCCGTTAGCCGCCTGGAATTGGTCTGCAGTTTCGGCCGCCTCGCCCGAACCGAACCACTGATCTGGGCCGCCCGGGTTGCCGTGCAGGAGCACGATGACAGGCAAGGTGTGGTCCGTCCAGTATGCCGGCGGAATATACGCCGTGGCTTGCCGAGCGGCGAAATGGGAGGTGGTGCCGGGAAGATCCACATGGACGATGGCTGCACCAGACTTGGTGTGGGAAAACTCTTCGTAGCTCATTTCCTTTGCCACAGGGCGCGGGTCAAGGGACGCAATATCTGGATAGGTTTGGTATTCCATGTTGACGATGCCGACCGTGGCCAAAAGGGAAAAGATTCCGACGGTGACCGTGACAATCTTAGGTTTGCGTACCAGCGCCGCCACGGGGACGAAGGCGGCGAGGAAGATGTACCACGGTACTTGCCAGTGACGGAGTAGGAACCAAGCAATAATGCACAGCAAGGCGGCGATGACCAGTGGCCACACCTTGCGTTGGAGGAGAATGATGATGGCCGCAATCGCGAGGATGGCGTAAAAGATCACGCCATTGATGGGATCCGCCAAAGGCAGATTCAAAAGGAAACTCACGCGAAAAATATTAGGCTCGAGCGGACCAAAAGTAACTGCTAGTTGGCTGGGAGTTTGCCGCTTAAATCCCGTGATAAATGCGGGCCGCCCAGATGGTGCCGCGCCAAGCTAATACGATGCCGAGCCCGATGGTCCAGAAGAGATACTTGCTAAGCCGCCACCATTGCCTGCGTTTGATCATTTCTCCTAGTTCCTTGGCTAGCGTGGACCAGGTGGACAGGCCACCTGCAAGGCCGAGGGCGAGGAAGGGGTGGATGAGGGGGGCGTCGGCAAGCTGGGCGAAACCATAAGCCAGGCCGAGGGTGAGGGAACCCAAAATATTCGCCACGAAGGTGCAGTAGGGGGCGGGTAAAAGCCGGGTAAAACCATAGCGGAGGCTGCCGCCTATGAAGCCGCCGAGAAGGACGCAAAGAAGATTCATCGCAGCTTGTCACCCGCCAGGTAGCCGCCCACGCAGCCGACGATGGTGGCTAGGACATAAGCCAGAGCGATGGTCCAGTGCGCCTCGGAGGTGAGGAAAGCGAAGGTAGCGAAGCTAGTAAAACCGCCCAGCACGCCCGTGCCCCAGAATGGGCCGGGGCGGAAGTAACCCATCAGCGCGCTGCCAAGGATATTGATGATGAGCAGCGGGATCATGCCGCCGCCGAGTGCTACGGAAAGCAAGTATCTGGCAGCCGCACCGAGCGCGGCGCCAGCACCCACGACGAGGAATTGAGGCATGCGGCCTATGTTACCTCCAGTCCATTCCCTGGGACTCTACGAACGCGCGGACCTCATCTACCGGTTTGTTGAGCTTGGGATCAAAGGCTAGGTACGCCTTAGTCTCGCGGGCTACTAGGCCGGAAAGGAGGAGCAGCCCAATGAGGTTCGGGATGGCGATGAGACCATTGGCCAGATCGGAGAAGATCCAGGCAAGCTCGAGCTCTGAGACGGAACCGACAAAAAGCAGACAGGCAAAGAACATGCGGTAGGGGATGGAAGCCTTGCGGCCGCACAGGGATTCCAGGGAACGCTCGCCATAATAAGCCCAGGCCATGATGGTGGAAAAGGCGAAGAAAATAATGGAGAGCGAAACGATGGTGCCGCCCCAGTCGCCGGGGAGCACGCGAGAAAATGCCTCGGCCGTCATGATTCCGGCCTCCTCGCGGCCCATGTCCCAGGTGCCGCCCACCACAATGACCAAGCCGGTAATGGTGACCACAATGATGGTGTCAATGAAGGTCTGCGTCATGGAGACTAGCCCCTGGCGCGCCGGGTGCGGGGTTTTGGCGGCCGCCGCGGCGATGGCGGCGGAGCCCATGCCGGACTCATTAGAGAAGATGCCGCGGGCGACGCCGTATTGAATAGCCATCATGATGGTCGAGCCTACGAACCCGCCGCCGGCAGCCGTGCCGGTGAAGGCATCGCTGAAAATCATGGCAAAGGCGGCGGGAAGCTCTGCGGCATGGGAGAAAATCACGTACAGCCCGCCAAGAACATAAACGATGATCATTAAAGGTACGAAGGCCGCGGTAATGCGGCCGATAGCTTGGATGCCGCCGAGGAGAACGGAGCCTACCAAGACAAAAAGGATGGCACCGGTGGCCGCCGGGGCGATGCCGAAGGTCGATTCCATATTGGTGGCCACGGCATTGGCTTGCGCAAGGTTGCCGATGCCAAAAGAGGCGCAGATTGCGAAGATGGCAAAGAAGACAGCTAGCACGGTTCCAAGAGGGCCGGGGATGCCGCGCTTAAGATATTGCTGCGGGCCGCCGGACATCTCGCCCTTGGAGTCGGTGGTGCGAAAGCGCACACCCAGGTATGCCTCGGTGTATTTGGATGCCATGCCCACTAGGCCCGTAATCCAGATCCATACCAGCGCGCCGGGGCCACCAATAGACAGCGCGGTGGCCACACCCACGATATTTCCCACGCCTACGGTGGCGGCAAGGGCGGTGGTCAGCGCCTGATAATTGGAAATATCTCCTTCGGTGGACTCATCATCAGAGTCTGTGGCAAAGACGTGGCGCGTCGCACGCCCTAGCGTCCGGAACTGGAGGCCACCCAAACGGATTGTCAGCCACAGGCCCGTGCCCAACAGGAGTGGAATGAGGATGAATGGTCCCCATACCACGGTGCTGATGGCGGAGAGAATGGAATTAAGCGAGTCCATTCTGCAAATCTAGCGAACTATAGAAATGGAGTAAATTTACCCATACCCCCAGCCGGGGGACTATCCGTCCTGCGCAATCACTGGGGAGAAGGCAAGCTATAGCTATACGGACCCCAACCCCAAGGAGTACGCCATGGCCCACGAGCGCGCCGGCACCCTGGCACAACCATCGGACCTCATCGATATCGCGGAACTGATTACCGCCTACTACACCCGCACCCCGGACGCGGAGAACCCGGATCAGCAGGTCTCCTTTGGCACCTCTGGGCATCGCGGTTCCGCACTCGACTGCGCTTTCAATGAGGCGCATATCCTGGCGATCACCCAAGCCATTGTGGACTATCGCGCGGAGCAAGGCGTTACCGGGGCAATTTTTATCGGCCGCGATACCCATGCGCTATCCGAGCCCGCCATGGTCTCCGCCCTCGAGGTGCTGCTGGCCAATGGGCTGGAGGTTCGCGTCGATGATCGTGGCCGCTATACCCCGACCCCGGCGGTATCCCACGCAATTTTGACCAATCCCGGTACCGACGGCATTGTGATTACCCCGTCTCATAACCCTCCGCGCGATGGTGGCTTCAAGTACAACCCGCCAACCGGCGGCCCGGCCGATGCGCAGGCAACCGATTGGATTGCAGGCCGCGCCAACGACTACTTGCGCGCCGGGCTGGAGGGGGTCAAGCGGACCTCGGTTCACGGCGTGCTGGATGAGCGCTGCATCAAGCATGATTACGTGCACTCTTACGTTTCTGACCTAAAGAATGTGGTGGATATGCAGGCCATCAAGGATTCTGGCTTGCGTATCGGCGCCGACCCCATGGGAGGTGCCTCGGTGGACTACTGGCAGGCCATTGCGGATTACTACGGGCTGAATATGACCGTGGTCAACCCTGAGGTGGACTCCACCTTCCGCTTTATGACCTTGGATACGGACGGCAAGATCCGCATGGATTGTTCCTCGCCGGATGCCATGGCCTCGCTTATCGACGCCCGCTCAAGCTTCGACCTTGCCACCGGCAATGACGCCGATGCGGATCGCCATGGCATTGTCACTCCCGATGCGGGCTTGATGAACCCCAATCATTACCTTGCCGTGGCTATTGAGTACCTCTTTAGTCACCGTCCGCAGTGGGGGAATGCCGGTGTGGGAAAGACTTTGGTGTCCTCCTCCATGATTGACCGCGTGGTGGAAAGCCTTGACCGGGAGCTGGTGGAGGTTCCCGTCGGCTTCAAGTGGTTTGTGCCGGGGCTGGTGGATGGCACCATTGGTTTCGGCGGCGAAGAATCGGCCGGTGCTTCCTTCCTACGCTTCGATGGCTCCGTATGGTCCACCGATAAGGATGGCATTATTATGGATCTGCTCGCCGCGGAGATCACCGCGGTAACGGGCAAGAGCCCGTCCCAGCGCTATGCAGAGCTGGCGGAAGAATTCGGTGCCCCAGCCTATGCCCGTACCGACGCCCCAGCCAACCGCGAGCAAAAGGCCATCCTGAAGAAGCTCTCTCCCGAAAAAGTTAGCGCTACGGAGCTGGCAGGGGAGGAGATCGTGGCCAAATTAACCGAGGCTCCCGGCAACGGTGCCGCCATCGGCGGTCTGAAGGTGTCGACTAAGAATGCGTGGTTCGCTGCCCGCCCTTCTGGTACGGAAGATAAGTACAAAATCTATGCGGAGTCTTTCCTGGGTGAGGAGCATCTCAGAAAGGTACAAGCAGAAGCACAGGCAGTTGTTACCCATGTATTAGAGGTTTAACGCTAAACTCATCCTCGTGAGTAGCAAGAATAAAGGGAAGCTGGTGCTCGATATCATCAGCTTCATCGCCCGCTTTGGCATGGCCTGGGTGTGGATTGAGGCCGGCGTGCACAAACTCGGCAAAACTCTAGACATGACCCAGGCCATCAAAGGCTATGACATTTTTACGCCTGATTGGGCTCTTTATCTGGCAACGGTCATTGGTCCATTAGAAGTTATCGGTGGCGTGCTCTTGCTTCTCGGGCTGTTTTTGCGGAGGTCCTCCATCGTGGCAACCATCGTGTTGCTGCTGTTTATGGTGGGCATCGCGCAGGCCTGGGCCCGCGGTCTAGATATTGACTGCGGCTGCTTTGGCTATGACGCCCAAAATCCTGACCGCGGAATGGATTATGCGAAGACGCTGTTGCGCGATGCCGCGTATCTATTCCTCACTGTTTGGACTATTAAACGCCCTTTCACCAAGTTTGCTCTTCACCCCTAATGGGAGGGCAAGGTAGGCTGTATTGGTCCGAAAATTTTCAAAGGCAAGGTTCAAATGAGCAAAGTAACTGACCCGAACGATAAGGGTGGCAACGGTTTTATCTGGGGAGTCGGTGTACTTCTCGTCATCATTGCCGTTGTTATTGGCTATATCGTGTGGAACGGTAAGCAATCTGATGATGGCGTCGAAGACGTCAATATGACTATGGAGTTCAATGATGGTGCTATCACGTTGAAGGGCGAGAGCGCTACGGACGATACCCCTAAGGTAGATCTGTACGAAGATTACTCTTGCCCGCACTGTGCTGAATTGGCTCAGGCTACCGACGGTGACATGAAGAAGGCTATTGAAGAGGGCAAGCTGATCGTTCATGTGCGCACCCTCAACTTCCTGGATGGCAAGGATATTGAAGGCCAGGAAGGCTACTCCACAAAGGCGGCAGCCGCTATGTCGGAGTTGGCAAAGTCCGGCGACATCAAAACCTATTGGAATTTGCGTGACTTCCTCATGCAAAACCAGCAAAGTGTTGCTAATAAGTGGGGCATCGAAGACATTGCTAACCAAGCCAAGGAGCTTGGCGCCGAAGATGATGTTGTTGAGTCCATGAAGGACGTAGACATCAAGCAGGGCAATAAGGTGGCGAAGACCAACTACGACAAGCTGGATAAAGAAACCGGCTCTGTCTCCTCGCCGCGTATTGTTCAAAATGGCAAGGATGTTCCATCCGAAAAGGACCAAAAGGCCGGCAAGAACCTGGGCGATTGGGTAGAAATCGTCACTCAGTAGCAGGCGATTTGGAGAGTTAAATACCCTCCATGTATATTTAAGCGAGTTGCAGCCCACAGGGTTGCACCTCGTTTGAGGGGCTATGGCGCAGCTGGTAGCGCACCACACTGGCAGTGTGGGGGTCACGGGTTCGAATCCCGTTAGCTCCACAATATAAGGGAGAGGAACATTAGTTCCTCTCCCTTTTTGTTTGTCTTGGGTGCCTATAGTTTTGCTAAGTCCTCATCAAGCATGCACTGGTCGATAGCAATGCCTACGGCGGCGCCGCTACCCATCGCCTGGGAGACCTGATCCGGCGAGCTGACTACATTGCCGGCTGCCCATAGGCGCGATATTGAGGTTTGGCCACGTTCTGCTCTGACCCAGCCATTGGCCGATTCGCAACCAGCGTCCCGTAGCAGTGCATCGTTGGGCAGAAAATCGGGCCCAGTAAAGCATGCTTCGTAGATGCTTACTCCATCGGCGCTATGTATTTCTACGCTGGTAGGTGATGCCTGATCCGGTTGGACTTGTGTCACTTTTGCATCGTTTATCTCTACGCCCAATCCGGCGAGCTGAGTGAGGTCAAGATCGGTGAGCTCAAGGCCGTTGGAGTAGAAGGTCAGAGCACTCGTCCACTTGGAAAGCAGTTTGCTAATGCGGATAGTAAAAGGCGGATTCGCGCCGCCAATGAGCGCAACCTTCTTCCCTTTGACTTCATGGCCGTGGCAATAAGGGCAGTGAAAGATGCGCGTTCCCCATAAATCACTAAGACCAGGGACCTCAGGGAGCTTGTCTGTGAGACCAGTAGCAACGAGGACATGGCGGGATTCTAAAAGCGTGCCATCGGTGAGTCTCACTTGCCACGGGGCTTGCTCGGAAGGCCGGGAGAGGCTTTCCACCGTGGCGTGGGAAATATTTCCACCAAATTTCTGCAATTCCGCGTGGCCGCGTTCGAGAAGCTCGGTGGGAGCCACGCCATCGAGACCGAGGATGCCGTGGGAATGTTCGCTGAAGCGATTGCGGGGAGTGCCGGAATCGATTAACTGAACATTCCGGTTAGCGCGGGCCAAAGTGATGGCAGCGGCGGTGCCGGCAAAACCTCCGCCGATGATGATGACGTCTGATTGCATTGCTCATCCTTTATGGGAAGTGGGTAGCATGGTTCGCAGCCGAGTATATGCAGTCAACGTCGAAGGGGCCCGCGCGTCATGACTTACGAATCCACGGGGTTCTTTACACGCGATGCGCTCTACGGGGCGTCTCCTGCGCAGGCAGTGGGCAGGTTCTTTATTCGATACTTCAACTTCCTGGGCCGAGCGTCTGTGAGTGAGTTCTGGTGGGTATTTGGCTTTCTAGTGTTGATTTCAGTGCCCATTAACGCCATCGATCAGCATTATGGCGTGAATATCAAGCCTGTTGTAAAAGGATTTCTTGCTATGCCGGTCGTTTCCTTAATTTTCCGGCGGTTGCACGATTCTGGGAGAACGGGGTTCTTATGCTTGATCGGGTTTATCCCCGTGTTCGGTGAGCTAGCGCTTCTATTCATGATGTGTTTGCCCACGCGGGAGCGCGGAGCGCTTTAAAATTTCCTTGCCGGATTAGGCTGGGCGCCATGCAGACTTTTTCAAAGCGAGTACGCGACACAGATCAAGCTGGCGCCGAGGCGGCAGGATTGCGGTGGCTTGGGGAAGCTACCGACGCGGTGGTCAACGTAGTAAGCGCCGACGGGCTAGAGATCGTTACCGAGCGCGTGGACGAGGTCATGCCCACGCCGGAGGCGGCTCGGAAGTTTGGTGCGGAGTTGGCTCGCATGCACCGCGCAGGAGCCGAAGCGTTTGGCGCACCTCCTGCCGGATGGGAGGGAAAGAACTTCATCGGCAGCATCGAGCAAGACTGCATCCCGACGGATAACTGGGGTGAGTTCTACGTCGAGCAGCGCGTGCTGCCGTTTGCGGAACTGGCTGGGATTAGTTCGGCGCAGTTGGATTTGGTAAGGCGAGCTTGCGATGCCATCGCCGCGCGCAGTTGGGATGTGGCGCCGGCTCGCATCCACGGAGACCTGTGGGCGGGAAACCTGCTCTTTGGTTCCGATGGCGGCATCATGATTGACCCCGCTGCCCACGGCGGGCATCCGCATACGGATTTGGGAATGCTGGCCCTTTTCGGGGCACCATACCTAGAAGAAATTTTCCAGGGCTATGGTGCGCCGAAGGATATCGAGAAGTGGATTCCTATGCATCAGCTGCATCCACTAGCGGTGCATGCGCTTACGCACGGCGCTAGCTATAACCGGCCGCTGGAGCGTGCGGCTGCCGCAACCTTGGAGGCACTGGCCTAAAGGTTTGGCCCCTGCGGCATGATGCGTTTATGAGCGCCGCGGCGCCATAAGGTTTCGATGCGTTCGCGGGCGGCGTCGGGAACCGCCTTGCCCTCCAGGTAGTCATCGATGTGGGCGTAGGTGATGCCGAGGGCTTCTTCGTCGGGAAGCTGGGGCTTATCGTCTTCCAAGTCCGCGGTGGGGACCTTCTCCCAGGTAGAGCGCGGGGCGCCGAGGTGCTCTAGGAGGGCGGCGCCCTGGCGTTTATTGAGTCCGGCCAAGGGGAGGAGGTCTGCCGCGCCATCGCCCCACTTAGTGAAGAAAGCGGTGACGTTTTCCGCCGCATGATCGGTGCCGATGACGAGGGCGCCGACCTCGCCGGCGATGGCGTACTGGGCGGTCATGCGCAGGCGGGCCTTAGTATTGCCGCGGTTGAAATCGGTGACGTCGGCAAGCTGCATAGCATCCGCCACCTGCTCGTCGAGGGCCAGGGTGGCCGGCTTGATATTGACGGTGGGGCGGTGATCGGGCTGGATAAAATCCAGGGCAATTTGGGCATCGTCCTCATCGGCCTGCACGCCGTGAGGCAGGCGCACGGCCCAAAACTCCGCGCCGTCGACGCGGTCCACCGCCAATTGCGCGAGCTTTCCCGCCAAGGTGGAATCCTGGCCGCCAGAGATACCCAGCACGTAGCCTTTAGCGCCGGTGGTGCGCAGGTAGTCAACCAAGAAATCCACGCGCCGCTGGACTTCGGCTTCTGGATCGATAAAGGGGCGCACACCCAGGGCTTTTATGATGGTTTGCTGCAGGTTTTCGGCATCGTTCGACATGACGTTCATGGTAGCCGCCTGACACAATATTGTGCTGTGAATAAGGAAGTTTATGTCAAGGTAGTAGCTGGCATAGCGGCCCTAGGCGGGCTGCTTTTTGGATACGACACCGGAGTGATGTCCGGTGCCTTGCTTTTTATTAGCCCCGCATTCGACATGAGCGCGCACCAAGAGGGCTGGGTGACCTCGATGCTGCTCGTGGGGGCTGCAGTAGGGGCGCTGACGGCCGGGCGCATCGCCGATAGGTATGGGCGCCGCTTCACGCTGATTGCAGGCGGCATTATTTTCGTGTTGGGTTCCATCTGGTGTGCGCTTTCCGGCTCGGTGGGAATGCTGGCAACGGCGCGCACCTTTTTGGGCTTTGCCGTGGGTGCAGTCTCCATCGTGTCCCCCATGTACATCGCGGAGATCGTGCCTGCCAAGGTGCGCGGGCGCATGGTTTCGCTCAATACCCTCGCGATTGTGGTGGGGCAGTTGATGGCCTACCTGGTCAACTCCGCGCTGGCCTCTACTGGCAGCTGGGAGTGGATGCTGGGCTTGGCCGCCGTGCCAGGACTAGCGTTGGCGCTCGGAATGGTGTTTCTGCCAGAGACGCCGGTATGGCTAGCGACGAACGACAAGATGGCTCGTGCCCAAGAAATTGCCGGGCGCGCCGGAATGGATATTTCGGAGCTGACTTCGCAGGAGACCGCGCGCAAGTCCAGCGGGTCTGAGTGGAAGGCGCTTGCCGCCAACCGGTGGATGCAGATTACGGTGCTGCTGGCCATGCTGATGGGGCTCACACAGCAGATTACCGGTGTCAACGCCATTGTGTACTTCGCACCGACCATGATGAATCAGGTGGGGATTTCTACGGCCAATTCGGTCTACACGTCCATCGTTATCGGCACGGTATCTGTGCTCGCCTGCTGGGTTGGCCTAAAGGTAGTAGACCGCATTGGGCGCAAGCGCCTATTGCTTATCGGCCTGACCGGCAACGTGGTCTCGCTATTCATTCTTTCCTTCGCCTATTCCCACGCCCGGGATTCCACCGCTATGGCCATGGTGTCTTTGGTATTTATGGCGCTGTTTATTGCTTTCCAACAGGCGGCGGTCTCACCCACGACGTGGCTGCTTATCTCCGAGCTAGTACCGCTGCAGGTACGTGGTCTAGGCATGGGCATTGCGGGGCTATCGTTGTGGGCCACCAACTGGGCCGTGGCGCAGTACTTCTTGCCGCTAGTGGAGTGGCTGACTGGCCCGGTGGCGTTTATGGTCTTTGGAGTCTTTGGTCTCATCGCCATTGCCTATACCCGCATTTTGGTTCCAGAGACAATGGGACGTAGCCTGGATGAGGTAGGCGAGGAGATGAAGTCGCGCTACGAGCGCGAGTCCGCAGTCGTCAAGCCTTAGTGTTTTGGTATTGACGGCCGTGTGAGGTAAAATTTTTCCTCGTGTCATGGCTGGGGATTCCCAGTCCGTGCTTTACTTATTCAACCGCATGTAGATTGCGCATAACGAAAGGAGCGCCCGATGAAGGTCCGTAAGTCCCTTCGGTCGCTGAAGAAGAAGCCGGGCGCCCAGGTTATTCGCCGCCACGGTAAGGTCTTCGTGATCAACAAGAAGGATCCCCGTTTCAAGGCTCGTCAGGGCTAATTGATTCGCGATTCCATCCGCTCCCTCCGGCTATCCGGAGTGGGGCGGATTTTTTTATGGGTGAATTATGGCACAAGGGATAATTTTCTCCAGGGCCACGGGGAATAAAGAGACATGTATGAATATAATCAAATCGCCGTTATGTGTCGTGAGAAAGAAGAATAATGTCCCGGCGAATTGTTGCTGTGCTTGCTGCTGCAGCCCTTGGGCTATCCGCCCCTATTGCTAATGCCTCTCAGTCGGAGTGGGAAACCTCTGTTCCAGAGTCCTTTGGGATCAATGACCCTTCCTGTGTGCCTTCTGGCCAGATTGTTGAGCCGGTGGTGCTACTGCATGGCACCTATAACAATGCGGGTGTGTGGAAAAGCTTGATTCCGATGTTGAAGGATCAGGGCGCGTGCGTATGGGCCTTTGATTATGGAGCGGATGATGTTTCTTTGCAGAATGCCTCTCCCTCAACGAAGGCCATTTCAGATTTGGATGATGCGGCCGAGGAAATAGCGCGGCACGTGGACTATGTCCGAGCGGTAACCGGCGCAGAGAAAGTGGACTTGGTAGGCCATTCCCAGGGCGGTACCCATATTAAGACCTATACCCAAATGTACGGCGGGGCTGAGCACGTCGCTCGGGCTGTGGCTCTAGGCGGCAACTTCCACGGCACCACGCTGGGTGGGCAGGGCGAAGGTCTGGCCAAATTCATCGCCTTCGCACCCCGCCTCGCCGCCTTCTTGGCCAGCACGGCCGGCATCCAACAGGTGGTGGGTTCGGAATTTATGCAAAGGCTCAATGCGCTGCCGGACACCGCGCCAGGCGTGCTCTACACTTCCATCTACTCGCCGGCGGATAAGACGGTAACTCCGAATAGCTCTTCGCAGCTGGCGGCCGTTGACGGCGCCGATGTGGTAAACCTCAACCTTGGTGAGGTCTGCGGCGTGGCTCCTCGGCACGATAAGCTGCCGACTGACCGCACGGCGCTGAGCCAGGTCATTTTTGGCCTGAAGCGCGCCCCGGGGGAGGGGCCGCAGCCGTCGACCTGTGTCTCCGGGGAGTTATCGACGGTCGGTTCCTAAAGCGGGACACGGCACCTAAATGTGAACTTTGACACACAAAACGGTGAATTCCAGGTAAACCCGCAGGAATCTCATTGATGTAGTTTCATGGCTGTCCTTGGGTGTAGTCAACATGTGGGGCCTGGGGGTGTGCCATCCTGGGAATACCATGCCTGTAACTACTACATATTGTGTTGGTTGCGGGTATTTCCCCCAAAGTATAGTGTCGTTGATGTTGTTCAGAGCGGCGCAGGAAGCGCCCGAATGAGCGGGAAAACGCTCCCCGTTCTGACGAGTTTTCAATGCAGGAGCTTTAAGGATCTATATGTCTATCACCGTTTACACCAAGCCAGCGTGCGTCCAGTGCAACGCCACCAAGAAGGCCCTCGATCGTGCCGGACTCGAGTACAACCTAGTTGATATCTCTGCCGACGACGAGGCTCGCGACTACGTAATGGCATTGGGTTACGTTCAGGCCCCAGTAGTTGAGGCCAACGGTGAACACTGGTCTGGATTCCGCCCAGACCGTATCAAGGGCTTGGCTTCCCTAGCGGCATCCGCCTAAGGGGTAGGGGAGGCCAGTAGCGATGTTGGTCGTGTATTTTTCCTCCGCAACGGAAAATACGCACCGGTTCGTGCAAAAACTGGGCTTTCCCAGCGCGCGCATTCCGCTGCGCCGCACGGAGGAGCCCCTCAAGGTCAACGAACCTTATGTCTTGGTGTGCCCCACCTATGGCGGGGGCGCGTCCATTAGCCACCAAAATTCCCGTCCCGTGCCCTCACAGGTAATTAAGTTCCTTAATGATGAGCACAACCGCAGTTTCATTCGCGCGGTAATCGCGGGTGGTAATAGCAATTTTGGCGCCGACTTTGGCAAGGCTGGTGATGTCATCAGCGCCAAATGTAAAGTGCCCTATGTATATCGTTTCGAGTTGCTGGGAAACGATGACGATATAAAAATTTGTCGTGAAGGCTTAATGGCTAACGCCGCCGAGCTTGGGCTCGAGGCCGCGGCCTAGCACCCACCACGACTTAAATAAAGATCCTGATTTTTAAGAAAGGCCTTGTCAGCTGTGAGTACGCAATTGGGGAAGACCGTCGCCGAGCCAGTAAAGCCGGAAGAGCAGTTGGACTACCACGCTCTCAACGCGATGCTGAATCTCTACGACGCAAACGGCAAGATTCAGTTTGATAAAGACCGCGAGGCCGCAAACCAATTCTTCCTGCAGCACGTTAATCAAAACACGGTCTACTTCCATGATCTGGAAGAAAAGATCGATTACCTGATTAATAACAAGTACTACGACCCACGAGTCATCGAGCAGTATGACTTCTCCTTTATTAAGGAGCTTTTCAAGCGCGCTTATTCCTATAAGTTCCGCTTCAAGTCTTTCCTGGGCGCGTATAAGTACTACACCAGCTACACGCTGAAGACCTTTGATGGTCGCCGCTACCTCGAGCGCTTCGAGGATCGCGTCTCCATGACCGCCCTATTCTTGGCAGACGGTGATACTGGCTTGGCAGAGCGCCTTGTGGACGAGATTATGAACGGCCGTTTCCAGCCGGCCACCCCAACCTTCCTCAACGCCGGCAAGGCCCAGCGTGGCGAGCTCGTGTCCTGCTTCCTGCTGCGCATCGAGGACAATATGGAGTCCATTGGACGCTCCATCAACTCCGCGCTGCAGCTTTCCAAGCGTGGCGGCGGCGTGGCCCTGCTGCTGTCTAATATTCGTGAATCCGGCGCGCCCATTAAGCACATTGAGAACCAGTCTTCCGGTGTTATCCCGGTAATGAAACTGCTGGAGGATTCCTTCTCTTATGCCAACCAGCTTGGTGCCCGCCAGGGCGCTGGTGCGGTCTATCTCAATGCGCACCACCCAGACATCATGGACTTCCTGGATACCAAGCGTGAGAACGCGGACGAGAAGATCCGCATTAAGACCCTCTCGCTGGGCATCGTCGTGCCGGATATCACCTTCGAGCTGGCCAAGCGCAATGACGATATGTACCTCTTCTCGCCGTATGACGTAGAGCGCGTCTACGGCAAGGCCTTCGGTGACATCTCCGTTACTGAGCACTATGAGGAGATGGTGGAAGACCCACGCATCCGTAAGAAGAAGATCAACGCCCGTCACTTCTTCCAGACCGTGGCAGAGCTGCAATTCGAATCCGGCTACCCGTACATCATGTTCGAGGACACCGTGAACCGCGCTAACCCGGTAAAGACTTCGTGGATCAACATGTCCAACCTGTGCTCGGAGATCCTGCAGGTTAACTCCGCTTCCGAATTCAATGCGGATCTGACCTACCAGGAGCTGGGCAGCGATATCTCTTGTAACCTGGGCTCGCTGAATATCGCGATGACCATGGATTCGCCGGACTTCGCCACTACGGTGGAGACTGCCATCCGTGGCCTGACCGCTGTGGCGGATAAGACGTCCATCGATTCCGTGCCGTCTGTGCGCCGCGGAAACGACGAGTCCCATGCTATCGGCTTGGGCCAGATGAACCTCCACGGTTACTTGGGCCGCGAGCACATCGAGTATGGCTCCGAAGAAGGCTTGGATTTCACTAATGCCTACTTCGCGGCCGTGCTGTATGCGGCATTGCGTGCTTCTAATAAGATTGCCCGCGAGCGCGGCGAGTACTTTAAGGAGTTCCCGCAGTCCGAGTACGCCTCCGGCGAATTCTTCGACCGCTATGATCCGGAAGAGTTTAAGCCGAAGACCAAGAAGGTCCAGGAGCTTTTCGAGTCCTCATCGATCCACACTCCGTCCGCCCAGGACTGGGAGGAGTTGAAGCAGGACGTGGCCAAGTACGGACTGTATAACCGCAACCTGCAGGCAGTGCCACCGACGGGCTCGATTTCCTATATCAATAACTCCACCTCATCCATCCACCCGATTGCCTCCAAGATTGAGATCCGCAAGGAAGGCAAGATCGGTCGCGTCTACTACCCGGCGCCGCACATGGATAATGACAACTTGGAGTACTTCAAGGACTCTTATGAGATCGGCTTCGAGAAGATCGTCGATACCTATGCCGTAGCCACCAAGTACGTGGACCAAGGTCTATCGCTCACCCTCTTCTTCAAGGACACCGCAACCACCCGCGATGTCAACCGTGCGCAGATTTATGCGTGGCGCAAGGGGATTAAGACCTTGTATTACATCCGCTTGCGCCAGATGGCGCTGGAGGGCACCGAGGTCGAGGGCTGCGTATCCTGCATGCTCTAAACCGTAGGTTGAACGCCTCGATGCACGTCGTGGGGAAGGACGTGCATCGAGGCGTTTAACCGTTTTCTGCCCTGGTGCGGTCGAGGATGGTGCGGGAAGTGCTTTCGGCGGCGTCGGCAAGCCCAGCATCAATGGCGCGGGCCAGCTCCATGTGCAGTTGTGTGGTCCCGCCTATGGGATCGCGCTTGCGGGAACCAAAGACGGACTTGCCCTTGAGCATGGCTACTAGCGAAGGGGCGAGCGCGGCCAGCATCTCATTGCCGGAAGCCCGCAAAATTAAAGTGTGGAAGCGCAAATCGGTTTCCAGTTCCTCGCCCACGCGCGGGGAAGGAGTGGATTCTAGCTCGGCTAAACGCGCGGCGAGGCGAAGGAGTTCCGCCCGCTGCTGGGCGCTGGCATTGCCGGCTGCGAGTCGGGCCGCCACCGGTTCAATTCCCAGCCGCAACTCGTTGAGGCGTGCCACTTGCTGCCCGCGGGTTTTGTCATTATTTAACCGCCAACCAATGATCGCCGGGTCATATACTGCCCAACTATCCATCGGCAGCACCGTGATTCCCACGCGACGCCCAGAGCGGACCATGCCGAGGTGTTCGAGCGTGCGCATGGCTTCACGAGCCACGGTGCGGGAGATGCCAAAGCGCTTTTCGACGTCCCCCAGACGAAACCGCTCGCCCTCGGCGATGTCTCCGCCCACGATCTCGGCGCCGAGTCTATCCACCACGGAACCCAGCAGGGGAGGGGTGGCACTCATGCGGAAATCCTTTCTTTGCATGCTCCGAAGTAATTGAGATCAGTATAGGTAAGTGGTATCCAGCACAATGGTTTGGAAGGCGGGCGAATTGGGTATGCTGGGAACCTGAATTTGTCGTTTTTAGTATTGGAGTGACGCCGCGTGTCGCACGAGTACGATGACTACGTTTCTAGTCATGAAAAGCCAGTTAAGGCTATTAACTGGAATAGCATCCCGGATGAAAAGGACCTCGAGGTATGGGAGCGCCTCACCGGTAATTTTTGGCTGCCAGAAAAGGTCCCAGTCTCCAATGACCTTCCCAGCTGGAAGACGCTGACGGAGAAGGAAAAGGAAACCACCATGCGGGTTTTCACCGGCCTGACGCTGCTGGATACCATCCAGGGCACCGTCGGTGCGATTTCCCTCCTCCCGGATTCCCAGACCCTGCATGAGGAAGCGGTGTACACCAATATCGCCTTCATGGAGTCTGTGCACGCCAAGTCCTATTCCAATATCTTTATGACCCTGGCGTCCACACCCATGATCAACGATGCCTTCCGCTGGTCCGAAGAAAACGAGAAGCTGCAGAAGAAGGCCAAGATCATCTTGTCCTATTACAAGGGTGATGATCCTTTGAAGAAGAAGGTGGCCTCCACTTTGCTGGAGTCCTTCTTGTTCTACTCCGGCTTCTATCTACCGATGTACTTCTCTTCCCGCGCGAAGCTCACCAACACCGCCGATATCATTCGCCTGATTATCCGCGATGAAGCCGTGCACGGCTACTACATTGGCTACAAGTTCCAGCAGGCCTATAAGCAGCTGGATGAGGAGCGCCAGGCGGAGCTGAAGGAATACACCTTCGACTTGGTCTACGACCTGTATGACAACGAGATCGATTACACCGAGGATCTCTACGATGACCTGGGCTGGACTGAGGACGTTAAGCGCTTCCTGCGCTATAACGCCAATAAAGCACTGAATAACTTGGGCTTTGAGGGGCTCTTCCCATCCGATGAGACCCGCGTTTCTCCGGCCATTTTGTCCTCGTTGTCGCCGAATGCCGACGAGAACCATGACTTCTTCTCCGGCTCTGGTTCCTCCTACGTCATTGGCAAGGCCGAGGACACCACGGACGATGACTGGGACTTCTAAGCATTCTCGCTGATCAGCGTGGTCTAGCGGCACACCTTCTGCTCCAACTCAACCGAAAGGTTGATAACGAGCGGGGGTGTGTTTTCGCGTTTTGGGGGTGCACAATTCAGCCCGTCTGTGACATATAGCACGGTAATTGGGGGGCCGAAAAACCGTGCCGGAATTGGCGGCCGCGCCACGTGCAGGGCCTATGTGAAAGATGTGGTTAGTGTCGAGGCGTGGTCGTGCGGCTCATCATTGGGGGAAGCTGGAAAGAACAGGGGAAAATGGCCTAATATAATGCGAGTAAACCTAGGTGTAGGTGGGCCCTGCCCACAGACACTTTGTTAATCAGGAGGATTTTATGACCGCTGTGGCGCCACGGGTCGACGATTACGTCGCCCCTACACGTCCAGAGCCAACCGGTAATGCGAAGACCGGTTCAAAGGCTTGGGTATTTCTAACCACCACCGACCACAAGCAGCTGGGCATCATGTACTTGATCATGTCCTTCAGCTTCTTCTTCCTCGGTGGCTTTATGGCACTGTTGATCCGCGCGGAGCTGTTCACCCCGGGTCTTCAGTTCTTGTCCAATGAGCAGTTCAACCAGCTGTTTACCATGCACGGCACCGTGATGCTGCTGCTGTTTGCAACCCCAGTTGTGTGGGGCTTTGGTAACTACATCCTGCCGCTGCAGATCGGCGCGCCGGACGTGGCCTTCCCCCGACTGAACGCTTTCGGCTTCTGGGTTACCCTGCTGGGCGGCACCGTGATGCTGCTGGGCTTCGTCACCCCAGGTGGTGCAGCTGACTTCGGCTGGACCATGTACATGCCGCTGGCTGATGGCGTCCACACCCCGGGCATCGGCGCCGATATGTGGATCGTCGGCGTGGGCGCTACCGGTGTCGGTACCATTGCCTCCGCTATCAACATGATTACGACCATTCTGACTCTGCGCGCACCGGGCATGACCATGTTCCGCCTGCCGGTATTCAGCTGGGCCGTATTCACCGCATCCGCCATCGTGCTGATGATCTTCCCGCTGCTGACCGCTGCAGCACTGGGCGTCCTGTATGACCGCAAGCTGGGCGGCCACATCTACGATTCCGCTAATGGTGGCGGCATCCTGTGGCAGCACCTGTTCTGGTTCTTCGGCCACCCTGAGGTTTATGTCCTCGCCCTGCCATTCTTCGGCGTTGTTTCTGAGGTTGTTCCGGTCTTCTCCCGCAAGCCGGTCTTCGGCTACATCGGCCTGGTCTTCGCACTGCTGGCCATCGGCGCCCTGTCCATGGCTGTGTGGGCTCACCACATGTTCGTTACCGGCGCTATCCTGCTGCCGTTCTTCTCCTTCATGACGTTCCTGATTGCGGTGCCTACCGGCGTTAAGTTCTTCAACTGGGTCGGCACCATGTGGAAGGGCCACATCACCTGGGATACCCCGATGATCTTCGCTATGGGCTTCATGGCAACCTTCCTCTTCGGCGGCATGACCGGCGTTATGCTGGCTTCCCCGGCACTGGACTTCCACTTGGCTGAGTCCTACTTCTTGATTGCTCACTTCCACTACACCCTGTTCGGTACGGTTGTGTTCTCCGCCTTTGCGGGTCTGTACTTCTGGTTCCCGAAGATGACCGGCCGTATGCTGGATGAGCGTTTGGGTAAGATTCACTTCTGGCTGACCTTCATCGGCTTCCACGGCACCTTCCTGGTTCAGCACTGGGTAGGCAACATGGGTATGCCGCGTCGTTACGCTGACTACCTGGAGTCTGATGGCTTCACGGTCTTCAACCAGATTTCCACCATCTTCTCCTTCGTCCTCGGCGCCTCCGTCATCCCGCTGATTTGGAACGTATTCAAGTCCTGGCGCTACGGCGAGATTGTCACCGTGGATGACCCATGGGGCTACGGCAACTCCCTCGAGTGGGCAACCTCCTGCCCACCGCCGCGCCACAACTTCGTGTCCCTGCCGCGCATCCGCTCCGAGCGTCCGGCCTTCGAGCTGCACTACCCGCATATGGTTCAGCGCATGCGCGAGGAAGCACACGTGGGTAGCCACTAAAGCGAAGTAACTCGCACAAACTCCTGACTTAAGCCGCCTCCCAGCCCTTAATAGGTAATGGGAGGCGGCTTTGGCGTATCTTCTGTACCCCACGTGCGATAATGGGCGGCGTGAGTACTCAAGCTGATACCAATGCAGTCATCACCACCAGCGGGCCGGATAAGCCCGGGGTCTCGGCGGCCTTTTTCCGCGTTCTGGCGTCCCATAACGCCACGCTTGTCGACGTCGAACAAGCCATCTTTTCCGGCCGCATTACCCTCGCTGCCCATACCCGCATTCCTGGTGCGCGTGCCGAGCAAATTGCACAGGGGCTGCGCAATACCTTGAGCATTTACGGTCAGCAGGTATCCATAGACCTGCGGGAGGAAGAATCCACTGCTCGAGCCCGCTCAAGCTATGTGGTGGTCCTCATGGGCACGCAGGTTACCGCCCATCACATGGAGGAAGTTGCCCGTGTACTGGCCAACTTCGATGCCAATATCGATCGCATCCGCGGGCTTTCGACCTCTCCGTTGACCGGGCTGGAGCTTTTCCTATCTCCCGATGGTTCCGCCGCACCTGTGCGCCAAGCATTAGCGGAGCTGGCGCAGCAGATCGGCATCGATATCGCCATTGAACCCGCGGGCCTGGGTCGGCGTTCCAAGCGTTTGGTGTGCTTCGACTGCGATAGCACCCTTATTCAAGGCGAGGTCATCGAGATGCTGGCTGCCCATGCGGGAAAGGAGAACGAGGTTGCCGCAGTAACAGCCCGGGCCATGCGCGGGGAGCTGGACTTTGAGGCTTCCCTGCGTGAGCGCGTCGCCGTGCTGGAGGGGCTGGATGCCGCCATTATCGATGAGGTAGCCCGCGATATTCAATTGACTCCGGGCGCCCGGGAAACCATCGCCACGTTGAACCGCATTGGCTACCGCACTGCGGTGGTCTCCGGCGGGTTCATCCAAGTCTTAGAGGGCCTAGCTGCGGAGATGGAATTGGACTATGTGCGCGCCAATACCTTGGAGATCGCAGATGGGAAGCTCACCGGCCGGGTGACCGGCAAGGTGGTTGACCGCAAAGCGAAGGAGGAATTCCTGCGGGAGTTCGCCGCGGATTCGGGGGTAAATATGCGGCAGACGGTGGCCGTGGGCGATGGCGCCAATGATATTGATATGATTTCTGCTGCTGGGCTGGGGATTGCTTTTAATGCTAAACCGGCCCTGCAGGAAGTGGCGGATACCTCTGTAAACCACCGGCGGCTGGATGAGGTCCTGCAAATTTTGGGTATTCCGGCCGAGGAGGTTGTTGATGAATAAATTCGACAGAGCGCATCAGCGTTTGGTGGAAGCCTGTGATTCACGCTCCTGGCGCGATGATCCTGAGAACCCAGATGATCCGGCCACGATTCAAGCTATGCAGATTGCGCTTAATCTGCCGAAGCAGGAGCCGCCGACACGTACGGCGGTGCTAGAAGCGGCCGCGCGCGCTGTGGTGGCGGTGTGCCTCGACGAGCGCGCGGGCGAAGACGGCGCCTTCGCGCAGGCGCTGGGGCAGTGGTATGGCCACCGCATCCGCAAGATCGCCCGCCGCGCGCGCAATAAAGCTTGGCGCGATGTGCAAAGCCTGCCCGGAGTGACCGTAGCGGACCGCGCCCGCGCTTTTGCGCCCTCGGCCGTAGCAGAGGTGGATCCTCTCATTGCCAAGCTGCAGATAGGCTACACCGACCTTGCCTATGACGAACCCGGAGCCCCGCTTAGCGATGCCCCCGTTATCTACGTCGACCGCAGCCTCGACATGTCTGCGGGCAAAGTCGCGGCACAGGTAGGCCACGGCTCGATGATGCTGGCCGCTGCGATGTCGGTGGATGAAGCGCGCGACTGGGCAGAAACTGACTTTCGGCTTTCGGTGCGCGAGGTTTCCGCGACGGATTTTCGCACCGCCTGCGCACAGGACGGCGCCGTGGTCATCGTTGACGCCGGCTTTACGGAAATCGCGCCAGACTCGGCTACCGTGTGCGCCCTGCAGCGACCAATCGCTTAAGCGCGCCGCGCACCGTATCCGGGTCGGTGGTTTGCCAAAAGCGCGGCATGGAGGCCTTGAGGAAGCTACCGTAGCGCTTATACTCCAAGCGGTTATCAAGCACGGCCACCACGCCGCGGTCGGTCACGTGGCGCAGCAGACGGCCGGCTCCCTGCGCCATCAACAAGGCGGCGTGATTCGCGGAGACTTCCATGAACCCGGAGCGGCCGGCGGCATCGGCTGCTTGGGCGCGCGCCTGCATGAGGGGATCGTCTGGGCGAGGGAATGGAATGCGGTCGATGATGACCAGCGAGCACGCCGGCCCTGGCACGTCCACTCCCTGCCATAGGGTAAGCGTTCCGAAGAGGCAGGAGTTTTCCTTCTGCGAGAATTTCTCTACTAGCGCACCGATGGAATCTTCGCCCTGCACGAAGAGGTCAAACGGGATACGGGGTTTGAGCGCGGCGGCTGCTTCTTCCGCGGCCCGGCGAGAGGAAAACAATCCGAGAGTGCGCCCGCCGGCGGCCATGATGAGCTCATAGATCTCCTCGATCGATTCTTTAGACAGCCCATCGCGGCCCGGAGCGGGCAGATGCTTGGCGGTGTATAAAATGCCGGATTTGGCTGGGTCGAAGGGCGTGCCCGCGTCCAAGGTGTCATAGGTGCCGCTCGGCATGCCCCACTGTGCGGCCATAGCATCAAAGCGGCCGCCGAGGGCGAGGGTGGCCGAGGTAAGCACAACAGTTTGTTCCCCAAAGAGGTTCTCGCGCAGCATGTGGGCGATGGACAGGGGTGCCACGGCGAGGGTTTCGGCGTCGCTGCGCGGATCGCGTTCGAGCCAGACTACGTCGTCCTGCTTGGCTGGGTCATCGGTGGCGAAGACCTCCAGCATGCGTGATACGGCTTGCGCGAGGTCGGAGAGGTGGTTGCTTAAGTTCTGGCGCTCGGCGTTCTTTTCTGGGTCATCGGTGGCCTCGCCTTCGGGTGCGCGAGAAACGAGGGACTTAACACGCAGGAACTCTTCGGCAAGCGCGCGCAGGTGGCCCTGCGAAGTTTCATCCAAGTCGGTCCACCGTCCGGGCTCCTGGATTTTCATCAGGTCATCGAATTCCTCTGCCAGATCCGAAAGGTTGCCGGCATTGCCTAAGGACTTCGCGCGGTTGGCGGCCATCTTAATGGCGCGGGTAGTAATCTCCGCGGTGGACACGGAGGTGATCCGGCCATCGAGCTCGTGGGCCTCATCGATAATGGCCACGTCGTGCTCTGGCAAAATATTTGCCTCAGAGATAGCGTCGATGGCCAGCATGGCGTGGTTGGTGACAACGATATCGACGTCGGCAGCCTCCCTGCGAGCTTCTTCCGCAAAACAGTCTGGCCCGTGCGGGCAACGCGAAGCCCCCAAACACTCGTTGGACGTTACCGACACCGCCCGCCACACCAGGTCCGGTACACCTGGATCGAGGTCATCGCGGTCACCAGTTTCGGTTTCCTGCGCCCACTCATGGATGCGGCGCACGGCCTTGCCGCGGCGGGAGATCTCGGATTCGTCGATAAGAGCTTCTGGGTCATCCGGGGTCGCCGCAATCTTATTCATGCACAAGTAGTTATTGCGGCCCTTCATGATGGCGAAGGTAGGAGTGCGCTCCATAACAGGGGCAAGGGCCTTCGTGAGCCGGGGCAGATCGCGCTCCACCAGCTGGCGCTGCAATGCCAGGGTAGCGGTGGAGACGATGACGGTGGACCCTGAGTTCATTGCATGCCGGATAGCCGGGACTAGGTAGGCCAGCGACTTACCGGTGCCGGTACCGGCCTGCACTGCTAAGTGGCGCTCCTTATCGAGCGCGGCCGCGACGGCCGTGGCCATGCGCACCTGGCCTTCGCGCTGGCTGCCACCCAACGCAGCAACGGCCTTGTCCAGCAGCGTTTCCGTGTCGAGGTTTAGGGGCTCATCTGCGTGCTCACTCACCCCACACAGTCTAGCGGCCTACTTTTTAAAGCCCACCATCCGCGTGGGCACTGCTGCTTCATCGCGGGAGAGCGCCAGGCCTTCCCACGGCAGGGTCTTGCGGGCCTGATCCAAATACTCGCGGGAGGCATGCAGATCCGGCAGCTCATCCACGATGTGTCCATCGCGCATGAGAGGAATGGTCATCTCGCGGGTATCGAGCTGGCCGGTATCTGGCGCGGGCGCGTCAAAGGGATAGACGATCTCTTCCACCGCCACGCCCGAGGAACGGTAGGTGCGTAGCGCGCGCTTGGCACCGCCGACGGACTGCTTGGAAGTAGAGCGCTTGGCCACTGGGATGCCGTCTACTTCTACGACCTTGTAGACCATGCCGGCGGTGGGCGCGCCGGACCCGGTTGCTACGGACGTACCGACGCCGTAGACGTCTACCGGATCACCGCGCAGGCCGGCGATAGCGAACTCATCAAGGTCGGAGGATACCACGATATTGGTGTTGTGGTTGCCCAAATCATCCAGCTGTTTGCGCACGCGGCGGGTAACGGCGCCCAAGTCACCGGAATCTATGCGGACCCCACCTAGCTGCGGGCCACCTACTTTCACTGCGGTTTCTACGCCCTTGGTGATGTCATAGGTATCCACCAGTAACGTGGTGTCCACGCCTAGGGTGTCGATCTGGGAGCGGAAGGCGGCCTCTTCGTTCGGAGTGCCATCCGGGTTCGTGTGCGCCAAAGTCCAGGAGTGGGCCGCGGTACCGGAGACAGGGATGCCGTAGCGGTAGCCTGCTTCCAAGTTGGAGGTGGCACTGAAGCCAGCCAGGTAGGCCGCGCGGGCGGAGGTTACCGCCGCATACTCGTGGGTGCGGCGCGAACCCATCTCGATGATGGGGCGGCCATCGGCGGCCGTGACCATACGAGAGGCGGCCGAGGCCACCGCGGAATCGGCATTCATGATGGACAAGATGACGGTCTCAAGGATTAAGCATTCCCCAAAAGTGCCGCGCACCGTCAGGATAGGAGAGTTGGGGAAATAAAGCTCACCTTCGCGGTAGCCATCGATCTGGCCGGAGAAACGGTAGTGGCGCAGGTACTCCTTCGTCCTATCATCTAGGAAGTCCATCTCCGCCAACTGATTGGCTGAAAAGCGGAAATCCTCCACCGCCCGCAGGACACGCTCAGTGCCGGCAACCACGCCGTAGCGGCGCTCATTGGGCAAACGGCGGCCGAATACCTCGCAGGTGACCTGGCGGTTTGCCGAGCCGTCTCGCAGCGCGGCCTGGAGCATAGTGAGCTCGTATTTATCCGTCAGTAGAGCAGTGGAGCGATCATTAGGAATAGCTTTGTCATTCACGGGAGTGATAATACCCACTGACTAGGTGTTTTTCAGAGGTTTAGATTCTTTGGACCTAGATTGTCCGCAGCTAGATTGGGCTGGCCCACAATAAATCCCCAAAAGTGGTTAGGCTAGAAAGCATGAAGGCGCAATTTCCCGTAGTCCGCATGAGCTCTCCTATGGCTACGCCCGAATTGGATGAAGAACTCGACGTAGATGTGGCCACGAGTGAGAACCTCCCGTGGATGTGCATCGTGTGGGACGACCCAGTCAACCTCATGAGCTACGTGTCCTATGTATTCCAAACGGTTTTGGGATACGACAAGAAGCGGGCCAATGAACTTATGATGCAGGTCCATACTGAGGGCAAGGCCGCCGTGTCCAGCGGCGAGCGCGACAAGATTGAAGCGGACGTGAAAAAGCTCCAGATCGCTGGTCTGTGGGCGACGATGCAGCAGGCAGGTTAAATAGATGCAACCGTGGAAGAAAAAGAAGTCCCTTATGCGCGCGCCGAAGATAACGGCCGTTTTTGAGCCAATGGAGCGCGAGGTATTAGGTGATCTCACCGCTACCGTCTCCGAGGCGATCATCGAGCGCGCGCAGTCCGCACCTAAGGATGAGCTAGCAGAGATGCTGGATATGCCTACTGGGCATACGGAAGCCCCAGAAGATCCTTCACTGGCCCGCCTCTTTCCAGACTTTGAAATGCCCGGCGATGAGGAATATGAAGGCGATGCTTCTTTGCTGCGTTCGCTGCACGAGAATGATATCGCGCGCGCCAAGTTGGAAAACCTCCAGGTGATCGGCACGGCTCTCGGCCCCACCGGTGGGGTAGAGGTCTCCATTAGCGAGCAGGAGGCTCATGCCTTCGTTGCCGGCCTGAACGATCTGCGCCTCTACGTTGCGGCGGGCGATGTTTCTGATGACAACCTGATGTTGGACCGCGATAGCCTGGTGGAATGGCTGGCCTTTTGTCAGGATTCGCTGCTACAGGTGTTGATTGACTAATGCTGGATGGGATCAACATCGGGCACTATAGCGGTACCGATACCGGCGTTACGGTGCTTTATTGCGGTCCGGGCGGGGCCCTCGGCAGCGTTGATGTGCGCGGTGGGGGTCCAGGCACCCGCGAGACGGATCTTTTGCAACCACATAATACGGTCGAGCGAGTCCACGCGGTGGTGCTGTCAGGTGGCTCCGCCTTTGGCTTGGCGGCCGCGGACGGCGTGATGAATGAGCTGGCAGAGCAGGGGATTGGCTTCCCGGTCTTCGGCGAGGAAAAATCCGGTCCGCGCGTACCCATCGTTCCCGGTGCCGTCATTTTTGACCTCTTGGTCGGGCCTTCCCGACCCGGGCCGGAAGAGGGCGCGGCCGCGCTCCGAGCCGCGCTGGCGGGCAGTGATGAAACCATGGGCACGGTGGGTGCCGGCGTGGGTGCTACCGCCGGCAAGCTGCGGGGTGGCTTCGGCCTAGCTACGCGCTGGGTAGGACATTACGAGGTTTGCGCCGCGATGGTCGCCAACCCTGTGGGTGAGGTCATCGATCCGCAGTCCGGTCGGCTCTACGGTGCGCCTGGGCGCACCGCGGTCAAAGCTGCTGCCTACCGCGCCTTGCCACATCCAGCGGAGTCCAAGCTCAATACCACCATCGGCGCCGTGCTTACCGACGCCCCCATTAATACCGCCCAAGCCCAGCGCTTGGCCATGACTGCCCACGATGGCATCGCCCGCGCGGTGCGTCCTGCGCATTCACCGCTAGATGGTGACACCATCTTCGCCTTATCCACCGCGCAACGCCCAGCCGCTGATTCTGGTGCCCTTGCGATGACACCCCTGTGCGCCGCTGCCGCCGATGCCGTGGAGGAAGCGATTGTCAACGCGGTTACCGCCGCCGAGCCTGGCTTGGGCTTGAGCGTGTACCGCGAACTGCTGGACTAAGATAAGGCGCATTATGACTTCAGGTGGAACATTTAACTACCGGCCTGCGCCCGCGGGCCAGGTCAATCGTGGCGATTCCAAAAACTACACTCGCAGCGGGCGCATCACCACCGGATTTTCTATAGCTTTTGGCTTCCTCGTGGTGGAGTGGGCAGTCCATATTATTAACGCGTTCCTTTTTGGCGGCCAGCTATCTAATTACGGCATTCGCCCGCTGGACTTCAACGGCATCTGGGGCATTTTTACCGCCCCACTGCTGCATGCAAACTTTGAGCACCTCATGTCCAATTCGGTGCCCGGCGCCATTTTCTGCTTCCTTATCGGTCTGTCCGGCCGCAAGGCTTGGTGGGAAGTTACCCTGATTACCACTCTGGTCGCAGGCCTTGGCACGTGGTTCATTGGGGGCCCCGGTACCTCCCACATCGGGGCGTCCAGTTTGGTCTATGGCTGGCTGGCATATCTGATTGTGCGTGGCATCTTCAATCGCTCGCTCATCCAGACCATTTTGGGCATTGTTCTCGGCTTTGCCTATTCCGGCTTGGTGTGGGGCGTGCTGCCCGTCTACGAGGGAGTGAGCTGGCAGGGCCACCTCTTCGGCGCCATCGGCGGAATCCTCGCCGGTATGACCATTACCTCGGACGACCCGGTTAAGGCAGTGAAGCGCTAATGCCAACTGCGACCTCTCCCATCGGCATCTTTGATTCCGGCGTGGGCGGGCTCACCGTAGCACGCGCGGTGATGGAACAGCTGCCGCACGAATCCGTCATCTATACCGGCGATACCGCGCACAGTCCTTATGGCCCGCGGCCCATCTCGGAAGTCCGCGCCTTTTCCCAAGACGTGGCCGATCGGCTGGTGGAGCGCGGCTGCAAAATGCTGGTCATTGCCTGCAATACCGCCACCGCCGCCTTCTTGCATGATGCGCGCGAGCGCTACGATATCCCCATCGTGGAAGTCATCCGGCCCGCGGTGCGCCGCGCCATGTCCACCACGCGCAACGGAAAAATCGGCGTCATCGGCACCGAAGGCACCATCAAATCCGGTGCCTACCAAGACTTATTCGCACTTAACCCCAAGGTGCAGGCCTTTGCCACCGCCTGCCCGGACTTTGTTCCCTTTGTCGAGCGCGGCATTACCGCCGGCCGCCAGATCCTCGGCGTCGCCGAGGGCTACCTGGCCCCGCTGCAGGAACAAGGGGTAGACACGCTGGTCCTGGGCTGCACGCACTATCCGCTGCTGACCGGCATTATCCAGCTGGCGATGGGCGAAAATGTCTCGCTGGTGACATCTTCGGAGGAAACCACCAAGGACGTTATGCGGATCCTCACGGAAACGGATATGTTGGCCCCCGCAGAGAATCAGCCGGTCCACACTTTTGAATCCACCGGCGATCCGGAAGCCTTTGCCCGCCTTGCCACGCGCTTTCTCGGCCCCCAGATTGCATAAGGAAGTGCAATTTCTCCCCCGTTTGCACGTTGAGTACGCATGCGGGGCGATTTCATGGAACTATTGAGCCCATGAAGCTGACCATCTTAGGCTGCTCCGGTAGCGTCCCCACCGCCCAGAACCCCGCCTCCGGCTATTTGCTGTCCTTCGATAATGCGCCGTCCATCGTCCTCGACATGGGCCCTGGCACCTTGGCGCAGCTGGAACAGCAGCAGGATCCTTGCGATGCGCACGTGGCTTTTAGTCACCTGCATGCCGATCACTGCCTGGATTTCCCCTCTCTGATGGTGTGGCGCCGCTTCCATCCCACGGCGCCCGCGGCCTCAAGAAATATGTGCTTCGGGCCGAAGGCTACGCCGACGCACCTGGGCCGCCTGTCTTCCGATGAGGTCGATGGCATCGATGACATGTCCGATACCTTCGCCTTTAGCGCATGGGAGCCGGGCGAGCGCCAGCTTGTCGACGATGTATATATCACTCCCTTCCCGGTCACCCACCCGGTAGAGGCCTATGCCTTGCGCGTGGAACATACTAAGACAGGCCAGACCATCACCTACTCCGGTGATTCTTCTTATACGCCCGCGCTTATCGACGCCGCACGGGGCGCCGACATTTTCCTCTGTGAGGCAGCCTGGGGCGCGAGCTCGGAGGGGATGGCACCGGATATGCATATGTCGGGCGCGGAAGCTGGCAGGGCGGCGCGCGAGGCGGGCGTGGGCAAGCTCGTGCTCATCCACATCCAACCGTGGGGCGATGCCCAAGCTACCTTGGAGGCCGCTCGCTCCGAATTCGACGGTGAGATTATCCTCGGCGCCGCGGGTATGGAGTTCTAAGATACGCTGGACGGCATGACTGAATTTACTCGTGCCGATGGGCGCGCGCTGGACCAGATGCGCAGCGTCCGCATTACCCGCAATTTCACTACCAACCCTGCCGGCTCCGTGCTGGTGGAGTTTGGCAATACCCGCGTCATGTGCACCGCATCCGTGGAATATGGCGTGCCGCGTTTCAAGCGCGATTCCGGTGAAGGCTGGCTTACCGCCGAGTACGCCATGCTGCCTTCTGCCACCCACGATCGCATGCCGCGCGAATCCATGAAGGGCAAGGTCAAAGGCCGCACCCACGAGATTTCCCGCCTCGTCGGCCGCTCCCTGCGCGCTGCGGTGGACTTGGAGGAGCTGGGCGAGAACACCATCCAGCTTGACTGCGACGTCCTGCAGGCCGATGGCGGCACCCGCACTGCGTCTATCACCGGTGCCTATGTTGCGCTTGCCGACGCCATCGCACACCTCAAGGCCGAGGGCGTCGTCCCCGGCGAGCCGCTGCTCGATCCCATCGCTGCGGTCTCGGTCGGCATCATTGATGGCGAAATCTGCCTCGACCTGCCTTATGAGGAAGACTCCCGCGCCGAGGTCGACCTCAACGTGGTGATGCAAGAATCCGGCGATTTCGTAGAAATCCAGGGCACCGGCGAGCACGGCCTCTTTGGCCGCGAGGAGCTCAACGAGATGTTGGACGTAGCGCAGAAGGGATGCCGCGAGCTCATCGCCGCACAGAAGGCGGCGCTGGGGTGGTAATTCTCGTCGCGTCCAATAACCCGAAGAAGCTCGCGGAGCTGGAGCGCATCTTGGCCGACGCCGGCATCGAGGGCGTCGAGCTGCGCCCGCTATCCGCCGTGGAGCCCTACCCAGAGCCGGTGGAAGACGGCCGCACCTTTGCCGATAACGCGCTCATCAAGGCCCGCGCCGGCGCGGCCGCGACGGGCTTTGCTACCGTCGCGGATGATTCCGGTCTGGCCATCGAAGAGCTCAACGGCATGCCCGGCGTACTTTCCGCCCGCTGGTCCGGCCAGCACGGCAATGACCAGGCCAATAATGACTTAGTCTTGGCACAGATGGCCGATGTCCCCGATGAGCGCCGCGCCGCCGCCTTTGTCTCGGTCTGCGCGCTCGTGACTCCCGATGGCGCCGAGCACGTGGCCGAGGGCCGCTGGGAAGGCCGCTTCCTGCGCGAGCCGCGCGGGGACAACGGCTTTGGCTATGACCCGCTCTTTCAGCCAGAAGGCGAGTCCCGGTCGGCCGCGGAGATGTCCCCAGAAGAAAAGAACGCGGTCTCGCATCGCGGCCGCGCTCTAAGTCAACTAGTCCCCGCCATCGCGGAGCTGGTTCGCAGTTCCTAGAGCTGGAACTCCTCCTTAATCTCCTTGCGGCGCTTGTGCTCCATCCAGAAGGACAGGAAGGGCACCACGCCGGCAAGGGCGGTGGTAAAAAGCTTGCCTACGGGCCACAGCGCGCGCGGGCCGAGGATAAGGATGGACAGCAGGTAGGTCATGTACGCGATGCCGTGCACGATCGCGATATAGGTGGCCCACTCGGGGATATCCATGCCAATGATGTACTGGCAGACCATGCGGATGACCAGGATGATCAAGAAGATACCGGTGACAGTGGCCGCGATGGAGAAAAACTTCAAGGGTCCGCGGATGCGGGCTTGGCGGGCAGGGTGAACTTTATTGGTCATAATCAGCTTTCTTCATTCTCGCCGCGCCGGCGGCGCGGGGTATTCATGGCGTTGAACGTTTCCACATCCATCTGGGGCCGCTGGGGCAGGAAATCCTCATCAATTTTGGTTTCTGCCTGCGGCTGTGTGGGAGCGTCGGCCGGGGCGGTTTTGTCTGTGTCATCCATGTCGCGGGCTTCTTCCTCGGCCGCGAAGCGCTCGTTTTCATAGCGCAGCGTGGTGCGATAGGCATAAACCACGAACACGGCAAACAGTGGCCACTGGAAGGCATAGCCCAGATTTTGGAAGGTGCCCGAGCCGGAGCGGAAGCGGGTCCACTGCCAATAGGCCAGGAATAGGAAGAGCACGACGAAAAACGCGATGAGGAGGATGTGCCACCATCGCACCTGCACGCGCTTGTTTTTCTGTTCCTCTTGAGTGCTCACGCGTTCCACCCTACCCACCAGCGGCCGGAAAACAGAACACCCCTGGTTTCTGGATTACCCGCCCACCGTGTACACTATGTCAAGTCCCCCGCGCCCGTGGCGGAATTGGCAGACGCGCTAGATTTAGGTTCTAGTGTCTTATGACGTGTGAGTTCAAGTCTCACCGGGCGCACCATAGGCGCCGTCGACCCTCGTGGTCGGCGGCGTTTTCGCATATCACCGTCCGCATTTCACCCTAAGATGGGCATTATGAAAAAGCTGTTTTCCACCCTTATCGCTGTCATTCTCATCGCCGCCCTGGCGGTAGCTGCGGTGGTGGTGTGGCAAGTCCGGGAACCGGTGGGCGTGGAGACCGAATCGAGCAATACCAAGGTCATCAAGGCCGTGGAGCGCGAGGAACAAGTGGTGCTCGTCTCCTTGGGGATTGAGGGATTATCGGAGGAGTCCGCCACCAGCACGCTGTGGAATTGGCAGGTCCCAGGCAGTGAGCGTACCCAATACATCAAGTACTCCTACCGCGCGAAGCTCGGCATTGAAGGATCCCAGGTGCACGTAGAAGAGGAATCCCCGCACCACTTCCGCGTGCAGATCCCAGAGTTCATTTTCATTGGCCACTCGGATGAGAACTTCGAAACCGCGGTGGAAGATAATGGCGCGCTGAGCTGGATTACCCCGGATATCGATAAAGCGGAAACCATCACCAAGATTCTGGATGAGGACAAAAAGAAAAAGGACATCGCGGATAATCGCGATGTCCTCCAAAGCCAGGCCAAGCAGTTCTACACCGGCATTATTTCCGGCGTGGACCCGGAGGCTGAGGTAGATTTTTCCTTCCGTTAGCTAGTCCACCTCGGTGAACTTGCGGTCCCAAGAAGAACGGACCGGGTTGGCATCGGCTAGCAAGATATCGAAGCGGTCGTTGGCAATCTCTACGATCTCACCCAGCGCGGTGCGGTACTCCTGCTCTGGGGAGTTGGCCAAGCGGCGCACGCCGGCATCAATGACGCGGTCAACGGTGTCATTGGTATCTAGATAAGCCACAAAGGGCATATCGAAGCGCTCGCGGTAGGCAGCGGAAAGCTCGGTAATGCGCTCGGTCTGCACATCATCCAAGTCGGTTAGCCCCAAGGAGCCGCGGTCGGCGGAGATGGTGGCGGCTTCGTCAGCGTCGGCAAGCAGCAGCTCATCCATGGCCGGGTAATCGTGGATGAGGGCAGCACGGCGGGAATCATCCGCGGTCAGCACGGCTACCTGAATGGCGGCGCGCAGCTCATTGACATCGCTGAAAGGCCGAGACTCCCACGCCAGTTCGAGCGGCCACGTCTCGTTATTAAACAGCGGGCGCAGCGCGGAGACGAATTCCTCGCGGGAGGCATTGTTGAGTTGCTGTAGGCTTACGCTCTTGCCGACGGCCCGAGACACCTGCGTGCCCTGCTTACCCCCGGTGTGGAAGAACAGCAGGTTAAGCACGATGGCGGTAATGGCGCCGATGGACATGCCGGAGGAGACGAAGGTTTGCGCCCACTCCGGGAAGGCGGTGGCGATATCCGGCTTGAAGGTCACCAGCATGGCCAGGCCGAGCGCGGAGGTGACGATGACGGAATTGCGGCCATCGGAAAGATCGGCCTTGGCGATGGTCTGCAGGCCCACCCACGCTACGTTGGCGAAAAGCGCCAGGGAGGCACCGCCAAGTACAGGGGAGGGGATGGCGGCCACGACCGCACCGGCCTTGGGCAAAATGCCCAGCACCATCATGAATCCGGCGGCGGCTACGGCCACCCAGCGCGATTTCACGCTGGTCAGGCGGACCAGGCCGACGTTTTGGGCAAAGCAGGTATAGGGGAAGGAGTTCATCATGCCGCCCACCAAGGTGGACAGGCCATCGGCGCGAATCGCACGCACGACATCATCGCGGCGGATGCGCTTTTTGACAATCTCGCCGGTGGCAAAGACATCGCCAGTGGTCTCCACCATGGTGATGATCATGACAATGATGAGCGAGAAAATAGCCACCACGTCGAACTTTGGCATGCCGAAGTAGAACGGGGTGGTGATACCGAGGGCGGGGGCGGAGGAGACTTCGCTAAAGGAGGCGTCGCCTAGCACGAGCGCCACGCCCGTACCCAAGACTAGGCCGATGAGCACGGCCAGGGTGCCTAGGAAGCCAGAGGAAAAACGCTGCACCAAAATGATGACCGCGAGCGTGCCAAAACCGTAGAGCAGGTCACGGGTGGCTGGAACTCCCTCGGCGTAATTGACAAAGTCATTGGCCGAAACCCCCAATAGTGAAGTGCCCATCACCAGCAGGACCGAACCGGTGACTACCGGCGGGAAGAAACGCAGCACTTTGCCAAAGACCGGCGCCGCGAAGAAAGTAAACAGGCCGGCGACGATGATGGCGCCATAAATGGTCGGCAGCGAGGCCACCCCGCCTTCGCCGTCGGTTGCGCCCAGGCCAATGGCAATAATCGGGGAGACGGCCGTTGTGGTTACGCCCTGCACGATGGGCAGGCGCACGCCAATGCGCTTGCCGACGCCCATGGACTGAATGATCGTTGCTATGCCACAGGTCAAAAGGTCCGCATTGATGAGGTGGATGGTGGTTTCCGCATCCAGGTTAAGCGAGCCGGCGATGAGCAGCGGAACGATAACCGCCCCGGCATAAAAGGCCAATACGTGCTGCACACCTAAGGCAGCTAATTTGGGGGCGGGTGGGACGGTATCTACTGGATGCTTGGGCTGGGAAGCCACGAAGTCCTCCTTTGTGCGGAAGCGAAGCTGAACGGGTTTAACAGTAGAGGTTCGTGCAGGTAGCGGCCAAAAAATCGGGGTGATGAGGAACACGTTCGGGGCTAGTTCACCCCCGATCTAAGACGTACGTGCGTTCTGCATGAAATCACTAACCAGCAAAACAACACGACCGGTTTATATTTAGCCTTTCCAACGTCTGCTGAACTTGTTATTACCGCTGATGTAGTCAACAATTGAGGCCAGAGGGGCTTGGTGCTGTGGCTCGAAAAAGCGGCATTTACCCCTGATAGAAATTCGCCCGAAAGAAGGGAATTATGACTACCGCAACGCAGCCTCAACAGTTTGAAGCGTGGAAGGGATTTGAGTCCGGTCCATGGACCGAGGGCATCAACGTCCGCGACTTCATTCAGCGTAACTACACGCCGTACGACGGCGATTCCAGCTTCCTGGCGGGCCCGACCGAAAAGACCAAGCGCGTCTGGGAGACCCTGGAGAAGAACTACCTGTCCGTCGAGCGCGAAAAGCGCGTCTATGATGTTGACACCCACACCCCGACCGACATTGACGCTTTCCCGGCCGGTTACATCTCAGACGACGATGACGTAATCGTCGGTCTGCAGACCGATACCCCGCTGAAGCGCGCCATGATGCCGTTCGGTGGCTGGCGCATGGTCAAGCAGGCTATCGGTGAAGCGGGCAAGGAAGTAGATCCTGAGGTGGAGAAGATCTTCACCCGCTACCGCAAGACCCACAACGATGCGGTCTTCGATATCTACACCCCGCGCATCCGTGCTGCTCGTTCATCACACATCATCACCGGTCTGCCGGATGCTTATGGCCGTGGCCGCATCATCGGTGACTACCGCCGCGTGGCTCTCTACGGTGTGGACTACCTGATCGAGGAAAAGCAGGCTTCCCGCGATTCCGTCGCAGACGCTGGCTTCTCTGAGCACTGGGCACGCTTCCGCGAGGAGCACTCCGAGCAGATCAAGGCCCTGAAGAAGCTCAAGAAGATGGCTGAGTCCTACGGCTTCGACATCTCCAAGCCGGCTAAGACCGCTCACGAGGCAGTACAGTGGACCTACTTCGGCTACCTGGCATCCATTAAGTCCCAGGATGGCGCCGCAATGTCCATTGGCCGCCTGTCCGCCTTCTTCGATTGCTACTTCGAGCGCGACCTCGCTGCTGGCATCATCACCGAGGAAGACGCCCAGGAAATCATCGACTCCCTGGTTCTCAAGCTGCGTATCGTTCGCTTCCTGCGCACCATCGATTATGACCAGATCTTCTCTGGCGACCCGTACTGGGCAACCTGGTCTGATGCTGGCTTCGGCAACGACGGCCGCCACATGGTCACCAAGACCTCCTTCCGTCTGCTGCAGACCCTGGTTAACCTTGGCCCATCACCGGAGCCAAATATCACCATCTTCTGGGATCCGAAGCTGCCAGAGGGCTACAAGGAATTCTGTGCCCACATCTCGATTGAGACCTCCTCCATCCAGTACGAGTCTGACCGCCAGATTCGTGAGCAGTGGGGCGATGACGCCGCAATTGCATGCTGTGTTTCTCCGATGGAAGTGGGCAAGCAGATGCAGTTCTTCGGCGCTCGTGTGAACGCCGCTAAGGCTCTGCTTTACGCCATCAACGGTGGCCGCGATGAGGTATCCGGCAAGCAGGTCGTAGAAGGCTACGAGCCCATCAAGGGCGATGGCCCGCTGGACTTCGATGAAGTTTGGCAGAAGTACGAAGAGATGCTGGACTGGGTTGTTGGCACCTACGTTGAGGCCCTCAACATCATCCACTACTCTCACGACAAGTACGCCTACGAGGCAGTCGAGATGGCGCTGCACGATTCCAATATCGTACGCTCCATGGGCTGCGGCATCGCCGGCCTGTCCATCGTCGCCGACTCCCTGGCTGCTATCAAGTACGCCAAGGTCACCCCGGTCCGTGACGAGACCGGCCTGATTACGGACTACGTCACCGAGGGCGAGTTCCCGTTCTACGGCAACGATGATGACCGCGCCGATGACATCGCCGCAACCATTGTCCACACCGTGATGGAAAAGATTAAGGCCATCCCGATGTACCGCAATGCCATCCCAACCCAGTCCGTGCTGACCATTACCTCGAACGTGGTCTACGGCAAGGCAACAGGCGCCTTCCCGTCGGGCCACAAGGCCGGCACGCCGTTCTCCCCAGGCGCTAACCCTGAAAACGGTGCCGACAGCCACGGCATGGTTGCTTCCATGCTGTCGGTTGGCAAGCTGGATTACAAGGACGCCTTGGACGGCATCTCGCTGACCAACACCATTACTCCTTCCGGATTGGGCCGCACCCCAGAAGAGCGCATCAATAACTTGGTGGGCGTTCTGGATGCCGGCTTCATCATGGAGAAGTAAAAACCACTCAACCCTCAACCATCTCGAAAAGGAGAAAATCATGGCAACCCCAACTTTCGAAGACCGTATGTCAGCAATGAAGGCAAACCGCGATGCACACCAGATGAACTCTGGTCTGTACCACGCCAACATCAACGTGCTGGACAAGTCCACCCTCGAGGACGCCGTTGAGCACCCAGAGAAGTACCCGAACCTCACCGTTCGCGTCTCTGGCTACGCTGTCAACTTTGTCAAGCTGACCAAGGAGCAGCAGCTCGACGTTATCTCCCGCACCTTCCACCAGGGTTCTTAATCATGGCTGATGGCGTTACTGGTGTTGTCACCCTCTCTCCGGAAGAAGGAGAGCGTGTCCGCGGCGTAGCTGCGGGCCTGGGAGATAATGCACAACTCGATGACATTACCCGCCCGGAGCTCATGGAGGCGCGCCGTACCGGCGATATCGCCCTCGTGCACTCTTGGGAGCTCGTGACCGCCGTCGATGGCCCGGGAACCCGCATGACGATGTTCATGTCCGGATGCCCACTGCGCTGCCAGTACTGCCATAATCCAGACACTTGGGAAATGAAGACCGGCACACTGGAGCGGGTCGAGGATGTGGTCAAGCGCATCAAGCGTTATAAGCCCATCTTCCAAGCTTCCGGTGGCGGTCTGACCATCTCCGGTGGCGAACCCCTCTTCCAGATTTCCTTCACGCGCCGCGTGCTTAAGGAAGTCCACGATGCGGGTATTCACACCACCATCGATACGGCTGGGTACTTGGGCGCGCGCTTGCGCGACGAGGACCTAGACAACATCGACCTCGTGCTTCTCGACGTCAAGTCGGGCGACGAGGAGACTTACCGCAAGGTCACCCAACGCCAGCTCCAGCCAACACTGGATTTCGGCGACAGGTTGAACAAGATAGGTAAGCCGGTATGGATCCGCTTCGTAGTGGTGCCTGACCTCACGGACTCGCCAGAGAACGTGGAAAATGTGGCCAATATCGTGGCTCGATGGAAATCTAACGTCGAACGCGTCGAGGTCTTGCCCTTCCACAATATGGGCAAGGACAAGTGGGAAGGTCTGGATATGACCTACCAGTTGGCAGACACGAAGCCGCCGAAGCCGGAGGACGTGGAGAAAATCCGCGACGTCTTCCGCTCGAAGGGCTTGGAAGTCTACTAGCCTGGGAGGGCATGACCGACTACCGCCGCTTTGGCCACATAATTAAAGAACACCACCTAGAAGTCCCGTGGGATTATTCCAATCCCCACGGGACTTTTGGGCTTTATGCCCGCGAAATTATCCCGCCCGGTGGAGAGGATCTGCCCGCGTTGCTTTACCTCCAGGGCGGGCCTGGTTTCCCAGCACCCCGGCCGCTGGCGCCCACGGGGCTTATTGGCAAGGCACTGGAGCGGTACCGCGTGATCCTCATGGACCAGCGCGGCACCGGCCGATCGCACCGCATCGATGCATTGAGCCCGGCCGCGGAGCGCACCGCAGCGCACTTGGCGTTGCTGCGCCAAGATAATATCGTCCGCGACGCCGAGCGCCTGCGCGAGCACCTCGGCCTGGAGAAGTGGTCACTTTTTGGCCAATCTTTCGGTGGCTTCTGCATTACCGCCTACCTATCCCAGGCGCCCGAGCACATTGAGCATGCATTTTTCACCGGCGGCATCCCCACGCTGAAGGGGGCAGACGATCTCTACCGCGCCACTTTTAGCAAGCTCAAGGCCCGCCAGCAGCGTTTCTACCGCGAATTCCCGTGGGCTCAGGACCGCATCGAGGAGATCATCTCCCACTTGGACAATTCGGATGAGCGCCTTCCCACCGGAGAGCGCCTGTCCTCGCTGCGGTTTCGCACCATCGGTATTGAGCTCGGCCGCGGCACCGGTTTTGATTCGCTGGCTTATCTGCTGGAAGAGCCTTTCCGCACCGTGGCAGGGGAGAAGCGGCTGCGCGGCGATTTCTTGGTGGACGTCGGCCAGCGCGTGAGCTTTGCAGACGGCCCGCTCTATGCCGCTATCCATGAGTCAATCTATGGCGGCGCCGGCGGGCAGGCCGTTACTCATTGGGCGGCGCATCGTGTGCGCGAGGAATTCCCGGAGTTTGCGGAGTCCGGCACCTGGTTGACTGGCGAGCATATCTTTCCCTGGCAGTTCGACGAGGACCCTGCTCTGCACGCGTTTGCCGACGCCGCCCACGGCCTCGCCCGCCACGAATTCTCCCCGCCCTATGCGCTCGGTGAGGTGCCGACCACGGCCGCGGCCATGTATGTCGATGATATTTTCGTTCCGCTCGAAGAATCCTTGGCTACCGCTGCCCACCTGGGGGACCTGCGGCCGTGGATTAGCAACGAGTTTCAGCACAACGGCATTCGCGAAGACGGTGCGACCATCTTGGGCAGGCTTTTTGCGCTTATCGACGATCACTAGCGTTTCGCTATTTCCTATGCGAAAATATCGGTGATTGTCACGACATTTAGGGAGATATTTTGATCGCCACCATAGTTATAGTCCTCATCCTGTTGCTTATCTTGGGAACCCTCTTTGATGGCTATTTCATCGTTCGCACTCGAGAAGCTGCCATCTTGGAGCGCTTGGGTAAATTCCAAAAGGTGGCGCATGCTGGCCTGCACTTCAAGTTGCCGTGGGTGGACCGTGTGCGCGATAAAATTTCGCTGCAGGTGCGCCAGCTGGATGTGATGGTGGAGACCAAGACCAAGGACAATGTCTTCGTCCAGATCCCTGTGGCCGTGCAATACGAGGTGGTTGAAGGCCGCGAGCGTGAGGCGTACTACATGCTCTCCAACCACGAGCAACAGATTGTGGCCTACGTGCAGGACAATGTTCGCTCTTCCGTGGCGAATATGGACCTAGATGATTCCTTCTCCTCCAAGGACACCATTGCTCGCAATGTTGCGGCTTCCCTGCGCGATAATATGGCCGAGTACGGCTGGAACTTTGTCAACACCCTGGTTACCGATATCCGCCCCGATTCCCGCGTGCGCGAGTCCATGAACTCCATTAACGCGGCGCAGCGTGAGCGCGAGGCGGCCGTCGCTCAGGCAGAGGCCGAGAAGATCCGCGTGGTCAAAGAGGCCGAGGGCGCTGCCGAAGCAAAGAAGCTGCAGGGACGCGGCGTTGCGGACCAGCGCAAGGAAATCGTCGAGGGCATTGCCCAGCAATACGAAATGCTTCGCGACGCCGGCGTGGAAGAATCCCCCGAGGCGCTCATGCTGGTCTCTCAATACCTCGACGCGATGGTCGATGTCTCCCACAACGGCCAGGCCTCCGTGCTCTACATGCCCTCCAACCCGCAGGGCATGGGTGATCTCTTCAGCGGCATGCGCGACGTGCTCATGGCCAACCGCGCCCTCGACTCCGCCGAGGGGGCGCCTCAGTACCGCCGCCCGCAGCCGCACAAGCCATCCCGCGCCGAGGAAATCGAGCGCGAGTCCAAGCGTCAGGCAGAGCGTGCCAAGCGCGAAGCCATCGCTGCCTCCCAGCGTGCTGAGCAGGAGCGCTCCGAGCAAAACCGCGGTGAGCAACAGTCGCAGCAGGGCCAGCACTCCACCGCGCAGCCCCAGGCTGCTCGCGAGTATTTCCAGCAGCTGCGCGACCAACTCAAAAACGAGGACTAGCCCTGAGCATCGATAACCTCTTTGACGCCTATACCGCCCAGCGCGGTATTACCCGCCGCGCAGAAGTTGTACCCGACCACGAGTGTCAGATTTTCCCCGCCGAGGCCAAGGTTGCCTCACAAGTCGATGCCTTAAACGCTGCCCGAAGCCTCGTTCACGACGTCCTTTCTGCCGACCAAGAGCATGAGCCCCAGCGCGACGGGGACAATTCCGACAACAAGTAGGTAGGTCCGCTCCGCACCCGCCGAGGAAGGGTCATACAGCGTCGACAGCGTTCCCGCTAGCGAGGTTCCAATGGCCATGGTGAGGAAATACAGCGCGGAAAAGCGCGTCGCGTACGCTCGCGGGGCGTGCGCGGCCGATGCCGCCATGCCCACCGGCCCGATGAATAGCTCGCCGAGCGACATCAACAAGATGGTCACGGCCAACACCACAAATGGCGTTGAATTTTCTCCGCCCCCGACGAACGGCAACAGCACAAACATTCCGGAACCTGCCACCATGATGCCTACGGCCATTAGCACACGCCGCGAGCATGCCCACCGTGACATGCTCGCCGCCAGCGGTAGGGACAATGCCAGGATGAACAGTGGATTGAGTGATTGCGTCCATGCTGCCGGAATCTCAAACCCGCCGACCATGCGGTCTACACGTTGATCCGAGTACACGGCTAGCACCCCGTAAATCTGCGGCTGGAGAGTCCAGTAGGCCGTCGAGCAGAAAAAGAGCGGGATATACGCCAGAACCTGCTTCCGCTCCGGCACGCTGACCCGCGGGGATCGCAGCATGCTGGCGAAGAGGGTGAGGGCGGCCGCGATCGTCGCAAAGAGCAAAAGCATAGCCAGCTTGTCTGGTGGAACCGTCACCGCGACCGCGACGCTGCCCACTACAGCCACCACAGCTACCGCCGCGGCCTTGCCTGGCGCGGCAGTAGGGTTGGGAGGCCGGGTATCGAACTCCGTGACTACCCGCTGGCGCAATAACCCGTAGAAAACACACCCGCAACACATGAGGCCTGCGGCTGCGAGGAAACCGGCATGGTAGCCGTGCTTTTGTGCCAGCCAGCCCGTGAGCATCGGTCCGAGTAAGGCGCCGATGTTTATCCCCAGGTAAAAGATTTGAAAAGCTCCATCCCGTGCGCCGGCCGTGGGAGGAAAAGCCGCGCCCAGAATGGTAATTGCCGCAGTTTTAAGCAGCCCTGAACCCAGCGCAAGCGGCAACAGTCCGGCCACGAGGCCCGCCAGACCAGGCACCAAGGACAGCGAAAGGTGCCCGCACATGAGCAGGCCCGCGCCGGCAAGCAACGTGCGTTCGGCACCCAGGAGCCGGTCGCTGACCCACCCGCCAACGAACGTGCACAGGTAGAGCAGACTGCCGTACGCGCCGACGAGCGCCGTGGCCTGCGCTTGGTCCATGCCGAGTCCGCCGGAGGTGGAATAAAGGTAATAGGCGAGGATGGCCTGCATGCCGTAGAAGCTAAAGCGCTCCCACATTTCAATTCCGGCGATAGCCGGCAAAGCCACCGGTAAACGCCGAATTGAACGATGTTTAATAATTGTCATAAAAGCACTATAACGGCCGAAAGTCTGTGATAAACCTAAAATCATGGATATTTCAGCGGAGGACATTGCCGCTCTCGACGCACGCCACATTTGGCACCCCTACGCCGAGCCAGGCGAGCCCACGCTTGTGGTGGACTCGGCCGCCGGCGTTTATTTAACACTCGCGGATGGCACCACGCTTATCGACGCCATGTCTTCCTGGTGGGCCGCCGCCCACGGCCACAGTCACCCACGGCTCAAGGCGGCAGCGAACGAACAAATCGAGAGGATGAGCCACGTCATGTTCGGCGGACTCACCCACGAACCGGCTGCGCGGCTTACTCGTAACCTCATGGAATTAACGCGTGGTGATTTTGAGCAGGTCTTTTATTCCGATTCCGGATCTGTATCGGTAGAAGTAGCCATCAAAATGGCACTGCAGTATGCCCGTGGCGCAGGGCACCCAGAGCGCACCAAGATGTTGACGTGGCGATCGGGGTATCACGGCGATACCTTCGCGGCGATGAGCGTGTGCGATCCCGAAGGCGGCATGCACTCGATGTGGACCGGTACCTTAGCGCAGCAGATTTTTGCCCCAGCGCCGCCTACCCGCGGGGCTAGCCCGGCCGAGCGCGCGAACTATCTGCGCGAGCTGGAAGCGTGCATCACGGAAGAAGTTGCAGGGCTAATTATTGAACCTGTAGTCCAAGGCGCGGGTGGCATGCGCTTTCATGACCACGAGCTGGTCCGCGGGGTCCGAGAAATCTGCGACCGCCACGGTATCGTGCTGATCGCGGACGAAATCGCCACCGGGTTCGGCCGCACAGGCGAACTTTTTGCCACCCAAGCCGCTGGCGTTGTGCCAGATATCATGTGCGTTGGTAAGGCGATGACCGGCGGTTTTATGACCATGGCTGCCACGCTCGCCACCGCGAAGGTGGCCGAGGGGATGAGTCCGCGCGCGCTGATGCACGGACCAACATTTATGGCTAATCCACTCGCTTGTGCCGTTTCGGCCGAGGCAACTGCTCTCATCGCGGAAGGGCATTGGCGCGAGCAGGTAGCGGGCATCGAAAAGCAGCTGCAACGAGGGTTTGAGGGCCTGTCCGAGGAACCTGGGGTAGCCGACGTGCGCGTACTTGGCGCCATAGGTGTGGTGGAAATGGAACGCGATGTAAATATGTCCGCAGCGACGGCCGCAGCCGTAGACCAAGGTGTGTGGTTACGTCCGTTCGGCCGGTTGATTTATATCATGCCGCCGTTTATCAGCACCGCAGATGAAATAGCGCAAATGTGCCGCGGCGTGCGCGCTGCGGTGGCAGGAGGACGACAGTGATTATTTATGTAACGGGAACGAATACGGACGTCGGCAAGACTGTGGCCACGGCCGCGCTCGCCAGCGCGTTCAAGCAACGCGGCCGCGAGGTCATCTACGCCAAACCGCTGCAGACGGGGGAGCCGGAAGGCAAGGGGGATGCGGCGACCGTCGGCAAGCTGGCGGGGGTGGAGGTAGCAGAGATGGTGCGCTTTCCGGAGCCGCTGGCGCCGAATCTTTCTGCGCGCCGGGCCGGCATGCCCCAACCCAGCCTGCAGGAACTTAAAGAGTGGATTGCCGCCCTTGACGCACCCGGCCGTGTGGTGCTCGTGGAAGGCGCCGGCGGGCTCCTCGTGCGTTTAACGGACGCCTATACGCTTGCCGACGTCGCCGATAGGCTCCTCATCGTCACCTCCCTTAACCTAGGAAGCCTCAACGCGGCCGAGCTGACCGTGCGCGAGGCACAACGCCGTGGAATTGAGGTGCTCGGGCTAGTTGGTGGCTCGCTGCCGGCCGATCCGGACTTGGCTACGCGCCTGAACCTGGAGGAGATGCCGGAGGTGACAGGCTGTACGTTGTGGGGCAGCCTGCCGGAGGGCATGGCGCGCATGGCACCGGCCGATTTCGCGCGGGTAGCCGCGGAAGTCTACGCGGACTTTGTCGAGCACGCCGAGTAGCGCTACCTCGCAGAGGCAGCGCTAGCGGACCCAACGTACCTTGCCATTGACTCGGGCAAGGCGCCCACGCAGCGGCGGGGCATTCGGATCATCTTGGTTAACCCCGTTGTGATACGGGCAGCACACGGTGAGGTTGTCCATATTGGTCAGTCCTCCGTGCTTCCAAGCCTTCAGGTGATGGATCTGGGCCTTGTCCGCCGGGTGGTTGCACGGCGGCCACGGGCAGGTAGGGTTTTCGGCCGCGGCCATCTGCCGCTGTTTCTCGGTGGCGTAGCGCGAGGTGCGATACAGGTTGACGGGGCCTTTAACGGGATGGATAAGGGTGGCTAGTCCGTGCTCGGTGAAGGTGCGCTCGACCAACTCGGCACCGGTAATGGTGGCGCCATTAGTCAGCCGCAGGGTGACTTCTTCACCGTCGCCGTCCAAGATGTGGTCCAGTGTGTTGAGCGGGATGATGACGTTGGTTGTGGTGCGCGCGGAAGGGGCGCCCGTGCCGCGAAGGAGATCGCGCAGGGAATCGAGTGGGCGCGCGGGGTCGAGCGCGGCGTCAAACTCCGCGAGGAAGGCCGAGGGAGCGGTAATCCGCATGGTCCAGGGGCCATTCGGGCGGCGAAGGAGCTGCACCCCTTCGCGGGGCGGCGTGCGGCGCGGGCGGAGGTCGCGGAGGCGTTGCTTGGCGCGGCGGGCGATTTCAGAGGCGGGGCCTCGCAGGCGGCACAGCTCTACCCGCAAGTTCCACGCATCGCGCTGTGTGCGCACGCGGGAGACATATTTTTCAATCAGCTTGAGCGTTATGAGGTCATGGTGGCGAGCGGCCGTGGTGGCGTGGCGTTGCTTCCGGCTAAAGCCGGTCGTGCCGAAATAAACCGCGGCAAGCGCGCGGAGGTCGCGGGCTTCTATATCGGGTAGACCCAGCTCGATGAGGGCGCGCTCAGACATGCCGTGGGCCTCGGCGAGGATGTCCGTCGCCGAGGCAATATGGGTGGCATAGGCCTGCAGTGCGCTCATGGCTACAACTCTAAGCAGGACCGGCAGTAGAACCGAGTCATAGACGGCCGCAGCTGTGGATAGCTTGTTTAAGCGTCAACTGCCTGCGGTGGGTAGCAATGGCACAAAGGCGCGAAACAAGCAGGTGCTAGATCGCTGCCACCGTGCTAGAAAGGCCCCCGGATCGCGCGCAGTTGCGCAATTGTACCGTACGGCCAGGCTGTGGATAAGGAGTCCGGCCCGGTCAATGCGTTCGTCACTGCGCTGGACGACGCCGCGCTAGCTCAGGCCCTTCATTACGCGGGCGACGTGGCCGGTGGCCTTGACGTTGTAGTGGGTCTGGCCGATGGTGCCATCCGGCTCGACTAAGAAGGTGGAGCGGATAACGCCCTGGACCACCTTGCCGTAGTTCTTTTTCTCACCAAACGCGCCGTAGGCGGTCATGACGGACTTATCCGGATCCGAAAGCAGCGGGAAGTTCAGCTCGTGGTCCGCGCGGAACTTTGCCAGCGCCTCCGGTTTATCGGGGGAGATGCCCACGACAGCAATATCGAGAGCATTAAGCTGTTCAAGGGAATCGCGGAAATCACAGGCTTCCTTGGTGCAGCCCGGGGTATTGGCGCGGGGGTAGAAATAGACGAGTACGCGCTGGCCTGCGTAATCGGCGAGGGAAACGGTGTTTCCGGCGTCGTCGGCAAGCGCAAAGGCAGGGGCGGTATCTCCAGCATTCAAACGGTTTTCAGTCATGGTTTCCACCTTACTTACCGCCCGGGCTGCACGCTTTTGGGCCGGCGGGGTAGAATGACCCCGTTAAGAGCGAACCTAAGTTAAGAGGAGAACTTCGTGGCACGCAATATTGAAGACATTCAGCGCGATATCGAGCGCACCCGCCGCCAGCTGGCCGGCACCCTGGACGAGCTGGCACAGCGCAGCAAGCCGCAGAACTTTGCCAACGAGGCTAAGACCGCGGCTACCGATAAGCTGCAGGACCGCAACGTGCAGATGGCCCTGGGCGGCGTCGGCGCTGCTGTGGTTGGACTGATTGCTTTCTCGGTCTTCCGCTCTCGCCGCCGCAAGAGCGACCTGAAGGAGCTGCAGCGCCTGCTGTCCGAGCGCCACTAAATTATGGAAGTCCCCGCACACCGCGGGGACTTTTTTCGTAGGCTGGGTTGGGATGAAGACACCAATCCCTTTTTATTTGCAGGAAATCCTCACCAAGGTGCGCGATAATCGCGACGGTGCCGTGGCGGATTATATTCCGGAGCTGGCCAAGGCAGAGCCCGAGTATCTCGGCGCCGCGATGTGCACCACCACCGGCCACGTCTACTCTGCGGGCGATGATGAGGTGGAATTTACCCTTCAGTCTCTGTCCAAGCCGTTTGTTTACGCACTGGCGCTGCAGGAGCTGGGCCTTTCCGCGGTGCGCGAGATAGTGGGCATGGAGCCTTCGGGCGAGGCTTTCAACGAGCTTTCGCTCAACCGCGATGATCATCGGCCGGTCAACCCCATGATCAATGCGGGCGCGATTGCGGTCACGCAGCTGATTAATGGCGTGGATTCGGAGCCGGCCGCGCGCGTGGAGCGGCTGCGCACCTACTTCTCCCGGTTGGCAGGCCGCGACTTGCTTATCGACGACGCCATGCGCTCCTCCGAGCTCGATGTCAGTGAACGCAACCTCTCGCTGGCACACATGCTGCGGAATTACGACATCATCCAGGACGAGGCACACGATGCGGTGTCAACGTATATTGAGCAGTGCTCGATTGTGGTGACGGTGCGGGACTTGGCCGTGATGTCGGCAACTCTGGCCAATGGTGGGGTGCAGCCGGTAACGGGAGACAAGATTTTGGACGCGGATGTGTGCCGGTTGACGCTATCGGTGATGAGCTCGGCCGGCATGTATGACGGCGCCGGCCGGTGGATGGCCGAGGTGGGCATCCCGGCGAAGTCGGGCGTGTCGGGTGGCCTGCTGGGCACGCTGCCGGGCCAGTTGGGCGTGGCGACATTCTCGCCGCGACTGAACAAAGAAGGCAACTCGGTGCGCGGGGTGGATGCGTTCAAGCTGCTGTCGAAGGACATGGGCCTGCACCTGATGTCTACAGACGAGCGCTATGGCGTGAACCCAGTGCGCAAGGTGGAGCAGGATGCGGAGCTGACCGTGATCTACCTGCAGGGCCTAATCAACTTCAACGCGGCCGAGACCATCTTGTACGAGTTGATGGAGTCGGATTTTGGCGAGGGCACGGTGGTGCTCGAGCTATCGCATATTACGGGCACGAACCGCATGGGCCGGCGCATGCTGAAGGAGGGGCTACGCCGAATCCGCGAGTCTGGCTTCGATATCGCCATCGTGGATCCGGATGGAGAGCTGGAAGATCGCACCATGTCGGACGGAACCGAGGTGCCCAAGGGCGAGCCGGAAGACTACGCGATCAACGGCGAACCCGTTTAGGTTTGGGTTACCTTACTTAATCAGGTTAGGATGTCCTATGTAAGGCCCTTTGCGTTAACTGCGAGGGCATCCAACGACCAAGGACTAAAAATGGCTCATACCCCCTTCAAGGTAATGGCGGTTGTGGCGGCATCGGCAACCGCACTCGTCGGCTGCGGCGCAGCTGAGGAAGTAACTGGAGGCTCCAGCGGCGATGCCGAGTTCTCCTTCACCGATATCATCGGCCGTGACGTGGAACTGGATAAGGCTCCCGATCGCGTGATTTTGGGGGAGGGCCGATCGATTTTTGCTACCGGTGTACTCGACCCCGATAATCCACTGGACAAGGTCGTTGGCATCGGAACGGATCTCAAGCAGATGGTGCCGGATTACTACGCGGCGCTGGAAAAGGAACTGCCGTCCGTAAACGAGGTTCCAGAGATCGGCGGCTTTGCCAAGGGCGATGTCACCGTAGAAAAACTCGTGAGCCTAGACCCGGACCTCATTGTGCTCTCGCTGGATCAATACGATGCCTCCCGCGAAGCTGGCCTGACCGACAAGATGGATCAGGCTGGCTTGAAGTATGCGGTCACCGACTTCCGCCGCGACCCGCTGGAGAGTACGCCTAAGACTATGGACATCTTCGGTGAGATCTTTGGCCAAGAGGACCGCGCTGAGGAATTCAACGCGGATTGGCAAAAGACGGTGGATCTGGTTGAGGACCGCGCAGAGAAGGTAAAGGATAAACCAAAGACCTTCGTCTGGCGCTCGGCCGGTGTGTCCGATTGCTGCGGCTCCTGGAACGATTCCAATATCTCCCAGCTGGTCAACGCGGCCGGCGGCGAGAATGTCGGCGATAAAGTCATTCCGGGCGAGTCTGGCACGATCACCCCGGAAAAGGTCCTGGAATCTGACCCGGATATGATCATCGCCACCGGTGGCGATTGGTCTGAGATGAAGGACGATGAAGGCCACCCTGTCGGATACGCTGCAGTGGGCTACGGCATCGATGAAAAGGAAGCCAAGGGCAGTGTGGCTAAGCTGCCGGGTAAGCAGGCTGGCTTCGATAAGCTGCGTGCGGTCAAGGAACACCACTTCCACAGCATGTGGCACCAATTCTATAATTCGCCGTTTAATTACCTAGCGTTGCTGCAGGTGGCCGAGTGGATCGACCCGGAGGCGTATGCCGATATGGACGTCGCCAAGCAGTGGATGGATGCGCAAGAAAAGTACTCGCCGATCTCCGGCGAGGGAACCTTCTTTAGCACCAACTAATGGAGGGCGCAGAGGTAGCCGCCCTCGCGCGGCAACATAAGAGGTTAACCTGGCAACGCATAGGCATCGTTGCGGGCCTGACGCTGATTGCGGCCGTGGCCTTTATTATCAGCAACTTTGTGGGCGCGATTGATATCAGCCCGGCCGAGGTCATGAAGGGCATAGTCAATCCCGCGGGGCTGGATGACCAGACGCGCACGGTGCTGTGGCAGCTGCGCCTGCCCATGGCCGTGATGGCCGTGCTCATCGGCATGGCCCTGTCTTTGGCCGGCGCGGAAATGCAGACTATCCTCAACAATCCGCTGGCCGAGCCTTTTACCCTCGGAATTTCCGCGGCCGCCGCGTTTGGCGGCGCCACCTCCATCGTGCTCAAGTGGCAGCTGATTGCACAGCCGCAGTTCAACCTGGCGCTGATGGCGTGGCTTGCTGCCGCGGTGGCTACGGCCATTATTGTTATCGCGGCCGTCATCCGTGGCGCGAAGGCAGAAACCATGGTGCTGCTTGGCATCGGCTTGGTGTTCTTCTTCCAAGCCATGCTGGCGCTTATCCAGTACCAGTCCTCGGCCGAGGCGCTGCAGCAGATCGTCTTTTGGTCCATGGGCTCTCTTACCCGCGCCAATTGGGCGGCTAATGGCGTGCTGGCGGCCGTGCTGATTATCGCCCTGCCCATCCTATGGGCGCTGGGCTGGCGCCTGACTGCCTTGCGGCTTGGCGACGCCCGCGCCACCGCCATGGGCATCAATACCTCCCGTCTGCGCGTAGTAGTGCTCATCGTGGTTTCGCTCGTTGCGGCGACCACCGTGGCATTCGCCGGCATCATCGGCTTCATTGGCTTGGTGGGCCCGCACATCGCCCGCATGCTGGTGGGCGAGGACCAGCGCTACTTCTTGCCGGCCTCCATGGCGGCGGGCGCGGCCGTGATGTGTGCCGCGCATGCGGTGAGCCTGATGATTAAGCCGGGCCTGGCCATTCCCATTGGTATCGTTACTTCGCTTCTGGGCGTGCCATTCTTCATTGCCATCGTTATGACCCGAAGGAGGGCACTGTGGACGTAGAACTGACTATTTCCGGGCTGAGTGCGGCCTATGGCAAACACCGCGTGCTGGAGTCCGTGGATGTGGAAAAACTCCACGGCGGGCAGCTGGTGGGATTGTTGGGGCCGAATGCCTCCGGCAAGACCACGCTCATTAAGTCCCTGGCCGGCGTGCACCGCGGCTGCGACGGCGAGGTGGATTTCCGCGTCGATGGCACGGCGCCGCGCGGCAAGCGACGCCGCCAGCTTATCGGCTACGTGCCACAGGACCTTACGAGCACGGCCGCGCTGCGGGCCTTTGAAGCCGTGCTGATTTCCGCGCGCCGGGAGGCCTGCGAAGACCCGATTACACGCACGGGTGAGGTGCTGCACTCCTTGGGGCTGGACGCGATTGCTTCGCGCTACCTCAATGAGCTCTCTGGTGGCCAGCGTCAGCTTGTGGCGGTGGCACAGATGCTGGTGGGCAATCCAGGCCTCATGCTTCTCGACGAACCCACGTCCGCCCTCGACCTCCATCACCAGATCTTTGTCTTGGATGAGGTCCGTGCCAAAGCACAGCGCGATGGCAGCCTAGGCCTTGTGGCCATCCATGACATCAACTTGGCCGCGCGCATGTGTGACCAGCTGGTGGTGCTTAAAAAGGGTCATATTCGTGCTCAAGGTAGGCCTGCGGACGTTCTCACGGGGGAGCTCGTGGAGGGCGTGTATGGGGTAGAGGCGGACGTCGTCCAGCATGGCGGCGCTCCACTCATTGCCCCGTTGCGGGTGAGATAGCACAGGGCCGGGTAATCACCCGGCCCTGTTTTAGTGGTGAGCCATCAGGCGTCTGGTTTCCTGGCGCCGTGAGCACATAAGTCATGTGCAGCGCGGTGACAGGGACTGGCTCGTAAAAAGAAAAATCTCGAGGTATCGTTCTAAGAACAACGCCTCGAGATTTATATTGTGCGCCATCAGGGAATCGAACCCCGAACCCACTGATTAAGAGTCAGTTGCTCTGCCAATTGAGCTAATGGCGCATTGTTGACTTCCTGCCGTGTGGCTCTCTGTGCAACGAGTAGATACTCTAGCAGCCATTCTTTAAAAGTGTAAAATCGCCTGGTCAAAGCGGTTTTTGAAGGGTGTATAACAAATTGGTTAATGCCTGAAGTGGCTTCTGGTAATTGGCGGAGGGAGACGCTAATCTATGTTGGTCTTTGAAAGCAGCAATTACGTGTCTAAGGGCAACTCAGTGAAAAATTCCCTCCCTATCGCGCGCCGTCTCGTAGCGGCCGCAGGCGTTGCGTGCATTTCCCTAGCCGCCGCCTCCTGCTCCTCTGATTCCTCAGCCGAGAATCAGGCTGCCGACCAAGAATCCACCGCCGCCGCACATGCGGATGGAGACAAGGACGGCGGCAAAGAGTCCGAGAAAAAGAAAGGCGGCCTTGTAGCCTCCGTAAAGGACGGGGCGACGGATGTAGATCCGTCCAAGCCAGTCACCGTGGAGACCACGGGCAAGCTCAAGAGCGTCACCATGACCAATGAAATGGGCGTCGAAGTTAAAGAAAAGCTCTCCAAGGACGCCAAGACGTGGTCTACTGCGGAGGACTTGGGCTATAACCACACTTATTCCATCGTGGCCTCCGATGTAGATGGCAACAAGAAGAACCTCAGTTTTTCCACCCCGCAAGCAGCGGGCGTTGCTGAGGTATCGCTTACCCCTATCCCGGATTCTGAGGTTGGCGTAGGACAGGTCATCGGTGTGAACTTCGGTGTGCCAATTACGGACCGGAAGGCGGCTGAAAAGACTATTACTGTGATCACTAACCCCAAGGTGGAAGGTGCTTTCCACTGGGTCAATAACCAGGAGGTGCGCTGGCGTCCGAAGGATTACTGGGAGCCGGGCACTAAGGTTGAAGTAAAAGTGGACCAGTATGGCAAGGACCTAGGTGGGGGAATCTATGGCGGTGAAAACGCCAAGACGAATTTCACCATCGGTGACCGCACGGTGGCCATTATTGATAACGCCACCAAGACGATGAAGGTCTTTAAGAATAAGAAGTTCTTGCGTGCCATCCCGGTCTCGCTTGGCCGCGATTATCAGTACGATACGCCAAATGGCCGTTACATTATCGGCGATGAGCACCCACAGCTAGTCATGGACTCGGAGACCTTTGGCCTAGCCCATGACGCTGGCGGCTACCGCACGACCGTGGACTGGGCTACCCAAATGTCTTATTCCGGCATCTATGTTCACTCCGCTCCGTGGTCCGTGTGGGCGCAGGGCAATACCAATACGTCTCATGGTTGCGTCAATGTGACGCCGGAGGCTGCGCAGTGGTTCCAGGAGACGATGAAGCGTGGCGACGTGGTGCGGGTATTCAACTCCTACGGCGAGACGCTTAATGCGTTGGACGGTCTCGGTGACTGGAATATGTCCTGGGATGAGTGGTCGAAAGGTAACGCGGACGCTAATCAGTAGCGCCTAACGGCCGCACAAGGCACAAGCGCATGGCTACAGTGGTGGCCATGCGCTTTTCTGTTTTGGACCGCGGGGCAGCCGGCCCACTGGATCAGGTGGCCGAGCACGCCCGGCACGTAGAGAAGTTGGGTTTTCAGCGTTTTCTGGTGGCCGAGCATCACGGTGTGCCGGGAATTCCAGCGGGTCAGCCGGGGATACTCGCGGCGCACGTTGCGGCCCAGACGCAGCGCATTCGGGTGGGGACGGCCGGCATTATGTTGCTCAATCACCCGCCGTTTCTGGTGGCCGAGCAGATTAATCTCCTCGAGGCGCTGTATCCCGGGCGCATTGATATAGGGATTGGCTCCTCCGTCGGGTTTACCGCGCCGGTGCGAAAGGCGCTGCGCCAGGGGGAGCCGGCCGAGGTGAAGCAGCGCTTCGAGGCGGAGCTAGCCACGCTCTTGCGCTACCTGCGCGGCGAAGAGGCGGTGACGGTCCGGCCTGAGTATAGGGGCACCCCGCTCTATGTTTTGGCGGGCTTTCGCTCGGCAATGGTGGCGGCAAAGTTGGGGCTTGGTGTCATTCTGGGCGGTCCTGTAGCCACGCAGGAGGCCGCTGCGCGCGTGTACCGGGAACATGCGCTTGCCGACGCCCCGCCTATTATCTCTTCGCTCAATATCGCCGTTGCCGAGACGTCCGCGGCCGCCCGTGATCTCTTGTTGCCGGAAGCCTATGCGAAGGTGCGAGCGCAATCGACCGGCGAATTCGCGACCTTGCGGCCAGCGGGCGAGCTGGACATGGATGCTCTCACGGGGCAGCAGCGCCGGCGCATAGAGGAGGCGTTGGCCCATGACGTATGGGGAACGGTGGAGGAAGTGAGGGAGGAACTAAGGGGCGTCGGCAAGCGGCTAGGCGTTAGTGAGTTTGTGGTCACCGGAGATATGCCGGATATTGCCGGCCGGGCTCGTTCGGAGGAGCTGCTGGCGAGCATGCAGGTAGAAAACTGAAAAAGCCCGAGCGCAAGGCTCGGGCACTTGGGGTGGCTGACGGGACTCGAACCCGCGACACCCAGGATCACAACCTGGTGCTCTACCAGCTGAACTACAGCCACCATCGCTGCGTGAAAGCAACGAGATATAGGTTAACTCACGCCGCCTAAATTACAAAAACGCCTGGTAATCTGCGGTAGTTTCGGCCTTAATCTGCTCCGCCTCGGGGGAGGTGGGGCCCTCGTCGGTGCGAAAGACGCTGCGGCGGTAGAAGTCCAACTCGCGGATGGATTCGATGATGTCCTGCAGTGCGCGGTGGGCCATGCCTTTATCGGGCTGGTTGAAATAGGCGCGCGGGTGCCAGCGGCGGGCAAGCTCCTTGATGGTGGACACGTCGATCATGCGGTAGTGCAGGGCACTATCGAGCCGGGGCATATAGGTGCGGATGAACGTGCGATCAGTGGCGATGGAATTGCCGGCCAGGGGAGCGGGGTGCTCCGGATCGCAGTATTCGTTGATGAGCGCAAGCACGGCATCTTCGGCCTCGCCGATGGAGGTGGTGGACTCGCGGATTTCTTTATCCAACCCGGAACTGGCATGCATCTCGGTGACGAAGGAATCCATCTGTGCCAGCTCCTCCTCGGTGGCGTGGACGACCAGATCGATGCCTTCTCCCAGGATGTTGAGATTGCCATCGGTGATGACGGCGGCGACCTCGACGATGACATGGCGCTCGGGGTCCAGGCCGGTCATTTCCAAATCGATCCAAACGAGGCGGTCGTGCTTTGCGGCAATGTCGGAATGTGGCATGCGGCCCATTCTACTCCCGCCCCCTTTTACCCCTAGATGGGGTACGGGCGGGGTTGTTCTGGAGGGGTGATTGCCACTGCGCAGGGCGGCCTTCCCGCAAGTGTGTTTTCATTCTGCATAAAAATAATGGGTGATTTGCCTCATATTGTAGTGTGAGTTAGGGCATACTCTGGGTTATCGCTCTTCATTCGGGAGGTGCGACAGACTTAGGAGAGACCAGATGGCAAACTTCCTCGATGCCCTCAATACCGTAATTTGGTCCCCCGTCTTGGTGTTTTTATGCCTCGGCGCGGGTATTTATTTCACCGTGGTGACACGCGTTTTGCAGGTGCGCTGCATTCCGGACATGCTCAAGCAGATCGTCAACGGAGAAAAATCCGCAGACGGCGTTTCTTCCTTCCAGTCCTTGATGGTTTCGTTATCTGGCCGCGTGGGTGTGGGTAACATCGCCGGCGTGGCCACGGCCATTGCCTTCGGTGGACCTGGTGCCGTGTTCTGGATGTGGGCCGTAGCGCTACTCGGCTCGTCTACCTCGTTTATCGAATGTACGTTGGCCCAGATCTACAAGGAAAAGGACCAGGACACCGGTGAATACCGCGGAGGGCCTGCGTACTACATCGAGAAGGCCTACAAGCACACTAAAGCTGCACCCTTCATGGTGGTCTACGGAATCGTCTTTGCCGTCGCCATGATCCTGGCAACCAGCTACTTCCTTCCCGCAATTCAGGCCAACGCGGTAGCTGCCGCGGCCGATACCGCGTGGGGCGTGAACTCTACCTGGGCGGCCGTTGTCCTGGCGGGCATTTTGGCCATCATCATTATCGGTGGCGTGAAGCGTATTGCGAACTTCGCCACCATCGTCGTGCCCTTTATGGCGGTTATCTACATTGTGATTTCTGTGGTGGTCATGTGCATGAACTTCACGCAGATTCCAGAGGTCTTCGGGCTTATCTTCAAATCTGCTTTCAATATGGAAGCCGGTTTCTCCGGCATGCTCGGCGCGGCCATCATGTGGGGTGTAAAGCGCGGAATTTACTCCAATGAGGCTGGCCAGGGTACCGGCCCGCAGTCCGCTGCAGCCGCTGAGGTTTCCCACCCAGCTAAGCAAGGCTTCGTGCAGTCCTTTGCGGTCTACGTCGATACACTCTTTGTCTGCTCGGCTACCGCGTTCATGATCATTTCTACGGATATGTACACCGTCTTCCGCGGTAGCTCCGAGGAAGGTGAAGTGGTCTACCACGGTTCGCTGCCAGAAGGCGTTGAGGTGGGGCCTGGCTACGTGCAGTCCGGTCTCGATAGCGTCTTTGCAGGATGGGGACCCACCTTCATCGCGGTCTCTATTGCCTTTTTCGCCTTTACGACGGTCCTAGCGTACTACTACATGTCCGAGGTTAACCTGACCTATTTCAACCGGTGGGTACGCTCCCGCGCTGTCCGCCGTGGCCTGATTTGGGTGCTGCGCGCGCTGATTATTATCTCCGTCATCGTCGGCGCTACCACCAGCCCGGGGGCGGCGTGGGCGCTCGGTGATATCGGCGTTGGCACGACGGCATGGCTAAATATCATTGCCATCCTCTTCCTCCAGGTTCCTGCCATCAAGGCACTCAAAGACTATGAGAAGCAGAAGAAGGCTGGCAAGGATCCGCAGTTCGACCCCGAGGCCTTGGGAATCAAGAATGCAGACTTCTGGGTAGAGCGCAAGCGAGCACGCGGCGAGGACAGCGTGCTCAAAAACAAGGATCTAGAAGACGCCGGGGCTTAGCCCATCTTGGCGTAGAAGCTGCCCACCAGCGGTGCAATTACCGGGGTGGGCAGCACTTGGCTGAGGGTATTCATAGCCTTCGACAAGGGCCCTGGCACCACGCGGCGCTGGTTGCGGCGCATCGCTGCAATTGTTTCTTGGGAGCAAGACTCATAGGTGGTCCACAAGAAATCCGGAACTACCTTGTCCACGATTGATTGGTCTTCTTCGGCGATGGTGGCCTCGCGCACTGGGCCGGGGGCGAGCAGGGTGCAAGATACGCCGGAGCCCTTTAGCTCGTAGTGTAGGGCCTCCGTAAACGCATTAACGCCGGCCTTGGTGAAGACATAAGTGGCGTTATTGGGGATGGGGATATTGCCCGCGGCAGAGCCGACATTACAAATGGCGCCGCTGCGGCGCGGCAGCATGTGCTCCAAGGCGGCCCGCGTGAGGTGATGGACAGCAGTGCCATTGAGCTCAAACTGGGTCGTCTCGTAGGACCAGTCCTGGTCCATGAAGGGGCCGAAGCTGGCGATGCCGGCGGAATTGACCAAGATAGATACCTCGTGGGTGGCGATGGTGTCAGTCACGCGGGCGACGTCATCAGCCACGGCGAGATCCGCCGGTAGGGCGATGGCCTCGATATTGTGGCGCTGCTCGAGCTCCGCAGCAATGGACTCCAATAACTCGCGGCGACGGGCCACGAGGATGACGTTATAACCCAGGGCGGCGAAATCCTGCGCCATGGCCTTGCCAATGCCTTGGCTGGCCCCCGTGACGAGGGCATAGGAGGTGCGGGAAGGGGCGGGAAGCGACATGGTTAATCCTTTCCGGGATGGGGCATGGTGAGACCTAGCGTAAACAAAAAGCCTTGAAGCGGCGAGAAACTCGGCGCCTCAAGGCTTCGCGCGGTGCCCCCAGCAGGATTCGAACCCGCGACACATGGGGTAGAAACCCACTGCTCTAATCCACTGAGCTATGGGGGCTTATGACCCACTCATAGTAGCCCACGACGGCGGGGAAACCTAAGCCAGGGTGCGCTGCGGGGCGCGAAGGATGTCCACCAAGGCCTGGGCGGCAGTGGTTAGCTCGCGATCCGTGCGGTAGGCCACGATGGCGTAGTAGTGCGGCAGCTCATCGGAAATTGGGCGGTTGATAATGCCCTGTGGCTGCACAGCGGGCGCGCAATTGGGCACGATACTTACGCCCAGGCCGCTGGAGACCATGGGAATGGCGCCATTAAGGCTGGCTACCTCCTGGGTCCTGTCTGGTTTGAGGCTAGGGCGGCTATTCCATAGGTCGCTATAGAACTCTGCTAGCTCAGGAAGCTCGCGGCTGCGCGGCGGAATGAGCCAGGTTTCGCCGCGCAGGTCCGCGAGCGAGACGGGAGACTCAAGCTCTGCAAGGCGGTGGGGTAGGGCGACAGAGTAATCAAACGTGGCCACTTGGTGGACGGTGAGCTCGTGGGCGTAGCGGCGGATGAAGGCCTTCGGGTCGGACGTCGGCAAAAGCGCTAGGTCCACCTGGCCGTCCAGCAGGCGTTTGATGGCGGTGGCTGGCGCGGCGTCGTCCAGCGAGATAGTGGCAGTGGGGTAAATCCGCTTCAGTTCGGCCAGGGCGGAAGGGGTAAATTCCCAGTTCAAAATGGGGGCGGAGGCGAGGGAAACGGTGCTGGCCTTGTCGCCGGTGATTTCGCTGATATGGCGCTGGGTTTCGCTCAGTAAAGCGTCAACCTTGACGGCCGTTTCATAGACATAATCGCCGGCCTCCGTGGTGGAGACGCCGGAGCGCCCGCGCGAAAGGAGCTGGGCATTAAGTTCCTTTTCTAGCTTTCGTATGGAAAGGCTCAGGGACGGCTGGGTCATGTCGAGGGACTCGGCAGCGTGCGTGAAGGAGCCATTGTCTACAACGGCGCGGAAATAAAGAAGTTGACGGGTGTCCATAAGCTCCATCATGACACATGTAAAGACAAAATGTGTGTTAGGTGGGGAACTAGGTTGCGCTATACAATGCGCACTATGGCAAATGAGCAGGTTAACAGTGTAAATAAGGCGGGGAAGAAACCTCGTTCTTCCTGGGGAATTTATGTCGCGGCGATGCTTATTGCCGGCTTGATCGCTGGTTTCATTTCCCTGTTCCTCCTCGCCGATTCCCTAGCGGCCCTGGGAATTCCAGACCCCGGCCGCATTACCACCTTTGGCCTGCCGCTCTTTCGCGGCTTGGCTTGGATACTCATGGCTTTGTCCATCGGCTCGTTCTTAGCCTCGTCGTTCCTCATTGCTCCGCGTGGAGACAACGCTGCGCTTATCGACGCCCCCTTGTCCGTCGACGGCCACATCGCCGCGCGCACAGGTACCTGGGCTTCCTTCGGTATGGCGGCCGTAGGGCTAGTGGAAATTCCGCTCATTATGTCCGATCTCACCGGCACGCCATTTTTCCAGGTATTTGAACCTTCCACTATGAAGATGGCGTTGACGGAAATTTCTACCACCATTGTGTGGGGAATCTCCGTACTCATCGCCCTTGTCGTGGGCGTTCTTGGCTTGTGCGGTCGCGGCTGGTCGATGCAGCCGGTGCTGCTTTTCTTGTCCATCTTGCAGGTTGTGCCCATCGGCATGGAAGGCCATTCCGCGGCTGGTGGTGACCACGACTATGGCACCAATTCGCTCCTGTGGCACTTGGTCTTTGTCATGCTGTGGGTAGGCGGGCTCATGGCGCTAATCGCTCATGGTCGGCGCCTTGGCCCCAATCTCGCCTTTGCGGTAAAGCGTTACTCCGGCATTGCCTTCATGGCCATTGTGGTGCTGGCAGTATCGGGCTTGATCAACACCCTCATCCGCATGAATATCTCCGATTTGGTGGATTCTGCCTATGGCATCATCTTGATCACTAAGTTCGTACTCACGATTTTGCTGGGAATCTTCGGCCTTGCTCACCGCGAGCTCACCATCCCGCAGCTGGGTAGGGATCCGCGCCTTTTTATCCGTATCGCCATTGTGGAAGTAGCTGTTATGGCCGGCACCATTGGCGTGGCCATTACGCTGGGGCGCACCGTGCCCCCAGCGCCGCGCGATCCGAACCTCAACTCGATGCAGATTTTGATGGGCTATGAGCTCTTTGAAAAGCCCACGGTGCTCAACGTGTGGACTATGTTCCGCTTTGACATCATGTTCGGCACCATTGGCCTGCTCTTGGCCGCGGCGTATGGCTACTGCGTCTACCGCGTGCATAAGCGTGGCCTGACGTGGAACAAGGGACGTACTGCATGGTTTATGAGCGGCGCGTTGGGTATGACCCTCGTGATGTCTACCGGCCTGGGACTTTATATGCCAGCGATGTACTCGATGCACATGTTGGTACATATGATTTTGTCGATGGCGGTACCTCTTCTGCTAGTCCTTGGTGCGCCACTGACCCTGCTTATGGAGGCCTTTGAGCCTGGGCCAAAGGGTCAGCCGAGCCTGCATGACTATGCGCTGGCGGCCACCCAATCTAAGGTCGTCGCGTTTATTACCAATCCGTTTGTCAATCTCGTGCAGTACCTATTTTTCCTGTACGTGTTGTATTTGTTCCCGAGCCTGTATCAATTTGCCATCTCGGAACACGCAGGCCACCTTATTATGAACTTCGCGTTCATCGTCTCTGGCTGCTTCTACTTTTGGGAAATCATCGGGCCGGACCCGCTTCCCAATCGTCGATCTACGCCATTCCGCTTGGCCGTGCTATTCCTTTCCATGCCGTTCCACCTTTTTGCTGGTGTATATCTCATGCAGCTGCAAAGCGTGCTGGGTGCCGACTTCTATCAGTATTTGGACCTGCCGTGGGATCAGGATCTGCTCCAAGATCAGCGCGTGGGCGGCGGCATTGCGTGGGGCTTTGGCCAGTTCCCGCTGGTCATCGTCTTTGGCAAGCTCTTCCTGGATTGGCTGGGCGATGACCGTGCTACCGCCCGCCGCCATGATATGCAGGCGGATGCGGACGATGATGCCGAATTGGAACGCTATAACGCGATGCTGCAGGATATGGGACACGGCGATGAATCGAGCTTCCGCGGGCGCTAGCCTGTGGATAACCGTTTAAAAATCTCCCCAAACTCTGTCCTTCGTTGACGGATACAACAAGTTATTCACAGGGTTGGGGTCGCCGGCATGGTGTGGCTTGTGCGCGGGTATCAGGATGTGGAAACGAGCGAGGAAAACCACACTCGCCAACCCAACTATCCAGCAAAGGATTTTCTAGCACCATGTCCCAATACCCAATTACCTTGACCGGTCGCCTTACTCGCGACCCAATCTTGACCAAAACCTCCACTGGGGCCTATAAAGCCAAGCTGCGCGTCGCCTCCTCGCGCCGGATCCCGGACCGCCAAGCCGATGCCGGTGTGGACAATACGGAAGGACACAACACCAAGGCGCCGCAGTGGCGTGACGTGGATCATCTTTATATCGACGTCGAGATGTGGAATCAATTCGCCATCAACGTGCGCAAATCCCTGGCAAAAGGCATGCCTCTAGTCATCGTGGGGTCTCTCGTTACCGAACAATGGCGCGATGACCAGGGGGCCGATCATTTCCGCACGTATATTAAGGCGCAGTACGTGGGCCTGGACTTGAACCGTCACGTTATCGGTACAAAGCGCCTCGTCCCGCAGTACAACCAGGAAAATATTGCGGTCCCAGAGCTGGGGGACAATGCTATCGAACCAGACGTGGACCACAGCCTGCCGCAACAACAGGTAGGGGCTGGAGATACCGCTGCAGATACTGCGGCTGACCGTTATCTAGCTGCACAAGCCGCAGCTGCTCGCGGTGGAGAAGAAGAGGCCTTCGACGCCGAGGTGGAAGAGGAAGCTGCCGAGGGGGAGTCCGCAACGGTCAACGCTTAAGCGTTTCGCCCCTTGCTTGATCGCCTCGGGCGTACCTGACCCGAGGCGATCAAGCGGTGGTTCTGATGTAGTGTTTGTGTAGATAAATACGTCTCCCAAATTTTTGCAAAGGGGTAAAAGTGGGCGAATTCATCTACACGATGAAAAACGTGCGCAAGGCAATTGGCGATAAGGTCATCCTTGACGATGTAACAATGGCGTTCTACCCAGGTGCCAAGATTGGTGTGGTCGGCCCCAATGGTGCCGGTAAGTCCTCCATTTTGAAGATTATGGCCGGCTTGGACCAGCCTTCCAATGGCGAGGCCTTCCTAGATCCGGGCGCCACCGTGGGTATCCTGCAGCAGGAGCCGCCGCTCAACGACGAGAAGACCGTGCGCGGCAACGTCGAAGAGGGCTTGGGCGAAATCTTTGAAAAGAAGCAGCGCTTCGAGCAGATCGCCGAAGAAATGGCCACCAACTACAGCGATGAGCTCATGGAAGAAATGGGCAAGCTGCAAGAAGAGCTCGATGCTGCTGATGCATGGGAGGTCGACTCCAAGATCGAGCAGGCAATGGAAGCTTTGCGCTGCCCGCCTTCCGATGCCCCGGTGACCAACCTATCTGGTGGTGAGCGCCGTCGCGTAGCGCTGGCTAAGCTCCTGCTTACTGAGCCAGACTTGTTGCTGCTCGATGAGCCTACGAACCACTTGGACGCCGAGTCTGTGCAGTGGCTGGAAAAGCACTTGGCTGATTATCCGGGCGCTGTCCTGGCCGTGACCCACGACCGCTACTTCCTCGACCACGTCGCGGGCTGGATTTGTGAGGTTGACCGCGGCAAGCTCTACCCATACGAGGGTAACTACTCCACCTACCTGGATAAGAAGCAGGAGCGTCTGGAGGTTGCCGGCAAGAAGGACGCGAAGCTGCGCAAGCGCTTGAAGGACGAGCTGGAGTGGGTACGCTCCGGTGCGAAGGCTCGCCAGGCCAAGAACAAGGCCCGTCTGGAGCGCTACGAGGAGATGGCTGCAGAAGCCGAGAAGTACAAGAAGCTCGACTTCGAAGAGATCCAGATTCCTACCCCGCCGCGCTTGGGTAATAAGGTCGTGGAGGTCAAGGACCTGCAGAAGGGCTTTGATGGCCGCACCTTGATTAAGGACCTCTCTTTCACCCTGCCGCGCAACGGCATCGTGGGCGTTATCGGCCCGAACGGCGTGGGTAAGACCACCCTGTTTAAGACCATCGTTGGCCTGGAGCAGCCGGACGCCGGTTCCGTCGAGGTGGGCGATACCGTCAAGCTGTCTTACGTGGATCAGAACCGTGAGAATATCGATCCCGAGGCAACCGTCTGGGAGGTCGTCTCCGGCGGCCTGGATTATATTCACGTGGGCCAGAACGAAATGCCTTCGCGCGCCTACCTATCCGCTTTCGGTTTCAAGGGCCCGGACCAGCAAAAGCCGTCCAAGGTGCTCTCCGGTGGTGAGCGCAACCGCTTGAACTTGGCGCTGACCCTGAAAGAAGGCGGTAACCTGATCCTCCTTGACGAGCCGACCAACGACTTGGATGTGGAAACCCTCGGCTCTCTGGAAAACGCGCTCGAGAAGTTCCCGGGTTGTGCCGTGGTGATTTCCCACGACCGCTGGTTCTTGGACCGCACCTGTACCCACATCTTGGCCTGGGAGGGCAATGTGGAAGAAGGTCAGTGGTTCTGGTTTGAGGGTAACTTCGGCGATTATGAGAAGAATAAGGTCGACCGCCTTGGTGAAGAGGCAGCCCGTCCTTCTCGCGTGACCCACCGCAAGCTGACCCGCTAAGTAGCTGAAGCCTTTACTGAGGAGAATGATGGCAACCCCAAGTGTGCACACGTATCGTATTCAAACCCGCTGGTCGGATTTTGATATGTACGGCCACATGATGAATGCAAACTACATCGAGCTTGCCCAGGAGGCGCGCTTGGCCTTTGCGAAGGAACATATCTATTCCAAAGGCCTTGACTTCATTGCGTTCGTGCGCCACCTCGATGTGGACTTCCTTCGCCCGATGGAGTTTAAGGACACCACTACGGTGGAGGTAGAAACTACCATTTCGCAGATTGGCACCACCTCGTTTACCACCACCCAGCAGATCAAGGATGACCAGGGTGAAGTCGCGGCAACCGTGGAGTGCGTGCAGGTAGTCATTGATCGTCAGCAGCAGACTCCTCGTCCGCTGACGGAACAGGAAAAGGATATTCTGCAAAATACCGTGGCTAATTAACCGCGGAACAGAGCGAAGATGAGAAAGGCAGGGCCCGAAGGCATGGTCACCGAAACTCTAGAAATTGGAAGCGGTGGACCTGGCCTTCGGGCCCTTGTCACGCGCGCGGTTGGCTTGGATTCGGGTGCTTCGGTGCGGCTACGCCAGCTGACTGACGACGTCGTCGATGTCTTTGTCACCACACCTTTCGAGGTGGTTGCCGCCCGCCGCGTGCAGGGCGTCGTTTCCCGCGACGGGGCAGTGGTTTCTGCGGCTACCCTGGCCGAACAGCTCAAGGAGCACGAATCGAGCGGAACGCTAGATTTGGGACCTGCCCACGATGCGTCGTGGCCGGGAGCGCTTCCGCCGGCCACTGGCTACAGTGTGGTCGATACCTTGCCGGTTACCGTGGTACGCGAGCTCTCCGATAAGGGCCAACAGCTGACCCGGCAATTTTCTGGCCCCATGGGTCCGCCATCCAGCTTGCTGAACCAGACCGTTGTCACGGTGGAGGCGGAAGGTGCCACGGTGGAAATCCCCATGCGCATGATTTTTGCCTGCACCAATTTGGGTTTGATCCCTGGTTTTTCCGCACCCATGGACGTGCCGCGGCACCTGCGGGTGGCTCAGCTAGGCAGGTGGGTGCGCCTCGACGCCCCCTTTGGCAGCATCTACCGTTCCACCCGCCTGTCGCTGTTCTAACTTCGCTCGCTCGCGAAAAACCGGCCTGCCACGTAGCGGTTCTGTTCAACAGAATCGACGCGCACGCGTCCTGCTTTGGCGATTTTTGTCCGAAAGCAGTCCGTCTTAGGGGGAGGGGGACTCTGGCTAAGCGGGGTCGATACTCTGTTGAACTGCACATTTACAATATGGCTCGCTGTGTTTCTACCCCCGCTATGTGAATTCAGGAACATAGTGCCGCACGCAAACGTGTCCTGCGTTACCCTTACGTGGTCGATGTAATTTACTCCACCCACAAGGAGATTGTGTAATGCGTATTGCTGTGCCTAAAGAAATCATGAATAACGAGAATCGCGTGGCTCTCACCCCGAGCGGCGCGCAGACCCTCGTTCACGACGGTCACGAGGTGCTCATTGAGACCGGTGCTGGTGAAGGCGCATCCTTCCCGGATTCCGAGTACGAGGCCGCCGGTGCCAGCATTGTTGGCACCGCGGAGGATACTTGGGCACAGGCGGAACTGCTGCTGAAGGTCAAGGAGCCGCTCGAGTCTGAGTACCAGTACCTGCGTCCGGACCTTACCGTCTTTACCTACCTGCACCTTGCCGCGGACCGCCCTTTGACTGAGGCGCTTGTTGACGCCAATACCACGGCCATTGCCTATGAGACGGTTACTGACCGCCACGGTACGTTGCCACTTCTTACCCCGATGTCTCAGGTGGCAGGCCGCCTTGCCGCAATCGAGGGCACCCACCACCTGCTGTCCACGCAGGGCGGCCGCGGTCTGCTGGTTTCTGGTGTTCCAGGTACCCAGCCAGCACGCGTCGTCGTGATCGGCGGTGGCCAGGTTGGCGCGTCCGCCGTTGCCATGGCCCACGGTCTGCGTGCCGAGGTCACCGTGCTGGACCTTGATCCGCACGTTTTGCAGCGCTTCGATGATCAGTATGCCGGCGGCGTGCGCACCTTGATTTCGGATCCGGCCACCATCGATAAGGAACTGCAGGAGGCTGACCTTGTCATTGGCGCGGTACTCATCCCAGGCGCCGCTGCACCGAAGCTGGTGCGTGAGGAGACCGTAAAGAAGATGAAGAAGGGTGCCGTCCTCGTGGATGTCGCCATCGACCAGGGTGGTTGCTTCGAGAACTCCAAGAAGACCTCCCACGATGACCCGACCTTCCAGGTCCATGACACCTTGTTCTACTGCGTGGCGAATATGCCGGGTGCGGTGGCCAATACCTCCACCCGTGCCTTGTCCTCCGCAACCCTGCCCTACATTCGCGCGGTAGCCAATGACAGCCTGGATGCCGCCATCAAGCGCTTCCCGGGCCTAGAGGGTGGCGTAATGACTCGTGGTGGCCGTTTGGTCTCCGAGCCTGTACGTAAGGCCTTTGACTGGGAAGACTAAGCATCAGGTCCCCATAGAGTGGGCTAGATAAACCACAAGCCCGGTTCCTCGCTAAATAGCGGGAGCCGGGCTTGTCTCTTGGGCGGGGCAAGACGGTGCGATTATGGTGCCTTGTTGATCATCATGGCGGCCACGCGCTGCATATGATCCCAGATCATTTCGCGGTAGGCCGGTGGAATGGTTTCCTCGTCGATTTCCGCGAGGGAGTTACCCATTAGCTCTAGCCACCGGTCATGCGCGGTTATATCGATGGGGTAGGGGGCGTGGCGCATGCGAAGGCGCGGATGGCCGCGGTTTTCAGAGAAGAGCTGCGGGCCACCCCAATACTGCGCCAAGAACCAAGTAAGGCGCTGCTCGGCGCCTTCCCAGTCATTATCGGGGTACATGGGACCGATGACATCGTCCTCTTTGACCTGCGAATAAAAGCCGTGGACGAGGCGCTCAAAGGTCTCCATACCGCCAATAGCCTCATAAACAGAATCCATTTACTCTTCTTCTTCCTTGCGGGGATCGGGAATGCCGATGCCGTGCGGGTAGGGGGTAGTAATGCCTTTAGTGTGCATGACATTGAGCACGCGGGATTGCAAGAAACGCTGGACGTCCCACTGCTTGCCCGGCAGGGTCTTTGTAGACACGCGGAAGGAAACATAATCCGGTTCGAAACCGGACATGCCATCCACACGAGGCGTGCTGAGGATGAGCTTGCGTATCTTATCGTCCTGCGCGGCTTCCTTCACCGCGTCCTCGATGACCTCGCCGGCGAGCTCTGGGTCATTAGAAAGGCCCACAGGAATCTGGATGCGGGCAACGGAGTACTCATCGGAGTGGTTAGCTACCTGGAGGATTTCGCCATTGCGCACGTACCACAGAGCGCCGTCAATATCGCGGACCGTGGTGATGCGTAAGGAGATGGACTCGACATCGCCAAAGACGCCGTTGCCAAGGTCAACCACGTCGCCAATACCGTATTGGTCCTCAATGAGCATGAAGATGCCGGAGAGGAAATCCTTCACCAGCGCTTGGGCGCCAAAACCAAGGGCGACGCCGATAACTCCGGCGGAGGCGATAAGCGGTGCCACGTTAACGTCTAGTTCATCCAAGATGGCAATAACGGCCCATACCCAGACAAAAATGGCGGCGGCGGAACGGGCCACTCCGGCTAGCGTCTTAATGCGGGAGGCGCGCCGGGTTTCGCGGGTATGGCGCATGGCCTCTTCTTGCTGGGTCGGTTCGGGGCGGTTGGCTCGACCCTTGAATTTTCCGCGGAAACGCTGCTTATCCAGCCCGGAAGATTTGATGCTGTTTTCGGCCACCTTGTTGATAATGCGGTGGAGGAGCCAGTGGGCAACGACGGCCAGGATAAGGATGACGGCGATGCGAATGGGGCGCTCGATAAGCCAGCTTTGCACCTTTTCGTCGTTCCAAAAGCTGGAGACGGACTCGATGGCCGAATCCTTGGTGGAAGCGGCTGAGGCTAAGAATTGAGTATTCATCATTCTTTCTAAGTCGAGGACAAATTGAACCGCGCCCATTGTAAAGGCCGAGCCTGAAAACGCGATGAGTGGTGGGGGTAGGTGGGTGAAAATAAATACCTATCTTTCCTTAGCAAGTGAACAGCTTGGTCTAGACTGTGTGACTATGACAGAACGCAGCACGCAGAACCTCGCTCAAGGCTTTACGTCCCGTTCCATCCATGGCGGCTACCACCCAGACCCGCACATGGGCTCTATCAATGTGCCGATCTATGCGTCAACCACGTTTGCGCAAGATGGCTTAGCGCAGCTGCGCGGCGGGTTCGAATACGGACGCGTGGCAAACCCCACCGTGCGCTCGCTCGAACGCACTCTAGCGGCGCTAGAGGGCGCTGAGTATGCCCGCGTGTTCTCTTCCGGCATGGCCGCCGCCGATACGCTGATTCGGATCTTGGTGCGCCCAGGGGATCACGTCATTTTGGGTAATGATGCCTATGGTGGTTCCTACCGGCTACTGAATGATTTCACTGAGTGGGGCGTGGAGATGTCCATCGTTAATACCAGCGATACCGCCGCAGTAGCTGCGGCGGTCCGGGACAATACCAGGCTTATCTGGCTGGAAACGCCCACCAATCCGGCGTTGAATATCACCGATATCGCCGCGGTGGCCAAGATTAAGGGCAACGCGCGGGTCCTGGTGGATAATACTTTTGCTACGCCATACCTGCAGAACCCATTGGAGCTCGGTGCGGACCATGTGTTGCACTCGACCACCAAGTACCTGGGTGGGCATTCCGATGTACTGGGTGGTGCGGTGGTTACTAATGATGCCCACGTGGACGAGCGCCTGCTCTACTTCCAAGGCAATGTGGGTGCGGTGAGCTCGCCTTTCGACGCCTACCTTACGGCCCGCGGAATCAAGACCCTTTCGGTGCGGATGGACCGCCACTGCGCCAATGCGCAGAAGGTGGCAGAGTTTCTGCAGGGCCGCCCCGAGGTAAAGCAGGTGCTGTACCCAGGGCTGAAAGATCACCCAGGGCATAAGTTGGCAGCACAGCAGATGCGCGGATTCGGCGGCATGATGTCCGTGCGCTTCCATAGCGCGGAGCATGCCCAGCAGATCTGCCTCAATACGCGGCTTATCTGTCTAGCGGAATCGCTGGGTGGGGTGGAATCGCTCATCGAGCACCCGAAGAATATGACGCACGTATCCGCGGAAGGATCCGAGCTGGTGCCGCCAGATGATATGGTGCGCATCTCAATCGGAATCGAAGATATCGATGACCTGCTCGCGGACTTGAAGCAGGCCCTCGACGCGCTATAGGCCGCGGAACCGGGGCCAGGACCGGGACCGAGCCCTTAGCGCGGTGGTGGCTAGGAACGCACCACGGCGAGGAGGGAACCGGCGGTTTTATCGGTTTCCTGCAGCATGAGCGGGTCCGTGCCCGGCATGGGGGAAATGGTGGTGTCCGGCCACTGGGAATAGGTGGGGATGCCCACGATGTGCAGGCGTGCATCCAACTCACCGTCCGGGTGAACGGTGCGGCGTGTGGCCCCATCCGTTTCCGGCGAACCGGTGGGTTGTCCGTGATCGGGGAAGGGGCGAACGCGGCCGGAATCTACCAGGCAGCGGGTCATGGAATCGCCGGCGGTGCGGATATCGGGGCGGTGCATAAAGGCGTCGACAAGCGTGGGTGCAGAAGCCGAGCGTGGGCCGGAGGTTAGGGTGAAGTGATCTGCCTCGATGGCCAGGGTGGGGTGATCGCCTAGGAAGTGGGCCAAGCCGGCGTCAACAAGCGCGAGCAGCTGGCGCACGCGGAAGAGCGGCGGGCCGGAACCTATCATCTGGCCAAAGGACATTACTTGGGCATAGCGGCCGGTGCGGGACTCGCGGGTATAGCGGCCCTCCGCGCCAAGGATGGAGGCGGGCTTGCGCGATTGCGATAGCGACCATAGCGCGGCCTTGATGGGGGAGTCGTGGCCGGCGGCGGCTTCCCGGATATCGCTTTCCATGGACTGGGCAATATGCTCGGTGAGCTCATCTATGTCCCCGGTAAACCCGGCAATTTGGTACATGAGATCGTTCATGTCCCACGGCTCGGTAACCATGGGCGCAATAGCCGCGCCTAGCTCATCCGGGGCGGTGGCATCGATGACCTCGAGAATGTCTGCGCGCGGGCGCAGCAAGGAATCCGGGCGCACGCGCTCCAAAGTGGTGATATAGGCCTCGTAGCTATCGCGGGCGATAGCGGGCCAAACCTGGGCGTCAAAGTCGATGTCATGGGCGCCGCTGAGCTCCGCAATGACATTCTTCAGACGGCGGCGTGGCATGGTAGGCGGCAGCTCACCGTATTCGGACTTGGGGTGGTAGGGATAGCCGCGGCCGGAGGAAATGATGAAGTTGGGCTCGTCGCCGCAGGGCTCATAGCGCAGGCCGGAACGTGTGGAAGAATCCTCCACGAAGGTGCCGCCGCGCTCGATGGTGGTCAGCGCCATGATGTCATAAAAGCCCATGCCCAGCCCGCGTACCAGCACGTCTTCACCGCCGGGGATGGCGGCGTAGTCCTGCTCCACTGGGCTATCGGGAGCGATCCAGTTCAGGCCGGAAGCCGCCAGCTGCTTTTCCTGCTCGTTGTACTCCGGAACCATCCAGCCATAGGCCAGCACGGTGGCATCGGTGCGCACCTCGGAGCCATCGGCCAAGCGGAGCACGTCTACGTGGCCATCCTCGCTGATGGTTTCCAAACGGCTGAAGTGGTTCACGGTGGAAATGCTCTTAGGCAGACGTGCAATGACCACGTCATAGACCCAGCGCAGGTACTCGCCATACAGCGCGCGCGAGGGGTTGGATTCGGGGCGGGTAGCGGCAAGTTCTTCGCGGTAGTCCTGCGCAATATGTGCGGCCGGAGGATGCTGCTCAAAAAGCTCACGCTTGGCGGCGGAGACATTGTCGCCATCGCCGCGCAGTAGCTGAATCCACTCGTATTGGATGGGCCCCTCGAGCACGGGGGCGTCCACAGTGGAGTCGGGCTCGGTGAAAAGGGTGACAGCGCCGGCGCGAGTATTCATGCACAGGGCCTTGGTTTGGTCCGTTTCCCAGATGCGGCCGGCACCATGTTGGGCATCATCGATGAGGTGGACGGTTATGGGGTCGCTGGAATCGTCCATGCGGGCGGAGAGGCGTTCCAAGATGGAAATGCCGCGTGGGCCCATGCCGACGATTGCGATTGCTGGAGTAGACATACTACCTATCGTGCCACATCCAGACCCTTCCAGGAGCATCGAACCCGGCGGTGGTATTTAAATAGACTAATCAGTCTATCCAAAAGTTTCTTTTCCCTTGTTATGGCAGGTAATAGGGTAGACCGTCCAGTCTTGTAATTGTGGGTATGGATATGCTCTAATGGGCGAGTACTACTTAAGAATTAAAGGAACTCGAGCTTTTATGAAGCAACTTTCTCGGCTCCTGAGACCAGTGGCCGCGGTCTTGGCCAGCGGTGCGCTAGCGCTCTCGCTAACCTCCTGCGCCTCTACTTCCCACGCCGCGGAAGATGGCATGGTCACCTACGTCGAGCCCAATATGTTCAATAACCTTTATCCCCCCTCCGGCGGCTATTACCCCAACGGTGGCGTGCTCAATAACATCACGGACCGCCTGCTCTGGCAGGACCCGGATACCCTCGAGCTGCACCCGTGGATTGCGGAGGAGATGCCTAAGGCGAACAAGGACAATACCGAGTTCACCTTTAGGATTCGCAAGGGTGTGACCTACTCTGATGGCTCCCGCCTGGATGCCGCGAACGTGAAGAAGAACTATGACCTCTACGCCCTAGGCGATGAGGACCGCATGCTCACACCTTCGGAGCAGTTGCCCAACTATGAAAAATCCGAGGTTATTGATGATTACACGGTGAAGTTCTACTTCAGTGAGCCCTCCCCAGGCTTTCCTCAGTCCACCTCCGTGATGAACCAGGGCCTGCTTTCTAATGCCACGCTGGATTTAGATGACACCGGCTTCGCGCCGGGCAACGCCACCGCGATTTCTGGTTCTGGCCCCTTCGTCATCGAGGAAGAAGAGCTGGGCACCAAGCTGGTGCTCAAAAAGCGCGAGGACTATGACTGGGCACCGCCGGCCCGCAAGGACCACCAAGGGCCGGCCGATATTGAGGGCATCAATATTGTTCTCGCAGCCGAGGATTCCGTGCGCGTGGGATCGCTCGTGGCCGGACAGTCCGATATTGCTCGCCAGATCGAAGCCCCCGATGAGAAGCACCTCAAGGATCAAAACCTGGAGATTTTCGCCGCGCCCACCCGTGGCGTAAACAATAGCTTCCACTTCCACTTCCGCCACCCACTCTTGGCGGATAAACGCGTGCGTCAGGCCATCATTCACGCCATCGACCGCGACAATATCCTGAACACCCTCTTTTCCGATTCCTATCCCAAAGGCACATCGATCCTGGCCAAGACGGCTATTGGCTATAAGGATCAATCAGCGAATTATGCCTTCGATCCAGAGGAATCTAAGCGCCTGCTCGATGCAGCCGGTTGGCGCGAAGGAGAAGATGGCATCCGCGAGAAAGACGGCAAACGCCTGTCCGTGACCTTCAATGAGGCAGTCCCGCAGCCGCGCTCTAAGGAGATGTTCACCAAGGCCCAAGAGATGCTCAAGAACGTCGGCATTGAGGCCAACCTCAACCCGGGCGACCGCTCCGCGCAGCAGAAGGCCATGAAGGACCAAGACACCGTGCAGGTACGCCACACCATGACCGGCCGCGCCAATGTGGATACCTTGGCCACGTGGCTAGATGGCACGGGCCGCAATTCTTTCCTCAACTATGACGAAAAGACCGATAGCTTCGGCGATAAGAAGCTGCAGAAATTGGTGGACGAGTACTTCGACCTCAGCAGCGAAAAGGACCGCCTGGCCATGACCGGCCGCATGCAGGACTACCTCTCCGAACAGGCCTATATCCTGCCCATGTTCGAAGAGCCACAGGTATATGGTTTCCAGCCTTATATCGAGGGCTTTAGCACCGAGGCCATCGGCCGTCCATCGTTTTATGCGGTAGACATCAACACCGCAGAAGGGGAGGACTAATCCATGAGCCTGAAATCTATCGCCCTACGCATCGGCCAAGCCCTGCTCGTAATCTGGGCTACCTTCACCCTTTCTTTCATCCTTTTGGCGGCGCTGCCTGGTGATGCCGTCGCGACTCGCTATGACAACCCCACCCTAGGGCTCAACGCCGAGCAATTGGCCGCTATCCGCGAGGTTTATGGTGCCGATGAACCGATCTTGAGCCGCTACTTCAGCGCGCTCGGTGGATTCCTCACCGGTGATTTCGGCTTTTCCGTTGCTACCGGCACTGCCGTATCGGAGATGTTGGCGGACGCCCTTCCTTCCACGCTGGAGCTGGCCGTCCTCGCCTTTCTCGTAGGCGTAGTCTTGGCCTTCGCGGTGGCCATCGCCTCCACCTTTGGTCCATTTTCCTGGCTGCGCAGCTTCTTCCGTAGCCTGCCTTCCGTGATGGTTTCCCTGCCCACCTTCTGGATCGGCATCATTTTGATCCAGATATTTTCCTTTGGTTTGGGATGGGTGCCGGTCATCGGAGCGAGCGATGCCCAAAGCCTTATCCTGCCGGTGATTACCTTGGCCATCTTCGTGGCCGCACCGCTGGCACAGGTGCTCCTGCGCTCCATCGATGAAGTAATGGAAATGTCCTTCGTGCAGGTAGTGCGTGCCAAGGGTGCTAGCGGTGCCTGGTTGCTGTGGCGCAATGTTTTGCGCAATGCGTTGCTGCCGGCGCTGACCATGGCCGGCCTTACCTTTGGTGAGCTCGTTGGCGGCTCCGTGGTGACGGAAGCGGTCTTTGCCCGCCACGGCATTGGCGCGCTGACCGTGGATGCGGTGGCCAACCGCGATACCTCCGTATTGCTCGCAATCGTGGTGCTGGCCGCGGCCGTCTTTGTTCTTATCAATCTCATTGTGGACCTGCTCTACCCAGTGCTTGACGTGCGCCTGCGTGAGGGCAGCCACGATAGCGCACGCAGCAACACCACCGCCACCGCTGATACTCCCGCAAAGAACGAGAAGAAGGTCCAAGCATGAAGCTTAAATCCACACGCCTGAAGCTCACCCCGGGCACCATCATCTCGCTTATTGTGCTGGGCCTGGCGGTGCTCTGCGCACTGTTCCCCCAACTATTTACCTCCCAAGACCCTAACCAGGGCGGTGACACCACAGCGCTGCTGCAACCCAGTTTCCAACACTGGTTCGGCACCGATGCCGTGGGCCGCGATCTCTATACCCGCGTGGTCTATGGCGCGCGCCAATCCCTACTCGGCGCGCTATTGGCGGTACTTTTCGGCCTGATCGTCGGCACCGTCTTGGGCATCATCGCCGGAGTGCGCTGCGGCTGGGTCGATGCCGTCATCATGCGCATCGTGGATGTGCTGCTGTCCATCCCTGGACTCTTGCTCTCCCTGTCCGTCATCATCGTGCTCGGACACGGCATCTTCAATGCCGCCATCGCCGTGGGCATTACCTCCGTAGCAACCTTTGCGCGCCTCGCGCGCTCCCAGGTGCTCAGTGTGGCAGGCTCCGATTTCGTCGAGGCCGCCTACGGCTCCGGCGGCTCTGCCTTCCAGGTGCTCGTGCGCCATATCCTTCCCAATTCACTCACCGCAGTCTTCGCCGTAGCCGCCTTGCAATTCGGCCTGGCCATTTTGCAGCTAGCTACCCTTGGCTTCCTTGGTTACGGCGCCCCGCCCCCAACCCCGGAATGGGGCCTGCTCATTTCTGAATCACGCGACTATATTGCCACCGCCGGCTGGTTGACCATCGCCCCCGGCATCGTTATCGTCGCCGTGGTTCTTGCGGCCAACCACCTCAGCCAGACACTGCGAAAGGCGGCCTAATGTCCCTGCTTAGCATTAGTGATCTATCCATTACCTACCGCACCGCCCAAGGTGAGATGGAAGCGGTCAGCGGCATTGAGCTCGAGGTGAACCCCGGGGAAATGACCGCCATCGTGGGCGAGTCCGGCTCCGGCAAGTCCACCTCCGCTATGGCCGCCATTGGCCTGCTGCCAGACAATGCCTCGATTGTCTCCGGCACCATTACTTTCGACGGCCACGATGTCACCCATTTCTCCCAAAAACAATGGCGCACCCTGCGTGGCCGCCGCATTGGGTTGATTCCGCAGGATCCCAATAACTCGCTCAACCCGCTCAAGACCATCGGAGCCTCGGTGGAAGAGGGCATGGCCATCCACCGGCAGGGCGATAAGGAGTCCCGGAAGAAGCGTGCTCTGGAGTTGCTGGAGCGCGTGGGCATTGATGATCCGCAGCGCCGCTACCACCAATATCCGCATGAGCTTTCCGGCGGCATGAAGCAACGCGTGCTCATCGCTGCCGCAGTGGCTCTGGAGCCAGAGCTCATCATCGCCGATGAGCCTACCTCCGCGCTCGATGTCACCGTGCAGAAAATCATCCTGGATCTCCTTGATGAAATGCGCGGAGAGCTCACCATGGGCATCCTTTTCATTACCCATGATCTGGCCGTAGCGGGTGACCGCGCCAATAATATTGTGGTGATGGAAAAGGGCACCGTCCGCGAGTCGGGCGTAGCCGCCCGTGTCCTCACCGATCCCCAGCATGCCTACTCCAAGCGCCTGCTTGCCGACGCCCCCTCGCTCACCGCCCCCACTTCCTCCCAGGCCGCATCTCCTGTGCGGGCCGCCGCGCCCGCGCAAGGCGAAACCTTGCTCGAAGTCGAGGGGCTCACCCAGCGCTTCGGGGATTTCACCGCGGTAGATGACATCAATTTTTCCGTAGCCCGCGGCACTACCCATGCCTTGGTGGGGGAGTCCGGCTCCGGAAAGACAACCACCGGCCGCGCCATATCTCTGTTAAGCACGCCCACCTCGGGAAGTATTCGCTTGGCGGGGGAAGATATCAGCACCGCCCGCGGCAAGCGCCGCCGGGAGCTGCGCTGCTCTATCCAGATGGTCTACCAAAATCCCTTTGGCTCGCTCGATCCACGATTGAGTATCGGCGATACCATCGCTGAGCCGGTGCGCAACTTTATCGGGGCCTCGAAACGCGATGCACGCGCGAAAGCACAAAAGTTTCTTGATTTGGTGGCCTTGGACTCTTCCATGGCAGCCCGCCGTCCCCGTGAGCTCTCCGGCGGCCAGCGCCAGCGCGTGGCTATCGCCCGCGCCATGATCATTGAGCCCGATCTTGTGGTGCTCGATGAGGCCGTTTCTGCGCTCGACGTCACCGTACAGGCACAGATCCTGCGCCTGCTCGATGAGCTGCAACGCGAGCTGGAACTTACCTATATCTTCATCTCTCACGACCTCGCGGTAGTCAACCAGATTTCCGATACCGTCTCCGTGCTCTCCCACGGCACCCAAGTGGAATCCGGGCCCACGGCGCAGGTCTTTGCGCACCCAGAAACCGAATACACCCGTCAGCTAATTGACGCCATCCCAGGCTCCCGCTACCGCGCTGGAGACCTAAACTTGGGGCTATAAACCGAGCCCTAGAAAGGTTGGACTGAGAATATGACCGACATAATTAACGAGCTCTCCCACGCTTCTGTCGAGGTGCAGCAACTGCGCCGCGTGCGCCAAGAGGCGCAGGACAATGCGCAGCTGAGCTTTAGCGCTTTGCTTGAGCCTGCAGAGCCAGGTGAATTCACCTATGCAGAGCGCTATGCCGTCGCGGCTTTTAGCGCTGCGGTCTACCAGGCGGGCGAGGCAGCAGATTTCTACTTCGACCTGCTGGGTGATGAGGCCGATGCGGACCTTGTTGCCGCCGTGCGCGCCGCAAGCCAGCGTGGTGTGTCTACCGGCCCCTACTACCAGGGTGACTTCCTTATTTTTGGCGATACCGCTGCGGAGGCAGCGCTCGGAGAGCGCCTAGCCGCAGCCTTTGACTGGGCGCACCTTTTGGCCTTCCACCCCAAGGATGCCTCCCCGCAAGCCATCGGACACCTCGACGCCGCCGGGTGGTCGGCCACCGATATTGTCAGCTTGTCTCAGTTGGTGGCATTTTTGGCCTTTCAGCTGCGCGTGGTCCATGGTCTGCGCGTGCTCTCTGGCGAGGAAAACGCCGCACGTCCCGCGGCCGAGCGTGCGGCCGGGGTAGCTGACTCAGGCTGGCAGGCTACCGCGAATACCCTGCAGCCCGATACCGTGCTGCCGGACCACTTTGTCAACCACTCCCTGGGCTGGAAGCCTTGGGTAGAGGCGCTGGCGAAGGATGACTTCACCGCAGCGCATACCGACGCCCTCATCAAACCAGAGCGCATTGATTCCGAGTACTTCCGCTTGCTCGCCCGCGACCCCGCGGCTTTGAAGGCGCGGACGCTGACTGACCTGGACATTTTCTATAACACCGAAGGTGGGCTCTCCCGTGCGGACCGCGAGCTTGCCGCCACTGTGGCATCGCGCTACAACGGCTGCGAGTACTGTGCCTCCGTGCACCAGGCGCGGTGCGTCCAGGAAGGCGGCGACCGTGAAATTGTAGACCGCCTTTTGGATAAAGGCATCGACGCCGACCTAGGTTCTAAAGAGTGGGACCTTATCCGTCGCGCAGCTGTGGCGTTGACCGAAACTCCCTTCGCCTTCGATGCGCAGCTATGCACCGACCTTCGCAACGCCGGTTTCGATGATCAGTCCATTCTGGACCTCATCTACGCATCGTCCTTCTTTAACTGGGCCAATCGCTTGATGCTTACCTTGGGGCAGCCGGATGTGCCCAAGCGCTTTCGCCAATAGGTGGTGATTGGGTTGGTGCGGCAACCTCAGCGGAGGATCCCTATGATGGGGCGGCATGAATGATACTAAGAATCTCACCGCACCAGCACACTCAGAGGCCGCAGCCCCGCGCAAGGTGGCCGTCGTCACCGGCGCCACCGGTGGCATGGGCCGCGAAATCATCGCCGACTTGGCTGGTGATTACCACGTGTACGCACTAGGACGGAGCGCGGCGGACCTGCCTAAATCGGAATCCATCACGCCGATCGCCATCGACCTAGTAGCAGGTCTCGATGAAGGCATGGCGCTGCCGGAGCTGGATCGCGTAGATGTGCTCGTGCACGCCGCCGCACGGGCTACCAAGTACTCCGTGGAGGAAGCTACTCCAGAAAATTGGCGCGCGCACATGGACCTCAACGTGCACGCCCCCGCAGAGGTGACCCGTGCTTTGCTGCCGCAGCTGCGTAAAGCCGAAGGCACAGTAGTCTTTATTAATTCCGGTGCTGGCCGCCACAGCTATGGCGATAATGTCGTCTACGCGGCCACGAAGCACGCGTTGTATGCGCTGGCCGACGGGTTGCGTATCTCCGAGCCGGGGATTCGCGTATCCACGGTGGCGCCAGGCCCTACCGATACCCCGATGCTGCAGGGACTGCAGGATTATGACCCCTCACAGGTCATTGCCCCGGCTGAGGTAGCCCGCGCCATTCGCACCGTAGTAGAGGCGGGGCCGACCACTCAGTTGACGGAAATCCAGGTCAGGCCGCGAATCGAGCTATCACTGCGCAAGTAATAAATTAAGTGTTATTAAGGTTCATCATGCAGTGATGGGGGTTGGTTTCAGCCCGCCCGTTACACTCGAGGGCTGTGACTTCCCAAAGCCCAAAACGGCCCGCCTATCTCCTTATCTCAGATGCCCTACGTGACAAGATCGAGCGCAATGAATTAGAGCCTGGTCAGCGTTTTCCTACCGAACGCGAATTGGTCCGAGAATTTCATGTCGCGCGCATGACCGTGCGCCATGCCTTAGACATATTGGAAGATGAAGGCCTAATTGATCGCCGCCGTGGGCGCAGCGGCGGCACTTACGTGCGCACGGTTCCCCCTACACTGAGCCTGACCAATAAGGACAGCATCGCCACTCAACTGCGCGAGCGTGGGCACGAAATCACCGTGCGGGTGGTCTCCGTGAATAAAACCCATGTGCCCAAACATGTGGCAGCGGCCCTGGGCGTGAACGATGCCACCTATGCGTGGGATATTAAACGCCTTTTTATCGTCGATGGTAAGCCCGTCATCGTCTCGCGCTACACCATCCCAGTGGACATGGCTCCCGATCTCAATCAGCACGACCTGCGCGAGCCCATCCTGGACATACTGGCAGGCTATGACCTCCAGCCGGTCTTCAAACGCGAGAGTATGAGCGCCGCTACCGCTCGCACAGAAGAACAGAAACTCTTGTGCGTGAGCCGATCGCACCCGCTTTTGCGGTTCGTGCGGCTGCTGAAGAATGAGACCGGCGTGGTCTTTGCCTATATCGAAGAGTCGCTGCGCTCTGATATCGCCAATGTAGAAGTGGTCTTGGGCGAGGATCCTGCGCCACAACCCGTACAACCCCGGGAGGGCGGCGCAGGAAAGCCGGCCTAGCCAGCGTCCACCTGGCGGTTGCGTAGCGCGCGGGCCACGCGGTCGCGCTGCTCGGTGACTGTACGACGCAGACCACCGGGCAGGTCCTTCTGCAAGAAGGCATCGGCGCGGTCCAAGCCCTTGCGGGTGATATCCCAGGACGGGAAGAGGCCGGTAACTGTGGTCAGCGCCACCTCGGAGGACTGGGAAGACCACACCTTTTCCGCGATGTCGAAGAACTCAGCGGTGGGAAGGAACGCATCACCATGCGGATAGAGCAATCCTTCAAGTTTGGAGGTCAGCTCGCGGTTGGTGAGATTACCCGCCACGATTTCTTCCCATACCGCACGCTTGTTTTCAGCGGTTGCCACCGCGGCGCGGGCACGCAGCGAAGAGTAGTAGCCGGTGGCGGAATTATCCCGCTCCAGTTGCGCATCCGCAGCAGCGGGGACGTCCTCTATTGCTCCATCGGCGGCAAGTGCCGCGAGCGCGGACCAACGCAGCCCTGCATCCTCGGAGGATTCGAGCACGCCGCGCAGGTAGTCACGCGCGCTATCGTGCAGGCGAATTTTCGCCAGCGCCTGGGTGCAGATGATGGAGCGCTGGGCATCGGAACTGCGGGCGCCGTCGAGGAGGGCGTCGGCAAGCAGGGTGCTCTGGGCGGCCCAGTGTGGATCGGCATAGTTCTTCAGCGCACTGGAGGCCTGCAAAACAATGCGCTCGAGGACGGCAAGCTCGGTCTCAGCCTGCATACCGCGGGCCACGAGTTGGATGAAATCGCGGGCGCGCATAGTCCCGGCGCGGGTCATCTCCCAGGCGGTGGACCAGCACAGGGTGCGGGCCATAGGATCAGCAAACTTATCGATATTATCCAGCAGGAATTGCAGGGAACCCGCGTCCAATTCGATGAGGCAGTAGGTCAGGTCATCGTCATTGGGCAGCAGGAAGTCAATGTCTGCTAGCTGGCGGCCGATGAGCTCTGGAATCTCGGTGGAGGAGCCATCGACATCCATCTCGATGCGATCGGTGCGCACCACCTGACCGTCCTGCAGGTTATACAGGCCCACCGCCACGCGGTGGGTGCGCAGCGTATCGCCGCCCTGGGAGAGGTAGGCATGAGTAATCGTGCTTGATTCATCCGCGTTGAGCGCCACGCTCAGCGTATTGATGCCGGAAGTCTTAAGCCACTGCTGCGCCCAGAAGGAAAGATCGCGGCCGGAGGCCTGTTCCAGGTGGCCAAGCAGATCATCAAAGGTGGCATTGCCCCAGGCATGGGCGGCGAAGTGGCGGCGCACGCCGGCCAGGAAGTTTTCGCGGCCAACATAAGCTTGGAGCTGCTTCAGCACCGAAGCACCCTTGGCGTAGGTGATGCCATCGAAGTTTTGCTCGACGGTTTCGATATCGCTTGCATCGGTAGAAATCGGGTGGGTGGTAGGCAGCTGATCCTGCTGGTAGGCCCAGGACTTTTCTACGTTGGCAAAGGTTACCCACGCGGTATCGTATTCGGTCTCTTCCGCTTGGGAAATGGCCGCTGACCAGGTGGCGAAGGACTCATTGAGCCACAAATCGTCCCACCACTGCATGGTGACGAGATCGCCGAACCACATATGGGCCAATTCGTGCAGAATGGTATCGGCACGGCGCTCATATTTATAGTGCGTGGCCTGGGAGGTAAAGACGTATTCATCGCGGATGGTAACGCAGCCGGCATTTTCCATCGCTCCGGCGTTGAACTCCGGCACGAAAATCTGGTCATACTTGCCAAAGGGGTAGGGGAAACCGAAATTGCGGTGATAGAAATCAAAGCCCTGCTTGGTCTCCGTAAATAAGCGCTCAGCATCTAAAGCATGGGCGAGCGAAGCACGGCAGTAGATGCCCAGCGGTACTTCGAGTTTTTGGGCCGGCTTGCCCTCAGGGTGTGCGGTCAGCTCGCCGCGCCAGGTATCGGTGATTTCGTGGTAGGGACCGGCGCACAGGGCTACCAGGTAGGTCGATAGTGGGTAGTCGATAGCCGTGCTGGCCACGTCTCCTTCCCAGCTCACTGGTCCATTGCTAATGACGGTCCAATCCTCCGGCGCCTTGAAATGCAGCGCGTAGGTGGCCTTCATATCCGGCTGGTCAAAGCAAGCAAAGACCCGCTTGGCATCGGCGGTTTCAAATTGGGTATAGAGGTAGACCTTGTCATCGGCGGGATCGACAAAACGGTGCAGGCCCTCGCCGGTGCGCGAATACGGGATCTTCGCGGTGACTTCTAGCGTGTAGTCGGCCACTTGGAGGCCGGAAAGCGGAATGCCGTAGGTGGGGTTATAAGAATTCGTGGGCAGCGGATTGCCGTTGAGGCGCACCTCTTGGATTTCCTCGGCGCGCAGATCGATGAAGGTGGAGCCAATCTCGCGCGAGGTGAAGCTCACCTTCGTAGTGGAAAGGAAATGGGTATCTGAATACTTGAGGTCTAAAGTGACATCATAATGGCCCACCTCAATCATTCGGGAGCGCTCAACCGCTTCCGTGCGAGTCAGGTTTACGGAGGTCATAGCCTATATTCTCCTTCTGTGCCGAAAATAGTTCTGCATCCACAGTAGTCGCGCGCCTAGGCTGGTGGGGCAAATTTTTATCAATCAAAGGAGCAATCATGGCTGACGCAGTAAAGTTCTGGTTCGACGTATCCTGCCCCTTCGCTTGGGCCACCTCGCGGTGGATCAAGGAAGTAGAAAAGGTACGCGATATCGAGGTCGAGTTCGAGCCGATGTCCCTGTCCGTGCTGAACGATGGCCGTGATCTAGACCCCACTTACATGGACATGATGAAAGCTAATTGGGGCCCGGCCCGCGTCTTTGCCAAGGTTAAGACCGAGCGTCCGGAGAAGGTCGACGAGCTGTACACCGCTATGGGCACCCTGGTCCACGCCAAGGGCAACGGCGGGCGCACCGGATTTGGCGCTTATGATGACATCATCGCGCAGGCTTTAGCTGAGGTGGAACTTCCGGCCGAGTTCGCCGAGGTAGCTAATGCTGAGGACTATGACGAGAAGCTGCGCGAGTACCACCACAACGGGATTTCTTCCGTGGGGGATGAGGTAGGCACCCCGGTTATCAAGCTGGGCGAGACCGCGTTCTTCGGTCCGGTCATTACCCGCGTCCCTACCGGGGAAGAAGCAGGTGAGCTTTTCGACGCCTCCTTGCGCCTTGCCCAGTACCCCTACTTCTTCGAACTCAAGCGCTCCCGCACCGAGATGCCGCAGGTAGAGGAGAACTAAGCGCTCTTTTCCCGTCGGCGCAGCTGAATTGCGGCGCCGACGCACAGCGCGATGGTCAGCGGGGTCAAGATGAATGCCGGAAGGCCCGCAATATTAATAGCGGGCAGCGCCATGCCGGCTCGAAAGTCGTCCCACGCAACAAGTACCCAGGAAGCCCATGAGGCGCCGGCGAGAAGCGCGATAATGCCGGCCGCAATAGCGCCCCCGTTGGCCCGCGGATTCCCGCGCACCTTCTGGGCAATCCACCAGATGCCTAAGCCCACGTGAGCCAACGTTGCTAGGGTGCTGGCGATAAGCGGTAGGAGAAAGCCTCCGCCTCCGGAAACCTGAACGCCGAGCATAATGAACCAGGCTAGAAGGAGCCCACCGTATAGCGTGAGGACAGGTTTGGTTATAGGCATGGCTTTCCTCTCTTATCGCGAAAATGCTTGTCCGCGAGCCTATCAGGAATTTGTAATGCGAAACAGGGCGGGCGCTAAGCCTCCTCGAGGCGCGCCGGGCCGGTAGGATAAGGGCCATGCGCGTATATCTAGGAGCAGACCACGCAGGTTTCGAAACCAAGAACCTGATTGCTGAACACCTCACTAAACAGGGCCATGAAGTCATTGATTGCGGCGCCCACACCTACGATGCCGAGGACGATTACCCGGCATTTTGCATCGAAGCGGCACAACGCACCGTCAATGATCCGGGTTCCTTGGGCATTGTGCTTGGCGGCTCCGGCAATGGCGAGCAGATTGCAGCCAATAAGGTCAAGGGAGCCCGCTGTGCACTGGCCTGGTCCGCCGAGACCGCCCGCCTTGCCCGCGAGCACAACAACGCCCAGCTCATCGGCATCGGCGGCCGCATGCACACCGAGCAGCAGGCACTGGAAATCGTAGACGCCTTCCTGGATCAAGAATGGTCCCGTGCGGAGCGCCACCAGCGCCGTATCGACATCTTGGCGCAGTACGAGCGCACCGGCATCGCCCCAGAGCTGCCCGAGGCCTAAGCCTTGAGAAAAGAAACGCCGAGGAACAAAGGTGGTTCCGCGGCGTTTCTTTGTGCTTCGGCCAGGCATAGCCAAGGCGCTAAGACTTAGGCATCATTCATGTCATTCGGGTGCGGCCCGCCGCGTCCCTCTTCGCCTTCGTCCAAGGCGGTGATGGCAGCCATCTCCTCCTCGGTTAATTCAAAGCCGAAGACATCAAAGTTTTCCGCAATGCGCGAGGGCGTCGCAGACTTGGGGAAGAGGATGACGCCATTTTGTAGGTGCCAACGAATGATGACTTGCGCTGGGCTGACATCGTGCGCTGCAGCGGCGTCGGTGACCTCGGGGGCATCCAAGATATCGCTCTTTCCCTGCCCCAGCGGGCCCCATGCCTCGATAGCCACGGTGTGGGCGCGGAAGGCGTCCAGCTCCCTCCAGCGCTGCAGATAGGGGTGAAGCTCGACTTGGTTGACCGCTGGCTTTATATCGGTCTTGAGCTCCAGCTGTTCCAGGTGCTCCAGCTCGAAATTGGAGACGCCGATGGACTTTGTCTTGCCCTGCTTCTGCAGATCAATGAGTTGCTGCCAAGCCTCAACATAGGTGCCCTTTGCCGGTGTAGGCCAGTGGATGAGGTAAAGATCCACATACTCCAAGCCGAGCTTTTCCAAGGACTCATCGAGCGCTGCGGCAGCATCGGTCTGGCGGTCATTCCACAGCTTGGTGGTGATAAAAAGCTCCTCGCGGGGAATGCCAGACTTGGCAATAGCCCGTCCTACGCCTTCCTCATTGCCGTAGATAGCGGCGGTATCAATATGGCGATAACCCACGCGCAGGGCCTCAGCTACCAAATCTTCGGTCTGCTCCGGATCCATCTGGAACACGCCAAAGCCCAGCTGCGGGATGGTATTGCCGTCATTAAGGGTGATGTTAGGTACGCTCATGCGCCCCAGACTACCTATCTATTGCAGCGGGCCGAGAGTGATGAAATTATTCCACGTCTCCCACTCATCCTGCAGACGGGCCCGCTCATGGGACGGGGTAGCGGTGCCGTCGATAAGCGAGGCATCAATCATGCGCACTCCATTGTCAAAGAACAACGCTGCGTGCCCCGAGGCGCCGTGCCGCAGCACCGGTACCAAGTTCAATCCATCAAAGGACAGTTGCGCATTAGGGCGCACGTCGAGGCCGGCAATGGCAGCGAGCGTAGGCGCTAAGTCAATAGGGGAGACCAACTCATTATTCTCCCCGCTTTCGGCTACACCCGGCCACAACACCGACATAGGTGAATTTCCACCTAGTAGCGAGCAGACGGCGATGACGCCATTGACTTCGTTGAGTTCTTCCAGGCTGGGCTGCTCTAGCAAGCGAAAGACATCGCTACCGGCCGGCTGCGTATCCTCGCGCACCTCATAACCCGCGCCCGCGAAAACCTCGCTAATACGCGTGGTGGCTTGGCGCTGCGGATATTGCCCGGTCAGCGTGCCGCGACGGGAATCGGCGTACGTTTCCGACGGCACCCACGTGTTTTTGAAGCGCACGCCCCGCAGTGCAGTCTCAGGTGCATGGTCAAAGGTGGCAAGAGTGATATCCATAGCCATAATTCTAGGCCTGCCGGGGCGATTCAACGATTTCGTCCCCACAGATCGCCTGTTTCGTCGACGGTTGCGGTATTTTAGATGGACGAAATCGTTGAAAGTAGCTTCCTGATGGGGCGGGGGCTAATCGAGGTCGAGGCCATCGATGCCGTGAACTGTCACGGTTTCCGAAAGTGGCGCGCGGCCTGGATTCGTTTTAAAGACCGGGCTCGATTCATCAGCTTTACCAAAGGTAATGGCGGTGACCAGCTTGTAGTCCTCGTCTACGCCGAGGAATTCACGCGCGGTTGGCGCAATCAAGGAAATCATCCCCTGTGGGATACCGTGGTAGCCGTGTGCTTCCAAAGAAAGCAGGAAGTTTTCGGTATAGGTTCCTTGGTCAAAGGCGGCGCGAATGCGGTCACCCATCGGCGGGATAAAGAGAAGTACCGCATGGGGTGCGCCAAAGAAGCGCAAGTTTTCGCGGATGAATTCCACGCGACCTGCTTTGTCCTCGCGCTCAATGCCCAGGAGGCCGTACATTTTGGCGGCTAGCTCTTGGGAGCGCTTGGGATGGATACCCTCACCATAATCGGTGGTGAAGTCTGGGCTGAGCCCGTTGGTGTCGAATTCCTTAACAAGCGCGGCGCTTAGTTCCTTGAGCTTTTCTCCGCCCACCAAATGCACGTCCCATGGTTGGGTATTGGAGTTGGACGGTGCGGATTGAGCATCCAGCAAAACCTGCTTGATGTCTTCTACCGGCATGGGTTCTGGCAGGAACGCGCGGGGCGAATGGCGGCTGCGAATAAGGGTTAAGGGTCAAAAAGTGTGTCCGGAATCGCGGATTTTCACGGATTGACCTGT
>NGUZ01000079.1 GCA_002154655.1 Corynebacterium kefirresidentii
ACGCACTCTTTAAATGATGGCTGCTTCTAAGCCAACATCCTAGTTGTCTGGGCAACGCCACATCCTTTTCCACTTAACATATATTTTGGGACCTTAGCTGGTGGTCTGGGCTGTTTCCCTTTCGAACACGGACCTTATCACCCATGTTCTGACTCCCAAGTTAAATTAATTGGCATTCGGAGTTTGTCTGAATTCGGTAACCCGAGAGGGGCCCCTCGTCCAAACAGTGCTCTACCTCCAATAATCATCACTTGAGGCTAGCCCTAAAGCTATTTCGGAGAGAACCAGCTATCTCCAAGTTCGATTGGAATTTCTCCGCTACCCACAGTTCATCCGCTCACTTTTCAACGTAAGTCGGTTCGGTCCTCCATTCAGTGTTACCTGAACTTCAACCTGACCATGGGTAGATCACCTGGTTTCGGGTCTACGACCAAATACTCAACGCCCTATTCAGACTCGCTTTCGCTACGGCTCCACATTTCCTGCTTAACCTTGCATCAGATCGTAACTCG
>NGUZ01000080.1 GCA_002154655.1 Corynebacterium kefirresidentii
CAACTTGAATTCCTTGCGCTTGTCGACGTTTACTTTCATTTCTCTCTTGTTCTGAAACCATTGCTAAAATTTGAACGATTAAATCTTTCATAAACTTATCCAGTAATGGATTGCCAATCACTTCATTCATCATAGGTAAGCTGGTAATCATTAACTGAACGTCTTTCTCTTTTAAATAACTCACAGTTTCAATAATTTCATCATAATCACGTCCCAAACGATCAATAGATTCCACAACGAATCGATCTCCCATTCTGACAAAATTGAGTGCTTCTTGAAATACAGGTCTATTTTCCACTGACTTTCCAGACTGTTTTTCTGTAAATATTTTTTCAACACCAAACGTCTTTAAATTTTCTAGTTGTCTTTCTAAATTTTGATCTATCGATGATACTCTCGCATAACCTATAATCATTCATCTTCACTCCATAATTAATATACACCCTAATCATACGTTCTAATTGCGATAATTTCAACAACTTATTTTGTATGATTAGGGTGTACTCAAAG
>NGUZ01000081.1 GCA_002154655.1 Corynebacterium kefirresidentii
ACTTCAGATTTAGAAGAACATGATGAACTGATTCGCATGTGGGTAGCTGATATGGATTTCGCGACACCTGAAGTTGTGTTAGATGCGATAAGAGACAGACTCGATAAAAAGATTCTAGGTTATACCAACATATTTGGCACAGATTATTATGAGGCTTTTATGTCATGGACAGAACGACGATTTGGTTATACATTTCCGCAAGAACACCTTGTATTTTCTCATGGGATTGTTGCAGGGTTAATTGAACTTGTAAGCTATATTTGTGACGATGATGATAAAGCGTTGATTTTTACACCAAGCTACGGTCCTTTTAAAATGGCTTGTGATAAAAATAATATTAAGACGGTATATTCTCCTATGATTAATCATAATGGATACTATGAAATCGACTTTGAAGATGTCCGTCAAAAAGTGGAAACAGAAAATATTAAATTATGTATTTTTGCTAATCCGCATAATCCAACAGGTCGTGTATGGTCAGAAGATGAATTAAAGCAATTGGGAC
>NGUZ01000082.1 GCA_002154655.1 Corynebacterium kefirresidentii
CATCGTTCACATCAGCGTTAGATACTCGAACGCCAATTGCTTTAGCAGCACGTCTGATATCGGGTTTCCAAGCACTTGCAGCTTTGTTTACGCCACCACCACTTTTAGCTGCTTGTTTAGCCCATGTTAATGGGTTTACACTATCTGGATGGTTGTTTAAATATCCTTTTCCTTTGTTAACTTGCCAATGTAAATGGGAGCCGAACGAGTTACCTGTATTACCTACTAATCCGATGATTTGACCTTGATGAACTCTGTCGCCAATTTTTACTTTACGTTTAGATTGATGCATGAAAATATGTGTATATTTTTGTCCGTCCCAAATTTGAGTTTCATTACCGCCAGATGGCTGGTTAGGTGAGAACCATGATTGAATTACTTTACCGTCTATCGGCGAAGGAATAGGTGTACCTGTCGGCGCACCATAGTCAATACCTGCATGTCCTGAAGGTGTCCATCCTCTTGTCATATGGAATGGTGATTTGGTGTATGGATTA
>NGUZ01000083.1 GCA_002154655.1 Corynebacterium kefirresidentii
ATTAATTTTAGTTGGAGCTGGTACGGCTTCACTAGCAGTTGCATCTGCTCTAATAATGTTAGAAACACCTACATCAAAAGCAGGTAATGCAGCTGCTGTTGAAGAGTCTATGTATGACCTTGGAAATGTTTTTGGTGTAGCAGTACTTGGTAGCCTATCTTCTATGCTTTATCGTGTATTTTTAGATATTTCATCTTTTTCATCAAAAGGTATAGTTGGAGATTTAGCTCATGTAGCTGAAGAATCTGTAGTGGGCGCTGTCGAAGTAGCTAAAGCTACGGGGATAAAACAGCTTGCAAACGAGGCTGTAACATCATTTAATGATGCTTTTGTAGCAACTGCTTTAGTAGGTGGGATTATCATTTCAATAGTTGTCTATTTGTTAATTCCCAAATCACTTGATATAACTAAACAAAAATAGTACTAAACATATATTTTTAGATATTGTAGATTAGTTTATTTTTAAAATTAGTAATAGTTAAAACTAAATAA
>NGUZ01000084.1 GCA_002154655.1 Corynebacterium kefirresidentii
CATCAAAACTTTCTATTACCATATCTATATTTTAAATTAGCATGTCTATCAAAAATCATTAAACTACTTTTACCTTTTAAATATCCAACAAATGAGGATACTCCTAATTTAGGCGAAATACTAACTAACATGTGAATATGATCTTTACATGCTTCTGCTTCTATTATTTCTACGCCTTTTCTTTCACATAGTTGACGCAAAATAACTCCAATATCCCTTTTTATCTTTCCGTATATCACTTGTCTTCTATATTTTGGCGCAAAGATTATGTGATACTTACAATTCCATTTTGTATGTGCTAAACTGTTTGTGTCGGATGACATTAAATAGCATCTCCTCGTGTTGAATATTTGGTTGGCTGACCAATATATATTCTAGCACGTAGAGATGCATTTTTTTAGATAACGGTGAAACCTTTTCTGAACCATACGCATAGCGTATGGTTTTCTTTATACAAAAAAGAACCTGATACATTTTTCAATGT
>NGUZ01000085.1 GCA_002154655.1 Corynebacterium kefirresidentii
TTGAAATATCTTGAACAGTGATTTTGTCGAGGTCTTTCTTTTTTAAAAGATCTGTAAATGCACGTTTAATAGCTGATTTTGTTTTTCTTATTCTCCTATCTTCTTTCATCGACTATCGACCTCCTAATAGTAAATAGACAAAAATGTACAATCTGTTCAATAACGTACGGTATTTGAATAATTGATTATTGTTTATTTTTGACTATCTCATTATAATTTACAAGGTATTAAATATTCAACACATTGTTCAATAAATTTTAGGAGATTAGATTTCATGAATATTTTTAAAAGCAAACTATTATGGCTTGCACCTATTGCAGCGATATTATTATTAGTTATATTCTCTTTGGCTTTTTATCCAGCGTTTAATCCAAAACCAAAACAATTGCCAATAGCCGTTGTAAACAATGATAAAGGTGTAGACATTCAAGGTAATAAAGTAAATATCGGGAAAAAAATTGAAGATAAATTAATGG
>NGUZ01000086.1 GCA_002154655.1 Corynebacterium kefirresidentii
TCATTTGTACAACGTGATAACGATAAATTAGTATTTGCACGTATTCACAGTGCAGATCCTGAATTTGACGAAGAAGCATTCTATAAAGCAATTCATGGCGATGATGCAGTGACGACTGCTGACAATACGCCAGCTGCATAAATAATTTAAGGCGACTGTAATAGGTCGCCTATTTTTGTATACAAAAATAACTAATAAGGGAGCAATACTAAATGGCTAAAGTAATCTTAAAAATCGGCGGTAAAAACAAAACGTTTGTTAAAGATAAATTGAACTTAGGTGCAGTTAAAGCACAAGCAGAGTTCGAACAAAAATTACAAACAGGTTTTAGTACAATCGGCGAGTTACAAAACTTATACCGTAAACATCGTTCAATCTTAAACAAAATTGAAAAAGTAGAGGATAAATTAGCAGATGTAGAAACAGATGAAGAAGCAGAAAAATTATATCAAGAACTAGACAATCTA
>NGUZ01000087.1 GCA_002154655.1 Corynebacterium kefirresidentii
CACAAGGAATAATGCAGTATTTTTAGAACAACAACCTGATTTGAATATGTGGTTAGTTGAATTTGAAGATAAAGAATATGTAATTATTAACCATACCAAGCAAGGTTTAGGAGATTACTACACTGTTTCTTGTACAGCAATTTTATATGCTTTATTTAAGCTTAATACTGAAAGAATATATGAGCGAATAGATGAAAGTTTAACAACAACGGAAGCTTTCAATATCGTCTTTCACAGTACACCGTTTACTTATATTGTAGTAGATGCAGCATCTTCAAAACGATTTCAAGGTATAGGCGAAGGTGAAACTCGTTTAGACATACTAAAAAAATTTATTGATCGTTACGGCTATGAATTAAAAATAGTAGGTAACGTTTTTTATTTCTACGCACAAATTGGCAACGACACAAATTTTGAATACCGTCACAAAATCAATGCAAGCGAGATTGAGCAATCAAGTGAT
>NGUZ01000088.1 GCA_002154655.1 Corynebacterium kefirresidentii
GGCCGCTGCGTGTGGGCGTTGTTAGGCCCTCTTGAAGACCTGGTTGACGATCACTGCGTCCGGGTTCGGTTGCCCGTAGGCAAACATCGGACCTTGCCCTTTCCGCAATGAGTGCATCGCCTCCATCCCTTTCAACGTCCGATTTGCAGATGTCCGGTTCTTAAACGCGCCTTTCGGCCCGAGGACCCGATTCAGCCGACCATGGTCGCCTTCCAGGATGTTGTTGAGGTATTTCACCTGCCGGTGTTCCACTGTTGGCGGGCAGATTCCCTCTGACTTCAACTCGGCGATTGCCCTGGCTAGGGAGGGTGCTTTATCGGTGTTGATCACTCTGGGATACCCGGCTGACGCATTGGATCTGACGGCCTTGGCCAGGAAACACTTCGCTGCAGCCACGTTCTGCTTCGAAGAGAGGTAAAAGTCCAAGGTCTGGCCACCGGCGGTAATCGCCCGATAGAGA
>NGUZ01000008.1 GCA_002154655.1 Corynebacterium kefirresidentii
GCCCCGTTCGTCTAGCGGCCTAGGACGCCGGCCTCTCACGCCGGTAACACGGGTTCAAATCCCGTACGGGGTACAAAGACCTCCAGCTTAGCGCTGGAGGATTTTTCATATCCGAGGCGGTATCCTTTCGGGGCTTAAGAGGGAAGGTATCGATTGCGAGGTGTCGTCTAAAGGCCACGTGGAGATGTGGTCAAGCATGGGGACTGGTTATAACCTAACCCCGGACCATTGGTAGCTTTCGCGCAGGCAGCGACGCGCCGCCGATAAGACCAGGGTTAAGACCACCGCGAAGTTGCGCAAACCCCTTCCAGTCCTGCAAGTACAGGCATAGACTGCAAGTACAGCAGAAAACAGACAGAAAGGAGAGCGGGTGACAGAAATCGAAACGCACCACAGCGAAGGCGCACAGGCCGAAAGCATAGCCAGGTAGTAACGCTATAATTCACAACTTCCTTCCCACTAACATTTGTACGAAGTATAGGAGCCTGCAGTATATGCACTTCGACGCACAGCGCCATCCCGAGTCCTACTAGCACAGCGTTCTCGGCCACGGACTATCCACAGATTGCATGCGGAATAACCACTGATTCGATCCGCACCTCGGCCATGAAGAACCCTCACTGCAGTAGAAGACTCGGGATCCTTTTCGTTTTCCTAGCCTCCGCCCTCAAAACCGCCCCTAAGCGTGCGATTTGTGCTCAGTTAACCCATCGTTTACTCTTAACGAGTCCGCAACGCACAGTGTGCGATTGCTGCGAACGCGCCCCGTTCGTCTAGCGGCCTAGGACGCCGGCCTCTCACGCCGGTAACACGGGTTCAAATCCCGTACGGGGTACCACTAGCAAGCTGCGAGCTTAATGGCTCGCAGCTTTTTGTTTTTAGTTCCAGGCGCATTTTTTGCGGTTGGTGGCCCATAAATCTCTCGGCCCTCAGGCGCCTGTATTCTTCAATTCTCGCTCGATTCTCGTCGAGCGCCCTAACAGTGGAGCAGGAGGCATTTCACCCACTACAGTGAGTTCTGAGTGGTCAGCTGCGTCCTGCGCTAGACCGCAGCAAGAAAGAAGCCCAACGGGCCGTGAAACGGCTCGCTGGGCTGTGTAAGGGGGCGTCGCCAAGCGCTGGCTATGCCATCACCTTCGTCTTCTTAATCGCCTTTTGTAGGCGCTTGTGATAAGCGTCCATGGCGCGGCGGATAAGGAGTCCGACGAGCAATGCTGGGATGGTAAACAGCAGTAGCATGCCCAGCTCGCGCCAAATATCGCCATGGTAGATACCCGCGATGGCGCTGCGGAAAGCATCGATGGCATAGGTCGCTGGCAGCCACGGGCTGACGTTTTGGAACCATTCAGGCAGCAATGGCAACGGGTAGGCGCCGCCGGAACCAGACACTTGTATCACAAGCAGCAATACCGCCAAGGCCTTGCCAGCACTATCGAGTGTGATGACCAGTGAGTAAATGATCAACATGAATACTAGCGAGACTACCCATGCTGCGAACATGAGCATGAACGGGTGTGCAGGCTCGATTTGGACGAAGAAAATGAGGCTAAGCACCACCAAGGTGGCTTGAGCCAGACCGACCAACGCGAGCGTGGCAAAGCGACCGAAGAATGCCTGGCCACGGGTGAAATCGCTTTCGTCGTACTTGCCGTTCTCGTCTTTTCGCAAGTACTTGCGCTCGGCGTTGGTATGGACCAGCACGCACGCTAGGAGGGCACCTACCCACAGCGACAAGGTGAGGTAGAACGGTGTCATGCCTACGCCGAAGGCGGCCACAGGATAGACCGGTTCACGGTCCACAGCCACAGGAGCGGCAATTCGGGAGGCAAGCAGCTCTGGGTCAGAGCCGACAATATCAGCGAGCTTGCTCAAATCGCCGCCGTTGCGGACCTCGTCAATCTTGCGCCCCATATCCGCAAAGCGGCCGCTTTGCTCCCGCAGGGTGCCGGCAAGGCTAGCAGTAGTATCGCGTGCGCGTGCCAGGCTTTGTTGTGGTGACTCGTTATCTTGAGAAACCGAGTCGCGAATACCAGCTATGTCCTGCTTAACAGCATCAATATCGCCGGCCACTACAGAGACGCTTTGGTTGAGCTGATCCAGCTGGGGCTTGAGGTTCTCGTTATAAGAAGTGCGCGCCTTCTCTGCGGCGTGCTTCGCATTGGCGATGGCATCCTTGGTGCGCTGGCGCGATTCTTGCGAGGTGCCACGGCCCTGCTCAATATCATCGGCGGTCGAAACCAACGAATCATGTAGCGCGTTGCTCTGGGCGATAGAAGCATCAATCTGGCCCATCAACGCCTTATAGCCGCCAGCGACTGGAGCCGGCAGCGCCGCTTTATCGGCTTGCTCCTTGATGGAAGCGCGTACGCCCTCAAAGGCGCTCGTTTGCTCATTCACACGTTCAGCTGCGCTGCGGTAGGTCTGCGCCGTTTGTGCGGTGGCGTTACTTGCGTTATTGAGCAACTCATCAACCTGGGCAGAAAGCGCATCGTAGCTTTGCGTAGTAGCCGCTAAGGAAGCGTCTAATGAATCTGCAGAGTCATTGAGGGTGGAGCGCAGAATATCAATGGGGTTCTCGCCTTGGGCATTGTCCGTCTCCGTAGCCTGGCGGCCGGCCTCGGCGAGGATATTATCCGCTGCCTGCGTAAGCGGGAGGGTGGAATCGACAAGATTGCTTAGGGCACCTACAGTGCCTGAAGCCGCATCGAGGCGAGTGCTGACATTATTGATGCGGTTGTGAAGGTTATTGAGTGCCGTCTGGGTGTCGTCTTCGTTGAGGTATTTATCCAAATCGGATACGACGCCGAGACCAACATTGGACACCACGCGGGTGAAGGACTCGTCGATTTTTTGAATGACGCCGTCCGCGCTCTTTTGCGTGATGGTGGTAGACAGCGCGTTCTTCTTCTCATTGGTATAGAGATTGAGCTTGCTGGGCTCGGTTCCTTCTACATAAAAGGTAAGCAGATCCGCGCTGAAATCCTTTGGCAGGACGATGCCGGCATAATATTCACCGGATTTTGTTCCTTCGACCGCATCGGAGCTATCTGTAATGACCCAATCAATTTCGTGATTGCGGCTGAGCTGCGAGAGTACTTCATCGCCCAAATTGAGCTTCAATGAGGCTAGGTCACTTTCGTGTCCCTCATCTTCGCTGGCAACAGCAATCTTGAGCTGGTTGGTATTGGCAAAAGGATCCCAGCTGGCGAGCACGTTGAAGGAAGTAAAAAGCAACGGAATGATAGCAAGACCGAAGATAATGACTGCGGTCATGACATTGGTGCGAATGGCGTGGAGGTCATCGCGGAGAATGGTCAGAATGTTTTTCATGACTTACTCGCCGCCCTTTCCGGAGTCATCGCCTTCAACGGCGGGTATTTCTTTGGTCTCGGTGGTATCAGTAGGTGCGGATTCCTCGTCCAAATCTTCCAGGAGGTAGCGGTTTGGGTGTTCCTGTTGGTGCTCGAGGTGCTCCTGGATTTCCTCGTCGCTAAGATCCGCCAGGCGGTTATCATGTGCGATGCTCTGCTTGACGTACTCGAGGGAACAGATAACACCCACCGCGATGAGCGTAACCAGGCAGGCTAGGCCGAAGATGATGGCCTTTTCTCCAGGGTTAATGCGTGAGTAGATACCCAAAGCGACAACCAGCGCCAGGCCCACCGCCACGGTGATTTTCATCAACTGAGAGTAGTTCCTGCGCGCCATGCCCCACTTATCCTCAAGGCTTTGTTGATAAGCCTCGCGGTCGTTTAAGGCATAGAGGAGATCGGTGAAACGGTAGCGGCTTCCTACAAGGTGGACCTGTTCATTGATAACCAATCCACCCTTGCGCAGTTCGTCGTTGACCAACATATTGACGTTGGACAAGCCACGGCGCATCACCGTACCGATAATGTAGGCAATCGCAGCCATGCCAATGAGCGCGCAAAGGTCACGTGCGTAATGGTTACCGTAGAAACCTCCGACGGTTTCTCGCATGGCGTCAATGCCGTATGTAAAGGGGAGGAACGGGTGTACCGCACGGAAGAAATCTGGCGTCATCTCAATCGGGTAGAGGCCGGAAGCGCCAGGAATCTGGATGAAGGCAAAGACCACCGCGATGCCTCGGCCCACGTGGCCAAACGTAGACACCAAGCTATAGGTAATGCTCAGGTAGCACAGGCCTACGATGACTGCAGTACCGACATAAGCCGCTGCATTGGCATGCTCGACTCCAATGGCAAGGTTGCCGATGGACACGATGAGCGCTTGGGCGATGGCAAAGAAGGAGAGTAAAAGGAAGCGGGCAAGGTAAGCCGTGGTGATGGTGAGGTTTTTGCGACCCTGCGGGTCTACCTCAGCGCGGAAGATGATGAGCAGCATGAAAGCGCCGATCCACAGTGTGAGGTTGATAAATAGCGAGGACATGCCGGAGCCGTAGTGCTTCACAGGGAAGACAGCGTGGCTTTCCATCTCCGCAGGAGAGGCAAGGAAGGAAGAGACCTCATCGGTATTCAGGCCCTTGACCGACTGCAAGATGGAATTGTTATTGGCGGTATTACTCAACGCCAATACATCGCTGCGGGAGGCGCGGAGCCCTTCCTCAATGCCGTCCAGGTCTACGGAGAAGCGTTCCACTACCTGTTGGGCTTGGCTAAGCTGCTCGTCGACGCCGCCCAAGAGCCCATCGGTCTGGCCCACCAGGGCCTTTTGGCTTTCGAGCGAGGCGGAAAGTTTTCCGGTGGTAGCTGTGACGTCGGAAAGCGCGGCATTGAGCTTGGGCAAGCCCTCGGCCACATTATCGCGCAGCGCGTGGGAGTCATCGCGCGTTTGGGCAGCCATCTTATCCAGCAAGCTCGTTGTCTTATTGAGCGAATCGATGGTGTCGTTGGTATCGCTGTTGAGAGAGTCCAGGTCACCGAGGACTGCGCGGTTCTGATTATTGCGCTCACGCAAATCTCCCACCTGATCTTTAATCTGCTGGGAAACCTGTGGGGGCAGGGCTGGAGATGAGGCGAGCTTATCGAGCTGGTCAATAGCCCGATCCGCTTCACCAACGATGCCTGCTGCGCCAGCAGAAGCAGCATCGACGCGAGTGAGGGCACCGCGTAGCTTGCCAGATACCGAGCCCACGGTAGCGTTGGCAGAAGCGGTGCCGTCTGCCAACGCGGTCGTTCCTTCCACATAAGCGGCCGTGGCGTCATCGGAGAAAGAAGTGACCTCGCGCTGGACCTCGGCGGTAATTGAAGTAACTTCGTTCAACGCGGTCTGCGCGTCATCGACGGTCTGTTGGACTGTCCCGAGTGATTCGCGCGCTTGCGCGATAGTCGGGCGTGCGTCATCGATGGTGGCGTGAACGTCGGCCAACTGGCTGCGCGAGTTGGCTACAGTGTCTGCGGTTTCCGAAAAAGAATCCGCGGTATCGCTCGCGGTACGGTTAATCTTCTGGCTTAAATCACCACCGGAATTTTTAAGCTCCGTCGCCACTGAATCTGCCACTTGCTCATTGAAAGTAGTGCTAATAGTGGTATCCAGAGTCGAAGCACCGGTATCAGTAATCTTCGGCGCGATTGCATTGAGCTTTTCGTTAACGTGGTATTCGAGCGTGGGCTGAGAATACGTACCTTTAAACAGGCTGACGAAATCGGCCGAGAAGTCCTCGGGCACTATTACCGAGGCGAAGACGTCACCCTTCTTAACGGCGTCCTCGGCTTCTTGCCTGTCCATGAATTGCCAGCCAAGCCTGTCGTTATCATGCAGCTTGTCAATCATTTGTCCGCCGACGTCTAAGTGGCCGGTCATCTCCGAGGTGGCGCCCTTGTCCTCATTTACAACGGCGACCTTGAGGTGTTCTGTGTTTCCGTAGGGATCCCAGAAACCGGAGATGTTTACCCAGGAATACAGGGCTGGGGTGATCATCAAACCAATAAGGATCACCCAGACCTGCGGGGTCCGCCACAAGCGGACAAAATCTTGGAGAAAAATCTTCCAACTAGTAATCACTCGAAGAACCGTAGCACCCAACCGGAAAGAACTAATAGTCTGACTGTCAGTTTTAACAGAAATGAGAGAGTGTGTCCTGTCGAGCTCGCAGATATGTTTCTGGTGTGAATTTCGGGGCGCTCTTTAGCGGAAGGGTAGACATAGAAATGGCCGCCGTGACCCACAAGGTGAAGGGCCAGGGCGGCGCACAATGAGGGGCTAAGCCCCGAGCTGCAACTAGTGCTCGTCGTAGTGATTGCCGTGTGCGGCGTGGCGGTGGCCGTCGTGCAGGTAGTCCACATGGTCGCCGTGCGGGATTGCTACGTGGCCGCAGCCTTCACCATGGGTGTGGTCGGTGTGAGCCTCGGCTTCTACGTGCTCGGTGGTCTCGCACTCGTCCCAGTGGCCATCGTGTTCGCGGTGGATATGGCCTTCGTGGAGGTAGTCGGTGTGGTCGCCGTGTGGGAAGGATACGTGGCCGCAATCGGTGCCGTGGGTGTGGGTGTGGTTTTCGTGGGTGGTGTGGGTCATGATGACTGATCCTTTCTGGCGGGGAATAGTCCCCGTTGTTTTCAACGTATTTTCATTAAATCGCATTTTCAGTTTGGTTTCAATAGCTGGCGGCGAGTTTCCTCAAATTTTTTTAAATGAGTAGAAAAAGGCCATACCCGCCTCTGTCAGGATTAGGCAGAGACGGGCGGGGTGGGGTCGGGGGGTTTAAAGCTTGCTGCTCAACTCGCGAGCGGACGCAGTAAGGATATCGGCGTACTTTTGCGCGGGTGAAGGCTGGAAGCGTTCGACAGATCCGGAAATGGACAAAACTGCCAGGAAAGTTCCGGCTTCGTCGAAAACCGGTGCAGAAATAGAGGCTAGCCCAGCTTCGCGTTCTTCAATGGACTCCGAATATCCTTGGCTTCTTGCTGCTTCGATGTCCTGGAGAGTAAACGAGGCGTCTTCGATATTGACATCTACATAGGCGGCAATGATGCGCGCTGCGGAGCCGGAGCTAAGTGGTAGCTGGCGTCCGACGGGGACGACATTATGAAGGCCAGACTCGGGCTCCCTGGTGGCAATACAGGTGCGGGTATTTCCAGTGACCTCGTAAAGCTGGATGGACTCGCCGGTGTCCTCGCGCAGCTTCTCCATAATTGGACCCGCCACTTCTAGTAGGTGGTCACGGTTGCCAGGGAGGGCTGGACCGGCCTTCCACTTTCCTTCGGGGGTGCGAACGAGGATGCGGTGCGCTTCCAGTGCGGTGGCTAGCCGGTGTGCCGTCGCCCGAGGTAGGCCCGTGGTTTCACATAGTTCGTTGAGGGTGGAGGGGTGGTTGGCGGCGGCCATCATGATGGCCATTGCTCGATCCAACACTTTAATTCCGGAAACTTCGCTATACTCTCCCATACAATGAAATCTACGTCCCAAATTATGAGATTTCAAGTGTGGAGAGATGTTTATGAACCAGAAGCTGACATTGGCGGAAAAAGTGTGGCGCGATCACGTCGTCCAACGCGGTGATGCTGGGGCACCAGACCTCATCTTTATTGACTTTCAGCTACTACATGAAGTTACCAGTCCACAGGCCTTTGATGGTCTGCGGCTGGCTGGGCGCACACTGCGCCACCCTGAACTGCACTTGGCAACCGAGGACCATAACGTTCCCACGCACGGCATTAAGTCTGGCAACCTCTTGGAAATCAAGGATGAGGTTTCTCGCACCCAGGTATCGACCCTGCGTAAGAACTGCGAGGAATTTGGTGTGCGCTTGCATTCCATGGGCGATGCACAGCAAGGCATTGTCCATACAGTTGGCCCACAATTGGGTATCACCCAGCCAGGTATGACCATTGTCTGCGGCGACTCGCATACCTCCACCCATGGTGCCTTTGGCTCAATCGCAATGGGCATCGGCACCTCTGAGGTGGAGCACGTCATGGCCACGCAGACGCTTTCCTTGAAGCCTTTTAAAACGATGGCGATTGAGGTGACGGGCGAATTGCAAGAGGGAGTCTCCGCCAAAGATCTCATCCTGGCCATAATTGCCAAAATCGGTACCGGCGGCGGACAAGGTCACATCATTGAGTACCGTGGTGAGGCGATCCGCAAGATGTCCATGGAAGAGCGCATGACTATCTGCAATATGTCTATTGAGGCAGGAGCCCGCGCCGGCATGGTCGCCCCAGATGAGACCACCTTTGAATATGTGAAGGGGCGAGAGTTCGCTCCTACCGGCGCGGATTGGGATGACGCAGTTGACTATTGGAAGACGCTTCCCACCGACGAGGGGGCAGAATTCGATACCGTCGTTGAGATTGATGGTTCTGCCTTGACCCCGTTTGTTACGTGGGGAACCAATCCTGGACAAGGTCTGCCATTAGGGGAGAGTGTTCCAGATCCAGAAGGCTGCGGTGACGACAATGAAAAGGCCACCGTAGAAAAGGCCCTCCAGTATATGGATCTGCAGCCGGGGACTCCGCTGCGCGATATCAAAATAGATACCGTATTCGTCGGCTCATGCACCAACGCTCGCATTGAAGATTTGCGCGCCGCTGCCGGTGTGGTCAAGGGCCGCACCATCGCCGAAGATACGCGGATGCTGGTAGTGCCGTCTTCAGCAGCTGTCAAGGCCCAAGCAGAGGAAGAAGGCTTAGATGAAATCTTCCGCCAGTTTGGCGCCGAATGGCGTACCGCTGGTTGCTCGATGTGCCTAGGAATGAATCCAGACCAACTAGCGCCGGGAGAGCGCTCAGCTTCAACCTCCAACCGCAATTTCGAAGGCCGACAAGGCCCAGGTGGGCGCACACACCTAGTCTCGCCTCAGGTGGCCGCCGCTACAGCCGTGACCGGATACCTGTCTAGTCCTGCTGACTTAAATTAAGCGCTTAGAAAGGCATTGATAATGGAGAAATTTATAACCCATACCGGAACTGGCGTACCGCTGCGCGTTACTAACGTGGATACTGATCAAATCATTCCGGCGCGCTACCTGAAGTCGGTTAAGCGTACAGGCTTTTCTGAAGGGCTGTTTTCTAATTGGCGCTCCGAAGAAAGCTTCGTGCTTAACCAAGAGCAATTTAAAAATGGGTCGGTGCTTTTTGCAGGAAGAGACTTTGGCACCGGTTCCTCCCGGGAACATGCAGTATGGGCGTTGAGTGAATATGGATTCCGTGCCGTGTTTTCTTCCCGCTTTGCAGATATCTTCCGCGGTAACGCAGGAAAGTCCGGCCTTCTTACCGGTTTGATGGAACAAGAGGACATCGAGCTTATCTGGAAGCAGCTGGAGGCAGGAGAAACCCAGGTCACCGTTGACTTGGAGGCGCGAACGGTTACGGTGGGAGAAAATACCTACCGCTTTGACATCGATGACTACACCCGTTGGCGGTTGATGGAGGGACTCGATGACATTGATATCACCCTCCGTAACGAGGGCGATATCGCTGACTATGAAAAGCGACGCCCCGGCTTTAAGCCCTCTGTTATCGCCCCATAAATGGGAGCGCGGTTGGGGATGAACTTGCGCCAACACCCCTAAAGTCCTCTCTAAAGAAGGGGCGGTGGGGGTGTTTTGCTTTTGGCTATGAGTCTTGAGTACAAACCTTGGGGGAGCTGCGGGGGTAAAAATTGGTAACGTAAGGGTAACAATCACCTGCTCCAGTTTCCTGTAACAAAGTATGCCCCTAGCTTTAAAGCTATGAGCAATCCCTATTCGAATAATGATTCCTTTAATTCAGGAAACAATGGTCCAGGAACTCCCGGACCTGCGAGTGAATCTGCGCCCTACGGAAACGGCGCGCACGGCCAACCAGGCTACGGGCAGCAGTACGGTCAGCAACAGTTCGGGCAACCCGGATACGCTGGAAGCACCTACCAAGGAGAAGATTCCCTTATTGGTCGTGACGTAGACGCCATTCAGGTCATCGCGGATAGCTTCCGCTACTTCGGCCGCAATTGGGCGCAGTGGATTTTCGGTCCACTGGTGCAGATGGTAGTTCTCTCCATCCTCTATTTGCTGTTGGTCGCCGTCCTAGCAGGTAGCGGTTCATCCATTGATGCCCTAGCCAATAGTGGCTCAGGTTCCGACGCGCTTACCGGTGGCCTCATTGCAGTAATGTTCTTAGTCCTTATCGCCATGTTCCTCGTGCTTATTTGGGCAGCTAGCACCTGGTACAAGGCTGCTAATAAACAGGTTGCTACCGGGATGCTGGAGATAAAGGACTTTCTGAGCTTTAAAAATGTCGCCGGTCTCATGGCGGTGTATGTGCTTTCGACCCTGGTTATTTCCCTGGGCTTCATTCTCCTGATTATTCCGGGACTCTTCGCCGCCTTCTTCTTTACCTGGATGCCGGCTGTTAAGGCCGCACGCCCTGAGCTATCCGTTGGCGAGACCTTTGGGGCTTCCATCGAAGTAGCGAAGAAGAATGTCGGAGTGACCATCCTAGTAGTCGTCTTGATTGCCGTCCTGTACGCAGTGTTGAGCTTTACCTTCGTCGGCATGCTTCTGTTCCCAGCACTGAACACCCTCATTTTGGTCCTCTTCGTCCGTCGCACGCTCGGCTTGCGCGGTTAGAAAACCCCGCAGCCGCACGATAGTTGCGCAAGTAAGGCCCTGCTCGTCCGCCGCATGAGATGGAAGGCAGGGCCTTAATTGTTGGTCGGGGAGGAACTAGGAAACTAGCGCACCGGCAGTGGGCTAGCCAGGTAATCGGCGCCGGTGAGCTCGCCATTGTTGAAAGACAAGACCCACACAGAAGACTTCTTGAACTTCAGCTTGTCCACCGGCTTTTTAAGGAACTTTGGGGCGAGGTCCTCGATGATGCCGGGGATGGTGCCGCCTTGGCTGACAATAACGGGCACCCCGCCTTCGTTTACCACGCGGCGGAAGGCCTTCTTGGCTGTTTCTGGGTCGTTTTCCCAAGCCTCGTCGCCAAAGTTCTTATTGATGGAGATGTCCTTGCCCAGTTCGTCGGCAAGCGGGGCAGCTGTATGCTGGCAACGTTGGGGCAGCGCAGAGTAAATGGCAGTGGGCTGATAAGCGCTGAGCATCGGGACCAGCATTTCCGCTTGGCGACGCCCCTTCTTATCGAGCGGCCGCAGGTTATCATCGCCTTCCCAGCTGCCGCTTTCATGCGCATGGGCGTGGCGGACATAAAGAACGCGCGTGGCCGGTGCGATGCGTAGGCGTTTGGCGGCTTTAGCCACCACTGCGGTATCTACGTCGTAGGACAAGAGATTTTGCGCCTCGTCGATAGGCAGCCAGCGCAACTCATCGGTCTCACTATTGGCGGAATAGGTGCCGCCCAGGTACTTGGCCACCCAGTAGTAGACCACCTTAGTGCGGCCCTGGACTGGGTACGTTACCTTGCCAATGAGCTTGCCTAGCCGGACGCTGAATCCGGTCTCTTCCAGGATTTCCCTGGCTGCGGTGGTAGGAAGAGACTCGCCGGGATCCACCTTGCCCTTGGGCAGGGACCAATCATCGTAATGGGGACGGTGGATTAGCGCGATTTCCGGTTCCTGCGGAGAACCACGCCAGATAACGGCGCCGGCGGCAAGGGTAGTGCGGTGGAATTCTTTGGCTGGATCTACCGGGATTTCTTGATGGCGACCGGAAATGAATTCCTCGTGCTGTTGATCCTTGTCGGTTTCGTGCATCTTTTTAATATCGGGCATCGTCTGTCTCCACGGGGCCTTTCCACAGTAATCGGCTTCTTTAAACAACGTCTAAGCACCCATTGTCCCACGGGTTAGGCGCGGTGTGCATCCCTGCCACACGGTCGGACAGACATGCTTTAAAGTTGAGGTTATAGCTTTGCACGTTTGGAGGAGACACCATGGTTAATGTTGCGGTGATGGGTGCCGGTTCTTGGGGCACTACCTTGGCCAAGGTCTTTGCGGATGCCGGAAATGATGTCCGCCTGTGGGCCCGCCGCGCAGAGTTGGCGCAGGCTATCAACGAGACCCACACTAATCCGGACTACTTGCCGGATACCCGCCTACCGGCGGCTGTGCAGGCGACTCATGATGAAGTGGAAGCATTGTCATGTGCCGAGGTCGTCGTATTCGGCGTTCCCTCCCAAACCTTGCGCGGCAACGTGGAAAAGTGGGCCCCGCATCTGCCACAAAACGCGACCTTGGTCTCCATTTCCAAGGGTGTGGAGACCACCACGCTCAAGCGCATGAGCGAGGTCATTATGGACGCAGCGGGGGTGCCAGCAGACCGCGTGGCGGTACTTTCTGGCCCGAACCTGGCTAAAGAGATTGCCGCAGGCCAAGTAGCCGCCACAGTAATCGCCTGCCCAGATGAAGATCGCGCAAAGCGCGTCCAGGCGGCGGTGGCCGCGCCGTACTTGCGCCCGTATACCAACACCGATGTTATTGGTGCGGAAATCGGCGGCGCCTGCAAAAACGTCATCGCTTTAGCCTGCGGTATCGCCTCCGGCAAGGGATTAGGCAATAACACCATGGCCACCATCATTACCCGCGGTTTGGCAGAAATTACCCGCCTCGGCGTGGAGTTGGGTGCGGATCCATTTACCTTCTCCGGCTTGGCCGGCTTGGGTGACCTGGTGGCAACATGTACCTCGACATTGTCGCGCAACCGTACTTTTGGCTATCGCTTGGGCCAAGGTGGCACCATCGAAGAAGCCAAGGCCGCCACCAACGGGCAGGTTGCGGAGGGCGTCTACTCCTGTGATTCTATCTACCGCCTAGCCCAGCAGGCAGGCGTAGAGATGCCGATTACCCACGCGGTTTATGGTGTCTGCTACGAGGGCATGGCGGTGGAAGATATGATCATCGCTCTGATGGGTCGGTCCAAGAAGTCGGAGTAGGTCAAGGGTAAAATCTGCGGGCATGACTGAAAAGACCCGCGTGGCCGTTATCTATGGCGGCCGTAGCACCGAGCACTCCGTATCTTGCGTCTCTGCAGGTGCGATCATGAATCACCTCGATCCTGAAAAATTCGAGGTGGTGCCTATCGGCATCACCCGCGAGGGCACGTGGACGCCCGGCACCACTGAGGGGCTCGAAATCGTCGATGGAGTGATGCCCGAAGTTCGCCGAGGCGCGGAGCTGACACTCTCCTTGGATCCCAACGCCAAGGGCCAATTCCACAACGTCACCGATGGCACGCTCTTTGCTGAGGTTGATGTGGTATTTCCCATCCTGCACGGGCCTTTTGGCGAAGACGGCACCGTCCAAGGTCTCTTTGAGCTTTCCGGCCTGCCCTATGTCGGGCCGGGCGTATTGGCTTCCTCGGTGGGCATGGATAAGGAATTTACCAAGAAGGTGCTGGCAGCGGCAGGCCTGCCGGTCGCGCCCGAGGTCATTCTGAAGGGTCGTACCGAGCTCAGCGAGGAAGAAAAGCAGCACCTAGGGTTGCCCGTCTTTGTAAAGCCTGCCCGGGGCGGATCATCAATCGGCGTATCCAAAGTGAATAGCTGGGAAGAATTCCCCGCAGCCGTTGACCTTGCTCTAGAAGACGACGAGAAAATCCTTGTGGAGCCAGAAATCGTAGGCCAAGAGGTAGAAATCGGCGTTTTGCACTATGCCGACGGCACACTGTTGGCGTCTGTTCCGGCATTGCTGGCGGGCATTGATGATTCTGACGAGGGCTTTTATGGCTTTGACACAAAGTACCTCGATAATGTGGTTACCGCGGAAATCCCTGCGCCTTTCACGCCTGAGTTGACCGAGAAGCTGCGCGACATGGCTGTTCGCGCATTCGAGGCCCTAAATTGTGAGGGCCTATCCCGGGTGGATTTCTTCGTTACCGAAGATTCCGTGTACATCAATGAAATCAATACTCTTCCGGGCTTTACCCCGATTTCGATGTATCCCCAGGTGCTCGCCGCTTCGGGTGTGGAGTACCCCGCTTTGCTTGAGTCTCTCATTGAGCAGGCGCTAGCAAAATAGGGACGGAGTACTTTCTATTTTTCAGCGGTGTGCTTGGCAAGCACACCGCCAATCTCCACCAGTGCCGCTTGCGCGGCATCCTGTGGGGCGTGCAGGGCTAGGTAGTTGTCGCGGCCGAGGGCAAACCACGTGCCGGCTGTGGTGCCGTGGGCCAAGGTGGTGTCCTCGAACCACGGAATCTCGTTGACTTGCTGCAGCTTGACCCCAGCACGATAGTTTTCGGGCTTGGCCACACCGCAACGGGCCACGATGTCTTCGCGGCCATCGGCGCTCCACACAAAGGTATTCTTCTCCGCAACCTCGCGGCGGTGGTAGCCCTCGGCCACCGAATCAGGCAGGGCCTTTGCTATATCGGCGCACCTTTGGTCATCGCCCGCCTTGAGCTCCTTGAGCGGGGCCTTATGAGCGGGGGCAGGCTTTTCTTTGAGTTTTGAGAGGGCGTCGTTAAGCTCGCCCGGCTCGGCGTCGGTGGGGGCAGTAACGGCGACGATAGGGAAGCGCTGCGCCGCATACCAGGTGGTTAGGTTGGATCCCGGCGTGGCATCGCGCACCTTGTACCACTTTTCTCCCTCTAGGTCTTGGGTCTGGGCATACTCGGTGTACTGGAAAGGCATGTCCACGCCGCAGCGCACGGTGACCTTATCCTCAGAGTTAGCTGCCCATGCAGCGACACCGGAGGGCACAGGCTCGGCAATGTCTGCGCGCGGCTTATCCATGACCTTATCCGGCAGGGAATTGATAAAGCTATGGCAGGCTTGTGAATCTGCTTCCTTGGATTCCACGGGGGAGACCGCCACGGGTGCTTTGGCGATGTTATTGAATACGTACTTTGCGCCGAAGAGGACCGCCAGAACCATCACTATGGACAACCCAAGTGAAATGAAGATCGCGGTGCGGTTAAATTGGGATGTCATAAGGGCTCATAGTATCGAAAGGACGCTGGTGAACTTAACTCAGACTCTCGCAGAGGTGGGAGAACGCAACGCCATTCGGGAAATTACCTCTGTGGCCTCGAGCAGGCTCAACGGAGATGACGCGGCGGTATTGCCTAGCGCACCGCCGAATTCCCGCACCGTGGCAGCCACGGATTTGATGGTGGAGGGGCGTCATTTCCTGCGCGAGTGGTCTACCCCGCGCGAGATTGGTAAGAAAGCTATCTTGCGCAACTTCGCCGATGTTGAAGCCATGGGGGCGCGACCCGTTGCTGCCCTTTTAGCCATCGCCGCGCCAGGTGATACCCCAGTGTCCTTCGTGCGGGGCATCGCTGAGGGCATTGCGGAGCATAGCTCTTTCTATAATGCCGAGTTGGTGGGCGGTGACCTCACGAAGTCTGATCTTTTGGTCATCAACATTTCGGCCGTGGGTTTCCTCGGCGGCAGCCTTCCTGCCCTGACCTTGGACGGTGCGCGGGCAGGCCAGCACGTGGTAGCGCATGGCAAGATTGGCCACTCGGCCGCCGGCTTGGCCTTGTTAGAGCGCTTCGGCCGACAGCTCCCCGCTGGGTACGAGCACCTCCAGCCGCTTATTGACGCCCATTGCGCACCCTGGCTCAATCCCGGCCGCGGTGTCATTGCCCGCGCCGCTGGGGTTACCGCCATGACGGATAACTCCGACGGCTTGATCCAAGACTGCACCACGATGTCTGAACACTCTTGCGTGCATATGGATTTGGATCCGCAGGCTTTGCAGCCGGAAGATTTGCTGTGCCAGGCCGCAGACCTTGTGGACCGTGACCCGTGGGAATGGGTGCTAAGCGGCGGTGAAGACCACACCTTAATAGGCACGACCGCGAAGGACACCCCCTCCGGATTCCGGAAAATTGGCACCGTAACTCGGGGCTGCGGGGTTACGGTGGGAGGAAAGACACCGAGCTATCAGAAAGGCTGGCGAAGCTTTTAAATATGCACCCCACCTATCACCCTTCATGGGAGCCGGTGCTGGCGCCGGTAATAGAAGAGCAATGGCCACGGATTTCTCACGCCCTTGAGGGCCAGGAATATCTGCCCCCAGCTGAGGATGTTTGTCGCGCGCTGCGCATGCCACTGGATGAGGTCCGTGTGCTCATCGTGGGCCAAGACCCGTATCCCACCCCAGGGCATGCCATGGGCATGGCCTTTTCTACTCGCCCCGGCGTGAAGCCCCCGCGTTCTTTGGTCAATATTTACCGTGAACTTCACGATGATGTGGGGATCAACGGCCGAGAGGACGGCGATTTGAGTGCTTGGGCTGACCAAGGCGTATTGCTACTTAACAGGGTGCTGACCGTAGCCCCAGGCCAAGCAGGCTCGCACCGTCGCATCGGATGGGAAGAAATCACCGAGGCTGCCATCCGCGCGCTCAACCGCAGCCCCATGGTGGCGATCCTCTGGGGCCGCGATGCGCAAGCGTGTGAGCGCTTTCTTCCCGACGTCCCGTGCATCAAGTCTCCACACCCCTCACCGCTTTCTGCCAGCCGTGGCTTTTTCGGTTCTAGGCCCTTTTCCCGGGCAAACGCCCTTTTGCGGGACCAAGGCGCGCAGGAAATAGACTGGCGCTTGTAAACTATTGCGCATGTCATATCCCAGCACGCTGGATTCCTGCGGTCTGCGCAATTGGGCTACCCGCGCCGTGGGGGAATTAGCCCATCGCCGCGAGGAAATTAACTCCCTCAATGTCTTTCCCGTACCGGATTCGGATACTGGTTCAAATATGGCGCACACCATGGAAGCAGCGGTTGCGGAGCTCGACAATGGTGGCGATGTAGCTGATTCCCTCGCGCGTGGGGCGGTGCGTGGGGCACGCGGAAATTCGGGCATGGTGTTGTCTCAGGTTCTGCGCGGCGTAGCGGAGTCCACGGTGGACTCAGTTATTGACGGCTCCGTTTTTGCCCGTTCTTTGCAGCAGGCCGTGGAGTTGGTGGACCTAGCCATCGCCGAGCCAGTGGAAGGCACGGTTATTACGGTTTTGCGTGCAGCAGCGGAAGCCGCCGACGACTCCGCGGCGCGTCCTGGCGCGACCTTGCACGGCATCGTCAGCGGCGCAATCTCGGCCGCTCGGACTGCTCTAGAGCGCACCCCATCGCAATTGCCAGCCCTGCAGGAGGCTGGAGTAGTGGATGCTGGCGGAGCCGGCCTCGTGATTCTCTTAGAGTCCCTTCTCGCGGAGATTGAGGGCTCTACTGGGCATGCAGGTCTACCCGCCCCAGAGGAGGTCACCGTGCTGGAAGTGGTCTTTTTCTATGAAGGAGATATCGACGCGCTGCAGGCGGCAATTGCACCGATGGGAGATAGCTTGGTCATCGCTCGCGCTACCGAGGACAGCGCTAATGTGCATATCCACTCTCCGCAGGCGGGCGCCGTCATTGAAACCGCCTTTGCTAAAGGAAAGGTGACCAACTTGCACCTTGAGGTGCTGCCGGCTCCCACCGAACCCGCCGCCGAAGAATCAGTTGCTCGCCGAGTATACGCAGCCGCGCCGGCCGGGCCTATTACCGAGCTTTTGGAATCTGCGGGCGTTACCGTTGTGCCACCGGAGAAACCCATTGCGGCCGAAGATGAGGACATTGTCCTAGTTACGGGGCTGAGTTCGCAGACTGGTGCCGGGCGAGTAGTGCCTGCACAGTCGCTAGTTGCTGCCTTGGCCGCTATCTCTGTCAATGAACCCAATAACCCAGATACCGGTGCTGTGGTCGCTGCTATGCGCGATGCAGCCAATTCCATGCGCGTAGCTCATCCCAGCCAGGAAACCCTTGCGTCAATCAGCGCCACCTGTCGCGATCTCTTGGCAGAAGGCGGGGAGCAGGTCACCATCTTAAGCGCCCTTGACGTAGATGAGGAGGATTTGGGCCAACAGCTACATGTGGATGTGGTGGCGCTTAACGTTCCGGATATTGCAACCGAAATCGGAGTGGAGTAGCAATGCTCGGCTGGCAGGACAACCGACCGTTGACGGAGGTTCTTGCGGCGAAAGACGCCGCGAAGATTACCAAGGCGTTGGGGTATGAGACCTGCGGTGAGCTTTTGGCTCACTATCCGCGAGACTATATTCGCCACAACAAGGACGTTGGCCTAGGAGACGCCGCGGAGGGCGATATCGTCACCGTTACCGGGACTATTACCGGCTTCAACCGGCATGACAGGGGCAAGACCACCATCATCAATGTCCAGCTCGATGACAGCATTATGGCGACTTTTTTCAATGCCAATTACGTCATGCGCATGCTGCATCGCGGACAGCGCGTCATGATGAGCGGCAAGCTCAAATTCTTCCGCAACCAACCGCAGCTGCAACAGCCAGACTTTGTGGAAATCGATGCGTTCGGCCGTCCCGATGGTGAAGTGGATGACTACCGCCAGCCGGCGGCCGAATCTGGAAAGAAGAATCGGCCCAAGGCCACCGGCTCATTGCGGAACCTCTCACAGTTTGGGAGGCTCGACCAGCTCCTTTTGGAACGAGAATGGATCCCGGTGTACCCAGCCACGTCCAAGGTGACCTCCTGGTACATTATGGGGGCTATTCACTACGTCCTATCCAAGACCCCGCCCATCGAAGAACCACTGGATTATCAAATGATAATCAGCCTGGATAACGCGGTGCGGGAAATTCACGAGCCTGGTAAGGCAGGGCCTTATCGTGCTATCCAAAGGCTTAAATATAACGAGGCTTTGTCAATTGGCTTGGTGATGGCATTGCGCCAGCGCGATGCGGAAGCTCGAACCGCTCCGATCATGCCGGCTACCTTAGGCGGCTTCCGCGAAGAACTGCTAAGGCATTTGCCTTTCGAGCTCACCCAAGGGCAGCGGCGTGTTATCAGTGAGATTGAAGATGACCTAGCCCGCCCATTGCCCATGATGCGTTTGCTGCAAGGCGAGGTCGGCTCGGGCAAAACCATGGTGGCTACCTGCGCTATGCTGCAGGCTGTTGACGCAGGAACTCAAGCGGCGTTGCTAGCGCCTACTGAGGTGTTGGCTTCCCAGCACGCTGCCTCCATCGGAACCGCAGTTCCTGAAGGCGTCACGGTGGTACTTCTCACCGGCTCGATGCGCACTGCGGATAAACGGCAGGCATTGCTGGATATCGTTTCCGGAGATGCGGACATCATTATTGGAACCCATGCCATCATCCAAGACACAGTGGAGTTCTTCAACCTTGGACTAGTGGTAGTAGATGAGCAGCACCGGTTCGGCGTAGAGCAGCGCGATAGCCTGAGACTGAAGGCTAACGAGGGACTAAGTCCCCACGTACTGGTGATGACGGCTACGCCGATTCCTCGGACCATCGCGATGACCGTCTTCGGCGACCTTGCCGTATCGACCCTTACTGAGCTGCCTGGTGGCCGCAAACCTATTCAGTCAGCGGTGGTAGCTGAGTGGCGCCCTACCTGGGTATTGCGCGCCCTCGAGCGGATTCGCGAGGAAGTGGCACACGGCCACCAGGCTTATATCGTCTGCCCGCGCATTGAGGGAAAAGGCGGAGTGCTAGAGCTTGCGGAGCAGCTAGAAAACGGGCCGTTTAAGGGGCTGCGCATAGCAATTTTGCATGGAAAGATGCCTAATAAAGACGAGGTTATGACTTCATTTGCTAGAGGAGAGATCGATGTTTTGGTCTCTACCACGGTCATCGAGGTGGGTGTGGATGTTCCCAATGCCACGGTGATGCTCATCCGTGAGGCCGAGCATTTCGGCGTCTCCCAGTTGCACCAGCTGCGTGGGCGTGTGGGACGAGGCGGCAATGCCTCTATCTGTCTTCTGCACACTATGGCAGGCGATAACACTCCGTCCTTCCGCCGCATCAATCAGATTGCCCAGACCTCGTCCGGATTTGAGCTGGCCGAGCTCGACTTGCGTCAGCGCCAAGAGGGAGACATTTTGGGCACCATGCAGTCCGGTACACACCGTACGCTGCGGCTATTAAATCTGGCGGATGACCAAGACATTGTGGAACGCACCCATACGGATGCCCGCGCAATGGTGATGCGCAATCCCGAGTTGGCCGAGGAACTCACGCGCAACTTGAGTGAAAGCGAACAGGAATACTTGGAGAAGAACTAAGACAGGTTAACCTAGAAGCATGAACGTCCTTGCCCCCTTTGCAGGCATCTTCCGCTGCCAGGTGAATGGGGGAGACACCGTTGATATCGGCGTCGCGCCCGCGATCGTCGACGCCACGGAACTAGTCGCTTCCGTAGCGAGCCCAGGACTAAGCAAGGCACACCGCATTGTGGTCGCTGGCTTGAGGGACGTGGTAGCCGGAGACCTTTTGATGGAGATTGGAGAAAATAAATGACGCGCATTATTGCCGGCGAGGCCCGCGGCCGCACCATTAAGGTGCCTGCCGAAGGAACCCGGCCTACTGCAGACCGTGCCCGTGAAGGGCTATTTTCGTCCCTCGCGGCACGGTGGGGCTTTGCCGGTTCTTCGGTTCTTGACCTATTTGCTGGTTCCGGCGCACTCGGCCTTGAGGCAGCTAGCCGTGGAGCAGAAGAAATTGTACTAGTGGAATCTTCGGCGGATGCGGTGAAGATCATTCGGCATAACATGGGCGTCGTCAAGCATCCCGGCGTGCGCGTGCAAGAGATGAAGGTAGGCACCTACCTGGCAAGTGCCCCGCGGCGGCACTTCGATCTGGTGTTGGCGGACCCGCCCTATGCTTTTGATGAGGTAGATGAACTCATCGCCGCCATTGAACCGGTGCTCTGCGATCACGCCATGGTAGTCATTGAGCGCCACGTTGATTCCGCGGAAACTGCGTGGCCCGCTGGTTTTGCGCCCACTGGTCAGAAACTAAAGAAGCGTACCTTTGGAATCGCGCGCATGGATATGGCGGTCTATACCCGCCCTGGCAGCGAGGAACCCGAAGACTAAACCTCTCAAGAAAAGGAAGCGACAAAAGCATGACTAAGGCCGTGTGCCCAGGATCATTCGACCCCGTGACCTTAGGTCACGTCGACATCATTAACCGCGCTAAGCAAATGTTTGATGAGGTCACCGTATTGGTAACCGGTAATCCTGACAAACCCTCCGGGCTCTTTAGCGTGGATGAGCGTATGGAACTAATTCGCCAGAGCGTGGATTCTTCCATCAAGGTGGACTACTGCTCTGGGCTTTTGGTGGACTACACCACTGAGCATGGGGTGGATGTTTTGGTGAAAGGGCTGCGCAGCTCCCTAGATTATGAATATGAGCTGCCTATGGCGCAGATGAATCGGCGCCTTTCCGGCATTGATACCGTCTTTTTGCTCACGGACGAAAAATACGGCTATATCAGTTCCTCACTGTGTAAGCAGGTGGCGAAGTTTGGCGGGGACGTGACCGGCATGTTTCCTAAAGCCGTAGGCCGTGCGGTAAAGGAGAAATACCGAAAGTGAGCCTAGCACTGGTCATTTTTCTCGTTGTGGTCGTAGGTTCGACCCTCCAGCGAGTATCTGGAATGGGCCTCGGTCTCATCGGCGGTCCTATTCTCATGCTGATTATGGGGCCGGTGGAAGGAATCTTGGTCATCAACGTTTTAGCCTGCATTAATGCGGTGCTGACCACTTATTCCGTGCGCGAGAATGTGAGCTGGAAGAAATTTGGACTCATAGCCCCAGTCATGGTGATTGGTTCTTTGGCCGCGGCGCTGCTCATTAGGCGCATGGATACAGCAGGGCTTATGGTCGTTGTGGGCCTTGCGCTTTTGGCCGCGCTGACGGTAGTGACCTTTGGCAAGAAGTTCGTCCCGCCAATGGAAGGCAAAGGCCCAGCTATTTCCGCGGGCATCCTCGGCGGCTTTACCAATACCTTGGCCGGTGTAGCAGGCCCAGTTATTACAGTCTACGCGCAAGCGGCAAAGTGGCCTCAGCAAGTGTACGCAGCTACGCTGCAACCCATTTTTGTCGTAGGCGGATTCTTTTCTGTCATGACAAAGACGCTTACGGGGGCGGCACACTTTGATGGTTTGCCCTGGGTAATGTGGCCCGCCGGAGTTATGGGAATGTTCGTCGGGATTTGGGCCGGCACCCGCATCGCGCAGCGTGTGCCCCGGGAGAAAGCCCGCGTGCTCTCGCTTAGTGTTGCCGGACTGGGCGCAGCAAGCGCATTGGTTCGCGGCCTGGTGAGCCTCGGTTAAACGCCGACACCATGAACAAGGCCCGTCGCCTCTGCAAAGACAGAAGCTGACGGGCCTTTGCACAGTCAATCATGTGCTATGGGCTTAGAGTAGGTTGGCCAAAAAGTCCTTGGTACGTGGCTGTTGCGGATTATCCAGCACTTCAGCGGGGCTACCAGACTCGATGACCACGCCGCCGTCCATGAAGAAGACTTTATCTGCCACCTCGCGGGCAAAACCCATCTCATGGGTGACTACGAGCATGGTCATGCCCTCGGCCGCGAGATCCTTCATTACGCGTAGTACTTCGCCGACAAGCTCTGGGTCAAGGGCTGACGTGGGTTCGTCGAAAAGCATGAGCTTAGGATCCATGGCTACCGCACGAGCGATGGCGACGCGCTGCTGCTGGCCGCCGGAGAGCTGTACGGGGTAATTATTGGCCTTGGAGGCTAAGCCAACATCCTCGAGCAACTCCATGGCGCGGGCACGGGCGGTTTCCTCTGGGATCTTCTTCACCTGCACCGGTGCCTCAATGATGTTTTCAATCACCGTCCGGTGGGGGAAGAGATTGAAGGATTGAAAGACCATGCCGATATCGGAGCGCTGCTCGGCGGCTTCCTTTTCGCTGATCTCATAGAGGGTCCCGTTTTTCTCTCGGTAGCCAATCAGCTCGCCGTCGACGTATAGGCGCCCGGCCGTTGCTTTGTCCAAGTGGTTAACGCAGCGCAGGAAGGTAGACTTGCCGGACCCCGAAGGTCCTAATAGGCAGGCCACTTCGCCGGCTTGGACCTCGAGGTTAATGCCTTTGAGGACTTCAAGCTGCCCGAAGGACTTGTGGACGTTCTGGGCAGAAATCATGGGAGTAGCCATTATTTTTGAGCCTCCGAAATCACGGATACGTTGCGGGGAATGGTTCCTTCAGCATCTGCAAGAGCAGCAAGCTGGCGGCCGGTGAGTTCGCGGGTTGCACCGCGCTCAAAGCGGCGCTCCAAGAAGTACTGACCCACCATAAGTAGGGAAGTAACCACGAGGTACCAGGAAGCCGCGACCAATAGTAGCGGGATGGGCTGGAAAAGGGCGGCGGAAATATCCGTGGTACGGCCGAAGATCTCCTCTGTATAAGGAATGGCCACCACGAGGGAAGAGGTCTTGAGCAAGGAAATAAACTCATTGCCCGTAGGCGGAATGATAATGCGCATGGCCTGGGGAAGGACGGTGCGGCGCATGGTCATCCACCACGACATGCCGAGTGCCTTGGAGGCCTCCTTTTGGCCCTCTGGAACGGAAGTGATGCCCGAGCGCACAATCTCAGCCATATAGGCCGCTTCATTAAGTCCTAGGCCCATCACCGCAAGGAAGAAGGCGTTGGTGAGGATGGTCTGCAAAGACACCTCGGTAAAGCCTAGGTTGATGGACTGGTAGATGGCAGAGAGCAGACCCCAAAACACCAGCTGGACATAAATCGGCGTGCCACGGAATACCCAGAGGAAAATCCAGGACACGGCGCGCAGCACCGGGTTAGGTGACATGCGCATGACCGCAAGCACGGCACCACCGATAACGCCGATGATCATCGACAAAATAGTGATGGCGATGGTGTGCAGGGAAGCGAGCGCGATGCGCTTATCAAAGAGGTACTGGAAATAGGTTCCCCAGCCAAAAGCCTCGTTGCGGGCGGAGGCAATGATGAACCACACTCCCAGCACGATGAGTAGGCCAGCGAAGACCCAGCGCCATGGATGGCGCAGCGGGCGGGCCTCGATCTGCGCGGGTTCTTCTTTAGGCTTGGCCGTAGCCGGCGTCGCCGCATTCTCATTAACCATTGATCGGCCTTTCATTAATCATTGCCTGGTCTATTAATCCATCCTCGATGCCCCAGCGGGACAAAATTTCTGCATACTCGCCGGTTTCGATGAGGTGCTGCAGCGCTGCGGCCGATGCCTTGCCCAAATTGGAATCTTTAGGAACTGCGAAGCCATACGGCGAGGCTTGGAACATATCGCCTACCTGCTGCATTTTTCCCTCAGAGCGATTGACCGCCCACGCTGTGACCGGGGAGTCCGCAGACAGGGCATCCGCGCGCCCCATCAGGACGGCCAGCGCGGCGTTATCTCCGGTGTCATAAGACAAGACGGTGAGATCGCCATTACAAGCTTCTTGCTTAGGGCGAACATCATCGGTTTCGGAGACCGTTGTGCGCTGCACTGCGACTGTCAATCCGCAGGGGTTATCGGGATCGACCTTCCTAGGCCCGTCCACGCGCTCGGCCCACTGGATACCGGCGTAGAGGTGGTCTACAAAGTCGAATTCATTCCGGCGGTCTGGGTTATCCGTAAAACCGGAGACACCCATATCGATCTGGCCCGATTGCACGGCCGGCAAGATCATGGAGAAGTCCTGCTCCAAGGGCTGGAAATCGAGGCCCAAGACACCTGCTACAGCGCGAGCTAGGTCAAGCTCGACGCCTTGGAGGGCTCCGTGGGAATCCTTAAGCTGAAATGGCGCGTAGGGCGGGTTAGTGCCAGCGGTGAGGACGCCATCGTTGTCGTCATACATGGCGGCAATCTCCGGTACTACAGAGGTGTGGGGTTCTTCCCAGCCCTCTGGAGTGGAATCTTCCTCGTTGGTGACGCAAGCGCTTAAACCCAAAGTTGGGATAAGGACCGCGGCGATTGTAGCGCGGCGAGACAACGTGCGCGGCATTATTTCTGCGCCGTCCTTTCATTTATGGCGCGAGCTTTCTTCAGGTCAATGAAAATGAACGCGGAAACGATAAGAGCGCCGAGGATGAACATGCCGATGATAATGCCGCTGGAGGCATCCTGGTCAGCACCCCACGGCCACAGTGCACGCAAAGAACCGAGCATGAAACCTGCCATGGCCATCAGCGTAGGGGCTCGGTGATGATCTAGTAAGAAGTTCAAGACCTTGATAAACGCGGCGAGGCCGCACAAGGCACCCAGCGCAAAGACGGCTATGGTGCCGAGATCTCGATCCGATACAGCGCCGATGATGGGTTGGTAGAGCCCCATGGTCAACAAGATGAGCGAGCCGGAAATGCCCGGCAGGATGAGTGCACACACAGCAATGGCGGCGGCAAAGAAAACCACGATAAGGCTGGGGTTCTCATGCGGCTGGGAAGTAAAGCCGGTGATAAAGAAGATGACAATAGTGGCGATCACAAACGCAATGATGGAAGAGGGGCGCAACCGCTCCTGCTTGGACAGCATAGACAGCGGTACGAAAATAGACACGGCAACCATGCCCAAAAATAGTGCCCCGGACGCGGATACGTGATTATCTACGAAGTTAGATAGCACGGTGGACATTGCGAAGACCGCGATAAACATGCCAACGGCTACGGAGGCAAGGAAGCTCCACTCAACTCTCTTGAAGCGACCAGAGATGAGGTCATTGGCATTGTGGACTGCGCGTTCATAAATACCCACGATGAGCGCCACGGTGCCACCGGAGATTCCGGGCACAAGTTCGGCCATGCCGATGAGGGCACCGCGGATAGCGTTCAAAATGTATTGCATAAATTTAAAATCTACCTGGGAGGGAACTGGAGTGGCGGGCGACTGGCCTAGGCGGGTGAGGAGAAAGTGTTTCCCAGTGGTGGCCATGTGAACCGCTGTTAATAGTGGTGCATATCTTTCATTGAAAGGCGAATGGTTATCCGTCACGGAAAGGGACGTGATTTCTCTAACCGTAGAGGTGAAACAATCATTGAGGCGAATCTTCGTTCATGAATATTCTGTCAGAATAATACACTTCAGTGCAACTATGCAGTTTTGCGGCATGGTAGGCGCGGCCGCCTCTAGTCGGGGGCTGTTCTACATGGAAGAAACTATAAGTTTCCCATTATTCAGTCTGGTGTTTACGTAGGCGTCAACTGACTGAAAGATTGACTGCCTACTATTTCCTGCGTATTCCCGTCTTTCTCCCGTGCAAACATTCCTTTTCAGTGACCAAGGACTCTCTATGAAGAATCGTTTTGTCCTACCCGCGGTGACCGCCACCGCGGTGGTGGGAAACCTCATTTTTGTGCCGGCAGCAAGTGCAGCGGAGGGGGCGCCCGAGGGGGCGTCGCCAAGCGAAGGCTCTCGTTTTAGCATCGGTGTACTGCCGGATACCCAGTTCTATTCGCGCTATTCCACCCCAGAGACCGGCAACCTGGCCCAAGCTCGCTACGGCAGCGAACCCTACTTGGCGCAAACCCAATGGTTAGTGGACCATCAAGACGAGTTGAACATGGACTTCGTCACTCACCTGGGTGATGTTGTAGACCAGTGGAACGTGGAGGGCGAATGGCAGGTAGCTGATAAGGCCATGCAGGTCCTCGACGATTCGGACTTGAACTATTCGATCCTGCCAGGCAACCACGATATGGACGTGGAAGGTGCGGCAGCCCACCCGTATGACAAGTGGTTTAGCGCCGACCGCGCTAAGGCCGCCAACCCGGAGACTTTTCAAGAGCGCTACACCGCGGTCAATAATGACTCCGAGGCGCATATCTTTGAAGCCGAAGGCCAGAAATATCTCAACCTGGCACTAGGCTGGCGTGCCGATGAGAAGGCTATTGCCTGGGCACAAGGCGTTATTGATAAGCATCCAGACCTTCCGGTCATTGTGACCACTCATGAGGCCCTCAATATTGATGGTGAAGGAAACGTCTTCTATTCCGATGACTATGGCAAGGGTTTGTGGGATAAGTTCATCAAGAGCAATGATCAGATCTTTCTCGTGATGGGCGGCCACCACCACGGTGCCGGATACCGCGTGGACAAGAACGATGCCGGACATGACGTCGTTTCCATCTTGCAGGACTATCAGATGGCCTACCAGGGTGGCAATGGCTTATTGGGCGTGCTCGAGTTTGACCTTACGGGCAAGCAGCTGGAGATGACCGCGCTTTCGCCGTGGGTGGCGCAAAAGCCGCATGAGGAGCTCACGCAGTTCGATAAGCTCACCTTGGATGATAAGGGCGATAGCTATAGCATTCCGTTCGATTTTGAACAGCGTTTTTCCTCCTTCGCCCCGGAATTCACCGTGGGCGAGGGCCACCAGCCGGACCTAGCGCAGCGCGCCCGCGACATCGCCGCTGAGGGCTATAGGCCATACACCATTGCGGAGGACGAGCTTCCTAAGGGCGCGGACGATTTTGCCAAAAACGACCACACGGTATTCCACTGGCGCCCGGGCGAAGCGCGAGACAAGGATGGGCATGCGCTTGTCGATGGCGCCCCTGCCGGCCGTGGCACCACCATCCCCGACATTGCCAGCGATTCTGGCAGCGACCTGCATCGCGCTGGCGCCATGCTCGGAGACAGGGTGACCTATAGCACCGACCATCACCCGTTGTCCTCTGATGCCGGCTCCCTCTTCTGGTCTGACCCTGCCGGCAAAGTTGGCAATGCCGAGTTCCGTACCGATAAGGGCGCGGCTGCCAATAGCGTCGATACCACCAAGGGATATACCTTCGAATCCTTTGTCAAGATTCCGGAGGATTTCAACGGCGCACAGCATGGTTGGGGAAGTGCGCTCAGCCGTGACTCTGCCATCAATAAACTGGTAGACGGCTCCGAGGACACGGACCCAACCGTCATGTTCGGTATCTCTAACCTCCGCGAGCTGCGCTGGTGGGCGGAGCCGAAGCAGGGAAGCGGCTCTACCGTGTGGTCCCACGAGGTTCCCAAAGACGAGTGGATGCATATCGCCGTGGTCAATGATCCCGAACGCGATAGCGTCGAAATGTTCATCAACGGCGCGCCCATCCTGCGCAATGCCGTAGGCGCCGAGGGACTTCTCCCACGGGACCTGCAGTGGGTCATGGGTGGTGGCTTTGACAACCAGCGCCCACAAGACCCGTGGTATGGCTGGATCGGCGAGACCCGCCTGACTCAGGGCGTCCTGGGCAAGGACCAGTGGCTTACCGCCCGTGCACACAACGATGGCAAGCCGGCCGATACCGCGCAACCTGCCACGGATGGCTCCGCGTTGAGTTCTAGTACGAGTTCGAAGCCTGCCATCTTAGGAGCAATCCTTGGTATCGCAGGGGTGGCTGGCCTCATTGGACTAGCACTGCCGCAACTGAAGGCTTCCATCCCGCAGATTAACGCGCTCCTGCGTAAGTATCACCTCCCGACTCTGCCCGAGTTGGGCTAAAGCACTGGGTAGAGGGATTTTGCAGTATCAGGCTTTAAAGCTTTAGCTGCACCAAAACGCTTAGGTTCTTCGCCATAAGGGGAGAGAACCTAAGCGCGTTTTGGTTTTAATCTTCGCCCTGCTTGGAGAGATAATCCACCTTCCACCAAAACCAAGCGGAGGCTCCACCCAACACGACGGGTATCCAGGCTAGGGAAGGGGATTGCACGGCCATCACTGCCAACAATGTAATGAGCGTCAATGCAGTGAAAACTATCGCTTTAATTCTTTCCATTCGCAATCGGTTCATGAAATCTCCTCAATGTGGAAGGCATGCCAAATTTACACAGCCCAAAATAGGAGACGCTTGTCAGGATGTCAAGTATAGTTTACGGTATGTAAGGTGAAATGTGCTTAAATTTTGGAATCGGTGTCCTAAATTGCTTCGCTGGCGGCTGAAATGGCGCCTCGAGCACAAGGCGGCGAGATGTGAGGTTTGGGAAATGTCTAGTGATCAAACACAGAAGTCTGGGGACAACCTAGGGGATAAGGTCGAAGGAATGTTCCTGGTGGTTATTGCTTTCGTTCTCATGCTTTCCGTACTTGGCTTAGTTCTGTGCATAGTTCGGTTCGACGAGTATGTCGACGCTTTTGTCGTTATTCACCGCAGTTCATTCGACGGAATCGAGGATGCACGCGTGAGGCGGTGGATAATGGGTGTACTTCTACTTATTCGCTCCCTAGCAGCCCTTTCGTGGGTTACATCCTTTTTCCACCTTAAAAAGACGTTAGCTAAGGCGACTAGAAAGAGATTTCTGTTAATGGGGGTGTACTCCATCGCCTCTGCCTGCGGCTTTGGCTATCTCGCGTTGAGGGCGGAACTGGCGAGCTTGGAAGCCATACGGGTCACACAGGCTAGTATTTGTGGCTTTTTGACGGCCTATCTATGCTTCCAGAGCTTGAAATCCTGGCAAGCTTCTACCCGTTCAACTACACGTCGGTAGGAGGGGCGAACATGAAAAAGACCCCGCTTTCCGATTTACCGGACATGCGAGGACTTTTCTATCTGTGCCCCTGGTGAGACTCGAACTCACACTGGACGGGTTTTGAATCCGTTGCCTCTGCCAATTGGGCTACAGGGGCGCACAGTGCCAAGGCTTGCTGCCTGTGACTGTGAAAATAGTAGCGCAGGGACTAGGGGAATTCCTAATTGGGTAGGGGAAGCGGGGGAAGGCCCACGTCATCCAATAAATGTGCACCGGGGTGTTCGTATGTCGGCTCGCTTCTCTAGGATGGGGCAGGTGACTACTAAACAGCCTCGACTTCTGCTCATTGACGGCCACTCTATGGCCTTTCGTGCCTTCTACGCCCTGCCGGTGGATAACTTTTCTACCTCAGGCGGCCAGCACACCAATGCCGTATATGGCTTTTTATCGATGCTTTCTAATATCGTGGCGGAGGAGAAGCCCGATGCCATTGCGGTGGCATTCGATGTAGGGCGAAAGACCTTCCGCACCGAAATGTTCCCGGACTACAAGGCGCAGCGTGAGGCCGCGCCGGAGGAATTTAAGGGCCAGGTCGATATCATCCGTGAGGTGCTCGAGGTGCTGGGGATTACCACCCTCTCCCGCGAGAACTTCGAGGCCGACGACATCCTCGCCACGCTGGCGACCGAGGCGCAGGCTTATGAGACCCTCATCGTCACCGGTGACCGCGATTACCTGCAATTGGTAAACGATTCCACGACGGTGCTTTATCCCATGAAGGGCGTATCCACTCTCCACCGCTTTACGCCCGCCGCGGTGGAGGAGAAGTATGGTCTCACGCCTGCGCAGTACCCAGATTTCGCTGCCCTGCGCGGCGATCCGTCCGATAATTTGCCGGGTATTCCCAAGGTGGGCGAGAAGACGGCTACTAAGTGGATTGTCAAATACGGGGACTTGGCATCACTGGTTGAGCACGCCGAAGAAATCAAGGGCGTGGTGGGCAATAATTTCCGCGAGCGCATCGATCAGGTGCAGATGAATCGCAAGCTCACCCAAATGATCACGGACATGGACCTAGAGGTAGGCCCGGACGATCTGGCTTTCAAGGAGGCTAAGGTTGCTGACGTTGCTGCTAAATTCGATGACCTCGAGTTTGGCACCAACCTGCGCGATCGCGTCCTGGCTGCCATTCCCAATGACGGCGCTGAGCCAGCGGAGCAGACCGAGGAGGTCCAAGAGTTAGAGACAGTCATCGATGATGAGCCATTGTCCCAGTGGCTGCCTGGTCGAGAGCATGTTGCGGTCTATGTCCAAGGCGAGGGAAACCCTGGACAGGGTGATGCATCGGCGATTGCCTTCGTAGACCAGGAACGCCACGGCCTGCAAGTGGAGCTGGGCGACCTTTCTGCCGCGGACGATAAGGCCCTAGCGCAGTGGTTGGCCTCCGATGCGCCGAAGTATTTCCACGAGGCCAAGGCCGCGTTCCATATGCTCGCCGGCCGCGGCATTGAGCTGGCGGGTATTGCCCATGACACGGCCATTGCCGCCTACTTGCTGCGCCCTGGTCAGCGCACTTACGCGCTTGCCGACGTCTACCAGCGCCACCTCCAAAAGACCCTCGGCGCCGCCACGGAGCAGCTTTCCTTGCTGGATGATTCCACCTTGGTAGATCAAGCCGCAGCAATTATGGAGTTGGCGGAAAGGCTCACTGCAGAGCTCCAAGAGATTGATTCTTTCGAACTTTATACCGACTTGGAGCTGCCCCTGGTGACCATTTTGGCGCGCATGGAAGCTACCGGCATTGCTGTTGACGTAGACATTCTCGAAACACAAAAGGATGCCTTCGTAGAGCAGGTCGCCGAACAAGAGCGTGCCGCCCGCGAGCTTGCCGGTGACGATAAGCTCAACCTCAACTCACCCAAGCAGCTACAAACCGTACTCTTTGAGACTTTTGATCTGCCCAAGACCAAGAAGACAAAGACCGGCTATTCTACCGCGGCTAAGGAGATTGAACAGCTCGCGGTTAAGAATCCCCACCCATTCTTAGACCACCTTTTGGCTCACCGTGAGTACCAAAAGATGAAGACCACCCTCGAAGGTCTAATCAAGACCGTGCAGCCGGACGGTCGCATCCACACCACGTTTAATCAGACAGTGACGTCGACTGGCCGCTTGTCCTCGACGGAGCCAAATCTGCAGAATATTCCGGTGCGGACCGAGGCTGGGCGACAGATTCGCTCCGCGTTTATCGTAGGCGAGGGCTACGAAGAACTCATGACCGCGGACTATTCGCAGATTGAGATGCGTGTGATGGCACACCTCTCGGCAGATCCCGGGCTTATCGAGGCCTATAAGGACGGCGAAGACCTGCATAACTACGTCGGCTCCCGAGTCTTCGACGTCCCCGTCGACCAAGTCACGCCGGAGCTGCGCCGCCGCGTTAAGGCAATGTCTTATGGTTTGGTCTATGGCCTGTCCGCATTCGGCCTATCCCAGCAATTGGGCATCCCGGCTGGGGAAGCGAAGTCCATCATGGAAAGCTACTTCGAGCGTTTTGGCGGGGTAAAGAAATACCTCGATGAAGTTGTGGTCCAGGCACGTAAGGATGGGTATACAGCCACCCTCTTCGGCCGCCGCCGCTACTTGCCCGAGCTCAACTCTGATAACCGCCTAGCGCGCGAGAACGCAGAGCGAGCCGCATTAAATGCACCGATTCAAGGTACCGCGGCAGACATTATCAAGGTGGCAATGATTCGAGTTGACCGCGCATTGCAGGGCATGAAGTCCCGCGTGCTGCTACAGGTCCACGATGAATTGGTAGTCGAGGTCGCCCCTGGCGAGGCTGACCAGGTCCGTGAAATTCTCGAGCGGGAGATGGACTCTGCTATCGAGCTCAACGTGCCACTGGAGGTCTCGGCTGGTGCAGGCAAGGATTGGGATGCCGCAGCCCACTAGCGCGGTTTCTTTCTCTCGCCGAGAAAAGGCGCGCCTTAGGCTTGCCTCGCAAGGCTTAACCGTTCAGCGGTGGGAGAGCGCGGAGGAGGTGGCCCGTGCTTTCGGCGTTATGCAAGGCCAGGACCTGCACTCCGTGCGCCGATCGCTGGCCTTGCGGGCGCAAGACCACTCAGATGCCGGAAATATTGTGCGTGGGTATCCCATGCGTCATACGCTTTTTGCGGCTTCTGTCAAGGACATAGGCTGGATAACTGAACTCTGTGCTAAACGGCGCAAGGGCGACGCAGAGTTAGTGGCAAAGGTAGACAAGCTCATTGATCGTCCGCTTTCGCGTGCCGAGCTTAAGGAGCGGGCTACCACAACGTTGCCCGAGGTGCCCTTCTGGCATGTTGTGCGTGTAGCAATGGAAAGCGGACACGCCGTCTACTCCGGAGTCGAACAACTCATCACACCAGTTGAGTTGCCAGGACTAGACGAAGCCTTCAATGGAGACCAGGTCGCAGCTACCGCTGACCTAATGGTCCGATATTTCCGCACGCACGGCCCAGCGACGCTGCGGGACTTTGCGTGGTGGACAAAGCTGCCGCAAAGACTAATTAGGCCAGCAGCTGACAGCCTTCCGCCGGACATTGTGCGCTGTGGGGAAGATTCCCAGGACCTTGTTTCGGCTGAGATAATGGAAATGGCCGAAGCGCTAAAGAAGCAATCGGTATTGCTGCTGGGGGCATTTGACGAGTACATCCTGGGTTATCAAGACCGTCTGTTTGCGATGACGAAGGAAGTCCACGAGGCACTCGTTCCTGGAAACCGCGGGGTATTTCGCCGCGCCATCGTGGTGGATGGACAGGTCCGCGGAACCTGGAATAAACAAGCCATTGAAGACTTGAGCATGCCCGACTATGCAGTACGGAAGGTTCAGAAGTTATGGCGGGATGCGAACTAAGTTTTTAGGTAGTCTCTTCTGTGCAGAAAAAGTTATGAGTGTAAGCCGAAAAGCCAAGAAGGGAATTGCCGAGCAGTGACGTTAGAAGACAAGACGAATAAGTGGACACTCCGCTTTTTTGAAACCCTCTGGGCCATTCAAGTGAATTATGTTGCAGCCGATATTAATGACCTCGGGCTAGCCCAATTTCTTGAAGAATATAAGGTTTCTGCAATTTCGTACCCGGTTTTAGCCGGGTGTTACTTTTTGATGGCCATGATCATGGCGCGCGTGGCGCCAAACCCTAAGGTCAGGCGATTGACGGCCGTTGGGGTAATGGTCGTATCCACGGCGCTTGCTTTTCTCTTTCCGTCCGGGTGGATGTTTGCTGCGTTGGTTATTTTCGCACTTGCTTATTACCTCTGGCCACGAAAAGAAGGCGTGTCTATCTGAGGTCGGCGCTCCACTAGGCAATTGGCCAGCATGTCGAAGGGGGTTTGGCCAAAAGCGAGCATACTTATGCTGAGAATTGCTAAAAGTAGCGGCATGACTCCGGGCCAGCCTGTCAGCGTCAGCATTGTTAGCAATAGCCAGGAATTTCGCAGGCAAGCGGTGAAGAATCCTGGGTGGGTGGCAATGATTTCTAGCTGGAGGGACCACTTACCTAGCGAGGTGGATTTCGTAGCTTCCACCCATACCCGATAGGCGTAAAAGACCACGGCGGCGGCAATGGCATTGTAGAGTTCTAAGGTCTCTCCATTGAGTGGATGGTCGGCTACCGCATTCACTATCCATCGCACCACCATGACGATGGCAGCGGCTAGGAAACTGTCAATCCACCAGGCAATGCCACGTCTTATCAATAAGCCAATCCGGTCCAAAACCATGCCCATAGGTTAGCGGGAATTGCGGCAGACGAAAATAATCGTGCCGGGAAAGATTTCGCCGCGCTCCGGAGACCATTGGCCCCAAGTGGTGCTAAGGCCCTGTGGCCACTCGGGTTCAATGACGTCCTCGATAAGGAACGGGCCTTTGCCCTGCAAGGCCTGGAACCAATCGGCGATGGTGCGATGGAACTCCGCATACGTGAGGTTGCCATCGCGGTCTTGCTCCAGATAGGCGCGATCGAAGTAACTAATATCAGCCGTTAAATCGGCAGGATCATCGGGGAAGATCCAGCGCATGGGATGAGTGACTGAGAGGACGAAACGACCGCCTGGTTTAAGGACCCGGGAGACCTCCTGTAGAGCTAAGTCGAGATTAGCGAGGAAGGGAAAAGCGCCGAACGCAGAGAAAGCAGCGTCGAAAGATTCTGTGGCATAGGGGAGCGACAGCGCATCGGCTTGCGTCAAAGGAAGTGCACCAGCAGCGTGGTTGAGCATGCCGCGAGAGATATCGAAGCCGGTGGCAAAGCGGGCACGCGTTTGGAGCCACTCGGTGCACGGTGCGGACCCGCAGCCAATTTCGAGGACGGAAGAATCCGAGACGTCGCCAAGCAGGTGCACTTGGTCCTCATGGAGCATCTCTGGGCACCAATAGAAGGAAGAAAGATAGTCGGGGTGCTCGGCATGGTAGCTAGCGGCGTCGCCATCCCAGTAGGCCTGATTTGCTTGTGATGGGGAAATCACGGTGGGGGAAGAACTCCTTGGAGAAAAAGTTGCGTCTTGTATTTGCCCTTTAAGCTGGACAGATGTAGGGTTGAACGGGCGTGTCTATGCCACGGGTTGTTCTAAGCCGTTGTAGGAAGGCTTTAAGCAATCACGAGGCGGGATCGAATACTTTTCTTTTGCTGCTTTGGGCAGCTTAGCAAGCTTTTTCGAGAGACGCGCAGTTGTCCAATTTCGATTTCCTACATTTATTCGGAGCATTTCTTAATATGCCATCTTCTAACACCCCGCAGGTTGCGATCAACGATATCGGAACCGCAGAGGACTTCCTCGCAGCTGTAGACGCCACCATCAAGTACTTCAACGATGGTGACATTGTCGAGGGTACCGTCGTCAAGGTTGACCACGACGAGGTACTGCTGGACATTGGATACAAGACCGAAGGCGTTATCCCTTCTCGCGAGCTGTCCATCAAGCACGACGTCAACCCGGACGAGGTTGTCGAGGTCGGCGATGAGGTTGACGCACTTGTTCTCACCAAGGAGGACAAGGAAGGTCGCTTGATCCTGTCCAAGAAGCGTGCGCAGTACGAGCGCGCTTGGGGCGCCATCGAGGAGCTGCAGGCCAAGGAAGAGCCTGTCACCGGTACCGTTATCGAGGTTGTCAAGGGCGGCCTCATTCTGGACATCGGCCTGCGTGGCTTCCTGCCTGCATCTCTGGTTGAGATGCGTCGCGTCCGCGACCTGGAGCCGTACATCGGCCAGGAGCTGGAAGCAAAGATTATCGAGCTGGACAAGCAGCGCAACAACGTTGTCCTGTCCCGCCGTGCATACCTGGAGCAGACCCAGTCCGAGGTTCGTTCCGAGTTCCTGCACCAGCTGCAGAAGGGTCAGGTCCGCAAGGGCGTTGTTTCTTCCATCGTCAACTTCGGTGCCTTCGTCGATCTCGGCGGAGTCGACGGCCTGGTTCACGTTTCCGAGCTGTCCTGGAAGCACATTGATCACCCATCTGAGGTTGTCACCGTTGGTGACGAGGTAACCGTTGAGGTTCTCGACGTTGATCTGGATCGTGAGCGTGTTTCCCTGTCCCTGAAGGCTACCCAGGAAGATCCGTGGCGCGTATTCGCCCGCACCCACGCTGTGGGCCAGATCGTTCCGGGCAAGGTCACCAAGCTCGTTCCATTCGGCGCTTTCGTTCGCGTCGAAGAGGGCATCGAGGGCCTGGTTCACATCTCCGAGCTGGCTCAGCGCCACGTCGAGGTTCCGGATCAGGTTGTTACTGTTGGTCAGGAAGTCATGGTCAAGGTCATCGACATCGACCTCGAGCGTCGTCGTATCTCCCTGTCTGTTAAGCAGGCAGACGAGGACTACACCGAAGAGTTCGATCCGTCCAAGTACGGCATGGCTGACTCCTACGATGAGCAGGGCAACTACGTCTTCCCTGAGGGCTTCGACCCTGAGACCAACGAGTGGAAGGAAGGCTTCGACGAGCAGCGTCAGGCTTGGGAGGCACGCTACGCAGAGTCCGAGCGTCGCTTCAACCTGCACACCGCTCAGATCGAGCGCAACCGCGCCGCAGCCGCTGAGGCTGCTGAGTCTGCAGAGTCCTCCAACTACTCCTCTGATTCCTCTGATGCAGCTCCGGCATCCGAGACTCAGGCAGAGGTTGGCGGCTCCCTGGCTTCCGACGAGCAGCTCGCCGCACTGCGCGATAAGCTCGCTGGCAACTAAAGCTTCCGCTTAGTTCCCTGCTGAGTTTAGAGCTCAGCTTCAAGGCCGCGTTCACTTCGTCATATAGACGGGGTGGGCGCGGCTTTTGTGATCTTTGAGACAGGCCCTGCAAACGTTTGCTGAGCCATTTGAGGTTTTTAAGTGGCTGACCAGCGCAGTTAAGAAGGGGGAGGCAAAAATCTCCTGGCAAGCCCACAAAACGGGCTTTTGATCATGTGGGAATCCTCTTATACTCAACTATGACGTTATAGCCAGTGTCGTACTGGTTATAAGTGGTATTTGAAATGAGGAGTAAGAAGTGGCATCTACCAAGGACACTTCCGCCCACATCGTTGAAAGCATCGGCGGCGCTGACAACATTACGTCGCTGACGCACTGTGCGACGCGCTTGCGTTTCCAACTTGCTGATGCGGGGAAAGTTGATCAAGAAAAGCTCGACAGCGACCCAGCGGTGCTAGGCACCGTGCCACAAGGCGCCCACGGCTACCAAGTAGTCATGGGTGGCGGCGTTGCTGACTACTACAACGAAATCATCAAGCAGCCCGGTGTTCACGTCTCCGGGGAGAAAACGGCGTCCTCCAAGAAGGAGTACGACGGCGTTCGTGGCAAGTACGACTGGGTAGATTACTGCTTCGAGTTTCTTTCTGATACCTTCCGCCCAGTTCTCTGGGCACTGTTGGGCGCCTCGCTCATCATCATGCTGCTGATCTTGGCGGACACCGCTCACATTCAAGACTTCCGTGCGCCGCTTGAGGAACAGCCGGAAGGCTTCCGTTTGGCTCACGCCATGTTCCAGTCGGTTTTTTACTTCCTCCCGGTAATGGTGGGTGCGACTGCGGCCCAGAAGCTGGGTGCAAATATGTGGGTTTCTGCTGCTATCCCCGCAGCACTTCTTACGCCGGAGTTCATGTCCCTGGGCGAAGCAGGCGATACCGTCAACGTTTTCGGTTTGCCACTGGTCATTAACTCTTATGGCTCCCAGGTATTTCCCCCGATTCTGGCTGCAATCGGCCTGTACTGGGTGGAAAAGGGGCTGAAGAAGATTATCCCGAGCGCCGTGCACATGGTCTTCGTGCCGTTCTTTTCGTTGCTCATTATGATTCCGGCAACGGCCTTCCTCCTTGGGCCGTTCGGTATTGGTGTGGGAAACGGCATCTCTTGGGTTCTCTACCAGATCAACGATTTCTCGCCGTTCATTTTGGCCATTGTCATCCCGCTGCTGTACCCGTTCCTCGTTCCCATGGGCTTGCACTGGCCGCTGAACGTCATCATGATCCAGAACATTGCCACCTACGGCTATGACTTCATTCAAGGGCCAATGGGCGCATGGAACTTCGCCTGCTTCGGCGTCGTCGGCGCGGTTATGGTGATTTCCTTCAAGGAAAAGAACAATGCTATGCGCCAGGTGTCCATCGGTGCGTTCGCAGCCGGCATACTTGGCGGCGTCTCGGAGCCGTCGCTTTATGGCATCCTGCTGCGCTTCCGCCGCAGCTACTACAGGCTGCTTCCCGGCTGTGCGCTGGGTGGCGCAGTCATTGGTCTTTTCGATGTCCGCGCTGAGGCCTTTGTCTTCACCTCTGCATTAACGACCGGTGCCATGTCCCCACAGCTGGGCTATGTCCTTGGTATTACGACTGCATTCCTTACGTCCTTCTTCCTCACCTTGTTCTTCGGCTACCGCACGGCAGAAGAGAAGCAGGCTGACTTGGAGCGCATTGCGCGCGAACAAGGCGAGACTGTTGACGATGTAGCTGCTCGCGCAGAGATGAAGTTCCTTAAGGACAATGGTACGGACTCCGCGATCGAGGGCGGCGCCGTTCCCGCCAGCTCCGCAGGCGCTGCTGCTGCCGGCGTGGCCACTAAGCAGGCTGGGAAAGATGCTATTGCGCTGGAATCTCCCCTCGAGGGCGAGGCGGTCGCTCTATCGGAAGTTCCGGATCCCATTTTCGCCGCGGCAAAGCTGGGACCTGGTATGGCGGTCCAGCCGGCTGGTAATGCGGTCTTTGCGCCTGCCGACGGCAAGGTGCTCACCGTTCAAAAGTCTGGCCATGCGGTAGGACTGAGCTTGGACAACGGCGTGCAGCTACTCATTCACGTAGGTCTCGACACCGTGGAGCTGGGAGGCGAAGGTTTTGAAGTCCATGTGGAAAAGAAGCAACGCGTTTCCGCAGGCGATAAATTGATTTCCTTTGACCCGGAATTTATCCGCTCCAAAGGCTATAACCTGATTACCCCTGTGGTAGTTACTAACGCCACCAAGTTTGGTTCTGTTACCGGCGAGCCTGGCCAGGTTTCCTCGAGCGATGTGTTGCTGCACATTTCTCCAAAGGCGGAGGACGCAGAGTAAAAGAGACGCTTTCTCCTGAATTGCAATGAAGAGCCCCACCATCGCGTATGGCGGGGCTCCTTTTCGCGTAGGGTGGCGACCATGAAACTCATTGGCCTTACAGGTGGCATTGGCAGCGGTAAGTCAACAGTTGCATCCTTGTGCCGTGAACGCGGGTGGCGCGTCGTCGACGCCGATGGCATTGCGCGCGACGTCGTGAAGCCTGGGAAGCCTGCATTATCCGAGCTGGCTGCAGCTTTTGGAGAGGAAATCCTGCTGTCGGATGGCAGCCTTAACCGCAAGGAATTGGCACGCCGGGCCTTTGCGGACAAAGAGCACACTGAGTTGCTGAACTCTATTACCCATCCACGCATCCAAGAGGAGACACAGCGGCAATTTGCGACGGCACGTGGAGATGGCTGTGACTTCGCCGTTTATGATATGCCGCTGTTGGTGGATAATGGCCTGGACAAAGACATGGACTACGTCATAGTGGTCGATGTGGATCCTGAAGAGCGCGTCCGTCGGCTGGTGACTTTTCGGGGGATAGAAAAGGAGGATGCGCGCCGTCGCATTGCGGCACAGGTACCGGATGAGGTGCGGCTTGCCGCAGCCACGCACGTCATTGATAACAACGGCACGCTTGACCAGCTACGTGTGCGAACGACTGAGGTCCTGGACCGCATTGAAGCGGAGTCACCGAAGATTTAACCATTAGGTAGCTAAAGTTTACGCCATTTCGAAGTCTCGTTAACCTGGGCAGCTTAAGCTACCCGCCGTGGGAACGTGGGATACTGGGCCTTTTGATAATCACGCGGCGCGAGAACTACTCGCTAGCTTGCGGGATGGGTCCTTCGATCTCAAAAGCTTTCAGCAATCATGTTCCACAGAGCCTATTGACTCGGATGACGCAGAAACCATGATTGCACTCGGCGCGCTGTTGAAATTAAAGGCTGATGCACTGCCGGAAGGCATCGACCGCGAGGATCTCGCGCCCCTGTACACGCCGCAGTCAAAGGCTTGGCTGCGCCGCCGCATCAATAGTGCGATGCGGCCCGAGACGTCTTCCGTTTATGCGCTGTGGGAGACCACTGGCGAGTTGGAGGAATGGCTTCGCACGGCGCAGAACTCCTTGCCCTGAACGTAGCTAGGCGCGACACCTAAACAGTAGAGTAGTGGGTATGGCTTTTGCTGCTGAACATCCCCTTATTCCAAATTCCGAGCACCGCGTTGTCAGCGAGGTTGAGCGCACCCCGGGCGAGTTTCAGGTCGTTTCTGAATATGAACCGGCTGGTGACCAGCCCTCCGCCATCGCAGAGCTCAATGACAGACTCAACCGTGATGAGCGCGATGTTGTACTGATGGGTGCTACCGGTACCGGTAAATCTGCCACCGCCGCGTGGCTCATCGAAAAGCAGCAGCGGCCCACGTTGGTGATGGCGCCCAATAAAACCCTGGCTGCGCAGCTAGCGAACGAGCTGCGCCAGCTCTTGCCGCACAACGCAGTAGAGTACTTCGTTTCTTATTATGACTACTACCAGCCAGAAGCATATATTGCGCAGACCGATACCTATATTGAAAAGGACTCCTCCATCAATGAGGACGTAGAGCGCCTGCGCCACTCAGCTACCTCGGCACTATTGTCTCGCAGGGACGTGGTTGTAGTCTCTTCCGTGTCTTGCATTTATGGCTTGGGCACTCCACAGTCCTACCTGGATCGCTCGGTAATCATTTCTGTTGATGAGGAGCTGGACCGCGATCGGTTCCTGCGACTGCTGGTGGATATCCAATATGAACGCAATGACGTGGGGTTTACCCGCGGCACCTTCCGCGCCAAGGGCGATACGGTAGATATCATTCCGGCCTACGAGGAACGTGCGGTGCGCATTGAATTCTTCGGCGACGATATCGATTCCCTGTATTACATTCACCCCGTGACTGGCGATGTCATAGAGGAAGTAGATGAGGTTCGCATCTTCCCGGCCACGCACTACGTGGCCGGGCCCGAACGCATGGAAAAGGCCGTGGCAGCGATCAAAGAGGAATTGGCTGAGCGCTTGGAGGATCTAGAAAACCGCGGCAAGCTGCTTGAAGCGCAACGTCTTCGCATGCGTACCGAATACGATCTGGAGATGATCGAGCAGGTAGGTTTCTGCTCCGGTATCGAGAACTACTCCCGTCACGTCGATGGCCGTCCAGCCGGCTCCGCGCCGGCAACGCTATTGGATTATTTCCCAGAGGATTTTCTCACCATCATCGATGAGTCACACGTTACAGTTCCACAGATTGGCGGCATGTTCGAGGGCGATATGTCGCGCAAGCGCAACTTGGTCGAATTCGGTTTCCGTTTGCCGTCCGCAGTGGATAACCGCCCGTTGACCTTCGATGAGTTTGAACAGCGGGTCGGACAAACCGTATACATGTCCGCCACCCCAGGCGATTTCGAGCTTACGTCCTCGGATGGCGAATACGTAGAGCAGGTAATTCGCCCGACTGGTCTGGTGGATCCGAAGGTTACTGTCAAGCCCACCAAAGGGCAGATTGATGACCTCATTGATGAGGTGCGCACTCGCATATCGAAGCAAGAGCGTGTGTTGGTGACCACGCTGACTAAGCGTATGGCAGAGGACCTTACTGACTATCTGTTGGAGCAGGGGATAAAGGTGCGCTACCTGCACTCGGATATCGATACCTTGCAGCGCGTCGAATTATTGCGGCAATTGCGCTTGGGAGAATTCGATGTTCTCGTGGGCATTAACCTTCTGCGCGAGGGCCTTGACCTTCCCGAGGTCTCGCTCGTCGCCATTCTGGATGCGGACAAAGAAGGCTTCCTGCGCTCTACAACTTCGCTCATTCAGACCATTGGCCGTGCTGCCCGTAACGTGTCTGGCGAGGTCATCATGTATGCCGATAAAATCACCGACTCTATGCAAGAGGCAATTGAGGAGACGGAACGGCGCCGTGAGAAGCAGATTGCCTATAACCGGGAGCATGGCATTGATCCGCAGCCGTTGCGTAAGAAGATCGCGGATATCCTTGACCAGGTCTATGAAGACGGCGGAGACGAGGAGGCTACTTCCGATCCTTCGGCCATGGTGGAAAAGCGGGATATTTCTAGTATGGCTACCGATGAGGTGCAGGCGCTTATCGACGACCTCTCGGCCCAAATGGGTGCAGCCGCGCGTGAGCTCAAATTCGAGCTGGCCGGCCGCCTACGCGATGAGATTGCCGATTTGAAGAAGGAATTGCGCGGCTTGAAAGAAGCGGGAATTTAGTTTTCTCCCCCTAAAAGTGTGCTGATTGATTCTGCGGGTGCTTCTCTAAACGGCTGCGCTAGTTATACTGAATAGGTGCCAGAAGCGCCGTTTAGTTGTCACTGTGAAATGGTTCAACTGCAAGGAGAATGATGCTTACCTATAAAAACATTGCCGTCGGCACCGATGGCTCTGAAACCTCCCTGCGCGCGGTTCGCGCAGCGGCGTCCATGGCACGGGCGTACGACGCCAAGCTGATTATTATCTCAGCCTTTTATAACCACGCTGGATCCATGCTTGGCGCTCCGAGGGGCGACGAAGCCGGTCTACCCGTTGTAAGTGAGGACATGGCTGGGACCTATTTGACCAATGCCACCCGTATCGCCGAATCGGAAGGTGCGGAGCACATTGAAATCGTAGGAAAATCTGGAGACCCAGTAAAAGCCTTGTTAGAAGTAGGCCAGGACCATGATGTGGACCTGTTCGTTGTGGGCAACCGCGGCGTGAATTCCGTCCGTGGTCGAGTCTTCGGTTCTGTGCCAACGGAACTAACCCACAAGTCAAAAGTAGACGTCGTCGTAGTTAATACCACCGAGGAACGTTAATCGTTTCTCGTTGTTACACTGGCAGTAATGCCCCTGTAGGCTAAATAAACACACCGGGTACATTCCCACAAAGAAAGGTCATCATGAGCGACTACAACTCGATCGTTGTCGGTACTGACGGTTCTAAGTCTTCTCTCCTCGCTGTAGAGCGAGCAGCAAAGATTGCCGCCGCATTCGATTCCAATCTGATCATCGGTTGTGCTTACTACGAGAACCAGGAGCAGGCTTCCAAGACCCTGCGCCAGGATTCCGTTACCATTTTGGGCGATGAGAAGGCCGAGGCTAACCTGAAGGACGCCAAGGCTCACGCCGAGAAGTTCGGTGCTTCTAAGGTCGAAACCGCTGTTCGCCCTGGTACTCCGGTGCAGGCGCTGATGTCCATCGTCAATGACAACGATGCTGACCTGCTCATCGTGGGTAACCGCGGCATCAACTCCCTGACCGGCCGCCTGCTGGGCTCCGTACCTGCAGACGTTGCTCGCCAGTCCGACTGCGACGTGATGATCGTTCACACTGTCAGCTAAATGTGGTGATTGAACCCGCCTTGGCCTTGTTAAAGAGGCCAAGGCGGGTTTCGTCGTTAAGCGCTGCTTACTCCGTGGGGTGCGCGGCGTTAAAGGCTGCGGCAAGGGCGCTGCCGTTTGCGCCCTGAATCAGTGGGATTGTGAAATGGCCCTCTTCATTGGCATCTGCCAATGGACTCAGGGAGCCATGCGAGAGCAGCTGCTCCTGCGGGCTTAGATTGCGGATGATCACAGAGTGAATCCGGTCTGGGTGCTCGTTAGCCACATCGCCGTAAGTCAATGGATCGTGCTGTCCGTCATCGCCGATCAGGATCCATTGCATGTCCGGGTAAGCAATGAGTAGATTGCGTAGCTGAACCCGCTTATGCTCTTGTCCGCTGCGGAAAAAGCCCGTCTCAGTCGGGCCCCAGTCCGTGAGCAGCATGGGGCCTGTGGGGAAATTATGATGGGACAGGAATTTTTTCAGCGAGTCAAAGGTATTCCATGCTCCCGTAGAAAGATAGAACACTGGGGCTTTTGGAAATCGGCGTTGCAGCTGGGCATAGAACTCGGCCATTCCAGCAACGGCCTGTCGCTTGCTGGGGCGCTTAGCCCAAGAGTTCCACGCCGCTGTCAACGCACGTGGCAGCCACGTAACTAATACCGTGTCATCAATATCGCTGATGATGCCAATCTTGGCGCTCGGATCCACGATGAGCACCTGGACTTCCACGGCTTGCGCGTTGGCGGCCTCGATCGTTGCCGTATGCCAACCAGGTTCTAACCCATGTTCGTGAACGAGGATGTCAACGTACCCGTTGCTATTGGTCGTGCCCGCGACGGTCTTTTCACCAATAGTCACTGAAATGTCGTGGTTTCCCACCTGAATAGTAAGAAACTGCTGGTAGCCGCGTTCACCCCAGGAATCCTTCTTGCCTTCATCAGGATCGTGCATGAGTACGCGGCCAAAAACCCTTACTTGCTCGGTGGTGCCATACCCGGTATAGCCCACAATCTGGGGCTTCCATCCCCGCCGTAGAGAACGCTTCAAAGTAAAGGTGTTCAGCGAGCTTTCAGTTTTGCGCGCAATGTCAGATAAGGCCATGGCCTAAAGCTTACGGGAGCCTAAAGAACTTCGCCGCAGTCACCGACGAGGGTAAGCGACTGGGTGGCACGAGTGATGCAGACATAGAGATTCTGCAAACCCTGCGGGGAGGCGTCGACGATCCTCTGCGGATCGAGTACCACCACATGGTCAAACTCTAAGCCTTTGAAGCGTTCTGCCGTGGCGGCGTCAATAACTGCTGTGAGCCTGCCGTCCGCCTCCCTGTGTACACCAGGGGTGTAGCTGCCCTGCGCAAGTCGGCGCACCTGCACGCCATCACGGATGGCTGTAGCCGGGATGGCATCAGGGTTAATCATCTCTAATAATCCATTAGCCAGCTCAGTGATGGGCTGCGGGGTGCGATAGTTGACGGTGAGAAAATGGTGGCGGAAGCGCTGCGCCACGAACGGCTCCAGAGCCTCGCCCCAATCATCAACACCCGCCGGTGAGCCGGTCTGGGAAGTATCGCCCACCAAGGTCATCCACCGTGAAGGGCAACGACGAAAGAGCATCCGCCACTCCATGGGAGTTAATTCCTGGGCTTCGTCCACGATGATATGACCATACGCCCACGTATGGTCTTCGCGGGCGCGTTGGGCAGTGGTGCGCTTATCGCGTACCTCCTGACGGTGTGCCAAGGTCTCGGCGTCGATGACATCATGGGCAGAAAGAATTTCCGCTTCAAACATGTCATCGTCATTATCTGTGGACTCGGAAGAAGACAAGATATCTAGGGCGTCTTCTGCGTCTGCCACTTGTTCGCGCCACGCAGCATCATCGGCTGCCTTCTTTTCCTCAGGGTTGGGCAGGCCGATGAGGACGGCTAGCTCATCTAGGAGGGCGGCATCCGAATTTGTCCATGCTCGACCTTGTTCTCGGTAGAGCGCCTCTTGAGTTTCATCGTCGTACCCGCGGGCAGCAGAGGCAATGCGCTCAGGTGAGGAGAATAGGCCAGCAAGCACGTCGGTGGGGTGGAGCTCGGGCCAGAACTCATCGATCAGTGCAGTAACGGCCGTATCTTCTGCAAGGTCATCGTGGAATTGATCGATATCGGCGCGCGAAAGGAGGTTCTTTCCGCCGAGCGGATCCGCCCCGACCTTTTCAGCCATCTGCAATGCAAGGTCTTCTACGAGGTGCTCAATAAAGGCACCGCGAGCCTCATTGTGTGGCTTTCGCGAGCGCCGGGCCCGGGTGCGGGCTCTTTTCACCATGTCGGGTGTAACGCTTAAGCTGAGGCCATCAATTGGCAGCTCGCGTGGGGCGGCAGGAAGAAGCTGATAGTCCTTGACCGCGGTGGAGAGAATCTCCACCATGGCGGCACTACCTTTGATTTCGCGAGCGACGAGGTCTTCCTCGTGTTCTGGTTCGATTCCGGGGAAGAGCCCGCCGATGGTTGATAGCACCACGCCAGTCTCGCCCAGTTCTGGCAGCACCCGTGAAATATAGTCCAAAAAGCTGCTATTAGGGCCCACGATGAGGACGCCCGTGGCAGAAAGTAGTTCGCGGTGGGTATAGAGCAGGTAAGCCACACGGTGCAGAGCAACAGCGGTCTTACCCGTACCTGGGCCGCCTTCTACTACCATGACGCCGCGGGTGTTATCGCGGATAATCTCGTCTTGCTCTCGCTGGATGGTCTCCACGATTGACGCCATGTGGCCGGTACGTGCCCGTTGCATGGCGTGGTAGAGCGCCGATTCGCTGGCGACTCCTGCTTCTTCTTCTCGCACACCGGGGCCGGAAAGAACCTCATCGTGTATTCCGGTGACGGTGCGTCCCTTGGTGCGAATTTGGCGACGGGTGTGGACGCCTTCCGGCTGGGCCGTGGTAGCGAGATAAAAAGGCCGCGCCATGGGGGCACGCCAATCTAAAAGCAGTGTGCGATAGTCATCTTCGCGTGCATCTAGTCCCATGCGGCCGATGTAGCGGCGGTCTAGGCCTTCGGGGGTGGGATTATCGCCGGGGGCGTCGATATCAATGCGGCCAAAGACCAGGCCCATTTGGGCCACATTGAGACGATCAAGTTTTGCCTGCAGCCCGTGGTATTCGGTTTCTCGGCGCACCAAGGCGTCCGCGTCCGGCGTGGAGGGATCTACATCCGCCTGCACCTCATTAAGCCTTCTATTGGCTGCCGCCACCTCATCGTCGAGGCGCGAAAAAAGTCCGTCCACATAATCTTGCTCAGTAGCGATGGCTGTGCGCTCCGAGGAACCTGCAGCCGCCGCGTGCCTATTGGATGCTGAGTTCACGTGACTCCTTGGTAATTGGACGTTGATGGGGATGGGCCGGGCACGCTGTCCGACAAGGGGAGAGATGAGTTTAGACCCTGCCGTGACAAAGAACAACGGCCCAGCATAAGGCTGGGCCGTGTGACACCGCCGAGTTATTCGGCCGAAGAAGTTGTGGCTACTTAGAGCGCTTTTCCAGCTTCTTGATTGCTGCCTCAATCTTCTTATTTGCCTCTTTTTGCAGCTTGTCAGCGTGCTTGGAAGCCTTCTTGCTTGCGCGCTTGGACTTCGCACTATCCAGCTTGACGACGGCCTTATCTGCACGTGCCTGAGCCTTGGTAGCGGCCTTTACAGCACCGGTACGGGCGGTGTCGCGATTGGCTTGTGCGGCCTCAAGCCAGTCACCCTTGTTGTCTTCAACATAGGTCTTGGCGTTATCGACAGAGTCCTCAATGAAGGACTTTGCGTTGCCCAGCAAATCCCGGCCAGACTCTTGCCAATCGTCCTTATTGTCTTCAACATAAGTCTTGGCATCGTCAACGTAAGACTTTGCTGTATCGAGCAACCCGCGGCCGGTGGACTGCCAGTCATCCTTGTTGTCATCTACATATGCCTGTGCCTTTGCAGAAGTTTCGTTGATCCAGTCGCCGGCCTTGGTGGAAAGCTCGTTGGCACGGGCGGAGAGCTCTTCGCGCTTCTGTTCGGACTCAGACTTGGTAGGCAGCGCCTGCTGAATCTTCTTGTTCGTGCGCTGACCAGCCTTTTGTGCGCGCCAACGAAGGGAAGGCTTGCCCTCGGTGTCCTGGGTAGCGATAAACAAGGCGCCGAGCAAAGCGGTATTGGTAAGGAAGCCGTTGCGGCGAGTTTCCTTGTCTTCCTTGTTATCTGCAGCCCAGAAGTTGTTCTTAGCAATCAAGTTGGGCAGGGTAGCGGCGGCCAGAACCGCAGCGGAGGTGCGCGGTGCCTTGCCCAGAGCCAAGGTGGAGCCGGCGCCTACCTTAGCGCCGCCAATAGCGCGGGTAACCAGTTCCGGGTCATTGGGAATATAGCCCTGGTACTCAGAAGGAACGGCCTTGCGCACGGTCTTGAGGAAACCTTCGGTTTCCTTTACATGCTCGGACGCGTTGCGCAGGTTGTCTACGCCTTCCCATACAAATACAGATGCCAGCATGGGGCGGGCAAGCTTGCGAATCATAGTCCTTAAAGCTCCTTAGCTCGTTGTTTTAGACCTATCGTGTGCTAGACCATTGTACGCGGAAATTGGCCACTGGGTCACCAGCGGCGCTCCCACCAGTCTTCCAGCTTGGGGCGCTCCTCGCCGAGAGTAGTGGACTTGCCGTGACCGGGGCGCACGATCGTATTGTCCGGGAACTCATCAAAGATGCGCGCGGTGACGTCCTTATACAGGCGTACGAAGTCACCTTCAGAGGTGGTCTTGCCTAAACCACCGGGGAAGAGTGAATCGCCCACGAAAAGATTAATTACGCCATCGATGTTTGTAACTAATGCGGCGCCGCCTGGGGTGTGGCCGCGCAAGATGATGATGGGGAGGTCGAGGCCCGCGAACTTGATGGAATCGCCTTCGCGGAGCTCAACGTCTACCTCGGCGGGGATAGCCGGAGAATCAAGGAAGGACGCGTAGTGTGTAGCGCCGGTCCCAGAGAGAACCTCTTTGAGAGCACGTACATGGTCCCAGTGGCGGTGGGTGGTTAGTACTGCGGTGATCTTTACGCCGGCCTTCTGGGCCATGTCGAGGAGTGCGGGGGCGTTATCGGCGGCGTCGACAAGCAAGCCTTCTTCGCCCGCCTGCAATAGGTAGCAGTTATTGTCCATCTCGGACACAGAAATTTGATGTAACTGAAGCTCGTTAGTCATGTGTCCTAGCCTACGGGTACATTCGAGGGAAGATTGCAATCCCTAGTACTGGAGGTCTGAGCACAGTGGCTGATCGTTTGGTGGTGCGCGGTGCCCGCGAGCACAACCTCAAGGGCGTGGATATCGATATCCCTCGCGATAAAATGGTGGTTTTTACTGGTCTTTCCGGATCTGGTAAATCTTCGCTGGCTTTTGACACCATCTTCGCAGAAGGCCAGCGCCGCTACGTCGAATCCTTGAGCTCTTATGCCCGCATGTTCTTGGGGCAGATGGACAAGCCGAATGTGGAGTTTATTGACGGTCTGTCACCCGCAGTGTCTATCGATCAAAAGTCCACCAACCATAATCCGCGTTCTACGGTGGGCACGATTACGGAGATCTATGATTACCTGCGTTTGCTCTTCTCCCGTGCTGGAACGCCACACTGCCCGAAGTGTGATGCGGTAATTGAGCGCCAAACGCCACAACAAATCGTCGATGCCGTGCTAGAGCTGGAAGAGAAACTGAAGTTTCAGGTGCTCGCACCGGTGGTGCGCAAGCGCAAAGGCGAGTTTGTTGATCTCTTCCAGGATTTGTCCGCTCAGGGCTATTCCCGCGTCCGAGTGGACGGGGAGACCTATCAGCTAAGCGATCCGCCCAAGTTGAAGAAGCAGATCAAGCACAATATTGAGGTAGTGGTTGATCGCCTGCAGGTAAAGGCCTCGCAAAAGCAACGCTTAACGGATTCGGTGGAAACAGCGCTGCGCTTGGCAGATGGGCTAGTCACCATTGAGTTCGTGGATAGGGAAGAACTCACCCATACCTATTCGGAGAAGGCGGCCTGCCCGAATGGCCACACGTTGACCATTGAAGAATACGAGCCCCGTGCCTTTTCCTTCAATGCTCCGTTTGGCTCCTGTCCGGTGTGTGATGGCCTGGGTACCAAATTGGAAGTTGATGTTGATCTGCTCATTCCGGATCCAGATGCTCCAGCTGTAGATGCCATTCAACCGTGGCACTCGAGCCCCAATTCCCGCTACTTTGTCAAGCTAGTAGAAGGTTTAGGCAAGGCTATGGGGTTTGACCCCAAAACTCCTGTGAGTGAATTAACCGAGGAACAGCGCCACGCGCTGATCTATGGCACCGATGAGGAAGTCCAGGTTCGATATAAAAACCGTTATGGGCGCCAGCGTAATTGGACCGCCCCATTTGAAGGCGCTACCGGGTTTATTCACCGCAAGCTGGAAACTACTGATTCTCAATCCCAAAAGGATCGCCTGCTGCAATATACCCGCCGCGTGCCGTGTAGCACCTGTAAGGGCACCCGGCTGAAGCCGGAGATCTTGGCCGTCCGCTTGGCCTCTACGACTCACGGTGAACAATCCATTGCCGGGCTTTGTGCGCTCTCTATTGAAGACGCCTCTGAGTTCCTAGACTCCCTGGTGCTGGGGCACCGTGAGGAAATCATTGCCGGGGCAGTGCTTAAGGAGACTCAAGCCCGCCTGCGTTTCCTCCTGGACGTCGGTTTGAATTACCTCACGCTCGATCGCGGCGCGTCTACGCTCTCCGGTGGTGAGGCGCAACGTATCCGTCTTGCTACTCAGATTGGCTCCGGCTTGGCAGGGGTTCTTTACGTGCTCGATGAGCCATCCATTGGTCTGCACCAGCGTGATAACCAGCGACTCATCAAAACCCTGCAGCGGCTGCGCGATATCGGAAACACCCTCATTGTGGTCGAACATGATGAGGACACCATCCGTGAATCAGATTGGCTCGTCGATGTAGGCCCGCGTGCGGGCGAATATGGCGGCGAAGTGGTCTACCAAGGCGAACCATCCGGAATCGAACAGGTAGAAGAATCCCTCACCGGCCAATACCTTTCCGGCAAGAAGGTGCTCGCCGTACCGGATCACCGCCGGGAGATTGATAAGGACCGCACCCTGAAGGTGGTTGGTGCTCGGGAGAATAATCTCAAGGGCATCAACGTGGAAATCCCGCTGGGAGTGCTGGTATGCATTACTGGTGTGTCTGGCTCGGGTAAATCCACCGTGGTCAATGAGATTTTGGCCAAGACTTTGGCCAATAAACTGAACCGCGCCCGCCAGGTTCCCGGCCGTGCCAAGCGCGTCGAAGGTGTGGAGCATCTAGATAAGCTGGTGCAAGTTGACCAAAGTCCGATTGGCCGTACCCCGCGTTCTAACCCGGCGACCTACACGGGTGTCTTTGACAAGATCCGTAACCTTTTTGCCGAAACCCAGGAAGCAAAAGTCCGCGGCTACAAGGCTGGACGCTTCTCCTTTAATGTCAAGGGCGGGCGCTGTGAAGCGTGCCAGGGCGATGGCACCATCAAGATCGAGATGAATTTCCTCCCAGATGTTTATGTGCCGTGTGAGGTGTGTGAGGGCGCTCGCTATAACCGCGAGACCTTGGAGGTGCACTACAAGGGCAAAAACATTGCCGAGGTACTAGACATGCCCATCTCTGAGGCAGCGGACTTCTTTGAACCCATCAACTCCATTCACCGCTACCTTGCCACGCTTGTCGACGTCGGCTTGGGTTATGTACGCCTCGGCCAAGCTGCTACTACGCTTTCCGGCGGCGAGGCGCAGCGCGTCAAGCTAGCTTCCGAGCTGCAAAAGCGCACCAACGGTAGGACGATTTACATTCTGGATGAGCCGACTACTGGGCTGCACTTTGAGGATATTCGCAAGCTGATGTTGGTTATCCAAGGCTTGGTGGATAAGGGCAATTCGGTGCTTGTTATTGAACATAACCTCGATGTCATCAAGGCAGCGGACTGGATTGTTGATATGGGCCCGGAAGGCGGTGCGGGCGGCGGTACCGTTGTTGCGCAGGGAACCCCTGAAGACGTTGCGCAGGTAGAAGGCTCCTATACCGGTAGCTACCTAAAGGGCATGTTGAAGTAGGGCAAAGCGTGAAGAATATCCGCCTTGTAGTTAGCCTGCTCGCAGCTCTCGGTCTGTGTACCATGAGTGCCTGCTCTAGCGAGCCCACCATAGAAGAGGAATCAGTGCCCCAGACCACCTCTGAGCTGCCGGATAGAGCTCAGGTGCGTGCTCAGCTTGACCGTGCGGTGGACAAAACCGCAAAGAAGTATCATGCAAAGGTAGGGGTCGCCATTTCCGCAGGTGATCGCACTCTTGTGGCGGGCGATAAAGGTAAGGGGCCAGTGTGGTCCACCATCAAGGTGCCCATCGCCATTGCGGCGCTCAAAGACGGTGCGGATAAAAGCTTGGTTGACCTAGCTATCAAGGAATCTGATAACGACGCTGCTTTTACTTTGTGGTCGCAGGTGGAATGGCGTGAGGGTTCGGCAGAAAATGCGGTTAAAGCTTTACTCGATGACTACGGATCACATGCAAATATTCACGACTCCGCTTTTGGATATTCCACCTGGTCGTTAAAGGACCAAGCCGTATTTGGTGCTGAACTACCGTGCATTCCAGAAGCGGACTACGTCCACAAGGTGCTCAAAGACATTGTGTCCTGGCAGAGGGTAGGTCTGTCTGCGCAGCCGCGGACCCGTGCGAAAAGCGGTTGGGGCTTGGACGAGGAAGAAAACGAGTACACCTACCGTCAATTCGGAGTTCATGAGGTAGATGGAAAGCGCGTGGGAGTAGCGCTATCTGTGGTGATGGACGGAGAGGACTACGCCGATGCCGAGCCAGCGGTTAAGTACCTCGGCCATCAGCTGGTAGACATCGTGGATGCTGGGGTAGATGCGGGGGACATTAAAGCAGTCGCCCATTGTAAAGCCCGCTAGGAACGTGGCAATTTGGTAGAAGGGGGGAGGAGCTGCTATTCTCAAAAGCACTACCGCCCATGACGCCTTGTCGAGGTTCGTGGGTCACAAGCGGAGTTTCTCCCACCCGATGCCGCGAACACGCTTCGTAGGATAAAGGTAAAGGTAACCAAGCATTCACGCTTGGCACTGTGAGAACTCCCGGCTGTCTATGGCAGACCGGGTTTGCTTCGTTTGTGGTCCCGGTAGGTGAACTACTTACTCATACACCCCCTAATCGAGGAGAACCACAATCAGCGCTGAAGCTCGCATCAATGAGCGTATCCGAGTACCCGAGGTCCGTTTGGTAGGCCCCGGTGGTGAACAGGTGGGCATCGTCCGTACCGATGATGCTCGCAAGCTTGCATACGAGGCTGACCTTGACCTAGTCGAGGTAGCTCCGAAGGCAAAGCCCCCAGTGGCCAAGATCATGGACTACGGCAAGTTCAAGTACGAACAGGCTCAGAAGGCTCGCGAGGCCCGTAAGAACCAGCAGCAAACCGTGGTGAAGGAACAGAAGTTCCGTCCAAAGATCGATGATCACGATTATGAGACCAAAAAGGGTAACGTAGTCCGCTTCCTCGAGAAGGGATCCAAGGTCAAGGTGACCATCATGTTCCGCGGTCGTGAGCAATCGCGCCCGGAGCTCGGTTTCCGCCTCTTGGAGCGTTTGGCTGATGACGTTGCCGAAGTTGGCGTCGTTGAGTCGCGCCCCAAGCAGGATGGTCGCAATATGACCATGGTCTTGGGTCCGGTTCGCAAGGGCAAGAAGTAGACCAGATTCCACGTAGGATTTAAGGACTTAATACTCATGAAGCAGAAGACCCACAAGGGCACCGCAAAGCGTATCAAGGTGACCGGTTCCGGCAAGCTGCGCCGTGAGCAGGCTGGCCGCCGCCACCTGCTGGAAGGCAAGCCGTCCAAGCGTACCCGCCGCCTGAAGGGCACCGAGGCAGTCGCAAAGCCTGACACCAAGCGCGTAAAGCGTCTGCTCGGCCGCGCTTAGTAGCGCCGAATCAACCCACATCCGCCATCACAATCTGAATTAAGGAAGTATCACTGTGGCACGAGTAAAGCGCTCAGTTAACGCCAAGAAGAAGCGTCGCGCGATTCTGAAGTCCGCTAAGGGCTACCGCGGCCAGCGTTCCCGCCTGTACCGTAAGGCGAAGGAGCAGTGGCTGCACTCCATGACTTACGCTTACCGCGATCGTCGCGCCCGTAAGTCTGAGTTCCGTAAGCTGTGGATCCAGCGCATCAACGCTGCTGCCCGCATGAACGACATCACCTACAACCGCCTTATCCACGGCCTGCGCCTGGCTGAGATCGAGGTTGACCGCAAGATCCTCGCTGAGCTTGCTGTTAATGACTTCGAGGCATTCTCCGCACTGTGCGAGGCTGCCAAGGCTGCTCTGCCTGAGGACGTAAACGCTCCTAAGGCTGCCTAATCATTAGAGCTTTCGTGCCCGCATTCTCCGGCCTTGTTAACCGGGGGATGCGGGCATTTTGGTTTTCGTTACCCTAGTTTAACTAGGGTGCTCGGCCTCACATGCTAGATTTATCCCAGACCCCGTGAAAGCCGAGACCCAGGAGAACATTTCCTATGACGAATCCAAACGGAGACTACCAACCTGATAACGGCGAGTACTCCGGCCCGTCTTATGACAGCAACCAAGGCCACCAGTACAACCCTTATAACCAGCAAGCTAACTACCAGCCGCAGTATGGCCAAGGCTATGCACCGCAACCCAACATGGGTGCTTACCCGGTGCAGCAACAGTATGTGGCTCCGGGCCAGCAGAAGTCGTGGATCGCTACCTTGCTATTGTGCTTTTTCCTAGGCTGGTTCGGCGCACACAACTTCTACACTGGCCGTACGACTTTCGGCGTGTCACAGTTGGTGCTTAATATCTTGGGCTGGGCTACCTTCTGGTTCTTGCTCGGATTCGCCTTCTGGGCCATCCTCGGTCTTTGGGTGTTTATTGAGTTCATCATGATCATCGCCGGTGCCGGTGATTACGACAAGGACGCCCGCGGCGTCCCGCTCGCTAAATAGAACTCACCTATGTGATCCTGTTGCCGAGAGGCAGCAGGATTTTTCGTTCTTATAAGGGACTCAGGGGCGAGTCTGAGAAGAGAGAATTGGCAGGTAGGGTAGTAGCCATGAATTTGGATTTTGACTCTGCCTTTACTGAACGTACTCCGCGCATTGTTAACGCAGCTAAGCTGCACCGTGCGGCTAACCGGAAGAAGGCGAAGCAATTCCTCATTGAGGGAGAAAATGCGGTAGACGCGGCGGTATCTACCGGTGCTGCAGTCGATGTTTTTGTTACTGAGAAGGCGGCAGAGCGTTTTGGTGACATCATCACTGCGTGCGGCTACATGGGAGTGTACGTCCATCCCATCACCGATAAGGCGGCTAAGCACCTTTCCGATACAGCCACTACTACGGGACTCTTTGCGCTTTGCAAGCCGGTGCTCTGGTCCGCGGGCAAGATCCTGAACGGCAAACCAAGCCTCGTTTCCGTTCCCGTGCTCACTTCTGAGCCGGGCAATGCCGGCACCTTGATTAGAACTTCGGATGCAATGGGCGCCGATGGTGTCATCTTTGCAGGTGAGACCGTTGATCCCCTCAGCTGCAAAGTAGCGCGCGCTTCGGCCGGCTCGCTGTTTCACGTACCTGTAGCGCGGGACCCCAATATTAAAGACGTGCTGGGTCAGCTGCGTAAGTCGGGCATGCAGATTGTGGCAACTGCTGCCGACGGGGAAGTGGACCTAGCGGAGGCAGACCTGTCTCAGCCAACCGCGTGGCTATTTGGCAATGAGGCGCACGGGCTCGGCGAGCTGCTGGAGGAAGCAGACATGCGGGTGAGGATTCCACTGCGTGGACGCGCAGAATCTCTTAACCTCGCAACTGCCGCAAGTATTTGTCTTTATGAGTCGGCTAAGGCGCAAGCGGATAACTAGTGTGACCCGAATGAAAAGGGGGTCCCTGGCGCGGTCGCGCTAGCCGCAACAGAGTAAGATTGCACGCGTTAGTTTTCGCGCGAGAAGAAGGTACGAAATACGTGTCCGGTACACCGCAGATCGAATTGACCGAAGAGGCTCTTGGGGCCGCGGCCGATAAGGCTATCGCAGCCTTCGACGCAGCCGAAACACTAGATGAGTTGGCTGCTGCCCGCCGTGAGCACCTAGGAGACGGCGGCTATATTCCGCAGGCTCGCCAATCGCTGGGGAAGCTGCCCAAGGACCAGCGCAAAAGCGCCGGCAAGGCCGTCAACATGGCCCGCGGCAAGATGGAAAAGTGCTTTGCTCAGGTTAAGGATGTCTTGGAACAACAAGCTCGCGAGGAGCAGTTGCGAGCCGAGACCGTAGATGTCACGATTCCTACCACCCGCACCCAGACCGGTGCCCTTCACCCGATCACCGCGTTGTCTGAGCGGATCGCTGATATTTTCGTCGGCATGGGATGGGAAATTGCGGACGGACCAGAAATCGAGGCAGAGTACTTTAATTTCGATGCTCTGAACTTCAAGCCGGACCACCCAGCCCGTACCTTGCAGGATACGTTCCACGTTTCGGGCGAGGGTTCTAGGCAGGTGCTGCGTACCCATACCTCCCCGGTACAGGTGCGCACCATGTTGGAGCGCGACGTGCCGCTTTATATTGCCTGCCCGGGGCGCGTATTCCGCACAGATGAGCTGGATGCCACCCATACCCCGGTTTTCCACCAGGTAGAAGGATTGGCCGTTGATAAAGGCCTGACCATGGCTCACCTGCGCGGCACACTAGAGCACTTGGCCAAAGTACTCTTTGGGCCGGAAACTACTACGCGTATGCGCGTGAACTACTTCCCATTTACTGAGCCCTCGGCCGAGGTCGATGTGTGGTTCCCCAATAAAAAGGGCGGCGCTGGCTGGATCGAGTGGGGCGGCTGCGGCATGGTCAACCCCAATGTTCTTCGCGCCGTAGGCGTAGACCCAGAGGAATACACGGGCTTTGCCTTTGGCATGGGCCTTGAACGCACACTGCAGTTCCGCAATGGATTGACCGATATGCGCGATATGGTCGAAGGCGATGTTCGCTTTACTCTACCGTTCGGCGTACAGGCCTAAACCCAGAAAGGATAGACACACTAATGCTTATTTCCCAAGACTGGGTTACCCGCATCCTCGGTGCTAAGAACCCCGGTTGGAGCGTTTCCCCCGCCGATATGGATTCCGGATTCGTGCGCGTAGGTTTTGAGACCGAGGGATACGCCGCTATTCCAGAGAGCACGGGGCCTCTGGTTATTGGCCAGGTCGTAGAGATTGAAGAGCTCACTCAGTTTAAAAAGCCCATTCGCTACTGCCAGGTGAATGTAGGCCAGGCTAATGGCACGGGCGAACTGCAAGGCATCATTTGTGGCGCTCGCAATTTTCGCCTGAATGACTATGTTGTCGTTGCGCTTCCAGGCTCGGAGCTTCCTGGTGGCTTTAAGATCGCGGCACGCGAGACCTACGATCACATTTCAAACGGCATGATGTGCTCCGGCGCTGAACTCGGCTTGGGCGCGCAAGCCAACGGCATCATCGTCTTAGGCGATGAAGTCGCCGATAAAGTGGGCGAGGATGCGCGCCCGATTATCGGCTTGCACGATACCGACTTTGACGTAAACATCACCCCAGATCGTGGTTACGCACTTTCCGCACGCGGTTTGAGCCGTGAGATTGCCTCCGCTTTTGATCTGGAGTTTGCCGATATTGCCCAGGATCCTTCCGCGGCTGGCATAGACACCTCCGCTGTGCCGGAGGCGCAGGGCTCGCTTATCGACGTCACTGTGGCTCCCGAAACCAAGGCACAGCGCTTTGGCCTCCGCAAAGTCAGCGGAATCGACCCGCAGGCACGCACCCCGTTTTGGCTGGAACGCGAGCTAATGCTCTGCGGCCAACGCAGCGTGAATTTGCCTACGGACATTACTAACTATGTGATGTTGCTTTTGGGCGCACCAATGCATGCCTTTGACGCCAACGTGATTCAGGGGAACCTCGTTGTCCGTAACGCAGCGGAGGGGGAGAAGTTTGAGACTCTTGATCATGTAAAGCGAGAACTTTCTGCAGAAGACGTGGTCATCTGTGATGACAATGGCATCCAGTCCTTGGCCGGCGTGATGGGCGGGACTACCTCTGAAATCTCGGCGGAGACCACAGACGTTGTCTTCGAATCTGCTATTTGGGATCCGATTACCGTCGCGCGTACCTCTCGCCGCCATAAGTTGTCTTCCGAATCCTCTCGCCGTTTTGAGCGCGGCGTAGATCCGGCGATCGTAGAGGTCGCCCTAGACACCGCATGTGCGCTGCTCCAGCAGCTAGCAGGCGGCACCATTGAAAAGGGGCGTACGCTTATCGGGGACGTCGCCAAGCGCGAGCCCATTGCTCTGCGCACCGCAAAGGCCAGTGACTATGCCGGGGTTGACTACTCCCGTGAGACGGTTATTTCCCGTCTGGAAGAAGTCGGCTGCACCGTCGCGGATGAAGGTGAGCAACTGCAGGTAACACCAGCAACCTGGCGCAATGATATTGCAATGGATGTTGACCTCGTCGAGGAGATTCTGCGCCTTGAGGGCTTGGAGGATATTCCAGCCGTGCTGCCTACCCCGGCCGGTGGCCGCGGGCTAACCCCTGCGCAGAAGCGTCGTCGGGTTATCGGACATGGTCTTGCCTATGCCGGCTATGCCGAGGTATTGCCTGCACCATTCGTGGCAAATAATACGTTTGATGTGTGGGGCCTTGACAAAGATGATGCTCGCCGCCGCACCGTAGAAGTGCAAAATCCGCTTGAGGCTGATAAGGCCATCTTGTCTACGACGCTGCTGCCGAACATGCTGGAGGCCGTCGCCCGCAATGTGGCTCGTGGCCGCAGCGACCTCGCCCTGTACGGGCTGCAGCAGGTGGCGTTCAAGCGCGCCGAGGCATCCCCTATGCCTTCCGTAGAACAGCGACCTTCTGCAGAGGCGGTTTCTCAGCTCCTTGATACCCTGCCTGAGCAGCCGCTTCACGTTGCTACGGTGGCTACGGGCAATATTGAGCATGAAGGCCCGTGGGGCGAGGGCCGTGCATATACCTACGCTGATGCTATCGAATCCGCCCGTCAGGTCGCTCGCGCCGCTGGTGTGGATATTGAGCTGGAGGCAGCACAGGTTCTGCCGTGGCATCCTGGCCGCTGCGCGGCCGTGAAGGTGGCTGGCACCGACGTTGTACTGGGCCATGCTGGTGAGCTGCACCCGCAGGTCTTGGAGGCCCTAAACCTACCTGCGCGCACGTGCGCTATGGAGCTGGACATTAGCGCCATGCCGTTGGAAGAAAAGTTCCCCGCACCGGTGTTGTCCTCGTTCCCCGCATTGCACCAAGACATTGCCTTGGTAGTGGATGAAGACGTACCCGCCGAGCGTGTACGCGCCATCGTGGAAGAGGGAGCAGGAGAACTCATCGAGTCCGTCGAACTCTTCGATATTTTCCGTGGTGAGCAGCTAGGAGATGGCAAGAAATCCTTGGCCTTCCAGCTTCTATTCCGTGCCGCGGACCGCACGTTGACGGATGACGAAGTCAACGAGCACCGCATGGCGGCGGCGGAATTGGCTAAGCAGCGTCTGGGCGCAGAAATGCGCGCGTAATTAAACCCTGCTCAGGGGGCGGTGAGATTTAACTCACCGCCCCTTTTTCATACATTATATTCATTACTCGACGTCCATTTACCTGCACAATCGGGCAATCTCACTGAATAACATACAGTCGAGTGTATTTATTGCTATAGTCCCTTCTATGACTATTTCAGTAGCAATAGCAGGTGCGACCGGATACGCGGGAAGCGAGATCCTTCGCCTGCTGCTGTCGCACCCGGCGTATCTTGGCGGCGAACTACGCATTGGGGCGCTAACTGCCCATTCCACCGCAGGGAAGAAGGTCGCTGAGCTTATGCCGCACCTCCCGCAGCTGGCAGACCGTGTCATTGTGGACACGAGCGCTGAAAATCTCCGTGGACACGACATTGTATTTTTGGGCCTGCCGCACGGACATTCTGCGGCTATTTCTCAGCAGGTGGGGCCGCAGACCACGGTGATCGATTGTGCGGCCGATTTTCGCCTCCGCAATAAGACGGACTGGGACGACTTTTATGGCGGAGAGTACGCCGGGCATTGGCCTTATGGAATCCCCGAGATTCCAGGCAATAGAGAAGTGCTGCGCCATGCCAACCGGGTAGCTGTGCCGGGGTGTTTTCCCACGGCGGTAACCCTCGCAGGTTTGCCGGCAGTTGCCCACAAACTCATTAAGCCGAGCCTCTCGGTGATTGCTATTACCGGTGTCTCCGGAGCCGGGAAGAAGGCCTCCGTGGCGCAACTCGGTGCGGAAACTATGGGAAACCTGAAGGCATATAAGCCCGGCGGCACGCACCGCCATACCCCGGAAATCGTGCAAAATCTGCAGCCGTTTGTGCAGGAAAAGCTTGACGTCAGCTTCACCCCGGTTCTAGCTCCCTTAACCCGCGGCATCTTGGCGACCATAACGGCGGGGATGAAAGAGGGCGTCGGCAAGCGGGAAGTAGAGACTGTATTCGGTGAGTTTTATTCCCAAGAGCCCTTCTGTCACGTGCTTCCCGCCGGTCAGCAGCCCGAGACCCAAAACGTTGTAGGGACCAATATGGTGCACCTCCAAGCCCATGTGGATGAACGCGCCCGACGCCTCGTGGTTACCGCAGCACTGGACAACCTGTGCAAAGGAACAGCCGGCGCCGCCGTGCAATGTATGAACCTAATACTCGGCTGGGATGAAACCTTGGGCTTGCCGCAAGCGGCCGTGACCCCATAAAAACTAGGAGAAAATTATGACTGCAGCAGGAATTACTGGCCCGGCCGGCTTTAGCGCCGGTGCTACCACAGCGGGGATTAAACCCTCAGGCAAACCCGATATGGCATTAGTTGTCAATAATGGACCACGCTTTGATGCGGCGGCGGTATTTACCCGTAATCGTGTTGTGGCCTCGCCGGTGAAACTCTCCCGCAAGGCGGTGGCCGATGGCCAGCTTGCCGCTATTGTCTTTAACTCTGGAAACGCCAATGCCTGCAATGGCCCGCAGGGTGATGCGGATGCCTCCGCTCTGGTAGCCGAGGTTGCCCACTCCTTGGCCCTTCCAGAAGGAAATATTGCCGCCTGTTCGACCGGGCTAATAGGCGAGCCTTTGCCTATGGAAAAAGCGTTGGCTGGTGCAGGCGCTGTGGCGAAGGCCCTAAGCGGCAGCGCGGACCATGCTCACGCAGCGGCCGAGGCTATTTTGACCACCGATACCGAAACTAAGGAAGCCTCCTATGTAGGGGCCGGCTGGTCCGTGGGGGCCATGGGCAAGGGGGTGGGCATGATGGCCCCCTCGCTGGCGACGATGTTGGTGTGCCTTACTACCGACGCCGCCGCAAGCGCCGCTGCCCTCCAGAGCGCCCTGGACAAGGCCGTGTCGCAGACCTTCAACACTCTCGACGTAGATGGATCAACTTCTACTAATGACACGGTGATCCTCATGGGCTCTGGGGCCTCGGGTGTTTCGCCCAGCCAAGAAGAGTTTGAAACGGCGGTGCTGGCGGTTTGCTCAGACATTGCGGACCAATTGCAAGCAGATGCAGAAGGTGTAACCAAGCGCGTCAAGATCACTGTGGAAGGCACTGCCACCGACTACCAGGCCCTCAACGCCGCGCGCACCTTGGGCCGCGACAACCTGTTCAAGTGCGCCATGTTCGGCTCTGATCCGAACTGGGGCCGCGTCCTTGCGGCGGTGGGAATGGCAGATGCAGAAATGGACCCGGAAAATATCTCGGTCTATTTCAATGGCCAGCCGGTGTGTCGTGCCTCGACGGGTGTACCCGGCGCGCGCGAGGTGGACCTTAGCGGAACTGATATCGAAGTCTGCGTGGACCTTGGAACGGGAGGTACTGGGTCTGCGTTCGTGCGGACCACGGATCTCTCTCACGCCTACGTGGAAATCAATTCGGCGTATAGCTCCTAGGGAGGAGATGAAAATGTTTAGTGGGCTTAGTGATCAAGAGCGCGCCACCGTCCTAGCGGATGCCCTCCCGTGGCTTCAACATTATCGGGACACCATCGTAGTGGTGAAATACGGCGGCAATGCCATGGTGGACGAAGAACTTAAAGCTGCGTTTGCTGCGGACATGGTCTTTTTGCGCACCGTGGGCGTTAAGCCGGTGGTGGTGCATGGCGGTGGGCCACAGATCAACTCCATGCTCCACAAGCTTGGTATAGAAGGGGAGTTTCGAGGTGGCTTTCGCGTGACCTCTCCGGAGATCGTGGAAGTAGTTCGCATGGTGCTTTTTGGGCAGGTAGGTCGCGGGTTAGTCAACCTCATCAATTCGCACGGTCCATATGCGGTGGGAACCTCTGGCGAAGACGCGGGACTATTCCGGGCCACCAAAAGGTTGGTGGAAGTCGATGGAAAACCTACCGATATCGGGATGGTCGGAGACATCGTAGAAGTCAATCCCACGGCCGTGACGGACGTTATCGACGCTGGGCGCATCCCAGTGGTCTCGACCATCGCACCGGGAGAGGAAGGCGCAATTTATAACATCAATGCCGATAGCGCGGCTGGGGCTTTGGCTAGCGCAATCGGGGCAGAGCGTTTGGTCATTCTCACCAATGTGGAAGGGCTATACACGGACTGGCCAAACCGCGAATCTCTCGTGTCCAAGATCGAGCGTGGTCAACTTTCCAGACTTCTTCCCCGACTGGACTCCGGCATGATTCCCAAGATGGAATCTTGCCTCAAGGCAGTAGAAGGCGGGGTATCGGCCGCGCACGTTATCGACGGCCGGATTGGCCACTCGGTGCTCCTAGAGCTTTTAACCCCGGGTGGCGTCGGAACCATGGTGCTGCCAGATGATTATAAGCAACACGACTACCCCGAAGGTACCATCTTCAGGAAGGATGATGCAGCATGAACAAGCCACAGAGCTTGACACAGCGGTGGTCGGAGACGGTCATTGATACCTATGGCACACCGTCCATAGGTCTCGTCTCCGGCCAAGGGGCGACGCTTAACGATGAGCACGGTAAGTCCTATATTGATCTACTAGCAGGCATTGCGGTGAATTCCTTGGGATACGGCAATGAGCACGTAGCACAGGCGGTATCCCACCAGGCGCGCACTTTGGCGCATACCTCGAACCTCTTCGCCACTCAGCCAGTGCTGGATGCGGGAGCGAAGCTGATTGAGCGCGTGGGAGACGATAGCGCCCGAGTGTTCTTCTGTAACTCTGGCGCCGAAGCCAATGAGGCTGCATTTAAGCTTGCTCGCCTGACCGGGCGCCGGCGAATCCTCGCTGCCGAGCACGGCTTTCATGGACGAACCATGGGGGCACTGGCCTTGACCGGTCAGCCCGATAAACAGCGCTCTTTCCGCCCGTTGCCGGGAGGAGTGGAGTTCTATCCGTTCGGGGATGTGGAGTATCTGCGTCAGCTGGTGGAACAAGATCCCCAGGACACTGCGGCCATAATCCTGGAACCTATTCAGGGAGAAACTGGCGTAATTCCGGCCCCTGCGGGGTTCATGAAAAAGGTCAGCGAGCTGTGCGATGAATACGGAGTCCTATTAATCGTTGACGAGGTACAAACAGGCGTAGGCCGTACCGGGACGTTCTTTGCCCACGAGGTAGAAGGAATTCAACCGGACGTTATCACTATGGCGAAAGGCTTAGGTGCCGGACTACCCATCGGCGCAACGATTACCCGAGGGCGTGCCAAGGGTCTTTTTGGGCCCGGCTCTCATGGCACCACCTTTGGCGGGAACCCCGTGGCGTGCGCTGCGGCAAACGTAGTTCTTGACACCGTAGATGCGGAATTGCTCGCAGAGGTGACCCGCAAGGGGAACTATGTGCGGCAGGAATGTGAAAAATTATCAATTGTAGATCGTGTGCGCGGCCGAGGTCTTATGCTGGGCCTTGTATTAAGCGCACCGGTGGCTAAGCAGGCCGTGCGGGACGGGCTCGCACACGGGCTTATTATCAACGCTCCCAACGAGAATGTTCTTCGACTAACCCCACCTTTGGTCATTTCCCAGCATGAACTCGACACAGCACTATCAACTCTCGGAACCATATTGGAGGAACTGGCATGAGCCTGCGGCACTTCCTAGCTGATGATGATCTCAGCCCACAAGAACAAGCGACGGTTTTAGATTTAGCTGAAAAGCTAAAGAAGGAGCCCTTTGCAGAGCGCCCTTTAGAAGGTCCCAAGACCGTGGCGGTTCTCTTTGATAAATCGTCTACGCGCACCCGCTTTTCCTTTGAAACCGCGGTAGCGAATATGGGCGGCAGGGGTATTACCGTCGACACTTCTACAACCCAGATGGGCAAGGGGGAATCTTTTCAAGATACGGCGGCGGTGCTTTCAAGGTACGTGGAGGCCATTGTGTGGCGTACGTTTGAGCACGACAATCTGCTCCAGATGGCAGAGACTGCTACCGTACCTTTGATTAATGCGCTTTCTGATGACCTACATCCCTGCCAGATCCTGGCTGATTTGCTGACCTGTCGCGAGAATCTAGGTGATCTGCCGGGCAAAAAGGCCGTATACCTGGGTGATGGCGACAATAATATGGCCAACTCGTACATGATCGGTTTTGCCACGGCCGGTATGGACGTCTCCATCATTGCGCCAGAGGGATTTCAGCCTCGCCAGGAATTCGTCGACCGCGCGCGTCAGCGGGGCAATATCACCATTACTGATGATGTCAATGAAGTAGAAGGCGCGGACGTCGTGATTACGGATACCTGGGTTTCTATGGGACAGGAAAATGATGGTCGTGATAGGCGCACGCCGTTCCTGCCTTATCAGGTTGATTCGACCATAATGAGCAAAGCACATAAGGATGCAATATTCTTACATTGTTTGCCGGCGTACCGTGGAAACGAGGTCACGACTGAGGTGATCGATGGTCCGCAGTCGCGAGTCTTCGATGAAGCGGAAAATCGCCTGCATGCGCAGAAGGCGCTTCTCGTCTGGTTGCTCGAAATAAATAAGGAGATCAACTAAGTAATGAACACCCCGACCACTCGCAATGCTCGGCAGGCCAAAATTCTAGAGATTTTGGACCGCAATCGCGTCACCAGCCAGGTGCAGCTATCCGAGCTGCTTCTCGCAGACGGCATTGACATCACGCAGGCCACTTTGTCCCGTGACTTGGATGAGTTGGGAGCGAAGAAGGTAAAGCGTGATGGCGGCCGTTCCTATTACATGGTCGGCGGTGAGCTGGAGCAATTTGAAGATCAAGTGGGAGGGCCCCGCGAAAAGCTGCGACGCATGCTCGATGAATTGGTGGTATCCCATGATTCTTCCGGCAATATTGCGATGCTGCGCACGCCAGCTGGCGCGGCCCAGTACCTGGCTAGTTTTATTGACAGGGTAGGGCTGCACGATGTCATTGGTTGTATCGCCGGTGATGACACCATTTTCGTCTTGGCGCGCGAGGGTGTCACAGGCGCAGATTTGGCCGTGACGCTTACCACGCGGAATCTTTAGACAGCGAGGGTGGAAATTCATACCACCGTCGTATATTATGTACTTAAATGAATTGTTTCCAATAGATCAAGGAGATTTACCATGTCCGCACGCGTAGTCTTGGCCTACTCCGGTGGCCTTGATACTTCTGTTGCTATTCCGTACCTGGCAAAAATGACCGGCGGCGATGTTGTTGCCGTTTCCCTGGATTTGGGTCAAGGTGGCGAGGATATGGAATCGGTGCGCCAGCGTGCACTTGACTGCGGTGCCGTAGAGTCCATCGTTATCGATGCCAAGGATGAGTTCGCAGAGGAGTACTGCGTTCCCACCATTAAGGCAAACGGCATGTATATGAAGCAGTACCCGCTGGTATCGGCCATTTCCCGTCCGCTCATTACCAAGCACCTTGTTAAGGCTGCCCAGGAATTTGGCGGCACCCACGTCTCCCACGGTTGCACCGGCAAGGGTAATGACCAGGTACGCTTTGAGGTCTCTTTCCGTGCCCAGGATCCTTCTCTCGAAATTATCGCTCCTGCACGTGATTATGCGTGGACCCGCGATAAGGCCATCGCCTTTGCGGAGGAGATCAACCTGCCAATTGAGCAGTCCGCCTCCTCGCCATTTTCTATCGACCAGAATCTGTGGGGCCGCGCCGTCGAAACTGGATTCCTAGAGGATCTGTGGAATCCACCGACAAAGGACCTCTACGCCTACACCGAGGACCCGGGTCTGGGCAATGCCCCGGATGAAATTATCCTCTCCTTTGAAAAGGGCATCCCTGTGGCGGTAGATGGCCAAAAGATGTCCCCGCTGCAGATCATTGAAGAGGTCAACCGCCGCGCAGGTGCACAGGGTATTGGTCGCCTAGATATGGTCGAAGACCGTTTGGTGGGCATTAAGTCCCGTGAGGTCTACGAAGCTCCGGGTGCAATGGTCCTTATCCAAGCGCACGAGGCGCTAGAGGATGCCACTGTGGAGCGCGAGTTGGCTCGCTACAAGCGCCTCACCGATGCTCGATGGTCCGAGGAGGTCTACGACGGCCTCTGGCATTCGCCGCTGAAGCGTTCCCTGGACGCTTTCATTGCGGAATCTCAGGAAAACGTCACCGGCGATATTCGCCTAAGCATGCACGCCGGCACTGCCACGGTGACCGGGCGCCGTTCTAGCCAGTCGCTGTACTCCTTCGACTTGGCCACCTATGACACCGGCGATTCCTTCGACCAAACTGCCGCAAAGGGCTTTGTGCAGCTGCATGGCCTGTCTACCCAGATTTCCAATCAGCGCGACCGCGATGGCGGTTTTCCAACCAGCGCCCAGAAGTAGAAGCATATGGAACCACATAAGACTAATGAGGGTGCCCTGTGGGGCGGCCGCTTTTCCGGCGGACCCTCCGAGGCAATGTTTGCCCTCTCTGTATCCACCCACTTTGACTGGGTCCTCGCGCCTTATGACGTATTAGCCTCCAAGGCGCATGCCAAAGTGCTGCACAAGGCAGGCTTGCTATCCGACGCCGACCTGGAAACCATGCTCGCCGGTCTCACCGAGCTAGGGGAGAAGGTGGACTCTGGCGAATTCCGCCCGGCGCCGACAGATGAGGACGTCCACGGTGCGATGGAACGCGGGCTCATTGAGATTGTCGGGCCGGAAGTAGGCGGTCGCCTGCGTGCTGGCCGCTCGCGTAATGACCAGGTAGCGACGCTGTTTCGCATGTGGGTACGCGATGCCATTCGCGATACCGCCGCCCAGGTGAGTGACTTGGTGGATGCCTTGGCCGACCAGGCAGCATCCCATCCCGATGCCATCATGCCGGGCAAGACTCACTCGCAAGCAGCGCAGCCAATTCTGCTAGCGCACGAACTTTTGGGCCATGCGCAGCCGCTTCTGCGCGATATCGAGCGCCTGCAAGATTTGGACAAGCGCCTAGCCGTGTCTCCCTATGGCTCTGGCGCGCTTGCTGGCTCGTCTTTGCAGCTGGATCCAGAGGCCATTGCGCAAGAGCTAGGGTTCGACTCCGCTGCTGAAAACTCCTTGGACGGCACTGCGGCTCGTGACTTCGCCTCCGAGACTGCCTTCGTTTTGGCGCAGATCGCGGTGGATATGTCCCGCCTTTCGGAAGAAATCATCTATTGGTGCACACCGGAATACGGCTATGTCACGCTTGATGATGCTTGGTCGACGGGTTCGTCCATCATGCCCCAGAAGAAGAATCCAGACGTTCCGGAACTTACCCGCGGCAAGACTGGCCGCCTTATTGGCAATCTCACAGGGCTTTTGTCCACGCTGAAGGCTCAGCCGCTGGCCTATAATCGCGACCTGCAGGAAGACAAGGAGCCTATCGTTGACTCGGTCGCGCAGCTAAACCTGCTGCTGCCGGCGATGACCGGTCTTGTATCGACGCTGACCTTCCATGAGGACCGCATGCGCGAGTTGGCTCCGCGCGGGTTTACGCTGGCTACCGATTTGGCCGAATGGATGGTCCGCCAAGGAGTTCCCTTCCGTGAAGCGCACGAAGCCTCCGGCGCATGCGTACGGATTGCTGAGGAACGTGGGGTGGACCTAATCGACCTCAGCGACGAGGACCTAGCGGGCGTCGACAAGCGGCTAAAGCCAAGCGTCCGTGAAGTGCTCACCATCGATGGAGCAGTGGCTTCTCGTGACACCAAGGGTGGCACGGCCGGCGCTCGAGTGGCTGAGCAACGGGAAAAGGTACGGGAACGGGCCGCTGCGGCCCGCACGTGGGCGCAGACGCCACTGCGCTAATGAGTTCTTTCCCTGAAACCGCATGGTCTATGGCCATGCGGTTCTTTTATGCCTAGAAGCGGGGGTAGGGAAATAGCCCCTATTCCCAACCCTCCAACTGCATTGTTGAACACAATGGGGGTGCCGGTGACGTGGGTTACAGTGTGGTGCGGTACTATCCTTGCAGAGAATGTGACCTAACAGACGCATTCCCGTCAATGAAAGGACGATCTCTCCCATGACAGTAAATTCGCCGCCGCCCACAGCGGGGCCGCACGAGAACGAGAAGGCGGTCTACGCTTCGGAAGACCACGGCCTGCAAAAGGGGATGGGCAATCGCCAGCTCCAGATGATCGCCATCGGTTCTGCCATTGGTACCGGTCTTCTTTTGGGTACCGGTAGCCGCTTGCAAGACGCCGGACCGTTCCTAGCGGTGCTGTACCTTATTTGTGGCTTCTTTGGCTATATCATCCTGCGTTCTCTTGGCGAGCTCATTGTTTATCGCCCCAGCTCCGGTTCCTTCGTCTCCTATGCCCGTGAGTTCTACGGTGAGAAGACCGCTTTTGTCACAGGCTGGTTGTACTGGGGAAACTGGGCGATGACCTTGGTGGCGGACGGCACAGCCGTAGCTATCTACATCAAGTGGTTTAGCCAGTACACGTCGTGGCTCGACGCCGTTCCGCAGTGGGCACTGGCCCTCGTTGTTATCTGCGGCATCCTTGTGTTCAACATGCTCTCGGTGAAGATCTTCGGCGAACTGGAGTACTGGTTCTCCCTCATCAAAATTGTCGCGTTGATCATCTTCATGTTGGTGGCCATCGGTGTCCTTATTCTTGGCCACCCGAGCGGCGATCCCACCGGCTTTAGCCTCATTTCTGATACCGGTGGCTGGCTGCCCAATGGCCTCATGCCTGCCGTCATCGTTGTCCAAGGCGTCGTCTTTGCCTACGCCGGCATCGAGCTTGTTGGAACTACCTCCGGTGAGACTAAAAATGTAGAAAAGCATATCCCGCGCGCAGTCAACAATGTGCTGCTCCGCATCTTGATTTTCTACTTCGGCTCCGTGCTATTGCTGACCTTGGTGTTGCCATACACTAACTATGTCGCAGATGTTTCGCCGTTCGTGACCTTCTTTGAGTCCCTGGGCGTTGGCGCGGCGGCTCCGATTTTCCAGCTTGTCGTTATCACTGCTGCGATTTCCTCGCTCAACGCTGGCCTGTATTCCACCGGCCGCATTATGTACAACATGTCCACCTCTGGCTCCGGCCCGAAGTTTGGCGCTCGCATGTCCAAGTCTGGTGTTCCCTACGGCGGCATCGTCATGGCGGCCATGGTGGGCTTGGTAGGCGTCTTCCTCAACTATGTAGTGCCAGAAATGGCATTCGAGATTGTGCTTAACCTAGCAGCCCTGGGCACCCTGGCTTCGTGGGCAGCAGTTGCGCTCTCGCACCTCAAGTTTGTGCGCCTGGCCAAGAGCGGAAGCTATACCCGACCGGGATACCGCTCGCCGTTTGGCGAAGGCGGAGACTGGGCAGTGCTCATCTTCATTGGCCTAGTCATTATCTTGATGGCCTTTGATTATCCAATCGGCACTTTTGCACTTGCATCGACCCTGCTCCTCGTTCCGGTCTTTATGGCAATGTGGTACGCATGGCGCGACCGTATTCGTACAATCGCGGAAGAGAGGAAGGCCAAGCATCTGCCAACCTCCAGCTTCCCGGCCGCACCGCAAACAGACCTTCACCCAAAGAAATAGAAAGGAACTTTTATGAACCACGCTGTTAAGTTCGTAGACGTAGAAAATATGGCGCGCTGGATTCAGCGCGAGGGCGTTGAAAACATCATTACCGGAATGGTGGATTACCTCGAGGCTGACTACCGCGAGTGGGAGCGCTTTGACAAGATTCCGCGCGTTGCCTCCCACACCCCATTCGGAGTCATCGAGCTCATGCCGACCTCCAACGGTAAGGAGTACTCCTTCAAGTACGTCAACGGCCACCCGTCCAATCCGGCCCGTGGTTTCCAGACCGTTACCGCCTTTGGCGTGCTTGCCGACGTCGACAATGGTTACCCCACCTTCGAAGCCGAGATGACGCTGCTTACCGCACTGCGTACTGCTGCAACCTCCGCCATGGTGGCAAAGCACCTAGCACGCAAGGACTCCAAGCGCATGGCCATGGTCGGTGCCGGATCCCAGTCTGAATTCCAGGCCTTGGGCTTCCGTGGCGTGATGGGCATCGAGGACATCACTATTTATGACATTGACCCTGAGGCGGTAGAGAAGTTCAAGCGCAATCTGGAGCCACTGGGCTTTAATATCACTGCCTGCTCTAGCGTCGACGAGGCGGTTCTTGGTGCAGACATTATTACCACCTGCACTGCAGACAAGGCACAGAACCAGATTCTGGCCGAGCGCCACGTCGCCCCAGGTGTCCACCTCAACGCTGTTGGCGGTGACTGCCCAGGTAAGACCGAGCTGGAAAGCTCCATTCTGGACAAGTCCAAGGTCTTTGTGGAGTTCCCGGAGCAGACTCGCATCGAGGGCGAAATTCAGCAGAAGCCGGAAGACTTCCCGGTTGTCGAGTTCTACCAGGTGCTCACCGGCCAGGCCACCGGCCGTGATGACGATGAGCAGATCACGCTTTTCGACGATGTCGGATTCGCTATTAACGACTTCTCCGCCCTGCGTTATCTGCGCGATTCCGTCAAGGGAACCGACTTGGAGTCTGAGATTGACATCATTGCCAACCCGGATGATCCCAAGGATCTCTTCTCCTTGGTGGCTAACGTTCCGTCCCTGCTTTAAGGCCAAGGTGGGGTAGAGGGATCCAACTTCTTCCTTTACCCGCTAAGATAAGGCGCATGAGTCTTGACCCGAAGTTGCTAGAGGTCCTTGTCTGCCCGCAAGACAAGGGCCCTTTGACATATCTGGAAGATAAACAGGTCCTCGTCAACGAGCGGCTGGGTATTGCCTATCCCATTGAGGATGACATCCCAGTCATGCTTGTAGACCACGCCCAGAAATGGCCCGCTTAACTTCGATTTCTAGAAAGACTTCCCATGAATATCATTGATGAACTGCAATGGCGCGGACTAATCAATCAGTCCACCGATCTTGAAGCGCTCCGCGAAGCATGCGAGAACCCTATCGCGCTGTACTGCGGATTCGACCCTACCGGTGACTCCCTCCATGCAGGTCACCTCGTTCCGCTTATTATGCTGCGTCGATTCCAAGAAGCGGGGCACCACCCGATCGCGCTAGCGGGTGGAGCGACAGGATTTATTGGCGATCCGCGCGACGTCGGCGAGCGTTCCATGCTCAGCGAAGAGGACTTGGCCCATAACCTTGAGGCTATCAAGGGGCAGCTACGTCGGTTTATTGATTTCGAGGGCGAACACGCCGCCACCATGGTCAATAATGCTGATTGGACCATGAATATGTCGGTCATTGACTTCTTGCGCGATGTGGGAAAGAACTTCTCCCTCAACACGATGTTGGACCGCGATACCGTCAAGCGACGCCTCGAAGGCGATGGTATTTCCTACACCGAGTTCTCTTATATGCTCTTGCAGTCCAATGACTTTGTGCAGCTTCGCCGTGAGCGGGATTGCGTTCTGCAGATTGGCGGCGGTGACCAGTGGGGAAACATCGTTTCCGGCGTTGACCTCAACCGCCGCATTGACGGTGCGAAGGTGCATGGCCTTACGGTGCCGCTAGTTACCGACGCCTCTGGACAGAAGTTCGGCAAGTCCACCGGCGGCGGAAAACTGTGGCTCGATCCGGAAAAGACTTCCGCTTACTCTTGGTACCAATACTTCCTAAACGCCGGTGACTCTGTCGTCATCGACTACTTGCGCTGGTTTACCTTCCTGACGCAGGAGGAAATCGCCGAGTATGCGCGAGCAGTCGAAGAAGAGCCCTACAAGCGAGCAGCTCAGCGCCGCCTGGCTCAAGAGATGACCGATTTGGTTCATGGTGCAGAGGCTACGAAGGCAGTCGAGCTTGCGGCGCAAGCGCTCTTCGGCAAAGCGGAGCTTTCCGAGCTGGACGAGAAAACCCTCGTCGGCGCTCTCTCTGAGACCGCCGTTGCGGATGTTGCAGCCGGCGAACCGCGCACCATTGTTGATCTTTTGGTTGCCAGCGGTTTGGCCGATTCCAAGGGTGCTGCTCGCCGTACCATCAAGGAAGGCGGTGCGTATGTCAACAACGAGCGCATCGAATCGGCGGAGTGGGAGCCTTCGGCAGACGATCTTCTTCATGGGAGCTGGCTGGTGCTGCGCCGCGGCAAGAAGAATTTCGCCGGTGCCAAGCTGAGCTAAACAGCGGGAAATGACGTCCTTTCCACACGGTGGAAGGGCGTCATTTTTCGTTTTTCCAGCCCATACTGGGGATTTGTGTTGTTTGGTTGTGGTGGACTACATTAATCCAAGTCGCCGAGAGGTAGCCGGGAGGTTACTTGAGGGTGACATTTTGTACGGACTTGGTTTGATGATTTGACTTTGTTCTTTGAGTTGAGTAAGTTTGTACGGGCTGCCGATGAGAGGTTAACGGGAAGTTAATTTTTGTTGGTTGGTGATGATGTTTGAGAACTCAATAGTGTGCCAATGTACTTTTTATTTTTTGTG
>NGUZ01000089.1 GCA_002154655.1 Corynebacterium kefirresidentii
AGTGGTGCCGGACATGTTGCAATCGTAACAAGAGCAACACTCACACAGTTTCAATGTTTAGAACAGAATTGGCTAGGACAAGGTTGGTCTAATGGCGTAGCAAGTCCTGGTTGGGGTCCAGAAAAGGTTACAAGACGTTGGCATTACTATGATGACCCCATGTACTTTATCCGTTTAGATTTCCCTACAAAAATTAGTGCAGGTACCAAAGCAAAACAAATTATTAAAAGTAAACAAGCTAGTAAAAAAATAAAACCTAAAAAAATCATGATCGTGGCTGGTCATGGATATAATGATCCAGGTGCAGTTGGTAATGGCACAAATGAACGTGATTTCATTCGTAAAAACATCACACCACAAGTTGCTAAATACCTACGCCAAGCAGGCCATGAAGTAGCATTGTATGGTGGTAGCAAGCAATCACAAGATATGTATCAAGATACGGCTTATGGTGTT
>NGUZ01000090.1 GCA_002154655.1 Corynebacterium kefirresidentii
CTCGTAGATGATGTTTTATTAATGATAATTATCATATCAACGATATCACTAGGTGTCGTAGTGCCTACTTTAAAAGAAATGAATATAATGCGTACAACTATCGGTCAATTTATATTATTAGTAGCCGTATTGGCTGACCTAGTAACGATGGTACTGTTAACTATTTACGGTGGTATCAATGGTAGTGGTAATGGTTCAGTTTGGCTTTCAGCAATTTTACTTGTATTTACTGCTATTTTCTATATATTAGGCGTTGTATTTAAGCGTATGAAATTTTTACATCGCTTAATTGGTGGTACTACACAAATAGGTATAAGAGCAATCTTTGCATTAATTATTCTTTTAGTTGCACTTGCAGAGGGTGTAGGCGCTGAATATATACTAGGCGCATTCTTAGCTGGTGTGGTTGTTTCCTTGCTGAAACCAGATGAAGAATTAGTGCATACACTTGATTC
>NGUZ01000091.1 GCA_002154655.1 Corynebacterium kefirresidentii
AATGTCATCTACTTCTTTTCTAGCTTTATCTACCATTTCTTCAATTCTGCCTGGATGGATGCGTCCATCTGAGACTAAATTAACTAATGCTGTACGCGCGATTTCACGTCTAATTGGATCAAAACCAGATAAAATAACCGCTTCTGGTGTATCATCAATGATTAAATCAATACCTGTTAATGTTTCTAAAGTTCTAATATTTCTACCTTCTCTACCAATGATACGACCTTTCATCTCATCATTTGGTAAATTAACTACTGAAACTGTTGATTCAGTTGTATGGTCAGCAGCTAATCTTTGAACGGTAGTAGCTAATAATTCTTTTGCTTTTTTATCAACTTTTTCTTTAGCTTCTTTCTCTTTTTCTTTAACAAGTACTGCAATATCTTGTGACAGTTCTTCTTCAACCCTTTGAAGTTGTTCATTTACAGCTTCTTCTTGAGTGAGAC
>NGUZ01000092.1 GCA_002154655.1 Corynebacterium kefirresidentii
TAATGCAGGTTTAACTGCACTAATGGCAAGTGGCCTACCATCCTATACGTATACATTTTTAGGCTTTTTACCTAGAAAAGAAAAAGATAAAGTAGCAGTATTACAGGAACGAATGTTTCAAGATAGCACATTAATTATTTATGAGTCACCATTCCGTGTTGTTGAAACGTTAAAAGCTATTTCCAAAGTTGATGATACTAGATGTGTTGCAGTCGGTCGTGAATTAACTAAAAAGTTTGAACAAATTGTGATGCAAGAAGTTGGGCACTTAATAAATGCATTTCAAAACGATGAAATTATGCAAAAAGGTGAATTTGTAATCTTGATTGAGGGCGCTAAGCCTCTTGAAACTGAACAATGGTTTCAATCACTTACCATTTCAGAACATGTCGAACACTATATATCAGAACAAAATATTAAATCTAAAAAGGCGATTAAGTTAGT
>NGUZ01000093.1 GCA_002154655.1 Corynebacterium kefirresidentii
TAATGATAAAGCACGGCCGTTACCAGCATAAGGGAATTTAGAAGCTTTGTAGTCTAAACCTTCTTCTTTAGCTTGTGCTTCTGTGTAACCTACTTGAGCTAATTCTGGTTCAGTGAAACATACAGCTGGCATACCGATGTAGTCTACTTCTGATGCTTGACCAGAGATAGCTTCAGCAGCTACTTTAGCTTCATAACTTGCTTTATGAGCAAGTGGTAAACCGGGAACGATATCACCAATTGCATAAATATTGTCGATAGAAGTACGGCTTTGTTTATCTACTTCTAATAATCCACGATCTGCGAATTTAAGTCCTAACTCTTCTAAACCTAATTCGTCTGTGTTTGGACGACGACCAACAGTTACTAATACATAATCAGCTTCGATAGTTTTTTCTTCACCTTTAGCTTCATAAGTAACTTTAACGCCATTTTCAGTTTCTTC
>NGUZ01000094.1 GCA_002154655.1 Corynebacterium kefirresidentii
TTCGTATGTTCTCTGCGAAGCGCGCGCATAATAGAAAGTGTCATTAGTAATAGAATAATAGAGAATGGTAATCCTGTTACAACGGATGCAGTTTGTAAACTCGTCAAACCACCTGCAATTGTCATTGCAACTGAAATGGCACCGATCAGCAATCCCCAAATCACTTTATGTTTCACCTTTGGATTCTCGCTACCTCCTGTTGCCATGCCAGCAACAATATGTGTTGTTGAGTCTGCACTTGTCACTATGAGTAAGAATATTAAGACGACTGCTAATATGCTCGTAATATCAGCTAATGGAAATTTTGATAGTAATTCAAATAAAGCTACTGTGTAATCTTTATCTACTAATTTAGCGATGTTATCGCCACCCATAGCAACTTTAACGGCCATACCACCAAATCCTGCAATCCATACGAATGAAATGAGTGGA
>NGUZ01000095.1 GCA_002154655.1 Corynebacterium kefirresidentii
ATCTTCACCGTCGATTGTTACGTCAACTTTGTCGCCTTTTTCTACACTGCTAACATCTTTTTCGTCAATATTTGCTGTAATATATAAATCATCTAAATTGTAAGCATAAGCAATTGGTGAACCTGCTTGTGCAACTGAACCTTCCATACCACTTGTTTTAACGATAGTTCCGTTTTGTGGCATTTTGATAGCCATTGTTTGTGACTCACCGCTTTACATCAAGAGATTTAATTTGACCTGAAGTTGGGCTAGAGATTTGAATTTGTTCTCCATCAACTTTGGCATTATCAGTTGTTACAAAGCTTGTAGCATTATGATATAAGTAGAAACCTACAATACCAACTACAACTAGAACAACGATTGTGATGATATTAATTAACACCATTTTCTTCATTGAACATTTCCTCCTATTTGCTTTTCAAAATCACTTTT
>NGUZ01000096.1 GCA_002154655.1 Corynebacterium kefirresidentii
AGCCACACATAAAGATGTACAACTCATTTCTTTAACAGGAAGTATGCGTGCTGGTAAAGCCGTTTATAAAAATGCAGCAGATACAGTAAAAAAAGTGAACCTTGAATTAGGTGGTAACGCGCCTGTCTTGGTTACACCTCATGCAAACCTAGACAAAGCAGTGGACTACATTGTCACAGCACGAATAAATAATGCTGGTCAGGTATGTACTTGTCCAGAACGTATCTTTGTTCACGAAGATGTTCATGATGACTTTGTGAGCAAGGCTAAACAACGTATGAGCGACTTACAAGTCGGGGACCCATTAGACGACAATACCGACTATGGTGCTATTATCAATCAAACTCAATTGGACAGTATTGATAACAAAGTGCAAGAAGCCATTAAAAATGGTACAGACTTAGTCTTAGGCGGTCATAAATTAGATCG
>NGUZ01000097.1 GCA_002154655.1 Corynebacterium kefirresidentii
TTTAGTATCAATGTATCAAGTTTCGGCTTTAAACACGGTATACAAAAAGACGCAGATTTAGTATTTGATGTCCGTTTCCTCCCAAATCCTTATTATGTTGAAGACTTAAGACCGATGACAGGAGAAGATGAACCAGTTTACCATTATGTTATGAAATGGAAAGAAACTGAAATATTTTTCGAAAAATTAATGGATTTACTGAAATTTATGATACCAGGTTATAAAAAAGAGGGTAAATCACAATTAGTAATTGCAATAGGTTGTACAGGAGGTCAACATCGCTCTGTTGCGTTAGCTAAACGCATTGGTGAAGAATTAACAGAAATATTTGATTATAATGTCTATGTTCATCACAGAGATGCACATATCGAAAGTGGCGTGAGAAAATGAAACAATTAAAGATTGTACTCATAGGCGGTGGAA
>NGUZ01000098.1 GCA_002154655.1 Corynebacterium kefirresidentii
ATATGGCTAGTTAGAGGCTATTACAAACGTCATACCTATGAAAAGCCTAAAAAATTTACAGGTAAGGATATTGCAGTAAATGTTGGTTGGGCCGTACTTCTTAGATTAATCGTTATTGGTATGTCATATTTAATGTTATTTGCGACAGGTTCAATGCAAACACAAAATGACAAAATGTTATTAGGTGATATGAACGCTGCCAAACCAACGCCGGATCAATTGGGCCAAGTCTTCCCGCTAATTGTCTTCGTACTGACGATTACATTTGTAGCACCTTATTTAGAAGAACTTGTTTATCGTGGCATTTTCAAAGAAATATTATTTAAACGTACACGATTCTGGTTGCCATTCATCCTATCATCACTTATCTTTGCTTCTCAGCATGGTATTTCAAATTGGGTAGCAATTCTAATGTATACAA
>NGUZ01000009.1 GCA_002154655.1 Corynebacterium kefirresidentii
CCGCGGCGCGCTGGGCGCGCTCCACAGCCTCCGCGGTGAGCGCGATGGGGGTGGCGGTGGCCAATCCTTTCGTCATCGAGCGCCTCCTGCAGGGTCAGTGGTCCCTTGCGGTAGCCGCGTGGCTGCTACCGGTCATCGCGTGGGCAGGAAAGCAGCGCAGCTGGGTGGCGTGGCTGGCTATGTGGGGTGCTTCATTTACCCCTACGGGTGGACTCTTTGCCGTGGTGACCGCGGCGGTGACCTGCCGCAAGCGGGTAGCACTTGGCGGCGTGGTCCTGTGCTTGCCGTGGGCCATTCCAGGCATGTTCTATCCCGCTGCGCCCGGCGATACCGCTGCGGCGGTGGCTGCGTTTGCCCCGCGAGCGGAAGAGCACGTCGGCACCGGGGGCGCGCTGCTGCGCTTGGGCGGCATCTGGAATGCACAAGCAGCCATCGGGTTCGCGATATGCGGTGTCATCGTGTCGATCATCGCCCTGCTCGGGGCGTGGCGGGTTCCCGTTCGGCTGAGCATACTGGCAGCTATTGGTCTTGGCGGGGCGATGTTTTTCTGGCTGGTTCCCGGCGCGTTGGTGTGGTCCATCGATCACGTACCAGGGGCGGCGCTACTGCGCGATAGCGGGAAGCTGACCATGTTGGCATTGCCGCTTTATGTGGCCTCGCTGGGTGCGCTGCCGAACCTGCCGGCGGCACTAGCCACCGTGGCCGCCGCCGTGCAGCTGATTCCGGTTCCGGGGCGGCTAGCGGTGCTCGCGCCTCGGGATACGGGAGTAGATGAGCAGCTGGTGTGCGAGATTGACGGCCGCGTGGTCTTCTTTCCAGAGCGCAGCAACCTCGTGGAGGTGCCTGGCGGTGTGGCGGTAGATCCCTATTCCAAGGCGCTGGCCATGGTGGAATCGGGGGAATTAAGCGTAGACGGGACCGTGGTGGATCAGGCTTCGCCGCAGTATCGGGCGGCGCTGCGCGCGTGGGAGGCACACGATATGAAGCAGCTGGCCCGGATCGGTGTCGGTGTGGTCGTGGTCGACGGTGTCATAGTCGCGGAAACGGATGCGCCGCGGCCCGAGGTTCCATGGGCGCTTAGCGCGTTGTGGATGGCTTGTCCGCTACTAGCCCTTGCAGCAATTCCGCGAATTGCTCGCCGGTCTTCTCCCACGAGAAGCTAGCGGCAAAATCGTGCGCGTTGGAGCCGAGGGTGCGGCGTAAGGGGGCGTCGGCAAGCAGCTGCCTGGTGGCCGCCACGAAGTCTTCCTCGCGCTCTACCAGGATGCCGGTCTTGCCATTGATGACGCTGTCACGCAGGCCAAACGTATAGCCAACGGCGGGAACCCCATGTTGGGCGGCCTCCATTACTGCCAATCCCCACCCCTCCTTACGGGAGGGCATAAGCAGCGCATCGGCCCGGGCGAGCAGGGCATGCTTATAGTCCTCGGTCACCTGGCCGCGGAAGCGCACGCGACTGCTGACGCCGTGTTCCTCGGCATAGGCACGCAGGTTAGCCTCCCACCAGCCAGAGCCAATGACATCCAAGACCGCACCCGGGGTCTGCGCCACCGTATCCATGGCATGCTCAATCTGCTTATGCGGCACCAGGCGCGAGAGCGTTACCAGGTGCACGTCGGCCTCTCGTTCCAGGGAAGGCACATGGTCCGGAACCGGGTCCAGACCATTGGCAATGATGTGCGCACCCTTAATTCCCAGTGCCTCTAGATCCTCGCGGGAAGCCTCAGAAACGGTGACATAAGGAGCCCCGCGATACACACGCGGAGCCACCCGGGACTCGAGGAACCAACCGAGCCGCCCGAGAAGAGGGCCCGCCACCGGCCATTGTTCGCGGTGGCAATGGTGAGTAAGCAGCACCGTCGGTGCTCCAGATACCAAGCGGGCGAAGAAAGGAATGCCGTTTTGGGTATCGATGACCGCATCCACGCCGCGCAGGTCACCCAGCCCTAAACGGCCGGCCAGCATCGCCGCCCACGAGCGTGGATATACGCCAAACTTGGCGCCGCCGCGGCTGTAGCGCACGCCGTCGCGCACCTCCCGGCGCGCGGCATTCATGTGCTTGGAGGTGCGAAAAACCACCTCGTAGCCCTGCGCCGCGAGGTATTCGCCCACGCGCTCCAGGTAGCGCTCCGAGCCCCCGCCTTGCGGGTGGGTGGAATCGCGCCAGCATAGTAAAAGAATCTTCATTGTGAGGTATTAGCCTAGTGGGTTATGAGACATACCCGTGAGATGGCCACGCTGCGCCGCTCCTTGCAGCTGTTGCGTTCCTTTCGCTTTGAGCAGACACACCCGGAGATTTTCTACGGCGGGCTGGCGGAAGATACGGCTGCACTGGTAGATAACCTCGGCCGCGACCTAGGCGTGCAGCTTCCCGGGGCGAGGGTGCTCGATGTGGGCGGCGGACCGGGCTATTTTGCGGATGCTTTTGCCCGGCGCGGCGCCCACTACGTAGGACTAGAGCCAGATGCAGGCGAAATGTCTGCGGCTGGCATCCACTTGAGCAACTCAGTGCGCGGGGACGGCACCAACCTTCCCTTTGCCGATGACTCTTTTGACGTGGTCTATTCCTCCAACGTGGCTGAGCACATCCCCAATCCTTGGGATATGGGCGAGGAGATGCTGCGCGTGACCCGCCCGGGTGGCCTGACTATCCTGAGCTATACGGTATGGCTCGGCCCCTTTGGCGGCCACGAGACCGGCCTGTGGGAGCACTATGTGGGCGGCGAGTTTGCCCGCGATCGCTATACCCGCCGCCACGGTCACCCGCCCAAGAATGTCTTTGGCACTTCGCTTTTCGACGTCCCCTGTTCCGCCGGCCTCCACTGGGCACAGCGCACCGGCGCGCTCAAACTCGCCTTCCCCCGCTACCACCCCGGCTGGGCTTGGTGGCTAACCCGCGTGCCGGGTGTGCGGGAATTCGCGGTTTCTAACCTGACGTTGGTGCTGCAAAAATAGCACCCAGCAACAGTGCTGTCGCTGGGTGCTATTGAACTTAGAGCTTAAGAGGCGTTCTCTACGCGCTCCTTCAGGGCGTGGAACTGGTCCCATACCTCGGACGGCACGCGGGAGCCCAGGAAATTGAGGTAGCTGGCGTTATCCTGCATATCGCCTTCCCAGTCCTCCGGGTTGACGGCAAGAGCGGCACGAACGTCCTCGATATCGAAGTCGATGCCCTCGAGGTCGATATCCTCGGCGCGAGCGGTGTGGCCCACGACGGTTTCCTCGGCCTCAACATTGCCCTCAATGCGGTCAATGATCCACTTGAGCACGCGGGAGTTCTCGCCGAAGCCCGGCCACAGGAAGCGACCATCGTCGCCGCGGCGGAACCAGTTAACCAGGAAGATAGACGGCATGCGGTCGCCGCCCTTTTCACCCATATCGATCCAGTGCTGCAGGTAGTCACCGGCGTTGTAGCCCATGAACGGAAGCATAGCCATCGGATCGTGGCGCAGGGTGCCGACGTTGCCCTCTGCTGCAGCGGTCTGGCCGGAAGCCAGCAGGGCACCGATCATGGTGCCGTGGTTCCAGTCAAAGGCCTGGGTTACCAGCGGAACGGTGGTCTTGCGGCGGCCGCCGAAGAGGATGGCATCGATCTTCACGCCCTGCCAATCGTCATACTCCGGAGCGGCGCTCGGGCACTGGGAAATCGGGACGCAGTAACGAGAGTTCGGGTGCGCAGCCTTAGTGGAGGAGGACGGAGTCCAATCCTGACCGGTCCAGTCGATGAGGTGCTCCGGCGCCTCCTTGGACATCTCCTCCCACCAGACATCGCCGTCGTCGGTAAGCGCAACGTTGGTGAAGATGGTGTTGCCCGGCTCCATGGTCTGCATGGCAATCGGGTTGGAGTCGTAGTTGGTGCCAGGGGCCACGCCGAAGAAACCATTTTCTGGGTTTACGGCATAAAGGCCGTCCTCGCGCAGGTGCAGCCAGGCAATATCGTCACCGACGACCTCAGCCTTCCAACCCGGAATGGTCGGGGTAATCATGGCCAGGTTGGTCTTGCCGCATGCCGAAGGGAAGGCGGCCGCAACGTGGTACTTCTTACCCTCTGGGTTGGTGAGCTTCAGGATGAGCATGTGCTCAGCCATCCAGCCTTCTTCCTTGGCCATAACCGAAGCGATGCGCAGCGCGTAGCACTTCTTCGCCAGGATGGCGTTGCCGCCGTAGCCGGAACCGTAGGACCAGATTTCCTTGGTCTCTGGGAACTGGGTGATGTACTTGGTGTCATTGCATGGCCACGCCACATCTTCCTGGCCTGGCTCTAGCGGGGCGCCCACGGAGTGTAGGGCGTGGACGAAATCACCGTCGGTACCAATCTTGTCCAAGGCTTCCGCACCCATGCGGGTCATGATGCGCATGGAGAGCACCACATAGGCGGAGTCAGTCAGCTGCACGCCCAGCTTTGGTTCCGGATCGCTAATAGGGCCCATGCAGAAGGGAACCACGTACATGGTGCGGCCCTTCATGGAGCCACGGAATGCCTCCGTCATTTCTTCCTTCATCGCAGCTGGCGGGGCCCAGTTATTGGTCGGGCCGGCGCCATCTTCATTCTCGGTACAGATGAAGGTGCGGGATTCCACGCGGGCAACGTCAGAAGGATTGGAGCGAGCCAGGTAGGAATTAGGGCGCTTTTCCTCATTCAGCTTGATAAGCGTGCCCTTTTCCACCAGCTCTGCGGCCAAACGGTCAGCCTCGTCCTGGGAGCCGTCTACAAAGACCACCTGGTCCGGCTGGAAAAGCTCAACGTTCTCGCTGATCCAGCCGATAAGCTTTTCGTTTTTAGTCGGCAGCTCTCCGACGAGCCCTGGGATAGTGGCGGTCATTAGTAATTCTCCTGAGGGTGGGTGTGAAAAGTGGGGAAATGAATCCCCAACTGTGCCTTCCACCTCAAGATTAACGTGCTTGTCCGAATAATTTGCGCAGATTTTGTCACACTGGTTATATCCACCGCGTTTACCAGAACTTCACCAAGCGCAACCACAGATACTGTGTTAAAAATCGCCTTTTGCCACCCCCCTGTCTGGGGGTCTATTCCCCTCCCCGGCGGCGCCCAAAACGATCATCCCCACCCCCAACCGGCCCCACTGGTTATACCAGGATTGATCTCGCCACACGTGACCCACGGCACGGCGTATTGCTTGGCGGGGCTAAGCAGGGGAAAATAGGCCGCAATGAATAGTACAGATAATTCTCAAAACACCCTCGCTGGGGAAATGCCCCCCGGCCGCCCGCCACAAACCGACTTCAACGCCGTTTTTAACAACGAGCTTGACTACCCGCGCCTAGGCAACGTCACTTTCCGTCGCGGCACACTGACCGAAAACCAGCATGAACTTTTTGAAAAGCGGTGGCCAGAGCTCGGACGCGTGCTGGAAGACGAGGTCATTGATCTCGAGTCCTGGTTCGGTCGCAGCGGCGCCAAGACCATCGTGGAAATCGGATCCGGTACCGGTACCTCTACCGCCGCCATGGCGCCGAAGGAGGCCGATACCAATATCATCGCCGTCGAGCTCTACAAGCCGGGCCTGGCCAAGCTATTGGGCCAAATCGAGCGCGAGGGCATCGACAATATCCGCATGATTCGCGGCGATGGCATCGAGGTCATGGTGCGCATGTTTGCGCCGGAATCCCTTGATGGCATCCGCATCTTCTTCCCAGATCCCTGGCCAAAGGCCCGCCACCACAAGCGCCGCATCATCCAGTCGGGCACACTCAACCTTTTTGCTTCCCGCCTGAAGAAGGGCGGCGTGCTGCACGTTGCTACCGACCACGCCGGATACGCCGAGTGGATCGATGAACTAGTTGAAATAGAGCCGAGCCTGGATTACAAGGGCTGGCCGTGGCCAGAGTGCCCACAGTTGGTGGACCGTCAGGTCATCACCAAGTTTGAGGGCAAGGGCCTAGATAAAGAACACGTCATCACGGAGTATCTCTGGGAGAAGAAATAAATGAGCACCTACCTACTTGTCTGGGATGCGCCCAATATGGACATGGGCCTAGGCTCCCTGCTCGGCGGCCGCCCCACCGCCGCACACCGCCCGCGCTTCGACGCCATCGGCCGCTGGCTGGTGCACCTTGCCCAGGACGTTGATGCGGAACCGCGCGCCGATGTCTTTACTAATGTCACCCCGGGCGGCGCCGATGTCATCCGCCCATGGGTAGAAGCCATCCGCAACGTAGGCTTCGGTGTTTTTGCCAAGCCCAAGATCCACGAAGACGACGACGTGGATCCGGATATGCTCGACCACATCGAAAGCCTCCGCGAGGATCTAGCCGGCGTGATTGTTGCCTCCGCCGATGGCCAGAATTTCCAGGAACCTTTGGAAGAGCTCATCGCCGCGGGGATTCCGGTTACGGTCCTGGGATTCCACGAGCACGCCGCGTGGGCCGTCGGCCACGCGGATATCAATTTTGTGGATCTAGAAGACATCGAGGGCGTATTCCGCGAACCGCTACCGCGCGTGAATCTGGATAACCTGCCCGAGGGTGGTGCATGGCTGCAGCCATTCCGTCCCTTGGCGGCCCTGCTTAATAACCGCTAGGAGGCTGCCCCAATGTTTGAAAAGTGGGGACGTTTTTCCTATGCGCACCGCCGGCTTATCCCCGCCATCGTTGTCGCTGCCATCCTTGCGCTCTTCGTGGGCTTTGGCCTGCAGCTTGAAGACCGCATGAGCCAAGAGGGCTGGGAGGATCCCAATGCGGCGTCGACAAGCGCGGCCCACATCGAGCAGGAGACTTTTGGCCGCGATAACTCCGGCGATGTCATCTTGCTCTTCCACTCCCCCGATGAGAACTTCGACGCCGCCAAGCAGCACTTGGCGCAGCTGAAAGCAGAGTATCCCGAGCAGATTGATTCGGTGACCAGCTACTTCGATACGAAGAACCCCAACCTGGTCAATGACGATCACTCCCTAGCTTTCGCCGCCATCGGTCTTAAAGGCGATGATGAGCAAACACTCAAGGATTTCCGCACCATCCAAGGCGCGCTTACGGATACCTCCGCCCCAGTGGAAATCGCGGGCGCTACCGCAGTTGCTGATGCCCTAGATAATGGCATGTCCCACGATATCTCCCGCGCCGAAAAGGCCGCGCTTCCTTTGGTGGGCATCCTCCTGCTGGTGGTTTTTGGCTCCGTCGTTGCGGCCTGCATGCCGCTCATCGTCGGCGGCCTCTCCATCCTGGGGTCTTTGGGAATCCTGTCCATCTTGGCGGGATTTTCCCAGGTCAATGTCTTTGCTCAGGCCGTCGTCACGCTGCTGGGCCTCGGCCTAGCCATCGATTACGGTCTCTTTATGGTCTCGCGCTTCCGCGAAGAGCTGGATAAGGGTCGCTCCACCGAGGAGGCCGTTGCTACCACCACCGCGACTGCCGGCCAAACGGTGGTTTTCTCGGCAGCCATGGTTGCCGTCGCACTTTCGGGACTCTTCCTCTTCCCGCAAGCCTTCCTGAAGTCCGTGGCTTATGGCTCCATTTCCGCCGTGGGTCTAGCAGCGCTGCTTTCGGTCACCGTCCTGCCCTCAATTTTTGGCATGCTGGGCCCCAAGATCGATACCTGGTCTGTGCGCCGCACCTCTCGGACTGCGCGCACCATCGAAGACACCTGGTGGTACAAGCTGCCGCTGTGGGCAATGCGCCATGCCCGCGGGTTGACCATCGCCGTGTGCAGCCTGCTTATCGCACTTACCCTGCCCATCATGAGTATCACCTTCGGCGGCATCAACGAGTCTTACTTACCGCCCAACCAGGAAACCCGTGTGGCGCAGGATAAGTTCAATGAGGAATTCCCTACCTTCCGCACGGAGCCGGTAAAGCTCGTCGTGGAAAATGCGTCTAACCAGCAGCTTGTCGACGTCGTCATGCAAGTCCGTGGCCTCGAAGGCCTCACCGAGCCCATGGCGCCGACAACAGCCACCAAGGGCGGCACGACAGTTCTTTCCGCCGGTATTAAAGACCGCGATGATTACGCGAAGATTGTCCACGAACTGGAACAAGTAAAGGCACCCGAGGGCGTGAACCTGTACGTGGGAGGCACGCCTGCCATGGAAGTGGAATCCCTTGATGCGCTCTTCCATAAGCTGCCGTGGATGGCACTCTACGTGGTGCTAGCCACGTTCGTGCTCATGGCGTTGGTCTTCGGTTCCTTCGTGCTCCCGCTCAAGGCAATCGTGATGACGCTTTTGACCCTGGGAGCAACGCTGGGCATTTTGACCCTGATGTTCGTCGCTGGACTTGGCTCGGGCGCCCTCAACTTCACCCCTGGCCCGCTCATGAGCCCCATCTTGGTGCTTATCATCGCCATTGTTTACGGCCTGTCCACCGACTATGAGGTCTTCTTGGTCTCCCGCATGGTAGAGGCGCGACGGCGTGGTTCCACCACCGATGAGGCCATTGCGGCCGGCACCGCGCATACGGGTGGGATCATCACTGCGGCGGCGCTCATCATGATTGTGGTCTGTGGGGCTTTCGGCTTCTCCGATATCGTGATGATGAAATACATCGCTTATGGCATGATTTTTGCCCTGCTTATCGATGCCACCATTGTCCGCATGCTCCTTGTCCCCGCTGTCATGCACCTGCTGCGCGAAGATAACTGGTGGGCACCTAGCTGGCTGCGCCACGCCACTACTGCTTTGACTGGTGGCGCTAGACACCGCGGCAAGACTGTTCCCTTCTCTGAGCTCAAACAACGCCTCGAAGGAGATAAATAAGTGAAGAACTGGCTGCGGCTTATCGCCTCGCTCATCGTCCTGCTTATCCTGATTTATGTCTTCCGCGATGAGCTGGACTTCCTGCGCGAAGGCTTCTCGCGGCTGTCTCATTCTGACCCGGCTGCGGTAGCACTGGTAGTCATCGCCTCAATCGTGGCAGTCCTTGCCATGGGCGAGGTTATGCGCCTGCTCATTCGCGCTGGCGGCGTACACGTACCAGCCTCAGAGACGGCCGCCCTCACGCTGGCGGCTAATGCTTGGTCTACCACGCTTCCAGCGGGCCCGGCCTTTTCCGCCATCCTCACCTTCTACGTGCAGCGCACGTGGGGTGCTTCCGTCATGCTCTGTGGGTGGTTCTTCGTGCTGTCTTCGGCCATTTCCACCATGTGGCTCGTACTCATCGGCTTGGGCGGCGTGCTCTTCCTCAATGCCGACATGGCATTGTGGTCCCTCATCGGCACCCTAGTGCTCATGCTGGCGCTTTCCGGCGGCCTTTTCTGGCTGACCAATCACCCAGATACCATCATTCGCTGGCTCAACCGCCAGAAGCTCGTTAAGGGCTCCAAGCGCGAAGCCATCGTGGACCAGGTAAAGAATCTGGAAGAGGTTCACCTCACCCGCCGCCAATTCGCTTGGGTTTCCTTTTACTCCCTGGCCAACCGCCTCATCGATATGGTCTCGCTCTGGGGCTGTGTCTGGGCCGTAACCGGCCACCTCCCTGCCCTGCATGCGGGTGAAGACACCACGACTATGGCCGGTGTGGCGCTAGCGTATCTTACCGCCAAGCTGGCCGGCTCCGCCCAGGTCACGCCCGCCGGCTTGGGCACGGTAGAGGCCGCCATTATCGCTACCCTGGTTGCCACCGGTATGACCGCGGTAGATGCAACCGGCGCGGCAATCATTTATCGTCTGATTTCCTTTGCCCTTATCACCATCATTGGCTGGGTAATCTACTTCTGGCACTATGCTCGCAAGGGCATTACTTACGCCGCCTTGAATCGAAAGGAAAACGCATGAGAATCGCCCCCGTCATCGATATCATCGCCCTGATGCTCTTTGCTGTGGCTGCCCGCCTCGCCCACGGCGGGCTAAGTTTTTCCACCTGGGTTGATGCTTTCTGGCCTTGGGCCATCGGCGCTCTCATCGGCTGGGCTATCATCCTGGCCACCAAGGTGCAGGGCAAATGGAAGGAAGGCGGCGTCGTCTGGTTAAGCACCATCGTGGGCGGCATGGCCCTGTGGATGTTGGTGAACGGCCGACTCCCACACTGGAGCTTCCTCATCGTGGCATCCGTCATGTCCGCGCTATTCTTCTTCGGCTGGCGGCTTTTCGCCCGCAAATAAAAATAAGGAGGGTTAAACCCTCCTTATTTTTTGCTCGTTTTACTTGGAGCTTACCGGTACGCCTGCCTGATTGAGAATATCGGCAACGAAACCAATGATCTCGCTGATGATATCCACAGCACTAGATAGAATCATAAATAACTCCTTGACTAGGATTGGGACTTTATATTCCTATCGCTAATCAAAGCACACTACGTTACATCGGGGCAATGGTGTGCTTCTTCGGCAGATCACTTTCCTGCTTCGTTGCCAGCTGCCGCAGCGCTTGGCGAAGAGCCAACCGGGATTGACTCGGCTGAATCATCGCGTCCAAATAGCCGCGCTCGGCCGCGACATAGGGCGCAGTCATAGTCTCATCGTAGAAGTCCATGAACATCTTCTTGGTCATCTCGCGCTGCTCAGGGGTCTCGGCGGCGTCTAGCTGTTTACCGGCGATCATCACCACGGCGGCGGCCGCGCCCATCACGGCGATCTGCGCGGTTGGCCACGCCAGGTTAATATCACCGGTCAGATTCTTCGAGCCCATCACGGCATAGGCACCGCCGTAGGCTTTGCGCACGATGAGCGAGACCTTCGGCACGGTGGCTTCCACCACGGCGAAGGCAAACTTGGCGCCGCGGTGGATAAGTCCCACCTTTTCCTGCTCCACGCCCGGCAGGTAGCCCGGGGTATCCACTACGAAGACCAGCGGAATATTATAGGCATCGCAGATGCGGATAAAGCGCGCGCCCTTATCGGCGGCGTCGGCATCAATGCAGCCGGCAAGGTGCATGGGGTTATTGGCCACGAAGCCAACGGTCTTGCCATCGATGCGGCCAAAGGCGGTGATCATATTGGGGGCGAAGTTCTCTTGAATCTCAATGAGATCCTCGTCATCGCCCAGCTGGGTCAACAAGTCCATCATGTCGTAGCCAGCATTAGTGTCATCCGGCATGAAGGCATTGAGCTCTTCGTCTTCGGCCACTTCGGCGTCGGCAGGCGCAGCGAACTCCGGTGACTCATCAAAGCAGGTCAGCGGCAGGTGGTCCAGGAGATCGCGCACCATGTCGAAGGCGTCTTCCTCAGAGGGAACGACGGCCGAAACATTGCCGTTGAGCTCCTGCTGGCGAGCGCCACCCAGCTCGGCGGAGGTAACGTCCTCACCGGTGACCTCACGAATCACGTTGGGGCCAGTGACATACATTTCCGCTTCCTGGTCCACGGCAATCACAAAGTCCGTGGTCACGGGAGCATAGACGGCACCGCCAGCGGACTTACCCATCATGATGGAAATCTGTGGGCTGCGGCCGGACAGCGGCAGCTGGCGCCGGGCGATCTCGGAGTACATGGCCAACGAGGTCACCGCATCCTGGATACGGGCGCCGCCGGAATCCTGAATGCCGATGACCGGGCAGCCGATCTTGATGGCCATATCCATGACCTCGGTAACCTTCTTGCCAAAGGTCACGCCGACAGAGCCACCGTAGACGGTCTTATCGTGAGCGTAGATGCACACTGGGCGGCCGGAGATGCGGCCATAGCCGGTGACCACGCCATCAGAATAGATGGCCTCAGGGTCACCAGGGGTCTTGCCCAGAGAACCAGTCTCGACGAAGGAACCCTCATCTAGCAGTTCATTGATGCGCTGGCGAGGCGTGGTGCGTCCAGCCTCGTCGCGGCGCTTGCGCGAGCGCTCGCTTCCCGGGTCCTGCGCCTTATCTAGGCGCTCACGCAGGTCAGCGAGTTTCTCAGCGGTTGTCTGCTTGGCCGCCACGTACCTTCTCCTCGATCCATTCGTTCATATGCTTGCCCACGATGCCGATGGCCGGCTCGTCCGGCACTGCAAGGTGATCGCCTTGCAGCTGCACAATTTCCAGATCCTTAACGATAACTCCCCAACCGCCGTCGGGGTCAATCTCAGCGTAGCGCGGCTCCAGCTCAATCGCACCGTCGTGCATCCGCTCGGAGCGGAAAAGCAGAACCGGCACGGTCACATCGGCCCAGCGGTGGAAGTCAATCTTGGCCAGAATCTGGTTATCCACGAAAGAGGCACGCTGGTGCTCCAGCACGCCTGCGGCTAGGCCGTGCTCGGAGGCGTCGGTAGTAGCGAGGAACTCCGCCAACATGGTCATGAGCGCATCCTCGCCCATGGTCTCGAGCATCTCGTACGGCGGTTCAAAGTCCAGCCCGTAGGTCTTCTTGGCAAAGGCCGCGTAGCGCTCCCACCGGGCACGGGTTTCTTCCGGCGTATCCGGAGCCGGGTTCGACGGCTGAGTGGTATCCAGCAGCGCGATGAACGCCACCTCTACCGAGTCCTGGGTGCGCTTGTGCAGCTGGTAGGCCACCTCATAGGCCAGCGCGCCACCGAAGGACCACCCGCCGAGCACGACCTTTCGGCCGCGAGCGTAGTGCAGGATGTCCTCGATATAAGCCTCGGCGCGCTCCTCCAGCGAGCCCTCGACGCGCTCTACGCCGTAGACTGCCACGTCCTCGGGCAGGCGGCGGGTTAGTGGCTGGTAGACCACAGTGGTGCCGCCGGCTGGGTGGAACATGAATACGGCCGGACCATCAGCCTCGCGCAGGACGCGGATATTGCCTTCTACCTCGGTCTCCAGTCCTTCGCGGACGAGGTCGGCCAAAGTCTCTAGCGCCTCGGCCTCGTGGACCTGCTGGGCGGTGACCTCGATGCCAGCACGCTCGGTGAGGCGCTCGGCGATTTGGGTCGCTACCTCATCGCTTACCTCTGGCAGCGCCGAGGTAACGCCCGCAGCTGCCTTACCGGTAAAGGTAGCCCAGGTGCCAAAGACCATGCGCTCCGAAGCATCACGCGGGGCAACGCCGACGCCCTGGCCGGGTTCGTCCTCTTCTGGTGCAGGGGTGTCCGCAGAAGCAATCTCGCTGGTATCCACGTTGCCGCCAGCCACGGCCTCTTCCACCATGGCAATGACGTCGGCCAAAGAGGCATCGCGTAGCGCCTGCACCTGCAGCGGCGGAATCTGGAAGTCATTTTCCACGCGGTTCTTAATGCGCATGCCCATCAGCGAATCCAGGCCCAAATCAATGAGCGGCAACTCGCGTGGCAGGTCAGAGACGTCGTAGCCCATGGATTCCGACACGATGAGTGCGAGGCGGTCTTCCACGGTTTCCTCCGCGGGATCCCAACGTACGGCATCAACTTCTGCGGTTGCTGCAGGCTCGCTTTCAGGCACATCGGCCACGCCCGGGATAGGCGCCGCGCCCAAGTCCAAGGCGGAGGCAAAACCTTCTGCCAAAAGTTCCGTCTGTGCGCCTCGGACGGCGTAGACGGCTACGGACATACCACCGATGGACTGGCTCACCACCGTGGTGACCTCACCGCGCGGTGGCAGGTCGGCGTGTTCTTCGGTAGCGATGATGCGCGCCCCAGGCTTGACGGCCTCGGCCGCCGCCTCCACGATGGCCAGCGCAGATGGCGCCTGATCCGCATTGGTAGAGAAGGCAACCTTGCCCTCTGGCAGATTGACGCGTGCACCCGGCAGGCCGGATACGCCGGCCGACGGACGCGCGTTGGTCCAGAAGCGCTGGCGGTTGAACTGGGTATAGGGCGCCTCTACGCGCGCACCGGAGCCAAATACCGCGCCAAAGTCCACCGGCATGCCAGCGACATAGAGCTTGCTGAGCAGATCCAGCAAAGACTCGGTGGGATCCACCTTGCGCTTCAACGCATACAGCAGCTGCGCATCGGCCTTGCCCACGGCGAAGGCGGTGGACATGAGGCCCATCAGCGCCACCGGGTTCGGCGAGATTTCCACCAGCTGGGTGTGGCCGGCGGCGAAGGCCGCCTCGGTGGCATCCTGCAGGTAGACCGAGTGGCGGGTCATGCGCAGCCAATAGTCCTCATCGTGCACGGTGGTACCAGGGCGATAAACCTCGCCCTTATCCACGGAGGAAAACAGCGGAGTATGCAGCGGCTTGGCTTCCATGCCGGCAATGGCTGCATGCAGCTCGCCCAGGATGGGGTCCACGGCCGAGGTATGCCCGGCGGCCTTCACATTAAGCGCACGGGCGAACTTGCCCTCGCCGTCGAGCTTTTCCACCAGGTCCAGCACCTCTTGGCGTGGGCCGCCCACGGTGGTCATACCGGGTCCGGTATACACGGCGGGTTCGATATTGCCGTCGAGCGCGGCAATATCCTCGGCCGAGAGCTCTACGACGGCCATGGCTCCTTGCTCGGCATCGCTTAGCGACGCCTCACCCTCACCCATCAACCGTGCACGGTGGCAGGCAATGACCATGGCGTCCTCTGCGGAGATGCCGCCTGCGGCATAGGCCGCGGCAATCTCGCCCATGGACATGCCCATGACGCCGGCCGGGCGCACGCCAAAGGAAGCGAGCAAATCCGTCACTGCAATCTGAATAGCAGTAATAGCTACCTGAGCAGTCTCGGTGTCATATGTTTGAGCATCGTCGTTGACGATGTCCAAGATGGACCATCCGGACTCAAAGTCCACGATTTTATCTAGTTCTTCCAAGCGCGCCGTGAACTGCGGCGAGAGCGCAATCATGTCCTTGGCCATCTTGCGGTGCTGAGAGCCAAATCCGGAGTACACAAATACCGGACCCGGCACCTGCGGGGAATCCGCAGCGGCGATACCGACGGATACCTTGCCCTCAGCCACCTGGCGCAAGCGCTTGACTGCTTCCTCGGTGGAGCTAGCCACCACGACGGCGCGAGAACGGGAGTGATTGCGGCGGGCGACGGTACGGGCGACGTCGACAAGCGCGGGCTTTTCCGCCTCAATGAAGTCCGCCAACAGGGCCGCAGCGCGTGCCCGGCGCGATGGCAAGAGGCCAGAAACCGGCAACGCGACCATTTCCGTGGAAAGCTGCGGCTCGCGCTCGGCCGGGGTGCCGCGGTAATCGGTGAGCACGACGTGCGCATTGGTGCCACCAAAGCCAAAACCGGATACGCCAGCAACCTTGCGGCCGGAGTATTCGGGCCACTCGCGCGGGCCCTCGACTACTTCCAGGCGCTCTGCTTCGAAATCGATATAACGGTTCGGCGCCGAGTAATTGATATTCGCCGGAATCACATCATTGCGCATGGCCTGGATGACCTTGATAAGACCCACCACGCCCGCGGCGGATTCGGAGTGGCCGATATTGGTTTTGGCAGATCCCAGCAAAATCGGCGTATCCGCGCCACGACCGGCGCCGAGCACCCGCCCCAAAGCAGAAGCTTCGATCGGATCACCCAAGATGGTGCCGGTGCCGTGCGCCTCGATATAGTCCACATCTTGCGGATTCACACCCGCATCCGCATAAGCTCGGCGGAGCACATCCTCCTGTGCCTCTGGATTTGGGGCGGTCAAGCCGTTGGAGTGGCCATCGGAGTTGACGGCCGAGCCTTTAATGACGGCCAAGATATCATCGCCGTCCGCTTCCGCGTCCTCCAGGCGCTTGAGCACGAGGACACCAGCGGCATCGGCACGCACGATGCCATCGGCGTCGTCAGAAAAAGCGTGAATGGCACTCGTCGGAGAGGTAACGCCCAATTCAGAAAACGCCGTCGACGCGTGGGGAGCGGCTAGGATATTGACGCCACCGGCCAGGGCCACGTCCGCGCTTCCCGTGCGCAAGTCCTTCACCGCCTGATTGACGGCTACGAGGGAGGAGGAGCAGGCCGTATCCACATTGATGGAGGGGCCACGGAAATCCAGGGCATAGGAAATGCGATTGGCCACCACAGCAGAAGAAATGCCGGTCAGCGCATAAGGATGCATCTCGGCGGAATCGGCACCGATGAGCATGCCGTAGTCATTATTGGTCGAGCCCATGTACACACCAGTCTGCGTGCCGCGTAGCTCGTTGGCAGGAAGTCCAGCGTTTTCTAGCGCTTCCCACACCAGCTCCAACAGGATGCGCTGCTGGGGATCCATATTGGCAGCCTCAAGTGGAGACAGGCCAAAAAATTCCGCATCAAAAGAGGCGATGTCTTCAAGGTAACCGCCATCGGTATTTTGCTGAGCGATCTTCTCGCTCATTACCGGATCGGCGGAGTATTCGGACCACCGACCCACTGGCAACGGTCCGGTGCCTGCGCGGGATTCCGCCAACATAGACCAGAACTCTTGGGCATTCTTGGCGCCCGGGAAGCGTCCGGAAAGACCAATGACCGCAACGTCGGATCCCTGCGCGATCCGCGGGGTGCGCTCTTCCGGCTGGGGCGCCGCCGGTGCGTTCAGCAGGCGGTCCGCCAGCAGCTCGATGGTGGGATACTCATATGCCACGGTGGCATCGAGGCGGGTGCCCAGAAGGTTTTCCAGCTCGCCGGATAGCACTACAGCATCCCGCGAGGAGAGGCCATAATTTTCCAAAGGCTTGGAATCTAGAATCTCTTCGGCGGAAACACCGGTGGCCTGGGCGACCCAGTCACGCAGCCATGCTCGCAGTTGCTCGATGGTCATAAAAAGGTCTTTCATTACGGAAAAATACTAAATAGCAAAGGGGTATATCGCTATATTTTGTCACTTTGTTAGCGATATATCAGAATCCCACATAATTCTTCTTGGCTACGCGGCGCGCAATCTTGCCGGAGGACGTGCGGTTGATTTCGCCAGGTGCCTTCCACACGATGTCATCCGGAGTGATGCCGTGGTGGGCAGTGACCGCGGTGCGAATGGCCTCGGTTGCCTCGGCATCGCCGGACGGCTGCGCATCATCGGCGCGCTCCACCAGCAAAACGAGGGACTCAGAGTCATTGCCTTCCACGGAGAAGGCCGCAACGGAATCCGGGCGAACCTGTGCGGAAGCGGCTTGCACCGTGCCCTCAATATCCTGCGGATAATGGTTGCGCCCAGCAATGACGATGAGATCCTTCAGGCGGCCGGTGATATACAATTCCCCATCCACGATGGTTGCCAAGTCTCCGGTGGCCATCCAGTAATCGTCTTCCGGTAGGCCATCTTGTTGACGCTCACCCAGCGTATTGCGGAAGGTCCCAGCAGTTTCCTCTGGGCGGTTGAGGTAGCCGGTGGCCATATTGGGACCGTGGACCCAGATTTCTCCGATAACGCCGTCCTTCACCTCGGCGCGAGTTTCCGGATCTACAATGGCGAGGTGTTGATGAGGCACGCACTGTCCATTGGAGGCGTAGGCAACGGTGTCTTCGGATTTATCCTCGATGACGGCGCGACCTGCAGCTAGCTCCGCGCGGTTAAAGTGCGCGATGACCGGGCGCTTGTCAGTTTGCGGGGTAGACACAATAAGCGCCGCTTCTGCCAGGCCATAGGACGGACGCAGTACGGAACGGTCCACGCTGAAGGCATCGAGGAAGGATTCCACGGCCGATTCGGTCACCGGCTCGGAACCGATAATGATGCCGGCCACGTGCGAGAAATCTGCATCCTCGGCATGGCGAGCAGCGAGTTCCAAGGCAAAGTTCGGGATGGCGGCATAGGTGGCCTGCTTGCCCGCGGTGAGGCGCCGGACCCAGCGATCCGGGTGTTGGATGAAATCACGTGGGGTCATCATCTCGAAGTCCAAGCCCAAAATGGTAACGAATACGGCCAAGATGATGCCCATATCGTGGTGCATTGGCAGCCAGGAGACGATGCGAGCCGGCATCTGAAATTGCAGCGCTTGGAAGATCTGCGCAACATTGGTGATGATCGCTCGGTTGGTGAGCTCCACGCCGGCCGGGGTCCGGGTGGACCCGGACGTGTACTGCAGGAAAGCGGTGTCCTCTGCGCTTCCTTCCACGGGTGTCCAAGAGTCAGCCAGGGAATCAGGAAGGGCGTCGATGGAAATGACGCGCGGGCGCTCACGCTGGGCGGAGAAGTACTTACGCACAGCGGCGGCAGAAACACGATTCGTCACCACGATGGACGGTTCGCAATCACCGAATACGGCCCTAAGGTGGTCGGTGTGGCCCGGCTCATTGGGATCATAAAGCGGAATCGGCACCATGCCCGCGTACAGGGCGCCCAAGAAACCAAAGACGTATTCCGGTGAATTACCAGCCAAGATGGCAACGCGGGTGCCCGGATCTGCTACCTGCTGCAGTCGCGCCGCCACCACCTTGATGCGTTTATTGACCTGCGCGCGGCTAAGCTCCCGGCAGGTTTCTTCCTCACCGTAGATCCACTGGCGCATAACCACACGGTCTGGGTCAGTCTCCGCCTGGTAGAGCCTTTCTGCCAGCTGGGCCAAACTGAACTCGGGCGCTAGGAATTGCCCCATCTGCGCTTTCAGATCCATGGAATCTCCTTAAGTGAATGGTTTCTTTAATAAAACTATCGGAGGGTGGGGAATTGCTGTTACGCGGCGTCGATAAGCTGTCGGGCCCAGCCCACTACCCACTGGTTAGCCGTCGTGCCATCAATGACTCCGTTATTGGAGGCGTACTGCGCATGGACGCCATTCGCGGCAATCAAACCCTGCGCGCGCTCCAGCGCATTAGACACGTTTGGTGGGGCATCACAGACTGAATCATTGGGCGCACAGATCTGGAAGGTCCGATCCGCCAGGCTACCGAACCCATTCGGGCGCGCACCGCGCATGGACGCACCCGGAACGATGGGCTGAACTAAACCAGATACCGGCTGGAGGGCAATTTCCGCACCCACGCCGCCAACCTTGCGGCCCGGGTTTTGGCCAACGCCATTTTGGCGGCGACCATCCGCAATAAGGGCCACACCTGCAATGCTTTCCGCCGGCACTGCACCCTGACCGCCGCCGATCTCGTCGGCAACGTCACCAGCGATGACCGCGCCCTGAGAGAAGCCGCTCACAATGAATTTGGTTGCCGGGCAGCTCTCATGCACACTGCGCAGCTCATTATTCATCTTGGCGGTTCCCTCATTGCGGGAATCGTCGTAGCTCATTTCATGCTGTGCATTAATGTTTTTAAACTGCGCGGTATAAGGAAGGGTCCATACCTTCACGTCGTCCCCGTAGGCCTCCTGCAATGGCTTCGTAATAGACAGCATGAACGAGCGCGGATTGGCAGAAGGATTAAGCGGATCGTCGTCAGCCGCAGATTCCCACGTACCCGGGGCGGAAATGAACTCCACACGCGGGCACCACTCGGGCTGCTGCGGCGGTGGCGCAGCCTGCTCTGTGGGGCGCGGGGCTGGAGAGTCGGTGCCCTGGTTGAGGTAACGCGACGCGCCCACGCCGATAACAGCTAAAACGACGAGAACTGCGACAACAGTAATGGTTTTTCTCATGGATTAGTTGTACCAGGTGAACCTAGCAAATCCCTGTACGCGCGGAATCCGTAATCAGCTTAGAAAGCTCTTCAAAGCCCATCTTGGTGCGCTGTTGCTCAACAAGCTGGCCGGCGACCGCAGAGAGGGTGACATCATTCTCATCACAGGCTGCTTTGCCCGCGCCGAGGAGCTGATCTTCTACGCCCTCAACGTTGACGCCGGCGTCTTTTAGCCTGCCTAGGTACTTGGCTTCCGATTCCGGCAGCTCGGCGGTGGGAATTTCAGAGATCTCACGCGCACCGCGGTCTTCCTGCGACTTAGAGGATGTCTCTTCCGCAGAGGTAGGGGCCTCCGACTCCCGCTCGAGGGGCGCGATCTCGGTCTCTTGCGGCGGTTCGCTATCCACCGTGGCGGAATCGCAGCCCGCAAGACCCAAGCACAGCGCCGCGCCCACAACTACTAGCTTGCGCATAGCTACTTCTTCTCGGTCCGAACCTGGCCCAGAACCTCGCTGATCTTGCCGTGCTGGAATTCCTGGCTCAAACCACCAGCGGCAATCTCGGAGTAGTCAGAGGTAGGCCAGCCGAACTCGCCCTGCTCCCAGCCAGCCTGGCCCCAGCGGTCCATAATCTTGCTCTTCAGAATGTAGTGTGCACCAGTCTTCGGGGACCAGTAGATGCTGCCCTTTTCAAAGGTCTGGAAGAAGCCGCCATTGACGGCGTTCTCTCCGGACGTCGGGAAGCCGAGCGCAGACTCCGCGCCGCCCATGTCCTTGTACTTGGCGCCGATAGCACCGTGTACTACCTGGTTGGAGCCATCCGGGTTACGGGTAAGGATTCCGTCCTGGAATTCCTGCATGTAGCCCTCACCGACCTTCTTTACCGAGCCGGTCGGGTACTTCAGGTCGCCCTTTTCGTAGCCATTCTTGCCCCAAGCCTGGAACATATCGCCGGTAATCTCCCAAGCGCCAGTCTCCGGGGACCAGTAGATGGAGCCGTGCTCAAAGTGCACGAAGCGGCCCTTGCCGTCTGGCGTCTTGGACTCACCGGTCTTCGGGAAGCCAAGCCAGGAGGTTGGTCCGCCGATTTCGGCATAGCGAGCACCGATGCGGCCGAAGAGGGCATGCGCACCGGTGTCTGGGGACCAGTAGGCGGTGCCAGACTCGAAGTCCTGGGCCTTGCCCTTCTTGGCGACGTCGTACTCATTATTCAAGCAAGAGCCAATAACGCCGCTCTTGGTCTCCGCAGCGATGGCTCCAATTGCCTCACAGTCCGCACCGCGGTCGGCCTTGTCCATCTGCAATGCATCCGCGATGTATGGCCATGCCTGCTGCATCTCAAACTGCCAGTATTCCCAGCTGTGCACGCCGGATGGGCGGAACTTAACCACAGGATCAATCTTGGCGCGCTTCGCATAATCAACATAGGTCTGGGTGGACATACGGGAGATGACCTCCAAGCCCATGCCGGCGAGGTTTGCCTGGCCCTTAGCCACGGAGTTGGCGTTGCCAAAGTCATCCTTGCCCGAACCTGCGGAGACATATACCTTCATGTCCTTCAGGTTTTCAATGCCCAGCTTTGGATCATGGTCGATCCAGTTTTGGGAGCCCGGCTGGCCCCACATCTTGCGGGAATCATAACCGCCGGCATCGCGCTGCGAAGCCATGATGGCTTCCGGCATGCCACGCGTAGTGGTATCGAGGTAGCCGGAGAAAGAACCCACGAAGCTAAACAGGTGCGGGTTGCGCTCAGCCAGGTTCATCGCGGCAGTACCGCCCATGGACAGGCCGGTTACCGCGCGCTTGTGGTTGGAGCGGTACTCATTGTCCAGGATCGGGATCAATTCCTTGGTCAGGAAGGTCTCCCACATATAGTGCTTACCGCGGTCTGCTTGCTCCCAGTCCGAGTAGAAGGAAGACTCGCCGCCCACCGGCATGATCAGGTTGACGTTGCGGTCGGCGTACTGGTTCAAAATATTGGTTTCAATGGTCCAGCCGGACTCATCATCACGAGCACGCAGGCCATCCAGTGCCCATACCTCTGGGAACTTCTTTTCTGGGTGGGAGTACCAGTCACGGGCGAGCTGGATTTGCACCTTCTGCTCTTTATCCGGCATCGCCGCGGACTTGATGTAGACCATCAAGTGGCGGTTGGTTAGGTACTCCACGCGGTTGATCTTCACGCCCTCCGGCAGACCCTTAACATCCGGGTACTCGGTGTTCAGCGGGGTGCGGGCGGGTGGATCCTTTGGTGCGAAGTGATCGGACAGGCTGGAATCGCCGCCGATTGCGGAAGAGAGATCGCCTACAGAAGATTGTGCGGTGGCGTTTGGCAGCAGGGCCAAACCCACGGCGATGGCGGTAGGTACTGCGGCCACAGCAAGGCCCTTGCGAGCCTTGCTCGGGGAAGTGCTTTTGCGCATAGGTAAACGTCCTTGAAGATTTGCCGCGGTACCTTTCCGAGGGTTCCCCTCCCCCGGACCGATGCCTACGGCGTGAGCTGTCTATCGTGTGCTCAAGTTTAAGTTGAACTTGAGACTTACGCTAGACAGACACGCCGCTACATTGCCGGGGAATTACCCGGATTATCCTGTCCGCTCACGCGGTACAGGTGCTCGTTGACGAACTCGCCTACGCCCCAGCGCGCCAACTCGCGGCCATAGCCGGAGCGATTCACGCCACCGAATGGCAGGCCTGCTGCGGTTACCGACGCCTCGTTAACAAACGTCATGCCATCGTTGAGCTGGTTGGCTACTTCAAACGCAGCATCCAAGTCAGTGCCCCACACGGAGCTAGACAGACCGTACTCGGAGTTATTGGCAATCTCGATGGCCTCTTCGACGTCCTTGGCCTTGTACACAATCGCCACTGGGCCGAAGATCTCGTTGCAGCCTACGTCGGCGGACGGGTCGACGTCGGTAAGCAGTGCAGGCTCCATATAGGCACCCTCGCGATCGATCTTCTTGCCGCCTACGCGAATCTTGGCGTCGCCGTTGGCCGCGGCCTTTTCGAGGCGCTCCACAATCTCATCGCGGGCGCCGATGGAGGACAGCGGACCAATGTCGGCATTCTCGTCGTCATAAGTGCCGACCTTCATGTCCCCGATCTTCTTTTCCAAGTACTCCACAGTGCGGTCATAGAAGTCCTCTAGAACGATAAGGCGCTTCGGTGCATTGCAGGCCTGGCCGGTGTTGTACATGCGAATCAGGTTGAACTGATCCAGTACCCACTCCAGATTCTCATCATCGATAACCAGGAATGGGTCATTGCCGCCTAGCTCCAGCACGGACTTCTTGTAATTTTCACCAGCGGTCTTGGCCACGGCAGCGCCCGCAGCCTCAGAGCCGGTCAGCGAAACACCCTTGATGCGCTTATCCGCTACAAAGGCATCCATCTGGGAACCGGAAGCATAAATGTTGATATACGCATCCTTCGGCAGACCAGCTTCTTCCAAGATGTCCTGACATGCCTGGGAAGACAGCGGGCAGATGGAAGCGTGCTTGAGCACGATGGTGTTACCCAGCAGCAGGTTAGGAGCTGCGAAGCGGGCTACCTGGTAGTACGGGAAGTTCCACGGCATGATGCCCAACAACGGACCAATTGGCTCCTTGCGCACGACGGTCTTATGCGCGTTCTGAGCCGGCAGGTACTCATCTGCGAGCAGCTCGTGCGCATGCTCGGCATAGTAGCGATAGATATCGGCAACAATCTGCACTTCGGCCTTTGCCCAACGGGTCAGCTTGCCCATTTCACGACCGATGTGGTCTGCCAACTCATCGATGCGCTCTTCATAAAGGTCCGCAGCGCGGGACAAAACCGCGGCACGCTCCTCGATGCGAGTACTACGCCATGCATCGTAGGCCGCGGTGGAGCGGTCTAGGATGTCATCGCGCTGCGAATCATCGATGCGTTCAAACTTGTCTTCACTCTTGCCTGTGCTTGGATTCTCAATAGCGAACATGTGCCCCTGTATAGTCCCGACTCACAGGCCTTGCAATGATCCCCTCCTGAGCTTGAGGAATCGCTCCCACGTCAGCTTCCAGTGAATATTCCGGGGAGCTAATGGACCTGCCGCTCGGTCTACTTCGTAAGTGCCATCCTCAAACATCCAAACTATGTCGCCGGTAAACGGATCCATGACGTATCGCACCCGCCCATCAGTCTTTACATTGTGGTGATGCTGACACAGGCTCACCAGATTTCCCACACTTGTAGGCCCGTTGTTGCCATACTCCACGCGGTGGTCTAATTGGCAATAGTGCGCCGGCATTGAACACCCAGGCCACCGGCACGTTGCATCCCGCCCTTGTACCCAGGTACGAATCTCCTCAGAGGGAACATAGCGCTGGACACCCTCGGCTCGGAGGGTTCGCACTACCGAGTCATGCATCAAATACTCCCCTAGCTCACACCATCCTGCACTGGGAATGAAAACGCGGGAGGTGTCCTCACCCGTGCGATAGGTATTGATGACCACCTTGGTACTAGTGCGATTAAAAATCAGTTTTTCTAGCGCCGCTGCCTTTGAAACCCCGTCTTGTGATGCGGCTTTATCAATATGCCTCGAGATTGCCGCCGCAGTGGCTTTATCTGTCTTCAATACAACCGTGGCCTGTCCGCCTGAATAGGACACCGACACTGCACGCTCAATATCCTTGGACAAATTCGGTTTAAGCAACCCGTCGATAAATCCGCGCAGGAAGTTGCGGAGTTCCGGTTCTGTCGGAACGTGCTGTCCTGGGTCCTTAGGAGTCAGGAAGTCTGCCAGAGCCGCATCAACCAGCTGGATCTTTGCCTCATCTTCCCCGAGGGGGCGCAATTCCACGTCAATAACTTGAAGCCGCGGGAGGTCCAAGATCCAGTGCTCTGTCTGCACTGCGGTAGTAAGCGGAAGCTCACTCATCCGAAAGTGAGCTTGGATTGCGCTCGAGACGCGCCACCGCGACAGCCCCAACCTTTTGGATAACACTGCAAGTGTGCAATCAACGTCATCTTCCAGTTGCGGTAATAACGCCTGAAAGAGCTGCCACGACTGGATTCTTTGCACCATGGCCATGACACACACGGTGTCTTCTAGGTCATTAGTGGAAAAATAAGCTTGCTTTGGCGGCGCGGTGGCAGTAGTCACGTAAGTTCCCCCTCATTAAATTCGCACACCCAATCGAACTAACACCCACAGAATAACCCGCACAACTGTCCCCCGCAACAGCTAAGGGTATATTTGTTCGATATTTAACCTAAAGAAAATCCCCTCTTCACAATGAAGAGGGGATCAGGCCGGGAGAATTACCAAGCGTTCATAACGTTAAGTACTTGCGGCTTGGAACGGTTGAGCTGGTAGCCAAACTGCTCCCAGTTGTGCAGGCCCTGGGCCGGGTAGTCCACGGTTGGATTGAGCCCCTGCAGACGAGCAGCGCCTTCCCACACGCGGGTGGTGATATTGGAGCCGACCTCGAGTGCAGCACCGGCCGCCTGGTGCTCCGGCAGGTAGTGGCTATCGCCGGCACCTGGGATACCGGAGGCTGCGGAGATATACAGGTTGGTGTTGCGCAACTGCGGAATGAGCAACAGCGGATCATTCTGGAAACGCTTCGGGTTAAACAAAGAACCGTACATAGCGTTGATGTTGAATCCACCCGCGTCCAGCATGGCAAAACGCATCATGGTCTGAGCACCTGGAACCGTGGTGGTCAGGAAGCCGGAATAAGACATTGCCTGGCGGAACTGGTTCGGGTGCTTGGCGGCGAGGGTCAGAGCAGCACCAGCGCCCATGGACAGGCCAGCAATAGAGTTATTATTGCGGGCAACACCAAAATTGCGCTCCAAGTAGCCAGGCAGCTCGCTAGTCAGGAAGGTCTCCCACTTGTAGTTGACCGGATTTTGCAGGTCATAGGTAGCAGGACCCTGCCAGTCGGCATAGAAGGAAGCGGCACCGCCCACCGGCATAGCCAGGGTAATATTATGTGGCTCGTAGGTCTTGGCAGCATTGACGTCGTTTACCCACGCGTTGGTGCGATTGGTAGCACGCAGGCCATCGAGCAGGTAGAGGGCAGCATTGCCGCCCCGCTTCGCGGGCTGAATCTGCACCGGAATAGTGCGGCCCATAGCCTGAGACCACACGTCACAGCGCTGGACCCACCAGCCAACCTTGTCCCACTCACACGTACCAGTGGCGTCACGGCGCAGCCAGTCGCGGTTGGCTGCCTCGGCCGGCTGGGAACCCGCCACGACGGCCAAGCCCAAAGCTACGGCAACTGCCATGATGACTGAAAGGACGCGACCCTTGATGGAAGCAGTCATCTTTCTCCTCCAAACTACTCGGTGATTGTCACTAAGCTCTATCGTCCGAACCCTGTATATCGTTAACGTCACGGATCGATAACAATGTCACAGGTTAGTGTAACTTAGGTTGGCCCTAAAGTCTGCATTTGAAGAAATTAGTGCAGGTAGTCCGAGGGATCCGAGGAGAAGGCTAGGGTCCGCCCGTCTGTCAGGGAGAATTTAATATTTTTCCAGAAACGGTCCCAAGTTAAAGGATCCCTGTAGGTGGCGAAGAGTTTCTGAAAATCGGCGTCGGCAAGAGCGACGCGAGCCTTGGCAGCCTCGTACTTATCAATCCACGCCGGAACCTCGTCAATATCGACGGCAGAGTCTGCCACCTGCCATGACATGTCCAAGCTCTTGTCGTGCCCAATGCGTCCACCCTCGATGCGTGGCTGGCGCGCCGCCAAAGGATTGCTGAGCCCAATATTGTCCAGCACGCGAATATCCAGCGGTGCATTCATGGAAGAAAGGCCCAAATTGAGCAGGTAAACGGTCGGTGGGTCGGTGCGCGAGGGATCTGCGGGGGCCGCCGTCCACGAGAACCTATCTTCCCCCTTGATATAGCGGAAAGTCATGGCGTCGCCAGCCTCCAGCTCGTCGATACCCTCTTGGTAGTCCTCCATAAACTTGGCGCCGAGGAATTCTTCGGCCCGCATGGGAGGATCCTCACGCTGGGTCGCGTGGGTCCAGAAATCGCGCTCATCCACGATGGAGATCTCGCCCTCGTAGATGCTGCGGTCCACCGGATGTCCGCGCAGAACGATAACTAGCGCCCATACCGCACAGAACACGGAGGCTATCCATACTCGAACGCTCACCACAAAAATGGGAAGCAGTGCCGCAAAAAGTGGGAGCAAAAGCATGCGACCATGCATGAAATCTCCACCCACGCGCAGCACGTAGAGCGTGTGAATGAGCGCAGTGCCTTCAAAGAGATAAATAGCGGTGGCAGTAGAGCGCACCGCAGTGGGGCGCAGGTTTGCCTTCCATAGACCTGCCACGGCGAGCACGATAAGCGGCAGGAAGAGCCAGTATGGGCCGGCAAAATCCGCCAGGTAGGTAAACCCCTTGCCCCATTCGGCCCCAGCCGCAGACTTAGCCACGGCCGTGTGCGGGGTTAGTAGACCGTAGTAGCCCATGCGGAAAATCTCATAGGCCAATGGCAGCGGCACCGCGGCGGCAAGAATCTTCCACGAGCGGTGGGATACAAGAAGCACGATTCCCACCAGACCGCCGTATAAAGCGAGCTCTGGGCGCACCAGCCAGGACAATCCAGCCCAGAAGGCGAGCCAATAGGCATCGCTATTGCTCCCAGAGTGGCGGCGCGGGCGCGTCCAGCGCAGCAAAAGCCGCCACAGCATAGCGAGATAGAAGATGCACAAGCCCCATTCCAGGCCGGAGGTAAAAAAGTCCCGGGCCGGCGGCAGGGCCAGATACACCAGCGCGCCGGCCGGAAGAACGATGCCAGTGCGCATGCTGGCCGCAGCGCCCGTACCGACTACCATTGCCGCGACCGCCAAAATGAGCCCCAAGTAAATGGCGATGCCTTCCAGGTTTGCGTGGGTCACCCAGCGCACCAAGAAAATAAGGTACTGCCACAGCGTGGAGGTATTGGCCTCTACGCGTTCGCCCATATTGAACACGGGCCCATTTCCGGCTTCGAGGTTGCGCACGGTACGCAGGACAATGAGTCCGTCATCGGAAATCCAGCGGCGCGCAAAACCGCCCCACAAAGATAAAACACCGATCACAAGGGCGGCCGCCGAGGTACTCCAGCGGGCGATACTCTTGTGGTCGGTGTTAAGCACGGGGAGAAAGTTTATCAGCCCCGCGGAAAATTTCTATATCGATTCAGCTGTGTCTAGAACAACGGCATGATATACACCGCCATGGCGATGCAGGCGAGCCAAGCCAAGGCGAGAACCTGCAAAGTGCGGTCCTCCAGTGCAATCTCATCCGGTGCGCCACCCTGGCCACGGTCCACATCGGCCGCATAGCGCAAGATGGCGATGGTAAACGGCACCATGGAGACCTGGTACCACACGCCACCGGTCTGGGCGTCGTTAGCGAGCTCGAAGCCCCAGAGGGTGTAGCAGATAACCACCGCGGTGGCGGCTAGCGTCCACACAAAGCGCAGGTAGGTAGGCGTATAACCTTCCAGGGACTTGCGGATTTTCGCGCCGGTTTGTTCCACAAGAAGGATCTCCGAGTAGCGCTTGCCAGAGGCCATAAATAGCGAGCCAAAGGCCGCCACCAGCAGGAACCACTGCGAAAGCTCGATGCCTGCGGCCACGCCACCGGCCATGGTGCGCAGCATGAAGCCAGAGGAAACTAGGGCGATATCAATCACCGGCATGTGCTTCCAACCGAAGCAATAACCCAATTGCAACGCGATATAAATCGCCATCACGATTGCCAACTGCGGGCCAGCGGTAGCGAGGAAGGATAGCCCGATGGACAAGCAGATGAGCACCACGGCCATGACATAGGCGAGCTTGATGGGCAGCACGCCGGAGGCAATCGGGCGGAAGCGCTTGGTCGGATGCTCCTGATCCTCGCGCCAGTCCTTCGCATCATTGATCAGGTAGATGGAGGAAGCGCCGAGGCAGAAGACGATGAATGCCAAGAGGACATCGACAAGCACGCGCCCATGGAACAGTGCATCGGCGCCGGCCGCGGCGGGGGCCGCCAGCACGAGGACGTTTTTGACCCATTGCTTGGGGCGCAGGGCCTTAATCATGCCATCGACAAGATTCTTCGGCGGCTTGCGCTTGCGGCCGGTATCTACGCCAGAGGTGTGCGGTTCCGAATGGAAAAAGTGCTGGTTTCCATCATCACTCATGCTTCATTCCTTTCATCACGACCTCTGCGGTAGCAGCGCCGATGGCCGCACCCACTGCCGTATCTGTTGGGTAGTGCACTCCGAGCACCATACGCGATGCCATCATGACTGGCACGCCGAGAAGCGGCGCCTTGCGGCCGGTAAGGCGGCTCGCCGCCACCAAGAATGCAGTAGTCGAGGTCGCGTGCGAACTGGGGAAAGACAGCTTGGAGGGAGTCTTTACCCCCACGCGCACGTACGGATAATCGGGGCGCTTGCGGCGCACGATGCGCTTGAGCACCACGCTGGCGGCGTGCGCGAGAAAGGCAGCAGCGCCCACCCGGATCCAGCCCTCGCGGCGGCGCTTGTCGACGCCCGCCCCTACCGCAGCGCTGCCCATCCAGCCCAGGGCATGCTCGCCCCAGTGGCTCAGCCCGCGGGCGGTAGGAAGCACGCCGGGCACGTCAAAGGCCGCACCCTGGATGGATTCGAGGATGCGCGATTCTGCTACGGAAAGTTTATTGGGCATCGAAGACCTTCTTCCAGGACTCGCGCGAGGTCAGCTCCGGCTGCGCCGCACGGTATTCAGCGCGCAGGTCATCGAAGTTTTCCTCGATCTCCTTCAGTAGCTCGCGGGTCTGCGATACGAGGTCTTTGGCCAGGTCGCGGTCGCGCTTGCGGAAGGCCACGCCGGTACCACCTGCGGTAGAGACGGTGGCAGAGTCCACGCGGGAAAGGGTAAACCACCGGGCCTCGTCCGGAGTGAGGTTAAGCTGAGGCGCCTCGTGGTGCGCAGCGTCTTCCTTGCTCACGAGGTGCTTGAGGCCCTTGATGGCCCACGGAATCTTCTTAATCTTGGCTAGGCGGCCGCCGATATTGCGCGTAGGCACACCCGGCGCGCCGGTGGGAGCGGGCAGCTCATCTGCGGATTCCAAAATGACAGCATCGGAATAGTTCTTACGGATCTGCGCGATGCGCGGCAGCGAGGACTCCAGGATGTCAAAGAGATGGTCCGGCCCCGCTAGGAAGTCGCGCATAGCTTCAATCTGGATGGCCATGGTGGAGTATTCCATGCACATGGTGTGCTTGAGGGTGGACTTGAAGATGGACTTGGTAATGCCCTTGGCCGGCCCCTCGTGGTACATCGCGGCAACGATGAGGCGGTTGCGCAGGTGGAAATAGGCCTGCCAGTCAATGGCATCATCCTTATCAGCCCAAGCCATGTGCCAGATGGCGGCACCCGGCCAGGTCACCGTGGGGAAGCCATTGCGCGCCGCGCGCAGGGAATACTCGGTATCGTCCCACTTGATAAAGAGCGGCAGCGGCTGGCCGTTGGTTTCTGCCACAATGCGCGGGAAGAGGCACATCCACCAGCCGTTGTACTCCACGTCAACGCGGCGGTGCAGCGCGCGGGAATCGTACTTCTTGGGATCTAGGTGGGTTTCGCGGGTACCGATGGCGCGCAGCGGGTACTTGGCAAAGTCGTGGTCGTAGACGGCGTGCGGTGCCGCACCCCACATGAAATCGGCACGGTTGACACGCTCGCCGGTAGTGCGCAGCTGGGAGCGCTCCTGCAGGTTAAGCATCTGGCCACCGACGATAATCGGCTTGGCAGCGTAACGGGCCGCTTGCACCGCGCGCAGCACGGAATCCGGTTCGATGGCGATGTCATCGTCCATATAAAGGATGAAGGGCGAATCGGTATTTTCCAGCGCCTCGTACATGATGCGGGAGTAGCCACCGGAGCCGCCCAGGTTGCCCTGGCGGAACTCGCGGAAACGCTCGCCAAAGTGAGCGACTGCCTCGTCATAGCCTGGCTCATCGGCAGGGTGCTGGTTGCCTTGGTCCGGCATGAGGACGAAGTCGATGATTTCATCGACTACTGGGTCCTCGGCCAATGCCTTAAGGGCTGCTACGGCATCGGTCGGGCGGTTGAAAGTGGGAATGCCTACCGCCACGCGCTTGTCTTGGGCTGGCTGCTCGGTGCCGTCCGGCAGCACCTGCGGGCCGGGGGCGTGGGGGGAGCACCAGGCGGCGTCGGCAAGCGTGGTGTCCTGCTCGGCGGTGATATCGAACCACAGCCAGCCGCCGTCCTCGAAGTTTTTGAGTGGCAGCTCGAACTCATGGTGGCCGGTGCTTACCAGGTGGTTGGCCACGGAAATGCGCTGGCCATCCTGCTTGGAGCGGTAGAGGGAAATATTTGCCTGGCCCTCAATGTCCAGGCTGAGGATAACGGAGCGCAGCTGGGACCAGCGGCGCCAATAGGAGGCCGGGAAGGCGTTGAAGTAGGTTTCAAAAGAGGCTTCCTCGCCGGCCGGGATGGTTACGGACGTGCGGTTAAACCAGCTGAGGCGTTCGCGGTTTTGCTCGGCCTCGATGAGGTAGAGCATCCGCACATCAAAGGGCTCGCCGCGCTTAGGCAGCAGAATGCGCTGCAGGGGCTCATGGGCCTGGGTGTTGTTGGCAGTCACGATAACTTCGATTCTCCAAACGGTATAAACAGTAGTCAGCGATTTAGCGTAGTTGCTTTTGCATAAGTACTACGGTTTACACGCGGAGCCCGTAAGATGGAACATCATGAGATGGGTTCCTTGCGCGGCAGTAGTAGGTCTTTTTGCTGCAGCTAGCGCACCCGCCGCCCTCGCGGAGGACAAGCCCGCGGTGGAATTTTTGGACCACGCCCAGATTCTGAGCTCTTCGGACGAAGAGGCCGTGAAATCGCAAGCGCAGTCCATGCACCTTCCAGATTCCGTGCACGAGGTTGTCTACGCCACGTACCCGAATTCGGGCGAGGATTTTTCCCGCACCCTGTTGCATGACTTGGCGCGCGAGCACCCACAATTCATCAGCAACGGTGAGCTGCAGAAGAATGTACTCGTTATCGCCGTAGGCTTTGAACCCAATAGCATGGCCGTGCGCTGTGGCGCCCAAGTGTGCCGAGACATCAAGATTTATGACGCCGGCCGCGTGGACGGCATCCTGGATCAGATGCGGCCGGCGCTGGAGGACGATGACTATACCGTCGGCATGATCTTGGCCACGCGCGCCGCCGCGGATCCGACCGTGCGCCGGCAATATGCGCAGGAGGCGCCCACGTGGTCTATGTTCATTGCCACCACGTCAGTGATCGTGGTCCTCGCCGCGGTGGGGCTCATTACTTACTTGCTCACCCGCCGCGCCCGCCTGCGCAAGCGCTTTGACTATATTGCGGGAGTTCGCGATAGCGCCGAGGGGCTCATCGAGCGCACGGAGGCGCGCATTAATGCCCTGCAATCCCCCTTGGCGGGCGATTCCCTCAAGGTCCAGTGGCGTTTCCTAGTCAATCAGTACACCGATGCGCGGCCGACGCTCAAGGCCTTAGAACACGTCCAGGACTTTTCCTCGCATGCCGCCTCCATCAAGGAGTCCTATAAGGCGCTCAAGCAGATCCAAACGGCCGCAGCGCAGATAGATTCCCTGGAAAAATTCTGCGACGGCGATACTGCGGTACGCGCCGGCGAGACGCAATGGCTGCTTAACGACGCCCAAACGACCCTCTCCCGTCAACCCGACAACGCCAGCCTCCGCCAGATGACCCAGCGCATTAGTAACCTATCTCAGGGCCTTTCGCGGGATGACTTTGACTTCGCCTTCGCTCGCCTCTTAGAGGACTACCACCCACTGGTGGGTGCGCTGCCAGAAAGGCTATATCCACAGCGCGACCGCCAGACTCCCCCGCTATTGGGCACGCCGGAATGGCGCCCCGGCATGGGCACGCACTACATGCCCTATAGGTTCGCGGGCTTCTGGGTGGCCAACAACAATGTCTCCTCCCAGCTGCCCAACCCGTATCGCTTCTAAGCGTTAACCGGCTCAGTGACCGGATCAATGCCCAGCTTATTGAGCATGTAGAGCACGCGGGCTTCGAGGTCATCGGCCAATTCGCGCGTCTGCTCTACGGTATCCGCGGTAGGAATATCCCAGATTTTGATGTCTTTGCCTGCCTCATCGCGTTCGACCTCACGGCCTAGGAACACGATATAATCCGGCATCGCTACCGTCCGCACCTCATCAAGGTACTTATGTGGAGCCTCACCCATTCCGCGCTCGTTCATGACGTGGGCGAGGTGGCCTTCTGCCTCGTTTTCCGGGTGGGCAACGGCGGTATCCACAAAGAGGGCCTCGCCGGCGTGCTTGCGGGTCAGTTCCGCCGCAGCCTGGGCCAGCGCATTATTAGTACCGGCGGCAAAGCGGATATGAAGGCGGTGAGCGCCGAAGTATTCACGCACCTCACGCTCCACCAATAGCGGCACGAATTCTTCGAGCTCTGCCTTCTTGGTGTGCTTGGCAATAACCTCATCGAGCTTGGCATCGATTTCTGCGGCGGTGTACTCGTGGCCGTAGTTTTCGTGCAGATCCTGACGCAGGGTTTCAAACTGGTTCATTGTTATCCCCTTTCTCGGATTATTGTCCCGTTTGCTAAGTGTTAACCTGACGTTAACTTTACAGGTTAACGGTGGGTTAAGTCAAACGGTTGGGTTAAACCCAATAGTTTTCTGCGCCGAAAATGCGGGAAGGCCCGCCGGGAGTTCCGGCAGGCCTTCTTGGACTGTTCCTTCTTTTTATCGGGAATGCGCGATGCACGGCTACGCAATTTTAGATGCTCTTGCAGCCGCTCCGGCGACATTTTCCACATGCGGCGATCAGCCATACCGTCACCTCCTTCCTGTAGAGGTGATCAAGTTTAGTGGCCACGCTCCTGTTCGATGGCCTTGCCCTCGTTCCAGAATGGCGCGAGCTTATTATCAAACATGGACAGCGCGGAACCGATAGCCATATGCATATCCAGGTACTGGTAGGTACCCAGGCGGCCACCGAAGAGAACCTTATTATCCTTCGACTCCTGGGCGGCGAGCTTACGGTAGGCCTCCAGCTTGGTGCGATCCTCTGGGGTATTGATTGGGTAGTACGGCTCATCGCCCTTATCGGCAAAGCGCGAATACTCCTTCATAATGACCGTCTTGTCCTTCGGGTACTTATCCTTGCGCTCTGGGTGGAAGTGGCGGAACTCATGGATGCGGGTGTAGTCCACGTCCGCATCGTTGTAGTTCATCACGGGCGTGCCCTGGAAATCGCCGGTGTTCAGCACCTCCAGATCAAAGTCGAGGGTGCGCCAGCCCAGCTCGCCCTCGGCAAAATCAAAGTAGCGGTCCAATGGGCCCGTGTAGACCACGGGCGCATCCGGAGACTCGGCGCGCAGCTCCTCACGAACCTCGAACCAATCGGTATCCAAACGGACCTCAATATTGTCGTGGTCAGCCATGTTTTCTAGCCATGCCGCGTAGCCGTCAACGGGCAGACCCTCATAGGTGTCATTGAAGTAGCGATTGTTGAAGGTATAGCGCACCGGCAGACGGGTGATATTCGCGGCCGGCAGCTCCTTCGGGTCGGTCTGCCACTGCTTAGCGGTGTAATCGCGAATAAAGGCCTCATACAGCGGGCGACCGATGAGGGAGATGGCCTTTTCCTCTAGGTTTTGCGCTTCTTCCGGGGAGAACTCGCCGGCCTGATCCTTAATGAGCTGGCGGGCCTCATCCGGGGAGTAGTAGCGGCCGAAGAACTGGTTAATAAGACCTAGGCCCATCGGGAATTGGTAGGCGGTGCCATCGTGCATGGCAAAGACGCGGTGCTGGTAATCGGTGAAATCGGTGAACTTATTGCAGTAGTCCCACACGCGCTTATTGGAGGTGTGGAAGAGGTGCGCACCGTACTTGTGCACCTCGATTCCGGTGGTGGGTTCAGCCTCGGAGTAGGCATTGCCGCCTAGGTGGTTGCGGCGCTCCACAATGAGCACCTTCTTATCCAGCTGACTAGCGGCGCGCTCGGCAACCGTGAGGCCAAAAAATCCAGAGCCAACAACGATGAGGTCATAAGAAGTCATGGCCCCCAGTTTATTGCACTTCGGCAACCGACACGGCACAACGGCGTGTCGCAACAGGTTTCACAGAAGTCACAAACGTACCATCACAATCAATTCTTAACTTTTGGCAACCGTTTTTACAGCTGCACAACCCCAGGGAGACAACAGTGCAACAACGACGTCGACTAGTACCCACCAGGTCCAAGTGGTCCACCCCGGTCATCGCGGCAGTCACCTCTATCGCGCTCGCCGTAACCGCAGCATTCGGCGGCCAGCAGGTACTTAAGACCCAGGACTCCAACAATGGCGGTCCCATTGAGGTCAAAAACGCCTCCACCAGCTTCAGCGATGGCGAATCCATCGTCGTCGATGACCCCGCCGTAGCCGCGCAGGGCGACGGCGAAGGCCGCCGCGCGGTCAAGCAATTCCACCGCGACGAAACCTTCAACATGTTCGCCGTCACGTGGGAGGGTAAGCGCGATATCAACTCCTTCGTGCGCTCCAAACAGCAGGATGGCTCCTGGAGCGAGTGGCTGCCCATGGATGCGATGAACTACTCCGAGGGCAAGAACGGCACCGAGCTCATCTTCGTGGGCGATACCAACGATGTTCAGGTCTCTATGGCCAACGTCGACCTCGTGACCGGATCCCACCTGGACAAGAAGGAAGACTCCCTCCTGGACAAAGCCGCTAAGGGCGCTGATGCACATCGCCCAGCACCGCTTGCCTACAACGTCGGCGAAATCTCCCCCGTGGCCGATGAGCGCACCCAGGTTGCGGATCTCGACGCCGTGTTTATCGACGGCAATGCCCAGGAAGGCGAAGCTATCGAACCCACCGCGGAAACCGCGGGTATGCCCAAGGTTGTCTCCCGCGCCGGCTGGGGTGCCGATGAGTCCAAGCGCTGCCAGCAGCCGACCTACGACGATGGCTTGAAAGCTATGACCCTGCACCACACCGCGGGTACCAATAACTACACCCGCGCGCAGGCGGCGGCACAGGTTCGCGGTGCTTATGAATACCATGCACAGACCCTGGGCTGGTGCGATATCGGCTACAACGTGCTGGTAGATAAGTTCGGCACCATCTATGAGGGCCGCTATGGCGGTTTGGACAAGGCTGTACAGGGTGCCCACGTAGGCGGCTTCAATGCCAATAACTGGGGCATTTCCATGATTGGCAACTACGAGGAAACCGAGCCTTCCCGCGAGATGCTCAACTCCGTGGCCGAGATTGCGGGCTGGAAGGCCGCTATTTCTGGCATCGATCCAATGGGCAAGGCCAGCTTGTACTCTGGCGGATTCAACGGCTCCAAGTTCCCTGCAGGAACCATGGCCACCGTGCCGGCGTTCGCGGGCCATAATGATTTTCACTACACGGCCTGCCCGGGTCAGTACACCATGCGCCACTGGGACGAAATCCGTAAGAACACCAAGCGCAAAGCGGATGCCGTTAAGTCCGGTAAGAACAGTACGGATCTGAATTGGCAGAAGGCTCCTCAGCCCAATGCCCCCAAGAGCCCGCAGCAGGTGGGTGGGGACATCACCTCCTCGCTAGGCGACGTCGAGGTGCCAGTCTCCACTATCTCCGCCCTCGCTGGAATCGCTGCCGCAGTCTTCGGCGTGCTCATCGCCAACGACCGCCTGCAGAAGCCTGATACCGATCAAAAGGTGGCGGGCAACCTGACCACCGGCGATATTCCGGAGATTGTCAATAAGGTCGTACAGGTTTCGAATAACGAAGGCCTCAAGGAGTCCTGGACCTCCGTCCTCAACGCTTTCGGCCCGGTGCTGGGCCTGGCAGTTGGCGGCCCGGATACCACCGATGGCGGCAAGATCCTCTACCAGCTCTTCCAGAATGGCGTGGTGCTCTCCTCTAAGGAGTCCGGTACCAAGGCTCTCACCGGTGAAATTGCCAAGAAGTGGTCCGAGGGCGATAATGCCTCCAAGCTCGGCCTGCCTACGTCCAATGAGGAGAAGAATGGCAAGGAAATCCGCGTGAAATTCCAGGGCGGCGAGATTGTCTACAACACCGAAACGGAAAAGGTAGACATCTTCACCGACTAGAACCAGCGCTCTAGCACCTTTGCCACGCCCGCCTGGTGGTTAGCCACGGTGACCGCATCCGCGGCCGCCTTTACCTCCGGGTGGGCGTTTTCCATGGCCACGCCACAGCCGGCCCACGTCAGCATTTCGATATCGTTGGGCATATCCCCAAAGGCAATAGTCTCTTGCTGGGCGACCCCGGTGTGCTCCGCCAGCCATTCCACCCCGCGGCGCTTAGTCACATTGGGCGCGGCAACCTCCAAGATTCCTTCCTGCATGGAATAGGTCAGGTGCGCGAGCTCCGGATCGATGTGCGGCGCAATGAGCTCATAGAGCTCTGGGGCGGAGTAGTCCGTGTTGCGGATGAGGAACTTTACCGCCGGCTGCCCCACTAGCTCGCCCATGCTGACCACGCCGAAGCCCTCAAACAGGGCGTTTTCGGAATAGTGGCGCTCGACTACGAAGAGGTCCTCGACGGCGTCGGCAAGCGAGCCCCCTGCCCGCTCCGCGCCAAAGCCTACGGTGCCCAGTACGGTCTGGGCCACGTCCACCACTTCCGCCAACGCGGCGGGCGAAAGCTCATGGGCAGACATCACCCGATCCTCCGCGGAGTCATACAACACAGCACCGTTCGAGGTTACGCATACCGGCCGCACGGGCAGCTGCTCCAGCACCGGGGCAATCCAGCGGAACGGACGACCGGTAGAAAGCGCAAAATAGGCACCCTGTTGGACTGCCCGCGCCACGGCGTCACGATTGCGACGCGGGACGCGATGGTTGCGGTCCAGCAGGGTGCCGTCAATATCGCTCGCGATGAGGCGAGGCGCGCGGGCTGGGAAATTCTCCATACCCGCGAGTTTACGTCAGAACTTAGATGTTCAGGTCCTCGTCCTCGTTATCCTCCCACTCCAGGGAGCGCTTAATAGCGCGCTTCCAGTCGCGGTAGAGCCCCTCTACCTCTTCCTTGTCGCGCTTCGGCTTGAATACCTTCATGTCTCCTGTCTGGCTACCCAAAACGCTCAGGTCATCCCAGAAGCCATTGTCCAAACCTGCCGCGAAGGCCGCGCCGGTCGCGGTGGTCTCGATATTCTTCGGACGGTGTACCTCCACGCCGAGCATGTCCGCCTGGAACTGCATCAGAAGTTCGTTCATGGTCATGCCACCATCCACGCGCAGCTCGGTAATCTCCACGCCGGAGTCCGCCACCATGGCGTCGGCGACATCGCGCGTCTGGTACGCGGTGGATTCGAGCACGGCGCGAGCCAAATGCTTGCGGTTGGCAAAGCGGGTCAGGCCCACAATGACGCCGCGGGCATCCGGGCGCCAGTACGGAGCGAAGAGTCCGGAGAAGGCCGGCACGATATAAACGCCGCCGTTGTCCTTAACTTCGCGTGCGAGGTTTTCGATGGACGCAGCATTCGGGATAATCTGCAGATTATCGCGCAGCCACTGCACTAGGGAACCGCCCATGGATACAGAGCCCTCGAGGGCGTACACGGGGCGCTCGCCCTCGCGCTGGAAGCAGACGGTGGTCAGCAGGCCGTTCTCGGAGAACTTCGGGGTGGTACCCGTATTCAGCAGGAGGAACAGGCCGGTGCCGTAGGTATTCTTTGCAGAACCTGCGCGGAAGCAGCCCTGGCCGAACATCGCGGACTGCTGGTCACCCAGGATGGCGCGGATAGGCACGCCGGACAGCGAGCCGCGCTCACGCACGGTACGGAAATCGCCCAGGGACGGGCGGATCTCCGGCAGCATGGACATCGGGATGCCCATTTCCTTACACAGTTCCTCATCCCACTCCAGCTTTTCGATGTCCATCAGCAAGGTGCGGGAGGCGTTGGTGACGTCGGTGGCGTGCAACGCTTCGCGGCCGGCATCGCCCTCGGCGCCGCCGGTGAGGTTCCACAGCAGCCAGCTATCGATGGTGCCGAAGAGCAAATCGCCTGCCTCGGCACGCTCGCGGGCGCCTTCGACGTTATCGAGGATCCACTTCACCTTCGGACCAGCCGGGTAGGAGTTAATAATCAGACCGGTGCGGCGGCGCCACTTTTCTGGCCCTTCCTCACCCGAGAGTTCCTTACAGATGGCGGTGGTACGGGTATCTTGCCAGACAATAGCGTTGTAGACCGGCTTACCGGTGTGCTTATCCCACACCACGGTGGTCTCACGCTGGTTGGTGATACCTACCGAGTCAATGTCTTCCACGGTGATGTCGCCATTGGCAAGAGCCTCACCGACGGCGCGACGGGTATTGCTCCAGATTTCTTCCGGATCGTGTTCTACCCAGCCTTTTTCCGGGAAGATCTGCTCGTGTTCGAGCTGGCCAACGGCAGCCTGCTCGCCGTTGTGGTCAAAGATGATGCAGCGCGTCGACGTGGTTCCCTGGTCGATAGCGGCGACGTATTTCTTGTTAGTCATGTGTCTAGTCTCCTATACGAAGATGGAATTAGAGCGCAACGGACAACAGGCCAACGGCTACGGCCGCGACCAATGGGGCCACGATGGGGACCCAAGCATAACCCCAGTTCGCGCTGCCTTTGTCCTGGATGGGCAAGATGAATGCATAAGCAATTCGCGGGCCCAAGTCACGGACCGGATTGATGGCATAACCCGTAGGAGTACCCAGGGACAGGCCGACCGCCACCACAACGAAAGCAACGGCAAAGTAGCTCATTGGACCAAGCTCGCCGCCGGTGGGGCCGAAGGCGATGAACATCAACAGCACGCAGGTAGCGATGAACTCCGTCACCGCATTCCAGCCGTTCTTAGGATGTGCCGGCTTGGTAAAGAAGATACCGTTCGTGTCCTTATTGGCGCCGGTGACGTTTCCGGCGTCGTCGTAATTATTGGCGTCGAAAAGCTGCTTGAAGGCAGCCCATGCCAGGATGGCACCGAGGATAGCGCCGAGGATCTGGCCCAGGAAGTAGTACGGCACCAGAGACCACTCGAGCGAGCCATTGACGGCCAACATTACGGTGACGGCCGGGTTAAGGTGCCCACCCGTGGGATCGGCCACGCTCGCGCCGACGAAAACCGCCATGCCCCAGCCCAGGGCGATAACGACCCAATCGGAGCCGCGTGCGCCAGAGGTGCGCAGGTTTACCAGCGCACATACGCCGTTGCCTAAAAGGAGCAGCAACGCAGTGCCGATAAACTCCCACAGGAATGCATCAAATCCGGTCATAATTTATACCTCGTTTTGAGTGGGTCGGGCGGATCCTGCGCGTACCAAAATGTCATTGGCCTCACGGTCAGTTACCGCAGCTTCTGCTTCAAGTTCGGCCTGGGTGTGGGCCTTGAATTGGGATACCTCGCGCTCCTTGTCGGCGTCGCTCCAGCCCAGCAGCGGTGCTACAAAATCAGCAACGGCCGGGGCGGCGTTCACACCGCGGTCGCCGAACTCGATGGCGATGCGCAGGCGGCGGGAGAGGATATCTTCCAAGTGCAGTGCGCCTTCGTGAGTGACGGCGTAGCGGACCTCGGCCCACAGGTAGGACTCGGCACCTGGCACTGGCTCGAGCAGGGAGGCGTCCTCAGTAGCTGGCGCTAGGACCTCGCCCAGCAAAGAGCCATAGCGGCCGAGCAGGTGCTCAATGAACTTCTCGCTCAGGTTGTAGCGACGAGCCAAGGACGGGACCTGGTTGGCCAAGGCGTGATAGCCGGCGGCACCCAGGATCGGAGTTTGCTCGGTGATGGACTCTGGGACCTTGGTACCCAGTTCCTTCACCGCTAGGTCCACGGCGTCCTTACCGATGACGCGGTACGTGGTGTACTTACCGCCGGCAACAGAGACCATGCCTGGGGCCACGCGTGCGACGGCGTGGTTGCGGGAAAGGTTGGTGGTGGAATCGGACTTGCCGGACAGCAGCGGGCGCAGGCCGGAGTAGACACCCACGATGTCATCGCGGGTAATCTGGCGGCGAACGCGCTGGTTTACCTGGTCCAGAATGTAGTCAATATCGGACTTGGTTGGTGCCGGATCTGGCAAGGAGAGACCCTTTTCCCAATCGGTATCGGTGGTACCGATGATCCAGTACTCGCCCCACGGGATAACGAAGAGGACGGACTTTTCGGTGACGAAGCACAGGGCTGCCTCTGCATCGAGCGCATCCTTCGGCACGACGATGTGCACGCCCTTCGAGGCGTGAACGGTGAACTTGCCCTCCACGCCGGCCATCTCTTGAATCTTGTCATTCCACACGCCGGTGGCGTTGATAAAGACCTTGCCGCGCACGGTGGTCTCGCGGCCGGTAGCGGTATCGCGAACCTTCGCGCCTACGATGCGGCCCCCGCGGTCCTTGTCAAAGCCAATGACCTCGGTATTGGTGCGAACATCAGCGCCGTACTCGGCGGCGGTGCGCAGAACGGTCATGGTGTGGCGGGCGTCATCAACCAAGGTGTCGTAGTAGCGCACGCCGCCCACAATGGCATCTTCTTTCAGGCCCGGGGTTACCTTAAGCACGCCCTTTCGGGTCAGGTGCTTTTGCATAGGGACGCTCTTCGATCCGCCCATGAGGTCATAGAGCGTAAATCCACCGAACATCATGACGCGCTCCCATACGTGGTGGGTCAGCGGGAAGATGAACTTCAACGGCTTCACCAGGTGAGGTGCCAGGGTGGACATGTTGAGCTCGCGCTCCTTGAGGGACTCAGCCACGAGGCGGAAGTCAAACATTGCCAGATAGCGCAGGCCACCGTGGAACATCTTGGAGGAGCGGGAAGAGGTACCTGCGGCGAAGTCGCGTGCCTCAATGACGGCGGTCTTCAGACCGCGGGTGGCGGCATCCGCTGCCGCACCGGCACCTACGGAACCGCCACCAATAATGACTACGTCGTAGTCCTCATCTGCGTACCCGTTCCATAGATTTTCAAAGTATTCGGGGTTAAAGGATTGATTGCTTTGCTGGATCATTACTGACCGCATCTCCTTCCTTGGTGCTTGCATGTGCCTGGGCCATTGGTCTGTGATTGAGATGGCATAAGCACAGCTAAAAGCAGGTAATTATGGGTTCGGTGGAAAGTATCGCACCGGGGCTACAGAGACTTCATCTCCTAAAATATATGTTAGGGGTCACCGACTTGAGTTACACATGTGGTTACTCACACGTAAGTTTCAGGCCCGTAAGCAGTCAGTTTCCTTAAAATACTTAGACTTCCAAAAAGAAAACCACCCCCTCGCGGGGGTGTAAAGCGGACGGAAAGCTGTCGCTATTTCTTCGCTAAACGCGCCATCGTCTCGAGCACTTCTGACATTCCGGCCTTTTCTGCCGAGTAGGTTACCGCTTGAGCACCCTTAACCACCTCTATCGGGGCAGTTTCCAAAGCCACCACCGGCATCCATTCGAGGAAGTCCTCATCCCCCGGCTCATTTGCAAAGACTAGAGTCTCTTCCGGCTCATCCTGCAGATCCTCTAGGATGCGCTCCACGCCTTGTGCCGCACTGGCGGCAGTAACGGACATTGCTGCAGCATCGAGGCGCGGCTGTGCAACACCCTCATCAATGACAATGGTCCACACGGCTTGTGGGACATCCACATCGCCCGCGGGCGATACCACTATAAGAACTTCGGCCGCCGGGTAGATATCCGCAAAAGCCTTGCGCAACCGCGGGGTCAGAGCCCCATCCTCCCAATTCAGCGCACTACTATGCGCTACCACCACACGCGGGATGGAGGAGAATTGAGCCTTCATGCGGTGCGGCAGGCGCGAGACGATAAGCCGGGATTGGGTAGCTGCCGCCAAAAGGCCCTGCTCAGCTTTAGAACCCGCCCAAATCTCCTTGCTGCTGGCGGTGATGGAAGCCTGGGTTTGCGCCACATCAGATTTCAGTTGCGCCATAACATCCGCGACCTTATCGCGGCCTTCATCCAAACCACGTGTTGCCTCTTCCACCACGGCGTTGAGATTGGCTTTGATCCAATCCAAAGTCTCTGGGGCGGTGCGCGCCTTAGTCTTGGACGCATCCTCTGCATCCCCCTTGGCGGCGGCCATGCGGTTGCGCACTAGGTCAACCGTGGTGTCGGATACGCGATCTTTAAGCCCCACCAGATCATCACGTAGTCGCCGCACGCGGTGGCGCTCAGTTTCTACTTCAGCATCCTGCTCCTCCGCCTCTTCGAGGGTGGGAGCGCCGCCGCCCTTACGGGCGGGCACCCAATATTCGCCCGCTGGCATGGGGCCAAATTCAGCTTCGTACTGTTCCCATAGCCCTTCCAACGCCTCTTGCATTCGGCGTCTAATCTCCGCGGTATCCGCTTCCGCATCACCAGTGGGATAGTACGGCTTTAGGGCAGTAATAAAGACTGGAGTCTTCGTCCGCCCCAGATTCTTTTTATGCCCTTTAGTCCACAGGCGCTGGGAGCCGAAGATAACCTGCGGGATTACCGGCACCCCAGCCTCATAGGCAATGCGGGAGGCACCACTTTTCATGCTGCGGATTTCAAAGCTGCGGGAAATCGTGCCTTCAGAAAACACCCCGACAAGTTCGCCCTCTTTAGCGAGCCGAACCGCCTGCCGCATCGAGGCACTGCCATCGATGCGATCAACTGGCACGTGGTGCATGGCCTTGAGCAACGGACCCGCTAGCGGGGCTTTAAAGATGCCAGCCTTTGCCAAGAAGCGCACGAGGCGCTTTTTGCGGTAAGCCAAAAAGGCCCCGAAGAGGAAGTCCATGTAGCCGGTGTGGTTACAGACCAACACCGCGCCGCCTTCATCGGGGATATTTTCTTCACCCGAAAGGCGCATTTTTAATCCCTGCGCCAGAGTCACCCCCCTACCAATGTGAGTGATCTGGCGGTACAGGAAATTCGTCGCAGCGTTCATAACTCTCCAGGACGACGGCGGACTTACTGCGGGGTGAGGACATCCTTGCCCACGAAGGGGCGCAGGGCCTCAGGGACAACGACAGAGCCGTCGGCCTGCTGGTGGTTTTCCAAGATAGCAACTAGCCAGCGAGTAGTCGCCAGGGTGCCGTTCAAGGTAGCTGCGGTCTGGGTCTTGCCATTCTCGTCACGGTAACGGGTAGACAGGCGACGAGCCTGGAAGGTGGTGCAGTTCGAGGTGGAAGTCAGCTCGCGGTAGGTGCCTTGGGTAGGAACCCAAGCCTCATTGTCGAACTTGCGGGCCGCCGAAGAACCGAGATCGCCACCGGCAATGTCGATGGTGCGATAAGGCAGCTCCATGGCTGCAAGCATGTCCTTTTCCATGGATAGAAGGCGCTGGTGCATTTCTTCTGCATCTTCAGGCTTGCAGTAAACGAACATCTCCAGCTTGTCGAATTGGTGGACGCGCAGGATGCCGCGAGTGTCCTTACCGTGGGAGCCGGCCTCGCGGCGGAAGCAGGAGGACCAGCCAGCGTACTGCAGCGGACCGTTGGAGAGGTCGATGATCTCATCCTTGTGGTAGCCGGCAAGGGCCACCTCAGAGGTACCGACTAGGTACATATCATCGGCTGGGAGGTAGTACACCTCATCGGAGTGCTGCCCCAAGAACCCGGTGCCGGACATAATGTCTGGGCGGACTAGAACTGGCGGAATCATTAGCTTGAAACCAGCTTCGCGCGCCTTCTGTGCTGCAAGCATAAGCATTCCCAACTGGAGGAAGGCACCGTCACCAGTGAGGTAGTAGAAGCGAGCTCCACCTACCTTAGCGCCACGCTTGACATCGATAAGGCCCAGGGACTCGCCCAGCTCAAGGTGATCTTTCGGTTCGAAGTCGAACTCAGGAATCTGGCCGACCTCTTCTACCACCACGAAGTCATCTTCGCCGCCGGCTGGGGCGCCTTCAACCACGTTATCCAGCTTGTACTGCAGCTCTTCCACCTTGGCCTCAGCGGCAGACTGTGCCTCTTCCGCTTCCTTGACCTTGGCCTTCAGCTCATTGGAGCCCTCTAGCAAAGCCGGGCGCTCTTCCGGGGAGGCCTGGCCAATCTTCTTGCCAAAAGCCTTCTGCTCGGAGCGCAGTTCGTCGGCCTTTTGGATAGCAGCACGACGCTGCTCATCAGCTTCCAAAAGCTGGTCTACGAGGGAGGGATCCTCACCTCGATTCACCTGGGAAGCACGGACAACGTCAGGGTTTTCGCGGAGTAGCTTGAGATCAATCACGAATGTAAGTTTAGCGTATCGACCACACCTTGCGGTGGTAATAACCAGCGAATTACCATGGAGTTATGTCCGCCGTTCAGCTCCCCGCCCGCACTATTACGGACGGCCCCGTTCCAAAACACACCCAATTGCACGATATCCTCGAAGAATTGTGCCGCACGACCCTCAAGCCCGGCGATACCCTCCCCGGCGAAAGGCTCCTTGAGGAGACCTACGGCGTGTCACGTATCACAGTACGCCGCGCCATCGGTGATCTCGTCGCGGCCGGGAAATTGCGCCGCATCCGCGGTAAGGGGACCTTCGTGGCACCTAATCCCTTAGTCTCCCGGCTCCACCTGGCCTCATTTTCAGATGAGATGGGCGCCCAAGACGTCACCGCCTCTTCCAAAATCCTTACCAGCGGCCGCAGTAGCGCCCCAGAAGATGCCGCCATCTTTTTTGATACGCCCGCACACACCGAACATATTCACCTGCGCCGCCTGCGCTTGGGCGATGGCGAACCGTACTCCATCGACGATGGCTGGTATAACTCCACGTTCGCACCCAGCCTTTTGGAAAATGACATCTACAACTCGGTCTACGCCATCCTCGATTCTGTCTTTGATGTCCCCATCACCGATGCGGATCAGACGGTCTCTGCAATATCGGCCGATGCGGACACTGCCCCGCTTCTCGACGTCCCCGTGGGCACCCCGCTGCTCCACATTGTGCGCTACTCCCGCTCGGGCGATAGGCCGGTGGAGTGGTGCTCCTCAGTTTATCGCACCGACCGCTATCGCCTGACTACCCGGGTGGCTAGGGAGAACAGTCTCTAGCCAGCATCCAGGTTAAAAGGTAAGATTAGGGGCCTTATGAAGAAATCACCTGCGTGGCGTTCCGCTGTGGCCGTCCAGATTGTCTTGATTGCGGCAATCGCGGCGGCCGTTTTCATGGGCATCTACGGCGTTATCAGCTCCCAGAAATCGGGCAGCGATGGGACCACCGCTGCCCAGCAGCACGATAGCGGGGATAATTCAGAAACCGCCGCCCCTAAACCGGAACCTTTCACCGCCGCGGCCGCTGGTGCCTGCTTGACGTGGGATATCGCGCAAGATGGCTCCGCCACAGGGTTCAAGGAAGTACCGTGTTCCGAACAGCACCGCTTCGAGGTCTCCAAGACCGAAGACTTAAGTGTGTACCCCACCAGCGAATTCGGTCCAGATGCTACTCGCCCGGCACTTACCCGCCAACACCAATTGCGCGATGAGCTGTGCGAATCCGCCACCGTGAACTACCTGCACGGCAAGTGGGATCCCAACGGCAAGTACGACGTAGCATCCATTCTCCCGCCGCAGTCTGCCTGGGATCGCGGCGACCGCACCCTACTCTGCGGCCTGCAAACCACCGATGACCACGGCGTACCGCAGCTTAATCTCGGCAACGTAGAAGCCTCCGAGCAGGCCAACCTCACCAAGCCGGGCGAATGCTTGGCCATCGATGACAAGCAGGTTCCACACGTCGTTGACTGCGCTAAGCCGCACCAGATGGAAACCGTATCCGTCATTGATGTGGGCAAGCAGTTCCCTGATGGCTACCCGGATGGCAAGGATATGGACAAATTCCTTTCCGATACCTGTACCGCCGCTACCGAGGACTACCTCGGCGGCGAGGAACAGCTCTATCAATCCACGCTGCAGCCGTTCTGGGGTTCTATCACCGAGGCCTCGTGGAATGGCGGCACGAAGTCCGTCAATTGCTTCCTTGTGCATGCCCGCGCAGGCGGCGGCTTCTCTGCCATCACCGGTTCCGCTACCGGTGGCCGTCAGGCCCTGACCATCGATGGCAAGCCGCCAGAGGAACGCCCCGAGCGCAATCCGCTGCGCGAGGATAAGGACAAAAATCCGGCGCCCGAATCCGCCGCCCCCGCACCAGCCCCAGCACCCTAATGGTAGAGGTATCAGAAGAGCGCTTCGATGAAATGGTCAACGCGGCGCTGGATCAGGTCCCCGAGGAATTTGTGCGTCGCATGCGCAACCTCGTCATCTTGGTCGAAGATGAAAACCCCGATAACCCGATGCTGCTCGGGCTCTATGAAGGCGTGGCACTGCCCCGCCGCACCTTCGACCACACCGGTTTCTTGCCCGATGCGATCTTCATTTACCGGAAGACGCTGCAGCGCTGGTCCGGCAGCGAGGAAGAACTAGCGGAACAGGTTAAAGTCACCGTCTTCCACGAGCTCGGCCACTATTTTGGCCTCGAGGAAGAGGAGCTGCACCGCCTAGGCTGGGGCTAGAGCTCCGTATCTGCCCAACGGGTCAATGCCCACTGCCCAAAATCCTTGCCACGGGGCTCCATCACCATGAAGCGACAATTGGGCAGATAGCCGGTATAGGCAAAGTCGGCATCAACCCCCGTGGCATGCTTGGTGACCACGCGGATGGCCGCGCCGTGGCTGACAAGGATGACATCGTGGTCGTCGGCAAGCTGGCCTGCAATGCCCTCCAGAACTGGCTGGTAGCGCGCCAACACATCCTCTAGGGTCTCGCCGCCTTCCATTCCGGCGTCCTGCTCGCCATCGCACCAGCCGCGCATGGCCACCATGTGCGAACGGTGGGCATCCTCGCTGCCGTCCATTTCCCAATCGCCGGCAGAAATCTCGTGCACTCCGGAGATCACGTCAACGCGCTGAGAAAACTCTGGCACCCCGCGCTCCTGTTCAAAGGCGCGCGCCGCCAGCATCGCAGTCTGCTGAGCGCGCAGGGCAATGGAACATTTAAATTCCACCTCGCGCTCGCCCACCAACTGCGCTAGCTCACGGCCGACCTCCGTGGCTTGGTCGCGCCCGCGCTCAGTAAGCTCGGCCCCAGGCGGGCGGGTATCAAGAAGACGAGAAATATTGGAATAGGTCTGGCCATGGCGCAGCAGGATGATTCTTCCGGGCATGCCTCTAGATTATTGGCCCCTGCGTGCCCGCGCTACCCATTCATCCGCCGCCGCCAGATCGCGCGGCGGCCTGCCTGCGGGGGTTGCCGCCGGCCAAGAACCAAGGAAGAGCACGTTCTGCGCCCGCAACCACAATGCCCGGAGCGCCTCTGCCACCGGTTGGTCTTCAATATGCCCAATGAGGTCTACATAGAAACGGTATTCACCAAAGGCCTCCCGCGTAGGACGCGACTCGATCCGGGAAAGGTCCACCCCACGGTGCGCAAAGTCCTGCAGTGCCCCCACCAGGCTGCCCGGCTCATTAGGCAGGGTGAAGATAACACTCGTGCGATCCTGTCCGGTACGCGCGGTAGGTTTTCCCGGGCGCCCCACCAAAACAAATCGCGTTGCGGCGCCCTTTATATCCGCCACTCCCTGGGCCATGGTCTCCAAACCAAAGATCTCGGCCGCCCGCGCTGGTGCCGCCGCGGCATCAGCATCCCCCCGAGCCACCGCCTCGGCCGCAGCCGCATTGGAGCTAGCCGGCACGAACTCAACCTCCGGCAGGTGTTCTTTTACCCACCCGCGGATTTGTTGGAAGGCCACCGGGTGGGTACTGAGCCGTTTAATATCCTCCGCGTCCGGCTGGGTCATGATGCTAAAGGCCACGGGGATATCCACCTCGCGTAAATCTGCACCGGTTCTGCCTCTACGAGTGCATCAAAGGTGGTGGTTACCGCGCCCTCGACGGAATTTTCAATAGCTACGCAGGCATACTCGGCCTGTCCGGCGCGCACCGCAGCCACCGCTTCCGATGGAGAGCCCACCGGCATGGTCTCTACTTCCGGCATATGCGCGGCAAACTTGTGCACGGCCGCTTCCGTAAAAGTTCCGGCCGGTCCAAGGAAGGCGATGGTGGTAGTCATGCTCGTCACCTTAGCCCACTAGACTGGTGCCCCATGGACTTTTCCGTAGAACAGCTCCGCGCGGACCTGCGCGGCCTTGCCCCAGAGGAGCATGGTTTTACCTACGTGGATCTGGACCGCAAGCCTTCCGCCTACGGCCGGCTAAGCGGCTGGGTTCTGTCCGCTAAGGATCTCTGCGATGTCCGCGGCATGCCCACTACCTTGGGAAACATCGATCGTACCTACTACCCTGAGCGTAGCGATTCTTTCATAGAGGACTTGGAAAAGCAGGGCGTGAATATCATCGGCAAGTCCTCCGCTCCGGAGCTTGGCCTGCGCGTAGATACGGAACCGGTGGGCCTGCCCCACCCCGATAATCCCCTCTACCCCGGCTGCACCCCGGGTGGTTCTTCGGGCGGCGCGGCGGTGCAAGTCGCACGAGGATTGCTGCGAGCAGCCCACGCCAGCGATGGCGGCGGATCCATCCGCGTGCCGGCCGCGGCCTGCGGCGTCGTGGGTTTCAAACCGGCGGGTGCGGAGCTAGGTGTGCAGGGTTTTATTACCCGGACCGTGGCAGATAATGCGTTTTTGCATGGCCACCGCATGATCACCCCGCGCGCCCGCATCGGTCTGCTACTGGAGCCGTTGTTCTGCGATGTCAACGTCGATGCGCACCACCTCCGCGCCGCCCGCGAGGCCGCCCAGCGCCTACAGGCTGCCGGCTTTAAGGTAGTGCCCATTTCCCCCTATCCTCAGGCTCGGTCTACCTTTGCGCATTTCCGGAATACTTTTACCTCCCGCCTAGCGGAGCTTCACCCAGCAGAAGGCTACGCCGAGTGGATTGCCCAGCAGGGGCGGCGCGTCAGCTCTGCCGAGGTGGCCGCGGCGCGGGCACACGTTCGGCAGCTGCCGGACCTCCTGTCCCAAGAGTGGGGCGTAGATGCCATCCTCACCCCGATGCTGACCACGGATCCACCGCGCACCGGATATTTCCTGTCCCTGTCCCATGAGGAGAATTTCGCAGCCCAGACCCGGTGGTCCCCGTGGGGTTCGCTGTTTAATATGGCCCAACTTCCCGCCATTTCCGTGCCGTGGACCATTCCCAATCACCCACCGGTGGGAGTACACCTGGGAGGCATTACGCTTTCCGACGCCTCCCTGCTCGGCCTCGCCCATATCCTGCACCCATGACCAAGTCTCTACGCGCCGAACTGCTCATCGTCCTCACCCTCACCTTTGGTATTTCCGGGGTGCGGGCGGTGTTGAACCTCATCAATTCCTTCGCCTCACCGCAGCGGCTCAATGAGCAATCGGTCACGCTCAACTCCAGCCAGTCCTCTTTAGCCTGGGTGGATATGGGCCTGCAGCTGTGCTCGGCCGCTGTACTCTGCTCCTATGGTGCTTTGGCGCTCTTCCTGCTGGCTAAGGACCATATTTTCCCGCGCGCCTACCGCGCCCGCGACTGGCTGGAGGGGGCAGGGCTTGCCGCACTTATTGGAATTCCGGGACTCGCCCTATATTTCACGGCGGTCCACTTCGGGTGGAGCAAAGAGGTTATCCCCGGCGATTTTGCCAATGCTTGGGTGCACATTCCCGTTTCCCTTTTTAAGGCAGCGGCTAATGCCTTTGCGGAGGAAACCGTGGTGGTGATGTGGTTTATGACGCGCTTGCGCCAGGCCCGTTGGTCCCTGCCGGCAATACTTGCCGCGAGCTCCATCTTGCGCGGTTCTTACCACCTCTACCAGGGAGTTTCTGCTGGATGTGGCAATATCGTGATGGGGTTAGTGTATGGCTACTACTACCACCGCACGGGACGGGTATGGCCGTTAGTCATAGCGCATTTTCTTATCGACGCCGTCGCTTTCGTGGGTTATTCCTTCCTGTGAAAATGCCCTTAGGGGGACGTCGCGAAGCGGGCGAAACTCCCCGCACCTTGTAAGGTATAGCGCATGACTGAATCAGGACGAGATCCGCATAGGGAGGCCCGCCGAGCCGGCGACGGTTCCTCCACTGAATTCGTCCTTGGGGCCGATGGGCGTCCCCTCAAGGATCGATACGGCCGCCCCATTCGACGTCATTCCTCCGCCCGCCCGACGCCGCGGCGCGTCGAACCGGAACAGCAATCCTTCCGCGCTCCGCAGCCACAGCGGCAGCAACAGCCACCGCGCCGCACCCCGCCCCCAACACCGAGCCGCTACCCGAGTCAATACCGAGCGCAGCAACGCCCGCCCCGTCGGACCGAACCCCGACCGGCGCCCCGCCAGCGCCCGCATAGCCGCCGCAAGAAGGTCAATCCGGCCAAGCGCGCCCTCGGTTGTGTTGGCTTGGCGCTCGTTGTACTGCTGGTATTCAACCTCGTCTTCATGTTTTGGACCGATGCTCGCCTGACCCGTATCGAGGCGCTCCCCGAAGACCAAGTGCCTAATACCGCCGGCACCAACTGGTTGCTTGTTGGTTCCGATTCCCGTCAGGGACTCAGCGAGGAACAGCAGGCCGAACTGGGCACCGGCGGCGATGTGGGCGAAGGCCGCACCGATACCATCATGCTGCTGCACATCCCTCGCACCGGCAAAGCCAAGCTTGTGTCCATTCCGCGCGATAGCTACGTGGAAGTCCCCGGTTTTGGCATGGACAAGATCAATGCCGCCTTTACCTACGGTGGACCGCAGCTACTCGCCCAAACCGTCGAAGGGACAACCGGTCTGCACATCGACCACTATGCCGAGATCGGTATGGGTGGCCTGGCCAATGTGGTCGATTCCGTCGGCGGCGTGGACGTGTGCGTGAAAGAACCCATCAATGACCCGCTCGCCGGCATCGATCTCCAAGACGGCTGCCAAAAGCTCAAGGGACGCGATGCCTTGGGCTACGTGCGCACCCGCGCTACTGCCATGGGTGACCTAGACCGCGTGCAGCGCCAGCGCGAATTCTTCTCCGCTTTGTTGGATAAGGTGGCCTCCCCAGCTACCATTATCAACCCATTCCGCGCCTTCTCCTTGGTAAACCACACCGCTTCCTCGTTCATCGTGGGCAACGGTGACCACGTCTGGCACCTTGCCCGCGTGGCGCTTGCCATGGGCTCCGGTGTGGACACAGAAACCGTCCCCATCGGTGGCTTCCAAGACACCGAGGTGGGCAACGTAGTCCTCTGGGACGAGGAAGCAGCCTCCGGGTTGTGGGATTCCCTCAAATAGGGATCAAAAAATGGCACCTCCGCCACAGGAGGTGCCATTTTTTATGTCTTTAACGCAAGGTCACCTGGCGAGACTTGATGTTTTCTAGCTGCTTGCGCTCATCGGCGCTGAGCTGAGTATCATTAGAAATTTCCTCCTCCAGGGCCTTATCCACGCGGGTGAGGTGATCCTCATAGGAAGCGTGGTCAACCTCTGGATCCAAGTCAAAGACTGGGGCAATAAGGCCGTGGGTACGGAAGACACCGGCAAACTTGGTATCTTCACCGAGGTTCAGCTCACCGCGGGCAGCAACGCGTGCCAGCGCATTCAGGAATGCGGATTCATCGTCACTCGAGCGGACCCAACGAATATGGGCCTTGCCACCGCCGGCATTTGCCCAAAAAGCAGCGCCGGTGATGTTCTCGCCCACTTCGTGGGACTCGATGACGGAATCATTAGCCGCGCGTAGGGACTGCGCAATCTGCGGGGTGACCTGTGCACCCTCCGGGATCCACCATTCGAAGTCTTGGTGTACCTGCACGTCGAGGGCTGCGGAGGCGTCGATAAGCTCTTCCAGCTTCGGCTCCGAGCCATCGGCCGCGGTGGATTCCAGGGTGGCGCCAGGCTCATTATTCTTCACCCAGTTGAGGGCGAAGGCGAGGTCGCGGCCCGGGTTATGGGTGTGGGACTGCACCTGCAAGCCCACAAAGGCATCGCCGCCAAATTCGGCATCACGAATAAGCGCAGCAGAAGCACCCGGCAAGACGGTTGCTACATATACGTTCTTGTCGCAGCCCTTGACCTCAAGCTTGGCAAAAGCGGAGGGGACGAACTCCTGCATGGCGACCAGGCTGGCCTCTGCAGCAAGTCCACCGTAGGGGCGGGGATCCTTTTCTAGGGCGGCGCGCTCCTTTGCGCGGGCGGCGAGCTTTGCCTGGCGGCGGGACATGCCCTCAGGCAGCTGTTCCTTGTTCTTTTTCTTCTTGGCCATGCTTCCAAGATACCTGGTTACTAGAGCTCAATGGCATGCAGGGCCACTTCGGGTTGGTTGGTAGCGAGCATATCCACCCCATTGGCCCACGCCCACTTCATATCCTCCGGCTTATCTACGGTCCACAGGTAAGTAGGCAATCCCTGGGCACCGATAATTGCCGGCTGTAGCTTCGCACGCAGCAAGGATACGCCCAGCGCGGTGGGCTTGGACAACATCACATCGGGCCGGTTGACGTGGCGTTCCCAATCGCGGCGGAGATAAATCCGGTCCATGTGCGGCGCCAAGTTTTGCATCCGGCGAATGGCGTGGTGGGAAAAGGAAATGACGTGGATCCGGGGATCGTCGAAAAGCCCCGCATAACGCAGGCGCAGGACCGTTTGCTCCTCGAGGATGTCGCCCTGCCCGGAGGGGTGCTTGGTCTCGATGTATAGGTGGTGCGGTTTGCCCTCGAGTAACTCCAAGAGTTCATCGAGAAGCATCATGCGTTGGCCCGAACCGATGTCCACGCCGCGCAATTCTTCCCAGTCCAGCTTGGAAATGCGGCCGGGACGCCCCGCAGTGCGGTCCAACGTGGGATCGTGTTGGACCACTACCTTTCCATCGCGCGTCAAGCGCACATCGCACTCGACGCCATGAATTGGCAAATCTAAAGCCTTCTCAAAAGCTAGAGGGGATAGCTCTGGATATTTTCCGGAGTATCCCCTGTGGGCGACAATCTTCACTAGCCGAAGAACTCTTCCTTGATGTCATTCAGGGTCTTCGCAGAAGCATCGAAACGCTCCTTTTCGTGCTCATTGAGCTGCAGCTCAATCGCGCGCACGATGCCGGAACGATTGATAATGGCGGCAGTGCCGATGTAGAGATCTTCTACGCCGTACTCGCCCTGCAGATACGCAGATACTGGCAGAGCCACGTCCTGGTTCTGGATGACGGCGGCGGTAATGCGGGCTAGGCCCATGCCGATGCCGAAAGAGGTAGAACCCTTGGCATCAATGATGGAGTAGGCGGCATCGCGGGTATCTTCGAAGATCTTCTCGATGCGCTCAGCGTACTCCGGATCCGTGTCGAACTTCTTGGACAACGGAACACCAGCGATATTGGCAGTAGAGACGGCCGGCAGCTCGGAATCGCCGTGCTCGCCCACGATGTAGGCGTGAACGGACTTCGGGGCAACGCCTTCTAGCTCACCCAGCATGTAGCGGAAGCGAGCGGAGTCCAGCACGGTGCCGGAGCCGATGACTCGCTTGTGGTCCAGGCCGGAGGCCTTCCATACGGCGTAGGTCAGGATGTCCACTGGGTTGGAGGCGACAAGGAAGATGCCGTCAAAGTCATTGGCCATGACATCGGAGACGATGCTGTTCATGATCTTGACGTTTTTTCCTACCAGGTCGAGGCGGGTTTCGCCCGGCTTCTGTGCGGCACCGGCGCAGATGACAACCATATCGGCGTCTGCGCAATCGGCGTAGGTGCCCTTGGTGACGCGAGTGCGGGTGGGGGCCCAAACAACGCCGTGATTGAGGTCCATGACGTTGCCCTCTAGCTTCTTTTCATCGATGTCGATGATTGCCAGGTGGTCAACGATGCTTTGGTTGATGAGAGCGAAGGCGTAGGCGACTCCCACGTCGCCGGCGCCGATGAGAACTACCTTGTTTCCTACATGATTTGCCATGACCCCATTGTGCAACTTTTTGGGGGGTTTTGCACGGGCTAGATCTCACCCTGAAATTCCCACCGAAATCTGGGACAATCGGGCATTATGAAACGCGCTCTCCGCCGCGCTGCACTAATCGCTCTTGGCGTAGCCGCGGATCTCACGCCCATCGTCCGTATGACCAGCCGGCAAACCTTACCGCCCAATATGTCGGCTGGAATTTTGGGTGCGGAATTAGCCACGTGGGCAGCAATTTCACCCTCTCTCCTCCCTCGCCCGTGGTGGGTGACTGCCGCCAATGTAGCCATTGGCCAGGGCATCGGACATTTGGGGGCGGCTTCGACAAGCTTCCTACTCAACAGCATTGGTAAGCGCCCCCAGGACCGCCTGGGGCCACAACATCGACAGATCCTGCACCTTGCTATCGGCGCCGGCACCGCCTTTAATGCCGTGCTTTCGTTGCGCAACCAGAAAAAGCAGGCGGAGTTAGTCAATAAACAGCTCGTGCGCGGGCCCGTTACGGCGGCGATCGGCTTGGCCGCTGGCACCGCAGGCTATGGCACACTACTGCTTATCGGAGAAGCCACACAGCTGGCCGTTACTAAATTATCGCGCCAGTTGGGACGCTGGGTTCCGACGCTTATCGCTTGGCCGGTTGTTACCGCAGGACTGAGCCTAACGGCCTTTGCCCTTTCTGATCGCGTGGTTTTTCGGCGCTGGTTGCGCTCACTTTCGCACCAAGCGCAAAGAATCAATAAGCAAATTTTCCCCGGCACCTCCATGCCTTGGGAGCCGGAGCGGTCCGGTAGCCCGTGGTCGCTCGAGCCGTGGTCAGCACTGGGGCAGCAGGGGCGCCGCTTTGTTTCTAATGGCCCCCGCGCCCGCGATATCCGCATGGCAACAGGAATCAATGCGAAAGAGCCCATCCGCATCTATGCCGGATACATTCCGGGGCGATCCTTCCGGCAATCCACAGAGAAAGTTCGCGCCGAACTCGAGCGCACTGGTGCCCTAAGGCGCGAAACTATCGTTATCCAGATGCCTGCTGGCTCGGGATGGATAAATAATTGGGGCGCGTGCTCCTATGAGTTTTTAACCGGCGGTGATTGCGTCACCGTCACCATGCAATATTCCTATCTGCCTTCGGTCTTTGCTTACCTTGTAGATAAAAACGCCCCGAAGCAGGCAGCCCGCGAATTGATTCGGGTGATACAAGAAGAAATAGATAAGCTACCGGAGGAAAACCGCCCTCGGCTCTATTTTGCAGGTGAATCGCTTGGAGCCTACGCCATTATGGATAACTACCATAATGTGGAGGACCTACTTTCTGCCTGCAATGGCGCCGTCTTTTCCGGCCCTCCACGCATGACGCATTTTACCCAGCGTTTACGCCGAGACATTGGCTCTTTGGAACGTCTGCCCGTTATCGATGGCGGTAAACATGTGCGCTACGCAGCGGCCCCGGACCACACGCTGCACGACGCCTTTGGCAACGACTACACCCACACTTGGCGCCGGCCCCGCATGCTCATTGCCCAACACGCTTCCGACGCCATCGTGTGGTGGGACCTGAATCTCCTTGTGCGCAGGCCCACATGGATCCATGAACCGCAGCCGGAGGCCCTGCACGCGGATACCTTCCGGCAGCTGCACTGGGTGCCATTTATTACCTGGTGGCAAATTGGCTTGGACCAAATCAATTCCCTCAACGTCCCCGGCGGGCACGGACACAACTATTTTGAGGAAATGCTCTGGTATTGGGACGAGGTTTTAGGATCCCAATCGCGCCAATCGCTCACCCCGAAGTTGGCTAAGAAGATTGCCCGCTTCATCCGACGCGACGCTTAATCGCACTTCACCCCGGTGCTGTGGTGCGGGCAATATCCATTGGGCACCTTATGTAGATACTGCTGGTGCTCGTCCTCAGCTAAGTAGTACTCCCCAGAATCTGTATCGGAGAGGAGTCTGACTTCCGTGGTGGTATCTCCAAATCCGAAATCCTTGAGCTTATCTGCGTAGGAATCCACGATGCTCTGGATTTCTGCCCGCTCATCCTCCGTGCGTGGATAGAAGGCAGAGCGGTATTGCGTTCCCACATCATTGCCCTGACGGAAGCCCTGGGTGGGATCATGCGCCTCAAGGGCCTGCACCACAAGATCACGCAGGCTGATGCGTTGCGGATCATAAACGACCTCAACCACCTCGGCATGGTTGGTCAGTCCGCGGCATACCTCGTAATACGTAGGATTCGGGGTAATACCACCCGCATAGCCCACCGAGGTGGACTCTACGCCTTCTGTTTCCCAAAACATCTTCTCCGCACCCCAGAAACATCCCAGTGCAATGAGGATGGAGCGCTGCCCTTCTTTCCACGGTCCGGTAATCGGCGTTCCTAAAACAGCATGCGGGGCAGGGGCCAGAATCGGTTCGGCTCGCCCCGGCAGGGCTTGGTCTGCGGCAACGAGCTTGGGCTCTGGTTTAAACATCCACATGAGGTATAGCTCCTTCCTTATTCCTTCTTCCCAACGTTGTACTGCGAAAAGCTATTCCGCGGCCAGTTAATATTCGCGCTAGTTCCACAATTCGAATTAATCATGGCGAAATCTTTCAACCGTGCCTATCATCGGGACACGTACCCGAAGAAAGGATTAAATTAATGGCTGTTTACGAACTTCCTGACCTCCCATACGCATTCGACGCACTGGAGCCACACATCTCCGCAGAGATCATGGAGCTCCACCACGATAAGCACCACGCAACCTACGTTGCTGGCGCTAACGCTGCACTCGAGGCGCTCGAGGAAGAGCGCAACGGCGAGGCTAACCCGGATCGCATCCGCGCCCTGTCCAAGAACTTGGCATTTAACCTGGGTGGCCACACCAACCACTCCATCTTCTGGAAGAACCTGTCCCCGAATGGTGGCGGCGAGCCAACCGGCGAGCTGGCAGAAGCTATCAACCGCGACTTCGGCTCCTTTGAGAAGTTCAAGGCTCACTTCTCCGCTGCCGCTACCTCCCTGCAGGGCTCTGGCTGGGCAGTTCTGGGCTACGACCACATTGCTGGCCGCCTGATCATCGAGCAGCTGACTGACCAGCAGGGTAATACCTCCATCAACTTCACCCCGCTGCTGATGCTGGATATGTGGGAGCACGCTTTCTACCTGCAGTACAAGAACGTTAAGGCTGACTACGTAAAGGCCGTATGGAACGTCTTCAACTGGGATGACGTTGCTGAGCGCTTCGCTGCAGCCACCAAGTAACTCCTTTTAGTTACACAGGCCGCCTCCTCTGGGGCGGCTTTTTCTATGCCCGGATAAACTCCCGGAATTGCTGCACCGGAGGTGCATCGTCCCCAGCGCGCCACACCAAGCCGAGTTCGCGGTACGCCGGCGGCGTAAGGGGAACTAGGCTTCCCACCTGTAGATAAGGATCATCCAGCGGCAAGAGCGCCACCCCAAGGCCTGCCGCTACCAGCCCCGCAACGGTGGTAAGCTCCATCGATTCGAAAACAAGGTGGGGACTAAAGCCGGCATCTTCCGCCAGGGAATCAAGGAGCATGCGCGTGCCATAGCCGGGAAGCATGCCGATAAACGGCTCGGCCGCACATTCCGCAAGATCTACCTCTTGCCGGTGTGCTGCCCAGTGGCCTTCCGGTACCGCAAGACCTAGGCGCTGCACCTTTATCTGGTGCCAGCCCAATGCGGCATTCGGCCGCGGGCCTACCAGTGCGAGGTCGGATTCGCCATTTTCTACTCTGCTCACCAGCTCTTGCGCCGCCCCTTGGTGCAGGCGAATATCCACGTGGGGGTGCAGCGTGCGATAACTTTTGATCAGATCCGGAACCAGCCAGGTGCCGAGCGAGTGCATGAAATCAAGGCGCACGGTACCTCGTTCTGGGTCCATGAGGCGGGCTACATCGTCCCGGCCTGACTCATAGGCGCGGAGCATTTCCCGTCCTGCCGCAGCGAAGACGGTTCCGCGCGAGTTTACATGCAGGGTGTGCCCAGTGCGCTCAAAAAGACGGGCACCGAGGCTTGCTTCTACGCGCTGTACGCGGCGGGTCAGTGCAGATTGGGAAATCCCCAGCTCATCGGCCGCAGCACCAACCCGACCGTATTCCACCACGGCGAGGAAGCCGCGGATATCTTCAACATTCATGCATACTCCGCATCGATTTTGGTAATTTTCCACATTTTACACATACTGCGCCACGAGGCAGGCTAAATGACATGACTAGAACGCGTCGTGCAACGGTCGCCATGCTCCTAGTGGGCTTGGCCATCTTCTCCAGCCTTTATTCGACCCAAGCCATTCTTCCCATGCTGGTACAAGACATGGGGCTCTCCTCCACCGAGGCGGCCATGACCGTATCGGCCGCTACGGGCGCGCTGGCCCTGTGCGTCGTCCCCGCTTCCATCCTCTCCGAGCGTTTCGGCCGCGGCCGCATCCTGCTTATTTCGGCCGTTTCCGCCACCAGCGTGGGGCTCATTGTGCCGCTCGCTGCCGAAGGATGGCTTCTTATCTTGCTGCGCGGCCTGCAGGGCGCTCTCCTCTCCGGTGCCCCTGCCACCGCGATGGCATGGCTTTCTGAAGAACTCGATGATAAAGCCCTGCCGCGCGCCATGGGGCTCTACATTGCAGGCACCTCCGTCGGCGGCCTTACCGGCCGTCTCATTCCTACCGGGCTGGTAGAGATTTCCACGTGGCGCTGGGCCCTTTTTGGCTCGGCGCTAGTTTCGCTCGCCTTTGCCATCACGTCGTGGCTCCTGCTTCCCGCGCAACGCAATTTCCGGCCGAAATCCATCCATCTCACCAGCGAAAGTCGGGCGCTTTTCGGCCACTGGGCTAACCGGGATTTGGCATTGCTCTTTCTCACCGCGTTCCTCTCTATGGGCACGTTTGTCTCCATGTACAACTTCCTGATCTTCCGGCTCATCGATGATTTTGGGTTGGCCCCTTCACTCGCTGGTTTGGCCTTCCTCTTTTATCTTTCCGGCACGTGGTCTTCTGCGCGGGCGGGCTCTCTCGTGGCACGGATCGGGCATGGGAAAACCCTCTGTGCTTCGGCCGCACTTTTTACCCTTGGCATCGCATTATGCGCCGGTAACCTTCCCATGACACTCCTGGGCATGATCGCCTTTACCGTGGGCTTTTTCGCCGTCCACTCCACCGCCTCCGGGTGGGTAGGCCAGATTGCCACCCATGACCGCGCGGAGGCGTCCTCGATGTACGTATTCTGCTATTATTTCGGCTCTTCTGTGGTGGGAGCGTGTGCAGGCATGCTTTTCGACGCCCTTTCTTGGCCCCTCTTCATTGCCTTCTTCACCGCCGTGGCCCTTGCCCTTAGCGCATTGACTTGGACCAGGATTAAATCCGACTAATATCGGTTTTATGCCTGAGAATAAGTGGTCGGCGCGGACGTGGCACCGAAGGGCTTCTAGGCCCGTATCTCTGTGGATGATGGTTTTCATCCTCGTGGGTGCCACGCATTCCCTGGTGCCGAACTACCGATGGGTGCTCATTCACCTGTTCACCCTCGGACTAGTGAGCAATAGCATCATGGTCTGGTCACAGCACCTGACGGAAAAATTCACCCAACAGCGCCTCCCCGATTCCGCCCGGCCCACCCAATTGGGTCGCATCTATGGCCTCAATGCCGGCATCATCATCACGCTACTCGGCCAAATCCTTATGGAATTCTGGTCCCATCACTGGATAGTCACCCAGGTGGGAGCCACGCTCATTACTCTCATGATGCTTTGGCATGCGGCATCGCTCTTCCGGCAATGGCGCGGCGCCAAAGAAAAGCGCTTCCGGCCGGTGGTGGGCGCCTATGCACTTTCCGCACTCTGCCTGCCGGTAGGCGCCATGTTTGGCGCACTGCTAGCGGTCCACCCCGGCCACCCTACGCTACTGCTCGCCCATATCGCCGCCAATATCGGCGGTTTCATCGGCTTGGCAGCGGCCGGCTCCCTCACCATCCTTTTCCCCTCCATTTGGCGCACCCAAGGTATCAATCGCCACATGCGTTCCTCCTTTGCCCTGCTCGCCGTCGGCGTGGCCGCCACCATCATTGGGGCCTTCCTCGGATTCCCCCAGTTGGGCCTAATCATGTACTGCTGCGGTTGGGTACTGAGTCTGCAGCAGTGGCTCGATAACGTGCTCACAGTGGCTAAGGACCCGCGCGATCGCATTACTTTCGCCTCAGTCTCCGTCCTCATGGCCTCGTTATGGCTGGTGCTGTCTTTGGCGTACTACACCGTCCAGCACTTTTTCACCTCTGAACCGGCACTTCCTTCCCTCGCCTTGCTGGTGGGGTTTGCCGGTCAGCTTCTCATCGGCGTCATGAGTTACCTCTTACCCACCACCATGGGTGGCGGCCCCTCTGCCGTCCGGGCAGGCCTACAGCAGCTAGACAAACTCGGCTTATTGCGTGCCACATTCGTCAACGGCGGGCTACTCATCTGGATCGGTACCGATATTTCCCTACTCAAGGTGGCCGCCTCCCTTCTGTGCATCCTTTCTCTGGCTGTCTACCCCGTGCTCATCGCCCGAGCGGTCAAAGCCCAGAAACAGGTCTTGATGAAAAAGGCGGAGGGCCCAGATCCCAAGCCGGGACCTGAATGGAACCAGGTATATATGGGCATAGCGATCCTCGCGGTCATGTACGCCCTATTTACAGCGCTCTAACCCCCGGTGCTCCGGCATCCATCCACTCGCGTACCGCGCGGGTGGCCTGTACATCGCCGGAGTTATAGTCCAGCAAACGCTGCCGCGCCACGAGGTCCCCGGCTAGCGCCTCGCGCCGCGCATTCACGGATTCTTCGCCGTCGAAATCCTCTTCTGGCCACGTAAACCCAGCCTCAGGCGCAACAACCTTCAGGCCCAGGCCAAAGGGGCCGGCGAAGGATCTTTTAACGTGGGCGAACATATCCACCCATTCGGGCGAGGAGATGAACTCTTCTACCTCCCGCTCATCCACCTCGTGGAAACGCCGCGCGGACATACGCATCCAGTGATTCTCGCCATGGGCAGAGTAGCAATAAGCAGCAAAGGTTTTACCCTGCGCATGCGCCTGCGCCCGCAGATCCATCAGCCAGCGCCAGAAGGCCGCAAAATTTTCCGCCTCGGCGCGCCCTCCCAACGGCTCCCAGGTCACGAAAGGGACATACTCGCCGTCGCACCACGCTCCCCATAGATACGCGCCCTGGTCCAGGTAGGCTTCCATATCCACGTCTACTTCCACGTCCGCCCGCGGAACGTTCACGTCACCGCGGCGCAGCAATACTTCCCCGGCGCGCCAGGCGGCTGCAAGGCGGGAGGGTTCGCCCAGGTCGGCGTCGATAAGCGCCTGCACAGAAGTAATACCTCGCTCGCGGTAAGGCTTAGCGCGGTCGCCGGATAAAAAGAGCGAAATATCATCCGCCGCCACCAACTCTGGTTCACACAAAGACCAGAAGCGGCAGCTAGCGCACTCTTTAACCCGTACCGGCGCAGTAGGCAGCGGCTGATTCCACGCGCGTTCCAGATCAAACCTGGCCGTGTCAGTAAAGAATGCTCGCGTGCGGTCCTGTCCAATGGCTCCGCCTCGGCCCGAATCAAGCCCTAGATCCTGCAAAGCACGAGCGGCAAAGGCTAAGCGGTAGCCATCCACCGCATGGTGGCGCAGCTTATACGGGGCTTCGAGCGGCTCGCTCAGCCCCAACCTGTGGGTGGGCACCGCCAGCGTCGTCTTCGTGTCATTCTTGCGGGCCACACGATGATTGGAAACGATGATCGGGGTGTACTTATCGCCCTCACGCAGCAGCACATCCACGTGCACCATCCACTCCTCGGTAGCAAAAACCGCGTTAGTGATGTGCGTATATCCAGAAGCCAAAGCTTCAAGGGTACGCATGGAGCGCTCCCACTCATCGCCTTCTAAGTCGATGCGGCGGAACCGGCCGGAACCCCTGCGGGGAACCATCTGCATGACCGCCTCCACGGCGGCGGCGTGGCGCTCCGCCCGGGCGATTGAGGCATGGGTACGCGGCATCTCGGGGTGCGCACGCCGCTGCACTAAGCGGTAACGGCATCCCACAAGGTCCGAAGCAACAACCACATCCTCCACACCGGGTGAGCTTAATGGAACGGCAAGGTAAAGTTGAATCCAGACTCGATCAAACGTGAGGGAAATTAAATGAGCATTTTGAAGAAAATTAAAAAGGCCCGCCAAGAAGCACGCGCACAGGCAAAGGCTGCCAAGACCCGCGCTAAAGCAGAGGTAAAGGCCCAGTCTAAAGACCGCCGTCGCCAGCAAAAGCTCCTGGCTAAGCAGGAAAAGCACCTCATCAAGTCTGAGGAAAAGGGCCTAAAGAAGCGCCGCAAGCACGAGCAGAAGATGGCCAAGAATGAACTGGCCAAGCTCAAGGCCGGCCGTTTTAATTCCGATAACGTCAAGCGCTACGCCGGCGCACTGCGCACCGCCGCTCCCCTGCTGCTGCCACTTCTCTACCGCGGCTACGTAGGCTTGAAAACCGAAGGTGAAAAGCGAAAGGCCGCCAAAGCCGGCGTAACTTCGGACCAGATGGCTTCCTTCTCTGGCTACGGTGCACCACTTAAGGCCCGCACCGCAGGTATCCGCAATTCCCTCGATAACACGGATATCCCGGCCGGATTCAAGCGCGATGTGCGCGACCGCCTCCAGGAAGTAGACTCCGCCATCGACAATGCTGAGTTTATGACTGAGCAGCAGCGCCGCCGCGCGCACAAGACCATTAGCTCGGAGATTGACTCCATTACTGCGGAAATCCAGCAGCGTCTGGCCCAGTAAAATCATTTATGCCACCACCGAATAGGGGGCGGTGGTGGCATATATTTATTTTCCATAAAGTTCCGGAATTTTTCGGGGAAAGTCTTTTCAGCCAGAAAAAGATGCTGATAATCTTCTAATCGCCCTATCCCTTAAACACCATTAATGCTCTCTTTGCTTGGTGTGCATTTAGAAAATTGGAGGCAAAATGTCCCGCCGTGAAGTGACCCAATTTTACGACGACTTGGACCACACCCTAATTCCCGAAGACCAGCTAGAAGTCATTCGCTTCAGCGTGAACGGTCAAAACTACCTTATCGATCTCTCCACGGATAACGCGCGTCGCTTCCATAATCTTCTCGCCCCCTACGTGGACGCCGCCCGCGTTGCCCCGGACATCAATGCACAGCGCGCCAATCCGAGTCAGATCCGCGCATGGGCACGCACCCAAGGGCTGCCAGTGGCGCACCGGGGCAAGATCCCGCAGGACGTCATCGAGGCCTATAACGCTGCCAACTAGAGCACGCCCTGCTCGCGCGCAGCCGCCACGGCGGAGGTGCGCGAACGCACACCTAGCTTGTCATAAATGTGCACAAGGTGGGACTTCACGGTGGCCTCAGACAACATAAGATCTTGTCCAATCTGGCGGTTTGAAGCACCGGCTGCCACCAGTTGCAATACTTCTAACTCGCGCGGTGTAAGGGAAGTACGCGGCGTGCGTACGCGAGTCATTAGCCTATCGGCCACGATAGGAGAAAGCGCCGAATCACCCTCCGCAGTCGAGCGTACCGCCGCGAGCAACTCCTGCGGTGGTGCATCCTTGAGGAGATAGCCCACGGCGCCGGCCTCAATCGCGCCGAGAATATCCGCATCGGTGTCATAGTTAGTGACCACCAGAACCTTGGGCGGGGTGGCCATGGCGGACCGAATCTGCGCGGTAGCCTCCGCACCACCCATAACGCGGGTCCCTTCCACGCCGGCGCCAAAGCGCAGGTCCATCAGGATGACATCGATGCCGCCCGCCTGCGCAGCCGACACCGCAGCTTCGGCCGTAGCGACCTCCCCTACGACGTCGATATCTTCTGCGCCCTCCAGCACGGAGCGCAAGCCTAGCCGGACGATTTCGTGGTCATCTGCTAATAGGACCCGAATCACGACATTCCTCCTATCGATGTCATTGTCAACCAAAAGTTTAATCTACTCGGCTGTTTAAGGGCATACTAGCTGACACAGCAGTGCCCTCCCCCGGCGCAGATTCAATAATGACCTCCCCGCCTAGCTCCTGCGCGCGGCGCCTGATTGCGGCCAGCCCAATATGTCCCAGACCTGCAGGGGTACTCTCCACCGCGGCCGGATCAAAGCCCTTGCCATTATCCACCACGTCCAGGCGCACCTCATCACCCTCATAGGTCACCGTAATCCGGGCGCGGCTCGCCCCTGCATGCTTGACGACGTTCCCCACAGCCCCCTGCGCAATCCGCAATAACGCCGCCTCCACCTTCATGGGCAACTGTTGTACTTCACCTTCGGATTCCACCTCTACGTGGATGTCTCCAGTAGCACCAAAGTTCTCCGCCATGCGGGTCAACGCCGCCTCAAGGGAAGCCTCATTGAGCGTTGGCGGCTGCAAGGCCGCAATCATCGCCCGTGCCTCGTGCAGATTATCCGCGGCCGTCCTTCGGGCCAGTTCAATTCGCTCTCGCGCCTTGTCCACGTCCTGCTTATCCAAATCGCGGTCCGCCGAATGCAAAAGCATTTGAATAGAAGACAGCCCTTGGGCAAGGGTGTCATGAATCTCGTGCGCAATGCGCTGACGCTCGGCCACCATGCCAGCATCGCGCTCCGTGGCAGCTAGCTGCGACCGAGTTTCTATCAGCTCCTTATTCATCCGTGACAGCGTACGGAAGGCGTAGGTAATCGCTATCGTCACCAGCGCCGAGACCGCCGGCCCCATTACCCCGCCAAAAGTTAGCCCCTGCGGTATCTGCACCGCCACGGTGATGATTGAGGCTCCAATAACGCAGACTATGCCCGCAGCCATATCCAGCACCGTGAGGTACAGGAAGAACATCGCGAAGACCAAATAGATTGCCGCTGGAGCCACAGAAAGGTCCGCTATCCACAGCACCGATAGGATGCATAGCCATAAGTAGCGCACCGGCCTAGCCCAGTTCTCCCCGTACACCGAGCCCGCGAAATATACCGCCGCAAAACCCACCAAGAGCAGCAGGTTAATAATCGCTTGGGAAAGCGGCATCCGCGCCGAGGTGAAAATGCCGACCACCAGCAGGCCAGCGGTGAGGATATGGATGCCGGTGCGGAGTGCATCGGTATCCCGGTCTATTGTGGAGTTCATGCGCAAAAGCCTACTTCCCCTTTTCACCCTAGCCGCTTTTGGGATCGCCGGCTGCGATTCATCCACGCCCGCCCCTGCGCCAAACACCCCGGTAACCCCAGAATCATCCCAAGCACCCGAGGTTAACGTCTCTCAGACCGCGGAGGTCAATGACTGGAGCGATTGCCCCTATATCGGCCCCGGCTGGCTAGAAGAAACCAACGGCCAGCGCCTGACCAAACAGGGCATCGACACGCGCTTTCCCACCCCAGCCTGCGTATTCTGGTCTTATCAGGACGACCCGCAAGCCACCGTCATCGTGCGGGATATGCCCACGGTCGAAGACGCTCGCGCCGCAGTGGATTGGGCCGCGCCTATCGACGCCACCGAACCCGCCTCCTTTGACGGTTGGGAAGGCGGCCGGGGCGTGGTCAATGAACACGCCGTATACGCCGTGCAGAAGGACACGCACGCGGTGCTGGTATGGAGCAACCAGCAGCAAACGGTTAAATCAGAGCAGATCGCCCACGAGGCGATTGCGAACTTGGGCCTTTAGACCGCGACATCGTTATACGGCATCATTGGCGACAGCCACGGGAATACAACCTCCATCAGCAGGAAGAAAACTCCCACCGCAATGGCGATGGCCAAGATGGCCTTTACCGGTGTCGGCCCTGGCAAAAAATTCCATAAAGCGCGATACATTATTTCTCCTCTTTTTCTACTTCCATAGCGTGCACAATCATGCGCTCCGCATTGGAAAACTGCGGGTGGCACGTGGTCAGGGTAAGGATCTCGCGATTCGGCGCGGCGTCAGACTCTGGTACTGGGTTGGTCACTGAGACATCGCCAGGCGTTGTAATATGCCGGCCAACCACGTGGGAATACTCCGGCGGTATTCCGCTAAAGCAATCCGCCTGCTCTCCATCAATGGGCAGTACGCGATAGGTGATTCGCTCCGTTTGCGTCTCCACCACGATGTCATCGCAGGTCTCCAGCTTGCCTAGATCATTAAAGGGAGCCCCCTTGCCCACGCGGTGGCCGGCGACGGCAAAGTTTCCCATCTCCCCCGGCATCTGGGAATCCACGTAGCGACCAGGACCGCGGAGCAGATCATCTTCATTGGTGCCCTCAATGATGGCGAAGTGATAGTCAGAACCAAAGGTGGGAATGTAGAGCTGGGCGAATGCCTCGCCCAATTCCGGCTCCATCTTCTGGCGTGGGTTCCTCCATTGCTCTTCAAGATCGGCACTCGCCTCTTCTTGCAACTGCCCGGATTCTACATTTGTCCAATAGGCTTCATAGAATGCAAAGAGTAAAAGAACCACGCCAATGGTTAGCATGAGTTCCCCTAGAACTTTAGTCATGCCTTAACCATACTGCCCATGAAAGGTTGAGCATGTACGAAGTCTTCATGTATCCAGTTTCTGGAATTATGAAATTCTGGCACTGGCTCATCAGCAGCTTCGTCGGTGAATCTACGGCCTGGCTAATTTCTATCATTTTGCTGGTTATCACCGTGCGTGGCGTCACTGTTCCTCTGAACTGGACTTCCGTACGTTCCGCCCGCATCGGTGCACTCATCCGCCCCGAGAATAACCGCATTAAAAAGCGGATGAACAACGCCACCACCACCGAGGAAATGGCGGAGCTCATGCAAAAGGAAAAGGACCTCATGAAGAGCTATGACTACAACCCTGCGGCGGGTTGTATTCCTCCGCTTATCATGATTCCGGCGTTCATCGGCCTCTATCAAGTGCTCCTGCGCATGTCGAATATTGAGCGCGGCTCCACCACCGTGGGCATGCTCAATGCCTCCGACGTCTCGGCCTTCCGCCAAACTACCTTCTATGGCGCGCCTTTAACGGATTTCGCCCGCGAACACGGCGATCTCATCAACCCCATCCTCATTGCTGCCATCGCCTTTACCATGGCAAACTCGGTGATTTCCCTCGTGCGAAGCTTCCGCACCACCCAGTTTGATAAGAAGGTTAACCGCCGCATCTTCATCCTTATCGCCCTTTTGCTGTTTATCACCCCCTTCTTCCTGTGGCATTTGGCCCAGTCCGGCCCCATCCCGGTAGCAATCATCCTCTACTGGGGCTGCGCGTATCTTTTCATGCTGATCCAAACCACTATTTTTGAGATCATTTTGCACCGCGACTACCCGCTTACCGAGGACGTCAACGCTATGCGCCGCGAAAGCATCCGCCGCTGGCGCAAGCGCGAAAAAGAACCCACCCTCTCCAAAGAAGAGAAAAAGCGGGTCAACCAGCTACGTATAGAGGCGCGAAAGTATCTTAAATCGAATAGTCAGCAGGGGGAGCAGAAAGCATCTGAGTAGCCAGATCGCGGGCCGTCTGCAGCGGCCCAATCTCCTTGGTCAACCGAGCACCGGCACGCCCACCATCCAAGAAGATCAGCAGCTGGCTCGCCTGCGAGGACGATGGGTACCCATTGCGCTCAGTCAGCAGTGCTGTCAAGGTGGAATGCACCCAGTTGCGGTGTTCGACGCAGGCGGCCACGATGCCATGTTCCGCCTCAGTTTCCGGACGAGGATACTCTCCGGCAGCGTTCAAAAAGTGGGATCCGCGGAAATCCTGCTTGGGTTCTTCCTCAATCGCTTTATCAAAAAAGGCCAGGATCTTTTGATCCGGATCCGTCATCTCCGCAGTGCGCTGCTCCCAATCCTGGCGGAACTTCTCGTCCAAAGCTTCCACATAGGCGATAACGAGTGCGTCCTTGGAACCAAATAAGGAGTACAAAGAAGCCTTAGCTACATCCGCCTCACGCAGGATGCGGTCAATTCCGATGACACGAATGCCCTCGGTAGTAAAAAGCTTGGTCGCCGATTCCAGCAGCCGACTACGCGGGCTGGGCCGATTACGGCGCGACTTCTTTTCTGCCATGGTTTCCTCTCTAAAACGACAAAGCCGGTTCATCTATACTTTATAGACAAACCGGTTTGTACGCGAATTAAATGCGGGCTACTTCTTAATGAGCCCCACGATCCACAACAGGATACAAGCACCACCAGTAGCGGCGATCAAGGAGAAGATCCATCCGCCTTCCTCAATGTTCAGGAAGTGGATAATCATTCCGCCGATAATGCCGCCCAGCACACCAACAATAAGGTTGGTCAACAAGCCGTGGTCGCGCTTCATAATCTTTTCTGCCAGCCAGCCGGCAATGATACCAATAACAATCGAGCTAAAAAGCCCCAAACCCAAATTCATGCAATCCTCCTAAAATAGCGGGTACACCCCAACGTACACGAGCGGACCGGCCCTAGGGGGTACGCAACAACAAAAGGGTTCCGCCCACGTGGGCGGAACCCTTATACACAATACACAGTAGTTTTAGTTGTCCTCATCCGGACGAACAACCATCATCGGGCATGGTGCAGACTGCAGCAGTGCGCGAGAGGTCGAGCCCAAGAGCATACCCTTAAAGCCGCCGCGGCCATGGGAGCCCACAACCAGAAGCTGCGCACCTTCTGCGGCTTCGGTCAAAGCGCTCACTGGACGATCCCGGGTGATAAGCTGCTTGACCTCTACGTCTGGGTACTCCTCGCGCGGCTCCTTGAGGTTTTCAGCCAGCAGCTCGCTCTGCTCCTTCTCGATATCAGCCCACTCAGACTGGGCGGCCGAAAGACCAGCCAAGGAGGCCTGTACCTGCATATCCATCCAGGTGTGAACCGCAATCAAAGCGGCGCCACGAGCCTGCGCCTCACGGAATGCATAAGCAGTGGCCTTCTGCGAGACCTCAGAGCCATCCACACCGACCACGACAGGACCGTACTTGGTGGAGTCCGTAACGTGATTATCTTCGCGAACGACAACCACTGGGCAAGAAGCGTGGGAAACAACCGAAGCGGAGACAGAGCCCATCACCATGCCAGACAAGCCGCCCATGCCGCGGGAACCCATGACGATCATAGTGACATCATGCGACATTTCCAGCAGCATATCGATCGGGGAGCCCTCAGCCACCGTGTGACCAATCTTCAGCTCTGGAGCAACCTCATGAGCGATAGTGCGAGCCTCTTCGATCTTTTCAAGCGTCTCGGCCTGCAAGTCATCGAAAAGCTCCTTCGGCGGAACCATGCCCTCTGCGTACAAGAACTGCGGCATGGTGTAGCTCGATGCAATTCGAAGAGGAATCTCGCGCTTCATAGCCGTATTTGCGGCCCAGCGTACTGCATTCTTGGATGCTTCCGAACCGTCAACGGCAACGACTACAATGTCTTCCTTGGCCATGATGTGTCCTTTCCGTGGTTATACCTTAATTGTAGTACGGATTAGGCTTGAGGGTTGATGGTTGCGGCCTCAGAATTCGACGGGAACATAACCGTGTAAACAAATTCCAAGACGGTGCGAATTACGGCGCCGATACCTTCAGAGAAAAAGGCAACAACCGGTTCAATGAGAGAGTTAAAATCCATGGACAAAACCTTAATACATCGCAGAAAAGGTTTCACGCCTTTACCGATTAAAGACGGCCTAAACCCAACCCGCGTGCGCACCCCTGAGGCAAACATAACCGCCTGGGATTTTCTTAGCGCAGTAATCTCGGCACAACGCCACCGGCATCCTCACGATGACGCCGCCGCGCTCCAAGCGCGCTTTGACTCCGGCGAGGTGGTCTTGCGCAACCAAACACAGCTCCGACCGGAATCCGTCTTGCGCCTAGATGAGGACGTCTTTTTCTACCGCATGCCGGCCCCCGAGGTACCGGTGCCTTATGACATCCCCATTCTCTACGAAGATGAACACATTCTCATCGCCGATAAGCCACCGTTCATGGCCACCATGCCACGGGCCCGACATATCGTACAGACCGCTACAGTCCAGCTACGGCGAATGACCGGAAATAACGAACTTGCACCAGCACACCGTCTAGACAGACTTACATCCGGAATCTTGCTATTTATCAAACACCGCGAGGTGCGCGGTGCCTACCAAACCCTCTTTGCTGAAAAGAAAGTCTCAAAAACCTATCAGGCGATCGCCAAATACCATCGCTTTCCGACGCCCCTCCAATGGGCCTCGCACCTCACCAAGACCCCCGGCGAAATCCAGGGCCAAATTGGCGACGGTCCCCCTAATGCGTTCACTACCCTCGCTTCAGTCGAGCGCATAGACAATGCCCCTTATGAAAAAATACACGGTGAACTGCCGCGATTGGGTAAGTACACGCTAAAACCAACAACGGGCAAGACCCATCAATTGCGTCTCCATATGTGGCAAGCAGGCGTACCCATCCTGGGCGACCCGGTCTACCCAGAGATTTTTCCCGAAGACGCAGAGGACATGCGTATTCCTATGCACCTAACAGCCACGCGCATCGAATTCACCGATCCCCTCAGTGAAAAGCCGCGCGAGTTTGAGTCCGCCCTGCCCCTATACACACACCGTCTCATCGATTTTCAGTAGCACAAGCCCGGTACGACGAGCCTCGTGCTACCGGCTTCTCGGTGGCCTATTTTGAAACCGTTGGCAGCTCCAGGATAGGCAGTGCGGTGGTAGTAAAAATAGTTCAATAGCCCGCGACTGCATAGACAGCTCGGGGCACCCTTGCCACGTTGGGGGCCGGAGACAAGATGTGAGTCCGCCCAGACTCTCCCCTCCATAGCCTTCAGCCGTACTCCCGGCTTTGTAGATGAGGCCTTCCACCAGCTGGGTGGGCTGGTAAAACGCAAAGAAGAGGGCGGTGGTGTGCCGTCCTCTTCTTTGTTGTATTTAGTTGTGTTTGTGTTGTTTGGTGTCGGCGGTGACTTACTCTCCCACAACCTCCCGGTTGCAGTACCATCAGCGTGTGCAGGCTTAGCTTCCGGGTTCGGAATGGGACCGGGCGTTTCCCTGCAGCTATTGACCACCGACAAACTTTCAGAACAATACCCTTCTTTTTGGGGTGTTTGGGTGTTGTGTCAGATACTGCATAGTGGACGCGGTCACGACAGTGACAATTTGTTTCTTTTTTGTTGTTGTTGTTTTTGCCAGCACACATAGTGTGTATTGGTGTTTGTTGTGGTCAATTAGTACCAGT